>NZ_JAAAWN010000001.1 GCF_010500865.1 Alteromonas profundi
GCTGAACGTTCGTCTACCGAGTACATCAACTTTCATATCCAACGATTAAGATCCTGTTGTAGATTGGCTATTTCAATAGCATGCCCGATCTAAAACGGAACTAAAGATGTGTTAGCCGTACGCTTACGCTTGGTTCAGTTTTCAACTTAAAGTGTGGGTGTCCACGAGGGGTGGGTGTCCAAACTCCTCGGACGCCCACAAAACTGACGCCATAGACATCCACATAAATAGGTGTGGGGTGGGGTCAGCTTGGTTTAGTTTTCAACTTAAAGTGTGGGTGTCCACAAGGTGTGGGTGTCCAAAAACTGCAATATGTGGGTGTCCCGCAGTGACTATAGCCTTTGGCTGAATGAGAGAGACAGAAAGTCTAGGCCTGGGTTTGGCTTTTTAAAGCCGGCATTTGAATAATGGAGATACCTGAGTGATACTCGATACTCATTACTTTTGCCGAAGGTAGTAGAAAAGCCAATTCGATCTTCAAATTGATAATGTGTTGATACGTCCTTTCCAGCGAACTGGGTATCATCCAACAACGAAACCCCTATGCCTAACTCTAATTCCACGGGCTTATTAAATGCTGTGCCGATAGGCAATCGCACTATAGGTGAAAGCGCGAGTACAACGTTGGAGTCGTATTTGTTTTGCTCTCCATATTCCCAGAAGTTGGCACTGGTCTCCATAGTTAAAGTAAGCGGCCATGAAATATCTAAGGGCTGATCGATATTGTATTGGTAAGCTAACTTGATGCCGTTTACCGAGCCTTCGCCTCGAATGAAATCGATGGCATATCCGTGGTTAGCGTAAGCAGGTGTTAAAACAGTGAATAAAAGTAATGCGAATATAAATGTGTTTTTCATGTGTGTTCCTCCACCGCCTATATAGGGTGGGGAATTGAATAACCCAATTCTAAATTCTGTATAGGTTCAATCGAAATTTACGAATAATTTTATTTATCTATCTTATGCTAAATATTGCTGGTTTTCTGGTTCCACTACTTGTTAAGTAGTGCACGTTGGTAGGATGGAGGGGACACAAGGGGAAATGTTGAAATTAAGAGGGAGATAACACGAAAGCAGAAAGGTAGGACGATGGACAGAATTTTTAATAAAAAACAAGGCTATTCACTATGGTGAATAGCCTGAGGCTATATTAGTGTCAACGTCTATGCCGAGCGAAGCTCCCTACGAAGAATTTTACCTACGGTAGATTTTGGAAGTTCCTCAAGTACAGTTATGCGCTTAGGTATTTTATAGTTAGTTAGGTGCTTCTTACAGTAGTCGATAACCTCTTCGGTATTAAGGGCTTTGCCTACGGTAATAAACGCACATACTTTTTCCCCCGTCCTGTCATCGGGTTGCCCCACAACCGCGGCTTCCATGACATCCGGATGTGATGTAAGTACATCTTCAATTTCATTAGGATAAACGTTAAAGCCTGAAACTATAATCATATCTTTGAGGCGATCGACTATCTTAATCGCTCCAGACTCAACGCGTATGCCGATATCACCGGTTTTGAAAAAACCATCTTTTGTCATGACTTTGGCGGTTTCATCGTCTCGATTCCAATACCCTAGCATTACTTGAGGCCCACGTACGGCAATTTGTCCGGATTCCCCCTGACCTGCTGGTTCATCGTTCACATCAAGTAAGGCGACTTCGGTATCTTGTAAAGGCATGCCAACAGTACCGATTTCTTCTTGGCCTGGGAGATTAAACGATACAACCGGCGCAGTTTCTGATAGGCCGTAGCCCTCGGTGATCATATTACCAGTTACGTCTTTCCAAATTGAGACTGCGCCTTGGGTAAGGGCGGTTCCCCCCGACATGGTTAGATGAAGACGAGAAAAGTCTAATTTAGCAAATTCAGGATGACGTCCAAGACCAACAAACAGTGTGTTAATACCGGCGAATGCGGTTATTGAGTAGGGTTTAAGCGTTTGTATAAAGCCGTCTATATCCCGCGGGTTTGGGATAAGAAGGATTTGACTGCCTTTGGAGAAGAGTGCCATCATGCATACGGTAAACGCGTAAATATGGTACAAGGGCAGTGGGCAAACCACAATTTCTTTGCCCTCTTCGAATTCGCCGCCCAAACGGTCGATCATTTGGATACAGTTGGCCAAAATGTTTTTATGGCTTAACGCCGCACCTTTAGACACGCCAGTAGTGCCACCGGTATATTGTAGCATTGCTAAGTCATCTAACTGCATAGCCTTTCTGTTAAAAGATGGCTGTTCTTCTCCTTCACTAATGGCCTGTGACAGCGACACGGTATTACCTATTTCCGCAGCTGTCGCTGGGTCGAGTAGTTCAGTGGCTGACGTAGTGATAACGGTAGAAATTTGCGTGTCATTTTCTATTGCCGCAAATTTTGGATACAAGTCACTTAAGATGATAAGAGCACAGGCTCCGCTATCAGTAAATTGATGTTTCATCTCCCTTTCAGTGTAAAGAGGGTTGGTGTTTACCACAACTAAACCAGCGCGTAAGGCAGCATATACAGCAATTGGGTTTTGAATGAGATTAGGTAGCTGAATAGCAATTCTATCGCCGGCTTTTAATTTTGCGCTATGTATAAAATAACGTGCTAAGGCAGCAGATTTTTCATCAATATCTTTAAACGTAAGTGTTTGACCTAATGCGGTATAGGCAGGGTTGTCCGCGTATTTTTCCAGTACGCTTTCTATGTAATCTGCAAGGTTGGTGACACTGTCGGGGTAGTTAATCATAAAACATCATCCAATTAGCCTGTTAATAGGGTAACAGTAGCAAAGGTGTATTTTTATTTACATACTAATTACATTATAACGAACTATTTTTCTGAGTGATGAATGCGCCCGTTATCAATAATTAATATTTTGTTTCTGTATACTTCTTAGACCAAATAGTGCGCCGCCTAACACCCCGGCTCCACTTTGCAGCATAAAGCCTAAGGTTCCTCTTGAACCTGCGATGAGGGTGATATTCATAATAGGCTGCATAGCAAGCAATGTTACTGCTATTGCTACCCCGCCCGATAAACTAAAAAGTAAAAGTATAGGTAGGGCAGAAAGAGGGCGCGCTGATTGCTGGCACCATCGGATAAGAGTGATGGTTGCACCGAATGCAATACACAAGGCGACGGCGATAATTACCCCATAAGTAGGTAATAAACCAATGAAATCTCCAACGATAGTTGTGAGCCAAGTAAACCAAGGAATAAAAACGTCTAAGGCGGATAGGTTAACAAGCACGCAAAGAGTATGAAAGAGTGATGCAAAAGCAAACGTCACTAACCATGCAGGGAAAAACTGTATTGCAAACCATCGTGTGAATTTCGAAAGCTTTGTAAAACGAGGCTGCTTATTTTGCATATTTAATCACGAATCAAAGTTAGAGGTCTCTAGTGCACCATAGCAAAGCCTTACATTTATTTCCTATATGAATTGTGAGCAAATGGTATGGCTTTCTCAGTGCGGTATTGCCATTATCACTAAAACAATGTGGTTTAACATGCTCGGGCCTAAATACATATCTAAAGGAGAGGTGATAATGAGAGGGGGAGTAATTATGGCAGGGCTGATTAGCTTGTTCGTGGGTGCAAGTGAAAGGGTACATGAGACAGCGTATACACTTACTACATTAACAAGTAGCCTCTCCTATCCTAAAGCTATGGTGCAGTTACCCGATCTACGCTGGCTTATTACACTTCGTAATGGCGAGTTAGTATTTGTCGCACCAAATGGCGATGTTGAGCGCTCTAGGCTTGATCTTCCCCAATTGTACACTGAAGGCCAAGGGGGAGTGCTTGATGTGGAACTCGCTACTGATTTCACTTATTCAAAAAACGTTTTCTTTTCTTATTCAAAGGGCAGTAAAGCACAAAATCATTTAGCGGTGGTGCGCGCTACACTAGCGCATAATAGCGCTGATTTTAGTGAGGTCACGGCTATTTTTTCTGTGGATACACTGAAAGATACACCGGTACACTATGGGGGGAAGTTACTTGCGCTAGATAATAATGAATGGTTGCTTACATCAGGAGATGGTTTCGATTTTCGAGAGCAAGCGCAATTGCTTACTTCACAGTTAGGAAAGGTACTTAGATTTAGTAGCACGGGTGAGGCAAGCGCTTCGGCCCCTTTCCCTAAGGCACCTTACATTTATACCTATGGTCATCGTAATCCCCAGGGTCTTATAGCTTTACCAGACGGTATTTTGCTTTTACACGAACATGGCCCTGATGGCGGCGATGAAGTTAATCAGCTTATAGCAGGAAATAATTATGGCTGGCCGGTGGTCACCCTCGGCAAGGATTATTCAGGGGCAAGTATATCTCCCTTTGAGCACTATCCTGGTATGGTAGACCCTATCGTCGATTGGACGCCTTCTATTGCACCGTCATCTATGACGTATTATGCTCACCCCGCATTTCCTTCTTTACATAATCATGTGTTAGTAACCGCACTTAAAGCCCGCGCCATATATGCGTTAGATATATCTTCAAGCCCAATTGAGCAAAAACGAATCTTTCCTAGCGTAAATAAACGGTTGCGCGATGTAGCAATAGGAAAGGACGGCAATATCTATCTTTTGACCGACGGCGAGAAAGGCCAACTTATTCGTGTATCTGCGAAGTGAAATTGCACTGCTATAGTGCTCTAAATGCAGAGTTAAGCGCAGGTATATTGATGAATTCACATGGCAGAATGGGTTAATCAACTCGGTTATTTTAGACGAATTTGGCCGGGTGATTGAAAAAACACCGCAAACCATTATAAATATAGAAAATACCTAAAATAAATAGCGGTGACCTTACTTATGTGAATAGTTCTCATTTACAAAAGCGGTTGGCTTGTAGTACTTCAGGTGGTTTCTTTTAGTTGTTGATTTGCAGTTGTTTTTTTGTATTTTGTATCTTGGGGTAAGCGTCTCCTTTACATTTATTTCATTTACATTACCGACCGGTTTTCATTTTGCAAAGCCATAACGTCTTTGTCCACTTTTGCACGTATTACCAGCGGCTGCAAAATCAGTTAAGATAGTGCGATTCAAAAATGCGCATGGTTAACTCCGACGTATTACAACCCCTACGTATAACTAATACCTACGTATAACCAAGACCGAGAGAATTATATGAGTTTGTATTCAGAATACATGGCAGAAATCGAGACCCGTAAAACGGAACTTGGTTTGCATCCAAAGCCTATCGACAGTGCTGACTTACTGTCAGAAATCATTGCCCAAATCAAAGATACTGAAAATGAGCACCGTGAAGACTCACTTAATTTCTTTATCTACAATACGTTGCCGGGAACCACTAGCGCAGCTGGCGTAAAAGCTGAGTTTCTAAAAGCCATTGTATTAGGCGAAGAAAAAGTAGCTGAAATTACACCAGAATTTGCTTTAGAGCTTCTTTCTCACATGAAAGGTGGCCCATCTGTAGAGGTATTGCTTGACCTAGCCCTTTCTGACGACGACGCTGTGGCAAAACCAGCGGCTGAAGTGCTAAAAACACAAGTTTACTTGTACGAGGCGGATACTGAACGTTTAGAAGCGGCTTATAAAGCAGGCAATGCAATTGCAAAAGACATCTTAGAAAGCTACGCAAAGGCAGAGTTTTTCACTAAGTTACCTGATGTGCCTGAAAAAATAGATGTAGTGACATACATTGCGGCAGAAGGTGATATTTCTACTGACTTACTTTCTCCTGGTAACCAAGCCCACTCTCGTGCAGACCGCGAATTACATGGCAAATGCATGATAACGCCTGAAGCCCAGCAAGAAATTGTTGAGCTCGGTAAAAAGCATCCTAACGCCAAGGTTATGCTTATTGCTGAAAAAGGCACCATGGGCGTAGGTTCGTCACGTATGTCTGGTGTGAATAACGTGGCATTATGGGCCGGTGAACCGGCGAGCCCGTATATTCCATTTGTGAATAAAGCCCCTGTGGTTGCCGGTACTAATGGTATTGCCCCCATATTCCTAACCACGGTAGATGTAACAGGCGGGATTGGCTTAGACCTTAAAAACTGGGTTAAGAAAACTGATGAAAACGGTGAAGTTGTTCGCGATGCTAACGACGACCCAGTGCTTGAAGAAGCGTATTCGGTTGCAACCGGCACAGTATTAACGATTGATACCAAGGCGAAAAAACTTTACAAGGGTACAGAAGTAGTAGCTGATGTAGCCAGTGCCTTTACGCCACAAAAAATGGAATTTATGAAAGCCGGTGGCTCTTACGCGGTGACATTCGGTAAGCAACTTCAATCGTTTGCAGCAAGCACACTCGGTATCGAAGTGCCTCAAGTTTACGCACCATCAAAAGAAGTGTCTGTAGCAAACCAAGGCCTAACAGCGGTAGAAAAAATCTTTAACCGCAATGCGGTAGGGGTTAAGTCTGAAACGCCGCTTCACGCTGGCTCAGACGTACGCGTTAAAGTAAATATTGTGGGTTCACAAGATACTACCGGTCCAATGACCTGCCAAGAGCTTGAGTCAATGGCTGCGTCAACGATTTCCCCGCTTGTTGATGGTGCATACCAGTCGGGCTGTCATACCGCATCGGTATGGGATAAGAAAGCGCAAGCTAATATACCTAAGTTAATGTCGTTCATGAACAACTTTGGTGTTATTACGGCACGGGATCCTAAAGGCGTTTACCACGCAATGACCGATGTTATCCACAAAGTATTGAACGATATCACGGTTGATGATCGCGCCATTATTATTGGTGGTGACTCCCATACCCGTATGTCAAAAGGCGTCGCCTTTGGTGCCGACTCAGGTACGGTTGCGGTAGCACTTGCGACAGGTGAAGCGGCAATGCCCATTCCAGAGTCAGTAAAGGTAACCTTTAAAGGCCACATGAAGAGCCACATGGATTTCCGTGATGTGGTACACGCTACGCAAGCGCAAATGCTTAAGCAGTTTGGCGGTGAGAATGTGTTCCAAGGCCGCGTGATTGAAGTACAAATCGGCACATTACTGGCTGACCAAGCGTTTACGTTTACCGATTGGACAGCTGAAATGAAAGCTAAGGCATCAATCTGTATTTCAGACGATGAGACGATGATTGCGTCGCTAGAGCTTGCTAAAAAGCGTATCAACATCATGATCGACAAGGGCATGGATAACGACGCAAATATGCTTCAAGGCCTTATTGATTTAGCTGACAAGCGTATTGCTGAAATCAAATCTGGAGAAGAGCCAGCACTTGCACCAGATGACAATGCGAAATACTACGCAGAAGTGGTGGTTGATTTAGACCAAATCGATGAGCCAATGATCGCTGATCCAGACGTAAATAACGATGATGTTTCTAAGCGTTATACCCACGATGTAATTCGTACCGTATCTTATTACGATGGTAAGTCTGTGGACTTGGGCTTTGTTGGCTCATGTATGGTTCACAAAGGCGACATGCAAATTATTGCACAAATGCTGCGTAACCTAGAAAAGCAAAATGGTAAAGTTGAATTTAAAGCACCATTGGTTGTAGCACCACCAACGTACAATATCGTTGATGAGCTTAAAGCAGAAGGCGATTGGGATATTTTAACTAAATATGCCGGTTTTGAATTTGATGATGCTAAGCCAAAAGAAGCGGCACGTACTAAGTACGAAAACATTATGTACCTAGAGCGCCCCGGATGTAACCTATGCATGGGTAACCAGGAAAAGGCTGAACCAGGTGACACTGTAATTGCTACTTCTACACGCCTATTCCAAGGCCGTGTAGTAGCAGATTCAGAAGAGAGAAAAGGCGAGTCGTTACTAGGTTCTACCCCACTTGTAGTGCTATCTACAGTATTAGGTCGCTTCCCAACTATAGATGAATACAGGTCTGCGGTTGAAGGCATTAACCTAACGGAATTTGCTCCACCATCTGAAGATATGGCTGTTCAACCAAAATTTACGCCAAGCGTAGCGGTGAAAACAGTTCACTAAGCATCAACACATATTACGTGTAAAACATTTATGCGAAAGCCCTAACCTTGGTTAGGGCTTTTTTTTGCCCAGCGAAGCTGGCAAATCCGTTAGGTCGGAAGAAACCTTCCATCTACCCTCATGGACACCCACTTTCTCTCATCACCTTCGCGCATGGACACCCACCGTAAATAAGCCAATTCATAGTCAAAAAGGACGCTCTTTTTTTAGCCACCCACAGAGACTGTGGATGTCTAAGCGAGGGTAAGAAACAGTGGGTGTCCAAGCGGGGGGCGGTGTCCAAGCGAGGGGTTGAAACTGTGGGTGTCCAAGTTGGGAGGGGGGGGGAACTGTGGGTGTCCACGCGGGGGAGGGGAAGAACTGTTCGTTGGTGCAGTTTAATTGGATGGCGGGTTGCGTACACTTTGTGGAGGTAAATCAACAAAGGGGGGCGGAATGAAATATGTTTATTATTTAGTTGTAATGCTACTTTGTAGCCCTGTTTTTCGCGGGTGGGCGGAGTCTGCGCAGCCTAACACCGGCCAAATTGATATCGGCTCGCTTCAATTAGCGAAGCGCTATGAAGGCAATATCAATGTGGCCGATTACTTGATAAGTGAAAAGCTTGATGGCATTCGTGCGCGTTGGACGGGGGCGCAACTGATTACCCGTAACGGTAATGTCATTCACGCACCTCCTTGGTTTACTCAATATTGGCCCGAGGTTGTGTTGGACGGTGAGTTATGGACCCAGCGAGGGGATTTTGAAAATATCGCATCAATTGTATTATCAGATAACCCAGATGGGCGGTGGCAGCAGGTAAAAATGATGGTGTTTGATATGCCTAAAGAAAGTATGCCTTTTGCTACACGAATGGAAAACCTTGCGGCTTTGCTTAGAAAAAACACAAGCGAGACCTTAGTCATAGTGCCGCAATTTAGGCTTCATTCACTATTGGCTCTGGAACAGAAAATAGATGCTATTACAGCAGCGGGCGGGGAGGGACTTATGTTGCATCACCGCAACGCGCTTTACAAGAGCGGGAGAAGCCAGCAGTTACTTAAGGCCAAACGTCATCAAGACGCTGAAGCAAAGGTGGTTGCTTATATCAAAGGCCAGGGTAGGTTCAGCGGTATGCTAGGATCTTTACTGCTAGAGATGCCAAACGGGGTTCGATTTAAAGTGGGAAGTGGCTTTACCCTTTTAGAACGTCAACACCCTCCGCCCATAGGTAGTTGGATAACCTACAAATATTTTGGTAAAACAAAAAAAGGCGTTCCACGTTTCGCCAGTTTCCTACATTCTCGGCCTAGAAAAGATCGACCTGAATAATTATAGAGTATCAATCGTGATACCACGTTAATTGTCATAGAGGCGCATGGTTTCAAAGCGAAGATAATTGGTTTATCCAATAGTTTACAGTTACCCATCGGTGTGATTTATTTAAACCTTGTGATTGGTAAGCTAGCCACCACATTACTTTAGTGTCATTTCTGTTTTTTGCGTTGTAGTGAAGTGAGGGAGTGCGAGTGCACTATTGCGTATACAAAATGGCGACTATAAACAAATAAAACAGGCTTAAAATGTAAACTTGTTGGATGAATTACTATAATTAGCGTGATTTGTTCATTCTACCTTGCGCCCACAGGGTATCTAACCGCTCACTCCCCATGCGCAAGCTAACCAAGAGGAAGAGACTGTGTTACAAGACTATCGCAAACACGTTGAAGAACGTGCCGCCGAAGGGATCCCACCGAAGCCGCTAAATACTGAGCAAGTGGCTAGCTTAGTTGAGCTACTTAAAGATCCGCCTAAAGGCGAGGAAGAATTTCTTATTTCATTACTCTCAGAACGGGTTCCCCCAGGTGTAGATGAAGCCGCCTACGTAAAGGCTGGGTTTCTAAGCGCTATAGCCAAAGGTGAAGATAGCTGCGCGCTTATCTCAAAAGAAGATGCCATTAAGCTCCTCGGTAATATGCACGGTGGGTATAATATTGCCACCCTAGTTGAATTACTCGATGACGAATCTTTAGCTCCGCTAGCGGCAAAAGAACTCAAGCATACCTTATTAATGTTTGATGCCTATCACGATGTGGAAGAAAAGCACAAAGCTGGTAATAAATTCGCCACAGAGGTGATTACCTCTTGGGCTGAGGGAGAATGGTTTACTTCTCGCAAGTTAATGGACGACAAAATAACCTATACGGTGTTTAAAGTTACTGGCGAAACCAATACTGATGATTTGTCCCCTGCGCCAGATGCATGGTCGCGGCCAGATATACCGCTGCACGCACTTGCTGCCTACAAAATGCCCCGTGAGGGGCTAGATCCTGATGAGCCGGGTGTCAAAGGTCCAATGCGTCAAATTGACGAAGTAAAAAGTAAAGGCTACCCGGTGGCCTTTGTTGGTGATGTAGTGGGAACCGGTTCTTCGAGAAAATCAGCTACCAACTCAGTGTTATGGTTTTTCGGTGAGGACCTTCCTGGGGTACCAAACAAACGTAGCGGTGGCGTATGTATTGGCGGTAAAGTGGCGCCCATTTTCTTCAATACAATGGAGGACGCGGGTGCATTAGTGTTTGAAGCCGATGTAGATAAGCTAAATATGGGCGATGTAATCGACATCTACCCGTTTGAAGGCAAAATCACTAACCACGAAACAGGCGAAGTATTGTCACAATACCAATATAAATCTAAGGTTATTCTTGATGAGGTACGCGCCGGCGGCCGAATTAATTTAATCATAGGCCGAGCCCTTACCGATAAAGCAAGGGAAACCCTAGGCTTAGGTGCTACCGACTTATTCCGTACCCCCGAGCAGCCAGAAGATACAGGTAAGGGCTTCTCTTTGGCGCAAAAAATGGTGGGTAAAGCATGTGGTGTAGAAGGTATTCGCCCCGGTACCTATTGTGAGCCTAAGATGACCACAGTAGGTTCTCAAGATACCACAGGGCCTATGACCCGTGATGAATTAAAAGACCTCGCGTGTTTAGGTTTCACCGCCGATTTAACCATGCAGTCTTTTTGCCATACCGCCGCGTATCCAAAGCCGGTTGATATTGAAACCCAACACACCCTGCCAGACTTTATTATGAATCGTGGCGGGGTTTCTCTACGCCCCGGTGATGGTATTATCCATAGTTGGTTAAACCGTATGCTTCTGCCAGATACGGTAGGTACAGGGGGCGACTCACATACCCGCTTCCCGCTGGGCATTTCCTTCCCTGCAGGCTCTGGCCTAGTAGCTTTTGCTGCCGCCACAGGGGTAATGCCTTTAGATATGCCAGAGTCTATTTTGGTGCGCTTTAAAGGCGATATGCAGCCGGGTATTACGTTGCGAGATTTAGTTCACGCAATCCCACTTTATGGCATTAAGCAAGGCCTGTTGACGGTGGAGAAAAAGGGTAAGAAAAACGCGTTTTCTGGCCGTATTCTTGAAATAGAAGGGCTGGAAAACCTTACGGTTGAGCAGGCGTTTGAATTATCAGATGCCTCTGCTGAGCGTTCTGCCGCCGGTTGTACGATTAATCTGTCAGAAGAATCTATCGCCGAGTACCTAAGATCGAACATCACTATGTTGCGCTGGATGATTAATGAAGGGTACGGCGACCCGCGCACCCTAGAGCGTAGAGCGCAAAAAATGGAAGAGTGGTTAGCTAACCCTCAGTTAATGCGCGCTGACGGCGATGCTGAATATGCTGAAGTCATTGAAATTGACCTTAACGATATTAAGGAGCCTATTGTTTGCTGCCCTAACGATCCTGACGATGCGAAAACATTGTCAGAGGTAGCGGGCGATAACGTTGATGAGGTATTTATTGGGTCGTGTATGACCAATATTGGCCACTTCCGGGCCGCCGGTAAGTTGCTTGAGCAATATAGTAAAACCTTGCCTACGCGTCTGTGGATGTCTCCGCCCACTAAGATGGATAAAGCTCAACTTATGGAAGAGGGGTATTACAACATATATGGGCGAGTGGGAGTGCGCACCGAGATGCCTGGGTGTTCGCTTTGTATGGGTAACCAAGCACGGGTAGAGCCAGGCGCGACAGTGCTCTCCACCTCTACTCGAAACTTCCCTAATCGTTTAGGTGATGGCGCAAATGTCTATCTTACATCGGCTGAGTTAGCCGCGGTGGGCGCTATTGTTGGGCGTATTCCAACGCCAGAAGAATACATGCAATACGCCAGTAAAATTAACGCCATGTCGGACGAAGTCTTCCGTTACTTAAACTTCGATAAAATGCCCAGTTTCAAACAAGCTGAGGAAGAAGCAAAGGCGAATATCATTCCAACGTTGAATGTTGCTTAACTTAGCGTATAAACTACCAAGCCGGACACTCGCTGAGTGTCCGGCTTTTTTATGGCCAAAAGGAACGTCTCATGGGTAAATATTTATTGGTTATCGTAATGCTAATCGCAGGGGGTGGCTGTGCGCAGGCACAGGTAAATCAAGCGCAGCAGCTTAACGCTGTACAGTTTGATACTATCACTGTGAGCATTGGTGGCGAAAAATATAAGGTAGAGTACGCAAAAACCTTCGAACAACGGGCCCGGGGGCTTATGTTCCGCAAAGAATTATGTGAAGATTGCGGCATGCTTTTCAATTTCAATGCTTCGAAATATGCGGGCATTTGGATGAAAAACACTTTTATACCCTTAGATTTGGCATTTATCGACAGAAATGGCGTGATTACAGATATAAAACCTTTAACGCCGCACAGTTTAGAATCTGTGGGGTCGTCTAAAAAGGTACTTTACGCGCTAGAAATGAACCAAGGGTGGTTCGCCAAGCACAATATAGCTGTGGGCGACCAAATCGAAATAGACCGTTAATCTACATCTGGTGACGAAACCAAGGTGTAGTTAAACCAGTAACAAACTGGTGTTTACCTGGAGTTAAATAAAGTGACAAATGCCTTATCGATAGCTAAGTTCGGCGGTACCAGCGTTGCCAATTATGAAGTGATGCAAAACTGTGCGCGAATTGTTGCCGGTAATGAAAATACGCGCATAGTGGTAGTAAGTGCCTCAGCAGGGGTAACCAATCATTTGGTGAACCTAGCGCACACCCCTATGACGCAGCAACAAACAGAAGAAACCTGTCAGGCAATTGCCGATATTGAATATGCAATTTTGAACAAGCTTTCAGATAAAGACAGTGTTGCGCCTAAATTGCAGGATTTATTGAGCGAAGTTCGCGCCT
Source organism: Alteromonas profundi (assembly GCF_010500865.1). Taxonomy (GTDB): domain Bacteria; phylum Pseudomonadota; class Gammaproteobacteria; order Enterobacterales; family Alteromonadaceae; genus Alteromonas; species Alteromonas profundi. The sequence goes on from NZ_JAAAWN010000001.1 coordinate 13,117, forward strand.
TGGCTTTCCATGAAGAAATACTGCACCGCAATGATTTAAAAGATCAACTATTGTCAATGGGAGAGCGTATGTCATCGCTCATGTTCTCCAGTGTATTGGCAGAAACAGGTGTAAAAACCATAAATTTTGACGTGCGAAAGGTACTTCGTACTAATGGCGAGTTTGGCGAAGCCAGCCCACAAATTGATGATATCGCAACGTTAGCTAAGCAGCTACTTGCCCCTGAAATCAAAGACGCCATTGTGGTTACACAAGGCTTTGTGGGAGCAGATGAGGAAGGGCGTACAACAACATTAGGGCGCGGTGGTTCTGATTTCACAGCAGCCCTATTGGCAGAAGCCTTAGATGCTGATACGTGCGAAATTTGGACAGATGTTATCGGCGTTTATACTACCGACCCGCGTATTACCGATGCAGCGCGCCCGTTACCAGAGCTTAGCTTTGAAGAAGCCGCGGAAATGGCGACCTTTGGCGCCAAAGTGCTACATCCTGCTACTATGGAGCCGGCGCTACGTAAAAATATCAAAGTATTTGTGGGGTCTAGCAAAGAGCCTGAGAAAGGCGGAACGTGGATAGTTCGAGATTGCGAGCACGAGCCCCCTTACCGCGCTATTACCCGCCGTAAAGAGCAGGTAATGGTAACCGTTAAAACACCGAAAATGATGTATGCACAGGGCTTCCTACAACAGGTTTTTGCCATTATCGCTAAGCATAAATTAAGCGTAGACTTAGTGACCACCTCAGAAATTTCTGTGTCATTCACCTTAGACAACCCGGCTAATTCGGTTGCGCAGCGGTTAAATAAAGAAACCATCGCAGAGCTTGAAACTATATGTGATGTTAAGGTTGAAAAAGGTTACGACTTGGTCACTGTGGTAGGTAACAATATGCAAACCTCGATAGGTGTATCGAGTAAAATTTTAGCCGCAGTATCCGACTTTAATTTACGAATGATTTGCTTTGGCGCTAACCCACACAACCTGTCGTTTCTGGTCAATGAAACAAACAGTGATGAAGTGGTACGCAAACTTCACAAAGCGTTGTTTGAGTAGCCTAAATAAGTAATAACGAATGAGAGAAAAAGGGCGCTTATAGCGCCCTTTTTAACAGAAGTTAGATGTTTCGTTTAATAGAACGAAAGCGTATCGCTAAACCTTAAACTGGCGAATAGATTGTTGTAATTCGTCAGCCAGTTTGGCCACCTCATGGCTCGAGTCTGCCGTTTGCTGGGCGCCTGTTGTGGTTTCTTCTGCAATACTCACAATAGTTTCCAGCTTTTCACTGATTTCTTGGGAGACCGTATTTTGTTCCCTAGCAGATTGTTCGATTTGTGAGCTTACGTCATGAGCTTTGTGAACCGCATCGGAAATAATATCCAGCGCTTGGGTCGCTTTTTCAGTTTGCGCCACACAGGCATTGGTTTGCTCTTTACCTGCATTCATCACGGCTACAGCACGTTCAGCTCCTGCCTGTAATACTTCAATCATGGCGTTAATTTCTTGTGTCGACTCTTGAGTACGACTTGCCAGTGTCCGCACTTCATCTGCCACTACTGCAAATCCTCTGCCTTGTTCGCCGGCACGGGCCGCTTCAATTGCAGCATTAAGTGCAAGTAAATTAGTTTGGTCGGCAACCCCTCGAATAACATCAAGAATACCGCCAATACTTGCGCTGTCTTGATGAAGTTTATTAATCACTTCTGCAGCATCCTCAACCTCGCGGGCTAAGACCTCGATGGTATTTTTATTTTCAAGTGAGATTTGGCGCACATTTTCCGCTTCGGCATCGGCGTGGCGAATTTGACTTAGCGTGTCTTCAGCATTTTGTACCACAAGTTGCGATGTGGAGTGCATTTGCGTTGTAGCGGTAGCCACTTGCCCAATCTGCGATTTTTGATCTTGAATAGAGTGGGTGGTTTGTGCGGTAACCGCTGATGTCTCTTCAGAGGCCGCAGCGAGTTGCTCTGCACGTTCGTTAATTGCTGTAATCAGTGCTTTTAAACTACCGATAAGGTTGTTGCAGTTACGTGCCAATAAGCCAAATTCATCTTGTGCACTGTCATCAAGACGGTGAGTTAAATCGCCAGAAGCCGCTACGTTAAGCAATTGGTTCACGCGATGAAGGGGAATGGTAATAGCACGCACGGTAACATAACCAATACCTGCGGCCACAGCTATAGATATAAGTACCACAATAATCACAAAAGAGTTGCCGGTTGCTATGGCTGAGTTTACTTGCTCTTCAATATCAGCGGCTTTGCTATCAGCAAGGGAAAGTAGCTTCTCTAGCTCCACAATGCCTTGGGCAATATTGTCATCTGATGCATTAAGTGCTTGTTCTGCTTGGTTCTTATGCTCTAGTCGTTCAACATGCAATTGAACTACGCCATCGTTTGCAGTAATTGCGTTAAGGGCATTGTTCACCAACTCATTAATTTCCTGCAAACTACCCGAGTCGTCTCTACCACCAGCAGCCTGCATCATATCGCTTAGCAAAGTGGCTACTTTATCTACTACCAAATCCACTTCGTTGCCTAGGGTTTGCGAACGTACCAAGGTTTCAGTATTCACATATTCATACGAAGCGGTTAGCAGCGTAAGAAGGGAGGTTTCTAATTGCCCGCCAATGTCTGACGCACGGCGCAAATTCGCATCGTTTTGTACGGCCTCTAAATCTGAAAAGTCCAAGATGTAGGTTGAAGCGTCATCTGCACTGTCTTCGGCATCGCCCAGTTTATCATCTATTGCATTGCGTAAGTCCATGAATTGCTGGTGATTTGTATACATAGACTCGACATTTACCACATAGGCGTCATAGGCATCGCGTACACTATTTAGGGTTTTTTTGAGTTCCGGTTGGTCGGTTACAGCCTTAGCAAGCGTGCTAAACTCTTGCTCGAAGTTTTCCTGACTTTCTTTGAACGCCTGATGTTTGCTTTTTAGGCCGCTTAGGTTTTCTTCGATATATGACTCGAAGGTAAGACGCCCCATATTAAGAAAACTGGCTTTTAATGCGTTGCTTCCGGCTACGGTAGGCAAGGCAACATCGTTAACTTCTTCGGTGGCTGACCCTATAGAATTTAAGTTATAGAGCGACACTACACTTATGACAATCAGTAGCAAGCTGATTGCAACAAATCCCCCGATTACGCGAGTGGCTACAGTAATCTTCATCGGAACTCCTAGACTGATGCTTTTTAATTTTTATACAAGACGATATTACCTTGCAATAAAGGTTAAATATACCTCTTAATCCCGTTTGCTATATACTTTGGACGTAAAAAAGTAACTTAACCTTTACCACTCTTTACTATCGGCAGCGAATGGTATTTGTTTACCAAAAAAGAGTAATTATGTTGCTGACACTAAAATAAACCGCCACTAAGCGGTAACTTGAATTAAACGGTGCTCTTCTATATATAGCATTGTCAGCGCTTGCCCCCAAACATAGCCAGTATCCAGGCCGATAAAATGCGCGCTATGGGTGTCGCCATTAAGCGCAGCCCAATGGCCAAAAAGTACCTTTTCGCTAGGCGCAAGTTGTTTATTTGGAAGCTCAAACCAAGGCAGTAGCCCTTTTGGGGCTTGGGATGGGTGGGTCTTTGTATCAAACTCAAGCTGCGCATTTTTATCCACAAATCGCATGCGTGTACAGGCGTTAATAATAAAACGTAGCCGGGCCACACCCGATAATGATTTTTTCCACGATTTAGGGGAATTACCGTACATAACTTCTAATAGTTGCGTGTAGTTCGGTTGTTTTAAATAGTAACTTACTTCCTCGCTTAAGCTTAACAACTGTTGCGTGGACCAAGCAGGGTAAAGGCCCGCATGCACAATAGTATGCTCTGGGCTAACACGAAGTGCTAACGGGAATTGGCGTAACCAATCTGCTAGTTCGCGTTTGTCGGGGGCCTCTAACAACGGTTGAAGGTTATCCGCCTTCTTTGCCTTGCGTATACCATTCATGGTGGCGAGAAGGTGTAAATCATGATTACCCAGCACGCTTGAAAAGCTATCGCCCAGCGACTTTAGGTAGCGTAATGTACCAAGCGAGTCTTCGCCCCGCGCTACAAGATCGCCAACCGCGTAAAGTTTGTCATTTTTCGGGTCGAATTCCACTTTGTTTAATAAGCGCTGAAGGCCTTGGTAGCAGCCTTGAATATCGCCAATAACGAAGGTTCTTTGCAATGACATAAATAACCTAACTAATGAATAACGTTGCGTACGGCTAGGCGAAAAGCCTCGATAGGCACGCGGAAGCGTTCACCGTTTTCGTGCTCCATTTCGTAATAGCCTTGCATACTGCCTACAGGCGTATCGATAACTGCACCACTTGTGTACTCAAAGGTTTCACCTGGGCCTAAGATAGGTTGCTTACCCACCACGCCAGCCCCTTGCACTTCAGCAGCTTTGCCATTGGCATCAGTAATTCGCCAATAACGGTTAATTAGCTGCACCGTACTTTCACTGTGGTTAACTATACTAATATGATAAGCAAAGGCAAATTGGGTAGCGTCGGATGGAAGATGTTCAGGTAGGTGACGGGTTTTCACCCGCACCTCAATATTACAATCGCTCATGGTAGTAGCCTTATGACTCGTCAGAGTTCTCTAGGGCGCTTACTGCGTTGGCAAGAGTCGCGAAATCTTTTAAAGAAAGTACCTCAGCCCGTGACGTAGGATCAAGCCCTAATTCACTTATTTGGGTTTCATTCAAACAATCTTTTAATGAATTGCGAATAGTTTTACGGCGCTGGTTAAATGCTTGTGCGCACACGCGCTCAAGGGTATTTAACGAGATGACGTCCACCGGTGCAGTGGCATGGGGAACCAAACGAACCACTGCAGAATCCACTTTCGGAGGTGGCTTAAACGCACCAGGCGGAACGTTCAATACCGGTATAACATGGCAATAATACTGCGCCATAACCGATAGTCTGCCATAGCTTTTCGAACCTGGCCCTGCCGCTAAACGATTTACCACTTCTTTTTGCAACATAAAGTGCATGTCTTCAATGCTAGCGGCGTGGTCAAACAGGTGGAACATAAGCGGCGTAGAGATGTTGTATGGAAGGTTACCAAACACTCTCAGCTTAGTTTCAGGCGCCGACATCGACTTTAATAACGCGGTAAAATCTAACGTCATAGCATCTTGCTCTATAACATTAAGTTTTGTGCCGTTAAAAGGATGATGACGTAATCGTTTCGCAAGGTCTCGGTCTAACTCAATAACAGTAAGTGCATCAACTTCATCACATACTGGATCGGTCAGTGCCCCTAAACCCGGCCCTATTTCTACTAAATTTTGTCCGCTTTGTGGGTTAATTGCTGAAACGATTTTTCCAATAACATAATCGTCGTGCAAAAAGTTTTGCCCAAAGCGCTTTCTGGCCGTATGGCCTAAATGTGTTTTACTCATTGTGTGTGTTGTGCAAGCTCAATCGCTTTTTCCAATGCTTTTCTGAAACTGCCAGGATCGACGTTTCCAGTACCGGCTAAATCAAGGGCGGTACCGTGATCTACTGACGTTCGAATGAAGGGTAAACCTAGTGTGATATTCACTGAGGCGCCAAAACCTTTGTATTTTAACACAGGTAGGCCTTGATCATGATACATTGCAAGCACAACATCCGCATCGTCTAAATATTTAGGCTGAAAGATGGTGTCGGCGGGTAAAGGACCTGTGATATTCAATCCTTCTTCACGCAGTGCATCAAGGGCAGGAATAATGGTATGAATTTCTTCAGTACCTATATGGCCGTCTTCGCCAGCATGCGGATTTAGGCCACACACATAAATGTGCGGGGACTTAATACCAAATTTTAGCTTTAAATCGGTATTAATAATGTGAATAACTTTATGTAACCGTTCTTTCGTTATGGCACGAGAAACATACTCAAGTGGTATATGGGTGGTCGCTAAAGCCACATTAAGGCCTTGCGTTGCTAACAGCATCACTACATCAATCGTATTCGACTGATAGGCAAAAAATTCAGTGTGGCCACTAAAAGACACGCCAGCCTTATTGATGATGCCTTTGTGCACTGGGCCTGTCACCACCGCAGCAAAGTCGCCATCCATATTTGCCTGACAAGCCTGGCGCAATGTTTCTACCACATATAAACCATTTTCGCTGTCGAGCTCGCCTGGCACTACATTAGCTTGCTTGTCTATCTGCTTAATATACAGAGAGCCTGCAGGTTGTATCTGCAGATTATCGGCATCATAAGGGAGTAACGTCAACGGTAAGCCAAGCATTTCGGCGCGGTCTTTTAAAACCTCGCCATCAGCGAAAACAACTAATTGCGCCTGCCACGACTCCTGGGCCAGTTTAATTATTAAATCTGGCCCTATGCCGGCAGGCTCTCCTGGGGTAACTGCTATTTTTAACGGTGTTGTCATTAAATCAGTCTATTTACTTTCAAGTACTTCGATATACGCCGCATCGCGCATTTCACGTAGCCAATTTTCCGTTTCTTCTGAAAATTTACGGTTAAAAATGAGCTGGTAAGCTTTATCTTCTTTCTTACGCTCAGTGGCGTCGTCTATGCGTCTATCGATAAGTTGGATTAAGTGCCAGCCGTGAACTGAGCGTACCGGTTCACTGTATTCATCTGGCGATAATTGCGCTAAGGCGTCTTTGAAAGCAGGAACGTAGTTATTTGGATCTGCCCAACCTAGCTCTCCGCCGCGTAGCGCAGAACCGGGATCTTCCGAATGCTCTTTTGCTAGCTCTTCAAAGCTAACTTCGCCCGCTTCTAACTGTGTTTTAAACTCGCTTAACATCGCTTTCGCTTTGTCTTCACTAAGAATTATAGAAGGCTTTACTAGTATGTGGCGAGCGTTAACTTCTTCCACGGTTACTTTTTCTATACCACGGGTATCCATAACTTTAAGAATATGGAAGCCTGCGCCACTACGTATCGGCCCTACAAGTGCATCTTTACCCTTACCTAGCACCGCTTCTGCGAATAACGTAGGCATGGCGTTTATGTTTAGCCAGCCCATATCACCGCCTTCTAGTGCTTCGTTACCTGACGATGAAGCAATAGCGATCTTTTTAAAGTCAGAGCCTGAGTTCAGTAGTGTTAAAACTTTATCTGCACGGTCGCGGGCAGCAGTAATATCTTCGTCAGTAGGATCAGACGGGAAGCCTATTAGAATATGACCTAAACGGTATTCTTCTTGCTCAGCACCTTGCTGTTCCATCAGTTCAAGTAGGGTATTAATTTCCTGTTCGGTGATATAAACCCGACGACGGACATTCGCACGACGCACCTCGCCCATAATGATTTCTTCACGTATATCTTCGCGGTAATCTTCATAAGAGATACCTTCGATAGCCAACTGTTTACGTAGCGCCTCTACGGTGACGTTTTGGTTAGCCGCGATGTTAGAAATCGTTTGCTCTAACTGGGGATCGCTAATTTGTATCCCCATACGCTCTGCCATTTGCAATTGTAAGCTCTTAATAATTAATCGCTCAATTGCCTGGGTGCGTAATGCCCTATCAGAAGGTAACGATTGGTTGTTGGCCTTCGCATTTCGCTTCACATCACTGATGAGCGCCTGAACCTCGCTTTCTAGCACAACGCCTTGGTCGACAATAACCGCTACACGGTCAAGCATAACTTCTTGCGCTACACTACCGAATGATAGTACTGCGCCTAGTAACAAGGCACGGATTATGAACTTCATACTCACTCTTTTCTTATTGGTTAATGCTTTCACGTTCGCCAGCGACAAACGCAACAACGGGTTAATTTAAACTATATGGCTGCCGATAGCCAAACAAGCCATCTTGTAGCATGCTTCTTCGCGTGCCAGATGAGCCTATACCTTTGAAAATAAATTGCATAGAGACACCGGAATCGAAATCATTTGTTGATTGCTCCCCGGTAGTACTATAACGGTTATTTAAGTTTCGATACGCTACCACTCGTACAGCCCAACAGCAGGACTCGTATTGAAGGCCTGTATAGGTTTCGATACTCCGATTGTCTTCCAGATCTCGGTAGGTACGTCCTACCCATTGCCAGTTTTCAGTAATAGGCCAACTTGCTGAAATACCGATTTGATCAATGGTTTCGTCACTTAAGTCACGTACATAGCGATGACTCAATTGAATAAAACGGGCGGCATCTTTACGGTATTCTATGCCAGCACTACTTAAATCTACTTTGTCTGTATCAGTGGTTACCTGAACATCTGAATGTACATACCAGTTCTTGTTCAATCGCCAGTCTACTTCAGCTGCAAGGGCCGAACGGTCTTGGTTTTTAGTCGCCGCCACTACCTTATTATCTTCAAGGTAGAATATCTGACCCACACTTAACACAAATTGTTCCCGATTGTTTTTATCGAGCATGCGGGTAGTTAGCCCTAACGTAATTTGGTTATTGTCACTGATTCGGTCAAGACCGGTAAATTCTTGTCCTCTAAACAGCCCCTCTACATCGGTTAGCAATGGCGTAGAGTCGTACAATCCAATATCTGTTTGGTCTTGATAAGAGGTATATAAATATTGAATTTTAGGCTCTAGTGTCATTGACATGTCCGGGTTAAACCATGCGCTGTCTTTTTCAAAATACAGTGCCCCAAACAGCCTTGCCTGACCTAAGGTTCTATCTACGTTTTCGCTAAGCTCGTTGTCTTGAATATTTTCTTGGCGATAAAAGGTTTGCAGTAGGGTTGTTTCGGCCACCAATTCGCCCCATGCAGAACGTAAGGGCATAGACAGCGTAGGCGCAATATGAAAACGGGTAGCTTTCGGTGCGCTTTCAGAGGTGCTATCAAAATACGCCAGTTCAGAGTCAAGGATAAAATCGAAGTATTCACCTAACGAGGTTTGATAGTTTACCTTCAGTTCAGGTAACGCACGGTAGCTTTCCGCAGTATCCCCTAACACTTCGAAGTCTTTAACATGCATACCTACTAGCAAATCTTGCGAGTAGTAGTTAAGACTAACGGTTCTATACAAATGAGTATCTGATCGGTTGTAGTAATCAGAGCCTAAATCAACCAGGTAGTTGTCATCGCTTAACCCATTAAAATCTACATCAAGCACCCAGTTATCAGTAAGTTGGCCCTGATGCTCTAATCGATAGAAATAACGGTCGGGGTTCCCGTCCATGTCATTATCGCTGGGTAAATATTCTACATACGCCATGCTTTCGCTAGACTCGCTCAAATGACGAAATTGGGTATTTAACTGCAACCCGCGCAACGTCATAAGTCGAGGCGTAATCGTCATATCGTAATTGGGAGCGATATTCCAATAAAACGGCTGTCGGTAGTCTACGCCGGTAGTACTTGAACTGGTGAGTTCAGGAAACAGTAACCCGGTTTGGCGCTGATTACTTACAGGGAATGCAAAATAGGGGAGGTAAAAAACCGGCACATCGGCCACATAAAAGCGGGTATGTTTGGCTTGTCCCCATACCGTGCCTTTTTCCAAACTGATTTCGCTGGCGCGAATCATCCAATCTTCATCACCTTCTGGGCATGTAGTGAAACTTACCTCTTTAAGAACAATACCCGTATCGGTATCAAGTAAAATATCTTGCGCCGCTCCTTGCCCCACAAAGCCAGTTAATTGGTAACGGGTATTTTGCATTTCTAAACGTTCTTCTTTTGAACGTAAAGATACGGCATCACTTTGTACGCTTAATTGGGCGTCTTGGTATTGTACGTCGCCTTTGGCAATTAAATCTTGGCCATTTTCGTTTACCTGCGCTTGATTAGCGCTAATAATCGCGGTGTCAGAGGTAATATCTACGTTGCCAGAAAACAGTGCTACTTTGTTCTCAATAATTTCTGTTCGGTTTGCTTCAACCTTTACATGCCCTTTTGGCATTAAAGCAGAACTGCTGAACGACACAGGTTCCACATTACAAACGGATAATGGGGGCGTAGTCTCAGGGAGATCTTCCTGTGCGTTTGCGACAGACAATAAAAGGGTCGCAGAAGCAAACGTGGCGCAGGTCTTTTTCATGCGGTGGTGAGCGGCCTGTTTAATAATTAAGTGGGTAAACCAAGTACAGTGACCATAGAAGGCACAATTTAGTTCGCCAAAAATGTTAATAATACACTGCCGCCGAATAAGGTGCAGCAGTTATCGTTATTCGTTGTGCGCCAATTCTAAGCACTTCTGGGCTATTTACCAACCGTTGTGCGTAAAAAAAACCAGATAAGTCTTCATATCGGGGCGTTCTTTACAAAATTATCCGTTTTTTTCGTTTATTCATCTAGTCTCATTGAGAAAAACCACGCCACCGCCACCGGGGCCATTGAAATCTACCGTATCGTACTTACTTTTAAAGCGTTTGTTGTCTGGTATAGTGCTGATAAGTGTAGATAGGTTGAACATATCTACATTGGCATCACGCCCCCACCATAGTGATGGGGATAATTAAGGAGCGCAGTTAAATGGCGGTGTGGGGAAAAGTTTTAGGCTTTCTTTTTGGTTTCATGTTTCTAAAGATCCCTGGCGCCATTTTAGGGCTTTTCGTGGGACATATATTTGATAAAGCCTATAGTCAAGACTTCAATCAACTTGGCGGTTTTGGTCGGTTCTTTAGCGATCAAAATAGTCTCAAGCAGCAAGCGGTCTTTTTTCACAGCTTATTTTCCACGTTAGGTCATTTAGCAAAATCGGATGGTCAGGTAACGCCAAGAGAAATTCAAATTGCCACAGCCCTGATGGATGATATGAATTTAACTGGGCAGGCGCGCAAAGAGGCACAAGAAGCGTTTAGGGAAGGAAAATCCCGCGACTTTCCATTACTCGATACCTTAAAAGGCTTATATGACGGCTGTCATGGACGTCGCGATATTTTGCAGGTTTTTCTTGAAATTCTTATTCAGGCTGCCTTTGCTGACGGGCAGCTATCTCAAGAAGAGTATGTAGTATTAGAAAAAGTGGCTAAACCATTAGGGTTTCGTCGTCGCGATCTTGATTATCTTATTTCTATGTTTGAAGCAGAGCTTCGCTTTAGACAGCGAGGCGGACAGCAGCGTGGGGGGCAACGCCAATCGCAGCAACAATCAACGTACACAGATAAGCAATCGTTAGACGACGCCTATCGAATTCTTGGCGTGTCAGCGAGCGACGATGAAAAGGTAATTAAGCGAGCTTATCGCAAAAGAATGGCCGAACATCACCCCGATAAACTCGTATCAAAGGGGCTGCCTGAACAAGCAATGGAAATTGCCAAAAAGAAAGCGCAAGATATTCAGTCTGCCTACGAAATGGTAAAACAAAAGCGTGGCTTTAAATGAAACGCGAGCTAACTTATGTGCCTGCTGCTAGTCAGGTACACATCGATAACTTTATAGAAATGTTGTGGCTGGAAAAAGGACTATCTGAACATACTCAGCAAAGTTATCGTACTGATTTGAAAAAGTTAGCCATTTTTTGTAATAACCACGGGGTTAAGGACATTAGCTTACTTAGCACAGAAACCCTCCAAGACTATCTGGCATATCGCCACGACAAAGGTTTGTCCACCAGAAGTACCCAACGGGCGATGAGTGCCATGCGGGCTTTTTTTGTGTACTTAATTGGGCAACAGGTGCGAATTGATAACCCGGTGTCTTCCCTGGCTAACCCCAAAATTCCTAAGTCGTTGCCCAGCTCCCTTAGTGAGGCTCAAGTAGAAGACTTGCTACATGCGCCTAACACTGATGATCCCATCGAATGCCGTGATAAATGTATGCTTGAGGTATTGTATGCCACTGGGCTTAGGGTAAGTGAACTGATTGCTTTAACCCTCGATCAGGTAAGTTTGCAGCAAGGGGTTGTGCGCGTAGTGGGGAAAGGTAATAAAGAACGCTTAGTGCCACTAGGTGAAGATGCCATTGACTGGCTGCTTACCTATATAAAAACGGCCCGGCCCACCTTGGCCACCAAACAATCTGACGTTGTCTTCCTAAGCCGCCGAGGGCAGCAAATGACGCGTCAGACCTTTTGGCACCGTGTAAAGTATTACGCAGTTAAAGCGGGTATTACACAACATTTATCTCCTCATACACTTCGTCATGCCTTTGCCACACATTTGCTTAACCATGGCGCAGACCTTAGGGTTGTACAAATGTTGTTAGGACACAGCGATTTATCCACTACCCAAATATACACACATGTGGCTACTGAACGGTTACAAACCCTCATTCATAGCCATCACCCACGGGGGTGACGTGTAGGTATGACACGACCAATGTCTATGTTACCTTCAAACGGCTGTGTTAGGATTAGGTATTGTTAAACGCGTGTTGGCAAAGTAAGAAATGAAACTTATTTTGCGGTTTATCGGTCTTAATATGACAACAATAAGGCCAAGGTATTTACTAACGCGTAAACGCAGAATTATTCGGAGTATAGGTAAAGTGAAAGTAGTAAAATTAGGGGTATTGGTTCTTGCTGTTTGTACGAGTTTCTTCTCGCAAGCCGCTGATGAAGAGGCCATAAGAAGTAAATTAACAAACATGCTAGGGCTTAAAGTCAATACTATCGCAGATGCACCTTTACCTGGCTTAGTGCAAGTTACGACCGACCGAGGGTTGTTCTATGTAAGCGACGATGCAAAGTATCTTGTTCAGGCGCACATCTATAATATAGATAAAGGTATGCGCGATGAAACAGAAGCCGCTTTAGCGTCGTTACGTGTTAAAGGCGCTGATGAATTTGCCTCTTCAAGTATTACCTACAAAGCGAAAGACGAAAAATACGTTATTTCGGTGTTTACCGATATAACGTGCGGGTATTGTCGAAAACTTCACAACGAAGTGGGTGCACTTAATGATGCCGGTGTTACCGTACAATATTTAGCGTTTCCACGAGCAGGAATTAATAGCGAAGTCTATCAAGATATGGTGTCAGTATGGTGCGCCGATGATCCCAATGATGCGCTAACCTCAGCGAAAAATGGCGGCGCAGTAACCGCTGCTAGGTGTGAAAACAAAGTGGCTGAACAATATATGTTCGGAAAAACGGTAGGGGTGAATGGTACCCCCAACATTGTCTTGCCTAATGGCGAGGTCATTCCCGGCTACCTTCCTGCCACACAAATTGTAAGCAAGCTTAAAACAGCAGGCTAATTAGGCCAAATTACGTCTTTATTTACTATTAGAGCACACGGGCTTAGCCTCGTGTGCTTTAGGTTTTACCTAGCGCAACATCATGGGTATCATGGTCCCTAATTTAGTTGTTTCGATGGTATAACATGATTTTGCCTATCATGCGCCGCGATGTTAGCGATGCGCCCTTAGCTTCACATCTTCACCCCGTACTCGACCGTATCTATCGGGGCCGTAATGTTCACGATATTGATGAGTTGGAAAACTCCCTTAAAGGGCTCACTCACTTCAATCAGCTTAAAGGTGTTGAGCAGGCTGCGGACATACTGGCCACTATCATTGCCAACAACAAGCGCTTGATTATAGTGGGCGACTTTGATGCCGATGGCGCCACAAGTACCGCATTATGTATTCTTGCATTACGCATGATGGGGTTTGCTAATGTAGACTATCTGGTGCCCAACCGATTTGATTTTGGCTATGGTCTTAGTGTGCCTATTGTAGACGTCGCTAAGCAAAAAGGTGCAGAAGCCATTATTACGGTGGATAACGGTATAGCCTGTATTGACGGCGTAAGCCACGCCAAAGCATTAGGCATGTCGGTTATCGTAACCGACCATCACTTACCGGCACAAACGCTACCGCCAGCAGATGCAATTGTTAACCCTAATCAACCAGGGTGCGATTTTCCTTCCAAGAATTTGGCCGGTGTGGGCGTAGCATTTTATTTAATGCTGGCATTAAAATCCCAGTTACAAAAACGTAGCTACTTTACTGAAAAAGCTATTACGCCTCCTAATCTTGCCTCTCTGTTAGATATTGTTGCGGTAGGGACGGTGGCCGATGTTGTCGTATTAGATAAGAATAACCGTATTTTAGTGCATCAAGGGTTACAACGTATACGTGCAGGGCAATGCCGTCCCGGTATAAAAGCATTGGTTGATGTAGCAAACCGCGATCATGGGTTACTTACCTCCACCGACCTTGGCTTTGTTATTGGGCCGCGCTTAAATGCAGCAGGCCGTTTAGATGATATGTCCCAAGGCATAGCGTGTTTGCTTGAAGATGACACCTTGCAAGCGCGTATGATTGCCAGTGAACTGGATGCATTAAATCGCGAGCGTCGAGAGATAGAAACGGGCATGAAAGCCCAAGCTGAAAAAGTGTTGGCTGCGCTTAATTTTACCGAAGAAAATGCCCCGGCGGCGCTCGTGGTATATCAAGCCGACTTTCACCAAGGTGTGATTGGTATTGTAGCTGGGCGCTTAAAGGAAAAATATTTAATACCTGTGATTGCGTTTGCCCATCAGGACGATGAAATCATCAAGGGGTCAGCGCGTTCAATTCCCGGCGTACACATTAGAGATGTGCTCGAACAAGTTAATACACAGTTTCCAGGCGTAATCGACAAATTTGGGGGCCACGCAATGGCAGCAGGGCTCAGTTTACCTGTGGCCAAGCTTGATATCTTTACCCGCGCGTTCGAGCAAATCGCTAAACAGCATATGGACAAACTCGAAGGGAGCCAGGTATTACTGTCAGATGGCCCGTTAAGTCGAGACGAATTATCATTGCCCTTTGCCCATTTACTTCGCCAAGCGGGCCCTTTCGGGCAAGGTTTCGAATCGCCCCTCTTTGACGGTGAATTTGCTATTGTGAAACAACGCCTAGTGGGCGAGAAGCATTTAAAATTAGTGCTTAAAGATGACAGTGGGCAAGAGATAGATGCCATTGCGTTTAACATAGATATTCACATATGGCCAAACGCGATGATTAAACGTGTGCACTTAGCCTATCGATTAGATGTAAATGTATTTCGTGGCCAAGAGACAGTACAGCTTATTGTTGAACAGATCACCCCAGCTTAGCGAGACGTCGATGAAAACGGACAGTGAAAAGTTAGTAAAAAAGCATGGGCAGCTAAATCAATCGGACAATATGAAAGTGGTATCCCATGTACAGCGCGATGAAGGCGACTGGGTTAGACATACCTTAATGTTAGAAAATGTCCACGTGCCCTTCGTGTTTCGCCGTAAACAGGGCTATCAAAGTTTACTGGGTGCTAGGGTTAATGTTACTTACTATCGACATATTGAAGAGGTCGCCGGTATTGAGTTTGAAACCATGAAAGTGGTACGAATTAAGCGCAGTTAAACGGTGCGACTAAACCTTTATAAATGGACGTCCCATGAACAATGAGTGGTTAACCGCGTTTGTACTTCATCGCCGTGCTTACCGGGAAACCAGCTATATCGTCGATTTTTTTACCTTAGAACAGGGTAAAGTAAGTGCAGTGGCTAAAGGGGTTCGAAATAGCAAATCAGATCGAAAGAGTTTGCTGCAACCTTTTCAATCCCTTAAATTGCAGCTTGCGGGTAAATCGGAGCTTAAGAATTTACGTCAGCTTGAAGGCGCAGCCCCTCCTATTCCGCTTGTGGGTACCGCGCTTTTCTGCGCTATGTATATTAATGAAATCACCAATCGAATTATGCCTGTAGGTTTACCTAGCGATGGCGCTTTTACTGCGTATACCAACGCATTGACGTCGCTACATCTAGATAGCGATATTGAAGTGTGTCTGCGTCAATTTGAGCGTGCTTTACTTGATGAAATGGGGTTAATGCCAGATCTCACTACGGATGTAGAATGGGGGGAACCCATTAGCGGCGAGCACCTTTATTCATTGCAACCTGAACTTGGTTTCTGTCGCGCCCCAAAAGGGCACCGACATGCTCTACCAGGGGCAGCACTTATGTCTCTCGCCCATGACCAATACACCCCGCTAAGTAAGAAAGTGGCGAAAGTTCTTTATCGGGAGTTGTTAAAGCCATTGGTAGGTGATAAGCCGTTAAAAAGTAGGGAATTATTTGCGCATAGAAAACCTAAATAACCCAGCGTTACGGTTATTTAATCTGTACTTTTTCCCATGTTTACGGGCAAAAATTTGTTACACTAGTGCTACATAAATTGACCAACGACCCACGTTTCATCTCGCGAGGGGAGTTATTTCTGTTACAACATAGGTATTTACAGATGAGCTCTATTCTTCTAGGCGTTAATATCGACCACATAGCTACACTTCGTAACGCACGGGGCACATCTTACCCCGATCCTGTACATGCAGCTGATATTGCAGAGCGTGCCGGCGCGGATGGGATCACGGTTCATTTACGCGAAGATCGTCGTCACATTAAAGACCGAGATGTACGCGTGCTTGCGCAAACCATTAACACCCGCTTAAATCTTGAGATGGCGGTGACCGAAGAAATGCTTTCTATCGCTGAGGAAATTAAACCGGTTTTTTGTTGTCTTGTACCAGAGAAGCGAGAAGAATTGACCACGGAGGGCGGGCTAGACGTAGCGGGTAACCTACCTGTAATGAAGCAAGCATGTGAACGTTTGGCTGCCGCAAATATAAAGGTGTCACTTTTCATCGACGCTGAGCAGCGCCAAATAGATGCGGCAGTGGCGTGTAATGCCCCCTACATTGAAATACACACGGGGCAATATGCCGAAGCAACCAGCGAAGAAGCGCAAGAGAAAGAATTGCAGCGTTTAGTTAGCGGTATTGAATATGCCGATAGCCAAGGGCTAAAAGTTAATGCAGGTCATGGTTTGCATTACCATAACGTAAAGCCTATTGCCGCTATTCCACAGCTTATTGAGCTAAATATTGGGCACGCCATTATTGCTCGGGCCGCCTTCGATGGTTTAGCTACCGCTGTGGCAGATATGCGCAAATTGATGCTAGAAGCAAGAGCCGGCATTTAAGTTATAGTGACATCTAACCTCGGAGAACGTACGTGGGGATAGCTGGTTTAGGCACAGATATTGTTGAGTTTGCACGCTTTGAGCGGGAGGGCGAGGTTAATCAACGCCTTGCCAAACGAATTTTAACTGAATACGAAATGCAGATTTTTACCCAAAGCCATACCCCCCTTCGCTATTTAGCTAAGCGCTTTGCAGCCAAGGAAGCCACAGTTAAAGCCCTAGGTACGGGTATAGGCAATGGAGTAAGTTGGCAGCATGTAGAAGTGCGTAATAATCAATTCGGCGCTCCCTTATTGCATTTTAGCGGTGAAATTGCCCGGCTGTGCGAGGCGCGGGGCATCACCCGCAGTTATATTAGTATTTCAGACGAACAGCACTACGCGGTTGCTACCGTGATATTAGAGTTTTAGCAAGAGCGGAGAACACGTGGTTACCTTTTATAAACCTAAAGGCGATAGCAATAATAAGGCGGCAGCGCCCGTTACCATCGACAGTTTAGATTGGAAAGGCCAGGGCGTAGCAAAGGGCAAAACAATGCACTTTGTTAGCGGTGCGCTGCCTGGGGAAACGGTTGCTATTAAGGTAACAAACAGCAATAAAAAAGTGCGCAGCGCACATGCTATCCGAGTCGATAACCCTTCTTCACACCGCGTAAAGCCTTTCTGTCCGGTTGCATCTCGCTGTGGCGGTTGCCAGCTTCAACATATTGAATCTGAAGCCGCACTATCGTTTCGCAATCTAGCTATTAAAGAAATGCTGCAACGTCAGCTTAAGTTTGCTGATGAGGCTTGGCACACGCCTATTAGCGGCCCACGCCCGGCCTATCGTCGAAAAGCGAGACTGGCTTTAGATGCGCGACAGCCAGAAAAATTTAAGTGTGGGTTTAGAGAACAGCAGGGTAAGGCGGTGGTGGATATACATCAGTGTCCCGTTTTACTTCCTACTTTAAGTAACTTAATTGCGCCCCTTAAGAAAGTGCTCAATAGCCATGAAAACAAACGTTTTTTAGGGCATGTTAGTTTACTTGCGGGCGATAATGTGGCGCAAGTCACTATTAAGCATACGCAAACCTTGGCAAGCCAGTATGTTGATGCCTTTGCAAGCTTTGCCTCACACCATAGGGTGAACCTTTTACTTGAAGACAGTAAAGGCGCGATACAGCCTGTGTTAGTTCACGCGCCTCTTATTTGCTCTACCCTTGATGGTGCTTATTTAACGCCTGGGCCAAACGATTTTGTGCAAGTTAACCCTGCTGTGAATCAGCAAATGATTGAACAAGCCATCGCGTGGCTCTCTCCTAGTGAAGGAGAACGTATTGCTGATTGGTTCAGCGGTCTGGGTAATTTCACATTGCCTATTGCTAAACGAGGGGCACAAGTACAAGCGGTTGAAGGCGTGGCAGAAATGGTGCAAAGGGCTAAGCACAATGCCCGCGAACAGGGCATTGATAATGTGCAATGGCTACAGTTAGATTTATTTGATGAAGACTCAGTTGCACATGCGTTAGCCAGTGGTATTGATAAAGTCTTGATAGACCCCTCTCGTGAAGGCGCGTTGACAGTTAGTCATGCGTTAGTAAAAGCAAAGCCAAGTACGATAGTGTATGTTTCTTGCAACCCGAGTACTTTTTCTCGAGATGCAGAGGTGTTGATTGAGGGAGGTTATACAATGGATAGAGCCAAGGTGGTAGAAATGTTTCCCTATACCCAACATATGGAAATGATGGCGCGATTCACACGCCAAAGTAAATAGCGAGTAACGGTTATGGTGTCCACAAGAAAAGTACATGCCGCAGAACGCCCACCATTTGAGGTGTGGCTAGATAGCCTTACCTTAAGTGAGGAAACGAAAGACAAGTTAAGAAGTGTATCTTCGATACCTGAGCGTTTATTGGTTGGCCAAGAAATGGTAGAAATTTTGTGCCAACTCAATATGGATGACGTAACGCTGCAAGCGGCCCTTGTTTTTCCCTATTGCGAGCAGCACAACCTATCTGATGACGATATAGCTCTGGAATTTGGGAGCGAAATTCGCGACCTTATTGTGGGTGTGCGTCGAATGGATGCCATTAAATCGCTTCACGCGAGAAAAAGAAACGGCTCCTCGTTTAATAACAGCTCAGATGAGCAGCATATCGATAGTATACGTCGTATGTTGCTAGCAATGGTAGAAGATGTACGTGCTGTAGTCATTAAGATGGCTGAGCGTATTTGTGCCTTGCAACAGGTTAAAAAAGCCGATGAAGAAACCCGCGTAATGGTGGCCAGAGAATGTGCAAGTATTTACGCGCCTCTGGCTAACCGTTTAGGTATAGGCCAGCTTAAGTGGGAATTGGAAGATTTAGCCTTTCGTTATCTACATCCTATTACCTATAAAAATATCGCCAAGCAACTAGACGGCAAACGTAAAGCGCGGGCTGACTATATCGATGCCATAGTGGACGATTTGCAATCGGTACTCAATGTGGAAAATATTCGTGCCGAGGTGTACGGGCGACCTAAGCATATTTACAGCATTTGGAAGAAGATGCAGAAAAAGCGGCTTACCTTTGAGCAGCTTTTTGACATACGCGCCGTACGAATTATTGCCGAGCGTTTGCAAGACTGTTATGCCGCCTTAGGTACAGTACATGCAAGTTACAAACACCTTCCAAGTGAGTTTGATGATTATATTGCAACACCTAAGCCCAATGGTTATCAGTCGATTCATACGGTGATACTGGGCCCGGAAGGAAAGCCTGTTGAAATTCAAATTAGAACCCAGCAAATGCATCAGGATGCAGAGCTTGGGGTAGCAGCTCATTGGAAATATAAAGAGGGGAGTACCGGTAAGCAATCGGGATACGATGAGCGTATTAACTGGTTAAGACGTATTCTAGCTTGGCAGGAAGAAGTGGCCGAGTCGGGAGATTTAGTTGAAGAGTTGCGCAGCCAAGTATTTGACGACAGAGTCTATGTATTTACCCCGAAAGGTGACGTAGTCGACTTACCCCAAGGCGCTACACCTTTAGATTTTGCATACTATATTCACAGTAACGTAGGTCACCGTTGTATTGGCGCGAAAGTGAATGGACGTATCGTGCCTTTTACCTATCAATTGCACAGCGGCGATCAAATAGAAGTTCTTACCGGTAAAGAGCTTAACCCTAGTCGAGATTGGATGCACCCCGGGCTAGGTTATGTGCATTCATCACGTGCAAGAGCCACCATTCATACCTATTTTAAAAAGCAAGATAGAGATAAAAACCTTACCGCCGGTAAAGAGTTACTAGAGCGCGAATTGCAGCGCGCGCATTTACCGCAAAAAGTGCCTATCGAAGCCTGCGAAAAGCACAACCTGCAAAGTGTAGATGACCTTTATACCGCTATAGGCGCCGGCGATGTACGCGTGATGCAGGTGATAAACTTTATTCATCAGTTGCATGAGCCTGAACCACAAACGCCTGAAATTAGCCCTAAGGTTAAAACCCGAAAAGTGGCGGGGGGCGCGGGTAAGAAAGATGCCATTGTGGTTCAAGGGGTTGGGCACTTAATGAGCCAATTAGCCAACTGTTGTAAACCTGTTCCTGGTGAACCTATTATGGGCTATATCACCCAGGGGCGCGGGGTAAGTGTGCATAAAGAAAATTGCGATCAGCTAAACCATTTACTGTCGCAGCACCCAGAACGGCAAATAGAAGTGAATTGGTCAGAGTCACTAAAAGTAGGCTTTGAAACAGCCATCGATATTTTCTGTTTCGATAGAACCGGCATGTTGCGTGATATCACCACCGTTTTAGCGAATGAAAGCGTGCCCTTGTTAGGCGTTAATAGCTTAAGTGATAAGCACCGCCAAACCGCACTTATCACCATTTCGGTAGAAGTGCAGGATCTTGACTCCTTGTCTAAAGTGCTCGCTCGATTACGTCAATTAAACGGAGTAACGGATGCCCGGCGAAAAGCAAATTAACCTACCAGCCACAGAGCGGTTGCTAAGTATTATGGCGCAGCTACGGGATCCTAAACTTGGGTGTCCATGGGATGTGAAGCAAACCATGAAGAGTCTAACGCGCTATACCATTGAAGAAACCTACGAAGTAGTGGATGCAATTGAAAATAAAGGGTTGAGTGAGGTAAAAGAGGAGTTAGGTGATTTACTCTTTCAAATTGTTTTTTATGCGCGTATTGCACAAGAACAGCAACACTTTTCTTTTGATGATGTCGCCGATGCGATAAGTCGTAAGCTAATACGCCGACATCCTCATGTTTTTGCTGCACCTTCAGGGCAGGAAAATAACCTGTCATCAGAGGCCCTCGCCAAGCAGTGGGAGGCGATAAAACAACAAGAAAATGCCCATAAAAATAATTCGCAAGAGAGTGTTTTAGACAGAGTTCCTAACAATATGCCCGCCTTGATGCACGCGCAGAAATTGCAAAAAGCTTGCGCAAAGGTGGGGTTTGATTGGCCGCATGTTTTGCCAGTACTGGACAAGGTACAAGAAGAGGTACAAGAAGTACGTGAAGAGCTAGAAGCTAAAACGGTGAACCAACAGGCTTTAGAAGAAGAAATTGGCGATGCACTATTTGCCATGGTAAATCTGGCGAGACATTGCAATGTGGATGCTGATACCGCGCTGCGTAACGCGAGCAACAAATTTGCCGCACGCTTTAAACACGTAGAAACGTTAGCACAGAAGCAAAATCGCCCCTTGGCCGATATGCCTTTAAGCGATATGGAAGCTCTGTGGCAAAAAGTGAAAGCCAAAGAGAAAGGCAATTGTTAGCCTATTTAGGCCGCTTAACTATACCGCAAGCGATATAATTAGCTGCCATCATTACAGTATTTCCCATTCATAATGTTTTTAATATCAAGGCGCGGTAAAAAAGTGCGCTTGGGTGTGGTTTTTTTACGTTTAGGGGGTTCGCATTTTACTCAATTCCTGTATAATTCGCGCCCTGCCCAGTTACGCCCACCTTTGGGAAGGTGGAAGAATCGGCCGGCTCGAAGGGGTCTTTGTGTTGATTTTATGGTGATTTCTGGTGTTCAGAAATCAGTAACGACGATATTATTCGGGTGATATTTAAATGAAAACTTTTGTTGCTAAACCAGAAACGGTACAACGTGACTGGTATGTGGTAGACGCCACAGACAAAACATTAGGCCGTTTGGCTTCTGAAATTGCATTGCGCCTTCGTGGTAAGCACAAGCCAGAGTACACGCCTCACGTGGACACTGGTGACTACATTGTAGTTATCAATGCAGAAAAAATTACGGTTACTGGCCGTAAAGCGCAAGGTAAAAAGTACTACGCGCACAGTGGCTATCCAGGTGGTCTGAAAGAAACAAACTTTGAAAAACTTCTTGCTTATAAGCCAGAAATGGTTCTTGAGAAAGCAGTTAAAGGTATGTTGCCAAAAGGTCCTCTAGGCCGTGCAATGTTCCGTAAAATGAAAGTTTATGCTGGTGCAGAGCACAAGCATACCGCACAGCAACCACAAGTCTTGGACATCTAAGGAGCAACTGACATGGCAGATACTCAATACTACGGCACTGGCCGCCGCAAAAGTTCTACTGCTCGTGTGTTCCTGCGTCCAGGCACAGGTAGCATTAAAGTAAACCAACGTCCTCTTGACGAGTACTTTGGTCGTGAAACCGAGTGCATGGTTGTTCGTCAGCCACTAGAACTTGTTGAAATGACTGAAAAATTCGACGTATACGTTACGGTTAAAGGTGGTGGTTCTAACGGCCAAGCTGGCGCTATTCGCCACGGCCTGACTCGTGCTCTTATGGAGTATGACGAAGCACTACGCCCTGATCTGCGGAAAGCAGGCTTTGTTACTCGTGACGCTCGTCGCGTTGAACGTAAGAAAGTGGGTCTACATAAAGCACGTAAGCGTCCACAATTCTCAAAACGTTAATTTTTACGTTTTTTGTATTGCAAAAACCCGGCTCATGCCGGGTTTTTTATTGCCTGAAAAAAAGTATAAATTTTGGAGGGTTTTGTTTACCGGTGCGTATTATTAGTAAGGTCTAGGTAGAGATAAGAAAGCGTGTGAAAATTGTTTATCTAAATACACAGTCGAGAGTACCCCAACAGACCAAGGATAACGGGACGCTCTACGACCTTATCAACGAACACGAAGGTGCACTAAGGCGCTTTATTCGTGTGCGGACCCGAGCTAGTGCCCAGGAAGTGGATGATATACTGCAGGAAATGTATGCGAAGTTATTTTCAATGGAAGGCATGGTAGAGAAAACCGAGCAACGGCAGGATACATTCAGGAGTTTTTTGTTTACCGTGGTGACGAATCTTATCATCGATCGTGAACGCCGCGCTAAAGTAAGAGCTCGGGATGCCCACGAAAGCTTTTCTGAATCACTCTATACTAATTTTGAAAATGAACCGGAAAAGCAAGCAGGTATTGCTGAAAAGCTGTCTGAAGTGGAGCAGGTATTAGACACGATAAATCCCTATCATCGTTCCGCGTTTGTGTTATGCCGCGTGGAGGGTAAACCGTACCGAGAGATTAGCGATATATTGGGGGTGTCTGTGAGTACGGTTGAAAAGTATATTGCGGCAGCACTGACTGCCATAAGAAATAAGGTTTGCGATTGATGACGTTAGATACTAACACGCAAAGTGAAATTAATCAGACAGCGAGTAACTATGTGGTTCGCCTATACTCCGGTGAATTAATCGCAAAAGAGGAGCAGGAGATCCTTAGTTGGTGTGACAAAAGCGAGGCTCATCAAATTGCTTTTGATGAAGCAATAACAGTATGGGAGGCAGCAAGTCAGTTACCTACTAGTATGAGCCTAAGGGAAAAGCTTGAAGGGCGTTTTTATTATGCCCGCTATATAGCCGCGTCTATTGTAGTTGCACTGCTGTGCCTCATTTTCTTTCAACAGGGCAATTTTGGTGGCAAAGCAGAGCCCTTGTCGCCTTCTCAGCATTATACTACGGCGATAGGTGAGGTGAGCAATGTCGGTCTGCCTGACGGCTCGATAATTACACTAAATACCGACACAGCCGTTGATGTGAAATTTAGCCCCCAAAAAAGGGAATTATGGTTACAAAAAGGCGAGGCTTTTTTCGATATAGCTAAAGCCCCCACACGCCCTTTTCTTATCCACACAGGGGGTAAGACAATTCGGGTAGTGGGCACTAAGTTTAACGTTAAGCTATCCGATAGCGGTTTTGATATCGCTGTTTCCGAAGGGATCGTGGCCATTGAGGAGTCGCAAGTAAGTGAACCGTCTCATTTTGCTATTAACGTAGAGCCCGTATTGCTTGAAGCCGGGGCAATGGCCACGTTTGATCAAGAAAATACACTAATTGCTAAACAAAATACTGATGTTGTCGAAAAAGCCCAAAGTTGGCGTTCTGGCTATCTTCGGTTTGATGATGAACGGTTAGATAAAGTGATAGAAAGCTTTAATCGCTACAGAACAAAAAAGATAGTGGTAGATGAGGAAGTCTCTAGCATGCGGATCAGCGGCGTTTTCACCCTCTCAGAAGGCGATGCAATCCTTACCGCATTGGAAGCAACATTGCCTATTGATGTACAAAAAAATGACAAAAACATTATTGTGGTAAAAAAATAGCGGAGGAATTTTTGTTGGGCTGCGTATTAGTAAAAGGGAACACAATACAATACTAAAGGAGCAGCCATGACGTTGCCAAAAACCACAACAAGTGCTTTAGCCTTGTGTATTGCGCTTGCACTAGGTTCAAGCGCTCACGCACAACATATCGATGATATCTCAATTCAATCCACCTCGTTAGATAGCGCACTGCTGTCGCTAGCAGAGCACAGCAATATACAAATTCTGTTTTCTGATAAGCGTATACAGCAACTTTCATCACCGCCATTGACAGGCAGCATGGACGTACAAGATGCTTTATCTTACCTACTCAAGGGAACGGGATTTACGTTCAAAAAAACGTCGAAAAGAACGTATATCGTTACCCCCATGGAGAACCAGCAGGCCCCGGTGCAAAGGGCTGATTCTCCCTCTTTGCAAGAGGGCGACACGACCGCGAACGTAGAGACAAAAGAAGCCAGCGTTGAGCGCATCCAGGTAACGGGTTCAAACATACGCGGTATGCAAGATACTGGCGCACTGCCTGTTACTACTATGTCTGCAGAAGACATCGAAGGCTTGGGATTAAGCAGCGGCGCGGAAATTTTAGCTGAATTACCCCAACAGGGGGCAGTAAATTTTAATAGCGAGCGTGTGGTTGGCGGGGTTAACGACGCACGGGGCGATGTTTCTTCAGTTAACCTAAGAGGGATAGGTACAGGTTATACCCTCACGTTGCTCAACGGTAGGCGTCTTGTTTTGCATCCGGGTACGCAAGCTGAAAACCTTGTGCCTGTCACCACAGTAAACTCAAACACACTGCCGGTTAAAGGGGTAAAGCGCGTTGAAGTGTTACGAGACGGAGCGGCAGCTATATACGGAACAGACGCCATTTCAGGAGTAGTTAACTACGTATTAGATGACAAATACACGGGTGGGGAACTTCAAGCCCAATATGGCAATAGTAAGGGCACAAGCCGTGACCAAATCAATTTATCAGGCGCTGCTGGTTGGTTGTTCAACGACGATAAAAGCCATATCACATTCAGTGGTGGCTACTATCACCGCGATATGGTTATGGCAAGCGAGCGCGATTATGCCGCTAGCTCAGATTTACGTAATTTCGATGAACTAGGCAGTGATTTTATAGGTGACACTCAGCTGGATAACCGCACTACCACCACCCCGTGGGGAGAATTTTCATCGGATAGTTTAGGCACTTTTCATTTGCAGCCTAGCAGTTATGGCGATTGTAGCGGGCAGGTTAGCGATGATGTTTGCGCCTCTTCAGGTTCCATACCCCGAGATCTAAGGTTTGATTCTAATGCCCAGCGTAGTTTGAGTTCGCAAGTTGATAGACTAAATCTATATGCGTTAGCAAATCACTACATTAACGATGACATAGAAGTTTACGCAGAAGGCCTATATTACTCAGCAACCGCTAAACGCATTCGGGAACAATCAGGTAATTTAACTGCGCAACGATTTACGGTTGCCGCAGATGCTTTTTACAATCCATTCGGTGAAGAAGTAACAGTACGCCGTTATCGTCCTATAGATACAGGGCCGCGCAACATTGAAGTTGATGACTATAGCTATCGCTTCCTTGCTGGAACCCGTGGTTACCTTGGCAATTGGGACTTCGATTCCGCTGTGCTTTACTCAAAAGCTAACACCCTAGATTCGGCGAATCGGATCAACACTACCTCGTTCCAGCAGGCTGTAAATAGTACTGATGCAAGTACAGCATACAACATTTTTAGTGGGGCAAGCCTGATAAGCCCAAACTCAATTGATGATACCGAGGTTTCTCAAAGTGTAATTGACAGCTTTACCATTGATGTAGAACGTGAATCCGAAACCGAATTGGCCTCTATTGATGCAAAGATTTCGCGGCCCGATTTATTTAGCCTTCCGGCTGGCGATGTAGGCTTCGCTGCAGGGCTTGAATATCGCTACGAAAGCTTCTTTGATAAACGAAGCGATGCCTTAAACGGCGCCCTGTATTTTACCGATTTAGTAAGCGGTACGTCGACGGAAATTGCAAGCCAAGTGTTAGGTAGTAGCCCCACTCCCGATGCCAGCGGGAGTAGAAATGTAGTGTCTGCGTTTGCTGAATTCGCGGTCCCGTTACTTGTTGATAAACCTTTCATTGAAAGTTTAAATATGCAAATTGCGGGTCGCTATGAGGATTTCTCTGATGTGGGCAGTATTTTTAAACCAAAAGTAGCAATGGCATGGACGGTAAACGAAAACGCAATGATACGCGGTGCGTATTCTGGCGGTTTTAAAGCCCCTGGTTTACCGCAAACTACAGCGGTTGATGTGGCGCGTTCTAATACACGAAGCGACCCATTGACGCAAACTCGCCGTGGCACGCTTGAGCTTAGAAATGGTAGCGATAGCTTGAGTCCAGAAGAAAGCGAAAACTACTCTTTAGGAGTGGTGCTTACACCAATGAAAGATCTCACATTAACCGTGGATTGGTGGGAAATTCAGCAAGAAAATACGGTAGGGATCTTAAACAGCCAGACCTTAATTTTATATGATGCGCTATTACGTAGCCAAGGGAGCGAATACGAAAATGTGGTACGTGACGAAAATAATGAGATTATCTATATTCGTAACGACTACACAAATTTACTGCCTAGGGAAATCTCGGGTATTGATTATAGCGCAGACTATCGTTTTGAAACCGAGGTTGGCAAGTTTTCTATAAAACTCAGCGCAGCGAATTTAAGGAAGTTTGACCAAGGTACCGATAGCATCACAGATAGGGTGCTTGAGGCCCAAGCAGCGGGCAATGAAGCCCTTTTGTACGACGCAGAACAGGTCTCAGTTTCAGGTACAAGCGGAAGCCTAATTCGCCAAAACGAGCGTCCTAAATGGCGGGCGAATGTATCTTTAGGTTACAGCAAAGATGCATGGCGTGCGGGGGTTAAGTATCGTTATGTGAGCGATGTTGAAGATACCAGTTTAAATTACACTAATGATGACGGTGATTTAGTTAACTACATTATTGATGATTGGTCGACACTAGATGCCTATGTGAGCTATCGCTTTAGCGAAGATGCCCTGTTTAGCGGGCGCACTAAGGTCACTGTCGGTATGCGAAATCTCACCGATGAGGCCCCGCCTTTTACTGATGAAACCTTTGGTTACAGTAGTAGCTTACATTCCTCGTTAGGGCGCTACACCTACGTAACGGTAAATCACAAATTTTAACTTAGCCGAATGCCGTTCCTGATAGCCCCCGTTGGGTATACCTAATTGGGACGGCAATTTCATGGAGATATTATGTATCGATTTTCAGTATTGTTTTGCGCGTTTTTTATGCTTTTCACCTCGTCAAATGTCGCTGCATGCGAGTTTGATGAAGTCACATTTAAGGCCGATTTTGCGGCGGCAAGTTTAGATAATTGTGAATTGAACGATAGTGGTGAGTATGTACTTACTTTTCTGCCGGAAGATAAGCCTATTAATCCTAGCCCTTGGTATTATTTCAGTGTTACCGCTAGTCAGCCCGAAGCCATACAGGTGATATTAACGTTTGACGGATTTTCGCCACGCTATCTACCTAAAGTAAGTCATGATAAGTCCCATTGGACCTATTTGCCCTTTGATACAAAGGGGGATGGCATGACAATAACGCTCAACGCCAGCCCAAAGCCGCTTTACGTTGCCGCGCAAAAACCGGTGTTAAACCAGCACTATACTGCGTGGATGGCGGATGCAGCAAAGCAGTTTGATATTCAGCGAGTGACGTTAGGCCAGTCGGTAGAGGGGCGGGATATAGCTGGCTTTACATTAGCAAAAGAAAGCAATACTGAGTGGGTTATTTTTGTTGGGCGTCAGCATCCCCCTGAAGTTACAGGTGCGGTGGCAATGTTTTCGTTTTTGGAGCAATTTTTAACTACGACCAAAAATGCGCCTGCATTTTTATCGCGTTTTAATGTTCTTGTAGTACCTAATATTAATCCAGATGGAGTTTTCCACGGTCATTGGCGTCACAATTTAGGGCACAAAGACTTAAACCGCGATTGGAACGTTTTTGCCCAACCGGAAACCCGTGCAGTAAAAATTTACCTTGATGGGATCACCGACGCTGGTGGGAAAATAGTAATGGGGATGGATTTTCACTCCACTCACAATAATGTGTTTTATACTATCCCGCAAACTGAAAGCATTGCTCCTACTCCCATGGTAGTCACATGGCTTGATAGCTTACAGCAGCAAACTAAAGGGGTGTTTAAAGTGGTAGATAAGCCTGGCACATCACCAGGTAAAGGCGTGTTTAAGCAGTTTATGGCAGATGTATATAACGTTCATGGGGTCACCTATGAAGTAGGAGATAACGAACCGGACGAAAAAACACGCTATGTCGCTCGGCATGCTGCAAATACGTTAATTGATATATTGCTTGCTACAAAACCTGAAGACTTTATGCTGCAAACGTGTGGTGCCAATGAATGTTGATGATTAAGTGAAATTAGCGAAGGGCTTAGATAATCAAGATACCTGAAAACAGGCATTTAAGCGTATGTAGCAGTGAGCTTTTCAAATAACAATGTTTTAATGTTTAACAAGAATTTGGGTGAAATTCGCCCAAATTCTTGATTTCATTTCAAACCCTCAAAAATTCATATCTTAGAGCGCATATTAATTTATTGCTTAAATATCAGTAAAACCTTGTGTTTATAAGGGCTTTTCTTTTATCATTTGCGGTCGAAAATTTAGTAAAATCTCGTGAATTCTTAGGTGTGTGAAAAAAAGCCCCTAAGTTGCTTTCATGACAAGCCATATGATGCCACGACGCAAGCGTGATAAAACCAGTATAAGTTTGTGTTACACATCATAACTATCCAAACCTGGAGAAATGTGGATGAGCAATGTATCTGTAGATGCAACAGAGTCTGCACACAATGATAACCAGCCAGAAAACAACACTCGTCGTCGGTTTTTGACCGTTGCCACGTCAGTCGTTGGTGGTGTAGGTGTTGTTGGTGCTGCAGTGCCTTTTATTGCGTCCTGGAATCCAAGCGCTAAAGCGAAAGCGGCCGGTGCTGACGTTGAAGTTGATATCAGCGGGATTGAGCCTGGACAATTAGTACGTGTAATGTGGCGAAGCAAGCCTGTATGGATTGTTCGACGCACGCCAGAGATTCTTGAAGAATTAGCTGCGCACGAAGATAAGCTTAAAGATCCAAACTCTGAAGCAGAGCAACAGCCTACGTTTGCTCAAAATCGTTTCCGTTCAATGAAAGAAGAGTACCTGATTCTTGTGGGTATCTGTACTCATTTAGGGTGTTCTCCACAGCACCTTAAAGACGGCGCTTTTGAAGAAGTGGTTGAAGGCGTGCCTGATGGTTTCTTCTGTCCATGCCACGGTTCAAAATTCGATATGGCCGGGCGTGTATTCCAAAACGTACCTGCACCATTGAATTTGGTGGTACCGCCTTATCAGTTCGTTGATGATACTAATATCATCATTGGTTCAGAAGCGGAGGCTGTATAATATGAATGGTTTTCTAGCTTGGATTGAAGAACGTATCCCTATGATGCGTGTGGCGAATATGCACGCCATTCAGTATCCTGCTCCCCGCAACATGAACCTTTGGTATGTGTTTGGGTTCCTCGCCACCATTGTATTGGTTAATCAAATTGTTACTGGTATTTGGTTAACGATGAACTTTGTCCCTACTTCTGAAGGGGCATTTAAGTCTGTTGAATACATTATGCGCGAAGTCGACTACGGTTGGATTATTCGCTATATGCACAGTACAGGCGCATCGGCGTTCTTTATTGTGGTTTATCTGCATATGTTCCGTGGCATGATTTACGGTTCGTACCAGAAGCCTCGTGAGCTTCTATGGGTGTTTGGTATGTTTATTTACCTAGCACTTATGGCGGAAGCATTTATGGGTTATGTGTTGCCATGGGGACAAATGTCCTACTGGGGTGCACAGGTAATCGTATCATTGTTTGGCGCTATCCCTGTAGTGGGCCCTGATCTTGTTATCTGGCTGCAGGGTGACTACGTTATCTCTGGTGCTACGCTAAACCGCTTCTTCGCCTTACACGTTATCGCGTTACCGCTTGTTATCGTTATTTTAGTGTTTTTACATATTATTGCGCTTCACGAAGTGGGGTCGAATAACCCAGACGGTATTGCAATTAAACACAAGAAAGGCTCACTGCCTGAGTCAGAAAAAACCAAATACAAAATTCATGAGTATTATACAAGCAAGTACGATATTGCTGATGATGTATTGCCATTCTTCCCACACATAGTGTTAAAAGACTTAGTGGCTTTCTGTGTGTTCTT
Organism: Alteromonas profundi; assembly: GCF_010500865.1. Classification (GTDB taxonomy): domain Bacteria; phylum Pseudomonadota; class Gammaproteobacteria; order Enterobacterales; family Alteromonadaceae; genus Alteromonas; species Alteromonas profundi. Next base: position 43,851 of record NZ_JAAAWN010000001.1, read on the forward strand.
GGCCTTGTTTACTTATGTACTTTTCTTTGCCCCTGAAATGGGCGGTAAGTTCCTTGAACATCCTAACTTTGAAATAGCTAACCCGTTGAAGACGCCTGAGCATATCTTCCCAGTTTGGTACTTCACGCCGTTCTACGCCATTTTGAAAGCGGTACCTGACAAACTATTTGGGGTATTGGCCATGTTTGGTGCTATTGCAGCCTTGTTTGCGTTACCTTGGTTAGACCGAGGTCGTGTGAAGTCGTGGCGTTATCGTTGTGGTTTGCACAAAGTAAACCTTATTGTGTTCGCTATTGTGTTTGTTTTCCTAGGTTACCTAGGTGGTACACCACAAGAGAACTGGAAGATTATCGCTTCGCAAGTAGCAACGGTTATGTACTTTGGTTTCTTTGTTGCTTTGTTCCTATACAGCAAAAATGAAAACACCAAGCCTGTACCAGAGAGGATCCCTAAATGAAAAAATTGATGTGCTTTTTAGCATTCTTCCTACCTGGGGTAGCGTTTGCCGCTGGTGGAAACGTGCATCTAGATGAGGCACCTATCGACTTATCAGATAAGGCGTCTTTGCAGCGTGGTGCGCAGTTGTTCATGAACTACTGCTTAGGCTGCCATTCAATGCAGTACCAACGCTATCAACGCACTTTTGCTGATTTGGGTATTCCTGATGAGCTAGGTGAGCAGTATTTGCAGTTTACCGGTGACAAAGTCTCAGACTATATCACTCGTGCTATGCCAGAAGCGTCAGCGGCAGGTTGGTTTGGAGCAGCTCCGCCAGACCTAACCCTTGTCGCTCGTGTGCGCGGCGAAGACTGGATATACACGTACCTTCGCTCGTTCTATGTTGATGAAAGTCGCCCATTTGGTGTGAATAATACTGTGTTCCCAGAAGTGGGTATGCCACACGTATTACAACCCCTTCAAGGCACGCCTACGCGTACATATGAAGAGCATATGGTTGACGGCGAAAAAGTTAAGCGTTACGTAGGCATCAAATCAGATGGTACGGGCGCACTTTCACCGGATGAGTACGACCAAGCTGTTGCAGATATTGTTAACTTTTTGGAGTACACCGGTGAGCCAGCCAAGCTTGAGTCGCACAGGATTGGTAAGTGGGTATTAGCGTTTATCGCAGTGTTGTTTGTATTTGTTTACTTACTTAAGAAAGAATACTGGCGAGAAGTGCACTAATTCGCATAGAATTATGTATAATATGAAAGGGGGCATCTCGCCCCCTTTTTTGGCATTTAAAATTCGCCCATTATATTGGGTTTAACTAGTTTCTCGACGGAGGAAAATGAATGGCCGTAGCCGCGAATAAACGTTCTATTATGACGTTGTTCTCTGACACAATCGATATTTACAGTCACCAGGCGCGTATTGTGTTGGCAGAAAAAGGTGTGGGTGTTGAAATCAGCTACACAGATCCTAGCAATCTGCCAGAAGATCTGCTGGAGCTTAACCCTTACGGTACCGTTCCAACGCTTGTTGACCGTGAGCTGGTGCTATATAACTCGCATATCATCATGGAATACCTAGATGAGCGTTTTCCGCATCCTCCATTGATGCCGGTATACCCTGTGTCTCGTGGTCAAAGTCGTCTAATGATGCACCGCATTGAGCAAGATTGGTACTCGCTAGCTGCCCGTATTTTCCGTGGAGAAGGCGATGTAGAATCTACACGCAACGATTTACGCGAAGCGTTACTGGCACTTGCTCCTGTATTTGGCGAAATGCCTTATTTCATGAGCGAAGAGTTCAGCTTAGTTGACTGTTATCTCGCACCGCTATTATGGCGCTTACCAGCTTTAGGTATTGAGCTAAATGGCGCGGGTAGCAAAGAAATCAATGCTTATATGAACCGTATTTTCTCACGCAGTTCATTTAAAGCATCGTTGACTGACCAGGAACGCGAGATCCATAACCCGCTATGACATCCATGACGTCTAATCAGCCCTATTTGTTGCGGGCCTTTTACGAGTGGATCGTGGATAACGACTTAACTCCTTATATGGTTGTCGATGCAACCAACGAGTTAGTTGATGTGCCACAAGAGTTTGTTAAAGACGGCCAAATTGTGCTTAACGTATCGCCGAGTGCGTGCGTTAACTTTATGCTTGATTTAAATGGTATCTCTTTTCAGGCTAGATTTGGTGGGCAACCCCGTCGGTTAAGTATGCCCTGTGAAGCTGTTATGGCTATTTATGCCCGTGAAAACGGTGCAGGTACAGTGTTTGCTACCGAAGAAGAAATGGCGAAGAATACAACTGATCCTGCGCCATCTCAGCCCCAAGGTCCTGCGTCGCTTGACGATAATGACATAACTGATAATTCAGACGCGCCCGTGCCGCCCAAAAAGGGTAAGCCTACGCTTAAAATTATTAAGTAATTAATACTGACTTTCTGCTTCTGGGCAGAAAGTCAGTTTATCGTGATTTTTTCGTGATATTTCTGTGATAAATTCCCGCCACTATTTCCTTCGAGCTTTATCAACAAAGAAGGAAAAGCCATGTTACGTTTCAATTCAAAAGGTTTTCGTAAAACAGTTTTAGCTACCGCGCTTTTTGCTAGTGCCGGTTTAGCGCACAGTGCCGATTTAGAAGTAACGGTACAAAATCTCACTCAAGGGATCTATTTTACCCCTATCTTAATTTCAGCCCACAGTAACGACGCTAGCCTGTTTGAATTAGGCGAAACAGCATCTGTAGAGTTACAAGCTATGGCCGAAGGGGGCGATATTAGCGGCTTGGCAACGGCTACTGAGGCACTATCTGCAAACAATATAGCCAACCCAGCAGAGGGGTTACTTGGCCCCGCTATGAGCACAACGGCGAGCGTTACCACCGATGAAGGAAACGACGTACTTAGTATTGTAGCTATGATGCTACCGACTAATGACGGTTTCATCGGGTTAGATAACTGGGCTATTCCTGAAGCGCCAGGTACCTATACCATTTACCTTAATGCCTATGACGCAGGCACAGAGGCCAATGATGAGATTCGCGGCAGTGGTGCCCCCGGCGAAGCAGGGTTACCTGTACCCCCACCCTTAGAAGACGTGGTGGGCAATAACGGCGTAGGCGTAACGGCTACTGTTGCAAATGACAGTGTACATATTCACCCTGGCAATATTGGTGATGATGATGCCACAGGTGGGGTAAGTGATGTAGATAACACCGTCCAGCGCTGGTTGAACCCTGTAGCCAAAGTGACTGTTGTCGTGAGCGAATAAGGGGGAACTATGAAGCGTTTAAATAAAACACTGTATAGCGTAAGTCTATTAGCGATGGCATTAGCCCTATCTGCCTGTTCACACGATGACGACGACAACGAGATAAGCGAGGTGGCGCCACCGCAGCCAGTAACCTATACATATCAAATAAAGGTGACCAATTTAACCTCGGGGCAGCCTGCTTCGCCTATTGCAGTGGCATTGCACAACGCTGATATGCCGCTGTGGACAATAGGAGAGAGCGCGTCAGACGGTTTAGCATTATTAGCAGAATCGGGGGATAACAGTGAGTTTTTAGCAAATACTGCACTGCTAGCCACGGCATCAGCCGAGCAACCCACACTACCGGGAGAAAGCATGGAAGTGAGCGTATCTATTGAAGATAATGCTGCTTCCACGTTAACGGTTGCAGCTATGTTAGGGAATACAAATGATGCATTTACAGGCTTCACTGCGATGGATTTATCACAGCTTGAAGTCGGCGAAACCTCCACACGTGTTAGTGTAGCTTATGATGCTGGTACCGAGGAAAACACTGAGTCTGCCATGTCGGTGCCTGGCCCCGCGGGAGGTGGTGAAGGCCCCAGTGAAGGTAGAGAAGCGCATGACTTTGTCTCTATGCATCCGGGTATAGTGTCGGCGGAAGGTGGCCTTTCATCTTCGGTACTTACCTCAGATCACCGGTTTGATAACCCGGTGTTAAGAATTTCTGTAATGAGAATGGAATAATTTTCAACACACTCCGGTCTTGTGTTTTAAGGGCAATACTGGAGTGTGACATGGTTCTTGTAATATTTAGCTGCAATCGACAACAACGCTAGATACAACAATGTCTAAACCAACATGGGTATCTGCACGATCTCGTTTCTACGTACGCCTCGGCAGAAGCGCTGCTATCCCAACAATACCTACTTATTATTGTGGAAGCGAAGGGAAGCCCTGCATGTAGTGAAAAAATAGCCAACATACGTGCTCAATGTGAAAATAGCTGCATAATGGCTATTGAACCAGACTGGATATTGACTGATGGCGCTAGTTACTTAGAAGCTGGCGCAGACGACCACCTTCCTCAACCGTTTAACGAGCGCGTATTTATCGCCCGCGTTCGCGCCCACTTACGGCGCGTAAATATGCTCGAAGCCTATGCAAATAATCATGAGCTAGCAACATCGGATGTTGTGGAAGCGGGCCCCTTTATCATCGATACTCAGTTACATAGCGTTACGGTTAATGGTGAAAGCGTAAAGCTTACCGCCCGAGAATTCACCTTACTTGAGCATCTTTGTCGCCACGCAAACCAGGTGTTTTCCAGAGATCAGTTGTTAAGTGCCGTTTGGGGGTATAACCATCAGGGCTACGAGCATACGGTTAATACTCACATGAATCGGCTGCGCAATAAGTTAGACGCCGTAGTGTCGTATCATCAAGCAGGTCAGTTGTTAGAAACCGTTTGGGGAGTAGGATATAAATTTAACAATAACGGGACGCCTACTGAGTTTGTAAGGGAAACAGCCTTGCGCGGGAATACAGCCTTGCGCGGGAATACAGCCCTGAGCGAGAGAACAGCCCTGAGCGAGAGAACAGCCTTGAGCGAGAGGAAACCCACAGGTAGAAAAACCTGGGCAGAAAAACGCCTTTGCGGGATAAGAGCGTCTTTAGCTCGGTGAAAGGGATGAACGCAGTATATAGCGACAAGCAGTGCTGGTAAGCTGTCACTAACCGTTACTTAAACCAAGAAAAGGGTGGCAGTACCTAAGAAAGCAAAAATACCCACCACATCGGTAATAGTAGTTAAAATAACGCTACCTGCAAGGGCGGGGTCTATTTTGAGACGCTTCATTATCATCGGCAAAGTGGCGCCTGCTAATGCCGCAGCAATCATGTTTACCAGCATAGCGAACGCAATTATCACGCCTAGCATATAATCTTGCTTCCACAGCGCAATAACACTGGCAATTAATACCGCCCAAATGGCACCATTTAAAAAGCCAATCGCGATTTCTTTGCTAATCAGCCAGCGTGAGTTATTTGCATTTACATGGCCTAGCGCCATACCCCGAATAACTAAGGTTAGGGTCTGGTTTCCTGCTACCCCCCCCATACTTGGTACTATGGTATTTAAAATAGCAAGAACGGCTAACTGACTTAACGTGGCCTCAAATAAGTCGCTCACCATAGCGGCCATCAACGCAGTAACTAAATTTACCGCCAGCCATACAGAACGTCTTTTTGTACTTTGTAGCACAGGGGCGAAAGTATCTTCGTCATCGTCTAAGCCTGCCATACTCATCATCGAGTGTTCAGCATCTTCACGAATAATATCTACCACGTCATCAATGGTAATTCGCCCTACTAAGCGGTTTCGCTCATCAACTACAGGCGCTGATAGCCAATTATAACGTTCAAATAGACTGGCTACTTCATCATCGGGCATATTAACCGGAATCGCTTCCGATTCTTCATCCATAATATCAGAAACTTTTGCATCGGTTTCTGCGGTAAGCAGGCGAGTGACTGGAATAATACCAACCAAATTATCGGTACGATTTACAACATAAAAGGTGTCGGTATTGTGGGGCAATTCGCCTTTTAAGCGAATATAACGAAGCACCACATCAATGGTAACGTCGGGACGCAGCGTAATGGTGTCGGTATTCATAATGAAGCCGGCAGTTTCTTCACCATAAGATAAGGCTTGTTCTGCTCTTAGCCTATCTTGCGCATCCATCGACTCGAGAATGTCATGTAAAATTGTATCGGGAAGGCTACTTAAGGTTTCCGCTAAGTCATCGGTATCCATTTCCTCTAGTGCATCAACCACATTAGCGGGCAGCATTTTAGTGATAATGCCGTTACGCACGTCATCTGACAGTTCTTCTAGTATGTCGCCATGGAAATCGCTGTCGATTAACTCCCATAGTTCATCCCGAGTACGGCTTGGGCTAGATTCTAAAATATGGGCAACATCAGAGGGGGGAAGTTCTAGCAGCAGTTTTCGTACAGAAACGAATTGGCCATTGGCTAATGCACCATTTAGCGCTCTCAATTGATTTTGAACATATTTAGAGACTAGCGCTTCTGCCACAAACTTTGCCTAACAATTTGGATTTACAGTATTTATAGGATATATCAAATGACTGGGCGCTGTCATGATAATTGCAGCCTTAAGGCCATAATATTCGCGCAATACGTACTTGGTCGGTAGGTTCGCAGGTAACGAGAGAGTCCCGTGCCCCTTACTATTCGTCTTCGTTAAAGCGTCCTTGGATTAGGGCTTCAATCGCATCCATAGCTTCATGGGCAGCATTGCCTTCAACCACTACTTTAACCTCTTCGCCTTGATGGCTTTCTAGCATCATTAACCCTAATACACTGGTTGCGTCTGCCTGCTTATCGGCTTTCACTAAGGTAATTTTAGCGTCAAACTGATTGGCTAATTGTACCAACTGCGTGGCCGCACGTGCATGCAGCCCCAGCTTATTAATAATAGTCAGTGTTTTTTCGATGGTCATTATTGGTTCAGCTCTCGGTGTCTCAACTGCACATCTGGATGTAAATCTTCAAACGTTTTGGCCAACGACTGCGCTATGTAGACAGAGCGGTGTTGCCCGCCAGTACAGCCAATGGCAATAGTGACATAACTACGATTATTGCGCTCTAAATGGGGCAACCATGTTGTTATTAAGTTTTGTATTTGCCAGATAAACTTGGTTACTACCGGCTGCGATCCTAAAAATACTTCCACCGGGCCGTCTAACCCCGTTAAGTGTCGTAGATCGGGTTCCCAATGAGGGTTGGGGAGAAACCTTGCATCAAAAACATAGTCGGCATCTTTTGGGATACCATGTTTAAACCCAAATGACTCAAATACCAATACTAAGCGTGAACTCTTTTTACCTAAAATACGCTCTCTTATTAGCTCAGCTAACTGATGAACGGTAAGTTTATCCGTATCTATATATAAATCGGCGCGCTCTACAATGGGCGCCAACAATTCAGCTTCCGCTTTGATAGATTCCGACAGCGACTTTTTAAGTTTAGCTAAGGGATGCAGACGGCGCGTTTCACTGAATCGCTTGACCAGAATATCGTCGCCAGCATCAATATAGACAATCGTCATCGACCACGAGGAGGGAAGGTAATCGAGAATTTCAACTAAGTCATCAGGGTTTTTGGGCAGGTTTCGTACGTCGATACTTACTGCAACCTGGTCGTACTCATCTGCCACCGTGTGAGTAAGCGTGGGAAGTAAGTTAACCGGTATATTATCAACGCAATAATAACCTAAATCTTCCAGTGCGCGTAACGCAACTGATTTACCTGAGCCAGAACGTCCACTAATAATAATTAGCTTCAACTGCCTTCTCCCTAATACTGAATAATATCGATTTTACTCGCACAATGCGGCAATGATGTCGTCGCTTGTCGTGGCTCGTCTAATTGCTTTTACTGTATCTTTATTACTAAGTTTCCCCGCCACGCTCGCCAGCGTTTGCAGGTGTCCTTCGGTTTGTTCTTCGGGTACTAACAATGCGAAAAAAATATCTACAGGCTGGTTGTCTAACGCATCAAAATTAATCGCTGGGGTGCAGGTGACAACAATCGCCATTACCTTTTCTAGATTAGGTAAACGCCCATGGGGAAGCGCAATGCCATTACCTATGCCTGTACTACCCATTCTTTCGCGGTTAAGAAGACTAGTAAGAACCGCAGACTCGTCGATACTGTCATTATTGCTTGCGGCAATATGACTAATTATCTCAAGGATCTTTTTCTTACTGTTACATTGAACCGCACATTCAGTGCGGTTCAGACTTACTATAGCTTCAAGTTCCATAGGAGTAATTTAATGCTTTTTCAGTTTTTCCTTATGCTTGATAACCTGCCTGTCGAGTTTATCAACCATGCTGTCTATCGCTGCATACATATCTAAGTTTTCTGATGAAGCAAAGACCTCGGCACCACTTAAGTGCATAGTCGCTTCGGCTTTTTGATTTAGTTTTTCAACGTTCAGGATGACATGTACATTAGAAATGTGATCAAAGTGACGTTCAAGCTTGCTGAACTTGGTATCGACATAATTACGCAAAGAGTCGGTGATTTCGACGTGATGACCAGTAAGGTTGATTTGCATATTTCGTCTTCCTTATATTTTCAAGCCTGTTAAATAAGGCTCTTGCGTTGGTTCGACGGTGGAATCGATAACGATTCCCGGTATTTTGCTATTGTTCGCCGAGCTACCTTAATACCTTGCTCGGCCAACAATTGAGCAATCTTGCTATCACTTAGTGGCTTGCTTGGCGTTTCCGCCGCCACAAGCTTTTTGATCAGCGCACGGATCGCAGTGGATGAACATTCACCACCGGACTCAGTCGCCACGTGGCTAGAGAAAAAGTACTTAAGTTCGAAAATACCACGTGGGGTGTGCATGTACTTTTGTGTTGTTACCCGCGAAATGGTGGACTCGTGCATATCAACCATTTCTGCGACATCATTCAACACCATAGGTTTCATCATTTCAGGGCCGTGTTCGAAAAAGCCCATTTGCTGTTGCACGATACAGTTCGCCACTTTCATCAAAGTATCGTTACGCGATTCCAAACTCTTGATAAACCATTTAGCTTCTTGCATGTGTGAGCGGATAAATTGCGAGTCGCTGCTATTTTTAGCCCGCCGACTCATAGCAGCATATTGCTGATTCACACTTAACTTCGGTAAGCTATCTGGGTTTAATTCAACCACCCAACGACCATTTTTCTTGGTCACAGAAACATCGGGTATAACGTACTCTGGTTCTTTGGTAATTAACGCGCTGCCAGGACGTGGGTTTAGCGTTTGAAGCAGGCGCATAGCCTCACGTAACTGATCTTCTTTCAACCGACTCTTACGCATCAGTGTGCGGTAGTCTTTGCTGCTAAGGAGGTCTGAGTAGTCTTCAATGAGCTGCTTTGCTTCATGCAACCAAGGCGTATCTTCTGAAAACTGGCGCAATTGAACCATAAGGCATTCTTGCGGTGTACGTGAGCCCGAACCGATAGGGTCGAACATTTGAATGCGTTTTAACACACATTCTATTTCGTCCATTTCTATTAGTTCTTCAGTATCTTCTGAGTTTACCGCCTCTAATATCTCGTCAAGTGATACGGTTAAGTATCCCGACTCATCAATTGAATCGATAATCGCTGTGGCAATAGCTCTGTCTGTGTCAGAAAAATGAGTAAGGCGCATCTGCCATGAAAGGTGAGCTTGAATATCGTCAGTGGTCTCGCCTTGAAAGATTTGCTCTTCGTCATTGTTTGCAGGCCCTGGAGCGGGCGCGGATGAGGCAGAATAGTACTCATCCCACGTACTATCGATAGGCAATTCGTCGGGAAGGTCATTTTTTTCTAAGGCATCACCGGCTTCAAGGGTGTCACTTGAGGCGGTGGGCGCGACTTCTAATGCTCCGTCGTCACCGTCGATGTTGTTTTTTTCACCTTGACTCTCATCGCCGCCTTCTTCAACTTCTAGAAGCGGGTTTGAGTCTAAAGCTTCTTGAATCTCTTGTTGGAGATCAAGCGTAGACAACTGCAGCAGCTTGATTGCCTGCTGAAGCTGCGGTGTCATGGTAAGTTGTTGGCTGAACTTTAACTGTAAAGATGGTTTCATCTACGTCTTATTTATGTGCTCTTATTGTGAATATATTGGGAGCGAAACTTTCACATTACAACCCGGTTACATTAACTATAGCCTGAATTGTTCCCCTAGGTATACATCTCTTACTTTTTGATTACTTAAAACCTGTTCTGCGGTGCCTTGGGCAATTAATTCGCCGTGGCTCACAATGTATGCTTTTTCACATACATCTAAGGTTTCTCTTACGTTATGGTCGGTGATAAGGATTCCTATACCACGATCTCGTAAGTGTTGAATAATTTTCTTTATATCATTAACCGAAATAGGATCAACACCTGCAAAAGGTTCATCAAGCAGAATAAACTGTGGGTTGGCGGCAAGTGCGCGTGCTATTTCAACACGACGTCGCTCACCTCCAGACAAACTCATGCCCGTACTATTACGTATATGGTTAATATTAAATTCATCAAGCAGCCCATCGGCTTCTTCTTCCTGCTGTGCTGCACTTAGGCCTTTTCGCGTTTGCAAAATAGCCATAATATTTTCAAACACCGTCAGCTTTCTAAATATAGAGGCTTCTTGAGGTAAATAGCCAATGCCCTTACGAGCACGCTCATGCATAGGAAGGTGAGTAAGTTCATCCTCATCTATGGTGATCGTGCCTTTATTAAGAGGAACTAACCCTACAATCATATAGAAGGTGGTTGTTTTACCTGCACCATTTGGCCCTAAAAGGCCTACTATTTGGCCTGTAGATACTGACAAGCTAACATCTCGCACTACTTGGCGTGATTTATAGGCCTTGGCTAAATTAGTTGCGCTTAACGTGGCCATGCTTACTTGTCGTCCTCATCGTCGTTTTCGTCTTGCTCACTTGATTCAGTTAGCCTACGAATAGCCTCGGGGCGAAATACGGTTGTTACACGGCCATCTTTCCCCTCGCTGCCGCCGGTGGCAAGTAGCTGCTCGGTGACCATATCAAAGGTAATCTTATCGCCTTGTACCATGCTGGTGTCTTGTTGCAGTTCTGCACTGCCGTTTAGCGAAATTGTACGTTTGGCAACTTCATAACGTATTTCGTTCGCTTTCGCGGTAACCGGTGTACCATCTTCAAGGGTTTGCGAATAACTTGCCGGTTTTCCGCGAGCGATAAAAATTTCACGTCCTTCACCTTCAGAGGCAACTACTTCTACTTCGTCAGCGCTAATAACTAGCGAGCCTTGGGTGATACTTACGTTATCTTTAAACAAGGATGTCTTATTTTTCCCATCAACAAACTGTGACTTAGAGTCCACGGTGATAGGCTTATTAAAGTCGTTTTCTGTCGCCGAGGCATTGTACGCAGCTAATGCGAAGAAAAAGCTAGTTGCCAGGAGAATAAATGGTTTGTACATGATCAATTAACTCATATTCCTGGGTACGCAAATTTGCATTAAACCCATTACTATTAATGACATATTGAAGGCCGCGGATTTCTACGGGTTGATCAGATGTCATCTGCTTGGTGTTCAAATTTATTTCAATAAATGCAGTTGTAATAGTTTTTACAAAATCATCTTCGGTTTGGTTTTCAATTTGAACATTATTTTCTAATTGAATCAGTTCATTATTGTATAACGTACCTTCAGTAGCAGTGACTTCCCACGGCGATGCTGCATTTTCTGTATATAGTGTATATCTGGGCTGTTGGAACAAAACAAACCCCAGTTGATCATAATGTTCCATTGAACGGGCGAATACTTTGTGATTTAGCTGGCCGTCTTGGTTGTATAAGGTGGTGGTTAAGTTTTTTGCTTTATAGGCTGGTTTGAGTGCATCAAGCCCGTTAGCGCTTGCTTGTTCCGGCGCTTCTTCCATCCAAATAGGCAAATACATTAACAAAGCCAGCACAAACAGCGCAGAGATACTGAGCCCTAATCGGTTAAAGCCAAACTTATTCACACGCTTGCCCCTTGAATTCCGCCTAAATTACCTTGAGCTTGAAGTAGGGTGTCGGAAATCTCACGTACGGCGCCAAACCCGCCGCGGGTTTGGGTAACCCAATTAGCTTGGTGAATTACCATGGGGTGGGCATCATTCACTGCAATCTTAATATCTGCATGCCTAAAAATCCCTGTATCTGGCATGTCATCGCCCACCGCTGCTACTTGCGCGGAGGTAAGTGATAACGTGGCCATTAACGCAGATAATGCTTGTTGTTTGTTTTCTTCGCCTTGAATAATGTGCGCAACGTTTAGCGCCTTCATTCTATCTTCCACAATTTTAGAACGTCGCCCGGTAATTACAGCCACCTCTACGCCGTGGCTAACAAGTGCTTTTACACCGTAGCCATCACGGGTATGAAAGGCTTTTAATTCTTCGCTGTTATTACCTAAATAAATGCGTCCATCAGAAAAAACACCATCCACATCACAAACAAGCAGCTTTATTTGCGCAAGCTGGTTATACAGCGAAAGGGGCAAAGGGGCATATAACGTGTCTTTCATCGCCTCACAGGCCATTACAAAACTCCTGCTCTAAGTAACATATGCATGTTAAATGCACCAACCGGTTTTCTTGCTTCATCAGTAACCATCAACGCGCTAATTTTATGTGCTTCCATTACATTTAACGCTTCTACCGCTAATTGTTCAGGCTGGGTAGTTTTTCCTCCCACCGTCATCACGTCTTGTACCAAGGCGGTATGTAAGTCTACTCTGGCGTCTAAAATACGGCGTAAATCACCATCGGTAAAGATACCCACTAATACACCAAGCTCGTCAACAATGCCTGTCATACCTAAGCCTTTATGCGATATTTCGAGCAAGGCATCTGCCACTAGCGCATCATGTTTAACTAAGGGGAGGTCATCGCCTGTAAGCATAATATCACTTACTTTTAACAGTAATTTCCTGCCTAAACTGCCCCCAGGATGAGATAATGCGAAGTCATCAGACGTAAAGCCGCGTTCATCAAGAAGCGCTACCGCGAGTGCATCGCCCATCACTAAGGTAGCCGTGGTACTCGATGTAGGTGCTAACCCCAACGAGCAGGCTTCTTTTTCCACGCTAATATCTAACACGACATCGGCGTGTTGGCCTAACGCGCTATGTTTGCTATTGGTCATGGCAATAACCGGTACATTTAAGCGTTTTACCACGGGGAGTAAGTTCACCAATTCTGCGGTTTCACCGGAATTTGAAATAGCCAGCATTACATCCCCTTTACTTAGCATTCCCAAATCGCCGTGGTTGGCTTCGCCCGGGTGCATAAAAAAGGCAGGGGTTCCTGTGCTTGCAAAGGTGGCGGCAATTTTATTGCCCACATGGCCAGATTTTCCCATGCCACTGACAACCACTTTGCCTTTACAGTTTTTAAGCATAGTACAGGCATCTACAAAGTCTTGTCCCAGCCGCGACGCCAAGGCACTAATCACTTTCGCTTCTATGTCGATAACACGCTTTGCCGATGTAATAAATGAATGTTGTTCTGTTACCATTAGCTAAACAGCCAAACTTGATACCCTATAAAGCAAGAGATAAAGAGTACCCCGTTGGTGCGGGAGATCTTACGCTTACCGATAAGGTCGAAACTAAATAAGAAGAGTAATAAGGTTAGCCCCAGCATTACCCACATATCTCGGTTGATAACATCAACGTCAAGTAATCCAGGTGCAATGAGACCAGGCATACCTAATACGGCCAAAAGATTGAATATGTTGGAACCTATAATATTGCCCAGTGCTAAGTCGTCTTCGCCTTTTAAAACCCCAGCTACACTGGCCGCAAGTTCCGGTAGGCTTGTACCTAGTGCAATAATGGTAAGGCCTATGATTAAATCAGAAATACCGAAATAACGGGCAATTTCTACTGCTGAACCCACCATAAAGTGTGCACTTAAAGGCAGTAGTACAAGCCCAACACCTACCCAGATCAACGCAGAGGTTGTAGGCACGTCCTTCGGGATTTCATCCGCGGTTTCAGCCACAAGGGGATCTTCTTTATCAACCTGCAATGACAACCACGCCATCATTGCCAAAACGAAGATAAACATGCCTAAGAGAATGATCCCTTCATAGCTTTCTAACTTGCCATCAAATAGAAAACCAACCGCAATAAGTGAAATAAACAATAACGCAGGAAGTTCCCGTTTTAACGTGGTAGACGATACCAATAGGGGTTTAACTAATGCCGTGATACCTAACACCAAAGCGATATTAGTGATGTTCGAACCCAACGCATTACCCACTGCGGTGTTCGTATTTCCGTTAGCAGAAGCAATAGCTGAAACCACAATTTCAGGGGCAGAAGAGCCCATGGCAACTATGGTAAGTCCTATCATCATAGGCGATATGCCTATATTTTTGGCTAGTGCAGAAGCTCCATAGACGAAGCGATCGGCACTCCAGCTAAGAACAATAAGCCCAAGGATAAAAATAGCGACGTTTAAAAGCACAACAACCTGTAATCCTGACGATTTTCAGCGATTGTCGCAAAAACAAGGTCGTTTGCCTATCGTATCTGTGGGTTATTTTTATTAATGATAGAATACGCGGTGAATATTTAGCCTTACGGCGGCTTTCTATGCGGTGTACAGGGTAAAATTAGACCATTCGATAATATAGAACATATATTGTAACTTTTTGCTTTTGGCGCAAGCCTTGAAAAAGCGTACAATGCCACTAAATTACACTCGTCAGTAAACTTTACTCCATATTTGTGTTCCTAAGGCACAGTTATTGCTGTTTTGTTTCATTACGCGGGGCAAAAAGCGCCATTCGCTGTACTAGTAGCCATAGGCACTACTACCGCTTACACCTAGTAAACACTCAAGGGTTGACCATAAAAACGCTATGGATCATTTAGTCGAAGTAGACAAACTTACCTTTAGCCGAGCTGACCGTCTTATCTATGACGGGGTTTCGCTCAACGTGCCAAAGGGAAAAATAACCGCCGTAATGGGCCCAAGTGGCATCGGCAAAACCACCTTATTAAAGTTAATTGGCGGGCAGTTAACGCCTGATAGCGGCGATGTGCGCTTTGACGGTAACTCAATTGTATCGATGAACCGCAAAACCTTATACCAAACGCGTCGTCGCATGAGCATGCTTTTTCAAAGCGGAGCCTTATTTACCGATATGAGTGTGTTTGACAATGTGGCGTTTCCACTGCGTGAACACACCGCGTTATCTGAAGAGGTTATCGCCACAACTGTCGCACTTAAGCTACAGGCTGTGGGCTTACGTGGTGCTGCCTCGCTCATGCCTAGTGAACTATCGGGTGGTATGGCCCGTCGTGCTGCGTTAGCAAGAGCTATTGCGTTAGACCCCGATCTCATCATGTACGATGAGCCCTTCGCTGGGCAAGATCCTATTTCAATGGGCGTGCTGGTAAAACTCATTCGTGAGCTAAATGATGCATTAGGACTGACCAGTATAGTGGTAACCCACGATGTGACGGAAGTACTCACTATTGCTGATTATATTTATATTTTGGCGGATAAACGGGTTATTGGTGAAGGTACAGCGCAGCAAATAAGAGAAAGTGACTCTGAGTTGGTGCAACAGTTTCTTACAGGGCAAGCTGACGGACCGGTGCCGTTTCATTATCCGGCAACAGATTTGGAACAAAGCTTGTTTGGAGATACTAAGTGAATTTCTTTCAATCAATTGGCGCGTCCACGCTAGCAAAAATGAGTGCAGTAGGGCGCGCAGCTATTATGTTGTTTGGCGCATTATTTGCCTTGCCGCGGTTAAAAAATGTGCCACTGACAATTAAGCAAGTTTATGTGGTGGGCGTTCAGTCTTTGTTAATCATAGTAGTGTCAGGCTTGTTTATCGGCATGGTTATGGCACTGCAAGGTTATACCATTTTAGTTGATTATGGCGCTGAAGGGAGTTTAGGCCCCATGGTGGCGCTATCTTTATTACGAGAGTTAGGCCCTGTGGTAACCGCGTTGTTATTTGCTGGTCGCGCAGGTTCTGCTTTAACCGCCGAAATAGGCTTAATGAAGGCCACTGAGCAGCTGAGCAGTTTAGAAATGATGGCGGTTGACCCGCTACGTAGGGTAGTAGCTCCGCGCTTTTGGGCCGGCATCGTGTCTATGCCCATGCTAGCGCTTATCTTCAGTGCCGTAGGTATTTTAGGTGGCCACCTTGTAGGCGTAGATTGGCTGGGCGTTGATGCCGGTAGTTATTGGTCGATTATGCAATCCACAGTAGATTGGCAGCAAGACGTGATAAACGGAGTGATTAAAAGCCTCGTTTTCGCCTTAGTTGTGACTTGGATTGCCATATTTAAAGGTTACGATTCTATTCCTACTTCGGAAGGGATCAGCAAAGCAACAACGCAAACCGTTGTGTTTTCTTCATTAGCAGTATTAGGGCTGGACTTCGTGCTTACCGCCCTTATGTTTGGTATCGAGTAGGGGATTGATTGGTATGAATAAATATAAAACGGAAATCATGGTTGGTGTGTTCGTGGTGTTAACCATCGGCGCTATTTTATTATTGGCGTTGAAAGTGGCGAACCAATCGATGACAAGCGAAGGTGATACCTACACGCTATATGCCAAATTCGACAATATAGGAGGCTTAAAACCCCGCTCTGCCGTTAAGGTGGGGGGCGTTACCGTAGGCCGCGTTAACTCAATTACTTTGGACCAAGATAACTTTACGCCCGTAGTAGAGTTATCCATTTCTAAAAAGTATACAGGTTTCCCTGAGACCAGCTCAGTTTCAATTCTCACTTCTGGGTTATTAGGTGAACAATACGTAGGGTTCCAGCCAGGCTTTTCATTTGATGGCGTGGCCGATTTGCAAGACGGCGATTATCTGCAAGACACCAAGTCAGCATTGGTGCTCGAAGACTTAATAGGGCAGTTTTTGTTTAATCGTGGAAACGACGACGAGTAAGAGATTTTTGGCAACTTGATGAAACCATACGTGGGAAAATCGGGTCTGCTGTTATAGGACACAGTTTAGGAGAGTTACATTGAAAAAGTTGATGGCGGCTATTGGGTTACTATTACTATCGGTAGTAGGTACGGCACAGGCACAAGAACAAGAGATAAGTGGCGAGAATCCATACCTATTAGTAAAGAACGTGGCAACAAAAACCTTTGCACGAATTAAGCAAAACCAGGAGGAAATTAAAGCCGATCCTGAAATGCTGCGCACCATAATGGAAGAAGAGTTGGTTCCTCATATAGACTATAAATTTGCCGCATTTATGGTTTTAGGCAAGCACTTTAAATCGGTACCACGGGAAAAAATGGGCGAGTACATTAGTGTATTTAGACAATACCTAATTACGACTTATGCCGTTGCTATGGGCTACTATGACAATCAAACGGTTATCTTCGAACCTGAATCTAACTTTGATGGACAAAAATCGGTAACGGTACGTGCGGTGGTTCAAGACCCTCAGCGTCCTGAAATTAAAATTGCCTTTAAAGTGCGCAAAGACAGTAAAACAAACGAGTGGAAAGCCTACGATATGGTTGCCGAAGGTATTAGTATGCTCAACAGCAAGCGTAGTGAATTCGAGTCAATTCTTCGTCAAGACGGTATTGATGCTGTTATTGCGCTTATGCGCGATAAAATTGGTAAGCCTGTAGAGCTTAACCAAGATGAACCTTACGATTTAGAGGGAGATACTGAGTGAGCCTGATCCAGATTAATGAATCAGGGAATGTCAGTGTCCACGGATGTCTGGATCAAGCTTCGTTGTCTAAAGACTTTTGGTTAGCTATCTCAGCAAAAGAGCACGAAATGCTTTCCACCAACAAGCGCTGTAGTATTGATTTGAGTGACGTCGAGCGAGCAGATACTGCCGGTTTGGCGTGGCTTATCAATGCGATTAGAGATGGAAAGCAACAGGGGATTGATGTTAGCCTGCAAGCGTTACCCGAAAAGTTACGAAAGTTGGCTAAAATAAGCGGCGTAGATAGCTTTTTACCCGTAGAATAAAGACAGTTGATAGAGAAAAGAAGTAAGTTATGGAATTGTCAGAAATTGAAAACATCCTTAAAGACGCGCTGGATCTCGATGAGGTTCATGTACGTGGAGAGGGCTCCCATTATAATATTATTGCAGTAAGCGATACGTTTAATGAAATGAGCCGTGTAAAACGCCAGCAAGCTGTGTACGCGCCGCTTGCTGATAAAATTGCGGATGGTTCAATGCATGCCATTACGATTAAGACATTTTCTGTAAAAGACTGGGAGCGCGAGCGCCAGTTTAACATTCCTCAATAATCAGGTCTTTTCTCGTGGATAAACTTGTAATAACTAAAAGCCCTGCACTACGTGGTGATGTTCGGATATCGGGGGCGAAAAATGCCGCGCTACCCTTATTAATGACCTGCTTATTAACCGATGAACCTTGTCGGTACACCAATGTACCTCGCCTACGCGATATTACTACTACACTGTCATTATTGCGGGAGTTAGGGGTTGAGGTGGCGCAACCTGCGAGCAATGATGTATTGCTCAATGCCAATACGCTAAAGAGTGTAACCGCTTCATATGATTTGGTTCGCACCATGCGCGCGTCAATTTTAGTGCTAGGTCCTTTGCTTGCGAAACAAGGCAAAGCAAATGTGTCTTTGCCCGGCGGCTGTGCCATTGGTGCACGCCCTGTTAACCTTCATTTAACGGGCCTTGAAAAGATGGGCGCGAAGATTGAAGTAGATGAAGGCTATATTCGAGCTGAAGTTGAAGGTCGGCTAAAAGGCGCACGTATCTTTATGGATATGGTGAGCGTTGGAGCGACGGAAAACCTTATGATGGCTGCAGCAATAGCACAAGGCACGACAATATTAGAGAACGCCGCCAGAGAGCCTGAAATTGTTGATTTAGCGCATTGCCTAATACAAATGGGCGCAAAAATAAAAGGTGCGGGAAGTGATAAAATCACTATTGAGGGGGTCGAACGTCTATCTGGATGCGACTACCGAGTATTGCCCGATCGTATTGAAACCGGAACCTTCTTAGTTGCTGCTGCAGTTACAGGCGGGCACGTACGCTGTACACACGCAGCGCCAGATACATTAGACGCGGTGCTGGACAAGTTGGAACAGGCGGGCGCTAAAATTACCACTGGTGAAGACTGGATTGAATTAGATATGGAAGGTAGAAAACCTACCTCTGTTAGTCTTAAAACAGCCCCCCATCCAGCATTCCCTACCGATATGCAAGCCCAGTTCGTAACGTTAAACTGTATTGCTGAAGGGACGGGCGTAATAACCGAAACTATTTTTGAAAACCGCTTTATGCATGTGCCTGAACTGCAGCGCATGGGTGCCGAGATAGCGCTAGAAGGTAATTCTGCAGTTTCCCGGGGGAGTTCACAATTAAAAGGCGCACCAGTCATGGCCACTGACTTGCGCGCATCAGCGAGCTTAGTGATTGCCGGTTTAATTGCCGAAGGTGAAACGCACGTAAACCGTATTTATCATCTCGATAGGGGCTATGAGTCTATTGAAGAGAAGCTTGGGGCGTTAGGGGCCAATATTAAGCGCGTTCAAGAATAGCCGTGAGATGTTGAAAAGTGTCAACGCTATTTAGGATAGGTCAAAACTTATAAAAAAAAGCCGCTTCATTTTGCGGCTTTTTTTATTTTAACGGCTGGCAAGTTCGCCTACTACCGCTTCAATTGTGATAAGTTTCTCGCCGCGACTTACCTCTAGGGTTAAGGCGGTGTTAGGCGTTGTTTCGGCAATCATATCTAATGTTTTCGATGCGCTTTCAAGTCGTATGCCGTCAATCGCCATGATAATATCACCCGCACGTAAGCCCGCGATATCTGCTGGACTGCCATTAGCAACAGCGGTTACCTCAATACCAGGGTGATTACGATTTTCACTGCCAATAAAGCCAAGCTGCCCGCGAATTACGCGGCCATGATGGATAATTTCATCCATTACACGCTTTGCTAGGGCATAGGGAACAGCGAAGTTGATACCATCGACATTACGCACCCGGTTTCGAGAATCGCGTACTTGGAAGTTAGCATTGGTAATGCCGAGTAATATTCCATTACTGTCGACCAAAGCGCCCCCTGAATTTCCTTGGTTTAATACAGCGTCGGTTTGTATAAAGTCGACGTAATTAGATAGACCATTGCGTCCTGCGCGACTTACGATCCCTTGAGTAATAGTTTGTCCTAAATCAAACGGGTTGCCTATCGCCATTACTACATCGCCAATGTGGGTATCTGGCTCAGTAACTTGTGGGATAACATGAAGGTTGTCGGCGGACACCTTAAGCACAGCGAGGTCAGTAAGGGGGTCGTTACCGACAATTTCCGCCTCTAGAATGCGGCCATCTTGCACCGCCACAAAAATACTATCAGCATTTTGTACCACATGGTGGCAGGTAAGCAGGTAGCCATTTTCGGTCATAATAACGCCTGAACCTAGACTCGTACGTTCTCTCGGTTGATTTCGAAAAAGGCCGGTATCTTTTTCTATACTCACGCTATAAATATTGACCACGGCAGGCGCTGAACGGCTAAGCGGGGTAAAGTAGCTCTCTCGGCTCGCACTGACCGAAGCCTCGGAAAATAACCCTTGGGTAAAGCCATTACCTTTGCGTAAGTCAGGCAACAAGAACAGCAGCAGTAACGCGACTATGGTGCCAAGAAAAACTGATTTAATAATAAAGTTAACAATTGAGCTGCCAGTCACGGTTCACACTTATATTTTGTTCTTATTGAAAATTGGGCCAATGGTGGCGATGCCAAATATATGATTAATCTAAAGGATACCACCTAATTCATAGTTCTGTCGTAAAGAATATGCCAAGGATGATTTATTTTACGTCAAAACCTAATTATGCAATTTATGTACATAAAAAAACAGCGCCTTAGGGCGCTGTTTTCGTTCACTATAGTATCGCTATCGAATAACTAAATACAAGGTTGAATTACCCCGACGTACGTTAAGCGCAATGACACCTTCTGCGCCATCTAAGCTGTTTCGTAGCGCGGCCACCGTATTGGTTCTAATACGATTTACACCAATAATAACGTCATCAGCTTTAAGCCCAATACGCGCCGCCGGGCTACCTCGCTCTAAGTCAGCTATTACCACCCCGTCGTTACCCGCATCATCGGCGCCATTTGCCAAAGTCGCACCTTCTAATGCTGGATGAATTTGAGCTGCCGTAACGGTTACCGATGTGGCATCGTCTAATACTACATCTACATTAACTTCTTTACCTTTGCGAATTAAGGTTAGTTCAACTTCAGCGCCTGCGCCCATACTGGCAATTTTAGCGCGAAGCTCTTGGAAGCTATGTAACGGTCTGCCATTCACTTCAGTAATAATATCACCCGCTTGAATGCCCGCTTCATCAGCCGCAGATTCAGGCGTTACTTCGCTAACAAACGCACCAATATTAATTTCAGCATTCATGGCCTCCGCCAATCCTGCATCAATATCATTCCCTTTAATACCTAATAGGCCGCGGCGTACTTCACCGAATTCAGCAATTTGGTCAACAAGGCTTTTCATCATGTTAGCGGGTATAGCGAAGCCAATACCCACATTACCGCCGTTCGGGCCAAAAATAGCGGTATTAATTCCGACTAGTTCGCCGCGCAAGTTAACTAAGGCGCCACCAGAATTACCACGGTTTATCGCTGCATCCGTTTGGATAAAGTCTTCATAGCCGCCAATATTTAAGCCAGAGCGTCCTAGCGCACTAACAATACCAGAAGTAACGGTTTGGGAAAGACCAAATGGATTACCGACAGCCACCACAAAGTCACCGACCCGTAGACTGTCTGAATCGGCGATAGGCAAAGCCGTTAAATCATCAGGATCAATTTTTAATAATGCGATGTCGCTTTGATCATCAGAGCCAAGCTTTTTGGCAGTAAACTCTCTGCCATCAGTAAGTTTTACCGTAATTTCGTCCGCATTATCAACCACATGGTTATTGGTAACCACGTAACCTTTATCAGCGTCGATAATTACCCCAGAGCCTAAGCCTCGAAAGGGACGCTCTTGAACTTGTTCTTGCGGCGCACCAAAAAAGTACCTAAACATTTCGGGAACCTGCTGCCGCGAGGTTTGTGTTCCCTGAACGGCGATGCTGACTACGGCAGGAGTCGCTTCTTCGAGCATAGGCGCCAGTGAGGGGATTTCATCCTTCTTATCAGAAAAGAAAGGCAGGGCTGCACTGGCAGTTACACTAAAGCCCAAAGAGCTAACTACAACGGCGGACGCCAAAATATAATGACGAAAAGACATTTTCATGTTCGCTTACACTCCTTCATGTTATTGCGACATATTATCGTTCACTAAAGAGTCTGAGGTAATTGAAAAAGTTCCGACGGTTACGACTTTTCTGCGGCAGATTGCTCGGATTTTCCGGCGAACAAGCCAGAGCCCGTATTTGCAAAGTCTTTTGGCTGAGTATCTGCAACCCGCGTGATTTCGGACTTTTCAGTGTTATTTAAATTGTTACGCAGGTAAGTTGTGGCTTGCTCACCATAAAACGGAACTTTGGCATCTTCGTCGTCAGTTTGCGACAGTAGTGCTTCATATTCGTCCATCTGCGACTTTAATGTAGCGCACTGTGACTCAATGCTTTCAATGCTTTGACGCGTTTGATGAATATGATGTTGCGCTTGTTGCGATAAAATTTCTTTAACCTGTTTTTCCGTGTTTTGCGCACTGCCAGCAGACTGCTTTGATTGAACAAAGCGACCTAAGAAAAAACCAATTACCAAACCAACTACTAATAAAGCCAAGGACACTAACAGTTCCATTTCGATCTCCGAATCATACTACTATATTCATCTATTCTGCTTGCTGGGCTCAAATAGATGCAGTTTTCACCTTTAGATTATAGCAAGGTGAGACGCTAAGCACGCCTATAGTTATCATTAATGATTAATATAACAGTGGCAACGCATATCAAGCTGCGATTCTACCGTGATTTCAAGTAAAATTAAGGTCATAATGGAGAAAATCAAGCAGGTCGGTGCAGCCCTGCGCACTATTGACATTATTAGGAGTGGTATTGGCGATGACGCCGTGGGAAAAGTATCAAACAGATTTAGCCTCACCCGAGTTTCATCACGACGCCGCGCAAGAAAATGCGGTGAGAGAGCTTCAGCGTTTATTCGATGAATTAACCAAACGAAGAAAAAAAGCTAAATGGCGGGTAAAATTAAAGTCTGCATTTGGTAAAGGCCATAAAACTGCAGGCATTCAAGGAATTTATTTTTACGGCGGCGTAGGTCGAGGGAAGACGTATCTGGTTGATACCTTTTTCGATTGTTTACCCTTTGAGGAGAAAATGCGTGTACATTTTCACCGATTTATGCACCGTGTGCACGACGAACTAAAGCAGTTAGACCGCGCCGAAGACCCACTAAAATCCATCGCAGCTAAGCTTGCCAAAGAGGCACGTGTTATTTGCTTTGACGAATTCTTTGTTTCGGATATTACGGATGCCATGATCCTAGGGACACTAATGGAGGAATTGTTCAGCCACGGGGTAGTACTGGTTGCGACTTCAAACATTGTGCCGGATGATTTATACAAAAACGGTTTACAGCGCGCACGCTTCCTTCCCGCAATTGACCTAATAAATCAAAATACGCGTGTGGTAAATGTTGATAGTGGCATTGATTATCGCCTGCGAACGCTAAAGCAAGCAGAAATATATCATTATCCGCTGGATGATAAGGCCACAAAGAACTTACATAATTATTTTAGCCAACTTGCACCAGAGGAAGGCTCAGTAGGTCAAACTATTACAGTTAATAATCGCAAAATAGAGACCCTACGTGACGCCGATGGCGTGTTAATGATCGAATTTTCTGAATTGTGCGATGGACCTAGAAGTCAAAGCGACTATATTGAGTTAAGTCGTTGTTATCATTCTGTATTGTTGGCAAACGTAAAAGAGATGGGTCAGCACAATGACGACGTCGCTCGGCGTTTTATTGCCATGGTTGACGAATTTTATGAGCGCCATGTGAAGCTAATTATTTCTGCCGAAGTCGCGTTATCTTCTTTATATGCCGAGGGCCGCCTTAATTTTGAATTTAGACGCTGCTTAAGTCGATTAAAAGAAATGCAGTCTCATGAATACCTTGCTTCTGAGCACTTACCCTAGAAGAATAAGGATGAAAAACAGATGCAGAGCGTCTAAGCCCTGTATTATTGAATGTAATATAGGTAGAATTTAGCCAATTTTTTTCTGCTGCGGGGTTTTATTCATACTCGTAACTTTTTCTCTGACGGCTAGCGCTTTTAGGAAAAGGTTAATCGTGCAGTAGAGTTCCAATCGCGAAAAAAGAGAATATTAAGA
Source organism: Alteromonas profundi (assembly GCF_010500865.1). Lineage (GTDB taxonomy): Bacteria > Pseudomonadota > Gammaproteobacteria > Enterobacterales > Alteromonadaceae > Alteromonas > Alteromonas profundi. The sequence goes on from NZ_JAAAWN010000001.1 coordinate 68,005, forward strand.
TGGGAAGAGCATTTGAAGTAAGAAAAGCAGCCATGGCAAAAACGGCTGGCGCGAAAACGAAGGTTTATTCAAAGTACGGAAAAGAAATTTACGTATGCGCGAAAAACGGGGGTACAGACCCTGATACAAACTTATCCCTTCGTCGTTTGATGGAGAAAGCAAAGAAAGATCAAGTGCCAGGGCATGTTATTGACAAGGCCATTGATAAAGCAGCAGGTGGTGCAGGTGAAGATTTTCAACCTATGCGCTACGAAGGCTTTGGCCCGGGCAATTGCATGGTTATTGTCGACTGCCTATCAGACAATGCTAATCGCACAATTACCGACGTACGCAACTGCTTTACAAAGACCAATGCGAAATTGGGTGCGCAAGGGGCGGTTTCGCATATGTTCGATCATCAAGCTGTTTTCCAGTTTGCTGGGGACGATGAAGATGCTGTGCTTGAAGTACTAATGGAAGATGATGTAGACGTAACAGACGTAGAATGCGAAGACGGTAAAGTTACGGTTTATGCGCCTCACACAGAATTTTTCCAAGTAAAAACCGCGCTTACCAGTGCGTACCCTGATATCAGTTTTGATGCAGAGGAAATGAGCTGGATACCGCAAACAGAAACTGAGATCAGTGAAGATGACATGCCTATGTTTGAAAAATTCATGGATATGCTAAATGATTGTGATGACGTGCAAGATGTTTATCACAATGCAGTAACGCCAAGCTAATTGTTCACAGTAATTACGTTGTTTAAACAGTATGAACAGCGCATTTTGCAATAAAAGCAAAAAGCGGCAATTGCTTGAAGAGATAATCATAAGCCTTACGGGAAACCGTAAGGCTTTTTTATATCGTTAACGCCTCCCCAATCACAACCTTAAATGGCTTAGTGTAATTTCTGCTCACACGAACTGTTCTATCGCCATAAAGGCTCACGTACCGCTTACTTACTTAAAAAACTAAATAAAGACAGTCATATTTAGACAAACTAAATAAAGACAGTCATATTTAGACTATCTTTTCAAAAAAACTAAAAGAAAACTAAAAGAGACAGACATGTTTAGAGACGAAAGATCTAAACAGGAGGGCTATTTTATGATTATTTGTATAGGTAAATTTATTTAAAAGGTGGGCCGACAATGTAGATGATTGTTTAAGTCTATTTTCCGCTAAATAGTACTTATTCCTTCATCAAAGTGAAACGTTTATAAATTTAGCTAGTTAAGTTTTTCAAGTGTGGCTAGCCCAGCAATCGCATGGCATTTCGTCGCCCCTGAACTCGTTTTTGATGGTGATTATGGGCATACTGCTCAAGGTGTATCACTTTGCCCGCCGCTTGTTTAAAGCAGGTTTCAAATTGCGTGGTTAAGGTTAGCCATTGTTCGTGTTCAATATTAAGGCGCTCTAAAATAGTAGGCAGGCTAGGGTCGACTTTCCCACGCTTGTTTGGGCTTATTCGCCGGCTGGTGATATCAACAAGCTGAAGATAATCGGGAAGCGTAAAGGGTAAGCCCTGTGGCATTGCTTGCCTTGGGTTGCCTGAAAACGGCATAAGCCGTTTGGGGGTTTTACCTACTCTAGCGGCGTTAATACGGTATTTAATGCTTGTATGGTCTGAGGTTTCGGGCGTTTTTGCTATGTTTGCCCGAACTGGGTTTAAGTCGACATAGGCCATACAGGCGGCAAGGGCCGATTCATCGAGTAAGGCCTGTGATTTAAATCGCCCTTCCCAGAAGTGCCCGGTGCAGTCATCCTCTTTGTTTGCGGCCCTGGCAATATATTCGTTTAATGCACGCATAAACCAGCTGATATCAAATAACCGTTTGCGCCAGATTTCAGCTGTTAACGTCACCGTTTCAATCTGAGTTTCGTGTAACTCTTTACGCAGTTCTAGAGACATGTAGCGCTGTGTGAGTAAGGTACCTTTATACAGCCTGTGCCAACGTTGAATCACCTCTTCTGTACTCAGTGCTTGCGCTTTATCTTTCGCTATATGCAGCACCAAATGTGTATGATTGCTCATTACCGCATAAGCACATACATCAATAGCAAACACCTCACTTAAAATATGAATACGGTCTTCCACCCATTGACGACGATGTTCAAAGCTTCTACCGTTTTCCTCGCCACACAAATATGCACGGCGAACGCAGCGTGACACACAGTGATAATACGGCGTATCTAATAAGCTAATTTGCGACTTTCGGGCTTTAGGCATCAGGTTTTCTGACTTTGATTTATTCACCTAGAAGTATGAAGAGCCGTGCGCGCTAAAGAAAGTGGCCTGAAGTACAGCTTTTATGCTGGGGTGTTGTGCCTGTCTTTATAACCGTTGCGAACGCAGCGTGACACGCAGTGATAATACGGCGTATCTAATAAGCTAATTTGCGACTTTCGGGCTTTAGGCATCAGGTTTTCTGACTTTGATTTACTCACCTAGAAGTATGAAGAGCCGTGCGCGCTAAAGAAAGTGGCCTGAAGTACAGCTTTTATGCTGGGGTGTTGTGCCTGTCTTTATAACCGTTATAACCTCGATGTTGCTCAAAAATAGCCTGAATTCCCCCTAGGTTAAAAAGTTTCCAACTATACTAAATGGGTTGATTGTTTGTTATTAACGACTCACGTTATAATTATGTCTCTTTAGAGCAAATGGAAACTGTCAGTGCCTGCGAATACGATCTCTACGTTAGAGAGTTTATATAGCGAATTCCCAACAGACGACTCGCAACCGATTTATGCCAAATTGAAACAAGCCATTAGGCAAAAAATTACGGCGGGGGAATGGAAATCGGAGCAGCGTGTGCCTTCAGAAGCGGAATTTGTTAAAGCCCTCGATGTAAGTCGAATGACAGTAAATCGCGCGTTGCGTGAGCTAACAGCCGAAGGTTTTTTGGTTAGACAGCAAGGTTCTGGCACATTCGTTGCGCAGAAAAAATCACATTCGGCATTATTTGAAGTGCATGATATCGCAGAAGAAATAGCTGAGCGTGGTCACAAGCATTTTTCAAAGCTTCTAGTGCTAGAGTCGGCGAAAGCATCTGTAGAAGAAGCGATGACACTTGGCGTGCGAACCAATCATCGAATTTTTCGCTCGGTAATTTTACACTATGAAAATGAATTACCTATTCAAATAGAGGAGCGTGTGGTCAATGCTAAGCGAGCGCCTGACTATGACAAGCAAAATTTTGTCGAGAATACCTCTTATGGGTATCTAATGCGTGTTGCGCCAATGACAGAAGGCGAACATTTAGTTGAAGCTATATTACCGAGTAAGTTAGACTGTGAGCGCTTACAGATACCACAAAATGAACCTTGTTTGCAGATAAGAAGGCGTACGTGGGCGGGGGACGATATTATCACCGCCACGCGGTTATTGCATCCTGGTTCAAGGTTCCAACTATTTGGCCATTTTGGTCGTTAGCTCCGTATATCTTTACCTCTATACGTGCTTTATCATTGTTTTGAGTAATACGGCTTCTGATGGAAGCTCATTTACTGTACAACACCTTTCTAATAACATTGATGAATTTTTTTCGGCTTGCATCTTCATAATGATGCCGATACTGCTTTATTTGAGGTTGTCCTGCTACATACACATCTCGGATAATATTTTCGTTGCACGCAAATATCCATCGATTTAAAAGATCTTTAGGGTCACTTGCCGCCACAAAAGGATTTTGGTTATCTAGAACCATAAAATCTGCGCGACTCCCCACGGCTAAACCAAATTTCACATCGCAGGCTTGGTTACCGCCGAGCCGCGCTTGTTGAAAGAGGTTATCACCTATATGTTGTTGTTGGGCTCGATATAAACGATTACGCTGCTGATCGCGGAGCCGTTGGGCGTACTCTAACGTACGCAACTCTTCGACAATAGAAAGGCTTACGTGACTGTCTGACCCTATTCCCCATTTTCCATCTAACAACGTATAGTCTGTCGCTGGAAAGATCCCGTCCCCTAAGTTAGCTTCTGTGGTAGGGCACAACCCCACCGTTGCTTTACTACTCGCCAGCGCACTCATTTCCTTTTCATCTAGGTGGGTTGCGTGAACTAAACACCAACGTTGATCTATACCTATTTCATCACAAAGCCATTGGACGGGCCTTTGTCCAGTCCATGCGACGCATTCTTCTACTTCTTTTTGTTGTTCTGCAATATGAATATGTATTGGCTTATTTTTACCAACTACATCCAACACATCTTCTATTTGGTTTTTATTTACCGCGCGTAAGGAGTGAAAACAAACGCCAGATGTGTGAAGTGAGTGAGGTTTGAGGAATGTTTCGCATTGCTGGTAAAGGGTTAAGTAACTTTCAGTATTATTTATGAAGCGAGCTTGCCCCTCATGAGGTGGCTTTTCGCCGAAACCAGAATAGGAGTACAACACGGGGAGCAGTGTAAGCCCTATACCTGCATCATTGGCAGCTTGAAGCAATTGCTCTGCTATTTCAGACTTGTTCTGATAGGGGGTACCATTTGGAGTATGATGTAGATAGTGAAACTCACCTACTTGGGTGTACCCAGCTTTTAACATGTCGATATAAAGTTGTGTAGCAACAATACGCACATCGTCAGGGGTGAGTTTTTGTACCACCTTATACATCAATTCTCGCCAGCTCCAGAAACTATCGTTTGGATCTAAACTTACTTCTGCCGCCCCAGCCATGACACGTTGAAATGCGTGAGAATGCACGTTAGCTAATGTTGGCAATACGGGGCCGTGTAAACAAACCGTATCCGATTTTGGTGTTGTATTAACCTCTATTTTAAAAATGGCCCCATTTTTTACGTCGATCGCGACGTTACTTTCCCACCCCGTAGCGAGCAAAGCATGTTCAGCATAATAGCGTAGATGGCTATTTTCAGGATGAGGGGATAAAGCGTTCACAGCGGTTCCTTAAAATACAATAGTTATATAGCAGTATAGTAGGGTGATATTGTATATACAAGTTTAATTTATCTGACTTTAATTTCGTTTTTACATGCTTTGTTAGCACTTGTGTAAACATTTATAATTAAATTTTCGTTTGAAATTATTTTTAACTTATTGATAGTTAAACATTAATATTGTTTTTCTAAAAAATAGTTGCAAATATCAGCGCAACAAATTACCTTAAGTTAAATTGTATATACATTTAATTCAGATGAGGCGGTATTACCATGATAAATACAACAACATTCTCCCGTCGCCGAGAAGGCGTCGTCAAAGCCCCCACAGGCTCTGCACTAAGCACCAAGTCGTGGTTCACCGAAGCACCTATGCGTATGTTAATGAACAATCTAGATCCTGAGGTGGCAGAGAACCCTGAAGAGCTTGTGGTTTACGGAGGAATTGGTCGCGCGGCTCGAAATTGGGAAAGTTACGATCAGATTATTGCCAGTTTGAAGTGTTTAGAAGATGACGAAACTTTACTTGTACAGTCTGGTAAGCCTGTCGGTGTATTTAAGACACACACTAATGCCCCCCGCGTCCTTATTGCCAATTCAAATTTAGTTCCTCATTGGGCAAATTGGGAACATTTCAATGAGTTGGACGCTAAAGGGTTAGCGATGTATGGCCAAATGACGGCCGGTTCTTGGATATATATTGGTAGTCAAGGTATTGTTCAAGGGACCTATGAAACGTTTGTAGAAGCGTCCCGACAGCATTACAACGGTACCTTAACTGGGCGTTGGGTGTTAACTGCTGGTTTAGGAGGAATGGGGGGGGCACAGCCGCTTGCCGCCACATTGGCAGGTGCCTGTTCGTTAAATATAGAATGTCAGCAAAGTCGTATCGACTTTCGTTTGAAAACCGGCTACTTAGATGAGCAAGCAAGTAATTTAGATGATGCTCTTGCACGGATCCAAAAATATACCCAAGCAGGTCAAGCTATCTCGGTGGGTCTGTGCGCCAATGCAGCTGATATTTTACCTGAAATAATTAAACGAAATATTCGGCCTGATATGGTGACAGATCAAACATCTGCGCACGATCCACTAAATGGATATTTGCCCACAGGGATGAGTTGGGAAGAGTATCGTAAGCAAGCGCAATCTCAACCAAAAGAAACTATTTTGGCCGCAAAGGAATCTATGGCAATACATGTGCAAGCCATGTTGGAATTCCAAAAAATGGGAGTGCCAACCTTCGACTATGGCAATAACATCCGTCAAATGGCATTGGAGCAAGGAGTAGACAATGCGTTTGATTTTCCAGGCTTTGTTCCAGCGTATATTCGACCCTTGTTTTGCCGAGGTATTGGTCCATTTCGTTGGGTTGCATTGTCGGGCGACCCTGAAGATATCTATAAAACAGATGCAAAAGTAAAAGAATTGATTGCAGACGATAAGCATTTGCACCGCTGGCTTGATATGGCCCGTGAACGTATTCAGTTTCAAGGCTTACCAGCACGCATCTGTTGGGTAGGACTTGGTCAGCGGGCGAAGTTAGGATTAGCGTTTAATGAAATGGTGCGAAACGGTGAGTTAAAGACACCAATCGTAATTGGTCGCGACCACTTAGACTCTGGGTCAGTGGCAAGTCCCAATCGTGAAACGGAAGGGATGCAAGATGGGTCGGATGCTGTGTCCGATTGGCCTCTATTAAATGCCCTTTTAAACACGGCGTCAGGCGCTACATGGGTGTCGTTACACCATGGTGGTGGGGTTGGAATGGGTTTTTCTCAGCACTCAGGAATGGTTATCGTGTGCGATGGCAGTGATGAGGCGGCAGAACGAATAGCACGTGTACTACACAATGATCCAGCCACAGGCGTGATGCGCCATGCTGATGCCGGTTACGACATCGCGATAGCATGCGCAAAAGAACAGAGGCTAAACTTACCTATGAGTGCAAAATAGACGCCCATTTACCAGAATAATTGAGAAAAAACATGTTTGAATTAATGATAAAACCTGGTCAATTAAGCCTTAGCAATTTACGTGAAATTAGCCGTAGAAAAGTGAAACTAAGTTTGGATCCTGCTGCACTTGAAGGTATTCATGCAAGTACCCAGGTGGTGAACGACGTTATTGCAGAAAACCGCACCGTATATGGGATTAATACAGGATTCGGCTTACTTGCCAACACGCGTATTGCACCTGAGGACTTAGAGGAATTACAGCGTAGCATTGTGCTTTCTCATGCCGCGGGCATCGGTGAGTTAATGGATGATAGTACCGTAAAGCTAATTATGACGCTTAAAGTAAATAGCTTAGCCAGAGGGTTTTCTGGAATACGCTTAAAGGTTATTGAAGCGCTGATTACACTGATCAACAAAGAGGTATATCCCTGTATACCGAAGAAAGGGTCCGTGGGTGCATCAGGTGACCTAGCACCATTAGCGCACATGAGTACGGTACTATTAGGAGAAGGTAAGGCACGCTATAAAGGAGAGCAGATTTCCGGAGGTGCGGCTTTATCAATAGCTGGATTAGACCCTATTTCACTGGCGCCCAAAGAAGGCCTGGCACTGCTAAATGGAACCCAAGCCTCTACAGCTTTCGCGCTAGAAGGTTTATTTCAAGCCGAGGATTTGTATGCATCAGCAGTAGTCTGTGGTGCATTATCGGTAGAGGCTGCATTAGGAAGCCGCAGTCCTTTCGATGCTAGAATTCACCAAGCCAGAGGTCATCAGACTCAAATTGATGTGGCGGCTGCTTATCGTCACTTATTAGGTGAAAAAAGTGAAATTGGCAATTCACATCAAGATTGTGAAAAAGTACAAGACCCGTATTCATTGCGGTGCCAGCCGCAGGTCATGGGAGCATGCTTAGAACAAATCCGCAATGCCGCTAATGTATTGCTTGTAGAAGCAAATTCCGTATCTGACAATCCACTTGTGTTTGCTAGCGAAGGTGACATTATCTCAGGCGGTAATTTTCACGCAGAACCCGTGGCTATGGCAGCAGATAACCTCGCACTGGCAATTGCTGAAATAGGCAGTTTATCAGAAAGGCGAATGGCACTATTAATCGATAGTAACCTAAGCAAGTTACCGCCTTTTTTAGTAGACAATGGCGGGGTTAACTCTGGTTTCATGATTGCACAAGTTACGGCAGCTGCTTTGGCCAGTGAAAATAAAACCTATGCCCACCCCGCTTCCATAGACAGCTTACCTACCTCTGCCAATCAGGAAGATCATGTTTCTATGGCTACCTTTGCTGCCCGTCGACTAAAAGACATGGCGGAGAATACTCGTGGAATACTGGCGGTAGAACTTCTTGCGGCCGCGCAAGGGCTTGATTTTCGTAGTCCACTAACCTCGAGTGAACCATTGGAGCAGGCACGTGCCACATTACGCTCACGCGTTCCATTTTATGACAAAGATCGTTACATGGCGGCTGATTTAGAAAAAGCCAATGCGCTCCTTTTGGAAGCCGTGCATAACGACTGTATGCCTGAAAACTTATTGCCTAGTTTTCATTAATGCCTGTGTTTTTTAAGGAGGGAGTATGACTCAAGCTACGCCTATTCTATTAGATAGCCTGTGGCATAACGTTAATGTCGCAACCATGAAAGACGGTATTTACAATAGTATTATCAATGCTGCTATTGGGGTTAAAGATGGCCGTATAGCGTGGCTTGGCGAAGCAGGCAAGTTACCAAACTATCACGCTAATGAAGTGCATGATATTCAAGGCGGTTGGGTTACCCCAGGTTTAATAGATTGCCATAGTCACGTAGTTTTTGGCGGCAATCGCGCAGCAGAATTTGAACAACGGCTCAATGGCATTAGCTATCAGGAGATCGCTAAGAATGGCGGGGGAATTGGTGCCTCGGTGCGAGCCACGCGAGAGGCGAATGATGACGCCTTGCTTAACAGTGCGAAGGCAAGACTCCAAAGCTTAATGGCCGACGGCGTAACAACGATAGAAATAAAGTCAGGCTATGGTTTGTCGTTAGATAGCGAAATGAAAATGTTAAGGGTAGCGACGGCGTTAGGAAACCAGTTACCTATTACAGTGAAGCGTACCTGTTTAGCCGCTCATGCCTTACCACCAGAACATGAAAATAATGAAACCTATCTGGATTATGTGTGTGAAACCGTATTACCTGAAATAGCTGCTTCCGGCTTCGCAGATGCAGTGGATGCTTTTTGTGAAGGGATAGCTTTTAGTAAAGAGCAGGTACAGCGCTACTTTACTAAAGCAAAAGCGCTTGGGTTACCTGTAAAAATTCATGCTGAGCAGTTATCGTCGTTAGGAGGCGCACGCATGGCGGCGAAGTTTAATGCGCTATCGGCAGATCATATTGAATATGCTGAGGAAGAGGATATTCGAGCAATGGCCCAATCAGGTACGGTGGCCGTCTTACTGCCAGGTGCTTTTTACACCTTAAGAGAAACCCAGCGTCCGCCTATCGCTTTAATGCGTCAATATGATGTGCCCATGGCCATTGCTACCGATGTAAACCCTGGTACTTCACCTGCGTTATCGTTACGTTTGATGATGAATATGTCGTGTACATTATTTGGCTTAACGCCAGAGGAATCATTAGCTGGAGCAACTCTTTTTGCCGCTCAAGCATTAGGTATAAAAGACACCCATGGTTCATTAGAAGTCGGTAAAGTCGCTGACTTTGTCTGTTGGGATATACAAAGCCCAGGTGAACTGTGTTACTGGCTAGGAGGTAATTTGGCTAAACGGCGGGTTTATCATGGAAACGAAACGATGCACCAGAAGATAGTTGACTAAAGCAATGGGAAATATATGAATAAACAGTCATTGTTACCTCAGTCTGCGTTTGATTTTACTCAAGGGCAAACACCTTTATTGGTAAGTATGCCTCATTCTGGGCTGGGTTTAACACCGCAGGTAAAAAGTGGGTTGACGAGCGAGGCGACGACGCTGCCTGATACAGATTGGTATTTGCCAGAACTGTATGATTTTTTATCTGAATTAAACGTTGGATGCATAAAAGCGAACTATTCGCGTTATGTTATTGATTTAAATAGACCTGTTGATGATAAGCCTTTGTACGAAAGTAAAACAACCGGTCTTTTTCCAACAATATTGTTTAATGAATCTGCTGTCTTTCAACAGGGAAAAGAGCCTAGTGAAGACTTGAAAAATCTTTATAAAAAAGAAATTTGGCATGCGTATCATACGAAAATTGCTCACGAGTTGGCACGTTTAAAACGCCAATTTGGCTTCGCTATTTTGTTTGATGCCCATAGTATCGCCGAACAGGTTCCAATGTTATTTGACGGGACGCTTGCTGACTTCAATTGGGGAACCAACAGAGGACAATCTTGTGCTCTTTCTTTAGCAACGAGGGTGCAAAACAACGTAGAGGCGCACTATAGTCAAGTCCTTAACGGTCGCTTTAAGGGCGGATATATTACCCGTCATTTTGGTCGCCCTAGCGACGGCATACACGCTATCCAGTTAGAGCTTTCTCAGGCGACTTATTTAGACGAGCGGGGCCGTCATCAGGGCGTTTATAGCGTATGCAAATCGAAGAAGTTATTTATTCGTCAGCAGTTAAAAAGAACAATTAAAAGCTTACTTAGCGCAACCATATAGGCAAATTTACTAAGCCATTGGTTGAGTTTCAATGGCTTCGGTAGTTACTCAATTAAACCAATGGCTCTGGCTTTATTTATCGCGTTAACCCGCTTATCTACATCTAATTTCTTAAAGATGTTCTTAAGATGGAACTTAACTGTGTGGTTAGTCATATAAAGTGCTCGAGCAATCTCTTTGTTAGCGAGGCCATGGGCTAATTGGTTTAATACTTCAGTCTCTCGCTTGCTCAGTGCTTGTTCAAGCGAGTTGTCTTCTTCTCCAAGAAATAACCGGTGATACTGTTTAGCGCATTGGCTTAAAAAAGCAAGTTCTAGTCTGTGTATATTGCTATTTCTAAAGTATTCAATGCACGCTTTAATACTATCTATTGTGAGTCGAGAAAGAAAAAATGGCGTTTTCACTTCAGAGCGCGTAGCGAAGCCTGCAGCACTTATTAAATCGTCAAAGCACAACGATTTTTCACCGCGTGAAGCGTACATAGTAGCCCGCAATACCAGTAGCCGTATCAAGTATAATGTTGCGCCTATTCTCTGTGTGCGGACAATAGCCTCATCAATGTCTGTTTTTGCGTGTTCACTGCTATAGCCTTTTAAGTGTGCTAATCCAAGCGCAAAACATTTTTCACATAACAAAAACCAGTTTTCATGAAGGGCGGCGGTGGGGGATGTAGAACTCCCCAACTCCTTCATCGCAAGCAAAATCTCGTTTGGTTTGCCTTGTGTCATTGCATAAGTTAAGCGATAGATATTACTAAGCGCTTTAAGCCGGGGTAACTGCCTTTTTCTTGCGGTTTCAATACTCAACGCCAATAAGTTAGCAGACGCCTCTCTCATGTTAAAAAGCCGAAAGTACTCGAATTGAGAGGAAAATCCTGCCGCGTATATCTCTGACCATCCATCGGTTGTGCACGCAGTATGTATTAGCTCTTGCATCTTTTCGAATGAAATCGAGCTGGGACTCTGCCAGAATTCTAGAGCAAGTAAATTAATCTCACTGTTTGTCTTTAACCGACTATCTATGCCAAAGTTTTTATTTGCCATTCCAATCGATTCGCTAAGATGTTGTTTCGCTGATTCGAATTTTGCCTGATGTAAAGCTATCTGCCCTAGGTGAAGTACAAGATAGTTTGCGCCAAGTACTGATTCTGCTTGGCGCATGGCACTAAGTCCTTTAACTGCCGCCATTTTCGCATCATTAAACATACCTAGTGCCATAGAGCTTAGCACAATAACAGATTCGATTATTGCAACTCCAAGTAAATCGGCTTTATTCCATCTTGCTAGTTTGTTTTTCATTTCTTGTAATGCAGTAATGTTAATTAGCTCATCACGATAGGAATTCAATAAGCGTCCAACTAGGTATAGATCTCGGCCAAGTAGCTTGTTTGTTGCATGCTGTGTAGTTAGTTTAATTTTATTAAATTGAGCTTCTGCTTCATCAATATACCCGTCTTTTAACAAGGAGTAGACATTTGCCAAACGAACGCGTGGGTGACGTGCGAAATCGGGTGACTGAAAGTTGCGCAATAAACTGCGCATCAAGCCTACTCCCCCATATAAAACAAGTTCCCACCCACCAGCGTTCAAAAATAACTGAGCGGCCCTATCCATATCGCCTGATAGTCTGGCATGTGCTACCGCACTCGATATTTGCTGATTTGATTCAAACCACCGCGATGCTTTCAAGTGAAGTGAGTTAATAAGTTCTGGTTGTTGATGCTTTAGCTTGGTGTATAAAATCTCACAGAACAAGTGGTGATAGCGATACCAAACTTGTTGAGAATCAAGTGATATAAGAAGCGAGCGAATATGGGGCGAGGTGTTGATTAAACCTTGAACATTATCAATACCCGTAACTTCGCTTGCAAGCTCAATATTAAATTGCTCTAAAATAGAGGTATACGTTAAAAACTTACGCTCTTGTGGGGTAGAGCGGTCGAGTATCTGCTCGGTGAAGTAATCAGTAATATATTGCTGCTTACCTTTGAAAAGCGTATCGAGGTTTGTACTTCCCTTATTCGCTACTGTGGCCAGTTGAACGGCCACCGCCCAGCCTTCTGTTTGCTCGAGTAAGGTTTTAGCGTATTGATCACTGGCATCGGGCCCGATAAAGCGCTTTAATTCGTCTAAAGAAAAACTAAGCATTTGTTGATTAATTTCAAAGGCACGATTGCTCAAGACCCGTGATGCTACGTTTACTTGGGGTTGAGAACGGCTACTTATGATTATGCGAAAGTTATAGGGGAGGTGATCTAAAAGTTGATTTATTAACCCGTTAACCTCTACGGATTCAGCGCGATAGAAGTCGTCTAATATCAGTACTACTTTTTCATTTATGCACGATAGCTTTGCTATTAAAAGTGTAGAGACTTGTTCAACAGAAAATTCAACTAAGCATTTATAAGCGGCAAATTCGAGTGATCCTAATGGCAATCCTGCCTCGGTGAGCGCAATAATTAAATAGCTTGCAAAGTGTCGTAAGTCTGTGTCATTTGCATCTAATGATAACCAGGCAACTTTTATATCACGCTGCAATAAAGACTCACGCCACTGAGACAAAAGCGAAGATTTACCAAACCCGGCCGGTGCAACAATAAACCCTGAGCCGATTTCATTTGCATTATTCAGTAAAGATGCCGCCTCTACTCGTTCAATTAGGCGGGCATTCGCTCGTGGCGGAATGAGCTTTGTTCTAATAAACCAAGGCTCGGTAAGCTCGTTATTACTTAGCATTCGTGACATTTTCCTTCAGTTTTACATGTACTGTGCATGCTATCACTTTGCTGCCATTCGTTACTCTCAGTAATACTCTCAAACCACTCATTTATTAATACTGCCCTTTAGGGTAGTTGCTGCTAGCTTTGAAATTATGGGATAACTTTTAAACAAGTTGGCGTTTATGCAAAAAAACGCAGCGGCAATTAGTTATAAGTTGCTGGCCTAGATTATAAAAACTAAATATCTGTCAAACAAGTAAAAAGGAAAACTCATGCCCAGCCGAAGAGTATTATTGACACGCAAGAGTATATTAGCGCTTTCAGTGGGGGTTGTTTCCTTACCTATAAGCAGCCCCTTATATGCGCAAGAAGAAGCGGTTAAATCGCAACAAGAAAAATCAATAGAGAATATTACCGTCACAGCACGTGGACGAGTTGAAACTATTGTCGAAGTACCGCTATCAGAGCGCTATTTTTCTGAAATGGAAATTGAAAACGCGAGAATAAAAGGGGTGGAAGACTTCATTGGATTGACTCCTGGCGTCACTATAGCAAATGCGCAAGACTCTGGTACCAACTTCATTACTATTCGTGGCGTTTCGCAAGTAAGAAATGGTGAACCGCCGGTAGCTGTTGTGGTTGATGATGTTATACAGGTTAATAGCCGTAGTTTCGACCAAGGGCTATTTGACTTGCAAAGTATCGAAGTATTGCGTGGTCCTCAAGGGGCGTTGTATGGGCGAAACGCCACTCAAGGCGCTATCCTCATCAATACGCAAAAGCCTAGTGATATCTTAGAGGGCTATGTGCAAGGTGGGATCGGAAGAGGAAATGAGTACCACATTGAAGGGTCAGTAACTGGGCCTATATCTGATGACGTTGCCTTTCGATTATCTGCTCGTTACTACGATACCGATGGTATATACGACAATATCACCACGGGCGAAAAGATAAACTTTAAGCAAGACACAACGCTGCGTGGACATCTAAGCTTTACACCAACAGACGCCTTGAGTATTGATATTCGAGGAAGCTATTCAGATACTTCTTCTGATGCAAACACCTATACCTATCAGGGGGTAACTATCGATCCTGACACGGGAGAAGTTTCAGGGTATCAAGATGCAAGTGCCTTCGACTCTAATAGTGTGCGTCGTGATACAGCGGCAAATAATAGAGGATTCGATGAGCGACAAACCAGTCAATTGTCTGTACGAGTTAACTATGATTTGGATTGGGTGACAGTAAAGTCTGTTACTGCTTATGACACTCTTGAACAAAGTACAGGTGCCGATCAGTTTCCCTATTCTGCAAATACCAGTGTAAACCCAGGAATTTCATTTGTTGATGGTACACAAAACCAATTCATTGATGTTGAAGCAATTAGCCAAGACCTTCGTTTTATGTCAAACGATGATGAGCTATTGCGTTGGATGTTTGGTGTCTATTATCTAGCGACTGACCGATATATATCTTCAAGCACCGGATACGATTTGGGTATGGGTATTGAAGATGTGACACGTGCTCCTCTTTTAGGAGGCGCAATTAACCCCACAAGTTCATTTTCAGCAGATGACAATGATAACACTGCGTATGCCGGATATTTTAATTTTGCTTACGACATCATCGACGACTTAGAGCTATCTATTGCAGGCCGTTACGATAAAGACAAGCGCAAACAGTATGTTGATGAGCGACAAGGGGCGTACAGCATTGATGGCGAGTACACAGGGGCTATAGGCTCACCGGGCGCGGTTAACGAAGCAGAGTTTTCAAGTTTTCAGCCTAAAGTAAGTTTGCGTTATTTGTTTGACAGTAATACTGCACTCTACACCTCGTGGGGAAAAGGGTTTCGTAGCGGACAGTTCAACCAAAATGGTGTAGGGGCTCAGGCCACAGCACTTGGCTTGAATGTTTCGGACGTTTTAGACCAAGAAAATACAGAAACTTATGAGGTAGGTTTTAAAACAACGCTTCTTGACGGACGTTTGCATACCAGCGGCGCTGTGTATAGCACCGATATTGAAAATGCGCCCTTTTTCGTCTTTGTTGGAGACCTAGGCGCCCAAGTTTTAGTTGGCATTGACGAAATTTCCATCGAGGGTGGAGAAATAGAAGCGTCATACGATATTAGTGACGACCTTAAGATTTATGCAGGTTTTGCTATCAGTGACAGTACGGTGGAAGCATACGACCTAGAGCCGTCTTACGAAGGAAATAAAGCCCCGTATGTTCCTGATACTACGTTTAATACTGGTTTGCAGTATAGAACAGGTATTTCAGACCAATTGGATTTCTTTAGCCGCGTCGATTACCAGCGCCTTGGCGGTCAATATTGGGACCCAGCAAATATTACCAAACGAGAACCTGTTGATTTAACCAATTTGCGAATAGGTATTGAATCAGCAGATGGCGTATGGAGCGTGGTTGGCTCGGTAAATAATCTTTTTGATGAAGAGTATAACGCTGAGTACGTTACGGGGGGCTTTGCCTATGCTGCAGCGCCACGAGTATGGCGTATCGATGTGCGCTATAACTTCTTTTAGCCCGCTTTGTTAACACCACAATTTAATAGATGGGTATTCTGAATTTGGGGTACCCCCTTTCTTTGTTAGGAAATATTATGCAGACTATTCGAGCAGCCAGCGATATTGGCGGCACTTTTACTGATTTAGTTTATTACGAGATGGACCCAAAAACTGGGATGGCATCAGACATAAAAGCGGTTAAAGCCCATACTACCCCTTCCGAATTCCAGCAGGGTGTTCTCAATTCTTTAGAAAAAGCGAATATTCCTCTTGAGGAATTGACCTTTTTTGCCCACGGTTCCACGGTTGTTATCAATGCACTAACTGAGCGAAAAGGGGTGAAAACCGCCCTTATTACGACCAAGGGATTTCGTGATGTTTTAGAAATTGCACGTGGCAATAGACCTGATTTTTTTAATTTGCAATATAGAAAGCCAGACGCTTTTATCCCACGTCATCTACGTTATGAAATCACTGAGCGATTATCATATAATGGCGATGTTATCTCTCCTTTAGCGATTTCTGAACTTGAACCACTGCTTACAAACATGCAAAAGGAAGGCGTGCAAGCTATAGCGGTGTGTCTACTTCACTCCTATGCTAACCCAGAGCATGAACAGGCTATTGCTGACTACATCGCTACGCATTGGCCAGAGGTAACCGTGGTGACTTCCCATCAAATATCTCGTGAGTGGCGAGAGTATGAGCGCACTAATACCGCTGCCCTATGCGCTTATGTGCAACCTATTGCCGCGCAATATTTAGCAAAAATGGAAGAGGCACTAGATGAAAGAGGCTTCGACGGTAAGTTTTATGTTATGCAATCCAACGGGGGGATTGATACTGTTGAGTCAGTGAAGAAAACGCCTATCTCAATTGTCGAATCAGGGCCCGCAAGTGGTGTTTTAGGTGCGGCAGCGCTTGGTAAATTAATTGGTGTAAATAACATTATTGCCTTTGATATTGGTGGCACTACAGCAAAATGTTCACTTATAGACAATGGTCGGGTGAGCTTAACTAGCCAATATATGATTGAAAAAGATGAACGTTCAGCGGGTTACCCTCTTATGACCCCCGTGGTTGATATCGTTGAAATTGGTAATGGTGGAGGTTCTATCGGTTGGATCGATGAATTCAATAAAATGCACGTTGGCCCACAAAGCGCAGGTGCATTTCCCGGACCAGTAGCTTACGGCCAGGGCGGGACATCGCCCACCACAACCGATGCTAATTTGATGTTAGGACGCATTAACCCGAACTATTTTATTGGCGGTGAAATTGTTGCTGATATGGATGCGGTGGAGCATGCGTTTGACACCTTGGGTACGTCATTAGATTTAAGTGCTATAGATACCGCGCGCGGGGTTATCCGCTTAGCAAACCACAACATGAGTAACGCACTTAAGTTAATTTCAATTAATAGAGGCTATGATCCTAGGGACTTCACCCTTCTTGCCTTTGGCGGCGGCGGCGCAATGCATGCTACCGTATTAGCCAAAGAATTAAGTATCCCCCGTGTGATTATTCCTGCCCATGCCTCAGTTTTCTCCGCTTGGGGCATGCTGATGTCCGATTTGCGACGGGACTATATCCGTACCCAACCTGTCGCGTTTGTAGCGTCCAAAGCATCTGAAATATCAAAAACTTTGGAAAGCATGCGTAAAGATGCACTAAGTACATATGTCAAGGAAGGGTTTGAAGAGCAAGATGTATACTTCGAACCGCTATTGGAGATGCGCTATGTTGGGCAAGAGCATACGGTGCAAATCGATGTTGGAACAAGTGAGATAACGGGGGCCGATATCGCCAAACTTATTCAAGATTTCAATAAAGAATATGAAAAGAAATATACCTATTTCTTAGAGAATGATATTGAATTGGTTAGTTACAAGCTTACAGCCTATGCGCGCATTGAGCGTCCTACCCTAGCAAAAATTTCGGCTACAGGTGATATTCAGTCGGCTATTAAAGAAACACGTCCTGTAGATTTCGATGAATCAGGCTTTGTAGACACAGTTATTTATGATCGAGATAAATTGTTTGCAAATGCGCAGTTTAGTGGTCCCGCAATTGTTGAAGAGTCGGGAAGTACAACGGTTATTCTTCCAGGCCAGCAGGTCAACGTAGATGATTACGGCAACTTACATATTGAGATAGGAGCATAGCGCGATGAGTGAAATGGTTAAAAGCAGCGTTAAAATAGACCCGATTACCGTTGAAATCATACAAAATTCAATGCGTGCTATTACCGAAGAAATGTTCGCTACCATGCGTAAAACGGCAATGAGCTCAATTATCTACGAAGTATTAGACTTCGGTGTGGCGATGTTTGACGCCCAGGGGCAGCTAGCAAGCTCTGGCTCGGGAATTCCTGGGTTTATAGGCATGCTAGAGCCTGGCGTAAAGTCTGTGCTAGAGAAATTTGATAAGCCTGACGCAATTCGCGAAGGGGATGTTTTCATGACGAATATCCCTCATCATGGCGGTGTGAGCCACTTAAACGATGTTGTACTTATATTGCCTGTTTATCATGAGGGTACGCTGATTGGTTGGTTAGCAAATAAAGCCCATTGGGTGGATGTGGGCGGTTCTTTCCCTGGGAGTATAAGTGCTGACGCCCTTGATATTTATCAAGAAGGATTGCAGTTACCTTGTATTAAGGTTATCGAGCAATTTACGCCTAATCAGGCAGTCATCGATATTTTTATGGCAAACAGCAGACAGCCCGAGGTGTCAAAAGGTGACTTTTGGGCAGGCATTGCCTCAATGCGAGCAGGCGAAAAACGATTCAAGTCATTAGTTGAAAAGTACAGCTTGCAAGCAGTGGCTTATGCCATTGAAGACTATATTGAACTTGGAGAACGGGTGGCTCGGGCTGCGCTTAAAGCACTACCTAAAGGCACATTTGAAGCTTCAGAGGTAACCGATAATGGACTATCAATTAAAGCCAAAATAACCATTACAGATGAAGAGTTTCTGGTTGATCTTCGCGGTAACCCGCCCACACAGCCTAATGGGTTAAACGCTACCTACGACTCTACCATGGTCGACGCACAAATGTTATTTAAGGCGATAGCTAGCCCCCAGACGTTTGCTAATGCAGGTTCTTTCAGACCAATCCGTTTACTTGTCGATGATGACTCTATGTTTGCAGCTAAATACCCTGCCGCTACTAGCGTATATTACGAAAATAGCATGATGAGCTTTGACCTCGTTTGGAAAGCATTAGCACTTGCTATGCCAGATGCATTAACAGCCGGTCACTATGGCTCTATTTGCGGTACATTTTTAGGCGGGCCTCATCCTAAAACTGGGCATTCACATAGTATCGTAGAGCCGCAAATAGGCGGTTGGGGCGCGAGCTCTAAGTTTGACGGTATAAACGCACTGTATACCGGCTTTCACGGTGAAACCTTTAACGTACCGGTAGAAATATCCGAGCAACGTAATGGATTACAAATAGATCGTTTAGCCCTAAACGATGAAGAAGGTGGCGAAGGTGAAACCAATGGGGGTAAAGGGATTAAATTAGACTACAGAGTATTAACTGACAATTGGTGGCTAACGATGGCATATGTCCGCTCAGAGAATGGCCCATGGGGGCTAAAAGGCGGTAATAGGGGCTCTACCAACTACGTAAATGTAGTGAGAACATCAGGCGAAACACAGCGCTATAGTGTGTGTACTGCCCTTCCTTTAAATGAAGGCGATGTAGTTCAGGTTGTCACTGCAAATGGCGGCGGTTTTGGCAACCCGGCTAACCGTCCAAAAGAAAAGGTGCTAGATGATATTAAAAATGGATACGTTACCTATGAAAGAGCGCAAGAAGTCTATGGTATCAACTAAATGAGTAAAGTAGATGGTGTAAAAGCAAAGTCCAATGACTTTGCTTTATCTTCAGTCCCCGAGTCTCAAACGAAGTCGGGCTGGAATCTTGCGTTTATCATTATTGGTGGCATCGTAGGTTTTTCGGTTTTTCTTGTTTCCTCTCAGATCGGGGGCTCGCTTGGCTATCGAGATGCAACGATTGCATTTTTGTTTGGAGGGGGAATACTCGGCTGTCTCGGGGCTGTGACAAGTTATGTTGCGGCAAGAAGCCGCCTATCTACCTACATGTTAACGGAGTTTGCCTTTGGCCGACAAGGAGCCAAGATAGCCAATGTAGTTATTGCTATATCGCTTATTGGGTGGTATGCCGTAATTAGTAATTTTCTTGGACAGGCATTGCAACATGTTTTGCATGATATTCTAGGGCTGCTCATCCCTGTTTATCTACTGACCATTATTGCTAGTGCTTTGATGATTGCGGTTACATTAAATGGCTTCTCTGGTATCGATAAACTGGCTTTAGCATTAGTTCCTTTTATGATCGCATTTTTATTCTATGCAGCCTTTAAAAGTGACCCATTTAGTACCACAAATCAGCTGGTTATTAATGAAAGTGCATTTACCTTTAAAACGGCAGTCTCAGCAGTTGTAGGCAGCTATATTGCTGGTGTGGTAATACAGCCTGATTACAGCCGTTTTGCTATAAACAAAAAGCAGGCTGTATGGTCAGTACTTATCTCTTTGGGAGTGGGATATCCAATTATTATGGTGCTGTCAGCAATTCCAAGTATGGTAGCTGGGAACGCTGATTTACTGGCAGTTATGTCTACGATTGGTCTTGTTATACCAGCAAGTCTTTTATTATTGTTTGGTTCTTGGTCGAGTAACGTACTATGCCTTTACTCTTCAGCACTATCTATTTCCACTTTACTTCCGAAAATTTCCCTAAAAAGAATTATTTTCACCATTGGGGTTGTAGGTACGTCGTTAGCGTTAGTTCAGGCGCAGAGCTACCTAATAGGTTTTTTGGTTATATTAGGGCTCACTATTCCGCCAATCGGTGCTATTTATTGTACGGAGGTTTTGATAGCACGCCGTCATGGCTGCAATATTGAAGACTTAGGATCTGAGCCAGCAGTTAGAAGTATTGGGTTTATATCATGGTTTGTCGGCACGTTTATCGGTTATTTAAGTCAAAACGATGTCGTTAATTTAACGTCTATCCCCTCTTTGGATGCGTTGTTAGCTTCATCGCTATTGTTTGGTGGTGTAAGGGCGTTACAAGCAAGGGCGGTGTTGTATGAAAACTGATGTCATTAAAATACGCTTTGAAAGCACCCTGGGCGAGTGGACAGCTAATTTATATCCAGCACTCGCGCCAAAGACGGTCTCTTATTTTATTAACCTCATTAATACTCGAGAATTAGACAATACAAATATTTATAGAATTGTATCGCTTAATAACCAACCTGTTAGCCTAGAGGAAAAAATTGAAGTCATTCAAGGTGGGCATGCTATCCCGACGGACAGCGAATCCTTCGACTTTTTGAGTCATGAATCTACGCATATGACGGGAATGCGACATACTAAATACACGCTTTCAATGCCGCGTTTTGGTCTTAATGAGGTGTATCGAAGTTTCTTTATCACGATGGGTGAGTACGCGTGTCTTGACTATTTAGGAAAAAGACACAAAGATACACAGGGGTTTGCGGCGTTTGGTAAAATAACCAGTGGGTTTGAGATCTTAGGTCGTATCTTTAGCCGTGCCGAACACTCTGATATGTTGTCGAACAAAATTAACCTCATATCGGTCAAAGTCGTCAAATAGTGTATTAATCTACTCAATTATAAAGAGACTTTGAAGCGACATCCCGGCATCGCAGTGTTTGATTTCGTCCGGCGCGCTTGGCCGCAAGCAAACTACTATCTGCTAATTCAAATGCGTGTTGAAATGGTTTTTTCGGATCAAGTTCGCTAACACCAAAACTGCAGGTTATAGTCAAAGCAGGGTGGGGGAAGGTTAACCTTTCTACACGTTGGCGCATCTGTTCTGCTACCGCTACTGCGTCGTCTTCGTTGGTTTGTGGTAACATTACCATAAACTCGTCACCGCCAAATCTGCCAAGAATATCGCTTTCCCGGAGGGATTCTTTAACTTCAAGGGCAATATTTCGTAGAACCTCGTCACCAGTAGAATGACCAAATGAGTCATTTACCGCTTTAAACTTATCCACATCAATTAAAATAAGCGAAATAGCTTGCCGGTATCGCTTCGCTTGCTTCATCTGATGCTCTGCTAACGTGAAAAAGTAGTCTCGAGTAACCGTACCCGTGAGGTGATCGGTTTGATTTTTTTGGTGTAATTCTCGGTTTGCTGATAGTAACGCAGGAACACCCATAACGAAATACACGCAGCACGCGACTACGCTTAAAGCCACTTGATAAATAAAAGCAAGGGTATCTATGCCATAGAGGGTGACTAAAGCCGCCGTAGTTACACTGTAAAGCGCAAGGCTCAATATCGACCGAAATGGAGTTTCAGTGTAGACAATCCACATCTGAGGAAGGGCGAGAAAAAACACAAAGCAGGCAATTTCCGGTGAGTTAAATAGATGGGCCAAAGTAACCACGGTGGTTAGTAATAGCGTACTAAACGCTAATTTGATGCCATAGCCCCACCGTTTATCGTGTAGTGGCGAGCTATATTGTAAGGCAGTAAGTAACCCGCGTTTAGGATAAAGGCGATTCATAAACGCCACAAAAAGAGGGCTAAGAACGAGAATGCCCGATAAGTCACCTATCCACCATCCCAGTACGCTTTGACTAAGCGTATCAAGGGTGAGTCCATCGTATAACGTAAGTACGCCACCTATCGCCATACATAAACTTGAAATTGCTGCAACTGTCATAAACCGCATAACCACATGATAGAGGTTATAGCTATCTATACGATTGATTACACCACGTAATAAATGTGCACTTATTCCGTAAATAAAGGAATGGATAAGTGCGAATTGGGTACCAGAGAAAAGAAGGTGTTGAAGCGTTCTTTCATCGTTATAGATATGGTGTTCCCAAATTGTAGATAAAATACAGGCGAGAGAAATTGTGCCAATGACCCGCCAACCTCCAAGTAAAAAAGCGGCAAACGTAAGGCCAGCAGGGGGAAACCAGATGCTGGCGTGGGGGGCATACTCCATTAACACGGCAAGCCGCCAAAGCGCAAGCCAAGAAAACACGAGTAATAAATGTTTGCCAACTACAGAAAGCTTCATAACCGTTACATTACTTCTTATTGTTAGGGATAACCACGTGATTTTCCCTTAAAGTGTACTCACAAACCAATGAAAGGGTAATAAAATTAATAAGTGCACTAAGTCCTACAGAAATTATCAACGCCGCATCTTTGAATTTATCGGCTTGCCCCCATAATAGAAAAAACGTGCCAGGCTAATATTTACTTTCTAGCCACCTTTACTAAGTTTAAATGACACAACAATACTTTCAGATTTCGCCGTTATCAAAGGCGCCAAATTCTGCTGCGCCCTTTTTTATGGCGTGGTTATTGTCGTTTGTGTTATTCAACGTTGCTTTTTTTGCTGAAAGCGCTAAAGCCACACCGTCAGCAACCCCTTTGTCACCAGCAGTGGCGTTTTACGATATAGGGGGGGCACTAGCCGCACGTTTTTCCAATATCGCTGAGAAACAATACGGCCAAAGTGATCAGCACGGTTTTTTACCCCCAAACCGTCTTCGCTTAAGTTTATCTCGCGTATTGGGGTATTTTAGCGCTTTTTTCTATACACAGCCGGCGTACCCAATAGCCAGTTGGAAAGGTATTTCAAAACGGGGGCCGCCCGAATTCCTGTGATTTCTCAATTGTAATTCCATATCTGCCTAAAATTATTATTTTTTGAGGCATTTTGTTTTATTCTTTTTACAGGAACACTCCTTATGACACGATTCTCTATTCGTGGCGTTATTTATGTATTGGTGGTTATTTTAGGCCTACTATGCGCTGCCCCCAATATGTTGCCATTATCAGTTAAAACGTACCTACCTCACTGGTATACACAAACTACGTTATCTCTAGGTCTCGACTTGCAGGGCGGCTCGCATTTGCTGCTTGAAGCAGATACTAACAGCCTGTTTGCCAGGCAATTAGAAAGTTATAGCGATAACTTATTGCAAGCTTTACGAGAAAAAGGCGTGCGCTACACCAAACACACTAGTGCTCGCGCGCAAGCAGTTAGCATTAGTTTGCGCAACCTTGAACATGCTGCGAAGGTAAAATCTTTGGCTAATGAAGTCTCTGCCCAAGGCGATGGTACACGCGCTTTGGCTGTAGATACTTCAGGGGCCAATATCACCTTAACATTAGATGAAAACTATAAAAAAGCACTTGAAAAAGACGCTATTAACCGGGCTGTGGAAGTGGTTAGAAACCGACTGGATGAAACGGGCCTCACTGAACCCAATGTTTCCCGCCAGGGCAGCACCGCCATTTTAGTGCAAATGCCCGGCGTGTCAGACCCTTCGCAGGTTAAAGCTCTTTTAGGTACTACCGCACAAATGCGCTTTCATTGGCAGGCGAACAGTCAAACGCAAGAGCGTATCACCCGTATAGACACCCATGATAGGCCATACCAACTTGATGCGCGGGTGGCAATGGAAGGTGAACATATTACCGATGCTACTGCCGCTTTTAGTCCCGAGACGGGTCAACCGGTAGTAACCTTTAGGTTGGACAATGAAGGCGCCCGCCAATTTGCCTCGATGACGCAAAAAAATGTCGGCAGGGTACTTGCCGTGGTGTTAGACGATACCGTGGTGACAGCGCCCGTAATTAATGGCGCTATCCCCGGCGGGCGAGGCGAAATTGTAGGTAGTTTTACCATGAGCGAAGCACAGGACGTCGCACTAATGCTACGCACCGGAGCGCTACCAGTACCCTTAACGATAGTAGAAGAGCGCAGTGTTGGGCCAGATCTTGGTAGCGATGCAATTCAAAGTGGAGTAATTAGTGGCGTGGCCGGAGGGCTGGCGGTACTGGCCTTTATGGTGGGTATCTATGGGCGTTGGGGAGCCATAGCTAGCGTAGCTTTGTCCGTAAATATGGCGCTGGTTTTTGGTGTATTAACCTTACTGGGCGCTACACTTACTTTGCCCGGCATCGCAGGCTTAATTCTCACCATGGGAATGGCTGTTGATGCGAACATTCTTATTAACGAACGCATTCGAGAAGAAACTAAGGGAGGGCGCCCCGCCGGTAGCGCTTTAAGCGCGGGGTTTAACAGTGCAATAAGTACCATCGTCGATTCCAACATGACCACGCTAATAGCGGTTAGCCTATTGTTTATGTTTGGTAGCGGCCCTGTAAAAGGGTTCGCGGTTACTATAGCAATTGGGTTAATTACTTCTTTATTTACCTCAGTAGCACTTACCAAAATGATTATGCAGTGGGTAACACGTAAAGCGTCAAGAGAGCCGCTGCGTTTCACCGCGCCTTTACTCATGCTGGCAGACAAACGTCCTACACTTCATGTGCTAAAACGGTGGAAGTTAGCATTAATGGTATCGGTCTTATTTACAAGTGCGTCGATAGGCCTATTTTATAAACCGGGGCTTAACGATGGGGTGGATTTTACCGGTGGCACTATGATTGAGCTCGAAGCGCCAGGGCTCTCAACAGATGCCTTGCGTGGTGCTTTATCCGCACAAGGTATGCACAAAATTACTCTGCAAGAATATGATGAACCTGGCTATTACTTATTGCGGGCCCCCGCAGAAGTGCAGGGCGAGGCGCGCACTCAGCAAGTGGAAAACATCAAACAGATAATTTCTCAAGCAGATAAAGATGTCGTGTTTCATAAGGTCGACATGGTGGGGCCAAAAGTAAGTAACGGATTTGCCGAACTATCCATTCTTGCACTATTGATTGCCGGCACGGGCATGCTAATTTACTTATGGGTACGCTATGAAGCCCATTTCGCCAGCGCCGCTTTACTTACTGTAGCCTTAGATCTCACTAAAACCATTGGTTTTTTTGCTTTAACTGGTATCGAGTTCAACTTAACGGCAGTGGCGGCACTTTTAGCGCTCATTGGTTACTCAATTAATGATAAAGTAGTAGTGTTAGATAGAGTAAGAGAACTGATACGCCAAGACAGCACAAGAAAGTTAAACGTCGTTATTGATGAGGCGATAAATACAACCTTAAGCAGGACTATATTTACGTCTTTAACTACGTTGCTTGCGTTATTCCCCATGGCGATATGGGGGGGCGAAGCGGTAAGAAGCTTTGCGCTTCCTATGGTTTTCGCAGTAATTATAGGAACATCGTCAACACTCTTTATAACTTCTGCGCTACTTTATTTACTAGGTAAACGAAGAGCGCGCCAAGGGAAAGCACAATTGAGACCTACTTCTGAAGAAGTTAAAGCGTCTCTTGCTCATATTCCTTGAAATTAATAATGGGGGGCCTATTAAAATGATGGAAAGGCTCCCCTCACACTATCGCAATGTAAAATGAAAAGGAGAATGAAGGTTGTTTGCGGTTGATCATATTATCTTGCTTAGTGCGGTATTGGCCCTGTTCGGTGTGCTGATAAGTAAATTGTCACCCCGTTTCGGTGTGCCTGTGCTCGTCCTATTCTTAGGTGTAGGAATGCTGGCAGGAGAAGATGGTATTGGGCGTATCTCTTTCGACAATGCCGATGCCGCTCATAGTATTGGTACCCTAGCCCTTATTCTCATTTTGTTCGATGGCGGTATTCAAACGTCTAAAAAGTCGATAAAGAACGCGTGGAAACCTGCCTCACTGTTGGCCACCCTAGGGGTAATAGGCACCGCCTCTATTACCGGGCTCGCAGCCATGTACATTCTCGACTTACCCTTATACTTAGGCCTATTGCTAGGCGCAATTGTTGGTTCTACCGATGCGGCCGCTGTTTTTTCTGTGATGCGCAATGCAGGTATTAAGATACCTGAAAAAATAAAATCCACGTTAGAGTTAGAAAGCGCATCGAATGATCCTATGGCAATATTTCTCACCATTGGCTTAATTACGCTTATACAAGATGGTAGTACTAAACCAAGCGAGTTGTTTCTCTTATTCATCAATCAAATGGGGGTTGGTGCGCTTACAGGCTTACTCGTCGGTGGGCTAGCGGTGTGGTTATTCCGCCGAGTTAAACTTATGGCAATTGGTTTATATCCTGTGTTTGTCATGTTGTTTGGCGTGCTGGCGTTTGGCCTTGCTGCAAACCTAGGGGGGAGCGGTTTCCTTGCTACCTTTATTACCGGGGTTATCGTGGGGAATAGCCGCTTTGCCTATCAACGCAATACGTTTTTATTTCTTGATGGATTAGCGTGGTTAGGCCAAATAGCAATGTTCGTAATTTTAGGCTTACTTGTTACGCCTTCGGAATTACTGCATAGCTGGAAAGAGGGGCTGTTAATTGCAATGGTGCTAATTTTTATCGCGCGGCCTTTAGTGGCCATGCCTATCTTGTTATTAAGCCGGTTTACTTTTCGCGCCTCTGTGCTCATTTCCTGGGTGGGCTTGCGGGGGTCCGTGCCTATTATCCTTGCGATATTCCCGCTAATTTATAATTTGCCTAGCGCAGAGCTCATTTTCAATGTGGTATTTTTCATTGTCATTATTTCTGCTCTTCTCCAAGGCGGAAGCCTTCCTGTAGCGGCGCGCAAACTAGGTTTAGTGTTAAAAACCCCCGCTCACGAATCGAATACCCTCGAGATAGTGAAGGTAGCAAAAAATAAGCGTGAACTGATTGAAATTACGATTAATGAAGACTGTGCGGGGGTAGATAAAACCATTGCACAGCTAGGGCTTCCGGTGGATACCGTAGTGGCTTTAGTCGCGCGGGGTGAAAACACTCTTATCCCTAAAGGCAGCACCTGCTTACGGGCAGACGATCACGTATTTGTCATTACTAAATTAATGGATAAAACGAAAGTTGAGAGATGTTTTTACGGTGATGGAAATTAGCCCATAAGGGGAGTCGCTAATTGGCTTAACTTCATGTAGAATGCGCCGCGGAGTTGGCCAGACAATCGCCGCTTTCTTAGGAAAGGGGAGGAAAGTCCGGGCTCCAAAGGGCAGGGTGCCAGATAACGTCTGGGCGGCGTAAGCCGACGACAAGTGCAGCAGAGAGAAGACCGCCTAAGCCAGCAATGGCCGGTAAGGCTGAAAGGGTGCGGTAAGAGCGCACCGCGCACCTGGTAACAGGTTGCGGCAAGGTAAACTCCACCCGGAGCAAGACCAAATAGGATCCCTCAACGTGTTGCCCGCATGGGGATCGGGTAGGTTGCTTGAATCAGTGAGCGATTGCTGATCTAGAGGAATGATTGTCCACGACAGAACCCGGCTTATCGGCCAACTCCACCTTTTTAACACGCTCTGGCCTTCAGGTAGGGCGTCGTGTCGCTACTAAGCGTTAGTTTTTATACCGCAATGCCATCTTTTTGCCGTGACCAATATTCTACTTTTTCAATTAAATCATGGGCGTTGAAAGGTTTGCTTAAGTAATCATCCATGCCCGCTTGGCGGCAAATTTCCCTATCCCCTTTCATGGCATTCGCGGTAAGCGCGATTATGGGAATGCTTTCATACTGTTCGCCCGCCTCTCCGGCGCGAATACGGCGCGTTGCTTCAAAGCCATCCATTTCAGGCATCTGACAATCCATTAAAATAACATCAAAGGTCGCTTTAATCTTATTAAGCGCGGCAAGCGCCTCAACCCCCGATTTTGCGGTGAGCGTTTTATGCTTACTTAAATGTTGCTTAACAATAATCTGATTAATATCGTTATCTTCCACAATAAGTATATTACGTTTTTTAAACGCGATCACAGCACCGTCAGTAGATTTTTGAGTAGGGGGAAGCAAGCTATCGTCACCTTTGGCTAAGAGAATTTCAAACGTAAAGGTGCTGCCTTCTCCTTTTTCGCTGGTAAGGTGAATGCTTCCGCCCATAAGTTCGCACAATTGCTTACTAATGGATAAGCCTAGGCCAGTGCCGCCAAACTCACGGGTAGTGGAAATATCTTCTTGATTAAAGACCTCAAATATCCCGGCCTGTTTGTCTTTTGCAATACCTATTCCGCTATCCTTAACACTGCATGTTAGTCGCAGTGATGCGTCTGCTTTTTGCTCTATGCTGGTGGTAACGTCAATGTGCCCTTTTGGGGTAAACTTAACGGCATTACCGAGTAAGTTTGATAAAATTTGGCGTACCCGAACTGCATCACCATGTACCACGTGATGGTCTTGAAGGTTAAAGTGAAAGTGTAAGGCGAGCCCTTTTTCATGGCATAAAATAGCGTATTGAGACTGTAGACTCTCTAATTCGTGCAGTATGTCAAACGGATGCTGTTCAATGTGTAACTGCCCGGCTTCTATTTTGGAGAAGTCCAAAATATCGTTAACTATATGCAGTAGCCCTTCAATACTATATTCAGCCAACGACACATAATGTTTCTGTTCACTGCTTAATTCAGAGTCGTTGAGCAACTGAAGTACACCAGATATACCATGTATTGGAGTACGTATTTCATGGCTCATACTGGCTAGGAAGCCCGATTTTAACCGTGCGGATTCTTCCGCTTTTTGTTTTGCTTGCTGTAAGTAATCTTCTGCCTGGCGCTGTTGTGTAATGTCTTGTTGAAAACCAATATAGTGCGTAACTTCGCCTTCTATTTTTACCGGTGTAAGTATCAAGCGGTTGTAAAAAGCAGTGCCGTTTTTGCGATAATTTAGCATGGTAGTTTCAACAGGCTTTCTTTGCGCGATGGCCAAACTGACCTTATCAGCTGACGTGCTATCATCTTGCTGGTTCTGCAAAAAACGACAGTTGCGGCCTATTACTTCTTCTTGGGCGTAACCTGTAAGTCGAGAAAACGCATTATTGGAATACACAATAGGTTGGTCGGGCCGAAGGATATCGGCAATAACAATAGATACTGTGGCTTCATCTATTGCATGGCTAAGAATTTTTACGTTACTTTCTAGGGCCCGATGGCTGGTATTATCAACGCCAATATAAATACTGCCTCTTACTTTGCCATTGGCATCTTCAAGCGCAGTTTTGCTCCAACGAATAAAACGTTGCTTACCCGTGGTGCTTGACAGATGAGCAAGTTCAACCGATGTATCAAGCTTTAGCCTGTCTACCACGTACTCTACTGTTAATTCTACCGCATCATTTTGCTGTCGACTAAACCTGTCGAATTGGCGGTTGCTTAGGAGTACTTGGTTTGATGTGTCTACCACCACCAATAAATCGCCAATAGAGTCAATGACATCGGAGAACTGTTCATTTGAAAGTGACGCTTTGGTTAAGTCTGACAACAGCTTGTCGAAAGCAGCCTTTATCTTCACGAGCTCGCGAGCCTCTTGCACAGTGGCAGTAGCCGTTTTAAAAGACTTATTGTTCAGCCGATTAACGATGTCGCTATATAAGCGTGATAATGTGTCCTCGGCGAGCACGCCTGTGGTACGTACTATATGCAAGCTAATAATTAGCATGCCACCAATCATAGCAATAAGCACTAACGCCGCCCAAGACAAGGCGCGGTAAGCTGTGGCAAAGGGTTGTATGCTATATAGCGATAAATTCGCCCACTGGGCTGTTGTAGTAGAAAAGCCGTCGGTATTTAACTGTGATAGCGATACGTAAGGGGGAAAAAGCGCGGTATCACTACCAAATAAAATCACGCCGTTACTGTCGGTTACTACCTGATTGGTGAGGCGGGGGTAGGGGGCAAGCAACGACTGTAAACTATCAACGTGCATAACTAATGCGCCTTCTGCTGCATTATTTAATAGCACAGGAACGGAAAACAACACACCATGTTTAGATACTGAGTAATAAGTACGTGAGGCGCCTAATGTTCGTTCCTGCCACGCTTGCACAATATTTACGGGTAGGTTGGCGTGCCAATTTTTATCAATAATAATGGCCCCGGAAAAGTCGAACAACGCAAAGCTTACATTGCGTGAGTGGGTCAAATTAAGTGAGCGAAAAAACATAGGCAAGTAGTTTTTTCGTTGCTCAACATCAATCAAGGCGTTAATAATAATGTCGTTCGCGGCAAGATCTGACAGTTGTCTTGTGGTGTCGTTTAACGTGAAGGATAAGTCTTGCTGCAAGCTAGTGAGCGACTGTTTATGCACTTCTGCCACTTGGCCGCGCACTATATAAAAAGCAACGGCAAGTAAGATAATAGCAACCAGTGCAACTAATGCCGCCAACCTCGGCAGCATAGTTTTTATTAAAACGGTGCGTAATGGCGAAGAGGGCTGCATTATGGGTTATCCGGCAAAACCAAATGGCCATTGTCGTCCATAGAAACCATAAAGTAGTCCAATGCCGTGAGGGCATCGTGGGCATCTTTGCTAAAAGCAGGGCTGTAGGTTTTTACCACTCCCTGGTAGGGAGGTAAGTTTTCCATTGCCGCTTTTATCTTAGTCACATCGAATTCGTTTGCGATACGGGTAGCAATCGCAAGTAAGTGAACTAAATCGTAGGCATGTGCTAGGCCTACTTTTGCAGGAATAGCATTGGCCGCAAAGGGGCCATACTTCTGGCGATATTGCGCTAATAGGTGCTGGGCTCTCGGATGGGTTTGTTTTTCAAAATGAAAGGTTTGTAATACCGTTAAATTTAACGTCGAGGGTGACACCTCAAGAAGATTAATAAAGTTTCCTGACGCAATACCCCAATGGGATATTATTGGTAGCTTAGATAACCCCTGTTTATGAAATTCATTGGCAACCACAGCCCCTTCAGGAGCGTTGGTCACCAAAATTACCGCGTCTATGTTTAACGCCTTAATGCTGGCTACGTCTTCTGAAAACGATTTTTGCTGCCAATTAATCCAATGCACAGACGCAATATCAATATCCTGGGCATTGGCCGCTAAACGAATAGAGCGATAGTTAGAACGCCCCCATTCGGTTCGCTCTAGAACCAGTGCCACTCGTTTTGCTTGTAGCGAGCGTGCGTGGCCTATAAGCACGCTGGCCGCCTCGGTATCACTTACCGATACACGAAATACATTATTAGGTGAGAATTGGTTGTCTACCAGTGCTGTACCCGCGGCCCAAGGGATCAAAAATAACATATTTTGTTGGTGAATAATGTCCAGCTCGGTAACTACCACAGGGGTATGAACACCTCCTACTACGGCCAACAAATCGTTATTTTTGGCTAACTGTTTTAAGTTAGCCACACCTCTAGCGGGGTTGCCTCTATGATCTTTAGCTATAATTTTCAGCTCGCGGCCTAATAGCCCCCCGGCCTGATTTATTTCATCTACCGCTATTTGCACGCCGCGCTGTATGGCCACACCGCCTTCAGCTGCAACCGCCGAAAGGTCGGCATCAATACCAATATAAAGGGGCGCAACGGTATCCTTTGCATGAGCACTAAAAGCAAGGCCAATAAAAAGTGAAAACCACAGTAGCGTACGAAAAGCCATAGGCGCCCATAAGAAAGAATTTAACTGCTTAAGTGTATAGTATTCAGCGGCGAGAATGGCGAAGCCCAGCTTATTCTTTCGTCTAATTTTGCAACAAAAATTTCGAAAAAACGGGCAATACGCTAGTAAATGGCATGTTTAGGCGCTCTTTTTTTGAACGGGAGTAGTTTGATAATAACGTTTGAATTCCCGTGAAAACTGAGAAAGGCTCTTATACCCCACGGCCTCAGCGGCATCTCCCACCCGATAACCTGCGTTAATTAACTCACGTGATTTCGCCAAACGTATTTTTTTAATGTACTGAACGGGAGAATCAAAAACGATATCTCTAAAAGCTCGGTGAAAACCTGATGAACTCATGCTTACCTGCTTAGCCAAATAGTCTACACTCAGCGCAGTTGCATATTCTTGATGGATAATAGAAAGAGAGCGCGCGACTTTTGCGTAGTGGCTGTTATCTGTAAGACCACTTAATACGTAACCTGCCGGGCCATTAAGCACATGAAAAATAATTTCCCGTACAAAGCTTTCACCTAATGCTGCGCTTTTTTGTTTGCTTAATAGGGCATCTAGTAAACGCCCAGTGGCATCACTGATGGTCGTGTCTAACGACTGCTGACTTAGGGTAAACGGGGAAGTATGTTTATCCGATAGAGGAATTTGCCATTGTACAAGCTCAATAAGTAGCGGCGAAGGCACATCAACAATTAACCCTAAAATACAATCGTCGCCATCGGTAGCCGCTTCACACTCAGCGGGAAGTGGCATACCTAAAACAATATAGTCCCCCTTTTTGTAGGTAATTTCATGGTTGTCTACATACAAACGTTTGCTGCCTTGCAGCATGATAATAATACCGGATTGGTATAAAAGCGGTTGACGAGTACTACCGAGGGGATCTCTGAATAACCGAACCCCAGGCAACAGAGTAGACGTTATACCATTTAAGTTACTTTTGCCTGATTGGCGCAATACTTCTTTGGCCAATGCTGCTAGCAGAGCGTTATTGTTGTCTTTTATAGGATTAGGCAATTTATTTCCAGTTTTAGACGGTTTTTATTTGTTAATTGCCACTATTATGCATGAACGAGAGAAAAAAAGCATAGAGGTAAAAATGAAATTTTCGTTTAGTAATCCCACACGTATCGAATTTGGACAAGGGCAGATTGCTGCTATTGAGACACTAATACCGAAAAACCAGCGAGTTTTAGTATTATACGGTGGTGGCTCAATCAAAAATAACGGCGTGTATGATCAGGTTTCTAAAGCGCTTGAAGGTTATGAGTGGGAAGAGTTCGCAGGTGTTGAGCCTAACCCGACAGTGGAAACGTTAGACAAAGCTGTAGCCCAAGTTAAATCATCAAAAGTTGACTTCATTCTTGCTGTAGGGGGAGGAAGCGTAATTGATGGTGCAAAATACGTAGCAGCGAGCGCAAAATATGATGGCGATGGTTGGGATATTCTTACTGGTAAGCATACGGTAGATGCGGCCCTTCCTATAGGCGCGATATTAACACTACCGGCCACGGGCTCTGAATCTAACGGTGGGTCGGTTATCAGTAAAAAGGCCACGCAACAAAAGCTTCCTTTTATGTCTCCCTTTGTTTACCCCAAATTTGCCGTTCTCGACCCAGATGTGATTAAGAGTCTGCCACAGCGTCAGGTGGTTAACGGGTTGGTTGATGCATTTGTCCATGTTTGTGAACAATACCTTACGTTCCCGCAGCACGCGCCAGTGCAAGACGGCTACGCTGAAACCTTGCTTAAAACGTTAATTGCGTTAGGTAAAGATGTTGATGCACCTGATGATGCATGGCGCGCCAACCTTATGTGGTCAGCAAACCAAGCATTAAATGGCTTGATTGGCGCCGGGGTTGTTCATGATTGGGCAACGCATATGATAGGCCATGAACTTACCGCATTGTACGGGGTAGATCACGCTCGCTCGTTGGCCATCGTACAGCCTTCGTTATTACGCGTTCAGTTCGATAGCAAGCAACAAAAGCTAACCCAAATGGGTAAAAATGTATTTGGGTTTGAAGACGGCGAAGACACGGCGCGGAAAACCATAGACGCTATAGAAGCGTTTTATCAAAGCTTATCAGTAGATACACAGCTTACCGACTATCAAGGTGACAAAGATACGGCTATCAGTAAAATTCTTAGCCAGCTTAAGAACCACAATATGGTGGCCCTAGGCGAAGAGAAAGCTATTACACTTGAAGTGAGTGAGAAAATACTACAAGAAGCCGTGGCCGATAAATAACACGGCCCTCATACTCGTCTTTAAAATTTAATACAAACTGGCACGATTTTACCATTAGCTTTTATCATCGATAACACTTTAATTGGTAATGTAGTGCCAGTTTGCGTTGAGACGCCATAAGAGGATTCGTTTACTCTTTCAATACATTGTTTACCCGTAAACAGTCAAGGGTAGAGTAAGTGGCAGCGCAGCAGGCGTAAGCAGTCAAGGGAGTCAGCTTGCGAAAAATATATCCGCCTTCCATCATTGATGTAGAAGCAAGTGGTTTTGGCGCGAAAAGTTATCCCATTGAGATTGGGGTAGTGCGCTATGATGGTGCAAAGTGGGGCCAGCTAATTCGGCCTTTGGATTCTTGGGTGCATTGGGATCAGAAAGCAGAAGCCTTACATGGCGTAAGTCGAGATACACTCGAAGAGCAAGGGGTAAGCGTTTTTAAAGTATGCGATGAACTTAATGCTTTTTTAGGCAATACCTTGGTTTATAGTGATGGCTGGGTGGTCGATAACCCGTGGCTAATTAAACTGTTCGCTGCCGCCGCTGTAGATATGACGTTTTCATGTCGCGCATTAGAGTACGTGCTCAGTGAACCGCAAATGGATATTTGGCATGGGGTTAAAACCGATATCGAAGCACACACTGAGTCGTGTCGGCACCGTGCAATAACCGATGCTTTGGTAATTCAACAAACGTTTGTAAAAACGAAAGCATTAACCACCCATGGGTAACATGTAAACACATCGGGCAATTCTTGTGTTAAAACCAATAGTGAACCCCTAATTGAAGCGCGTTGCTCTCACTACTGCCTACCTTTCTATGCTCATACTCTATGGCCATATTTAAGGTTTCTGGGTCGCCTAGTAACCACCCTAGCCGGGTGAAGGTACCTATATTCTGAGGTAAATATTGCCAGTTAACATTATATGGTTGCGATGTGTCTGTACGGTCAAAAGAAGCATAGAAATGCTGCGGGTAGCGAAAATCAAATGCTCGGCGTGCACTTACGCGGGTGGAGTTTATATTTGGGTAACGCAAGTCGCCCCGGCCTAATACCAGTATTTCTAACGGTTGCTGGGCAAAGCTGCTTTGCACGTTCCATTTGGCAATTTTTTTGCTTTTAAACACTATAGGGCTGTACGAGCCTTCTAACGATGACGCATGGCTGTTAACGGCGTACATATTGAAACCCACTAGCGCACAAAGCAGCACACACATGCGAGATGTGTTCATAGTTGTCGTTCCAGTTCAGTGTTGTGTGTTGTCTTTTACTCTATCGTTTTACTGGTTTAATAAATTAAACGTTAACGAACGGGAGCAACCACCAAAGACGCATGTTTCTATTTATTGCTCTTTTTTACTACTCAGTGGCCCAAAGGCGTGATCACAAATTAATGTTCTTTGATCTGATATCAGCATCTCAACAAATGAAACGTGCGATGCGAGAACAATAACCGCCATTGCATGAAAAATATGAATTGGATAGCCAGCAAGCTCTACAAAATAGGTGCTTTAGATAATAAGTGTAGACCGTAATAGTCATTGTGAAAACAAAATAGCGTAAATTTTAATCGCTGTGCATTTTGCTATGTCAATGAAAATACGGAATATGAAGGGGAGAGAAAGCAGATGCTGCTCAAGGCAATAATAACCTATGAGCAGCCTATTTTGCTTAATTAGGGTTTTATACTGATGCGCGCAATGCGTCAGCTTTATCGGTTGCTTCCCAAGGAAAAGCTTCGCGGCCGAAGTGCCCGTAAGCCGCCGTAGCGCGATAGATAGGGCGTTCCAAATCAAGCATTTGAATTAGCCCATAAGGGCGTAAATCGAAGTGCTCGCGTACTAAGGCAACTAAGGTTTTTTCGTCTACCACGCCTGTGCCAAAGGTATCAATACTAATTGAGGTAGGCTGAGCTACGCCAATGGCATAAGATACTTGGATTTCGCAGCGCTTGGCTAACCCAGCAGCAACGATATTTTTCGCCACATAGCGCCCAGCGTACGCTGCGCTACGGTCAACCTTTGATGGGTCTTTACCTGAAAAGGCGCCGCCGCCATGACGTGCCATGCCGCCGTATGTATCAACAATGATTTTACGTCCAGTTAGTCCGCAGTCACCCATAGGTCCACCTATAACAAAGCGACCCGTTGGGTTAATGTGAAACTGAGTATTGCTATCAATCCACTCACTTGGCAGTACGGGTTTAATAATTTCTTCCATTACCGCTTCTCTTACTGTCTCGGTTGCCACTGAGTCACAATGTTGCGTAGACAGTACGATAGCATCAATGCCTACCGGCTTATGGTTTTCATACTTAAAGGTTATTTGGCTTTTCGCATCGGGGCGTAGCCAATCCAGTTTACCTGACTTTCGTACCTCGGCTTGCTTTTGGACAAGGCGATGAGAATAAGTAATAGGCGCTGGCATAAGTACGTCAGTTTCATCGCTGGCGTAGCCAAACATTAAGCCCTGATCGCCAGCGCCTTGTTCTTCTAAGCTCTCACGATCAACACCTTGGTTGATATCCGGTGATTGTTTACCAATCGCATTTAATACGGCACAAGAATCGGCATCAAAGCCCATATCAGAGTGGGTGTAACCAATTTCTTTAACGGTTTTACGGGTTAACTCTTCGATATCTACCCATGCTGAGGTGGTGACTTCACCGCCTACTAACACCATTCCGGTTTTTACGTAGGTTTCGCAGGCCACTCGAGCACGAGGGTCTTGCTCTAGAATTGCATCTAGAACGGCATCTGAAATTTGATCGGCAATTTTATCCGGGTGCCCTTCAGACACTGATTCGGATGTAAATAAATGCGTGGCCATACATGCTCCGTAAGCGTTTAAATTTTTAAAGTTGCGGTATTGTACTAAAACAAATTACAAATACCAGTCTTTACTTCTAGACGTCTAAAAGACTTTTCGTTACGATTTGTTGACACCTGAGGATCACTTAGGTGTATATGGTTGTAGCAATACCCCTAGCCTGTGAACAAATATTCTTTAGTTGGCCAATAATAAGGACGAATTCCTATTATTTTGGCTAACTTTCGACAATGGCAATGAAAAGCCATTGAACTGTACGGTGGCATGGGTAAGAATAACGACCACATTCAGACGTATAGTCAAGTCATGCTACCAGGCCGAATGAGCGGCCTCATCCACAGCGTACTTAACTGCGAAAATAAATCAGGAGACAACATGCCCTCTCGTCGTGAACTCGCCAATGCCATCCGTGCATTAAGTATGGACGCCGTTCAACAAGCCAAATCTGGACATCCAGGAGCCCCTATGGGCATGGCAGATATTGCGCAAGTATTATGGGGTGACTTTTTATCACATAATCCGGCAAACCCATC
Organism: Alteromonas profundi; assembly: GCF_010500865.1. Taxonomy (GTDB): domain Bacteria; phylum Pseudomonadota; class Gammaproteobacteria; order Enterobacterales; family Alteromonadaceae; genus Alteromonas; species Alteromonas profundi. Next base: position 105,713 of record NZ_JAAAWN010000001.1, read on the forward strand.
GTGGGCGAACCGCGATCGCTTTGTGCTTTCAAACGGTCATGGTTCCATGCTGTTGTATTCACTTCTTCATCTGTCAGGTTACGCGTTGCCCATTGAAGAGCTGAAAAACTTCCGTCAACTACACTCGAAAACGCCAGGCCACCCAGAGTACGGTTATGCGCCAGGCGTAGAGACCACTACGGGCCCGTTAGGGCAGGGGATCAGTAATGCAGTGGGTATGGCGCTTGCTGAAAAAGTGTTAGCGGCGCAATTTAACCGTGACGAACATACTATCGTCGATCACCACACTTATGCTTTCTTAGGCGATGGCTGCTTGATGGAAGGTATTTCTCATGAAGTATGTTCGCTTGCCGGTACACTTGGCCTTGGTAAGCTAGTGGCGTTTTGGGATGACAACGGTATCTCTATCGACGGTGAAGTGGAAGGTTGGTTTACTGACGACACCCCTGCACGTTTTAAAAGTTACGGCTGGCAAGTTATTGAAGGCGTAGATGGTCACGATGCTGAGCAAATAAAAGCGGCAATCGAAAAAGCGCAGGAAAACACCACACAACCTACACTAATTTGTTGTAAAACCACCATTGGTTTTGGCTCACCTAATAAAGAAGGGACAGAGTCATGCCACGGTGCGCCATTAGGCGATGATGAAATTATTGTAACCCGCGAAAAATTGGGTTGGAAACACGGTGCGTTTGAAATTCCAGAAGACATTTATGCAGGCTGGGATGGTAAAGATAAAGGTGCTAAAGCAGAAGCTCAGTGGAACGAAACATTTGCCGCTTATGAAGCCGCTTACCCAGAGCTTGCTGCTGAATTCAAACGTCGTGTTAATGGCGAACTTCCGACCGACTTTAGCGAAAAAGCAGATGCAATTATTGCTCAGCTTCAAGCTAACCCGCAAAATATTGCCTCGCGCAAAGCATCGCAAAATACGCTAAATGCATTTGGGCCCTTGCTTCCTGAATTGCTCGGTGGGTCCGCCGACCTTGCAGGCTCAAACCTTACTATCTGGGATGGCAGTAAAGGCGTTGAAGCCACCAATGCGACAGGTAACTATATTTATTATGGTGTGCGTGAGTTCGGTATGTCAGCCATGATGAATGGTATTACCTTACACGGTGGCTTTAAAGCGTATGGCGCAACTTTCCTAATGTTTATGGAATATGCGAGAAATGCGGTACGTATGGCTGCGCTAATGAAGCAACCGGCTATTTTCGTATATACCCACGACTCGATTGGCCTAGGTGAAGATGGCCCCACTCACCAACCGGTTGAGCAAGTGGTGGCGCTACGTGCAACACCTAACCTTGATAACTGGCGTCCTTGCGATCAGGTAGAGTCGGCGGTTTCTTGGAAATCAGCCATCGAACGTACAGATGGGCCTACTACGCTTATCTTTACCCGCCAAGGTTTAGCGCAGCAAGAGCGTAATGCTCAACAGGTTGCTGATATTGCTAAAGGCGGTTATGTGCTTAAAGATTGCGCTGGTACGCCTGAGCTTATTCTTATTGCAACTGGCTCAGAAGTACAACTCGCGGTGGAAGCCGCTGATAAGCTAAGCGAACAAGGTAAGGCTGTACGTGTTGTGTCAATGCCTTGTACCGACGTGTTCGATCGTCAGTCTGCTGATTATCGTGAAAGCGTATTACCTTCAAATGTAGTTAAACGTGTTGCGGTAGAAGCCTTATCAAAAGATAGCTGGTACAAATACGTAGGCTTTAATGGCGCTATTGTTGGCATGGATACCTTTGGTGAATCTGCCCCGGCAGGCGACCTATTCAAGCACTTCAATATTACCACTGAAGCAGTAGTAGAGGCGGCGTTGTCGCTAAGCTAAGAGGTTAACAAAAACCTATGGTAAACATTGCCATAAATGGGTTTGGTCGTATTGGCCGCAACGTATTACGTGCACTTTATGAAAGTGGGCGTAATACGCAATTTAATGTGGTGGCTATTAACGACATTGCCGAACCCGAAGGCATTGCACATCTGCTTAAATACGACACCGCCCACGGGCGGTTTCGTTTCGATGTGACTTTAGAAAATCAAACCCTTATCGTTGCGGGTAGCCCTATTCAGCTATTGGCTGAACCCGATATTACTAACTTGCCTTGGCAGGCGTTAGGGGTAGATATTGTGCTGGAATGCACCGGTAAGTTCGATGATAGAACCTCTGGGCTTGCACATATTAATGCCGGCGCTGGCAAGGTATTATTTTCTTCGCCAGGGGCCACCGATTTAGACAACACGGTTATATTTGGTACCAATGAAGATACCTTAACCAGTGAACATAAATTAGTCTCTAACGGCTCGTGTACAACCAACTGTATCGTGCCGGTAATTCAAGCACTAGATGCAGCCTTTGGGGTTGAAAGTGGGACGATTACAACTATTCATGCTTCTATGCATGATCAGCAAGTGATTGATGCGTATCATCCCGATTTACGCCGTACGCGGGCAGCCAGCCAATCCATTATTCCTGTAGACACCCGGTTAGCGGCGGGCATTGAGCGCATACTGCCGAAGTTTGCGGGTAAATTTGAGGCGATTGCCGTTCGCGTACCTACCATTAATGTCACGGCAATGGATTTAAGCGTAACCTTAACCAGTGAAGTTACTATCGCGCAGGTGAATCGAGCGTTAAATAAGGCGAAAGAGGGGCGTTTACACGGTATATTAGACTATACAGAAGAGCCTTTGGTATCGGTAGATTTCAATCACGATCCCCATTCATGTATTGTGGATGGTACCCAAACCCGTGTAAGTCATAAGCAATTAGTGAAAACCTTGGTGTGGTGTGACAACGAGTGGGGCTTTGCAAACCGAATGCTCGACACCGCGCAAGCCATGGTCGACGCGATGTAATCAAATTTTTGCTGCCAAGGTTGGTAGCGCCAGCCTTGGCAGCTTTCAGTGTTATTTAGTTTTTAATTAAATGAATATAGGAAAGACGATGGCAATTCCAAGTATGAGCGATATGGCCCTAAGCGGTCAGCGTGTTCTTATCAGACAAGATTTAAACGTGCCTGTAAAAGACGGTAAAGTTACCTCTGATGCACGTATTAAAGCATCTATACCTACCCTTAAAGCTGCGCTAGACGCAGGTGCCTCAGTAATGGTGATGTCTCACCTTGGCCGTCCCACAGAAGGAGAGCCTGCTGATGAGTTCTCGTTACAACCTGTGGTGGATTATCTCAATGACGCCCTTGACGTACCTGTGAAACTTGTTAAAGACTACCTTGACGGTGTTGAGCTCGCTGACGGCGAGTTGGTTATTCTTGAAAATGTGCGCTTTAATAAAGGCGAGAAAAAAGATGATGAAACCCTAGCCAAGCAATATGCAGCCTTATGCGACATTTTTGTTATGGATGCTTTTGGTACTGCCCATCGCGCGCAAGCCTCTACCCATGGCGTGGCTAAGTTCGCGCCTAAAGCTTGTGCAGGCCCTTTGTTAGCGGCAGAGTTAGACGCGTTAGGTAAGGCGTTAGATAACCCTAAACGCCCTATGGTAGCGATTGTTGGAGGCTCAAAAGTATCTACCAAGCTAACCGTACTTAAAACGCTGGCCGAGAAAGTTGACCAACTAATTGTCGGCGGTGGTATTGCAAACACATTTATCGCAGCTCAAGGCCATAACGTAGGTAAATCTCTTGTAGAAATGGATTTAACCGAACAAGCAAGCCAGTTGATGAATGAAGCACAAGCAAATGGTGGCAATATTCCTGTACCTACCGATGTAGTGGTAGGTAAAGCATTTGATGAAAATACCGAAGCTACCTTAAAAGCAGTTTGTGATGTAGCCGACGATGACATGATCTTCGACATCGGTCCTGATTCTTCAGAGGCCCTAGAAAGCATTATAAAAAATGCCGGTACCATTGTATGGAACGGTCCTGTTGGGGTGTTTGAATTTGACCAATTTAGTGCGGGAACCAAAGCACTTTCTAAAGCGATAGCGCAAAGTGATGCGTTCTCAATTGCAGGTGGTGGTGATACACTAGCTGCTGTAGATAAATACGAGATAGCAGATCAAATTTCTTATATCTCTACTGGTGGCGGTGCCTTTTTAGAGTTTTTAGAAGGTAAAACCCTGCCAGCGGTAGCCGTGTTAGAAGAAAAAAATAAATAAACCTAACAGGCTACGTCAATCGGCAACGATTCCGCCGGTGCTACAGTGACGTACACCGGCATATAACGATAAACCCTACAACTGTCATTAAAGGCAGTAATATAAAAAGGAGTGTTGCAATGGCATCACAAGCACAGCAAGCTATGCTGGATAAACTAAACACGCTACCTGGTTTTATTGCAGCGTTAGATCAAAGCGGCGGCAGTACACCTAAAGCGTTACGTCTGTATGGCGTTGAAGAGTCTGAATACAGCACAGACGAAGAAATGTTCAACCTTGTGCACGAAATGCGTACCCGTATTATTACGAGTGCTCCTTTCAGTGGCGAGCGCGTGTTAGGCGCTATTTTATTTGAAAATACCCTAGACCGTGAAATTGAAGGCATGTCGAGCGCCCATTATTTGTGGCAGAAAAAACGGGTTATTCCGTTTTTGAAAGTAGACAAAGGCCTTGAAGCAGAACACAACGGTGTACAGGTGATGAAGCCCATTGCTGGGCTCGATGGTTTACTGGCAAAAGCAGTAGCCCAAGACGTGTTTGGTACGAAAATGCGCAGTGTGGTGAAACTTGCTAATCACGAAGGTATTAAAGCCGTTGTTGAACAGCAGTTTGAAGTGGGTAAGCAAATTTTAGCCGCTGGCCTTGTGCCCATCATCGAGCCAGAAGTGGATATTCATAGCCCACAAAAAGCGGAAGCTGAAGCGCTGCTTAAATTAGAAATTTTAACCCAATTAAATTTGCTCGACGAAGGTCAAGAAGTGATGTTGAAACTAACATTACCTTCAGAAGCAAACTTTTATAAAGAGTTAGTTGATCATCCGCGTGTGCTTAAAGTTGTAGCACTCTCTGGTGGCTACAGTCGTGACGATGCCAATGCTAAATTAGCTGAAAACCAAGGTATTATTGCAAGCTTTTCCCGTGCACTTACCGAGGGTGTATCTGCAAAGCAGTCGCAAGACGAGTTTGAAGCCACGTTAGATAAAGCCATTGAAAGTATTTATCAAGCTTCTAAGGCCTAATAGCCGAAAGCGAAATATGTAAGTGCTTGTTGAAAAAAGGAGAGCGAACGCTCTCCTTTTTTATGCGCGTAGTTAAAGGCCGCCTAAAGCGTACTTTTGTTGCTGTACGCAAACAATAATGGGGCGGGCTATTTATCGGATAAAACGGTCAAGCCCAAATCTAACGATTTCCAATAGCCAATTTCTCGCATTAGGTCGGCGGTAATAATAGGCTTTTCATCTAACCAACCTTCGGGGAAGGTTATTTCAATGTCGTTGCCGCCAGCTTTAATTTTAAAGTCAGGTAAAAAACCTTCTTGGCGCTTAATATTAAGCAGCACACTTAATCGTAATAACGCAATTAATCGCTTAATTGCGTCTATATCGTATAGGTTAAAACTGGGAATGTCGTTTTTGCGTATTTTCTTTCTGTGGCAACGCACTAAGGTTGCTAACAGCATTTGCTGCTCTTGTGTAAAGCCTGGCATATCGACATTCGCTAATATATAAGCACTATGACGCTGTACGCCTCGAGAGTTTATTTGCAGGCCTACTTCGTGCAATAAGGCTGCCCAACCCAGCATATTCCTAAAGTCTTGCTGTCGTAACTTCCATGTTTTATCAACTTGGTCGAAAAGGGTTAGCGCAGTATTTAAAACCATATTTGCTTGGGTAGTATCCACATCGTAGCGTGTGGCTAAGCTACTTGCGGTTCTACCGCGAATATCAGCATGGTGCAGCACATCTTCCATCTGATAGAGAACGCCCTCACGTAACGCGGCAGGGGAGTAAACCAGTGCTTCTATATTAAGTGCTTTAAACGCGGCAATCAGAATAGCTAGGCCACCGGCGATAACCACCCGTCTATCTTCGCTTAACGCGGGATAATCAAGTTCATCGATATGCCCTGCACTAATAAACTGCTTCATCAGTTTGCGTAAGCTTTTTAGGGTAACCGGAATATCGTGGCCATTTGGCCTATCTTGCTGACATAGGTTAAATAAAGTGCGTATGGTTCCAGAAGTGCCCACACATTGTACCCAACCTAGTTTGCGATAGCGTGTTTCAATAAGCTCAAGTTGTTGTGAGGCAGAGGTTATCGCCTTATCGAAGTTCTTTTTCTTCAGCTCGCCGTCGGCAAAAAACCGCTGGGTATAGCTAACGCAGCCCATTTGTAAGCTGCGGCAAAGCATGGGGGTAAGGCCTTTGCCTATTACAAACTCTGTTGAGCCCCCGCCAATATCAATAACCAGTTGCTGACCATCGGCATGATTGGTATGGGCCACGCCCGAATAAATAAGGCGTGCCTCTTCAACCCCAGAAATCACTTCTACGGGATAGGGAAGAATATCTTTCGCTGAGTTAATAAATAGACGAGCATTGACCGCTTTACGTAAAGTATGGGTAGCAACAATACGCACCGAGTCAGGCTCAAAGCCCCGTAAACTTTCTGCGATAACGCGCAGCATGGATAAACCACGCTCCATGGCTTCATCAGAAAGCACATTATTCTCATCCAGCCCTTCAGCAAGACGCACTTTTTGCTTTACACGGTGCAGTATCTGCACCGAACCAGCCACAATACGTGCTACCACTAAGTGAAAGCTGTTTGAGCCAATGTCCAATGCGGCGACTTTGTTGGAATCCCGACTCTCTACGGTGTCAAAAACAGTTTGCTGCTGCGTCATTAAATATTAACTTCCTGCTTCTTGATCTTCTATCTGCTTCAAATAGTCATAAATTTCTATTTGTGAGCGTAACTTTTTGCGGTTACCTCGCGGCACGTACTTATTGCTTTGCTCTCTGTCAATCACACGTGCTTTTAAGGTATCTTTAAACTGCAATTCCATAATATCAACAATGCGCTGTTGCAACGTTTTATCGTAAATTGGACAACCGACTTCAATACGATTATCCATATTTCGGGTCATCCAGTCTGCAGAGGAAATAAACACCTTGCGCTCACCGCCCCCTTCGAAGATCATCACCCGGGGGTGTTCTAAAAAGCGATCTACGATAGATATAATTTCGATATTTTCACTTAGCCCTTTTACACCTGGATTAAGGGAACACATACCTCGCACAATGCCACGAATTTCCATTCCCGCCTGTCCCGCTCGATATAAGTCGTCAATAAGCTCTTTATCTACCAGATTATTAATCTTAAATGTAATCTTAGCAGGCCGGCCTTCTTTCAAATGTTGAATTTCCTGACGAATAAGCGACTGAATTTTAGTTCGAGCATTCAGCGGCGATATTTGTAAGTGTTGGAATTTATACCTACGGTAAGGATAGTTTATCAGATCGAAAACGCTAACCCCCTCATCGGCAAGTTCTTGGTTTCGCGTAAACAAGCTGAAATCGGTATATATTTTAGCGGTCTTCTCGTTAAAGTTTCCGGTGCCAAAGTGGGCATAGTTTACCAGTGAACCGCGCTCCTCTCGGGTAACAATACACAGTTTAGAGTGAATTTTTAGCGTAGGTACACCTAATACAACACGGATCCCTGCATCCGTCATGCGTTTAGACCATTCGATATTTGCTTCTTCATCAAATCGGGCACGAATTTCTACAACAACGGTAACCTTTTTGCCATTATCCACCGCGTCGATTAGCGAGTTGATGATGCGAGAATTGCTGGCTACACGGTAAATATTAATGCGAATGGCTTTTACACTGGGGTCGAAGGCCGCTTGGCGTACAAATTCGGTAAAGTGTAAAAATCTATGGTAGGGGTAATACAGCAGAATATCGTGGGCTGTAATAGCATCAAATACGGTGTTGTATTTTGAGAAAGCATTCGAGTCTATTGCGGGGAGCGGCGCATGGGTTAAATATTCGCGCCCTACATTAGGAAAGCCTATGAAGTCTTTAAAGTTACGGTAGTGCCCGGCAGCGTGCATAGTATCAAGCTTGGTGATCTTTAATCGTTTCCTAAGGTCGTTTACCATATCTTCGGGCATATGGTTGTCGTAAATAACGCGAACCGGTTCAGCAATCAAACGCTGCTTCATGCTTTCAGACATTTTTTCAACGTAGCTTTCGTCAATTTCATCATTAATTGAGTATTCTGCGTCGCGGGTCATTTTAAATGAGAAAGACTCGATTTCATCAAACTTCACGAAACCACGGAAAATATCCTCAAGGCATAGCTGAATGACATCATCTAGCATAATAATGTGCTTTTGCTTACGGCTACGTTCTGGTGGAATTAGCATAAAGCGTGACATTTCACCGGTAGGAACCTGAATAACAGCAAAGCGCGTATTACGCTCTTTTCTGCGCAGTGCCACATAAAGGTATACAGACGTACCATTTAAGCGGCTTAACAAGTCTACCTTCTTATCAATTAATATAGGGGCGATATGGCGCAGAACTTTGTTTACAAAAAATTTGCGCACCCAACTTTTTTGATAATCGTTAAGCTGATTTTTACGTAAAATATGAATGTTATAGCGGGCAAGAGATTTAAGTACATCTTTGTGAATTTCATCAAATTTATCAGAGAGCTGTACTACTTTGTTTTGAATGCGTTCCATCAATTCAATTTGCCGCTCAGCTTCTGCTTCGTTGCCATCATTTTGGGCAATGGTTATTTGGCGCTTAACACCTGCGGCTCGAACGCGATAAAACTCATCAAGGTTATTGGAATAAATACCCAGGAAACGGATACGCTCTACGGCGGGGGTATTTTCATCTGCGGCTTCTTGTAATACGCGTTCGTTGAAGGCGAGCCAACTCAGCTCTTTGGGATAATATAAGTCTTCGTTATCCATAGAATTTGGTATTCACTTGTTAAAAAAGGTGACAGACTGCCATGGGTCAATGACATTGCTATGACAGTGGGGAAATCTTAAGTTGTCGGGCCAGGCCACCGCCTCGTAAGACAAGGCGTTATTGTTTAGTTTCAATTTCTACCACTAAATCGTTAGACAAAGACTCTAATGCTTGTTGCAGCGCGTCATGGTCAAATTCGGTAGGCACAGCGATTACCGCGGTAGCTTTAAACATTAAACTTCCCCAATTTGGCGCGCTCTCACAATGAGAAGTAAAGTTGACAATGTTAAGATTGAATTGGTTTAACACACTGGTGAGTTCTTGAACGATACCTGGTTTGTCGTTACCCATAACTTCAACCGACAGTTCGGTGGGGTGGGGGGTAGCAGAAGCATTGGTTTCTACTGCTTGTACTGATAAATCGCTAATACTATCTAGCGCGTCAATAAGCGGCTGCTTTTTATCGGCACTGACATGCACTTCTACAAAGCCAGTGAACATACCCGCCATATGCGCAAAACTTGAACCCAGCCAGTTTCCACTATGCTGATAAATACATTTAGCCAACGCATCAACGATACCCGGTTTATCTTTACCCATAATACTGATAACAAGGGATTGCATATAAAACTCCTGTTTCATGCCTGACAAAATGCATGTACTAATGTGGTTTGTTCGACATATTATCGGTCACAACGTGTTGACGCGATAGGTTTATCAAAAAAACTTTCGCTTGCTATTAGCATAACAAAACTTACACTGCTCACCAGTGCAAATTTAGCCTGACGATTTTAATCAATAAGAATGACTTCTGATAAAGACAGCATAAACAAATCGCGCCAGCGTCACGACAAGTGGATGCGCCATATCGTGACCATGTTTGGCGGGTTGGTTTTACTCACGCTAGTTGTACTTATTTCTCATCTTATTAGTCAGGCGCTACCCCTAGCAATGACGCCCACATTGCAGCAAGAAGCCGTCTACTCACTACCTGAAGATAACGAGTTTATTGTCAGTGGAGATATCGCAGCTGATCAGCCTATTATAATGAAGGGACAGTCATGTCATTTAACGCTATTTAATGCTGCAGATGGTACAAAGCTGGTTCAAGAACAGTCTTATATCAGCCCCTGTGAACACACCCTTTCTGCCGTTTCGCTAATGGGGGAAAATACGGTTATCGATATATCGGCCAGCGGGCAGGTACGTCTAATCCCAGTCAGAGCGCTATTTGATGTAGGTACAAGGTTCGCGACAAAAATCCCTCAAGTTAACAACAGCGCTAACACGCATACCTCGGCCCTGGCCGCGGGGTTGTCTTTTTCCGTTCCTCGGGCACTTTGGCAGGCCAAGGAAGACTGGAAGCTGGCACTATCCCAGCGTTGGGCAGCGCTAAAAATTAACACGTCTAATGGCATTTTTGTGCGCTGGGTTAACCGTAAAAACCCCACCCAAATTATTGATAGACAGTTTAATGATGTCGATGATGTGGTGTTGTTACCAGGAACGGAGATGATGGTTTTCGCCCGTAAGCGTAAGCTTTATATACTGCCGCTTCAAGGTGAAGGGAAAACCCGGCTACTTACTACACTGTCAGCCCCCATAAAAAGTAAGGGCCTAGCGAAGCAGCTATTTAGCCTACAAAAAGATCGTACTTTTTTTATTCAAGATAAGTCCTCTCGGGACACCCATTTAACAAGGTGGGTACTACGGCCTGAAAACGGTGAGCTAGGCTATGAGCAAACCTATAGTATTGCTCTTGCAAAGGGCGAAACAGTGCTTGATGTAAAAGAACATGCGAATGCTAACGCGGTGGCTATTTTAACCGATAAACCCGCCATACGCATTATCAACAGAGTAAGCGGCGAAACTGTCAATGAACAGGAATTGTCTAGCTCTGTAGTAGGTATTTCGTGGTTTGGAAGTAGGCTGTTTGGCTATAATCATGAAAAACTGTTTGTTTGGCGGGCCGAACATTTAAGTGGGGTAACAACCTGGAATTCGTTATTTTATCCCCAGCATTATGAAGGCTACGCGAAAACACAAGAAGTATGGCAAACCACCAGCGCGTCAGATTTTCAGGAAGCAAAATTTAGCCTTATCCCCTTACTTATGGGCAGTATAAAAGCCTCACTACTGGCATTATTTATTGCGCTCCCAGTGTCGTTAGGTGCGGCTATTTATACCGGTTTTTTTACCAGAAATCGGTTACGACATGCAATAAAACCCGCAATTGAAATGCTCGAAGCCGTACCTAGCGTATTAATCGGTTTTATTGCCGCAATATGGTTATCACCTAAAGCTGAGCAATTTTTGTTTTCCTTCGCTTTTTTTCTTATTACCGTCCCTATTACACTTATTTTGATTGCGCTGATTCAACGTAAGTTAGCTGATTTAATACCTCTAAGCGTGCGACACGGTAGCGAGCTGTTGTTTGCCTGTCTGGGTATTTTAGTTCTGGGGTATATTAGTGTTGAGTGGGCACCGCAATGGCTTTTTTCAGTATTAGATATTGATGGTTATGCACTGTTGTCATCGGGCAGTGAAAGCCCTATAGGTAAAACCACCATAGTGGTGGCTATTGCACTAGGGTTAGCCATATCTCCAAGTATCTACTCCCTTGCCGAAGATGCCATAAGTAGCGTGCCTCAAGATTTAAAATATGCATCGTTTGCGCTTGGTGCTACACGCCTGCAAACCTTAGTACACGTAGTACTTCACGTTGCGCTACCGGGTATCGTTGCTGCAATAATGTTAGGCTTTGGGCGGGCTTTTGGCGAAACCATGATAGTGCTAATGGTAACAGGAAACACGCCTGTGGCCAGTTGGGGGCTCATCGAAGGGCTACGGGCATTAACCGCTAACTTGGCTATCGAATTGCCGGAGGCCGATGTATCTTCAGCCCATTATCAAATTTTATTTCTTACCGCATGCATATTGTTTGGCTTTACGTTTGTCGTAAATACGGTGGCAGAGATAATACGCAGACGGTTACGGCCTAAGGGATATTATGGTTAATCTAATCCGGGGTCTCTTCACAGCCGTTCAGCGCCAATCATTAGTTATTAGCCTAAGTGCGTTTTTTACTAGTTTGCTATTAATTGGCTTGGTATACATATTCATCTTAATAGCCTCCCGGGGCGGCGCCTATTTTTGGCCAGACCCTCTCTACCTTGTTAAATACCAGCACAGCAATCAATCGTATAGCGTGTTTGCACAGATTCATGAACAAAATGAAGAAGAAAAAATAGTACAGCTTCGTTATAGCCATGCAAACAACCCCTACGGCTCTTTTCTTATGCTGGAGGAGCAAAGTATTGTTTCCCAACAGCAAGTATTGGATGTAGCAGAAATTAAACTAAACGATGGGCGTATGATTTTTGCTGCCCCCGATTTTCTGATTACGCCTCAGCATGCGCGTGCGGCGCTAGACGAATACTCACAGGTGGTCGGTGAGGTGGAAACAATTTCAAGTGAAATTGAACGTCTACAGCAAGACACATTAGCGGTTATTCATCAATCGCTGGTGGAATTAAACCGTAAAGGTGTAGAAGCCGACGCCCCTGCCCGAGAAAAACTGCAGCAAAGGTTTCGTGCGGTTTTATCTGAAATACGCGAATTAGAAACCTTACGAGACAACTACCAACTGTCAATTCGTTTTGCTGACAGTCGCACACTAACCTTGACCGTAGCCCAGATAGCGCAGATAAACTTAGTAAACCAGTTAAGTTTGACTGAAAAATGGCAAGTAGTAGCGCGCAATGTTTGGGGTTTTTTATCTCAGTCACCTAAACAAGCAAACACCGCAGGAGGCGTATTTCCAGCGCTATTTGGCACGGTATTAATGGTTTTTTTAATGACCATAATCGTTACCCCTTTTGGCGTGCTCGCGGCGATTTATTTAAGTGAATATGCGCCTGATAATAGTTTCACTACAGTTATTCGAATAAGTGTGAGCAATATGGCTGGTGTACCTTCCATTGTTTATGGGGTATTTGGCTTAGGTTTTTTTGTATACACCTTAGGCGGCAACATAGATACGTTATTGTTTTCTGATCACTTACCAGCACCTACTATGGGCGCACCTGGTGTGTTTTGGGCTGCATTGACCATGGCAATACTTACTCTTCCGGTTGTTATTGTGGCTACAGAAGAAGGCCTAGCCCGGGTGCCTAAAGGGTTGCGTTCAGGAAGTTTTGCATTAGGGGCCACCAAGGCTGAAACCATTCGTAAAATTATCTTACCTATAGCATCGCCAGGCATAATGACCGGCGTTATTCTCGCGATAGCACGCGCTGCAGGAGAAGTAGCGCCCTTGATGTTGGTGGGGGCGGTGAAGTTTGCGCCTAACCTTCCTATCGATGGCGAGTTTCCTTATTTGCACCTAGACCGGCAATTTATGCACTTAGGCGTGCTTATTTACGATGGGGCATTTCATAGTCAAACCGATGCGAAGAGCGCTTCTATGATGTTTGCCTCCTGCCTCTTGTTATTAGTCGTGGTATTTGTTTTAAATGTAACCGCCGTTATACTGCGTACGCGTCTACGCAAGCGTTATTTACAAGGTTAATTGATTGCATGCTTAAGCTGTTTCAACACAACACACCCAAAATACATGAGTTAGAGAAAGCATCATCGGCTATTGATGTGCGCGAATTGAACTTGTGGTTTGGGGACAAACACGTCTTGCATGACATATCGATGCGCATTCCAAAAAATAAGGTAACCGCACTTATAGGCCAAAGTGGATGCGGAAAATCTACCTTGCTTGGCTGTTTCAATCGGCTAAACGATTTATACAACGGCTGTAAATACAAGGGTGAAATTGTGATAGGTGGGAAGAACATCAATCATGCCAAGGTAAATGTGGCTCGCTTGCGTACGCGGGTGGGTATGGTGTTTCAACAGCCTAATCCTTTCCCCATGAGTATTTACGATAACGTGTGCTACGGGTTAAAACTGCAGGGCGTGAACATACGACGGCATTTAGACGATGCGGTGGAAAGCGCACTTAAAGAAGCCGCGTTGTGGGAAGAGGTGAAAGACCGTTTATTCGAATCTGCCCATTTACTGTCAGGTGGCCAACAGCAACGCTTGATTATTGCCCGCGCCCTAGCGTTAAAGCCAGATATTTTGCTGCTAGATGAGCCTACCTCTGCGCTAGACCCGCTTACTACTTTGTTTATTGAAGAGTTAATGGCGGAACTTAAGCAGCGCTGTACTATTGTTATTGTAACCCACAATATGCAACAAGCTGCGAGGGTCTCTGATTATACGGCGTTTTTTCATCAAGGTCGGCTAATAGAGTATGCCGATAGCGATACCTTATTCACTATGCCAGAGAAAAAACAAACCGAAGATTACATTACTGGGCGCTACGGGTAACCCGGGTGTTCATTGCAATATAGGTAACACTATGCGCCAAATCGCTTTAAATACGCACATCTCAGACACCTTTAATATAGAGTTAGAAAATCTTCGAAACTCAGTATTAACGATGGGCGGAGAAGTAGAAAAGCAGCTTATCGATACGCTAAAGGCGATAAAGTTAAACCATGCTGGGCTGGCAGAAAAAGTGGTATTAAACGACCTAAAGATTAACTCAATGGAAGTGCAGATAGATGAAGAATGTCTGCGCATTATCGCTAAGCGCCATCCCACCGCCAGCGATTTACGTTTAATAATGACTATTGCTAAGGCTATAGCCGATATAGAGCGGATGGGGGATGAAATAGAACGCATAGCCAAATTAGTAACACGAAATAAGTTACCCCACTCGTATACCATAAAAAGTAGCATGTTGTTAATTGGCGAGCGTGTAGCCGTAATGATGAGAGGCACATTTGACGCTTTTGCGCGGCAAGACGAACAGGCCGCATTAGAGGTATATGAACAAGATAATCGTATTGATAGCGAATATAAACACCTGCTTAGCTACACCACCGAACAAATGGAGAAAAGCTCAGGGGGAATGCAAGATTGGTTAGATGTGCTTTGGGCACTTCGCTCTTTAGAGCGAATTGGTGATCGCTGTAAAAATGTGTGTGAATATGTCGTTTACCTGACCCGAGGGACTGACGTAAGACATACACCACTTGAAAATATACAACAAAAATTAGACGGGTTGATATGAACTTTAGTGGCTGAATTGTCATAAAAGTGAAATATTTGGCGTAATTATCGCCGGTTGTTTGAAGTGACTATACTGAATTGCAGATTTTCGACGATTTTCACTATGGCTTAGCAGACGATTACGTTATTATGCGCCGCAACCAACAACAGATAGTGCAAAAATTACGCAAAGCCTATGAAAAGGCTCAACTCTCTTTTCATTGACACTGGTGTCTCAGATAATTGGCCACGTCATTATCTGCTGCGGCGGTATTTAGCTAACAGCGCGTACATAAACGGGAGCGATTAACCGTGGATTTTTTTGAAAGTTATGGTCTGATTCTTATACTTCTTGCAGCCGGAGTTGGCTTTGTGATGGCATGGGGTATCGGGGCAAACGACGTTGCTAATGCAATGGGAACCTCTGTGGGTTCAAAGGCATTAACAATTAAACAAGCAATTATCATTGCCATGATCTTTGAGTTTGCCGGCGCCTATTTAGCGGGGGGAGAGGTGACCTCTACCATTCGTAAAGGCATTATAGATGCAGACTATTTTTCTGCCATGCCCGAATATCTAGTATTAGGCATGATTTCTTCGCTGTTCGCGGCGGGCATATGGCTTGCTGTAGCTTCATGGCTAGGGTGGCCGGTATCTACCACGCACTCCATCATTGGTGCCATTGTAGGGTTCACCGCCACAGGCGTAAGTATGGATGCGGTAGCGTGGAGTAAAGTAGGGGGTATTGTAGGCAGTTGGGTTATTACGCCGGCTATCTCAGGTCTCATTGCTTATCTTATCTACCAAAGCGCCCATAAACTTATTTTTGAAACGAAGTCGCCGTTAGAAAACGCAAAACGCTATATACCGTTTTATATGGCACTTGCGGGCTTCATCATGTCGCTAGTAACGATTAAAAAGGGCTTAAAGCATGTGGGGCTCGAGTTTAGTTCCTACAATGGCGAATTACTGGCGGTCGCTATCGCAGTAATACTGGGTATTTTTGGTAAGTGGTTCATTAGCCGTATGAAGTTTACCGAATCACAAGATGCTGATGTGCAAACAGCGAATATTGAAAAAGTGTTTGCTTTACTAATGGTCGTTACTGCCTGCTGTATGGCGTTTGCTCATGGCTCAAACGATGTCGCTAATGCTATTGGCCCGTTAGCTGCGGTAGTTAGCGTAGTAAGTAGCGGTGGTGAGATAAGCTCAAGTGCTAAACTTGCTCCATGGATATTACCCCTAGGTGGCGTAGGTATCGTCTTGGGTCTAGCCTTGTTTGGGCAGCGCGTGATCAAAACTATTGGTCATGGTATTACCCACTTAACGCCTAGCCGGGGGTTCGCCGCCGAACTAGCCGCGGCCACAACGGTAGTTATCGCATCGGGTACAGGTTTGCCGATCTCTACCACACAAACCTTAGTTGGCGCAGTACTTGGTGTAGGTTTAGCAAGAGGCGTGGCAGCACTTAACCTTGGCATTGTTCGCAACATTGTGGTGTCTTGGATAGTAACCTTACCTGCTGGGGCCATCTTATCTATTATTTTCTTCTATATACTGAAAGCAGCCTTTGGCGTGGCTTAAGCGCATACACAGCGAAAGGGCGTTTAACCGGTAGGTAGAGAAAACTATAAAGACAAAAAAACCGCAGTACTGCGGTTTTTTTATGTCTGCTATTTATGCCCAGTAAGCTAACTTTCATCCTCTAACGTAATGGGAGACACAAAGCCCTCAGGTTTAAGGCCAACCACGGCACAGTTTAGCTGTTGTATGGTTTCCTCTGCAGTGCCCCCCATAATGTAGCCAGGCACACCTAAGCGAGCGAGGGTACCCATAACAATAACATCGGTTGCCAATGACTGGGTAGTTGCAGCTATTTCGCGCCTTGGATAGCCATGCACAATATGGACATTGGGTTTTAGGTAGTCCATAACATCAGGGGCTAACTTAGCTTCTAATTCGCCTAATAGTACTTCTAAAGCCTGCTCACGTTCGGCGTGAATTTTGGCTAAGTCAGTTTCCATATGGTTGTCATCTACCGAAATAAAGCCATCACGCCTAATATTCTCAGGCACAGAATCGAATATATGCACGATATGTAACTGGGAAAACTCAAGGAGTGCAATTTTACTTGCATGGTAAAGTATCTCTAAGTTGAGCTTCTTTCGTAGTGCAATTTCGTGTTCAGGGTAGTGGTAATTTAAATCTACCGCAGCTACCACATTTTTGTATTTTCCTTCGTGGTTAGGGTCAAGCACCCACACGGGGCAAGGGCATTTTCGCAGTAACCGCATATCTAAACTGCCAAATAACCGGTCTAAAAAGCTGTCTTCTGCTTTTTTAATAACTAGGTCGCAGCCGTCTTTTTGAACATAACGTACAATATCAATAAGCGGGTTACCAATACAAAGGTGTGTCTTAACAGGGTATTTCTGTGACCATTTGTCGGCATGCTTGACTAGCCAGTCATTGGCTTGTGCTTCCATGGATTGCTGTGAATCTAGCGCTGTAAATGAAGCCATGACGATACTGGCGTTCGGCGGTAGTGATTCTAAGGCTAACATCAACGTAAGTGATGCTTGATGACTTTTCGCAATGTGTACAGCTTGCTTCACCACGTTATCCTGGTGATGCGTGTCACTCAGTACACATAAAATATTCCTGTAATGCCCGTTCATGAAGATCCTTAGCGCTGCGGCAACAAACTTATAGTGTCAACATACGAGGCTCGGATGAACCCGATGGTTTTCCCCTAAGTATAGAATAAAACCCTAACATCGAAGAAATTATCTTTAAATATATAGGGGTATTTAGTCAGGATCTTGTCTCTTTTGTAATCCTTATGTTAGATTGAAAATTATAATTTTAATCAGAATATATATTTTATGAAATGGCCTAATTTAAAGCACCTTCATTATTTAGTGACCTTACATCAAGAGCAGCATTTTCATCGTGCGGCCCAGCGTTGTAATGTCAGTCAGTCTACGTTGAGTACGGCTATCCAAAACCTTGAAGAACATTTTGGTAGCCAATTGCTTGAGCGTGAACACAAAACGTTTGTTTTTACCTCTCTAGGGTTAGACATTGTCGAGCGCAGTAAAGTGCTTCTGCAAGAGGCGGGAGAGTTAGTAGAGTATGCTCAAAACGCCGGTAACTGGCAGCGAGGTACCCTAAAGCTTGGGGTTATTCCTACTATTGCCCCTTTTTTGTTTGAAGAAATGATAGGGGCCTTTTCTTCGTTTTTGCCTGAAATCAATTTAGAAATGCAGGAAGACACGACAGAAAACTTACTGCAACAGTTAACCGATGGCCGCTTAGATCTTCTGATTCTCGCATTGCCGATGGAAACACCTGGGTGTAAGCAAATGGTATTGGGTCATGACCCCTTTCATCTTATTGCGCATGAAGAAATGGCAGCACAATTGCCTGAACCGGTAGATATATCTCACTTGCCTAAAAAGAGTATCTTTTTATTGCAACAAGAGCACTGTATGACCGGCCATGCGGTGAGTGCGTGCAACTTGCAGCATAGCGATCAAATAAGCAGTGTAGCGGCCAGTAGTTTGTATACCTTGGTGCAATTAGCAAAAAGTAAGATGGGGTATACATTCTTGCCAGAGTTAGCGCTAAATCAGTCTATTATTCGCCACACTAACTTGAAAAGTTTCGCCGCTGAAGAGCAAGCCTACCGAGAAATCGGCCTAGTATGGCGCTCTGGCACAACAAGAATGCAGTTGTTTAGAAGAGTGGGTGAAATAATTGCGCCGTTACTGCCTATTCCTAAATTAACCTAGCAACGCGCTTAAGCTAACCTTAGATTGTAGGACTCATAGCTAGCTAGGCTTTAGGAGCTTCATGGCCTAGCGATGCTGCCCAGCTTAGGTCGGCCCGGGGAAGGTGGTTAGCTGCACCATGGCCAAAGCTATGCAATGCGCTGTACGCACTGTTTGACGGTAATCGGCAATAATGACACAGCGCATAAAAAAGCAAGCTGCAGCGGTGGCCAGTTCCGTCGCAATGAAGATAAATGCTCGCGCCTTCTTGTAACATTTGAGAAAGTTCGTGAAGATATTGATGTAAATGTACATCGTCGGTAGAGGAAGAAGCGCCTGGCGATGTAAAAGGCACCCACAGCCATGCTAAACCCGCAGCGTGTGCTTTATCACGAATAACGGGGGCCTGTTCTTCGCCTGTTTGCACAGTGGCAAGGTGTGTAACACCTAATGACTTTAACTTCTGATAGCTTTCGTCGGTGGGTTTACCCCCTAAACATATCTTGCCTGCACTTAGAGAAAACCATGCCAATGCAGGGCGTTCTGACGACGCCTCATTTAATAAATTTGTATTCACGTAAGTTTCAGTCATACCACAAAATAATAAATAGAAAAGAAATGGCAAGCACAGCCACCAATCACAAACATATGCCATATAGCATGGGTGTATTTTACTCTTTTTGCTACGTAAAAGCACACGCCAATACTAAAGCTTAAGCCGCCTGCTACAAGCAGCCACAGCCCGGCTTTAGGAAGGGCTAAATATAACGGATAAATAAGCCCTAATGCTATCCATCCCATCAGCAAGTAGGTCATGACAGAGACTTTCGGAAATCTATGCTGAGCGACGAGTTTAAACGCTACACCACCGATGGCTAAGCACCATATTACCGCCGTCATCGTAATGCCCAATGCACCACCAATAGCCACCAAAAGTAGCGGTGTGTAAGTACCCGCTATCAATAAATATATAGCACTGTGGTCAAATAATTTAAGCCAGCCTTTTGCTTGAGGGTGGGTGATGGCGTGGTAAAGGGTTGAGCTTAAAAACATTAAAATAAGCGTTGAGCCGTAGATGGCAGCTACCGTAACCGACAAACTATCTTCAGCGCGATACAGCATAATTACCAGCCCTACAATGGCCGCTACAAGGCCAATGCCGTGGCTTACGCTATTAAGCCACTCTTCAACTAATGAGTAGGCTTGTTTTGGAATACTCTCATTGTTTGATGGGGTGGATTTCATCGATGCTCCTGTTTCGGTTTATCAGCTGTATGATAAAGCATTCTGGGTTGAGAATAGGTTTATCACGGGTGGTTTGACAATTTAAGCGCACACTTGTTCGCTGAAATTTAAAGCATAGCAGAATTGTTACTAATAGCGATGACAATCAGATTACACCTTAGCCCTTTTTGTAAAACCTTCTCTACACCGGCTGTCAGTTTTATTAACTCGCTTTTTAATCAATAGTGCGGATAAAGCTAGCGTTGGTATGGGGCGTTATTCGTTTTACAGGCAACGATTATTGTTGGCAATTGAACGTTTCTGATATCGCCAGTTAAGTTATGACTTGATAGTATGTTTAAGGCAGAAAAAATGACTAGGAAGCGATATGAAAAACTATGGGATGTTCGCCACCTTTGTGTGTGCACCGCTACTGTTTGCGTGCAGTGAGAAAGCCAGTCAAACAGATGAAGCGATGACGACACCGTCTAGCACCACGGTGGAGTCACAGCAACAGGGTAAGGGAAAAACCGATACGGCAGCTGAGGCTGTAGTGTCTGATATCGCCACTGGTGTGGATTATCACTCTTTTTCTAACCCTGATGAAATTCGTGTAACGCACTTATCTCTCGATCTTAGTGCTAATTTTGATACGAAACAGTTGGTGGGTAAGGTAACGCTAGATATAGAGCGCGCAGCGCCAACCAATAATCAGCTTATTTTAGATACCCGCGCTCTTAATATTGCTAAAGTAACTGTAGAAGGTGAAGACATTGCTTATGAACTTGGGGAAACCGACCCTGATTTAGGCACCCCACTGTCAATAACCTTACCAGAACACGCTAAGTCGGTGACGGTAGCGTACTCAACCTCTGCAGAGGCTTCCGGTGTACAATGGTTAACGCCCGCACAAACGGCAGGTAAGCAGCATCCCTTTTTATTTACGCAGGCCCAAGCAGTCCACGCTCGAAGCTTTATTCCGCTACAAGACTCCCCTAAAGTGCGTGTAACCTACGACGCAAACATAAAAACGCCACCTGAATTACTTGCAGTAATGAGTGCCGCTAACGACCCTACCACGAAGCGCGATGGCGATTATAGCTTCACAATGCCTCAGGCAGTACCATCCTACTTAATTGCGCTTGCTATTGGTGACCTTAAGTTTAAATCTATGGGTAAGCGTACCGGGGTTTATGCGGAACCCGCTTTGCTTGATGCAGCGGCCGCTGAGTTTGAAGATACCGAAGCTATGTTAGAGGTTACGGAAAGAACCTATGGTCCTTATCAGTGGGACAGATATGATCTACTGATATTGCCCCCCTCATTTCCTTTCGGTGGCATGGAAAACCCTCGTCTTTCTTTTATCACACCAACCGTTATTGCAGGTGACAAGAGTTTAGTTGCACTAATTGCGCACGAATTAGCGCACAGCTGGTCGGGCAATACGGTAACAAATGCAACATGGCGTGACCTTTGGTTAAACGAGGGTTTCACTACGTATCTTACTTATCGCATAATGGAAGTGGTTTACGGCCATGAAAGGTATAAGCAGGAAGCCGTGCTGGGCTACCAAGATCTTCAACGTGACTTAGCTGCATTAAATGAGCAAGATGAAATACTCGCTATTGATTTACGGGGGAGAAATCCTGACGATGTGTTCTCTAATATACCTTATGAGAAGGGCGCATTATTTTTACGTGAATTAGAGCAAAAAGTTGGCCGAAAAAACTTTGATGCCTTCTTAATGCAATATTTTGAAGACTTTGAGTTTCAGAGCATTACGACCGATCAATTTATTGCCTACCTCGATAAAACGTTGTTGGCAAGCTACCCGCAAAAACTCGACCGTGAGCGTATTCATGCATGGATATTTGAGCCTGGTTTACCCGATAATGCGCCACAACCTGAGTCTGATGCCTTTGATACTATTGATGATATAAGAGCTCAGTGGCTAGCAGGTACACGCCCGGCAAGCGATATTGATACGCGTTTGTGGACCGTGCATCAATGGCTGTACTTTCTTAACAATATGCCAAACAGCCTTAGTGCAGCTCAGCTAGATGAACTAGATGCTGCCTTTTCGTTAACCACCACCAGCAATAACGAAATTGCCCATAGCTGGTTAATGATTGCAGTGGCTAATGAATATAAGCCAGCTTATGAACGCTTGTATGAGTATCTTACGTCAATTGGGCGCAACAAACTTGTGAAGCCGTTATACAGAGAGTTGGTAAAAACGCCAGAAGGTAAAGCGTTTGCTGCGAAGGCGTTTGCTGAAGCTAAGCCGGGCTACCATCCATTAACCATTAAAGCGAACGAAGGCTATGTGAAGCCCTAACAGGAAAACGATCCTCGCAGTAACTGATGCGTAACAATACATAGGTAACAATACATAAAGGGTAACAACAACCGCTTATGGGAACCAAAGCGGTGTCATTAAGACGCCGCTTTTCATTTTCAATCGTATGTGAGAAAGGAGTTATTATGTACACGCAAAAACTACATGCAGGCTCAGAATTCCCCGACGTATCTGCAACCCTTCATTCGGGCGAATCGGTATCTTTAGATAATAGACGGGAAGGTTGTGACTGGAAAATGGTGGTGGTTTACCGAGGAAAGCATTGCCCTATCTGTACCAAGTTTCTTAACGCATTAGAAGATTACAAAGCGCGTCTTTTAGAGCTAGGCGTAGACTTTGTAGCGGTAAGCGCTGATAGTAAAGCGCAGCTAGATGCCCATTTAGACGATTTATCCATTACCTTTCCTATTGCTTACGGCTTATCTGAGCAAGATATGAAAACGTTAGGGGTTTATATATCTCAGCCGCGTTCTGAAAAAGAAACAGATCATAATTTCGCTGAACCGGCGTTATTTGTTCTAAACAAAGACAATAAGGTACAAATTATTGATGTGGCAAATGCACCCTTCGTGCGCCCAGATCTAGAGCAGCTTGTATCGGGCCTTGAGTTCATTCGAAAGCCTGAAAATAACTATCCTATTCGTGGTACCCATTCTAGCTAGGAATATACCTCCGTTAGCGGGGCAATATGCCCGTTAACGGGGTTTTTATTTGCAACCGTGGATTAGGAAGAAACATCTATACGAATTGCCGCGGTTTGTAATTCAAATTCATCTACTCCATCGGTGGGTACGCCAACACACATGCTAACGTGCTGTGCATACTGACACTCGCGAACTTCCCCGCCATTATGTTGCACTAGATGACGCACAAATTGTTCGTGTTTGAAGTCTACATTCAATTTCACTTCGCTAAGGTTAACTTCTTGTTTGGTTGGTAGCTGTGACATAGCGTGTTGCGCTGCTGCAGAATAGGCGCGAACTAACCCGCCAGCGCCCAGTTTTATACCACCAAAATAACGGGTGACGATAACCATAACGTCGCCTACGTTTTTGTGCTGTAGTACATTTAGAATAGGCTTACCTGCTGTTCCACTCGGCTCGCCGTCATCGTCCATGGCGAGCAACAACGGTTGCTTAGGCGAGCCAATAAGATAAGCCCAACAGTGATGCCTCGCATCAGGGTAGCGTGATTTCACTTTTGCCAGCAGCGCCATGGCCGCCTCACGACTGTCGGCATAGGCTGCATAAGCAATAAACTTGCTCTTTTTTATTTCATACAGGGTTTCAACCTGCGTATCAGGTACGGGGTATGTCATTAGGCTATTATACTGCAGTTCATAAAGATGGCTAATGCTAGATAGTGACAAAAGTTAATGGGGCATTTATATCGCCAGCAGCGAGCAAATAAAATTTTCACCCACCCAAGGTCGGTGGTAAGCTCATGTTTTTAAGCCTATGATTTACCAGTGTCTTCGGGCGAGGTAACCTATACTCACCTAACACTTTTATAAACACCGCCCTATAGCTTGTTAACAGATCCAGAGCCCACTTCAATGAAAATTCTTCACACCTCCGATTGGCACTTAGGCCAAAGCTTTTTTACTAAAAGTCGTCTACAAGAGCATTCAGCATTTATACAATGGATGCTTGAGTTAGTAGATGAGCAGCACATTGATGCTATTGTGATAGCCGGTGATATTTTTGATACGGGTACCCCGCCAAGTTATGCACGAGAGCTTTACTTACAGTTTGTAGGAGCGCTGCAATCAAAACACTGCTCGCTGGTGGTATTAGGTGGCAACCATGATTCGGTCTCGGTGCTTAACGAAAGCAAAAGCCTGTTGCGCTACCTCAACTGCCACGTAGTTTCTAGTACGTATGGCAATATTGAAGAGCAAGTGATCAAGTTAAACGATCGTGAAGGTAAGGTGGGCGCCATACTTTGTGCCGTGCCCTTTATTCGCGCCAGAGATGTATTAAAAAGCCAAGCAGGGGCAAGTGCAATTGATAAACGTCAAGGCCTTGCTGATGCCATTAAACACCATTACGCAACGCTATATAGCGAAGCGTTACGCCAACGCCAAGCATTAGCGTTGAACGTACCTATTGTTGCCACAGGCCACTTAACCGCCTTAGGCGTAAGCCAAAGCGAGAGTGTAAGGGATATTTATATTGGTACCCTGGAAGGGTTTGCCGCTGATGGGTTTCCGCCCGCCGATTATATTGCCCTTGGTCATATTCACCGACCACAGAAAGTGGCAGGGCGAGAATCTATTCGTTATTCAGGTTCGCCTATACCGTTAAGTTTTGATGAACTTAACACGCAAAAACAGGTGCTTATTGCACAATTTAAAGAAGGCAAGCTCGATAGCGTAACGCCAATAGCTATTCCTCGCTTTCAGGCCATGCAGGTAATTCGCGGCAACTTAAAAGAAATAGAACATGCGCTTAATACCAGCGAGTTATTACAGCAAGCCAGCGAGGCATCCCCTGTCTGGTTGTGTATAGAAGTTGAAACCCAAGATTACCTCACCGACTTACAGCAACGTATTCACGTGCTAATTGAAGGTAAGCATGCCGAAATTTTGCAATTGAAGCGCCGTCGTCAACGTGTAGAAAATGCGCTGTCGGCAGACGATAAGGTGAGTTTAAGCGAGTTATCCGTTAAAGAGGTATTTAACGCCCGCCTAGCCATAGAGAATTTTGATGACGAGGAAAGCAAAGAGCGAAAAGCGCGCATACAGCAGCACTTTGATGAAGTGTTCGAGCAGGTTGATTTAGCGCGTAGCAGTGCTGATATGAAGGAGGAAGGTTAATGAAAATCCTTACATTGCGCCTTAAGAATTTAAATGCATTAAAAGGTGAGTGGAAAATTGATTTTACTCAGTCTCCTTTCATCGACAACGGCTTATTTGCCATTACTGGCCCCACGGGGGCGGGTAAAACAACCTTGCTTGACGCTATCTGTTTAGCTCTTTATCACCAAACGCCAAGACTTGGCATGCTATCGGCCACCTCCAACGACATTATGACCCGTGGGTGTGCTGAGTGTTTAGCTGAGGTAGAGTTTGACATAAAAGGCACTGCGTACCGTGCATTTTGGAGCATGCGAAGAGCGCGGGGTAAGCCGGATGGAAATTTACAAAGCGCAGATGTTGAGCTGGCTGAAGTAGCAAGTGGCAAGGTATTAGCCAACCAAGTGCGGCCTAAAAGTGAAGAGGTAGAGCGGCTTACAGGGCTTAATTTTGCCCGTTTTACGAAATCTATGATGCTATCACAAGGTGACTTCGCTGCATTTTTAAACGCCAATGAAAACGACCGCGCAGAACTACTAGAAGAATTAACCGGTACTGAAATATACGGTCAAATTTCCCAGGCGGTACACGAGAAATACAAAGCTGCGCAAGACACCAAAAATACCTTTAACCTTCGTTTAGAGGGGGTGCAGTTACTGAGTGACGAAGAAGAAAATGCGCTAAATAGCGAGTTAGCGTTGGTGAAAAGCCAGCTAACCACATTCAATAGCGAAATTGAAAAATTACAGCAACAAGCCCAATGGCTTAGCCAATTCGAGGCAAATGAAAACGCGCTTCATCAAGCAAAAGAAAAAGTAGCTGTAGCGAATAAAGACTATGACACCCATAGCTCTGAACTGGACAAATTAGCCGAGAGTGAGCCAGCCGAACGTTTACGCCAACCCTATGATGCACTCACCAAGCTTAAAGATGATGAAAGTAAAGTTGTGGCATTGCTTGTTAGTAAGCAACAAAAGCTTCCCGAGATACAAGGCCAGTTAGAGGCAGAAAAAGCCCGCTTTAATCAGGCAAGTGAAAACCGCGATGAAGCGGTAAATGCGGGTAATGCCTTTGAGACGCTAGTGCTTGAGAAAATTATACCCATTGATAATAAACTAAGAGAGTACGAGAAAGACAATCGGCGTATAACAGATGCACTTGATGAAACCACAAAAGCGCTAAATATCGATAAAAGTGAACGTGAACAGCAAAGTAAGCTGACAGAAACCCTAGCGCTAGAAAAAGTGCAGCGCGAAAGCTATTTGCAGCAACATAAGGCTGATGGAGACATTGCTCATAAAATTAGTGGTTGGCTGGAGCAGGCTAAAAGTGTCAATAAAGACGCTATGCTTTATCAAGAAAACAAACAAAAGCAAGCGGCAAACCAACAATCACTTAAGCAGTTAAGTGACAGTATTACAGCGCACCAGCAGGGAATAAAAGCGCTACACGATAAACTAACCGCGCAGACAGAATTCACCAACGCGTGTGAGCGTTCATTGATTGAAGCCACAAAGACGGGCGATGCAGACGCGCTAGCCGCCACCATAGCTGAACTTAACGGTCGTTGGCGATATGTGGTGCAAGGTAAGCAGGTTCAGCAGCAGTATCAACAGCTTACTATTAAACAAGAACGAAACAAGGCGGCACTGAGTGAGCTTGTGCAAGCGTATTCAGACACAAGCCAAACTCGTGAGCAGCTCGCCGAGAAGTATCGCAGTACGCAACAGCAGCTTAATGATGTAAGTAAACTTATTGAACAAGACGCTGAGCTTACCAGCCTGCGCCAACAATTGACAGATGGCGAACCCTGTCCGCTGTGTGGCTCCAAGCAGCATCATTTAGCGCAGGCGGCTATTGACGTACCTGAAACCGTTAAGCGCCGCGACGAGCTAAAACGTGTACTTAGCGATATCGAGAAAGAGGGCGCAGAAGCGCGGGATAAACTAGCCAACCTGACACTACAAAAAGCAAAATGTGAAGAGGCTGATAAAGAGTTTTCAGCCTCGTTAGAAGCAATCAGCATTGATTGGCAACAGGTACTAACCCAGCTTGGTTGTAAGTATGAACTAAATGATGCACACGGCTTTGCAAATTTTGAACACCAGCAAGAAAAAGCGCTTGAAGACTTAACCCTCAAAATGAAGGACGTGAAGGAAGCTGAGCAAAACCTACATAAGGCCAAGTTAGCCCAAGATGAAACGCAAAAGACGCTACGAGAGAAAGAATACGAGTGTCAATTAGCGCAGGAAAAATACACCCAATATTCACAACGTATTGAAGAAATCGAAAGTGACAATGCCACATTAAACGCACAGTTGGCGGCCTCAAAAAAAGCGCTTGAAGACGAGATCAAACAACATGGGTTATCGCCGTCACAGGATTTGCCCGCATGGTTAGCGCAAAAGCAGCGTGATGCTAGTGAGTATAGTCAGCAGAGCGAGGCTTTTAAGACGTTGCTGGAACGCGAGCAAGATAATCAGCGCAAGCAACAAGCGCTAACCAACAAGATTCAAGAGTTAGAAAAACTGGCCGCTGAATACCAAGCCCTGCAAGAAAGTAACAATGAACGTATTGCCGCGCTTACTGTCGAGCGTGTTGCCCTGTTTCCTCAAAAAGATATTGGTAAAACGCGAGAGCAGCATAAGAGTTATATAGCTCAGAGTGAAAAAGCCCTTGAATTGGCGCGAGAAAAAATGACCGAATGCGACAAGGCATTAGCGTCAGTTCGCAGTGAAATTGCGCAACTAAGCGCGCAGAAAAACGATATAAGTGAAGCAAAATCGGCCCAGCAGCAACGTTTTGAAAGCGCACTGGCCACGAGCCCCTTTAACACGGAAAGTGCGTTTTTGAATGCGCTTCTGCCTTATGAAGAACGCGAGCGCTTACAACAACTTCGCCAACGTATAGTAACCCAGCAACAACAGGCGGCGGTATTACTCGAGCAGGCCGAAACGCAAAAAGTATCATTATTGGCTAATGAAAACGCCGAGCAGTTCCAAACCCAAAGTATGCAAGTGATAAAAGACAATATTGCTGAAAAGAACCAGCTAAAAGAGGGGTTATTATCGCAACAAGGAGAGCTAAGGCAAAAGCTACAGGCCAATGCCCAGGCGCTGAAACAACAGCAAAGCTTGCTACAGGAACTTAAGGCATTTGAAACCTATTATGATGATATAGCCTATTTGCATTCGCTGATTGGTTCGGCAAGTGGAGATAAATTCCGACGTTTTGCCCAAGGGTTAACCCTCGATAATTTAGTGCAGTTGGCAAACCAGCAACTAGATAGGTTACACGGGCGCTATCAACTTATTCGTAAACAACAAGAAGGGTTGGGGCTAAGTGTTGTAGATACATGGCAAGGAGATGTAATACGCGACACCAAAACCTTATCCGGCGGCGAAAGTTTTTTAGTTAGTCTAGCGTTAGCTTTGGCGCTGTCAGACCTGGTTAGCTTTAAAACCAGCATCGACTCCCTCTTTCTGGATGAAGGGTTTGGAACCTTAGATGCCGAAACCCTTGATGTGGCGCTAGATGCATTAGACAACCTAAATGCCAGTGGCAAGATGATAGGCGTAATAAGCCATATTGATGCGATGAAAGAGCGTATACCTACCCAGCTTAAAGTTAAAAAGCAAAACGGGGTTGGGGTGAGTGTATTAGACAAGCAATTTGCAATTGAATAATGGGTGAAGCCTAATACACAAGTTATCGGGCGCAGGCTAAATATCGTGACTTCTGAAAATGGTTGGCACATGATGGGGCGGTTAATGTTTGTACATCAATATTGACGTCTTGCTTGGTAATCCACGTAACAACGCGCGGTGAGGCGCAAGTGATGTGATACATCCGCTTTGAAGACACGTAAGTAAAAGACTGGCGAGTAATGCCATCAGATTACCCATAAGGGAAAAGTACTCGATGGTTTTGTATATCCATGGCCCGTACTACACTGTGGGTAACCTCAGGTTCAATTTTATGACGATGTTAACAGCGCGAATATAGAAAATGACGAACTGAAAAAATAAATCGCGCCGTAACGCTTTTAGAGTAAGGAGAGCACATGCAAAAAAAATGGTGTATTAATTTATGTGCGTTAGCAGCCGTAGTGGGACTAAGTGCATGCAGTGATAAGGAAGTAGGAGACGTATCTTTAGGTTTATTTACCACCAAAGATATTAAAATTGATGCGCTTCAAGACCCTGATATTCCGGGCGTTACGTGTCATATTTCTAGCATAGAAGCTAACCTGGACTTATCGGACCCTTCAGATAGTGCCATTGCCTGTCGTCAAACTGGGCCAATAACCGCCGCCATGTTATCGAACATTGATACCTCCGACTCAGATGATGTTATTTTTAAAAAGTCGAAGAGCATATTTTTTAAGAACATGAAGGTAAGACGGATATTCGATGCGAAATCGCAAACCTTGATATATCTAACCTATAGCACGAAAGAAACCTCAGGAAGTTATAAGCACAGCTTATCTACCGTTCCGCTGTGGGGGACGCAAGCGTATTCAGCGCAACCCGCTAGTGACTGAGGGAGAAGCGTTCGCCCTTTAAGTTTAGGTGCGAACGCATTTCTTAATGTTAGAAAAATCGTGAGTAAGTGAGCAGCGCACTAAAGGCACTGTCACTATCGGTCAACGGGCTATCACTTATACTGTCATCGTAAAAAGTAGCGCCTACTTGAAAGCGTGTCATCCCACCAAAGAAGATAGGTGTAGAAACCCCAAGCTTAACCTCGGTATTTAAGGCTTCATCGGCGCTGTAAGCGGGGCGAAAAGCGCGGGCTTCTTCGGGTAACACGCCATAATAATAATCAACATAATTGCTGTCTTGAAAGTTTAGCGCCACAGAGGGCTCTAAAGTAAACGCTCCCATGCGAACCGGTCTACCTATGCTAAATGACGCTTGGTAGCCATTGAATCTGTCGAGGATATCGGCGTTTGCCGACAGCGCATAATTAACGCCGCTATGAGAATAACGAATACTGGCTCCGGCTCCGTAGCTAAAGTCGCGGTCGTCCATTCCCTCAAACACACTACTGTCGTCTTCGTCATAGCCTGCAAAAATCGGGACTAATTGGGCATCAATGGTAACGGCCCCTTGCTGATAAACTTGATAGCCAATAAAAGGCCCAGACACCCGCAGGCGCTCACCTATGTAGCCAACAATTGGGATGGGGATCACCCGGCTATCGAAGTCGGTGTAAACGTCTTGCGACGCTGCGACACCCAAACCCCACGTCCAGCCTGTTGACTGTCCCCGTGGCGCTTGTGCCATGGCAGAGGTTATAAATACTGCGGGTAACAAGATGGATGAGAGCCCGATTAATGATAGTATCTTCTTCATGTATAGTTTCCTTAAGTGGTTAAAAACATACAGGTAACAGCGCGCTTTCGATCAAAACCTCAAGCGCTTTTTAGCGGGATACTATGTATGCTGTTTTGCTTCTTACGGGAATAAAAAAGTTAGCCATACATTACAACATGAATGTTAAATTAAAAATGAGCCAACCCGAGTATTTTATTGGTATAGATGGCGGGGGTCATTCAGTATATTTAAAAATAGGGTAGCGTAACTTATGCCAAGTATTACGGTTGAACAGGTGTTAACACCACAGGGTATGCAAAAGCACCAACGCATTGATATTGAAAATGGGTATATCAGCAAAATAGGCCCCGCTGCGGAAAATGAAACGCACTTTCAGGTGCATACCTTACTACCTGGCTATGTTGATACCCAAGTGAATGGCGGCGGCGGGGTGCTGTTTAATCAAGCGCCCTGTGAAGACGCGCTTAATACCATGGCGGAAGCGCATCTTCGGTATGGAAGTACGTCTATGCTGCCCACTATTATTACCGATAATGCCGCTACTATGGCGCAAGCGGCTCAGGCCGTGGCAAACGTGATAGCGCAGCAGCACAGCACAATTAAAGGTATTCATTTTGAGGGGCCTTTTTTAAGTACAGCAAAAAAAGGCGTTCATGATGCCAGCTTCATTCGAACACCATCAGATAAAGAGATAGCGACCCTTTGCCGGCATGATATTGGAAAAGTGTTATTAACGGTAGCACCTGAAACCGTAAGCCTCGACTTTATCAAAGAGATAAGTCAGGAGGGGGTAATAGTAGCAATTGGCCACACCAATGCCAGCTTTGAACAAGTAAATAAAGCATTACAAGCGGGGGCTACAGGGTTTACCCATTTATATAACGCCATGTCGGCGTTCACCTCCCGAGAGCCAGGGGCCGTGGGGGCAGCACTTATGAATAATGCGGCCTATAGTGGGTTAATTGTAGATCATCACCATGTGCATCCTCAAAGTGCGTTATTTGCCATTAATACAAAAGGTGCTCATCGCATTATGCTAGTTACAGATGCAATGGCGCATGTGGGCTGTGATATTACAAGGCTGCCTTTTTTTGATACCGAAATAATTCGCCAAGGTGATAAGCTGACTACCCCTGAGGGGACGTTAGCGGGGTCGTGCTTAGATATGCATAGTGCACTGGTAAATACGTGTCGCGACTTAAACATAACCCTTGCCAAAGCCAGCGAAATGGCAAGTTTAACGCCGGCTCGCTTTGTTGGGCTAGATGATGAGATTGGCGTAATTGCCAGCGGCTATCGGGCTAATTTTGTGGCGCTAGATGAAACGCTTAATTTATGTAACGTATGGGTGAATGGGGAATTAATAGCGCGCGGTTAGTATTACTTAATTTAAGTAAACAATAACAACGCGCTGGTTATTTTTTTACGCGCCTGCGCTGTGGGCTAAAAACTCTTCGTAATTGCCTTCAAAGTGATTAAGCTTTTTATCTTTTATCTCGATAATTTGCGTAGCCAATGAAGACACAAACTCGCGATCGTGACTTACAAAAATAACCGTACCATCGAACTTGTACAACGCATTGTTCAAGGCTTCTATCGATTCCATATCCAAATGGTTGGTAGGCTCATCCATCACCAATACGTTAATATCTTGAAGCATGAGTTTGCCAAACAATAAGCGGTTTTTCTCACCACCAGAGCATACACTCACTTTCTTATTAAAGTCGTCAGAACCAAACAGCAAACGGCCCAACATGCCTTTAATGTGCAAGTCGTCGTGTTTAGGGCTGCGCCATTGACTCATCCAATCAAACAAGGTGAGGTCGTTTTTAAAGTGACTGGCGTTATCCTGCGGAATATACCCAATGGCAGCATTTTCGGCCCACTTAATATTACCCGCAGTAGGGGCTAAGTCGTCTACTAAGCACTTTAAAAGGGTTGTTTTTCCGGCACCGTTCTCGCCAATAATAGCGAGGCGCTGGCCTGCTTCTAGCAATAAGTTTGCGTTATCGAACAAGGGGAGGTCGGGGTAACTGTGACCTAAATCTTCTAATGTAATAGCAAGACGATGCAATTTTTTATGCTGCTTGAACACTACGTAAGGTTTACGGCGGCTTGACGCCTTAATTTCGGCTAACTCTATTTTCTCAAGACGTTTAGCACGAGACGTTGCCTGTTTTGCTTTTGATGCGTTTGCAGAGAAGCGGGCAACGAAGCCTTGTAATTCTTCAATTTCGGCAGATTTTTTCGCATTTTCATTATGAAGCTGTTCTTGCACCAGCATAGCTGCTTGAACATAATCGTCATAATTACCAGGGTAAACACGAAGCTCACCGTAGTCGATGTCGGCCATATGGGTGCAAACAGAGTTTAGAAAGTGTCTGTCATGGGAAATAATTAGCATGGTCGACTTACGCTTGTTTAGCTCTTCTGCTAACCAACTTATGGTATAAATATCCAAGTTGTTCGTTGGCTCGTCGAGTAACAAAATGTCTGGCTCGGCGAATAATGCTTGCGCCAGTAATACACGCACTTTTTTACCCGGTGCCACTTCTTTCATCAAACCAAAATGATAGCTTTCGTCAATACCAGCTGAGTTTAGAATATCGCCCGCACGCGCTTCGGCAGTATACCCATCCATTTCTGCGAATTGGGTTTCTAAATCGGCTACCCGCATGCCATCTTCTTCTGACATTTCAGGGTTACTATAAATTGCGTCGCGCTCTTGTTTAACTTCCCACAATTCACGATCGCCCATGATCACAGCATCCACCACGCTGAATTCTTCAAACGCGAATTGATCCTGACTTAAGATGCCCAGCTTAGTGCCTGGAGCCATAGAGACATTGCCAGACGTGGGCGTGAGCTTGCCGCTTAGGATCTTCATAAACGTAGATTTGCCGCAACCGTTTGCGCCAATAAGGCCATAACGATTGCCATTGCCGAATTTGGCAGAAATATTTTCAAATAAGGGTGCAGAACCAAACTGCATGGTGATATTGGCGGTGGTAATCAAAACAGGTATCCAGGGGGTAAAAATGAAGAATTTAACGCTTAAGATGGAAACGATGTAACACAATAGCCATGTAAGCTTTGGGCGCGCACTATAAGGAATTGCGCCCTCCGTGTCGAGGAAATTTTGAGCGTTTGGCCGATAAAGTGATGATAAGAGTGAACTGTGTCTGCGCTTATCAAGTAAAAACATTAAACAAAGTTAATAGCTTAGCTAAAAGGGAAAGCATATGAAATTAGTATCTAAGTTTGCAGCAGGATTTGTAAGTGCACTTTTATTGGTGGTAGGTAATGTGCAAGCAGAAGCCATCAGTTCTGATAGTGTGATGCAAACCCAATCGGCCATGTATAACAAGCAGCAACTTATCGAGATGGTGAGTAGGGAAGATGTACAAAATAAGCTAGTAAGCTTAGGTGTAGACCATAACCATGCCGTTAAACGTATTAATGCGATGACCAATAGTGAGATAGCGCAGCTAAATGACGAAATTAACCAGGCTCCCGCCGGTGGCGTAGTAGGCGCAGTACTTACCGTATTGGCCATTATCGCAATTTTGGACTTGGTAGGCGTAACAGATGTTTACCCGTTTATTCGCCCAATCAATAGCTAGACACAGATGAGATACTTTACAAAAGCCTGCTTAATTGCAGGCTTTTTACTGCTTGCAGGGTGCCAGGGTACACCGCAAACCGATCAGCTGGCTAACGTTACGCCAACAGGGCTAGCCCGTGAACATCGCATTGAAAATGTGCCTTTTATCGCCCAACAACAGTATTATTGCGGCCCCACCACGCTTGCTGAGGTATTTGGCTTTTATGGTACGCCAGTAAGTGCCGATGAGATTGCACCTAAAATATTTATTCCTGAAAAAGAGGGGAGCTTACAGTTAGAGATGGTGACGGCCACCCGCCAGTACCAGTATTTACCTTACCAAACCCAAGGTTCGCTAACGTTGTTAATGCAGTTAGTCAGCGACGATATTCCCGTCATCGTTTTTCAAAATTTATCCATTTCATGGTTACCTCAATGGCACTATGCCATAGTAACGGGTTTTGATTTGCCTAACCAAACCCTAACGCTGCATACGGGCGTAACGAAAGACCATGAAATGTCATTTTCCCTTTTTGAAAAAACCTGGGGGCGGGGAAATTATTGGTTATTGGCGCCTGTTCCACCACAGGTTACCAGCGAACACATGGTGCCCTTCACCTATGTGAGTGCCGCCTACGATATGCTTAAAGTGGCAAAAAATAACTCTGAGCAGCAAGAGCAGGCGCTACAGTTTTTGCAAAGCGCGACAAACCAATGGCCTAGCGAGTGGCTAGCTTATTTCTTACTGGGAAATTTTTATTTAGACGCCCAGCCTGATGCTGCGGGGGTGTGGTTTGAAAAAGGCTATGAGTACGGGAAGGATCAAAAACCCTATTTGCACAACTATACATTGGCGCTAATTAAAACCGGACAGCAGCAGAGGGCGAGGGTTGTGCTAAACCATGCACTAAACACTTTTCCCAACGATGCTGACTTATTAGCTCTAAAACAGCGTGTAGAGTAACAGCAAGCGTACAAAAAGAACTTGCTAAAGCCATCATGCATTACGTTATAGCCTAAGCATAAGAGATACGCTATAGCAGTGCATTTATTTGTAACCTGAAAGGGAAACCTTTCACATCCTTTAGATAAAAACCCGGGTTTTGAGTTTGGTTTGGGTTTTGCAGGTATAAGTGAAGAGAATGCACGGTTAAATGGCGTTTTCATTGATGAATTTGCCTAAGGAACGCAGGTTACATGGAACTTCCAGCTTGGTTTGAGCAACAAGAATTTTATACGTTTTGCGCATTAATCGCCGCTGTACTTATGATGTTTGGGGTTAAACGCATCATCTTAGTGCGTTTAAAAGAGAAAGCTCGGTCTGAAACCAGCTCTATGTCGAGTATCTACCGCGTATTGGTATTATCGCTAAACGCGCCCCTTACGGTGGTTATATTAGTGATCGTTTTACTGCTCGCACGCAACGTTTTCACTTGGACTGGCCTGCACGAGCAACACGTGCCTGTATTTCTAGATGGGGTAGTAGAGGCAGGCGTCATCATTGCGCTTTTTTTATTCGCCGAACGCTTTTTTACTTACTCACTAAAACGCTATCGAGAACAATCAACACTAGTAAAAAATACCAGTGCTATAGCAGGGGGCGCATTAAGAGCAGTGCTGGCCACCCTTACCATATTGATTATTTTAAGCAATATGGGAGTGTCTATCACGCCTGTCATCGCCTCTTTAGGTATCACGTCTTTGGCAGTGGCATTAGCGCTACAACCCACTCTAGAAAATTTCTTTTCCGGCATTCAACTGGTTATGGATAAACCCATTCGCATTGGCGATTTCATCGAGCTAGATTCAGGGGAGCAAGGCTTTGTAGAGAAAATAGGCTGGCGCTCGACATGGATAAGAATGTTGCCAAACAATATTGTGATTATGCCCAACAGTAAACTGTCTAACTCTAAATTGATAAATTACTATTATCCAGAACGAGAGCTTTCAGTGCCTGTTGAAGTAGGCGTTCACTACAGTTCTGATTTAGAGTTAGTGGAAAAAGTGTGCATCGAAGTTGCCGAAAAAACATTAAAAGAACACGAATATGGTGTAGACACCTATCAGCCATTCGTACTGTTTCATACCTTTGATAACTCAAGCATTAACTTAACTATTATGCTTAGAACCAAAGAATATTTTAACCGTTTCTTTATCAAGAGCGCCTTTATTAAAAGCCTTAAAAAACGCTTTGATGAAGAAGGTATTGTTATCCCATTCCCTATTACCGCCGTCAACACTGAGCAGGAAGGGGCAAGGCTACCCCGAGATTAACGTGCTTTTACGCGGTATGCTAACGGCTACTGAGCAAGCAGTTCATTCGCCGTAATTACCGCTTCCCGCGTGAGAACTTTTAGTATAGTCACTCTGGTAAAAGTTATGTCGCGTTAATACTATTTACCAGCGCCAAGGCAAGTGAAGTGATAAATCATCTTGTTACTCACTATTGCCATCTTTACCTTTTGTTAGCCGCCCTTCAAAATTGGGCACAGCACGGTTTTCTGCCTGCGAGGCACTGAGCGCCTTACCATTTTCTTCAATATCTTGAATAAGCCACTCCATTTGTTTTATTTCTTTACGTTGGGCTTTAATGATCCCGTTAGCGAGCTCGCGCACCCGAACATCTTCAATATTGGCACGCTCACTGGTAAGAATGGCGATGGAGTGGTGCGGTATCATGGCTTTCATATAGGCAGAATCTGACACTGTTGTTTGCGAACGTAGAAGGTAAAGGCTAAGCGAGAATAGCGCTATTGCGGAAAGAAAAATCACGGCGTTCAACTTTTTGTTGGTATACATACCCAACATGAAAGCCAGCATAATAATAGCCATTCCCGCGCCCATGTATAGGGCCATAAATGTGCGAGTTTCACTAAACCATATATGCGAAACCGCGTAGGTATTTAAGTACATCATGACAAACATGGCGAGGGTAGATGTAGCTATCATCGCGAAGAATTTTGCGTATTTCATCTGTAATCCTTACGTTAAAACCCAAAGGGACTTTGAAAAATTTTCTGATTGAACTACGAAAATTAACGAGTAGTAAGGTAACTACAAATTCTATACCGTTAGGGAGATAATAGTGATACTCGCGCTTATAATTTCAATTTCTACGCTATTGATAGGGGTGTTTTTTCATCTTTTAAATATCACTTGGATTGCAGATAAAATTAAATCGCAAAGCGAAAACCTGTATATAAAAACCCCCGCTGTAGTGACTATCGCTATAGTGAGTCAAATTTTGATAGCAGGAATTTTTACTCTGTCTTATGTATTCGCAATGAAGCTAGGAGTGGGCAATTTTGCTCAACCTAGTACCGCCGTCGACATCTTCTATTTTTCATTAACCACAATTACTACCCTTGGGCTTGGGAGCGTTGAGCCTACCGGTGACTTACGCATGTTGGCAGGCATTGAATCAGCCACTGGCTTTTTACTTATCAGCTGCTCAGCACAAAAAGTATTTAGAACGATAAATGAATAAAGGGACAAAGAAGGGGAGTTCTTAGGCGTTTAGTTAGTATGGTTGATTTATGCGCGTCATAGCCTATAAACGTTTTAAAACCCTGCATAAGGGGCGAAAGCCCCTTGTTTGTTAGCGCTCACCTGTTCCAATAAATACAGATGCGTTAATCGTACGTTATTTTTTGCGCCTTAATGTCACTTCTAAATAGGGGGCTTCCTTCATTTTTAAATCGACGAAGTCATCGTCAATACGCTGAATATCAGAGGAATAAGACTCGCCTTTCACCGGGGTAAACGCATCTGCGAGTTCAGGCGACTGAGCCAGCATGTTCCGACTGATATCATCCAATGCGGTAATTTTAGAATCCGTGGTGGTTTGCACCAATACAGCATCGTGAACTTCCCACGTGCCTGCATCCCGTACTGCAAATCGTAACGCAACTTCCTCGCCGTTATTATAAATGCGCATTACTAGCTCACCAGCCTCCGTGTATTTGTAGCCATGATGAAACACAAAGTTACCGCTATACGTAAGCTCTAATTGCATACCTGGCGGAATGGGGTCATCACTTAATTCGGCGAACTTTTGTGCGTTAACAAACATACTGCTTTCCCACTCTCCGAGTAACTGTTCCTGCACAGAGGGTTGGCAGCCGGTAATAAGCATTACTAGGCTAAAGGTAATAAATAATTTACGTAACATAGGGCTTCCCTGCAATTTTATAGGTAAGCATCATCAGGCGATGAAACTCATGGTTAAACATTGAGTATAGGTTGGAATACCGCTATCTACTACTTTTGCAAATGAGGGCTTTTTAACGGCGGCTCTTATCTAGACGCATTGTGGGCGGTTAGCAGGTATGAATATTTTGGAAGCCCTAAACAAGACAGGCATATTTAAATAGAGCCCTAAACAGAGCCCTAAACAAGACAGGCATATTTAAACTAAGATACGAGTTTTTACGGTTTCGCTTTATGACTGTCTTATTAAGTTTGGCAGAGTCTTTCACCGGTATTCTAACTAGTGATACAACGCAAGATGTACACTAGTATCACGACAACATTTACTAAGTTATATTGCCAGAACAGTTATTTCGGTCAGTAGTATAACAATTACCATGCATCATAATGACGTTACTCACAATTAAGGGAGCATCTAAAGAGGCAATTCAAATGGTACATTTACAAGAACTATCGCATGAAGAAATGAATGAAGTTTCAGGTGGCATTAGAAGCTTTTTTCTTGGTTATCTTATATCAAAAGGAATGGATGGTTATATTGATTGGGTACAAGGCGGCGCTGGAGGATGGAAGGAAGATTATAACGGTATTGGCTATGATGATCCCCTTCTGTAACTATTCTTTTTGAGGCTACTACCATGAAACAAGTGTCTTTGTTGGATAAGCTCTTAACAGGAGGACTTCTCCTGCTAGGCACTTTCATAGCAAGTAAAGTACTACAGTTTTATATTCTTAGTTATTTGAGCCTGCCATTTTTCATTAATCCCCTGTTTGGAGATAGGGAAACCCAGTTCAACCTCGTTTATATTTTGGGAGATTTCGTGTCGTTTGGCGTGGTTTACTACTTGTTGACACAGTGTATCTGTATATATAAAAAGTATTCAAACCCCAAATATAATAAAAAAGACCCCTAGGTTAATTAGCGCTCTATTAAAAGTAAATGGTACCTAGGCGGCCCTTTCTAGGCGTTCGTATCGCTGCGGCCTGAATTTAAAACGCACGGCTTGAAGCTCGCCCCCCTCTATATTGTTTTGAAGCCGCTAACGTTATTGTATACCTGTGCATTGTAGTGCATTCTTAATATGGTATTCTTTTTACAAGGTTTGGCCTGTAGCATTGATCAATAGCTATGGGTGGTAGTTCCTGTCGATTTGAAAAAATACACAATTTACAGTTCTATTAACCCCCTAGTTAAGGTTCATCACGATGAATTTAAAACTTATTTTTTTGATCTTTGTTTGTATGCCGTTTCAGGTTAAAGCTGACACATCAGACTTACCGGTTACACTTGCTCGCGACAACACCCGTATTCAGATAACTAATATGGGCGATTGCCCTATCTATAAATTGCGGGTTTATACTGCCCCACCAGCCGACTCAGGGTTTAAACGACTCTTGAATTCAATTGTCGCTGTCTCGTTTGAAAAAGACATTGGAACCCTAAACGAAAGTTCGTCAATTACACTTCCTAAGTCAGACCTTATTAATAGCGATGGTAAAAGGCTGGACTCATCTTATGTTATTGGGCGTTGGTATTTACGAGGCAGTTATTGCGGTGAAAACTTATCTAAAGTAATCAGCAATTAGCTAAAATAAAAATGGCGCGCTAAACAAGACAGGCATATCTAAACTAAGGTACTCGTTTTGTGTCTGTCTTGTTAAGTTCCATCACTCTTGGTTTGGTATTGCACTAAGCATAGATTTAGCTATCTGGACTCGAAGCTTTTGAAAAGGCATTCTTTCGGGCTATCTGTACCCGCCAAACACCTATCAATATCAGGCTCATTGCCAGTATATCAATTACTGAAACAGACTCTCCGACAAATAAGGCACCAATCAGTAATGCTACTACAGGAGGAATATAAGTCACTCCAGAAGCAGCAATAGCGCCCATTCGGTTTACTAGGAAATAATAAATAATGTAGGCAATGCCGGTACCAAATACACCTAAGCCCACAGCCAATCCTATAAATGCTTTTGTATCTTGAAATACTGCGCCTATGTCATAAAGGTCGGTTCCAAGTGGCAGCATGAGCAATGAAAGCCCGGTTTGATAAGTTGCAAGGGCTATCGGATTTAGGTTTAACGGTTTAACGTATTTACGCGCATAGACAAACGAAATGCCAACGCTTAGCGCTCCTGCTGTCATATAGAGTACTCCTGTAAGGTTGACCTGCTCGGCACCTGTATTCCAGGGTTCAGCAATTAATACCACCCCTGAGAAGCCTAACAGAATCCCACAAACAGAATTTTTATTAACGGGTTCGCCGGTAAGGAAAATCAAAGCAGCCAAAAAGGTAAACAATGGTATTGATCCGCTTAGCATACCGGCCACGCTCGAGGGAAGCAGGGCTGTTCCCTTGGCAAAAGCAAAGTAGTAAAGGGTAGTGGCCAGTACGGACATCGCCACAAAATGGTACCAGTATGCGAAATGCGATTTACGCAAAGAGCGAGTAAACAGTGCAACTAACAGTAAGGGAATAAAACCGAAAGCGACTCGCAAAAGCGTGATTTGGGTAGCATTTATCCACTCTGCTGCCCATTTCATAAAAATAAAATTGCTGCCCCAGATAACCCCTAGAGAAATAAAGGCTGCTAAGGTAATGTATTTTTGCATAAGGGTAAGCTCACTCTAGTCCATATTGAGCAATAGACTGCACCCTAGTTAAGCCGTTCACAAGTGATATAATCTTGTACGAGCTTGTAGAAAATCTACAGGATAAATGGAGGGGTATGTTACCTAACCTGAACACGTTAAGAGTTTTTGAGTCAGTTGCTAGATATCAGAACTTCAGGCTTGCCGCAGAGGAACTGCATCTTACGCAAAGTGCTGTGGCTCAACGCATCAGGCAACTTGAGTCCGATCTTGATATAGTCCTTTTTATTCGTCAGGCCAGAGGCCTTGAACTCACCGAGGCGGGACTGAAATATCAGCACTCGATAAAAACGGCGTTAACCATTATAAACGAGGCAACCCGGGCTATCACGCAAACCCCGCAGCATCTGGTGGTAAGCGTACCTCCCTCGCTCGGAGCGAAGTGGTTGCTTCCACGAATGAATGAGATAAACGATACCTTTCCACATATCGAGCTAAGAATTATAGCAAGCGAGAAAAAAACACACTTTGGAACTGACGGAGCCGATTTTGTAATTAGGTTCTCTCAACCTCCCTTTGATAGTACTTTACATTCAGAATGCCTATCAAAAATTAATCTTTGTGCTTTGGCTAGCCCCACTTATATAAACAAAAACAAAAAAATTGAACGCCTTGCTGACTTTGCGGAGCACCGTTTAATTGAAGATGCACATGAAAACTGGGGCAAACTCTCAAAACACATTGCTTTGCCGAATGCCAGTAAAGTTCTTAGGTTTGAACAAACCAGTTTAGCGATTGATGCTGCTCTAGCGGGACAAGGAATTTGCATTTCCCCTCATATGCTTGTTGAACAACATCTAACCAATGGCGAATTGGTGTTGTTACGAAGAATTGAGCTTTCAAAGGAGCAAGGCTATTTTTTGTTATATCCAAAAAATCGAAATTTCGTCAACGATAAACATCTGGTGCTTAGATGGCTAAAAGTAGAAATGAAAAAGATGGAAGAAAAGTGGATAGACTGGACTAGGAACAGCTGACTCGCCCGAACACCCTTTATAAGTAAAATTAGCTCGCTTGTAGCTCTCAAAGTGATAGGCTTTTCAGCCGCAAAGGTTGGTGCTTGTTGGGTAAACCAGCCTGAGCAAATAATGGGGATGTGCTAAATAACACAGGCATATTTAGTTTTGTAAATTACTACGGTGAATACGGCGACATAGAAGAAGCGTATGAACACTACGGTTTAGCCTATTCATACATTTACGAAAATAATGATATCAACAATATTTAACAGGCTTATGAGGCATTAAGCTCACGATAAACTGAGCAATTTTTGAAAACGTCGAACAACTGCTACCAGGGTAGATTATTTATCCTGAGTAGATATTGCCTCACGAACAATTATGACAACAATTTTCGTACTTTTTCTTTCTATATTCCCATAGTAGTCAACACCCGAGGTAATAGCCAAGGGATTATAAGGCAAAGGCCTGTAATCCCCACTTTAATACCTCTACAATAGATGCCTGCTTTTAAACTATAGTAAATAATCATATAGGCAGAAATGACAGACCATACTGTTGAGTAGGTAACGGATAACATGGGAGGTCCTAGAGGGACGCCTCTAAGTTCTTCTCTACCTAAATTTGTCAAATTCCCAATATAAACCGATATGAGCAGTGTTAATATAACGAATATAAAAATATCACCAAAACGTTTGAAAATTTCTCTAAGGTTCATAAAATTATTTCCTTCACTCCTTAATGCATAAAGCTTTAAACTTGCGCATAGCTTTGTGTACATCATCCATCACAAAATTATAATTACTCAAGAACGTTAATAGTTCTTCAGTCTCTTTCGGTGTTTCGTTTCGGTAAGACCAGTGTAGAACATCCTCGCCACTGTCAGGTTGAAGCATAACACCATAGCGTAACGCCTCGGCCAAGCCGTCCGCACCGCCTGACATATACGAAAGGAGGCTAAGACGATCCAGTTTACTTTCCGTTTTTCGCACTAAATTTTCAAGGAGGGTGAAACGGCGATTCGGAAAATGAGGTGACGTAGCTATTTGCATGCCATACAAGTCCGGAATATATTCAGAATCTTTAATATCGTCACCATTGTCCTTCAGCACTTTGTAAATCGCCGTGGAATAGAAATAGCGCTGAGGATTTGAAAAAAAATCTTCCGGCAGTTCAACCGAACTGAAAACTTCCTTTTTTCTCTGATTATATTCTTGCAGGTGGTACGAATGAGCTTTAATAGACCTGTTAATATCGATTGAGTAGCTCATCCCGGCGAATGTATCACCATAAACACCTAAAAAGCTTTGTCGTGCAAGTTCCCTACACTGCTCACTGTTATTGGCTACAATTTTCTTAGCATAGTAAGGATCATGCGCAACTGCTTCTTTTATCTCTACACTTTGGTCATAATTCTTCGCTACGCTTTTCTGAAGCTGATCGCCGGTGAGCAAAAATGGATAATCTACCATGTCATAAAAGCGAAGAATATCATTTCGATCATTCTGTTTTGCTAATTTTAGCAAGTTAACGTTACTCATTCCGGCTAAATTCACCTTAAGAAGGGAATCTGCGGAAAAGTAGCTTAAAATCCGGTTAACGAGTTGAGGTGAATCCTCAAGATATCGGGTATAGACTAATTCGAAAACAGTTAAAGTTGTTGGAGGATGACCATCAATATATTTTTGAATGACGGTGTCAGGCGCTCTCGCGGCGATTAGGATGTCGGATACTGAGTAGTTGTCCTCGTTCTTATAAGTTGTGGCAGACTGATGTTCTGAAATGAAACGATACAGCTCTTCCCACTGCCCTTGCGTTTGTGATTTTTCTAAAACATCGATATAACCTTCCTGCAAGTAGATTTCACGCTTCAACTGTTCGGCGGCATTAATGAGCGCGTCCTGTTCCTCTTCGCTCATTACCTTTTTCTTTTTTTGTGTAAATGAAAACCTGTTAAAAACCAGCCAAAAAGGGGAATACGTCATGGATTCGTGTAAAAGGTTTTCCTTAGGTTTCAAAATATTTGTATCTACCGTTTCTGGTATTTGTTTAGTCTCCAAAATAACAGCATTAGGCTCGCCTTCTTTTAAGGTAAATGAATAGTATATTACTATGATTAAAACTATCATCATCAAAGCCAATAGAAGCTTTTTCATTATAAAATCCTACTCACAATACTTCTTTTTCAGTTCGTGCCACGCATTACACTTAACATCATTCTGGGAGATTTCAAAAGCCCTTTAAACAAGACAGGCATATTTAAATCGAAATACTCGCTTTGTTAGTTAGTATCGTTTTATGCCTGTCTTGTTAGGTTTATTCAAAGGAGCAAGGCTATTTTTTGTTATATCCAAAAAATCGAAATTTCGTCAACGATAAACATCTGGTGCTTAGATGGTTAAAAGTAGAAATGAAAAAGATGGAAGAAAAGTGGATAGACTGGACTAGGAACAGCTGACTCGCCCGAACATCCTTTATAAGTAAAATTAGCTCGTTTGG
Source organism: Alteromonas profundi (assembly GCF_010500865.1). Taxonomy (GTDB): domain Bacteria; phylum Pseudomonadota; class Gammaproteobacteria; order Enterobacterales; family Alteromonadaceae; genus Alteromonas; species Alteromonas profundi. The sequence goes on from NZ_JAAAWN010000001.1 coordinate 150,147, forward strand.
GCGCGCTAAACAAGACAGGCATATCTAAACTAAGGTACTCGTTTTGTGACTGTCCTGCTTATTTACGAAAGTGGCTCTTAAACTCAAACTCTTTAGAATGCGGTTCGGCTAAACTGAAAGACAATCTATTGTTTGCGCACTAACCTAGAGAATAATTTTGAATTTTTACTCCGATGGTATTGGGGACCGACACTATCAAACGTAACGGCGTACACGCTATCTATATCACCTGGCGTAGATGTCCAATATGCAGAAAACTCTTGTTCAGGAGTGTTGGGAAATATCTCTAAATTTATTGCTGGCCGAAAACACGCTATTTCCATTATGCTGATAAGCTCTTTAAAATTAGGTAAGTGCCAATCGTCATTGCCTGCAAATATGTGCCCGTCGGCGTGTTTATGAGCCTCTAGCCAAGTGGCTGCCGCTGCTTCTCCTTGACATACTTGTTCGGCTTCATTCCAAGTTTGTCCTGTCGAGCATCGCATCCATACTAATCCTGTTTTGTCATCCGTAACCGTCCCATCTAAATTGTCAGTATAACGACTTCGTGGATTACTCTCAGTGAGTTCTGTAACGCAGTCAGCAAGAAGATGTTGAGGAAAAAAAACACCGATAAAGACAAAACTAATCATCGTGTGGTTTTTCATTGTTTTGCTCCCCTTACAAGCCTAATTTTCCCAGTATTATCTTTTTGATTTTGTGAAATAAATATCGTATCACCAAAATTAATTGTTATTGCGCCATGCAAGTAAATAGGATCTGCATAGGTATCAGAGGTCCAATAAGGGTCATAAATGAAGGCTATGGTGTTTGGGAAGTAGCGAATATCAATAGCAGCATTGTCATATTCAAAATTTTCCATAGTTGTAACAGATGCTATACTCAATAACTCAGTGGTCGTTGGTAAGCGCCAATCGTTAAACCCACACAAGTTACTGTCATTTATACGTTGAGTAAATTTGTACGAATCGCAATGTCCTGTATCCGAGCAGCTTCCCCCATCCTCCACACCAGGGTCTCCACCATTAGTACTTTCATTGGGGTCGAACCAACTATATTCGTTATAGCGATCTTGTACTCCACCATCACTTGTTTTCACCTCCCAGACTAAGCCTGTATTATCATCTTGAACACAAGACCACTCTGACGCCATCGCTGGTAGTTCTTGACCTTCTCTGTTTACTTTGGTGAAAGTAAAGCCTGTTAGACCGTCCGAATTATCAGGGTAGAGCACATCGCGCCCAGTAGTTGCATCTTGCCCTGTTGGTATAGGATCACCGTCCGCATCAACCGATAGGGCACAATCCAAATCATTGTTGTGTATGCCGCTATTCTCGAATGCGTAATCGCTACATTTAGTCGCGCCAGTATCGTTTAAAGCTACTCGTTCTGTTAACTCTATAACATTGATACTCATTGTATCTTCCGTAACGTCGCCATCATCATCACTCACCTGTAATAACAGCACTACTTCACTGTCTTTATTGACCCAAGGGGCAACAAAGCTCGTGGATAATTTATCGGGGTCGATGATTTGGATGTTCGGCCCGGAAATCTGACTCCATAAAATACCATTTAATGAACCGTCAGAATCGTAAGCCTCGGCAGCCAAAAATACTGTTTCACCTTCTTCAGTATCAAACGGCTCACCTGCATTGACTATAGGTGCATCATTTGCAATTACCGTTATTGTCGCTGTATCTGATGCAGTCGCTCCATCGTTATCAACAACAGTGACTTCCAATATGAAGTCCATATTTTCGGTTACATCCGGTGCCGTAAAGGTAACTTGTTCGTTATCTTTACCGGTTAACTCTAGGGCATCTCCTGTTAGTTGATTCCAACTGTAGGAAACGATTTCTCCATCTTCATCTGAAGCCTGCGCTACAAGAGTGACCACCGATTTTTCATCCACCTCCTTATCGTCGACTATGACTACACTAGGCGTTAAATTAAATGGGATAACCGTGATCGTAATATCATCTGTTGCTGTGGCGCCATCATCGTCAGTAACCGTTAACCGAAAAGAAATGTTAATTTCATCCTCTATTGCTGGAGCGACAAAAGTAGGAGTTGCCGTAAGGGTATTTGAAAGTTGGACGTTAATACCTTCTGTTTGTACCCACGAATAACTTACGATCGTCCCGTCTAAATCACTAGCAGACGCAGATAATGAGACAGTAGCACCTTCATCAACTGTCTGATCAGCGCCTGCATTCACCTTTGGTGGGGTGTTCGCTGTTGGGGTATCGCTTTCGCCACCCCCGCCTCCACATGCTGATACAAATAGCACTGAAAAGATGATCAAAAATTTCGCAGCACGCATTTCTAATGCCTCATTTTGTGACCGAATCGGTTATAACGAATCGTATTTCCATGTACCTGTACATTCATTGCTCACATGAAAATAACGACAGATTAATTGATTAAATATCCATAAGAAAATTTCATGCCACTACAGATATCATTTGAAGTTAAAATCTATTATCTGTAAAACATATTGATATCAGAGGCTTAATTCTTTCCGCATAATGTAATTTGTGTCTTTGCAAAGACATAAATTACAGGTAGTAAGGAAAGTGAAAAATAAATTGACTAGTTAATTTGAACTAGAGGTAAAGGTTTTCTAATCTTAAATTATTGAATGTTATGAATATGATTTCCATTAGCCATTTTTTGTTTCGATAAGGCATACCTGTAAATAGTAAAAGTTACTGACACACGCCGATACAGTTTAGAGGAGCTTCATATGGAAAACAGGTCACTTTCCCTGCTCATAGGTAAAATATATGACAGGGGAATACGTGGTGATTGGTTGGATGTGTTGGAAGATATTATGTTGTTGTCCAAATCCAATAAAATATTTTACATTGTAAGAGCTTCTAATTGCCTAAAGCCTATTATTTATGAATTTATTACTGGGTTTGATTATGACCGAAATGTTTTGGAATCTTATATCAACAATATTGAAAAAGACCCATGGTATCAAATCGCTAAGCTTAGCCTTCAAGGAGATTTATTGAGATATTCTGAGCTATTGCCAGTATCCTCTTTTTCGGCAAGCCAAATTTATAAAGACGTTTTTATACCAATGCGCACTCATCACTGTATTGGCGGGGTATTACTTAGGAATGAAAATTACGAGGCAACATTTGCTATTAACCGGGGAGCAGAGGACCCTCCATATAGTGATGATGATTTTGAGTTTCTAGAGTTGATAATGCCTCATTTATCAAGAGCTTTAGCTATTTCCCTCGAACTTCAAACGTACAAAAATATTGCAACAATTGCAGAAGGGATTTCCCGTAACTCTAGTAAAGCTATCATATTGTGTGATAAGGCAGCCAATATTCTTCAATTGAATAGTCGAGCTTCCACCTTATTAACTCAAAGTGGCTATTTTTCTTCAAATAAAAAATCGCTAAATTTAAACATAGATTATATCGATAGAAAGCTAAACGACATTATAGCCAATAATGCTATTTTTTCTGGTGATAATGTGAGGTGTAGACAAGTATTATTGTTAAATGTAATCCAGCATGAAACCTTATTAATTGAAGTAACGCCGCTGATGAGAAAATATACCGATTTAGGTGAAAATCTCGATTGTTGTTTAGTTGCGATTACAGCTGAGATGAACCTAGATTGGAATTCTTTTCAATCAGAATTTAGCCTAACGGAAAAGGAACTACAAGTAACTCAGTTGGTTTACTCTAAAAAGCGAGTTTCGGATATTGCACAATTACTTACTATTAAAGAGAATACTGTGCGCACACATTTACAGAATATCTACTCAAAAGTGAGAGTTAGCACTCAATCTGAGCTTATTGTTACATTGAATTTGTTTTCTAGGTAGAGGTTAGTTGAACTATTTTTACCCTCCTAGGTTACCTTCAGCTTGTAGATTCAACTAGCCGATATATCCTCCCAAACAACCGCGGAAAGGTCGAACAGGCCCCTAAACAAGACAGACATGTTTAAATCGAAATACTCGCTTTGTTAGTACTGTTTTATTCCTGTCTTCTGTCTTACTTATCCGCTTCTAGAAGCTGTATGGCGTCATCGGCAATGTAAAACTGACCCACTAACGACAATTTAAAATTGACCCACCTGAGGCACAATGACCACCGGTTATGAAAAACGGTGGTTGAGATGCAATGTTAAACCAGGAGTCTGGCGACGAAAGCCTAAAAAAGAAGGTATTAATACATTCAGACAGGTAGTCAGTTTACAGGCTATGAATGGAGTGACTTCTTAACAGAACATAACCTCAAAGCCAGCATGAACTGTCGAGGAAACTGCCACGATAATGCCGTTGCTGAGAGCTTCTTCCAACTACTTAAGCGAGAACGAATAAAGAGTGCTAAATAAGACAGGCATATTTAATACAAGGTTACCTATTGGTGGCTTCGTGTTGTGCCTGTCTAATTTAGTTTTATTAGGTTATAGAGTTTTGGCTTGTACTATAATAATAGATTGAGCTGAGTTTACTGGAATGGACTTTGAAATTGTCGACGCTGCTCCTTTCGCATGACTTCCATTTGCTGGCTGGCGAGGGTAAAGCGCAGCTCCAAACTGCTTAAATGCAGCAATTTACTCTCTTCAATTTGCGACAAATCAACGTTTCGCAAAGAATTAAGCAGCAGTTCGACGCCGCGGAAATCTGACTCTAAAAACCTAACATCCATATCTGACATTTTTAGGGCTCGCTCACAAGATTCGATTCGGTTCTCGATGGCAGCAAGCCTATCATTGAAATATACTATCGACATTGGTTGTTTGTTTCCAGCGCTTTTTTCTTTTGCCTTATCCATCATGGCTTTGGCAATACGCGCTTGGTTTTCGGGCGTTTGTGCAAACAAATTCGCAGTAAAATCGCTCTGTCCACTCAACAGGCCGAAAGACACAAACAGCGACTTAACTATGATGGCAAAGAATAGCAGAATGGGGCTGGCGGCAACACTTACTATAGTTATTTTATATTTTTGCCAGCGCTGATATTTACGAATTTTCTGTACACTGGTTCCGGATAACAATGCGGCAAGATGGCTCACTACTGACTTAATATCCTGTTGATAGTGATAAACCTTGTGTACCCTTTCTGATAACGTACTGACGACATGACTGTCATATGCGCTGATGTCAATATCTTCCAAAAAAAGTAAAATAATATTGTAGTTTGCATGATGCTGCGAGTAGAACGCAATTTCCTCACTTACCCATTTTGACGCCATTGATTGCTTACTGATCCCCACGACAAGATAGCGCGACTTACTTAATGCCTTGTAAAGGTTATCGCCAAGGTTAGCGGATGTGGGAAGCTCATCAGTATCTCTGAATATAGGAAACAAGCGAATTTTTTTGCCGTTCTGGTTAGGTAATTTTAAGTTCTCCAAACGCTTATGTAATGTCGCTACAGCTCCTTCGTCGAAGTGCGAATAGCTAAGAAATGCGTAATAAGAATCAGTCATTGGCCTACTCATTTCCTTGATCAAAAAGGTTCTGGTAGTGGTCTTCAATTTGGTTAATAGAGCTTAGTCCATCATGGGTGCAACGTACTAAAGCGATACTGGCGAGAACCGCTATGGCAATTTGCAATGAACGCTTTTGAAGGTGCGCTCGCTGGGTAATATCTCTAAGTGGTACCGAGAGAAGTCCTGCGCAGAGTTTCTGCAAAGCTAGTGTATTCATACCCTGACGAATGTCTGCAGCGATAGGCTCGAAAGTAGTTAAGGTTTCTTCATTTGATGGTGAGGAAAGGGCAGGAGGAAAACACTCATTTGCAGTATCATTCTTTTGACTAGCATTGGGTTCGCCATTAAGCAAAACGGCGAGGATGTTATCGCTATATTTACGAAAATCACCCACAGCGAGATTAACAGCAGCGTCAGCTGATGCCGTTTTTGAGCAAAGCACTATCATCAAGTCATTATGATGAAATTTATAGACGCTTTGATCGAAGTTTAAAAGCTTAAAAGGAATGTTGTTTTTAACTCGTACATATGATTTTAGTGCAGCAGGCAAGCGCAGACGCCTTATTTCTTGCTGTAGGTCATGCCAAATCGGCAGGTCCGCCTCTGATGCGCAAATCCAAACAGTTTTAAACTCACACTCAGCCATGACTCTTCCTTGCTTAGATATTGCTAGTCATTATCTTATTGCATTTACTTGCTCTACTATAATTAACTAGCAAGCAGGTTTGAACATTTTATTAACATATAGCAAATAATACTGCTCACGTCCTCTAATTTATGAGAGATATAATCGAATTTTTCTGCAATCATTAGTGCAGCAGAGTACAATGTAAATTACGCTATACTGAATCGTAGTTCATCGCTGTATCAAGAGTTATGACCCATTTTGCTATGCTGGTTCCCAGATGGGATGGTGTTATCAATAGGGTAAGATAAGTGCTGATCCCCGTTTATGGGGTAGAGCCCACATATGTAGCACAGGAAAATGTGGTTAGTAATAACTATCGTTGAGGCGTAGGAAGAATGGTGGCCCCACCCTGACTTGAACAGGGGACCTGCCGATTATGAGTCGGATGCTCTAACCAACTGAGCTATGGGGCCATTTTTGATATTTGCTGTGTTGGCATAATACATAATGCCGAAAAGCGAGCGCAAGTATAAGCAGTTTTAACTGCCTTGTCACGCCTATAACAAGGGTTACTGAACAGTTTGCTTTATTTTTGTGCAGTCTGGCCCAAATCATCCCGTTTTACGCTATTCATAAAAGCATTTCTTGACGCTCCTAGACTGACAGGCGCACTATTGCTGTATACTCATTAACTGATAGTAGTTGGTGGTAATCAGCTATAGTGGTAGGTGGTTTACCCCTTATCCTACAGGCTTTGTGTTTTACTGAGGAAAGATAACATGGCGATAAAATCTCACACTTTTACAGCGGTGTTTCTATCGATGGTGTTAATGCTTGCTGGATGTTCTGAATTCAGTGAGGATAAAACGCAAACAGGCGAAATTCCGTTTTTTCTTACTGGTATGAAGTCTACACGTTGTCCTATGCAAGTAAATGTACAGGGTGAAGCGTGGCAACTTGATTATTTTGGCTTTTATTTAAGTAACCCGGAAGTGCGCATTAATGGGCGCTGGCAGGCGGTAAAGTTTAAACAAAATGAGTGGCAGTCACACAATATTGCCTTGCTTCGTTTTCACCAACTTTGTGATGATACCGCTCCCTCGAATGACAATATAGTTCTTGATGTTACCGATAAATTTATGAAGCGGGCTACTAACCTTCGTTTTACCTTAGGCGTGCCCTTTGAAGAAAATCATCAAAGCCTAACCTCTGCATCGTTGCCCCTTGCAAATAGCGAAATGTTTACCAATGAACAAAGTGGGCATAAATTTCTACGTCTTGATTTGTCACAACCTGATAAAAACCGGGAATGGAAATACCACCTTGGCAGTATAGGCTGCGAATCGGCGTCACTTTCCTCTGCGCCGTTTAAAGCGTGCGCGTTTACCAATAGGGTTGAATTTATATTGCCCATGACCCAACTAGATACCGACTTAGCGCTAGAACTATCGGTATCTAATATAGTGTCGCAGGTAGACTTAGTGAACACCGAGGGGTGTACCACGCAAACTCCTGAGCAGCAGCCGTGCAAAAAGCTTCTTCATAATTTGCTGCACCGCCCTTGGCTAAAATGGGATTAACGGCGTAAACGCAAAGCAGGGGATAACAGGGCAAATGTTATGCGTATTAACAAGGCACTAGATATTTTTACACCTAGCGCCTATTTGTGTTTATACTTTGCAAAATAGTTTCAATAATAAGCCAATGCGTATGCAACCCGTTGCGTGATAGACTTGGCGATAATTAGATAATTTTTATACAGTGCTTACCTAGGCATGCAGGCGCGGAGAGAAGAATGACTGAAAAGCCCTTCATAACAAGTGGACGAAATACAATAATCCACAAAATTAGAAAGTTGGACTTGCTGATCGTTAATGGTGACGACCACCCACCTATTATTGTTACCTATAAAGGTATTAAACAATATGAAGGAAAAGTGCCAGAGAACAAGCGCGATGCCAAGTTGATGGATATGGAGTTGGTGGATTTAACCGCTAGCGATGTGTTTGGCGACGAAAAAATATTACTGTTTATTCAAACCCTTAATGGTAAAGAATATAAAATTGATTACAGTAAAATTGGCACCAGCATGTTTATTAAAATTCATCAGGATAGCTTTTTTTAACTGCCCATTAGGTTGTTGGGGGCGAAGTCTAGCTTCCCCCAACGCTCAGCCGATAACGAGTTAAACCCCTCAATGGGTTGGCTTGTGCCTTTTACTTGCACGTAGCGGCCTTGAAAAATAGAAAATCGACAGATATCTATGGGCGTCACTTCTGATGAGTTCACATCCTCTATCACTCTGGCCGTTTTTAGTCCCTCTGCAACCAATTCAGAGCAAAACCAGCGGCTGAAGTTTTCTTCGTTGTAACTAATACTTTTAAGCAATGGATGCCCATCAAAGGTGTCTACCGCAGACCCAAATAGCTGAAATATGTCGTAGGGCTTACCGTGTTGCTCGTGCATGAAGTTGAAAAATGCATGGTGATTTTGGTTAAACCGATCCCGCGCTTGGCGCCCTAAAGGTAGCCACCACATGTGGCCATTGTAGTTGTTTATCCTCTCACTTAGGCGATTGGTCATTACGCCTTGTTTGCCATTATAAATAGTGGCTTCCATTATCTTATTAACATAGCTGCCGCTAAGTTTGTCGGGCATGTTGGTGTGTAAAACTACTGCTATATGGGTTACCACTGAGCCGGTGGTAAATTTGGTCCACCGCGAAAATAAGCTATTTCCCCCAAACGCAATAATATCGCCCGGGCGCATATGCTCGCGTACTAAATGATAAGGTTGGTGCTCTAGCATTGTTGCTTTCCTGCTTAGCTATGTTTTAGCGCATGTATCAAAGTGTGTCTAGAACGCGATAAAGCGCGCCTTACCACGACTATTTATCGGTGTTTTCCACCCTATTATCGCAACGTCTCAAAATACGACCTTTTAACGTTTATGACAGCCTAGTTTTACAAAATTTATCTAGGTTTGTAAGGCGGCAACGAAACGCAGTGGTTTCCGCAAACACAATTTAAATCAGAGGAAATTGATCATGTCTATATCACGTCGCGTTACCTTATCTACCTTATTGGGCCTTTCACTTACTTTGTTAGCTGGTACTGCAAGTGCCAAAGGTTACCCTGTCGCTATTGAAGATCAGCTTATTGCTGTTTGCAAGGCAATAAAAAGTGACAACCGTCTAGCACTTATACGTGCCGTGAAAAAAACACGGCTAAGCTACCGAGAGCTAAACAAAGGGCTAGTGTGCAATGGCCAAGATATGCTGACTTTTGCGCTTACCCATAATGCTACCTCTACAAGCCAGCTTATAGCTAGGCGCACCAACACCCAGGTGGGTACGCTTACGGCGCAGTATTAATTAAATGTTGGTTTGTAACCCCACCCAATAATTGAGCTGCTTATTTTGGTTTAAGCAGCTTTTTTATTTATAGCACAAGGTCGGCTTATTCTACTTGCCGTTTTAATTATGATTGGATTAGTCTTTTTACCTTCAGCATCCGACGGTGCAATGCTTGCTCGTGTACTATCTGGGCTGCGGGTGTTTGACAGGCTCATTCACGTTACCTGCGAAAACGACTACCGTTCTCGTTTAGTTGATGTGCCCTTATCGGTATGTTTCAGTAGCGCAGGCCATATAGCTACGTATTCACCTCCTCCTTATACGCCGCCTTATTGGATTGCAGTGGGTAAAACACAGTGCGATGCGCTTAATGCGTTCGCATGCTCAGCAAAGGCGTTTATCCGCTTGCCAATAAACATAAGGCAGCTAAAGGCCGTGGTAAAAAAGGCCTATGATCATCATCAAAAAATACAACAGCGCCGCCAGTTCGCCTACTTAATTGATGGCCTTTGTATGCAATATGGCGTAACCAAAGAGGCATTGGCTGCCACACTTCGCCATCAGTATGCTCGATATAAAGCGCCATCCTTTGTTAGCGTGAAAGGGCAGGATGGGTGGTGCTGTCTTTTGCCTAGCGATATTCTTTGGGTTGAAGCTTGTGGCGATTACATGCAAATACAATTGATTAATAAACGTATTTTAGTGCGCTCAACATTGCATGCACTCTTGCAAAAGCTGGGGTCTCAGCATTTTCTTCGTTGTAACCGCTCTGTTGTGGTAAACATTGAGCACGTGGCTAGGGTAAGTAATTTTAATGGTCAGCTAAGTGTCATACTTACCGGGGGGGAGCAAATTAAATTAAGCCCACGTTACCAATGTCGGCGTTGGCAGGCGCTGTGTGGATAAAATGAAAATAAGACGGAAAACAAGAAGTAAGACTATGGTCGCGCTGGTATCTACCTACTAATTTCAGTTAAGCTTTGGGTAAATACATAACTAACCAATAAAAGTGGGGCGGGAATGGCGAAAGCCGGCAAATGGCTCGTTGGCTGGGGCGTAATTCTTTTGTGTTATTACGCGGGCATCGTTATTTCGGCGTCATTTCATCTACCTGTGCCAGGTACGTTGGTGGGGTTGTGTTTGTTATTAATTATGCTGTTCTTGTTTTCCGGTTTAGATAGCTTTATTGCGCTAGCAGCGACGCCATTACTTACCCATATGTCGTTATTGTTTGTGCCCGCTGTATTAGGCGTAGGCATATACTGGCAAGATATTATGCAAAATTGGATGGCGATAGCCATTGCCATTGTGGTGTCCACGGCAATGAGCCTTGGCCTTGCCGGTAAAGTTACTGTACTTGTCTTTGGTAAACGCGGTAATGATACGGACAATAGCCAAATATGATAACCGCACTTACGCATAGCGTAACCCTTCAGGGCATGTTCTGGCTCACTATCACCCTTATTGCGTATATTGTTGGGTTAGCCATTCATCGGCGGTGTTATGGGCACCCAGCGGCGCATCCGCTAATTGTTACTGTGTTGCTCGTGGCGGCAGTGCTTATGCTCACCCATACCTCAGTACAAAAATATCAAGTGTCGGCGCAATTACTTCATTGGTTGTTAGGGCCTGTTACTGTAGCGCTCGCGCTGCCTATCTATCGACAATGGGCGCAGCTAAAACATTATGGGTGGCGTTTAATAGTAAGTATTTGTGCGGGTGGCGTTATTGCCCCACTATTAGCTTGGTATTCATTATGGGTATTTAGCGCGCCTACCGCCTTGCAGCTTACTATACTGGCTAAATCTATTACCACGCCTTTGGCTATGGAAGCTACGCGTCAGATTGGTGGTATACCCGCGTTGGCGGCTGTTTTTGTCATTGTTACCGGTATAGTAGGTTCGGTGCTTTCTGGGTGGGTGTTTAGGTTGTTTAATGTGCAAAGCACCGACGCCCAAGGTATTGCGTTGGGCACTGTGGCTCACGGAATAGGCACAGCAAGGGCGATACATATGGGGGAAGATGTTGCGGCTATGGCGACGCTGGCACTGTGTATTAACGGCATTGCCACTGCGCTGGTGCTGCCTTTGCTATATAGTTTCTTCTCGTTTTTAGGCTAACATTGCGCACAGACGTGTAAATTTCCCCAAAAGTACTATTCCTAATAGATGAAGTTCGGTTCACCATAGGGCTACTATTTTTTGTCACTTCAGTTTATGGTTATTGTGCCGATAAAATAAATATGAGTGCCCAACAGGTGTTTGCACTGTCTATGTTTGCACTGAACATAATTACGCAAGGTGGTAGTTCGCTTAATGTTTTCTGTACTCGTTTGTGACGATTCTCTTGTCGCCCGTAAGCAAGTGGCCAAGTGCCTTCCGCAAGACTGGGATGTGGCTGTTCACTTTGCAAAAAATGGGCAAGAAGCCTTAACCGCTCTACGAGAAGGGAAGGGCCACCTATTGCTGCTCGACCTTAATATGCCCGTATTAGATGGTTATGGCACCTTAGAGGCAATAAAAACACAGGGGTTGGCTACCCGCGTTATTGTTGTTTCAGGCGATATTCAGCCTGAAGCCTACGACCGTGTGATTGCCTTAGGTGCGCTTGATTTTATTCAAAAACCCGTCGCCCCTAAAAATCTGCGAGACGTGTTAGATAAGCACAATATTTTACAGCTAGACCCAGTTTCTGCCGACCCCTACACAGCCCTAGACCCGGATATTCGAGATTGTTATCAAGAAATTACCAATATTGCTATGGGGCAGGCAGGCGATCATCTAGCGCGAATAATGAATGTGTTTGTTCGCTTACCCATTCCTAATGTCAATATCATTGAAGTAACCGAATTGCATATGATGCTTACGGATATTGAAAGTCATGAGCAGGTGTCTGCTGTATGTCAGGGGTTTTTAGGGCCGGGTATCAGTGGCGAGGCCTTGTGTATTTTAAGTGATTCTAGTTTTCAGGATGTCGCTAAAATTCTTAACGTAGAAGGTGAAGTAGACGACCAACTGCAATTAGAGCTATTGATGGATGCCGCCAGTATTCTTATTGGTACTTGCCTTACCGGTCTTGCCGCCCAGATGGATGTGAATTTTAGTCAGGGTCACCCAATTGTGTTAGGCCAGCATCGCGCTATTACCGACATTATTAAAATGAACAAAATGCAGTGGAAGCGTACTTTAGCCATCGAACTTAGCTATGGGTTGGAGGGGTACAATGTGCAGTGCGATCTTATCTTGCTATTTACGGAAGAGTCGATGAAAACCATGAATGCCAAACTTGCGCATCTATTGGAGGATATGGAATGAGCCAGCAGCTCGATGAGTTACTTGAGTTTCATTGGATGATGGACATGCTGCAGTCGGTAGATGTGGGCATTGTGGTGTTAGATAGGAATTTCGCTATTCAAGTATGGAACGGTTTTATGGAAAGTCACAGCGGCCTGTTGCCTAGTGATGTACGCGATAAATCGTTATTTTCGTTATACCCCAGTATTAAAGAAGATTGGTTTAAGCAAAAATGCAAACCAGTGTTCGAGCTGAAAACCCGCGCCTTTATGACATGGGAACAACGGCCTTATTTATTTAAGTTTCCCAATTATCGGCCGATTACAGGTAGTGAGTCGTTCATGTATCAAAATATCACCTTAGCGCCGCTGAAATCGGCCACAGGGATGGTGGATTATATCAGCATGATGATTTATGACATGACAGATGTGGCGGCAGGGAAAAAACAGTTTGAAGCCTTGCAGGTACGCGTTAGCGAGGATGAAGAGCGTATTCAAACACGATAAGCGGTTTAGAAGTAAGCCCTTTTGTGTGTAACGCCGCCCCGATAGTGTCACTGTCAGTGTTACTTTTAACATCAATATTTTCATTTTATCTTAGGTTACGCTTTTTGTTTGGCGGGAGTTTTTATGCACATTACACAGGGTAGTCGCGGTGTTCGTTTGCTACTAATCGCAGCGGTATTAACCGTACTGTCTGCATGCGGCGGCGGGGGTTCAGGCGGCGATGATGGAACAACTGGCAGCGCGTCTAATTTATTGGTAAATGCAGGCCCAGATGCTTCTGTTACCGAAGGTGCGACATACACGCTAAGCGCTGACGTGACGGGCGGTGATGGAAGTTATACTTACCATTGGTCGGCTTCACCCACCCTGAGTATTACGCACGCAGATACCAGTGTCTCAGATGCCAGCTTTACCGCCCCAGAGGTAAGTGTATTAACACAGTACAGTATAACGGTAACGGTAAACGATACCTCAGGGAATTCTGATACGGATGTCACGGTTATCTCTGTCACGCCAGTGAATGTGGCTCCGGTAGCGCAAATTTCTGTGCCCATGTGGGAAGGGCTCGAAGATAATTATTTCCCTGGCGGTGTGCAAGTGATCCTCGATGGCTCAGCTAGTAGCGATGAAGACGCCGCTGATACAAGCAGTGCCATCACCAGTTACAGTTGGGCGCAGACCAGCGGGACGAATGTTATTGCTGGAGAAGAAACATCACTTTCTACGCTCACCATCACTACCCCTATATCGAATGAAGAGCAAACTCTATCATTTACCCTAACAGTAACAGATGCCGAAGGGGCAACCGACACCGAAACAGTTACTATTTATGTGCAATCAGAATACGAAACCTTGCCCACAGTAGATGCAGGATATTCGCAAGGGGTGTTTAGCGGTGAAGCAATTATTTTAGCCGGGCAGGCGAGTACCACTATTTCCAGGGCTGAGCCCCTCTCGTACAGTTGGTCGCGAAGCAATAATGTAACCTCGTTTCATGTTGTTGAAAATAACGATAAGCAACGACTAACAATGTCTGCAATAGACGATAGTGATGCGCTTTCTACCTTTGCCATAGCCCCAGCGATAGACGAATACACAGTGGTGACTTATACCCTCACCGTTACCGATGCCTATGGAAACCAAGTAGAAGATACCATTGACGTAGGTGTACGCGCGATGCCAACCCCCCTTATTAACGATACAGGCTTTTTACAACAGGCTACCAACAATGCCATAACTGAAGCGCAGCAAAATGAATGGCCGGGGCAAGACGGTCAGCGCGGTGCCGATATTGTTGAACAAAATGGTTTCATAGAAAAAGCAGGAAGAGGCAAAGCAGGTTTTGACTTTACACGTTTAAATGCTAACGGCGATGAACAAGATGCAGACGCAGATACTTGGTCGTGTGTGCGCGACAACGTGACAGGCTTGGTGTGGGAAGTGAAATCCGATGACGGTGGTCTACAAGATAAAGATTATACGTATTCATGGTATAGCGATAGTACCAACGGCGGCTACGCCGGAGATGAAGACGGTATAAATACCAGCTGTACCTTAGCCAGTTGCAACACTCAGGCGTATACTGCTGCTGTGAACGCCCAAGGCCTATGTGGTTTTTACGACTGGCGCATGCCTACCCACCACGAGTTATTTTCACTTATGCATTTAGGTATATCTGATAGCTTAGCTATTGATGAAGAATACTTCCCCCATACCGGCCCCTCGACAACTGATCCTGTTTGGTATTGGACATCGGTGCCAAGTGCCGATGGTGTGAATAGCGACGACGCGCAAAACGCTTGGGCATTAGATTTTGTCTCTGGCGTAGATAACTTTCTCAATAAATCATCAGCGGCACGTGTGCGTTTAGTGAGAGCAGGGAGATAACAATGAAAACGACAATATTAGCATTTGCATTAACCGCCGCTTGTTCGTTTAACGTATCGGCACAAACCTGTTTGGCAAACGGGCTTGAAACTACGCCAAGCGAAGACTTTAGCGTGGTGACCACAAGTAGCTACTTACACACCCCCACCGATTTAGTATGGAAGCGCTGCGCCGAAGGACAAGAGTGGGACGGTTCTACCTGTGAGGGTGAAGCGGTAAAGTATACGTGGCAAGAAGCCTTACAGCTGGCCCATGAAGCTAGTAACGAGGATTTGCTTGGGTGGCGTTTACCTAACGTAAAAGAGTTAGCTTCATTGGTTGAGCGTGACTGCGTGCGACCGGCAATTAATAGCGCTGTATTCCCGGCTACTCCCCCCGACGACTTCTGGACATCAACCCCTTCAGCTGATGATCCGGATCGCGCATGGGTTGTTGCATTTTTTAATGCGAGTCACTCAATAAAAGAAAAAGATCGCTATGTCTATGTGCGCTTGGTGCGTACTTATACTAATGACTAATGGTTTTTTACGTCATAATCTCGGGGTTCATTAATCTTAAAGTGGCAGGCAGTGCGCTTGCTGCTTCACCCTGATTTTTAGCGGTTTAGACTCATGGCATCTTCCTATTTCCCCCTAAGATAGCCACAATATATTCTATGAATTATTTAAATCGCCTGACGACAGGTTTTCTCAGTGTTTTTCTGCTTAGTTGGTGCGCGCCGGCATCGGCAGACTTTACTTGCAACATTGACTTTGCCTACGGCCTTTCAGTCAATGATAGTCAACTGCGGGTGATGGGAAAGACGCGTACGTTAGTGCAAATAAATAACCAATCGCAGTTGTTTGTCGAAGGGCGTTGGCAATCGTTAACCCCAGAACAACAAGCATGGCTGAACGAATACGCTAACGGGCTGCACTACGTAGTGCCTAAAATGATTGTGTTGGCTACCGAAGGTGTCGATTTAGCCATTGATACCATAGAGCACGTATACCTTGGGTTAGTAGGCAGCGATCACGAAAGTTACGAACGTTTGCACCTAGCAATGCGCCGTGTGCAAACCCGCGTAAACGATAAGTTTCGCCATGCAAGCAACCATTACTTTATTGGTCCGGGGTCGCTTGAAAGCGTAGATGAATTTGTTGATAGCGAAATAGAAGCGCAATTAGAAGAAGCAATTTCTACCTCTGTGGGCGGCATTTTATCTGCTATTGGCGGTATAAATACAAACGGCCAAGATGTAAGTAGTGAAAAGGTTGAGGAAATTACCCGCCAGTTAGAATCTGTGGGCGAACAGTTAGACAAAGATGTAGGTGATAAAGCCACTACGCTTCGCAAAAAAGCGCGATGGTTTTGTGAAAAGCTAAAACGTCTGGATATTGCAGAAGAGAAATTGCGTGCAAGTGTTCCCGCGTTTGCCCCGTACGATATTATTACCGCACAGCCTAACAAGCATAGCCGCTCTACCGATTAAGGCCTAAAGCTTATACAAAACACGACAATAGCGAATTTAAGTAACGACGCCCTTTCGCTGTTACCTGCCAGTGTGTACTCGTTATATCAAGTAGCCCCTGTCGCTGCGCATCTTCTAATGCTTTTTTTACATCGTCGCTAAGTACTTGGCCGGTTAATGCGTAATAATCTTCAATCGGGCATGGCTCCACTAAACGAAAACGGTTCATAAAAAACTCAAAGGGAACGTCGTGTTTTTCAACTTGCGTTTCGTTGTCAATATATGGCCGGCTTATTTCCATATAACCCCGCGGGTGCTTAACTTTTACGGTGCGATGAATAGTGCCATTTACCACGTCGGTTATTTTACCGTGAGCACCGCAACCAATGCCTAAGTAATCGCCAAACCGCCAATAGTTAAGGTTGTGCTGACATTGATGCCCTACTTTGGCATACCCAGATATTTCATACTGAGCATAACCTGCGGCTTCCAAACGTTGATGTCCTTGCTGTTGAATTTCCCACAGAATGTCATCATCAGGCAATTCAGGGGGGCGTGAATAAAACGGCGTATTAGGCTCAATTGTAAGTTGGTACCAAGACAAATGATAAGGGTTTAGCGCAATCCCTTTGTTTAAATCGGACAAGGCGTTTTCAACACTTTGGTTTGGTAAGCCATGCATAAGGTCTAAATTAAACGTAGGAAGGCCAGCCACGTGGGCCTGTTTCACCGCGTTCTCTGCTTGATGGCTATTATGAATTCGGCCTAGTACTTGTAAGTGCTGTGGCTGAAAACTTTGAATGCCCACAGAAATACGGTTTACCCCCGCTTCATAAAAACCAAGAAATTTCCCCGCTTCAACCGTGCCAGGGTTTGCTTCCATGGTAATTTCAGCGTTTTCGGCTAAATTAACCCGGGCCTTAATGCCGTTAATTATGTCTGCCATGGCTTGGGCAGAAAACAGGCTTGGAGTTCCCCCCCCTATAAAGACGGTATCAACTTGTCTTGTGTCAACACGCTTTGCATCTTGTGCTAAATCGTCGAGTAAATGGGCAACATACTCTTTTTCGGGCAGGGCCGACTTC
Organism: Alteromonas profundi; assembly: GCF_010500865.1. Taxonomy (GTDB): domain Bacteria; phylum Pseudomonadota; class Gammaproteobacteria; order Enterobacterales; family Alteromonadaceae; genus Alteromonas; species Alteromonas profundi. The sequence goes on from NZ_JAAAWN010000001.1 coordinate 167,825, forward strand.
AACCCATGGGAGTTAAAGTCGCAATACGGACATTTTTGCACACACCAAGGTATGTGCACATATAAGCTTAAGGGGGGATTACGCAAACGACGCTCTCATACTATCTAATAATAAAGATAATGCGCTACCGCGATGACTGATACGATTTTTCTCGTTTTTTTCAAGCTGTGCTGCGGTGCAACCATGCGAAGGCACGTGGAAAATAGGATCGTATCCAAAACCGCCATCGCCTTCACGTGCCGTAAGTATCTCACCTTGCCACTTACCTTGACTGACCAAAGGTACAGGGTCATCGGCGTGGCGCATAAATACTAAGGTACAGAAAAAGTGCGCGGTACGGTTTTCTTGCTGCGCTAACGCCTCAAGCAGCTTATCAATATTATCGGTATCACGGGCATCATCGCCGGCATACCTAGCCGAGTAAATGCCCGGCGCGCCGCCTAATGCATCTACCACTAAGCCGGAATCGTCGGCGATAGCTGGTAAGCCAGTAACGTTGGCTGCATGGCGAGCTTTAATAATGGCGTTTTCTACAAAGGTGGTGCCCGTTTCCGGAACGTCTTCAACGCCCAGCTCTTTTTGTGCAACCACGTTTACGCCATAGTCGGCAAACAACGCAGTGAACTCACGCACCTTACCTTGGTTGCCAGAGGCTAATACTATTTTTGGAGGAAATGACATATGGGTACTCTTGAATACGAAGGGGAATGCGCGCTATACAGCACTTATGTAGCGCGCTAAAACGATTGGCTATCACCAGCCCCTATTTGCGTTTTTTCACCTTAGCCTTGCTTCTCGCTTTGGTTTTATCTTTTGCTTTAACTTTTTTCTTTCTAGGGCCAATTTTAGGCGTTTTATTTTTCGGCCTTAATTCAGCAATAACCCGCGCTTTTAACGGTTCATCCATATAGCGGGCGGCTTTAGCCACCATTTCAAAATCGTGGGCTTCAACCAATGAAATGGCTGTGCCCTTTGCGCCAGCACGGCCTGTTCGCCCAATTCGGTGAACATAGACATCTGCCTTTCTAGGCATATCAAAGTTAATAACATGACTCACGTCAGGTACGTCTATACCTCTTGCAGCAACATCGGTTGCAAGCAAAATAGGGACATCACCGCTTTTAAAACGTGCTAATGCTGCATTGCGTTTATCTTGTGGCATTTCGCCTTGTAGCCAACACACTGGCACCTCTTTTGAGGCCAAGAAATCTTTAAGCATTTGTAGACGCTCGCGGGTTTTTACAAACACTACCGCGGTGGTTACTTGCTCTTTTAAAATGTGTACAAGCAAAGCTTGCTTGTGGGCAAGGTCATCAGCAAGGTGGTACCACTGATGAATTTTGTTTTTTTCTTTACGCGAAGGGTTAGCTTCAACCACTTCAGGGTTGTTTAAGATATCGTTGGCAAAGTTTCTTACCCCAGCGCCTTCAAGCGTGGCAGAAAACAGTAAGTTTTGTTTACGCCAGCGCGCCTCAGTAGCAATTTGATTTACTACCGTGGAAAAGCCCATATCTAGCATACGGTCAGCTTCATCAAGAATAAGGCACTCAATATCGCGACAGTCAGCGGTTTCTTTTTCTATATGCTCTAATAGCCGGCCAGGCGTAGCCACCAAAATATCTAAGTTTTGGCTAAGGGTTTCTTTATCGGTGCCATAATTTATGCCCCCGGTAATTACGCCACATACCAAATTAGTGTGTTTGGTAATTGCTTTAGCTTGTTCAAAAACCTGTAGCGCTAATTCGCGGGTAGGCGTAAGCACTAAAATACGGGTAGCCCCAGGTTGTTTGCGGGGGTAATCTAATAAAAACTGGCATGCAGGTAATAAAAACGCTGCGGTTTTACCTGTTCCCGTAGGCGCAGACGCTAAAATATCGCGCCCGTCCATAGCGTGGGGGATCACCAACTCTTGTATGCTGGTAGGGGTCTCATACCCCATTTCTGCCACTGCATGGCACAGGGCATCGTCTAATTCGAGTTCTTCGAAAGTCATAGTATAAAAACACTCATATTGAATGGTGCCTATTGTAGCATTGATAGCAAGAAACGTTGAAAAATTCTGTTATAAGGCGTTGATATTTGTATTTGATATTACCGCTGCAATGTTTTCATATTTTGCCTTGTTAAGCGCAGTACGAATTTCGGGGCCTTTTACGCCCCGAGCAATAATTTCCTGGGGATTAACGCGATTAGCTGCTTCTAAGCACTCAACAATTAGTGCGTTTCTAGCAGGCCAGGCTACGTGGTTAATTTGCGCTAATGGCGTCATGGCCGCCAACACCAAGTCGAAGCGTTCGGGGCGGCGCCACGCATCGGCTTGGTTAAATAACGTAAGTAGCGTGTCGGCTTTAAATAAGGCCTCTGAAAGCAGGGTATCTTTGTGTTGACTAACTAGCTGTGCCACATCGCTCACACTATTAGGTACGCGTAAGCGTTGGCAAAGCGCGCGGGTTTGGGGGGCAGACAGGCCGCTACACAAGGCGCTAAAACGTATGCACAGTAGTTGTTCTGGTGTTTTTATCTTGTACGGGGTGCTACTTTCTTTATCTGTGTGGGTGTGCGTTAGGGCTTCAATGGCATCGTTTAAGCTAGCTTGGGAGGTGATAAGTTCCCCAAACCAGTCGTTAAGGCCATGAATATCCCGTAATACCTCAACAAACACCGCAGGCGAGTTTTCCAGTAAGCTACGTTTGGTTTCTTGCCACACACGTTCAGGGCTTAGCGCTTTAAGTTCACCGCTTTGCGCCATTTGTTGCATAAGGGCTATGGTTTCAGGGGCAATAGTAAATTGTAAGTAATGGTAGCGGGTGGCAAATCGGGCAACACGAAATACCCTTAGTGGGTCTTCGCTAAATGCTTCTGAAACATGGCGTAGCACCTTATTGGCAATATCTTGTTGGCCGCCATATGGGTCGATAAGCGTGCCATCTGGGTGCTGCGCAATCGCGTTTACCGTTAAATCTCTGCGTTTTAGGTCTTCTTCTAAGGTTACTGTGGGCGAGGCGTTGCAAATAAAGCCAGTGTAGCCTTTGCCGGATTTTCGTTCGGTACGGGCGAGGGCATATTCGTCTGCGGTTTTCGGATGTAAAAACACGGGGAAGTCTTTGCCTACCTGCGTATAGCCTTTTGCTAACATTTCTTCTACAGTGGCACCTACCACCACATAGTCACGTTCTACAACCCGACGGTTTAGCAAGGTATCGCGCACGGCGCCGCCCACCAAGTAAGTTTGCATATAGCCTCTTATTTATTAATTACTGCTTACAACGCCATTATTACAGAAGGCGAAAGCTTACGCACACTTTCACTTCTGGCGCGGCTCTGGTACTTTAACTCGCGTTTTTAGTTTTCAATAGCGAACAGCATGTATCTGAACTATTTTGGGTTAAACGATAACCCTTTTTCTATCGCACCTAACCCAGACTACCTCTATATGAGCCCTCGCCATAAAGAAGCGTTGGCACACCTCACGTTTGGTTTGCGCGAAAGTGGTGGCTTTGTAATGCTTACCGGAGAGGTGGGGACAGGGAAGACAACCGTATCAAGAAAGCTATTACAACAGTTACCCGAGAATACCCAGGTTGCCATGATCCTTAATCCCACGCTATCGGCGTTGGAATTATTGGCCACCGTATGCGATGAGTTAGGCTTAAGTTATCAATCTGAAAAGGGCAGCCTGAAATCGTTTACTGATTTGATATTAAGTAAGCTTGCAGCCAATCACCAAGCGGGCATTAATACCGTGCTTATGGTTGATGAAGCGCAACATCTATTGCCAGAAGTGTTAGAACAACTGCGCTTACTAACTAACTTAGAGACCAACCGAGAAAAACTACTTAAAGTGGTATTAATAGGCCAGCCAGAACTGCAACAGTTATTAAAACGAAACGAGTTACGCCAGCTAGCGCAACGTATTACTGCGCGTTACCACCTTTTGCCTCTCACCTCACCGGAAGTACGCGCATATATCGGCCATCGCCTAAGCGTGGCAGGCGGCGACATTAGTATATTTAGCCAAAGCACGCTTAAAGCCGTGCACCAAATTACCGGTGGTATTCCCCGGGTCATTAATCTTTTGTGCGATCGTGCACTTACACTGGCATTTACCAAACAACAGGCGGTGGTTAAAAAAGCGGTTTTCTTTGCTGCCGCAGAACAAATTCTTGGCGATGATGTTGTTAGCCAGCGTTTACAAGGGCGCAGGCGGTGGTATTTAGGCATTGCTTTTGTGGTGGCGATAGTATGTGGCTTTGGCCTAGGGAGCCTGTATGTCTAAGCTCATCGACATTGAAAAGCTAAAACCTGGCATGGTGATAGTACAGATCACCAAACAAAACGGCCCAGTGAAAATTAGAAAGTCGGGGCTGGTTAGCAGCGACGCTATGGTGCAAGGATTGGCTGAAATGGGCGTTCAGGAAGTAGAAGTTGACCTTGAACAGACGGTAGAAATAGCCCCAGTTGTTCAACGTAATACCCATACACAAGCGCTGCTTCGTGGCGATCACGACACCTCGGCTAATTTTGATAAGTCATTATCTGAGCAGTTTAACCGAAGTTTATTTTTGCCCACAGTACAAGGCTTACCTTCAATGTGGAAGCGCTATGCCAAAGATGTAGCCAAGTTTTTGGTGGTGGTAACGCTTGGCTTGGGTATTGGTTTCTCTGTCGCTACGGCATCGCTATGGTGGCCGTCTTGGAACGCCTTGAAGCTACAGACGCCCAACACCGCAGTTAAGAGCGATAGTACGCAGGACAAAGGCAGTGCTACGCAAACAACCGGTGCGGATAAACCCTCTGATACAGGGGAGGCGCACATAGCAGTACCCTATGATATAAATGCTGATGGCGAAAGTGAGCCATCACTAAGTACAGCGAAAGACGCGAATGATGGCAGCGCACATGCCACCGCCTCAATCACAGATAACAGCGAAGCGAATTCCCAGCCTGCGACGCAGACCGAGCGCAATGCAAACGCCGGGACCAGTGCTAACACTAGCGGTGGAAGCAACGATACTGTGGCGAGTTTAGCCGGAGAGGGGGGAGAAGTACTTAATGAGGCAACTGATGATAGCAATGTTAAAGTTTCCCCCGAATTACTCGCACGATTTAACGCCGCAGTAGAAGCATTAGATACGCGCGCGGGCAATGACGATACCTCTTCAAAACCGAAAGTCACGGTACGCGACGACCTTCAGCGGGTAGATCAGCTCCCCGTACGCTTACTTACCCGCCTACCTAGTATGAACTTTAGTGCGCATATGTACGCATCTCAGGCAGAAGACCGTTGGGTTAGGGTTAACGGTAAACAACGTTTTGAAGGCGATTGGATAGACGATAAGGTTCAAATTGTAAATATAGAAGCGCAGCGTGTAGTACTGTCGTTTGAAGATGAGTTATTTACCATGAGCGCACTTACCGACTGGTAAGTGTGCTGAATTCTAATGACCTGTAAGAAAAGAAACCTTTACACCCCTTACGTTAAAAGCACATCTTGAAAGAAGCTTGATAGATTTAGTTTAAAGTCTTCTGGCCGCACGCCTGATACAATTTCATCGTCGCATTGGCGTAAGTCGATGCGCTGTATATCTTTATAAATAGCGTCGTTTGAAGCGCCTTCTTTCGCGTCATCGCCAGTAACACTATAAAAGCTTGTTACTACAGGGCTTAGTATGTCATCTTTGTTCAATTGGCTAACAATAGCTAGCTTACCGCTTGAAAGCTGAACCAACGAGCCTACCGGGTGTACGCCAACACATTGAATAAACTTGTCCACCAATCCTTGGTCGAGATTTTCTATATTTCTTAACCCTTTCAATGCCTGCGTAGGGGTAATACTCTGTTTATGAGGGCGGTTAGAGGTCATTGCATCGTAAGCATCGACAATGGCCGCCATTCTGGCAAAAGAAGAAACGTGGTCGCCTTTTAATCCTTCCGGGTAGCCACTGCCATCTTGTCTTTCATGATGTTGGGCTATAACCGTTAGGGTAAGCGTAGACACATTCTCGCACTGAGCGAGCATCTCAAGGCTTGTGTGAACGTGGCTTTTCATTATCTCCCACTGCGCAGGGTTTAAAGGCGCAGTGTGGTTGCGAATATCTTCGGGTAAAGAGGACATACCTAAATCCATAAGAAGTGCCCCTAAACTTGCCTGTTCAATGGTTTGTCTATCGTATCCGAGAAACTGGCTAAACATGCCCATTAAAATACAACAGTTTATAGAGTGCTCAAGTAAGTACTTATCGCTGCCTTTAATTAACGTAAGACAGGAAAGGGCAACATTGTTGTCAAATAGGTTGTCGATAATATTTTGCGATAGCTCTTCAACGGGCCTTAAATCTTTTGCTGCCCCGCGCTTTAACATATTGATAAAGCCGTGCTGTATTGTAATGGCGTCACCATACAGATCTTTAGCGTCGTGGAGCGTAGATGGGGTAACCGCATTTGATGAAGGTGGATGCACAAGAGAGTTCGCCCCTTGAGAGGCACTATTTTCATCATTAGAAGATGCCGTTATAGTCGATTTTTCCATGTCCACTTCAACAATGCGCACACCTAAAGAATGTAGCTCATCAATCGCGCTTTGTGTTTTTACAATCCCTTTTGAGCGCATACGAACTGCACCTGATTGCTTTAATACTTGGTTGATGTACATGCCAGGTTTGAGTTCATTTATCGGTACTGCTTGTATCATTTCATCTCCAACTGAACGCGCATTTTCAAGGCAAAGTAAATTACGTAAGGGCACAGAATGTAACGACAATTCACGTTTTAATACCCATCTATGCTAGCTACAAATGGCGAATGTAATTCCCTTTAACCAAATGGACGAACGAAATAGTGCTGTAATAAAATAAGGCGAGGTATACTCGCCTTATTTTAACCACAGAGAAGGGCTATAGCCAAGCAGGTTGCTTGCCTTCAAATGCAGTAATGGCATCCGTTAATTCTAACGTTTGGCCAATTGCATCAAGGCCTTTCAGTAGGTTGTTTTTGTGGTGCTCTGCAATATCAAATGCTAGCTGGGTATCGTTAAATGATACGGTTTGGCTAGGCAAATCAACGGTAATTTTAAGCGTAGGATCGTTACTAACTGCGGCGAATAACGTGTCCATTTGCGCGCTAGATAATGCGACAGGCACAAGTTGATTATTAATGCAGTTACCGTAAAAGATATCGGCAAAGCTGGTGGCAATAACTGTTTTAAAGCCAAAGTCGGCCAATGCCCAAGGCGCGTGTTCACGACTTGAACCACAGCCAAAGTTTTCACGGGCAAGTAAGATACTCGCCCCTTTGTGTTCAGGCTTGTTCAGTGAAAAGTCTGGGTTAGGCTGTTTTTCTTCTAAATCAAGGTAGCGCCAATCGTGAAACAAATGCTTACCGTAACCTGCACGGGTTACGCCGGTAAGAAACTGTTTTGGAATGATCTGATCGGTATCTACATTGGCCTGATCTAACGGTGCGGCAATGCCAGTGTGCTGGCTGAAACCTAATTGTGTCTCTGACATGGCTTACTCCTGATAATCTCTAACGTCGGCAAATTTACCGCTAATGGCTGCGGCGGCTGCCATTGCTGGGCTAACAAGGTGAGTGCGCGCACCACGGCCTTGGCGGCCTTCGAAGTTACGGTTACTGGTAGAAGCACATCTATCGCCAACTTCTAAGTTGTCGTCGTTCATGCCCAAACACATAGAGCATCCAGGTAAACGCCATTCAAAACCTGCATCTAAAAAGATTTTATCTAACCCTTCTGCTTCAGCTTGTTTTTTCACATTACCCGACCCCGGCACCACAATAGCGGTAACAGAATCGGCTACTTTACCCTGTTTGGCAATATGTGCTGCGGCGCGCAAATCTTCTATACGACCATTGGTACATGAGCCAATAAATACATGATTTACCGCTATATCCGCTAGCTTTTCGCCGGGCTGAAGCCCCATGTACGCTAAGGCTTTTACCGCACTTTCTTTTTCAATAGGATCGTTAAAGTCGTCAGGTGCTGGTACGGGCGCATCTACACCAATAACTTGGCCGGGGTTAGTTCCCCAAGTAACCTGAGGGGCAATGTCGGCAGCATCCAGTTCTACTACGCTATCAAACTGTGCGCCTTCTTCAGTATAGAGTGTTTTCCAATAAGCAAGCGCGTCATCCCAGGTGCTACCTTCAGGTGCATATTCGCGGCCTTTAAGGTATTCGAAGGTTGTTTCATCAGGTGCTATCAAGCCGGCTTTGGCGCCCGCTTCGATACTCATGTTACACACCGTCATGCGCTCTTCCATGGTTAAACCGGTAATCGCTTCGCCCGCATATTCAATAACGTGCCCAGTTGCGCCGGCATGGCCAATTTTACCAATAATGGCAAGTATGATGTCTTTCGCGGTAATACCTACAGGCAGGGTACCATTAACCTTAATCAGCATGCTTTTGGCACGACTTTGCTTAAGTGTTTGGGTAGCAAGAACATGTTCTACCTGCGAAGTGCCGATACCAAACGCAAGCGCACCAAACGCTCCGTGAGTGGCGGTATGTGAATCACCACATACCACTGTCATACCCGGCTGAATAAGGCCCAACTCAGGCCCCATAACGTGCACGATACCTTGTTTTTGATGGCCCACGGGGTAGAGTTTTATACCGTGCTCTTCACAGTTTTTAGCAAGCGTATTCAACTGTAGCGCGTTTTGTGGCCCACAGGCGTCGATAGCAAGGGAACGGGTAGAAATACTGTGATCCATTGTGCCCACGGTTCTATCGGGGCGGCGCACTTTACGGCCTTTTTCGTTTAAACCAGCAAACGCCTGGGGTGAAGTAACTTCATGAATAAGGTGACGATCGATATAGATTAGGCTGTCATCGCCGATTTGATCGATTACGTGTGCCTGCCACACTTTGTCGTATAAGGTCTTGGCCATTACGTTAATTACTCCTGCGCCATTAATTGTTTAACAATTTCATCACCCACTTGTGATGTAGATGCGGCTTCTGCGCGCTGCTCAGGGGGCAGAAGTTCGCCTGTTAGCACCCCAGCTTCTAGTGTGGACACTACGGCTTTTTCTATGGCGTCGGCGGCATCAGTTAAGTTCATGCTAAAGCGCAGCATCATAGCGGCAGAGAGAATTTGTGCGATAGGATTGGCAATGCCCATACCCGCTATGTCGGGGGCTGAGCCTCCGGCGGGTTCGTATAAGCCAAAACCATCTTCGTTCATGCTAGCTGAGGGAAGTAACCCCATTGAGCCGGTCATCATGGCGCATTCGTCAGATACAATATCGCCAAATAGGTTAGAACACAGCATTACGTCAAATTGGGCAGGGTTCTTCATAATCTGCATGGTGGCGTTATCGATATAGATATGATCTAAGGTAACGTCAGGGTAGTCTTTTGCTACTTCTTCTGTTACTTCGCGCCACAAACGGCTAGTTACCAGTACGTTAGCTTTATCTACCGACGTCACTTTACCGCCACGCTTACGTGCTGCTTCAAACGCAGCTACGGCAATACGGCGAATTTCGCGTTTACTATAGCGCATGGTATCGAACGCGAACTCCTCTTCGCCTTCACCTTCACGGCCTTTCGGCTGGCCGAAATAAATACCACTGGTTAACTCACGTACTACCAGTACATCTACGCCAGACTTTGCAATATCTTCACGCAGCGGAGAGAGGCTTTCAAGGCCAGGGTAAATCCGCGCAGGGCGCAGGTTACTAAATAAGTCGAAGTGGCTGCGCAGGGTTAATAGCGCGGCGCGCTCAGGACGTTGCTCTAAGGGCAATGTATCCCATTTTGGGCCACCGATACTGCCAAACAAGATGGCATCAGCTTGCTCGCAACCCAGTAGGGTTTTGGAGGGTAGTGCTTCACCTTCGGTATCAATAGCATAGCCGCCCACGGGAAAAGCAGTGCGGTTAAAGCTAACGTCAAACTTCTGTTCCACTGCGTCTAAGACCTTATTGGCCTCTTGCATCACTTCTGGGCCGATACCGTCCCCGGCTAATACGGCAATTGAATACTGGCTCATCTACACTCCTGCAACGCGTTCTTGTTGATTTTTTTGCTGATCGATTTGGTCAGCTAAATAAGTATTGTTTAGTACGAAAATAAGGGCTTTAACCCCCGCTTCTACAATATCAGTGGCAAGCCCGATACCGTGGAAACGTCGCTCTTTATATGTGGCTATCACACTAACTTGGGCGAGGGCGTCTGCCCCTTCACCTTTAGAATCAAGTTTAAAGTCGACGACCTCTAAGTTTTCATGACCTAAAATGGACATAATAGCTTTATACGCCGCATCAACCGGGCCGTTACCTGTGCTCGATTGGATAATTTCCTGGTCCCCAACTTTCATTTTTACCGTAGCGCTTGGGATAATTTCGCGGCCTGAGTTAGCTTGTAAATACAGCAACTGATAGTGCGCCTGATCGTGTTTTTGCTTATCGAAAAACAACAAGGCTTCTAGGTCGTAATCATACACCTGACCTTTCTTGTCGGCTAACTTCAAAAAGGCGCTATACACAGCTTCTAAGTCATAATCTTCAACTTTATAGCCAAGTTCGGTTAAGCGGTGCTTAATAACATGGCGGCCAGAACGTGAGGTTAAGTTCAAGTTGTTTTTATTAATGCCCACACTCTCAGGTGTCATAATCTCGTATGTGTTTTGCGCTTTTAAGACACCATCTTGGTGAATACCAGAGGAATGACTAAAGGCGTTTGCTCCAACAATCGCTTTATTCGACTGTACAGGCATATTACATAATTGACTGACTAATTTAGAGGTACGAGATATCTCGGTGGCATTGATGTTCGTATTTAAGTTCAGCATGTCTTTACGGGTTTGCAAAATCATCGCTATTTCTTCTAACGATGCATTTCCTGCACGCTCACCGATACCATTGATAGTACACTCTACCTGACGTGCCCCTTGTTCTACCGCAGAAAGTGAATTTGCTACAGCTAAGCCTAAATCATTGTGGCAATGCACCGAGATAATGGCTTTGTCAATGTTAGGGACACGGTTAAACAACTGCTGAATAATTCCGCCAAATTCAGTGGGTGTGGTATAGCCCACGGTATCTGGAATGTTAACGGTAGTGGCTCCTGCATTAATTGCCGACTCCACCATTCTGCACAAGTAATCAATATGGGTGCGACCCGCGTCTTCACATGAAAACTCTACATCATCTGTATATTTGCGGGCATGTTTAATTGCCGCAACAGCCATGTCCACAATTTCATCTTGAGACTTACGCAATTTTGCGCCAACGTGAATTTCAGACGTTGCGATAAACGTATGAATACGGAATTGTTCAGCCACGCTTAACGCTTGGCCGCAGGCGTCTATATCACCTGGAAGTGCGCGAGATAAACCGCAGACTGTGGCATTTTTTATTTCACGGGCAATCATTTGAACTGATTGAAAATCGCCAGGTGAAGATACAGGGAAGCCCGCTTCAATAATGTCTACGCCTAAACGCTCAAGCGCCAGCGCAATCTGGAGTTTTTCTTTGGCACTTAGACTTGCAGGTAAGGCCTGCTCACCATCTCGCAATGTGGTATCAAAGATTTTCACTTGATTTGTCATGACGCTCTCTCATTTGCATAGTTAAAAAAAAACCCGTGCAGTGCACGGGTTTTAGTGTGATTAATCGCTGGTCGCAATCTACCCGTGCAGTTTTCCTGCCGTAAGGAGTAGAGTGAGAAGTAGAAAAGAGTTACTCATTTTCGTGATTTTTTTGCCGACCAATGTGATAGCGACAATTTACCATGAAGGGAGGAGAGATCAACCATTGTTTCTCTATAATGTGTATATTTTTTCGTTATAACACTAATGAAATAAAAATTAGTATAAATATCCTATTTTTTGGGCTCAGCTGACGTTTTTATTCACTCGAAGCGGCGTTAAGTACACCTGAATAGTGAGATTAGGATGGGTATACTAACAATGAGGCAAAGCTAACTACCTTGAGCTGGTGGCTGTTTGTATTAATATTCACTTTTAAGGCATGGGTATTCAAAATGATTTTAGCTGAAACCCGCTACTGCTTATAGCCCAAACTAGCTTAAACCAAAGTTATTCCAATTTATTTTCGTTGATAGCCGCATTTCTCGTAACGATAGCGAGCGCGGCGCACCTTTAGACTTATGCCGCCATGTATGCCCACTGCACGCAGATGCCATTATCGCTTTGGTAGGTTTTAGCAGCTTCTTGGCGGTATAAGTATTATTTGGGAGGGCGGTACAATTGCCTGAAAAGGTGAACCACCCATGAAGGTTTGTATGAAGATGTGCAGGGTGTTCTTGTGACTTGGGTTGAAGCTTGTCTATCGAGTCGAGTTCTATATGAAAGCCCTCTACTGTAGTGTGTAGAATAGGTACCACTAAACCCCATTGAGCATATTTTGCATACCATTTTTCTATAGTGTCACCCGCTTGGTTAACGCCGGGGCATTTTGATGGTTGCTTGATATACCAACTACCGTTATGAGCATCTATTTCTAGCGGAGATGGGTTTGCGACTAAGTAACGGGCTACGCTGCGCACATGGTGGGGCAAGCCCGCCAAACGTCTGCGTACGATGGACAAATTATTAGGCCCGTTATGGGCAATGTTTAGTAATTCTCTTTCGTACAGGGCGGTACACACTTCGGTAAACTGCGGATGAGATCCGCCTAATTCGCCAGAATGAGAAAAAAAGCCTGATTGTTCTGATGACGGTAAATCGTCAGATGCCATAATTTATGTACGTCTATGCTGCAATTGCATTTACGTTAGCAGTATTTATCGTTGGTAGCTAGCTTCAGCGGTATCAAAAAAGGCGTTAACAGCTCACGCCGATAACGCCTTTTTACCCAGCAGGCAAAATAATTGCCTACGCGTTAGGTCATTAAATTACTGACCCTTAATTTCTGAAATACCTTTATAGGTAGCAGCATCGCCAAGTGCTTCTTCAATGCGAAGCAGCTGGTTATACTTAGCTACACGGTCAGAACGGCACAGTGAACCCGTTTTAATTTGGCCTGCAGCTGTACCCACAGCAAGATCAGCAATGGTTGCGTCTTCTGTTTCGCCTGAACGGTGAGAGATAACAGCAGTGAAGCCAGCATCTTTCGCCATTTTAATTGCGTTTAGGGTTTCAGTTAGTGAACCAATTTGGTTGAACTTGATAAGGATAGAGTTACCGATACCGTTATCAATACCACGCTTAAGAATTTTGGTGTTGGTTACAAACAAGTCGTCACCAACAAGTTGTACTTTATCGCCAATTTTCTTCGTTAGGCTTGCCCAACCGTCCCAATCGCTTTCGTCTAGACCATCTTCGATTGATACAATAGGGTATTGTGCAGAAAGGTCGGCAAGATAATCGCCAAAGCCTTCTGAGTCGAAGCTCTTGTCTTCGCCTGAAAGCACGTACTGACCGTCTTTGTAGAACTCAGACGCCGCACAATCAAGTGCCAATGTAACGTCGTCATTCATTTTGTAGCCAGCATCTTCAACCGCTTTAACAATAACGGCAAGGGCTTCTGCGTTTGAGCTAAGGTTTGGAGCGAAACCGCCTTCGTCACCTACCGCAGTGTTAAGACCTTTAGCTGAAAGTACTTTCTTAAGTGCATGAAAAATTTCTGCACCCATACGAAGTGCTTCTTTAAAGCTTTTTGCGCCAACAGGTTGAACCATAAATTCTTGGATATCAACGTTGTTGTCTGCGTGCTCACCACCATTGATGATGTTCATCATAGGAACTGGCATAGAGTATTGACCAGAGGTGCCGTTTAGATCAGCGATGTGTTCATACAGCGCTACACCTTTTTCAGCAGCGGCGGCTTTAGCCGTTGCTAGCGATACCGCTAGAATTGCGTTAGCGCCTAGCGTTTCTTTGTTTTCGGTACCATCAAGGTCAATCATCACCTGATCGATATCAGCTTGTGCAAGTGCATCTTTACCAAGCAATGCTGGGGCAATCGTATCGTTTACTGCTGCTACTGCTTTAGTAACACCTTTACCTAAGTAACGTGATTTGTCACCGTCACGCAACTCTAGCGCTTCACGGCTACCGGTAGAAGCACCGGAAGGCGCCGCTGCGCGGCCCATAACACCAGACTCTAAATAAACATCTGCTTCTACGGTTGGGTTTCCGCGTGAATCTAAGATTTCGCGTCCGATGATGCGACTAATTTTCGCCATGTTTCTTCCTCAACAATTGTTTGGGAACGCAACGGGAGAGAGCGTTCCCTTTATTAGAAATTAGTGATTTTCTTTCTGGTACTTGCCAGCTGCGGCTACAAAGCCGGTAAACAACGGGTGGCCATCCCGAGGGGTTGAAGTGAACTCAGGGTGGAACTGACCCGCGATGAACCAAGGATGGTCGGGTATTTCCACTACTTCTACAAGTCGTTTGTCAGTGGACAAACCACTTACTTTGAGCCCAGCAGCTTCAATTTGATCTCTAAGATTGTTGTTCACTTCGTAACGGTGACGATGACGCTCATAGATTTCTGCGTTGCCATACATTTCGTGTACTTTTGTACCTTCAATTAAATGACAAAGCTGACTACCTAAGCGCATAGTACCACCAAGATCAGAATTCTCTGTACGTATTTCAGTGGTGCCGGCAGAATCTAACCACTCAGTGATTAAGCCAACAACCGGGTAAGGCGTTTCAGGGTCAAACTCAGTGCTGTTGGCGTTTTCCATACCTACCACATTGCGCGCATATTCAATAAGCGCAACTTGCATACCTAAACAAATACCTAAATAAGGGACATTGTTTTCGCGGGCGTAGCGTGCGGCGGCAATTTTGCCTTCTATACCGCGTTCACCGAAGCCTCCAGGCACCAATATAGCATCTAAATTTTCTAGAATTTGTGACCCTTTGCTTTCTACATCCTGTGAATCAATATAGCAAATATTCACGGTAAGACGGTTTTTAAGACCCGCATGCTTAAGTGCTTCATTTACCGACTTATAGGCATCGGGAAGCTCTACGTACTTACCAATCATGCCAATATTTACTTCTGCTGTTGGGTTAGACTCAGCATAGAGTACTTGTTCCCACTCAGACAGATCGGCTTCTTCACAGTTAAGACCGAAGCGGTCTACAACTAGTTGGTCCATACCTTGCGCTTTTAATGCTGCAGGAATACGGTAAATACTGTCTACATCTTTTAGTGAGATAACCGCTTTGTCATTTACATTGGTGAACAACGCAATTTTTGACCGCTCACTAGCAGGCAACGCGCCTACAGAGCGGCACACTAAAATATCAGGCTGAATACCAATGGAGCGCAACTCTTTAACAGAATGCTGGGTGGGTTTAGTTTTTACTTCACCCGAGGCAGGCATGTAAGGCACAAGCGTAAGGTGCATGAACATTGCGCGTTCACGGCCAACTTCAGTACCTAATTGGCGAATGGCTTCTAAGAATGGTTGAGATTCAATATCACCCACTGTACCGCCCACTTCAACGATTGCCACATCATGGCCTTCAGCGCCCTCAACAACACGACGCTTAATTTCGTTCGTAATATGAGGGATAACCTGAATAGTGGCGCCTAAATAGTCACCGCGGCGCTCGCGCTTTAACACTTCTTCGTAAACACGTCCTGTGGTGAAGTTGTTACGCTTAGTCATACGGGTACGAATAAAACGCTCGTAATGGCCAAGGTCAAGATCAGTCTCTGCGCCGTCATCGGTAACAAATACTTCACCATGTTGGATAGGGCTCATAGTGCCCGGGTCGACGTTAATATAAGGGTCGAGCTTTAACATGGTTACGGTGAGCCCGCGGGCTTCCAGAATTGCGGCAAGTGATGCTGCGGCAATACCTTTACCAAGCGATGAAACTACACCACCGGTGACGAAAATATAATTTGTCATGCGAAACCTAGAACGTTTGGGTTGTATGGTAAATATGAGCGTAGTTTAAGAAGAAAACCACCCACACATTGGACGGGGCAATAGTATACGCAAAATAGCGCGAGCAGACAATCAATTTGCCTGCGCTAAATTGCCTACATCAAGATGGGCCAAAATCACGGTAAAGTGAAAGAAAAAATACGCCCAAGCCAAAATAGAGGCGCATTTACCTAGGGCCATCTCAATTTATTTACCCTTATGCGGTTAAGTTTGGCTTAGCCGCTTAAGGGTATAGATTAAATCGAGTGCTTGACGTGGCGAAAGCTCATCCGGCGATAGGTTTTCCAGCGCCTCAAGTACGGGGTTTGGTTTATCGGGAAAGCGCATCTCTGCTTGGCCTTTTACCGCTTGGGGCGAGGAAACGTCTTTTATCTGCGTATCAGTACTTGTATCGCCAACTGCATCGTTTTGGGTAACTACATGGGTAGACTCTAAAATTGCCAGCTTTTGCTGGGCAGCATTAATCACCGCTTTAGGTACGCCGGCTAATTGGGCTACTTGGAGGCCAAAACTTTTGCTAGCGGCTCCCTCTGAGACAGTGTGCATAAAGCGTATAGTGTCTTCGAATTCCACAGCGTTTAAATGCACGTTTACAATTCCACGCTGAGTGTCGGGCAGCTCTGTTAATTCAAAATAGTGGGTAGCGAAAAGTGTATAAGCGTTTAGTTTGGTGGAGAGATAGCTGGCGCAAGCCCAAGCCAGAGATAGCCCGTCATAGGTACTGGTGCCGCGGCCTATTTCATCCATTAATACTAACGAGTGTTCAGTAGCATTGTTCAGAATATTGGCCGTTTCTGTCATCTCAACCATAAAGGTAGACCGCCCTGAAGCGAGGTCGTCGGAGGCGCCAATGCGGGTAAATATTCTATCTAGCTTACCAATGTGGGCATTTTCTGCAGGCACAAAGCTACCAATGCACGCTAACAAGGCGATAAGCGCAGTTTGGCGCATGTAGGTTGATTTACCCCCCATGTTTGGCCCCGTAATAATGAGCATGCGGCGGGTATCGTCTAGCTGCAGAGGGTTGGCAATGAAAGGGTCTTTCATTACATGTTCTACCACTGGATGCCTACCGGACTCATAGGTAAGCACATTATCTTGACTGAGTGTTGGGCGAAACCAGTTTAGAGTAATCGCACGTTCGGCAAAACAGCACAGCACATCAAGCTTGGCAAGCGCGGCGGCACTATCAATCAAGGCATTAAGCCGAGGGGCGAATTCATCAAATAACGCCTCGTAAAGCTGCTTTTCTAGCGCTAAGGCGGCACCTTGGCTGCTAAGTACTTTATCTTCGTGCTCTTTAAGTTCAGGGGTTATAAAACGCTCGGTATTTTTCAACGTTTGCCGGCGAATATATTCAGCCGGGGCGTTTGCACTATTGGCTCGGCTAATTTCAATGAAAAAGCCGTGCACCTTGTTATAGCCCACTTTTAACGTTGAAATACCGGTGCGCTCGCGTTCACGTTGTTCCATCGCCTCTAAATAATCGGTGGCTCCTTTTGACAGCTTACGCAACTCATCGAGTTCTTCATGATAGCCCTGTGCTATTACGCCACCCTCACGAATAACCACGGGAGGGTTATCAATAATGGCCCGATTTAGCAACGCCTGTAATTCAGGATAAGTACCAATTACCTTCGCTAAACTGTTTAATTGAGGGACATCGTATTTAGCTAAGGCGTCTTGTAGGCTGGGTAAACTATTAAACGCGTTTTTAAGCCGAGCAAAGTCGCGGGGGCGGGCAGAACGAAGCGCAAGCCTAGCCATTATACGTTCGATATCGCCTATTGATTTTAACTGCTGGCGAATATCATCGGGTGCCTGTCCAATTAATGTGTCAATTGCATCTAAGCGGCTTTGTAGTTCATGTTGGTCGGTAATGGGAGAGTGTATTATCCGTTGCAACAAACGGCTTCCCATGGCGGTGGTGGTACTATCCATCACACTAAACAATGTGTTTTCTTGGCCGCCTGCTAGGTTGTGCGTAAGCTCAAGGTTGCGACGGGTTGCTGCATCAAGATGTACCCGGCTGTCCCCTTGCTCAGTTTGTATGGCTTTAATATGGGGCAGAGCGGTGCGTTGGGTATCTTTTACGTATTGCAGCACGCAGCCAGCAGCGCCTAACCCTTTGGTTATACCTTTTACGCCAAAGCCATCAAGGGTGTTGGTTTCAAATTGCGCGTTTAACTGTTCGCTCGCGGTGTCTATATCAAATTCCCATTCGGGACGGCGGCGTAAGCCTTTACGCTGTTCGATAAGGGCTAGGCTTTCAAAGCCTTCTGGGTAGAGTAATTCTGCGGGGTTAACCCGCTGAATTTCTGCTAGTAAGGCATCGTCATTGTCGCATTCAATTACAATAAAGCGGCCGCTGGTGACATCCAATGTTGCCAACCCATAATGCCTACTATGGCCACAGACCGCCGCCAGTACATTGTCTCTGCGCTCTTCTAATAAGGCTTCATCAGTTACTGTACCAGGCGTTACTATACGCTGAACCTGTCGTTCAACTGGGCCTTTACTTGTGGCCGGGTCGCCTACCTGTTCACATATGGCTACAGATTCGCCCATTTTTACCAACCGCGAAAGATAGCTTTCTACGGCATGATATGGCACGCCGGCCATAGGTATGGGATCGCCGCCAGACTTGCCACGGGCAGTAAGGGATATGTCGAGAAGTTCCGCTGCTTTTTTTGCATCGTCAAAAAAGAGTTCGTAAAAATCACCCATGCGATAGAAAAGCAGAATATTTGGGTGCTGCGCCTTTATGCTAAGGTACTGGCGCATCATTGGCGTGTGTGATTCCAAAAAAGCCTCGTGTCTTTAAAGTAGAATAGCTACTGATATAGTGACTATGTTAACAGAAGTTCAGCATGTTAGACTGACTGCATTTATTCGTAGCTGTGTATTATTGATATGAGCCAAGAATTTTCAACTGCTAGTGAGTTAAATCAAGACAAAGTGTCCCTTAACCGGGCACTAAGTGGGCAACTTGAAGCCTTAGGTAATGCCCTATGCGAAAAAGGCTGGACGGTATCCTGTGCAGAGTCTTGTACCGGTGGAGGCATTGCCTACGCATTTACCAGTGTGCCCGGCAGTTCACGATGGTTTAATCAATCTTGGGTTACCTATTCCAATGAGGCAAAGCAAAGAAACTTAGGGGTAAGTCATGAGACCCTAAAAAATCATGGTGCGGTGTCACCGCAAACCGTTTACGAAATGGCAAAGGGCGTGCACCAACATAGTCTTGCAGAATTAGTGGTGACGGTAAGTGGTATTGCTGGGCCTGAGGGGGGAAGTGCGGATAAGCCGGTGGGCACGGTTTGGTTTGGGTTTCTGTGTAATGGCGAAAGTACCCAAGTGAAAAAAGTATTCGCAGGAGACAGGGAAACCGTAAGAACCCTAGCAATAGAATTCGCCGTTAGCCACCTTATTGGCTTACTCACACCTTCTAATACCTAGTGATATACACGTGGTGTAAAGTTAGCCTAAATAAAAACACCGCCGAAAAGACGCCGTTGCTTTCACAGTTTATATAAATCTTAAAATCAGCTTGAAACTGTATGCTTGTACAGTATAGAATGTGGCCATCAGTTGGTACTATTTGCAGCATTCTTAGTTACTTCATTGTGAGTTACCGCTTAATGAAAGCTGGATAAGCGAATAACAAGCAATTAATTAGGGCTGGCTAGCAAACGCTTTTTAGCCGTTGGGGTATAAAAAGCCGATGGCATGAATCTAATGTTGCTTTAAACAGTATTAGTAAACAGCTTGGCGAAACAAAAGCAAAGTTTACTTAAAGCATTGTGCTGAAAGAATAATGTACCAAAATAGAATTTAACCGCTAATCCTAGAGGATACCAACGTGGACGATAACAGATCAAAAGCCCTCACCGCCGCTGTAGGCCAAATTGAAAAACAATTTGGTAAGGGTGCCATTATGCGCTTGGGTGATAACCAAGCCATGGATATTGAAGCCATTTCAACAGGGTCACTTACTATTGATATCGCGCTAGGTATAGGCGGTTTGCCTTGTGGCCGCGTGGTTGAAATTTACGGTCCTGAATCTTCAGGTAAAACCACGCTTACCTTGCAAGTTATTGCCGAAGCTCAGCGTAAAGGTAAAACGTGCGCATTCGTCGATGCTGAGCATGCCCTTGACCCTGTTTATGCTGAAAAGCTAGGTGTTAATATTGACGAACTACTGGTTTCTCAACCGGATACCGGAGAACAGGCGCTAGAAATTTGCGATATGCTTGTGCGTTCAGGCGCCGTTGATGTGGTTATTGTTGACTCGGTTGCAGCACTAACGCCTAAGGCCGAAATTGAAGGTGATATGGGTGACTCTCACGTAGGTTTGCAAGCACGTCTAATGTCACAAGCACTACGTAAATTAACAGCCAACATTAAACGCTCGAATACACTGTGTATATTCATTAACCAAATTCGTATGAAGATTGGTGTTATGTTTGGCTCACCTGAAACCACCACAGGTGGTAACGCCCTTAAATTTTACTCGTCGGTACGTTTAGATATTCGTCGTATTGGTGCAGTGAAAGAAGGTGACGAGGTAGTAGGTAACGAAACCCGTGTGAAAGTCGTTAAAAATAAGGTGGCGCCGCCGTTTAAACAAGCTGAATTTATGATTCGCTATGGCGAAGGTATCAGTAAGGAAGCGGAATTGATTGACCTTGGGGTTAAGCAAAAATTGGTTGATAAGGCTGGTGCTTGGTATAGCTATAAAGGCGATAGAATTGGCCAAGGTAAAGCAAACGTCATGAAGTATTTGAAAGAGCATCCTGCTATTGCAGATGACATTGAAAAGCAAATACGTGCAGAGTTATTACTGCCTAAAACGGTGAAAGCCGAAGAAGCGGTAGCTGATGATGATGTAGCACCAGAATAAGACAAGAATGTACGATTTAAAAAAACCGCCTTTTGGCGGTTTTTTTGTTTGTGCTTCACACTTACTAACAATTTAGCGCTGGTTCTTGTTAGCTTTATGAAATAAAAATACCTAAAGGTGTAATAATAAATAAAAAGCCAAGACTAATATGGTTTGTAAATATTCAGAGGCTAATAGGGAACAACAATGATAAATATATCGGGCCTTGCGAAGCGTTTTGCGGTAGAAAACCCAAAAAAGCTCAGCGAGCAAGAAAAGAAAGATCCGCGCTTAAAAGGCCGCTTCTTCAATTCGGTAAAAGATGTGTCTTTCACCTGCGGACAAGGCGAAGTATTAGGTTTACTTGGCCCAAATGGCGCAGGAAAAACCACTACCTTACGTATTTTATCTACGGCGCTAACACCTGACAAAGGTTCGGTATTAATTAATGGCGAAGATGTGCTGGCTAACCCACTTATTGCGCGAAAGAAAATCGGTTTTTTATCGAGTTCTACTGGGCTATATGGGCGCTTAACCGGACGGGAAAATATTGCCTACTTCGGACAGTTACATGGCATCGATAAACAAATCATTGCAGATAGAATTGATGAAATGGCTGATTTATTGGATATGCACAGTTTTTTAGATAGACGTGCAGAAAACTTTTCTTCTGGCATGAAACAAAAAACGTCTATCGCCCGCGCGGTTATTCACGAACCTTCACTTGTGGTACTAGATGAACCCACGACAGGCCTAGATATTATGGCTACAGGAACCGTAATGGATTTTATCCATCGTCTTAAAGCAAAAGGTACACCGGTGATATTTTCCACTCACCATTTGGATGAAGTACAGCTATTGTGCGACAGAGTAACCGTAATTAATCAAGGTGAAACTGTGTTTAACGATACGCTGGCAAACTTTAGTGCCTTATCAGACGGCCAAATGCACAAGAGTTTTATGAAAACCCTATCGATGGAAACAGGAGTAGCACAAAAATGTGGTTAATTTTTAAAAAGGAATTTAAAGAGCTACTTCGTGATCGTAAAACTATTATTTTTATGATTGGGCTACCGCTTCTATTGTTCCCGCTTATTTTCGGGGTTGCGTTTTTCTTTATGAGTAACGCCGCTGAAAAAGCTGAAAGTGAAATTTTAAAATACGCCATTGTAGGTGACGCGTATGCCCCTGCTATAGCGCAAGAGTTTGCTGCTAAGACGGATAAGTTTGAGTTAATCGAGATAGAGGAAAATGCTGACTACGCCGGTTTAATCAAGTCTGAAACGCTAGACTTCGTGTTAGAGATACCGTCAACCTTTAGTGATGATGTCTTAACTTCCGGCCAGCATCAAATTAACCTCTACCTTAACGACGCAGGGTTAAACAAAGTTTATAGAAGAGTCTCTGAAATAGTTGATGTATATACCCAAGCTTTCCAAAATGATGGGTTCAAACGCCTAGGGGTAAATGAAAAGCAGCAACAAGCCTTATTAGCCCCCATAGTAATTGAACAACAAAATATCGCTGATGATAGAGAAGTGTGGGGCGAGCGAATTGGAGGCTTGTTACCTTACTTTATATTTATTCTGTGCTTACAGGGCGCTATGGCACCAGCCTCTGACCTTGGTGCGGGAGAAAAAGAGCGGGGTACGTTAGAAACCTTACTCATCTCTCCCATGGATAGATATAAGTTAGTATTAGGTAAGTTTTTAACTATTTGTTGTGCGGGATTAATTACGGCGTTAATAACCGTGTCTTCCATGGCCCTTTGGGGGATTATACTGTCTCAGGGGATGGCCGTAGAATTTGTGGTTGAAGTTATGGCAATGGTAGGTATTCTCGACTTTGTACTTATATTTCTTATGCTTATCCCCGTTGTTGCTATTTTTGCAGCCGTTTTATTGTCACTGTCTATCTATGCCCGATCTTTTAAAGAAGCGCAAAGCTATATGGGATCACTTATTATGGTGGTCATTTTCCCTGTTATTATTGCCATGATGCCGGGCGTGGAGTTAAAAGGCGGGTGGATTTGGGTGCCGCTTACTAACGTGGCGCTTGCCATGAAAGAATTGTTTAAAGGCACTATGGATTACTTTGCTTTATTTGGTATTTTTACCTCTACAGCCATAATCGCAGGTGCGCTTATCGCGTTTTGTGTTTACTGGTTTAACAAAGAAAAAGTACTATTTAGATAACGTAGAGGCCCCAAAAGGGGGGTGAAATTGTCACTATAATTACAGCCAGCATGGGTATATTTGTTTAGCTCATGCTGGCGTTTTTGTATTAGGCTACACCTTACCTATACCGTGAAATCGATATGTTTTACTATGTCTTCCCAGCCAGGCGGTACCTTACCTTGTAAAACATAGGAATAGGCGAGTAATTCGGCAATCACAAAATACAATGATTCAGGGATGTCCTGTCCTATATCTAAGCGGCTCAATACCTCACTAAGGTAGGGGTCCTCGTGAATAAGTACGCCATTTTCTTGCGCTAAATTAATGATAGCGTCGGCTAAATCGCCATAGCCTTTGGACACTACTTTAGGCGCGTTTTTTTTGTCAGTACTGTCGTACTTAAGCCCTATAGCGCGCTTCGCTTTATCATTCATACCCGTGTCTCAAATATCTGGTGGGGGCGGGTATTCAACGTACTAGGAATATTTCCCCGCTGGAAACTACTCGACTCTACTTCTAAGCCTAATTCGCTAAGACGTTGTTTTAAGTAGGGCAAAGTGTCGCCAACTCGGCTTAACAGCACAGGGTTAGAGACATAAAGATCAAGCGTGATTGTCTCGCCTTTAATTTTCGACTTTGCTAACACCTCACCTATTTCGCCCACCTCTAGCTTCATGGTGATGTTCCATTGCCTGTGCTTGCCCGTTGCACTTTGCTCTTTGTGATGCCTGTCGGGTTCTCGCTGAATGAGTAATTCAGGTGCGGCTGTTTGTTGCGCTAGGGAAGGTAACACATAGTAAAAACTATCTTGGCCTTGAACCCTGGCATCTACTTGTGAAACTTTATTTTGTTGATGATTCGCCAACAAGGTTTTTAAATTAGCCAAAAGGTTTGAACGGGCGTCAAGTGAAGCGACATCTTGCGCCACTTTACTGCTATTGCCTGTTGGTACGCCGTTGGTGGCCAGTGTTTTACTGACTATGCTATCGGGGCGCTCAACCAAGGCAGCTAAACTAGGCTGGCGCTGCATAGCGCGACCTGCTAACGAAACTTGTAACAGCGCTACCAAGCCTTGCACGAAACTAGAGCTGGTTACCGGATTTGTTAACATAAGTGGTGTAGTGGCTAGCGCCGGGGTAGTAAGTAAACTTTGTATTCGAGCTGAAAGCAATTGCGGGCTTCCCGTTTGACCATTGGTAGTGTCGGCGTGCGATGCAGGAGAAGAGGCTTTTGGTGCGCCTTTATCTTTCTCAAGTGCTAGGGTAGCGGCATCTAAATCTTGGTTGCGGGTTGGTTTGTTCGCCCCCGTATCTTGTTGCGTGGTATTCACCGACTGCGTAGCAGTGTTTATTGTAAAATTACCTATGGCCTTGTTATTCGCCAGCAATGCACCGGTAAGTTGAGACCACGCGCGCTTCACATAGTTTTCGCTTTGTGGCAGTGAAGCGGTTTCTGCCTTGGCGTTTTGTACGGCCAGAGCATCAGGCTTTTTGTCTCTTTTTGTACTGGTTGCTGCATCAGAAGGGCCATTTAACGACGCGCTTTCTTTGCCCTTGCTTTCGTGCGGATTACTAAGTGGAACGGGGGCATTGTTATTTAAAGGCGTAAGTGCCTGCCCTATATTGTTTAAAAACTGCTTTGTTTGAGGAGAAAGCGTTTCTAATGATAATGCTTGGGACGTTAAAGCCTCTTGGGGCGTTCGATTAACAGGGCTTTGGGTAGCTACTTGCGGGCTACTAGCATCACGGGCGCGCCCCGCATTTACAATGGTAAGTAGTTGCGACAAGGCCTGCTGTGTAGATCCTGTTTGGCTTAATAAGGTACGGGAAAGGGCGATGATTGCCTGGTGTACCTGACTTCCTTTTATATTTTCGTCAGTAGGTGAGGGTTTGGTTTGGGTACTAGCCGTATCAACTGAATGCTGCGCCCCTTGCGTTGATGTTGGCGACGCGCTTTTATGGGGGCTTTGCTCAGGGGTTATCCCGCGCTCGTTTTTAGACGCAGTAATTATTTCTGCCACAGGCAATGCGCCCGCTGTTACCACGTTTTTAAGCAAATGTTGTTGGTTACCAGAAAGGGTTTCAGCAGAGAGTGGAGTAACACGCGATTGAAGCGAGGATGGAATAGCGAATTTAGTTACAGCGTGAGAGGCGACTGTGGTTGAGGTAAGGCTATTGCCTTTTAATGTGAATAGTGACGCTTGTTGCACCATGGTTGCCGATTTTTGTGGTGGTAAGTACTTTTCAAGCGCACTTGTTGTCTGATTTGCTTGCTGACTAATGGCTATGCCACCCTGTTTCAATGCGCTTGTCAGTAAAGCCTGGGTATGTGTGCTTGAGGGGGCGATTTTTGTGACCAATGCTTCATTTTTGGCGTGTGTTTGAGGGCTTTTCTGCGCGAAAGCATGGTTTTGCACTGAACGCGAAGATGTGTTTGCTGACACGGTTAACTGCAGCGCTCCTTCACCATCCCCGCTAACTGATAATGATACGGACTGGCCTTGCTGTAGCGTTGGTACAAGCGTTGCCTGTTGAGAAGGAAGCGCTATTTTCACGGTGTTTCCTGCTGGAAGACTTACTTGAATGCTAGTGGTGTCGCGGTGTTGAATATGCCCGTTTATTTGCGCCCCTACATGACTCTGGCTGGCTATAAGCTTAGATAGGGCTGCTGTAAGTTGCGCAATTTGCTGTGCTGATACCTGTGTACTTTTGATCCCGGAACCTTGACTAATAACAATGCCGGTATCTTTTTGTGAACCTTCAGCGTTACTTTCAGAAGATATAACGGCAAGTTGTAATTTGCTGGCTGGCGGTAAATTAAGTGAGGGGGGCAATTTAATTTGGGCGCTTGGCACACCATTAGTTTGAATTTGTAGAATTTGCTCCGGCAATCGAGCAAGGGTTACGTTTGCCGCCGTGGCTAAACGGGCAGCTTGCGATAATGCATTAAGCGCAGATGACGCGGTTTGAGACGCGCTAGCATCGCCCTGTACTACATTGGCGAGAATAGATGAAAGAGAAGATGTCATAGCAAAGGTATCGGCATAAGTGACTTTAAGTTTAGCGCTACCACTGAAATTTGCACGGATAAGGGTATCTCGCTTTACACTCCAAGCATTCACGTAATTTGTGTTTGAAGTAAATCATATTTAATTACTTTTCACGACTGCGAAAGCTGGTGTATGTGGTAAACTATCGCCGTTTTTTTGTCGATGAATTCCACGTTAAGGAGTGTGCTTGTCCGGTTTACGTGCCTCTGGGCTAACCTGTATAAAACGGGATCGCGTTTTATTTGAAGCATTAAGTTTTAGCTTGAAGCCAGGTGAGCTTTTATACCTTCGCGGGCCAAATGGTGCCGGTAAAACCAGTCTACTTCGTATAGTCACTGGGTTGAGCAGCGCCGACGAGGGGGAAATATATTATCAAGGTACGCCCATACGCACGTCTAATACGTATGCAAAATCGCTTATTTATTTAGGCCACAAAACGGCGCTTAACAGTGCCTTATCGGCGATTGAAAATTTGCATTACTGGGCCGCACAACACCAAGTGGCAGTGGCTACTAGTGATATATATCACGTGTTGGAAATTAACGGTTTAGTGGGGCTTGAAGATATACCTGTGCGTTTTTTATCCGCCGGTCAGCAGCGACGGGTTGCACTAAGTCGTTTGTGGTTAAAAAAAGCGCCAGTGTGGATATTGGATGAGCCCTTTACGGCACTAGATATAGATGGGGTGGCATGGCTAGAGCGTAAATTTTCTGCCCACGTTAAAGAAGGGGGCATGCTAATGACCACCTCCCATCAACCTTTATCAGCCCTAGCGGGCGATCACACCACGCTTGATTTGGAGTACCGTTTTTGAGTGCGTTGTTGATAGGCATAGCCCAGCGAGATTTGCGGATCGCATTTCAGCAAAAATCAGAACTCGTGCAGCCATTAATGTTCTTGTTAATGGTCGTTACCTTGTTCCCTTTAGGGGTGAGTCCTTCTCCTGATACCCTTCAGCGTATTGGGCCCGGAGTTATATGGATTGCAGCTATTCTTTCTTCGCTCTTAGGGCTAGAGCGATTATTTAGAGACGATTTTAATGACGGCTCTCTTGAGCAATATACTCTTTCAGGTGTGCCGCTTAGCGCAATTGCTGCGGTAAAAGTGCTGGTACATTGGTTAGTCAGTTTTGTGCCCTTACTGATTTTATCGCCATTATTAGCCTTGTTTTTGAATTTAACCTTACCTATGTACATAGCCTTACTATTAACCTTGTTAGTGGGTACACCTTTATTGTCGTTAATTGGCGCCATTGCCGTGGCGCTCACCATAGGGTTACAGCGCGGCGGCGTATTACTGGCTTTGTTGTTAATTCCTGTTTTTATCCCGTTACTGATATTTGCCACGTCTGCGGTAGATTCTGCCGCACTGCAATTACCTTATTATCCTCAACTTGCTATTATTGGCGCCATGCTGTTGTTGGCCTTAGCGCTTGCGCCGTTCGCTATTGCTTATTCGTTAAAAGTGAGTCAAAACTGATGTGGAAGTGGTTACATCCCTACGCTAAAACTGAAAATGCCTACCAGTTATGTTTAACCTTGCAACCCTGGTTATGGGTAGGAGCGTTGGCGTGTTTGCTTATTGGCTCTGTTTGGGGGTTAGCGTTTGCGCCGCAGGATTATCAGCAAGGTGACTCGTTTAGAATTATCTACATTCATGTACCTAGTGCTATTTTATCAATGAGTACGTACGTGGCTATGGCGGTAGCGGCTTTGGTTGGTATGGTGTGGCAGTGGCGAACGGCCTATATGGCAATGATTGCTATGGCACCAGTAGGTGCAGTAATGACGTTTATTGCCTTGTTCACTGGAGCGGCATGGGGCAAACCTATGTGGGGCGCGTGGTGGGTATGGGATGCACGACTCACCTCTGAGCTTATTCTATTGTTCCTTTATATCGGCGTTATCGCTCTTTACGGTACGTTTGAAGACAAACAACAAGGCGGTAAAGCGGCGGGTATTATGGCTTTAGTGGGAGTGATAAACGTTCCCATTATTCACTATTCCGTTGAGTGGTGGAATACCTTGCATCAGGGCGCCACCATTAGTAAGTTTGACAACCCATCTATTGCGCCAGAGATGTTATGGCCGTTGTTAGTTAATTTACTCGGCTTTGCGTTATTTATAGCGGCTGTCACCACAGTGCGTCTTCGTAACGAGATTATTGTTCGTGAAATGCATAGACCCTGGGTGGTTAAGTTGGCGCAAAAAGGGGAGAAGTAACGATGCAATTCGAATCATTTTCATCATTTTTAGCAATGGGTGGTTATGCGTTTTACGTGTGGATGTCCTTTGCCGTCACCTTCGGTGCCATGTTGCTACTTGCTGTGGGCAGTTATAGACAACATAAGGTACTACTCAAGTCGGTTGTTGCCGAACAGGCTCGTCAGTCTCGTATAAAACGGGCGCGAGCAAAAACAGCAGACATAAGTCCAGAATAACCGTTTTATCAGCCTTGAAGTGAGATAGTGGCATGAATCCAAGAAGAAAGCAGCGCTTGGCCGTGGTAGGAATAATAGTCGCATTGGTGGCAGGGGCTATCGGCTTAATGCTTTTCGCATTAAACGATAGTATAGATTTATTTTATACCCCAAGTGAAATTATAGAGGGTAAAAATGGCCAAAAGCCCCAAGTTGGACAGCGGCTGCGTATTGGTGGGATGGTGGTTCCAGGCAGCGTGAGTCGCGATAGCCAAAGTTTGGCCGTGCGCTTTGATTTGATAGACACCGGCCCTACCGTTACTGTCACCTACAATGGCATTCTGCCTGATTTATTCCGCGAAGGACAAGGAATTGTTGCAACCGGTGTGCTTAGCGCAGAAGGCCAAATTAAGGCCCAGGAAGTGTTGGCTAAACATGACGAAGAGTACATGCCCCCTGAATTGGCAGAGAAGATGAAAGGAATTAAACACGTTAATCCTAACAACGCCTCTCAAAACGGCTCTGGAGAAGGTTAGTTATGGTTCCTGAAATTGGTAATATAGCGTTAACACTAGCGCTGGTGCTGTCGATTTTACTTGCCGTTTACCCGCTATGGGGCGCGCATCGACAGCATGAAACGCTTATGGCAACCGCCAAACCCTTAGCCATCGGCTTGTTCTTCTTCACCCTCATTGCTTATATTTGTCTGACCTATGCTTTTGTCACCGACGATTTTAGCGTGGCCTATGTGGCGCAGCATTCGAACAGTAAATTGCCGATTTATTATAAAATAACGGCAGTGTGGGGCGGCCACGAAGGATCCTTCCTATTGTGGGTGTTAATGTTGTCGATATGGACGGTAGCGGTGGCTATATTTAGCCGTGGGATCCCGTTAGCTATGGTAGCAAGAGTGTTGTCGGTACTTGGTATGGTAGGGATCGGTTTCTATCTATTTATGCTGCTTACCTCTAACCCCTTCGATAGTATGCTGCCATTTTTTCCTGTCGATGGGCGGGATCTTAATCCATTGCTGCAAGACTTCGGCATGATAATACACCCGCCTATGCTGTATATGGGGTATGTAGGGTTTTCTGTTGCCTTCGCGTTTGCAATATCTGCATTAATTTCAGGGCAGTTAGATTCTACATGGGCGCGTTGGTCACGCCCTTGGGTTATTGCTGCGTGGTCATTTTTAACAGTAGGTATCGCGCTAGGGAGCTGGTGGGCTTATTATGAACTTGGCTGGGGCGGCTGGTGGTTCTGGGACCCTGTAGAAAATGCGTCTTTTATGCCCTGGCTAGTAGGTACAGCGCTTATGCACTCTTTAGCCGTTACCGAAAAACGTAAAGCATTTAAATCGTGGACGGTATTATTGGCTATCGCAGCGTTTAGCTTAAGCTTGCTAGGCACCTTTTTAGTCCGTTCAGGCGTTATTGTTTCAGTGCATTCGTTTGCCAGTGATCCTACCCGTGGTTTGTTTATTCTAGGTATCCTCATCGCCTTAAGTGGTTTTGGACTGTTACTGTACGCTATGCGGGCTTCATCACTTAAAAGCCCAGGACGGTATCAAGCCTTTTCACGAGAAGTACTTTTAATGGGGAACAATGTTTTCCTATGCGCAGCCACGCTGGTTGTTCTGCTTGGTACTTTGCTGCCCTTAGTGCATAAAGAGTTAGGCTTGGGCAGTATTTCGGTAGGCGCACCTTTCTTCAACCAGATGTTTACCCTATTGATAGTGCCCTTTGTGCTTATTTTAGGGCTAGGGCCATTAACGCGTTGGAAGCAACAAAGCGCGGCGGCGCTAAAAAAACAACTGTTAGTGGCAAGTGGTATAGCGCTAAGCGCGGGAATATTAGTTAATTTTGCCTACGACACCCCAACGTATATGGGGGTGTTAGGTATGATTTTAGTATTTTGGATATTGGTAACTACGGTATTAGAAGTTATTCAACGTCTGTCGTCTACGCCATCAAATAGCAGTACTTTAGCGAAACTGCGCCTGCTTACACCGAGCCACTGGGGTATGGTGCTGGGACATGTTGGCTTTGCTATCAGTATCATTGGAATAACACTCGTATCAAACTATGAGATGGAACGTGACGTGCGTATGGAAGTAGGAGAAACCGTCACCCTGGGCAGTTATGACTTCACCTTTAGTGCATTAACTCAGGCTGATGGCCCTAATTATACCGCCGACGCTGGTGTATTTAATGTGGCAGAAGCAGGGCAACCTTTGGTTACGCTAACGCCGGAAAAACGTATGTACACAGTGCAACGTATGCCGATGACCGAGGCTGCCATTCATTCAACCATTAGTCGCGACCTGTTTATTGCCATGGGCGAGCCATTAGACGATGGTGCATGGGCTATTCGTATTTACATTAAACCTTTCGTGGTATGGCTGTGGGCCGGGGCAGTGGTAATGGCTATAGGTGGGATATGTTCGATAAGTGATAAGCGCTACCGCATGGCTAAGGTGAAAAAAGTCACCGCGGCGTTTCGTAAGGTTGTGCCTGAACAAGCTACAGGAGATGCGTAATGAAAAAAGCCCCCTTGGTTATTATCCCATTATTACTGTTTAGCTTATTGGTGGTATTTTTATTCAAAGGCTTGTTCTCTGATCCCAGAGAATTAGATTCACAGGCCAACGGTAAGCCTGTGCCAGCGTTTTCATTACCAGATTTGATGCAGCCTGACATTACCTATACCGCAGAATCGTTAAAAGGACGGGTAACTCTGCTGAATGTGTGGGGCGTTTGGTGCGTAACCTGTGCGGTGGAAATGCCTTATTTAACCGCTTTAAAGGAACAGCAAAACGTTAATATTGTTGGGCTGTACTTCGACCAAGATCTCGACCCCGATTTTGGCACAAAAACCTTATCACGGGTGCAGCAAGAAGTGACCGATATGCTTGCACGATATGGTAACCCTTATGCCTTCAATATTTTTGATGTGTATCGTGATACCTCGTTGGATTTAGGGGTAACAGGCGCGCCTGAGCACTTTTTAATTGATGCCAATGGAATTATTCGTATGCATCACATTGGCGATATAAATGAACGTGTGTGGACAAACAAAGTAGGCCCTATGTATAAAAAGCTGGTGGAAGAATCGCAAGCTGAAAAGGTTGCGGCAATATGAAGTGGTTTATTTTCTGTATTGCGACTATTTTCACATTCAACGCACACGCCGCTGAAGATAACTTTGCCTTTGAGACACCTGCACAGCGCGCTCAATTTTTATCATTGACGGCGGAGTTACGCTGCCCGATGTGCCAAAATCAGAACATTGCCGACAGTGACGCGATGATTGCTCACGATATGCGAAGAAAAGTATATACCCTATTAAAGCAAGGTAAATCTGAGCAAGAAGTCATTGACTATATGAAAGCCCGCTATGGCGATTTTGTCCATTACCAGCCGCCGGTAACGCCAGCTACTATGTGGTTGTGGGCAGCCCCTGTTCTGTTCGTGATAATTGCATTTATTTTTATTATTCGCCGCAGACCTAACAGTCAACCCGAAGATATGGCCGCGAAGCTTGCCAAGGCGGACAAAATGTTGGAGCAAGAAAGAGAATGAGTTGGTCGGAATTCTATTTGATTGTATCTGGCTTAATAACCTTAGTTATTATGGCGGTGGTATTTCCCTGGTTGCGGGGTAAAAATCATGCAAAAGTGGACAGTTTAAACAATGCACAAATTGTTAAACAACGCCTAGGGGAGTTAGACCGAGAAGTAAAAGAAGGGCTCATTAGCGAGCGTGATAAACGCCAAGCGGTAGATGAGCTTAAATTAGCCTTGGTTGATGAAGCAGCATTTGAGAAAGCGCAGACGGGAAGCGCGTTACTTCCTCTTAGTGTGGGCGCTTTGCTCGCTCTGGTGGTAGGTGTGCTGGTATACGTGAATGTAAATCAGATACCGCAAGTGCAAAAGGCCTCTGATGCTGTCGCCGCGCTACCTGAGCTTAGTCAACAGCTTGCAAGTGGCAACGGCACTAATTTGTCGCCCCAGGATATCGCAAATCTAGCGCTGGCTATTCGCCAACGTTTGCGCCAGGCACCCGGTGATGACACAGGTTGGATGTATTATGGCCGACTTATGTTGAGCCTTGGCGAAGAGGTTCAAGCCATTGAGGCGATAGACAGAGCCGTTACCTTGGCGCCCGAAAAAGAGGCCAACCGAATTACCCTAGCACAGGCCTTACTAAGCACAGGCGAAGTAAATAACCTTACTCGTTCACAAGGTATTTTGGCTGATTTGCTAAGCGCTAACCCACAAAACGACAATTTAGCGCTGATGATGACGGTGGTGTCAGCACAACTTGGTGACTTAGATAATACTCAGCGCTATTATGCGCAAGTGAAAGACAAACTGCCTTCTGACAGTGATATGGCAGAGCGGTTAGCAAGCAGAATTGCCCAGCTAGAAGCGCAAGCCAACGCGCTAATTACACCTAATGAACGGTCCGCTGCCAATCCGAGCCAACAGATGGATGAAAAAACGGGGTATTCAATCAGCATTTCACTTGCTGATGTTGCCCGTGATTCTATTCCTGAAGATGGATTTTTAATTGTCTTCGCGCAAGATGCGAATAGCGAAAATAGAATGCCGGCGGCGGTGGTCAAGTTACCGTTAGGTCGTTTCCCATTGACCGTGTCCCTTACCAGTGAAGACGCAATGCTAGCGCAATACAGCCTGACGAATTTGAAAAAGATTAAGCTAACGGCACGCATTTCAGAAGATGAGAATGTGGCAACGAAGGCTGGGGAGTGGGAAGGCAGCACTACCGCGAATGTGGTATCTCAACAGGTACAAAAAGTAAATATCATTATTAATAAGGAACTAGAGTGATTAATAAATCTCAATGGCTTGTGTTAAGCAGTGTTCTTTTTTCTGTGTTGCTAACAGGCTGTGCAACGAACAACGGCGCACACCAAGTAAATGATAGTGCCAATCAAACTCAGATTGATAGCGCAGATCCTCGCGATCCTTTAGAACCTATTAACCGCGTAATGTGGGACTTTAACTGGGAAGTTCTTGATGCCTATATTTTAAGGCCGGTAACCGTAGGCTATGTAACAGTGATGCCACAGTTTGCCCGTACTGGCTTACTGAATGCGGCCGAAAACCTTCAAGAGCCCGCTAATATGTTAAACAATATGTTTCAAGGCAAAGTTGACGATGGTTTGGACAGCTTAGCCCGTTTTTTAATAAACAGCTCTATTGGGCTTTTTGGCACTATTGATGTTGCCACAAAAATAGGTATTGAGCAGAAAGAAGAAGAGTTTGGCGAGACCCTTGGTACTATGGGTGTGGGTACGGGGCCATTTTTGATGCTGCCTGCACTTGGCCCTAACGACCCAAGAAGTTTTACGGGCGAAGTAGTGGATGGCACTGTTTATCCGATGGCAGTTATCAATAGCCAATTTGCAATCGCGCGCTACCTGGTCTCTTTGCTTGAAACTCGCGCCTCTTTGATTGACCAAGAGTCGCAAATTGAACAGTCAGTGGATGATTATGCGTTTATTAAAAATGCGTATTTTGAAAACTTGGCTTTTAAAGTCTCAGATGGCAAAAGTAGTGAAAAAGCCATAGATGAAGAGCAATTAGATGACTTTGCAGAGTTTGAATCTATGCTTGATTATGAAGAGT
This sequence comes from Alteromonas profundi, assembly GCF_010500865.1. Classification (GTDB taxonomy): domain Bacteria; phylum Pseudomonadota; class Gammaproteobacteria; order Enterobacterales; family Alteromonadaceae; genus Alteromonas; species Alteromonas profundi. Next base: position 201,911 of record NZ_JAAAWN010000001.1, read on the forward strand.
ACGATGAGGTGGAAAGCATCACAGACGAGGTAGACAAAGAGCAGGAAAATGAAAACCCGTAGTTAACGGTATTCACTTATCATAGTGCGTCAGTCACACTCACGATAAAATAAAAAAAACCCTCGTATGAGGGTTTTTTTAATGGCGAGTTTCCGCCTAGTTGTCTTTAGGATACCCCTGAGGGTTGTTAGACTGCCAGTGCCAGGTGTCCTCACACATTGCATCTAACCCTTTATCCGCATGCCAGTTTAACTCAGTAGCTGCTTTAGTCGGGTCAGCATAGCATGCTGCTACATCGCCGCTTCTGCGCGGCGCTATTGAATAAGGAATCGACTTACCTGAAGCTTTCTCAAATGCCTTGACCATTTCTAATACAGAGTAACCTTGACCTGTACCTAGGTTATACTTATCCAACCCCATATTAAGGGCTAGGCGGTCTAAGGCTTTTAAGTGACCGTTGGCTAAGTCTTCTACGTGTATATAGTCTCGTACGCCAGTGCCATCAGGGGTATCGTAATCGTCACCAAATACACTCAGTTTTTCCAGTTTACCTGTGGCAACTTGCGAGATATAGGGCATAAGGTTATTGGGGATACCATTTGGATCTTCGCCTATTTGACCAGAAGCATGGGCGCCTACAGGGTTAAAGTAACGTAGAAGCACGATGTTCCATTCGTTATCGGCTACATATAAATCAGATAAAACATGCTCAACCATGAGCTTTGACATGCCATAAGGGTTAGTGGGGTGGCCAGTAGCCATATCTTCTCTTAAAGGTAAGGAAGCCGGATCGCCGTAAACAGTAGCAGATGAGCTAAATACAATGTTTTTAACTTGGTGCTTTTGCATTGCATTACATAAAGTAAGCGTGCCATACACATTGTTTTCGTAATACGAAAGAGGCTTTTGCACCGACTCACCAACAGCTTTTAGCCCGGCAAAGTGGATAACCGCAAAAATAGCGTGTTCACTAAAAATATCATCTAGTACCGCGGTATCGCGAATATCGCCTTGCACAAATGTTACCGAGCGGTTTGCTAAAGCTTCAACCCGGCGTAGCGATTCTGCACTGGCGTTACATAAGTTATCGAGTACTACCACACTATAATCTTGTGCTAATAGTTGAAGAACAGTATGGCTGCCAATATAACCTGCGCCACCGGTCACTAAGATAGTCTTCATTCATTTTCCTTTTCTGATGCAGAGGGTAAATATTTCGCACTCATGGAGTATTGAATTGGCTTCACTAATAACGGGTATAGTAAAAATACGAAGCCAGCCCAGAGTAAAGCTGTCCAGTTTGATGCAGTTTGTAAGATTAACGCAAATACCGGCACTATGATAAGCAGTTTTAATAAGTTCAATAGTGTCTTTTCTGGAACCGTCAACTTTTTAGAAGCCGCGTCCAATCGTTCCATACGTTCAGCGAGAGGGAGGTGTTGCAGTGAGGGAATACGTCGGGTGGAGAAATAAAAATTCATAGCATACTCAAATAAAAAACCGCCGAAACAAAGACTGTTACGGCGGTTATTGTAGGTGATTGTAACACCAGTTGGAACTGTTTATCTCTTTACGTTCCTGTTACACCCAGTTAAGGTTTCGCAGTAGTAAGATTATCTTCTTGAGGAAGCTTTTCCCATTTGCGTGTAATTAGCGCAAGTATCAGTACAACAAAACCGATTATGCCAGCAAACGTTGCTACGTTGCTAAATAACGCGGTTACATCGCCAGACTCATCTGTTCCGAATGCACCGGCCATAACGCCAGCTATTACGCTGCCTATTGAATAGGTAAGTACGAATAACCCCATTAACTGTCCCGAGAAACGACGTGGAGAGAGTTTACTGACGGCACTTAACGCCACAGGGCTTAAACAAAGTTCGCCCACGGTATGTAGGAAATAAGTAGCCACTAGCCAATAGGGCGCCACTTTTTGATCGCCAGCAGCATACATAGCAGCAAAGAACATTACTACAAAGCCACTGCCCATTATTAGCGTACCGATAGCACACTTTACGCCATAAGAAGGGTCAAGCATGCGTTTGCCTAATTGAATCCACAATACGGCGAAAAACGGTGATAGCGCGATGATGAAAATTGAGTTTAAGCTTTGGAACCATGCAAAAGGTATTTCAAAATTAAGACTAAAAATATCTAGCATTCTATCGGTGTTTTCGTTGGCAAAAACATTCAACGATGCCCCTGCTTGTTCAAATCCGGCAAAGAAACATGCCGATGCAACGCAAATAAGGAACAGAGAAATCATACGTTTTTTCTCGTTTACACTAAGGTCGCCAAAGAAAAAGATAAATGAGAAATACAGGAGGAAAATAGCAGTAAATAGATAGGCCACGTATTCGGCAACCTGAACTACATCAATAACAAGGTAGCCAAACGACATTGCATACGTAACCGCAGCTAGGGTAACTAAAAATACGATGATACCTGTCCAGCTATTTTTTACCCCCGATGCTGAAAGCCTAACAGTAGGTTTACTCGAAGCCTCTGGAAGTTTGTACTGCGTTAATCGGTATTGAATGAGCCCGAGCCCCATACCTACTGCCGCGGCACCAAATGCCCAGTGATAGCCCTGCTCTACAGCTAACCAGCCGCACACGAAGTTACCAATGATAGAGCCAATGTTGATCCCCATATAGTAGAGTGTGTAGCCACTATCTCTGCGGGAATCTTTTTCGCCATATAGCTGGCCTACCATGGCACTGATATTCGGTTTTAGCAGCCCTGTACCCAGAACAACTAAAATAAGACCGACGAAAAAGGTTGAGGTAGTCGGTATCGCTAATACTATATGACCGCTCATAATAATGAGGCCGCCATACCACACCGCTTTTTGGCCGCCAAACAAGCGGTCAGCTAACCAGCCCCCTGACAAGCCCATGAAGTAAACGGCTCCGGTGTATAAGCCATATATCGCGTATGCGTTCTCTTTATCAAGACCTAGGCCTTGCTGCTCTATTGCCAGCATCATAAAGATTACTAGCAGCGCGCGCATGCCGTAATAGCTCATTCGTTCCCACATTTCTGTGAAAAATAAAGTTTGTAGGCCCCCTGGATGGCCGAAGAAACTTGAATCGTTAGATGGTTTCATAATTATATTTTAATTCCATATTGCTTATGGTTGTTATTGTAGAGCGCTGTTTAGGTCGGCTCTTTAATCATGCTCCTTTAGAGGATAGCTTCTTATACTAGAGCTAGCCTAAAGACACAACTTTAACGCGGTAATCTACTAAAATGCAGTGTCAACCGACTAAGTATTGAACAACTAAGTCGGTTGACCTGTACAGAGGGTACGGGTGGGGCTGCTATTTAAAGCTCGCGAATGGTGGCGACAATAATACGAATAATGCCGTACGCCAGTAGTAAAATTACACCAAACAGTACTAGGTTATAAATAACTTTCGGATAGGCATTATCGTCTGGCAGGGTAGGCGACTCTACCGTTACAAGGTGCTGAAGCTTTTGATAGGCTTCCACACGGGCGTTCTCCAAGGTAATAAGCGATGACGAGTATGCTTGGATAGCCAACTGTAACTGAACCTGTAGATTACTGTACTGAGCCATTAGCTCGCTTACCGATAACTCTTCGCCTTCTCCTTCGGCAGTGTTAATGCGTGATTTTTGCTTTTCCACTTCTTTTTGTAGTGCTGATATTTCGCGACGGATATTAATAATCTCTGGTGCCATGTTCGACATCATCGTAGACATGGTGCTCAATTCGGCTTTCTTTTGCGCCAAGGTTGCTTCTAACGAGAATGCAATTTGTTGAAACGCAGCGCCCTCAGCGGTAGGGTCTAACACATTGTATTTAGCTTGAAAGCCCAAAATTTCTGATTTGGCCTGTTGCAACTTTTGTTCAACAATTTCATGCTCGCCTTTAGCGAAGGTAAGCTTCGACTTTGCTAAATCATTATTTATATTGTTAATAAACTCTTCAGCTTTGCGCACAATCGCTTGGTTGATAGTAAGCGCATACTCTGGGTTAAACGCACGGGTGCGTAGCGAGATAACAGATGACGCTGAGTCGACACTCACTTCTACATGGTCACGATAGAAATTGAAAAAGTCTTCTTGTTTATGGTTTTCCGGTAAACCGCTAAACATATCCGCAGTATCAGAGGAATAATGTTCCCGTAATCCAATTGTCTCATCTAAATACTTAATCATATCGGCCGACTGGATATAGGCTTCCACAAGTTGACTTTCGTTACTGAAGCTGCCCCCACCTACGCCTGCCGACGCTAATAGTGATGAGGGGTCAAAACTACTTCCGCCGTCGGTGGATTTAACAATAAGCTGGCTGTGGCTCTCGTATTGCGGCGCCGCCCATACAATGAGATAAAATGCATAAAGTACCCAGGGAAGAATAAGCAACAAAGTCTTATTTTTCTTTAGAAGGGCATTGAGTTGTGTAAGTGATTTTTCCACTGTAATAAACCTATTTTAACGATTTCTTGTTTGCTGCATCCTGCGTATAAACATCGATGCCTTCTTCGAGATCTTGGTAGTAAGATAACTTGCCATCATCAATAATGACCGCAGAGGTGCAAAATTCTCGTATTTGATCGAGCTCGTGGCTAACCATAATAACGCCCGCCTCTTCACTCTTTTCTTTCAGCGATAAACGTGCTTTTTTCCTAAATAAAGGGTCGCCCACAGACGTCGCTTCATCGATAAGGTAAATATCAAAATCAATATTCATACAACAGGCGAAGACAAGCTTCGCCCGCATACCTGAGGAGTAGGTGCGCACCGGAAGATCGAAACGTTTACCCAGTTCGGCAAACGCTTGCACTTTTTCTTCGTATTCAGGCAGTGAGCGAACATTGTTAATACGTCCCACGAATCGCGTATTTTCACGGCCAGTCATCTGGGGGTGTACACCAGTTTGTAGCGCCACCGGCCATGACATGGCTTTATTCGTTAAAATGCGGCCCCTATCTGGGTATTCACTTTTAGCAAGCATACGAAAAAGGGTCGATTTACCTGCACCGTTTTTACCTAAAATTGCCACGTTATTTTCGGTAGGAAAATTAAAGTTCAGGTTTCTAAAAATGTACTGAGGGCCCATTTTACTGGGGTAGCTCTTGGTTAGGTTTTCAATTTTAATCATCGAGATAGTACCCGCTTCCACGTAATGTGATACATCGCAAGGCTTAAAAATACGAAGACAACGGTAACTTCAATAATAAAAGAAAGCGAAACGCCTTTATGGCCGTAAGATTCAAAACAGGCATAACGGGCTAACTCATTAAAATGAACCAACGGATTCCAGGTTAAGTAAGGCCAGAACTTTTCAGGTAAATCTTGCAAGCTAAAAAATACACAAGAGATGAACATGAGTGGCCGGGTTAACATGGATTTTATCTTATCTACTTCGGGCACGAAGGCGGCCGCTATACCAAATATAAGGCCGATAGAAATTGAAAATGCCCACAGCATTAAAAACAAGAAGATTAATAATAAAGGGTCATGTATGGCAAAATCTTCACCCATTAAATAAAGGGCGACGGCAATAAGCCCTACCACGACAACCTTAATAAAAAATTCTAAAAAGCCCGCTGTTAATACAGCCGACAAGGGCTGAACTTGCCTAAACGCATACAGAGGCTTGTTACGTCGAATGGATGTCGACACCGATTGTAGGCATGTAGTAAGCGACTGTAGCCCCATTAAACCTATCATCATAAAGATAAAAAGGGGGACGGAGTGCACATCGCCAGGACTAAGAAGGCTTCTAAAAAACGAAAGGGCGAGGATAAATACAAAAGGCTCTAAAAATGCCCAACCCAAGCCAAATTTATCATTAAACTTACTTTGTAACTCTCGCAGGAAGAGCGCGAAAATCACGCCCCTCCATGCATAAAGTTGGTCTTTAAACGTTACCATGCTTAGTTTGTCGCCACATTCGCAGCTACTGCAATTTGATAAACAATTTGCGTGATATCTTTCACTGCCTGAAGCAGCTTAGTATCGATAGCTGGTAAGACAATAATCTGATCCCCTGGTGCTAAGTGGGGGTTATTGTCACTAAATAGCAATGAGCCCTCGTTGAGCTGCGTAAAGGCCACGTTACCATTTTTACGAATGACAAGAATTCTTTCATCCTCAGCACGTTCTGTGAACCCGCCAGCCCACGCAATATAGTCTTCCGTGGTAGCATCAGGGTTAAATACCACCGACTGGGGAAGCATAACTTCGCCACCAATATGGATAAGATCGGTAACTTCAGGAATAACAATGGTGTCGTTGGGTTCCAGAAGGATATTTGCAATGTCGCCATTTTCAGACACTACAACCCGCCCTTGAGGCTCGACCTGGCGTGCGCGAGTAATGAAATCAGCAACTAGCTGAGCTTCCTGAGCACGAATAGCCCCTTCTCCGGTAGAGCTTATTGGTGCGGTATACATGCTACGTTCAAGTCGCTGTAACCCTTGCTCAATAATTTCTTTTTGTTTCTCTGCTACAGACTCTCTCAATAGAAAGATATTCTGAGTATCTGATAAGGTGGTGTCGGCCTCAATGTGATCAAGAATATCGAGAAGGCGTGTGCCCTTATCTACCATAAGCTGAGATGCCCCAGCGAAAGCGCCAGCCACGTTAATTCGGTATATTTGCGGTTCGTTGTCTGCAACATACTCAACTGCATCGCCAGGTTGAAGTGGCAGAGCTTCAAATTCCTCAATAGTAAGATAGCGCGCGAACTGCTTGCCCTCTCTCACGCCAGCAACAGAAGCATGAGACGCAAACTCGCCTGGTCGTGCGAAATAGTTAACCACGCCACCATTGAGCTCTTCTTGCGAAAACTCAAAGGTAAAGCTATTTCGAGCACCTGTGCCCACCACGATAGTATTGCCAATAGGGCGCACTAAAATGGTGTCGCCGTCCTTAAACGAAACACCAGGAAGCTTACCGTCGCGGAAGAAAGCGTATAAGTCTGCGGTTGCAATGATATTACCGTTTCTTATTACATCAATTTGACGGAAACTACCCCGTCTGAAATCTACGCCGCCGGCACGTTTTAGATAATAAAGCACACTGTCTGATGCGAGCCCTGCATACTGCCCTGGGCGTAACACGGGCCCAGAAACGTAAATAGATACGGGGGTAGAAGTAAGCAAGTTAACGTATACGTTCACATCATTGGTATAAACTTGGCGAATTTTCTGCGTGACAGTTTGATTAACACTACCTGCAGGCGTATTGGCAATTTGAATAGGGCCGATATTAGGGATGAAAATATTGCCCTGATTGTCAACCGTTACCACGCTTGAGTAATTAACTGCACCCCAGATCCAAATTGAAATTTTATCGCCAGGCGCAATGGAATAGTTGTCATTAAGCCCACTAGAGCGTTCTGATTCAAAACCGCCGATGAACAAATTTGCTGCAAACGGTGGATTTTCCATAGCTTGTTGAGTAGGGAAAACCGTACTAATGGTGGGTTCACCAGGTAGAGTAACACCATTTCGCGGCTGCGTTGCGTATTGCCCTACTGAACTGCTTGTATTTGACCCCCCTGGAAGCGTGCGCTGAGACTGGATAGACAACGGGGTTACATTATTTGTCGCGCCCGCGCTGCTACCATTAGATTGGGATGCTTGTTGGCGAAGTTGCTCTAGTTGCTCAACACTTTGTGCACCAACATGAAAAGAAGTGGTACAAAAAAGCAACACTGTTAAACCCGCCAGCATACGTTGCATATTGAATTTCATAACGCTATTTACCTTATTCTTTTGTAGATGCCACAAGTGGGGTAATAACGGACCACTGTCCATTGCGATTACATGCGGTTAATCGGCTTTGCGCATTAGTGGGGCGAGTATTGTCTTTGGCGAGCGAAAAGCGAATGCATTCATGACCTCGGGCCGATACATAGCGCTTATCAGAGTAATAGCGACTTCCAGCATAATTTATTGAGATCGGGGTATGCGCATTGGACGATGAAGCTAATTGTGGAATATTTATTGCTACATCTTGCTCTGCAGACAGTGAGTATGCGAGCGAAGCATGTACCAAGGGAATATCTGCTTCTGTAGGCTGAGGTGCAGACGCACAACCTCCAAGTAGTGTGGTAATACCCAAAAGTAGGTAGGAACCTCGAAAGATGTTTAACATTTACTGTCATATCCATATAGCAATTTGGCGTTAGGATACCATAAGAATTGGAAAAATCATGGCTTCGTGAACACCTAAGGTAGGATTTAGCCATATTGGGGATTTTTGAAAGTGCAACGAAAGTTTTTTACAGCCAAAGGTGGTCAGTGACTACAATGTTTATTATCATAGTGAGGGGTTTCCGTACTCGCTATCACAATAGTCACAGCCCTGCTGCAAGATGAAACAGAAAGGAATAGCTTTAAAAATGGACGCCAATTCGGTTCAATTTATACCAAACGGGAAAGCACCTACTAATATGTTATTTGCCATAGGTAGTATGAGGTTTCGCTTTACATGTTAGCTTATTTGCAGTTTGTACCCCTTTGTACTGCCTTTTTCGTAGCCCTAATTTTATTAGTGGTTATGACCCCTCTTGCCCATCAATTTGGTTTGGTCGATCAGCCTAGTGCGCGTAAACGTCATGCGGGTATTGTTCCTTTGACAGGCGGTGTAGCAATTTTTATGGGTGTACTAGTGGCAAGCGTTGCAACCGACGTGTGGATGAAAAACAACCCCCTATTCTTTACTGCCTCAGCCTTTATCGTGCTTCTTGGTATGCTTGATGACAGGTTTGATCTTAGCGCTAAAGGGCGCCTCATGTGCCAATTTGGCGTGGCGTCTATTATGGCGTGGAGCGCACAGAACTATATTACTTCACTGGGCAATATTACGGGTTTCGGCACGGTGGAATTAGGCATCAGTGGTTATTTCTTTACTATTGTTTGTGTGGTGGGCGTTATTAATGCGTTTAACATGATAGACGGTATAGATGGTTTAGCAGGCGGCATGAGCTTGGTTATTCTGTTAACCATGGTTGGCTTTTTAGTGGCTACAGGTAACGGGGCTGCAATTATGGAACCCTTGATTATTGTGGCGGCTATAGTGCCTTTTCTTGCGTTTAATTTAAGCTGGAAAGGGTTTAAGGGGAACAAGATATTCATGGGGGATGCGGGCAGTATGTTCGTAGGGCTTACCATAGTGTGGTTATTGGTTGATCACACGCAGGGTGACTCTGCCGCTTTTCGTCCTATTACGGCGGTGTGGTTGACTGGGCTTCCCTTGATGGATATGGCTGCAATTATGTATCGCCGCGCACGTAAGGGGCAATCAATGCTTCGCCCCGACAGAAAGCATTTGCACAATATTTTTATGCGCGCTGGGCTATCAAGCCGTCAGTCGCTTATTGCTATTTTGTGTATGGGTGCCTGTTATTGTCTTATTGGTATCTTAGGTGAAGTATATCAGGTACCAGAATCAGTAATGTTTTGGGGCTTCTTGGTTTTATTGGTCGTGTATAGTATTGTTATCCAAAATATTTGGAGCGTGCTACGGGTAGTAAAACGGACGTTTAGCCATCAATAGAGGTTAATCGACTGGTATTGCGTATCGGCAAGCGCACGTTAATTTGAACCCTCTACCACTACCCAGTGCAATGGCCTGCGATTGTGAAACCTAGTGGTTGTTATATTTAGCCTTATTCATTCTCGGTAGCGACTTTTGCATAAACACTTCTCTGTGCTCCACAATAAACTCACGCGTACTCATGTAGAGACCTTGGTAGCTATGGCGGTTTACCATGGTGATAATGAACTGTGGGCGATACAAGCCATTGACAGCATACTCAACCAAAGTTACCAAAATATTGCGTTCATCGTAATTATTGATGGTGAAATTAGTGATTCCATGAAGCGGTCGTTGACACAGAAGGCAAGCCAGGATCAGCGTATGATTTTAGCCCAAAATACGTGTAATGTGGGCTTGGCTGAAAGTATGAACCGAGCGGTTGAGTGGGGGAAGCGGTTCAACCCTCGTTATTTTGCGCGTATGGATGCAGATGATATCTCGGTAGAAAATAGATTAGCGCGCCAAATAGGGTATTTGAACAAGCACGCATACATTGCTGTACTCGGCTCTGCGCTTACTGAAATAAATGAGCATGGTGAAAAAGTCGGCGCTAGAGTGATGCCATCATCCCATAAGCAAATTGTAAGTATACTCCCCCGGCGCTGTTCTATGAATCATCCAACCGTGGTCATACGGTTTTCGGTGTTCGAGCAAGGCTTCCGCTATAATAGTAGCCTAATGAATACGCAAGACTACTTTTTCTGGATAACCTTGGCCTCAAAAGGGTTTGTATTTAGAAATTTAAAAGATAGGCTACTGATGTTCAGACGAGTAAATAATTTTTATAAACGTCGGGGCCTTTCTAAGTCGTTAAACGAGTTTAAAGCACGCATGCAGGCTATGATAAAACTAAAGCAGTTTACACTTTACAATATAACCTATGCCTTTAGTGTTTTGGCGCTGAGACTTATGCCAGGTAAAGTAGTACGATTAGCTTATAAACTAGACAGGCATTTGCTTGAGAGGTTTGGAAAGCATTGATTTGCAGTTTAATTATTGTTCTGTACAACCCTGATCCCCCCCACGTGCAACAGCTCATAGATGGGTTTTCAGCTATTTCCTGGCCTGTGGTGTTAGTGGATAATTCGCCAGAATCTCACCACTTTACATTACCGAGTAACGCCGAATACCTTCACTTTCCTCAAAATAAAGGAATAGCGGCAGCGCAAAATGCTGGGCTTGAACGTGCGTTTACCTTAGCGAAATATGCTGTTTTGCTGGATCAGGACAGTCACCTTTCTGCTTCTATGGCGCAAACCTTATTAAGCGAATTTATGGCCCTTGAGAAAACCCATAGTATTGCTGCTATTGGCCCTTCTATTCATTGCGAATTTTCTCAAAAGCGCGTGAAGGCTAAAGTACATAAAGGGGTACAACTCAATTCAAAAGTGGTGGAAGCAAAACAAATTATCGCCTCAGGTATGCTGCTTTCAAAAGCCAGTTACCTTGCCGTAGGAAAGAAAGAAGAAGGGCTATTTATTGATGGCGTAGACCACGAGTGGTGCTGGCGCGCTCAGCAACAAGGCTTTGTTGTATTTCAATCGCTGTCAGTTTGCATGCCGCATCGGCAAGGCGATGACAGGGTGAAGATTTTAGGGCTTACGTTTAAGAAAGGCGCCCCTATTAGGCTGTATTATCAAATGAGGAACATACTTGTATTGGCGCGCAGAGACTATGTTCCACTGTATTGGAAATTTCGTCATCTAACTGCAATCCCACTAAGATATCTTGTTAACCGGATATGCTTTGAAAACGGCAAACTGCGCGGCCGTTATATGCGAAAAGGCCTTAGGGACGGACGACATAACAAACAAGGCCGCTGCCCAATTGATCCATAATGGTGCTATTAGCCTTAAAAGTACTATATTTCAGTGCGGCTGCATTGTTTTGGTGCAAAATACCGGTTGCAGCCTTGTCTCCTTTTTGAGGCAGTGGTAATTTACGCGCTGCTGCATACCCTAAGGGTATGGTTTTATCCAAGTGTTGTGTAATTTGTACAGTAGCCAACAGATTAATCTTGTTGTAATACAACGAAGTGAACATCAAGCGTTATTGAAATTGCGTTTAACTACGCCTAAACGCACTAAATTTAATTAAACGCATACAATGGAATATGGATTGCATACTGCATTATTGCATTTAAATGCGATTGACTGAGCTTAATGAGTAAAAGGACACGAAAAATATGAGTCAGGTGAAGAAAGCCGTCATTCCTGTAGCCGGATTAGGGACCCGAATGTTACCCGCCACAAAAGCAATTCCAAAGGAAATGCTACCGGTGGTAGATAAGCCACTTATTCAATACGTTGTGAGCGAGTGTGTGGCAGCAGGTCTTAAGGAAATCATACTCGTAACCCATGCGAGTAAAAATAGTATTGAAAACCATTTTGATACGTCATTTGAGCTTGAAGCAACCCTTGAAAAGCGCGTAAAACGCCAATTGTTAGAAGAAGTACAATCGATTTGTCCTAAGGACGTAACGATTATGCATATTCGCCAAGGTGTAGCGAACGGATTAGGCCACGCTGTGTTATGTGCACGTCCTCTTATTGGTGATGCACCCTTTGCTGTTGTATTGCCTGATGTAATTATTGACGATGCGGCAAGCAACCCTAAAAAGGATAACTTAGCAGACATGGTCGCTAAGTTTAATACCAGCCGAGTCAGCCAAGTCATGGTTGAACAGGTGCCAGAAGAAGATGTAACCAAGTTTGGTATTGCAGATCTTGATGGTGCTGAAATTCAACAAGGTGAGTCAGCGAAAATTCATAAAATGGTAGAGAAACCTGCACTTGATGAAGCACCGTCTGACCTTGCTGTTGTGGGTCGTTACGTGCTGTCTGAAAAGGTGTGGGACTTACTTGAGTTTACGCCTCCTGGTGCCGGCGGCGAAGTTCAGTTAACCGATGCTATCGATGCATTGATGAAAATTGAGCAAGTGGATGCCTACTACATGAAGGGCAAGAGTCACGATTGTGGTAGTAAATTAGGCTATATGAAAGCGAATGTGGAATATGCTTTACGCCACCCAACGCTGGGCAAAGAATTTAAAGAATACTTATCAAGTGTTGCAGTAAAATAAAAGAAAACGCGCCGTAAGGCGCGTTTTTTGTTTGCAGACTCATAGCAATTAACCGACACTTTCAACGCTACTTAACAACAAACACTCGATCTTCGATTTTTCTCAGCATTTTATCCCCAATACCCTTTACTTCGGTAAGTTCTGCAACCTCTACAAATGGCCCTTTCGTATCGCGGTATTCAACGATAGCTTTGGCCTTTGATATACCTACACCTGGCAAACGTTGTAACTCAGTGACAGTGGCAGTATTTAAGTCAATTTGCGACGCCACAGCGCTGGTGCTATTGCCACTGCTATTTAAAGGCGTGGTGTTAGCTTGAATTGACGGCGCCGCTAAAACAAGGGCGGAGAATACCAATAAACTCGTAATTTGCTTTTTCATGATCTTTCCTCAATTGATGTGTACGGGTTTGTACGCAACCGATATTACTCGGCTTCGGCAACTTGAAAAGACCAGTTTTTGGCCAGTATTTAACGCTGGTTATGCTTCGCAATTTAGCGTGTCTCTTGGGCTTTATCGAAAAATTAGGGCATGGGCATAAAAAAAGCGAGCCTTTGCTCGCTTTTTACTTTGTAACCAAAAAGGCCTTATAGTCTGTCTAGTAAGGCTTGGGTAAATTCTGTGGTACCGGCTTCACCGCCAAGATCACGTGTGGTGCGATCGCCTGACTCAATAACATCTTTTAACGCTGCGCGAATTTTTTCTGCTTTATCACTCATGTTCAAGTATTCAAGCATTTGTGCAGCTGCAAGTACTACCGAGGTGGGGTTAGCAAGGTTTTTACCTGCAATATCTGGCGCTGACCCATGTACAGCCTCAAAAATTGCACAATCTTCGCCAATGTTTGCACCCGGAGCCATACCTAAACCACCAACAAGTCCAGCGCACAGGTCAGAAAGAATATCACCAAATAGGTTAGTGGTAACAATAACGTCGAACTGATGAGGGTTCATTACCAATTGCATACAGGTGTTATCAACAATCATTTCAGTAGATTCGATATCTGGGTAGCGTTCACCCACTTCACGAGCAACTTTCAAAAATAGCCCAGATGTTGATTTAAGGATGTTAGCCTTGTGAACAGCGGTCACTTTTTTACGGCCTTCACGACGGGCTAATTCGTAAGCAAAAGTAACAATTTTCTCGGCCCCATCGCGAGTTACCTTACTCATTGCTTCAGCTTCGTTACCGTCTTCAGACACAACCTGTCCTAGGCCAGAGTACATACCTTGCGTGTTTTCACGAACGGTAATGATATCGATATCTTCGTAGCGAGCTTTCGTGCCTTTAAAAGACAATACAGGGCGTAAATTAGCATACAGTTTAAACTGCTTGCGTAGGCTTACGTTAATTGAAGTAAAACCTTCACCTACTGGTGTAGTTAATGGGCCCTTAAGTGCAACTTTATTTTTCGCGATAAGATCCAGGGTTTCTTGGGGTAATAGTTCACCGTGCTCTTCTAGTGCAACTAAGCCTGCGTCGGCATAATCATAGGCGAAATCACAACCAACCTTATCTAAAATTTTAATGGTCGCGTCAATGATATCCGGTCCGATGCCGTCACCGCGAATGACTGTAATACGTTGCTGAGTCATGTTGAGGGATCCTCTGCTAATTCTGTTGTCAAAATCGTTAGGTTTTAAAATTGTCTGGCAGGAAAGTGCGCCAAAGAAGCCTGCTTCTACTTATAATTGTTGTCTAACCCAAGGAAAGTCTCGAAGCAGCGCCAGAGCCCGCATATTTTATACGATAGCGGGGATAAGTTATAGCCATTCGTAAAGATTAATTTAGTTCACTGAGCATAAAAGGACAAAAAAGATACTCATTAAGCCGCTCGGTGAGACGGGAAATATCGTTTGGTTGTAAAGACAGCGTGCGAAGTAATATGCTTTTCGTTTCTTCGTCGTTACCATGTTGTGAGGGTAGGGGAAAAAGTAACTCTCGTGCTAAGCCAAACGATAACTGCAAAATTGCATGTTCTTTCTTTAGTGACGTTGCCACTTCGTTATGACGCTTCCCAGCTTGATGAATAAGTGCGCGCCAGGTAGCACCCTGATGCCAATGGGTGGCCAGCTCTCCAGCCACAGTATGCCAAGGAGTCTTACCTTTTATTTTAAATGTTCGATGAACCTGAAAATAGTGCGCATGACTAACAGGTAAATGGGTTGCTACTTTAAGGCCCGGCAAGGTGAAAAGCGGCGCACATAAAAATGTGGTAACTAACGCAGCAGATTGAGGCGAAAACCGGCTTGATGTTAGGGTGACCAGTTGCGATGAAATCGCGCATGCCAGCATAGTGAATTGCTTACTGATACCTAAAAGCGGGTAATTATGCTGGGTTAAGCGCTCTATTAGGGCAAACTGTACAAGCATATCGCCTACCCGCTCTAGCCCGTAAGTCAAGATTGCTTGTTTAAGATTAGCGACAGGAAGACGAAGGCGATTATCTCTACTTGCGGTGGTTTTTAAAAACGTACTGAAAGTTTCACTGCGTTCAATTTGTTTACAGAGTTTATTAATTTCAATATGCGGGTTTTGCAAGCTATCTATAATACGCAATAGGGCTGTAGGTGGTTTTTGTATAGCGTACGTTGCGCTAAAAAAAGGCATGCCACCTTGTACATTTCTTTCGGTCTTTAATTCATCATACAGTGCTAGATAGCGGGGAAATTCCACGTGTAGTTGTCTGGGTTGCTGTAAAGTATTGGTTGCCACCCATAACGCCTGATCGCCGTCCTCCATGGCGGCAACATGGATAAGTGCATGGCTTTGCTGTACGTCAATAACCACCGCCGGATAGGCTTTGTAGAAAACCCGTGCACTGGGCATGATGGCACCGATAAGTTTTAACGGACTATACAAAAGCTTTCTGTCAACTGTAGGTATTAACGGCGCTAAATATCCAAGTAGCTTAGTAATATCGTAGGTACTACGACAATAGGTAAATACCGCTGCTAATAGGCTAAACCGCTGCAAGGTATTCAATTTAGCATGGCTTACATGGCGTAAACTTTGTTCACTAAAAAGAACTTTTTGAAGAGATAGCGTTTCCCGCCACAAGGTAAACTTATTGTCGAGCAAATAACGTATGAACGACTTCTTATCGATAGGGAGGGGGTGTTCACTATCGGTCAATTTATTGGCAGCGATATGCGCAGCCACTAAATGTTGTAGGAAGTGGTCGTTGAAATGACTAAGTTTAGCGAATATGGTTAAAGTAAAAAGGTGGCGAGTAAATTCTGAGATGTCGCTTTTTTCATGTTGCAGTAACGCTAGGGGAAGCGCTGGGTGGTTATGCACGAAAGACAGTAACTCTTTGGCCCGGTCTAAGCAGGCGTTAATCGTTACTTGGGCTGAGCTATCCCTTTCTAATGGGGCATCTAGCGACGCAGATAACGCATAGATTCTATCTACATCCATAAAGTCGCTAACTTTGTTGATAGCTTAAATATGCACCTTCACCCCAAGCAATGAGTTTATCGTTCTCAAACAACAATGGCGTGCATTCATCTTGCGTGGTTAGCCCATCCGCTCTCACATGCTGGGTTCTAAAAAACATTACTTGAATGGCTGTATTTCCCTGACGTTTAGCTTCGGTTATATCAGGTGAACCAAGTAACGCAAGAACCTCTTCGCGGGTACTACCTAGCTTTAATTTAGTAATTTGTACACGGTTGTACTCTTCACGATCCTTCCAATCCATATTTTCTGGTTTGTCGGGATAAAACGCGATGACAATAAATACAAATGCAGCGTAAAGTGCTACGCCTGCGAGGATGAGTCGAATTACCTTGGTGTTCATAACCGTAACTTCTTATATTGCTGCTTGATATGCCATAGCGCGGAAACTCCCTACTATACCGAAACGGTATCGAGTACTATCTTAAAACGCTTATATTTCTACAGTGTAACGTAAATTAACGCTGCACTGTAAGTAGTAAACGTAAGGAAATGCTTCAATATCGTTCTTTTATTTCACAACATAACAAGGTTCGTAGGCTGTACCGGGTAACTTCATTCTGTGTTGAGCCACAAACGACTCGAGTAAGGTGTCAATGCGTTGCATTAAACTTTGTTCGCCAGACAACACAAACGGGCCGCGTTCTTTAATTTGCTTTATACCTTCGGCTTTCACGTTGCCGGCCACTATCCCCGAAAATGCTTGGCGTAAAACCACCGCAAGCTCTGCTGGGCTTTGGTCGTGGTGAAGTGCTAATTGGGACATAGTTTCATGGGTGGGGATAAATGGGTGCTGAAATGCGTCTTCAATTTTTAACGACCAGTTAAAACTAAACGCATCACCCATAGCCACACGAAATTCTCTCACTTTTTCCAGCCCAGCGGTCATGACGCGGGCCACATCTTGCGGGTCATCTACGATAATTTGATACTTTTCCTGCGCCTCTTTACCTAACGTAGCACCAACGAACGCATCTATGGCTTCAAAATATTGCTCAGAGCCAGCGGGGCCTGTGAGGATGAGAGGGAAGGGTTGCTGGGCATTTTTATCATTCATTAATATGCCAAGAATGTAGAGCAACTCTTCAGCGGTACCTACGCCGCCTGGGAATATGATGATGCCATGGGATAGGCGCACAAATGCCTCTAACCGTTTTTCAATATCAGGCATTACAATAAGCTCATTAACAATAGCATTCGGCGGTTCTGCTGCTATGATACTGGGCTCAGAAATTCCTATATAGCGGCCTTCGTGATAGCGCTGTTTAGCGTGGCCTATAGTTGCGCCCTTCATGGGGCCCTTCATTGCTCCTGGACCACAACCGGTGCAGATATTGATTTTTCTTAGGCCCAGTTGGTAGCCAACTTCCTTGGTGTATTTATATTCTGTTTGATTAATTGAATGGCCCCCCCAGCACACGACTGTGTTGAGGTTATCATTTCCCTCTAACGCGTTAGAGTGCCTTAGCATATCAAACACCATATCGGTGATACTTTCATTATCTGCTGGCGCACTTTGATGTAGAAATGCATATTTGTTGCCCATAAAGAGTAAGTCACGAAGCACAGAAAAAATGTGTTCGTGTACGCCTTTAATTAGCTCCCCATCGACAAAGGCAACCTCCGGTGGGTTAATAAGCTCTATCTTAACGCCCCGTTCTCGGCGCACTAAGCGGATATCGAAATCGTGATAGGGCGCAAACAATACTTCGAAATTATCTTCATCTACGCCGCTATTTAGTACGGCTAAACAGCAATTTTTGAACATCTGAAAAAGCTGGCTATTGGCGGTATCCTGAAGCTGCGAAACTTCAATTTGTGATAATTGACTCATCCAGCCTACGGGGTTTAGTTGCACTTTATTCATACTGCTACTTCCTAATCTGAGACTATTTGATTACGCCCTTCGCGCTTCGCTTTATAAAGAAAGCTATCAGCACGTTCAAATACGGTATCTGGGGTATCGCCTTGTTTAAATTGCGTGGCGCCAAAAGAGGCGGTGATGGTAACTTTCTCTTGTTTGAACTTAAATGGAAGTTGGGCTAAGGAGCTGCGTATAGTTTCTAACCTATCAGTTAGCTGCTTATTGCTAACATCAGGAAGTAATAGCACAAACTCCTCGCCGCCCCAGCGAGCGATAAAGTCGCCAGGAGACAAATGCTGCTTTAAGTGGCGGCCCACCACTTGTAATGTTCTATCTCCAGCGGCATGACCAAATTTGTCATTTATTCGCTTAAAGTTGTCGATATCCACCACCGCCACAGCGAGGTTTTGCCCACTTTTTTGCCATTGCTGATAGGCATGGTTGAGTTTTTCGTTATACGCTTGGCGATTAGGCAGCCGAGTGAGCGGATCGGTTTGGTTCTGTTTAACTTGTTCCGCCAGTCTCTTTTTATAGGTTTGGGTTTGCCGTTGTAATTTAGTAATTTGGGTTTGCATAGAGCTGAGCAATTCCAACAGGTGGGCGTGCCCTTCGCTATCGTTTTTACTTTGCTGGCTTAGGGTGTTAGCGATATGCTTTACGGAAAACTGGGTGTATTCTTTTAACGATTCAAATGACTCACTATGGTGTACCGCCTCTTCGATGTTCTCGATGTGCGACTGTATTTCAGCGCTGCTCGCTTTTCGCTGTTCATACTGGCTGCGGCTATCTTCCACACTAAGTTGAAGATCACTGCTTACTTTGTCTAGCGATGAATGCAGCCCTTGTATAACCTTTCCGGTTAAACTTGCTTCTGACATCGCATCTTGAACAATCATCCGTAATACAACTACGCAGCTTTTTAACAGCCCATCTTCATCCATGCCTTGGCTAAGGCGTGCCTTAATATCTATAAGCTGGGGGTCATCGGAACGCTTTTGCGCATAACTTTCAATAAGTTGGTTTAACTCAGCTAAAATTGATTGATATAAAGGGTTAGCTATTTTAGCCGCCTCACGCCCCTCATCCTGAGGGGGCAAAGAGGGGGTAAGTTTTGCGGCTAAAGCATTTTGATGTAAATCGATGGCGTGTTGAAACAAGCGGTACAGGCTAAATATATCGCCGGTAGGTTGATTCAATGCAATAAGTTGCTCAGTGGCTTTTTTCTTCAGCTGTTCATCGTCAAACACCGCCTTTTGTAAGGCTTTTATTGCGCTTTCTAATTTAGCCACTGTGCTGGAGGCATACTTATTTAACGTAACTTCTTGGTGCTGAATAGCCCGGTTAAGCTTATTAATACTTACTGTCGCTAAGGTGAAATTAGGCGTACCGGAAAGGTGTCTGCGTAATACGATAAGCTCCTTATCAATATCGCTGGAGAAGCCTTCGTAAAAAGCAGACAGTCTCACTATAAACTGAGACAGTAAGCTATTTTGTTGTTTGTAGCTGTTAACTTGTTTTGCGTCCATAAATGCGTTCTTAGTTCCGCTTAATATTAAGCCTTCTAACCTAACCTTGCGCTAATAAGTAAAGGGTTATTGTCGTGCCTGACGATGATTTGCAAACGGCGCCTCAAAATTAGAACGGAACGGGTTGATATCTAATCCACCTCGACGGGTGTAACGCGCGCACACGGTAAGTTTCTCTACTTTACAATGCTGCATGATGTCGCAAAAGATACGCTCTACACATTGTTCATGAAATTCATTGTGTTGGCGAAAACTAATTAGGTATTTCAACAGCCCTTCATGATTAATAGCAGGTCCTTCGTATCGGATAGTGACGCTGGCCCAGTCGGGTTGGCTTGTAATCAAGCAATTCGATTTCAGCAAGTGGGAAACAAGATGCTCTTTAACTGGGGTGTCCGATGATGCCGTATTTGTAAGGAATTCAGTAGACGGCGTATATTTGTCTACTTCTATATCAAGCTCATCAAGCAATACACCGTCAAACTCTTTAAACTGCAAACTGGCAAATTGGTTTGGGAGAATAAGCGTTACCTTAACCTTGCCCCCCGCGCAGTGTGAAAGATCTTGCTCAAGTACTTTCCTTACCTCGTCGGCGCTTGCAAAGGTGCTTTGATTAAAACTATTGAGGTAAAGCTTAAACGACTTTGACTCTATAAGGTTGGGGGACGTAATAGGGACATTACATTCTAAAATGGCAACCTGGGGCTTTCCTTTTACCGTCAACCACGATAATTCATAACCTGTCCAGGTATCAGTGCCGGTAAAGGGCAAATCGTCGGCAGAAAGTGATAGCGTATCTCTGCTTAGGCTTCTCGGTACGCCTTGCAATAATGCAGGGTTATAATGAAACTCGTAATCTACCTGTTTGCCGAGAGAAAGGTTATCAGGTGCCGAGATAACGATTTTATTACTCACATTTTCAGTCATAAAAGCCTTGGAAAAATAAAGTCTGTACTATGCACGTGCTTGACTCACGCTGCTTTATCTATAGTGTAACGCAAAAATATCAGCGTAACGTAATTATGGATTCAACATTCGATAAACAGCTCGATCAATTTGTCGCCGCCTTCGTTTCTTATCATCAAGAGGGAGAGCGAAACTTGCTTATTTCTTACGATCCCAAGTGGCCTTCTCCCTGTTATCAAGGGGAAGCAAATAACGATGGGAGCGTTGCCTGGATGCCTGTACGCCAAGCGTCTCCAGCCACCTTTAGTAATGTAGAAGAGGCACTGGGGATCAGGTTAAATGCCGAATTTTGTGCTTTTTTCTCCCGTTATTACAGTGACAACCTTTCTGCGATGGCGCCACAAGGACAATGTGAACTTCTGCAAGTGTTCAATAGTGACGATCTTGTACGATTGCAACAAAACCTTATTGGTCACCTGTTAATGAAAAAGCGACTTAAACAGGAACCAACCTTATTTTTCGCACTTACTGACGAAGAAGACTATGTACTTAGCGTTTTAAATCGTACCGGGGAAGTCGTATTAGAGCAGGTAGGCCGCCCTCCCAAGGACGTAGTTGCTGAGAGCCTAGGCGCCTTTATTTCCTCGCTATCTCCACGCTAAGAAGTAATGTTTGTACGGTGCTTACTTTTGGCTATCTAATAGTGAGCGGATTTGTTGTTCTAATCGTTGTACAGTTGCTTCTAACGCATCCACTTTGCGGCTAAGTGAAGCCAACGAAGGCTCTTTATCTTTTGGTTTAGCTTTGCCTTGGTTCTTTGAAGTGGCATTAAAGTACTTAATTGCGTCTATAGCTTCTGTTACAGACACTTTAAACGGTGCTTTAGCACGCAGTAAACCGACAGTAGGTGTAACGCCTTCCTCGGCCATATCGCTACATACCTGAGCAAGTTGCTGTGAATTATTGTTCTGCATAATATCCTTTAAGAAGTTAGTTGCGCTGGTGCTAAACCCTACGTAGATGCAGGCAAGCTAAGGCGCTATTTTAAACTGAAGCGAGGCTAAGCGGATAGCGTAATTGACTAAAGAATTGTTTATTTCACTATTATCTGATCGCTCAAATTCCTCTGATTATTTAAATGTCAATTAAAACAATGGGTTGAAAAGTTGGTCTTATTATTGATTGTAAAAGTCTTTTCTACCACTTTATGGTTTTTACAACCTAAAAAAATAACATAAAAAAGGAATCTATATGAAAGCTATTCTTCTGTTCGCCTTGGTGGCCTCAACGGTGCTTCTCTCTGGTTGTGTTGTATCGGTTGGCGGAGGAAGTGACAGCCATTATGGCGGTGATTGGGAAGATCGTGAATATAACAACCGACAACACATTGCGAACTTAAATAAAGGCGAGTCGTATGAAGGAGTGTTACGAAAAATGGGTGTAGCCGATTTCAACGAACTGTATGAAAAGCAAGATGGCACATATCGCGTATTATATTATCGCACCCAAAAGACCATGTCAGACGGGATTACCACAAAGGATGAGTGTACGCCTCTTGTATTTAAACAAGGTGAATTAGCAGGTTGGGGCGATAGTGCGTATCGGATGATTCATTAATGTGTTAAGTAATTGTTAACATGCGTGTTCAATTACCGTACAGTGAAGGTTTTCGATGAACCACATTGCTATGCGTATTAGATAGGGAGAAAAAATGAGTACGATGTTAGGTAATACCACAATTGTGCCAGAGGTAGCCCGGCTTAAAGCGGTGCACCTTGGCGTTGACGACCTCAAAGTTGCAGCGTCTATTTTATTTAATGCGTATGTTGACGACCCTTTGTTCGCTGACATTTTCCAAGCGGAAAAAGAAGGTTATGAAAGCCGTCTTCGCTCAGCAATTCGTGAAGAGCTTAATGCATTTTGGGTGGCGGAGCAGCCCATGATTGGTTTGTTCCAAGAGCGTCGACTGCTAGCGGTTGCGTGTTTAACAGGTCCTGATGCTGCCTTTGGTGCGGGGCGTTATTGGCATTGGCGGCTGCGAATGCTTCTTACCGCCGGCTTGTTTGGTACCAAACAAATGCTTGAGAAAGAAGAGAAGGTACGTAACTTAGTACCTGCTGAGAATTTTCATATGCTGAGCTTTATCGCGGTTCATCCGGATTATCAGAAGCATGGCTTAGGGCATATGCTGTTAGGTGCAATTGATAGTGTGGTAATTGAAGATGAAAGCAGCGAAGGCGTTGCAGTTTTTGTTACTGTTGCTAAGCATAGGGCATTTTTCAACGATGATAATTACCAGGTGGTAGGAGAACTAAGTTTATCTCATGTTAAAGGTGAGGTGATGTTCCGCAAACGCGAAGACGTAACGAGTGCAAATTGAGTACGCGTTACAGGTATTGATGAGCATGGCGAATAGGTAAAAACGTACCATGCTCATCAATAGCAAAATTAGTCTAGGTAATTAGTAATTTCATCACCCATCTCTGTTAAATGTGTGCGTTCCAGTTCGAAGGTTTCTAAAAAATTTGCGAAAGATTTTTTATCATAGGTGCCTGGGTAGAAGGCTTCGATAGCAAGATCACCATCGCTGTCGATGTAATATCGGCCTGCAGCAGCTTTTGCATTCAACTGGTTTATTGCTTTTAAAAATCCGTTTCTATTACTTTTTGAATAGTCATTACCACCAAAAAAGCTAGTTACAAGCATGCCGCCACGATATTTTTTTATGAAGAAATTTAACTCTGTACTGTGAGTTGCTTTCATTCTACTACTGTTCATTGATATGTCGTAGCCTTCAAACTCTAAGTGAGCTTGTACACTGCTTGCGTTAGCAGGGGGATCAGCTGCCACTGAAGTAAAGTTCAACGCCAGTACTAAACCAAGACCAATATATTTAATCTTCATCATCTCTCTCACTATTTGGTTAGAATATTTATTTCAGAGGACTGACAGGTGGCGGTGTAAATACTGATATCGCACAACAGTCCCTTGAGTGGTGTTAAAAAGTTTATGTTCCTAATAACGGATTAAGCCGCTACTTTTTTAAGCATATGTTATTGAAAATGATAAATCTATTATTAACTGTGTTTTAATTAAAGAATGAATGAAAGGCGTTATCGTGGAAATGCGTTAAGAAATTCATCTGCACAAGTGGGCTTGCCTAGGAAGAAACCTTGAACGCGGTTTACATTTAACTGTAGTAGGGTTTCACGTTCAGCTTCAGATTCGATACCTTCGGCTAAGGTTAATGCCCCTGTTGCATGGGCTATATTGGTAATAGATGCGACGATTGTTTTGTTAATCGGGGTTTGATGAATGTTACGCACAAAGCTCATATCTATTTTAATTTCATCGGCTTCAATTTGCTGTAGATAACGCATAGAAGAGTAACCTGTGCCAAAATCATCTAACGCAATTTTAAAGCCCATCGCTTTTAATCTTCTTACACTGTGTAAAAACCTATCGTGATCCTCCGACATAGCACTTTCAGTAATCTCAAAGGTAATAGCGTTAGGGGCTAGTGAATAGCGGTTAAGCAGTGTTTCTAAGTAAGGGAAGAGAGATTCCCGATTTACATCATGAACCGAAAGATTAATAGCCATTGAAAAGCCATCGAGCGCCGCGATATTACTGTGAAACCACGCAAACGCCTTCTTTATTACTATCTTGGTAATGGGATAGATATTTCCAGTTTGTTCGGCAAGGGGAATAAACTCTGCAGGGGACACAAACCCGCGTTCGCTGTGTTGCCAGCGAATGAGTACTTCGCCACCCACCAAACTGTTGTTGTTAGTTGTAAACTGGGGTTGGATAAATAAAGTAAAACTTTCTTTTTCTATAGCATCTTGCAAATCTGTTAGGAGTGCAACTTGTTCACCAATACGTAAATCTTGGTCTTGCTGATACAGGTTTATGGGCTGAGATTTATCACTATTTAACGCTACCAGCGCTTTGCGGTAAGCTTCATAAATAGCTTGCACGGTTTGCTGCTTGTTATTACGCGGCATCTCATCAAAGCTAATAGCGGCAATACCCGCCCGGCTGTTAATGCGGATCATAATGCCATCAAGTTCCACCGACGTTTCGGCAATGCCAATCAGCTTTTGCGCTAATGTTTGGGTTGCGTTAGCTTGGTGGGTCATGATGAGTAAAACATCATCTGGCAGCGTGATCATATAGCTACTTTTCTTTTGCCCTACATCGTAAGTGACCACAAAAGACGCTTTGGCCAGCTCAGTTTCGATTCGTTTAACAATTTCACGGTAAAGCAATTTGGTTTTCTGTGGGCCCAAGTGACTGGAAAGCTGCTCAACGCCCTCTAGCTGAATTAACAACAGACAGCACGGCTTTTCTTGCTCGTTGGAAACTTGAAAATAACGGCTACTGAAGTAGGGAAGATTAGGTTGCAGCGTGCGAGGATCGGTAAATGCGTATTTAAACGATAAATTTTCCGCATATTTTAGCCTATCGGCAAGGGCTACAGATAAGAGCGTTAATTCCAATAACACACCTATGAAAAATGCATGGTAGGTAAGCAGGTTCAAAGGCAGTATGCCAATACGCGCGCACAGAGCTATTAATGCGCCAATAAGTAGACAGCTCCAAGATAGAACAAAAAACCGGGCTGGGTGAAAGCCCTTTTTCCACGCCGAACTAGCAATGTTTATGCAAAATGCCCCTGCGGCAAGCTCTAGTAATAACAAACCCAGCATAACTTCGTTGGTATAGGCGGAAAAAGACGCCACTATAAAAAGCACGATTAATATGTCTAGCACGATGCGATATCGCGATAAACGAGGGGCATGTTCATTTGCCATCAAAAAGCTCATAGAGAACTGAATGAGTAGCCATAAGAGAATAAAGCTTAATAGTAAGATATGACTACCTAACCAAACCTGCATAGCAGGGGGCCATATTAATTGGCCGAAACCGTGAAATGCAGAAAAGTAGACGAATGCGACTACATAGAAAATAAGATACCAAACGTAGGAACGAGAGCGGGAAATCAAATATATAAAAGAGTTGTATAATGCACCACCAAGAAGTAAAGCAATACTAGCCCCCCAAAATATCAATTCAACTTGATGGTAGTTCTCAAAATGCTCCAGCTCATATAAATCTATTAGCATTGCTGGATTAGATAGGCTTCTGATATAAACAACCACCTCATATGTTTCGTTTCGCGATACATCAAACCTAATTGATTGGTGGCTCTTATAACCGGGCTCATTAGGTCGGCTATCTTTAAGCCCTAACTTTTTATGGGTAATAATGTGCCCTTCACTGTCCATGATAAAAGCATCAACATGCCTAACAATAGGGTTAATAATTGAGAGCACTAATGTATCTTTTGTTTTTTGGGTAAATGCAGCGGTGACAGAAAAGGAGAGCAGGCAGCGGGTATAGTGGCGCCCACTTGATACGTTGGTAGACTCAACAGATAGGCGAGATTTTAACGCCGGGGGAAGAGATATATGGTGAACCGCATTAACGTTGTTTTGGCAAGACAATACCTTTTCTGATATCGCTTTTTCATTGAGATTTATTTTTTCGAAATCATCAGATATGACAAGGTGGCCGTTATCAACTTCTTGCGCATATGAATGGTTGGAGTGAAAAATTACATTAAACGTTAAAACAACAATAAAAATAGCATAATACAGAGAAGAAACAGATGTACTCAACGTGTAGATTCTCCTTTTATTGTGCCTTAAAAAATGCTTTCGCCAATTTCAGCCAGGTGCCAGTGTTATGAGAATAAACGCTGATACTAGATTATCCTTTATCGAAGTGATTTCTTTGAAGAAGTATAGCTGAGCTTTCAGGTTATACAAATCAAATAGATAGCTGTTTTAGCTAAAAATTATATGAAAAGGTAAATAGCGAGCCCCAATTTAATTTACCCAATGGCATATGCTTAACAGTATTTTTTTCTATTCCGACGTATGGCTTTAACACTTCGATATTTTCATTATTCCGATATACTCCCCTCCAAATTACGCTGCCCTAGTTGAAGAGAAAAAAGAATGGCATTATGTGAAGATGTGGTAAAACGAGTGTTCATTCTTGGGCTTTGTTTTTCGCTAATAAGTTGTGGTTCAGATAATGTGGAGTCTCAAGGTGTCCCCGCGGTAAGTGAAGACACCGTTAAAGAAGAGATCATTACGCCAGCAACGGCCACGGTAAGTGTGGATATTCAATTATTGTTCGATGAAGATATAGCCGAGAACTTACTTCAATCAACCCCAGAAAACGTGAACTTTCCCTTAGGCCTTAAAGCGGCGTTCGATATTGAGTATAAAGGGGCATTTCGGGTAATTGCCGAGGGAGAATCTAATTCTAACTTTGCAGTGGGTGCCTTAGGCTATAACCCTGATAATAATAGCATCTATATGGCAGGACACTCTCACCACAACGCTATAGCCGAATTCGCTATACCGTCAGACTTGTCGCTAGAGCCGGAAGTGATAAACCTTCCCCATGCTGCCGTACTGCAAGACTACGTCACTATTCTAGATAAAAAAGATGTGGGTCGCACCACTGATAGAATAAACGGCATTTTATACTACGACCAGAATTTACTGGTGAGTTCTGAAATTTGGTACGATGCATCGGCACAAAATACAGATAACTTACAAGTTTTCACCAATGCGATGGATTTAGCTTCTTCGAACTACAAAGGCATGTTGAAACTGGAAGGGGCCGCAAAAGCCGCTGGATACATGTCGAAAGTCCCTGCAGAGTTGGTTGATACCCTTGGTACTGAATACCTAGTGGGTTGGGCTTCAAACTACTCTATTACCTCGAGGTATTCACAAGGGCCCAGCCTTTATCGTTTCAACCCCAGAGATGCCATAGATGCTGAGGTTACTCTTGATACTCATATCGCAACAGATCCACTCATGGTCTTTCCCCTTGCTGAAGGTACACAGCTTGTTGAAGGGGGGAATGAATTTATAGAGGATATATCGCCCATTTGGGGCCCGGGGTCGCAAGCTATGTATGGGTTTATTGTACCTAACACCCACTACTTTCTTGCAGTGGGAAGAAGCGGAGGCTTACATAGCGGGTATGGATATAAAATTACCCAAGATAATGGCAATCTTTGTGGTGGTCCATGCCCGTATGAAAGTGCCGATGTTTATAACTATTATTGGCTATTTGATATTAACGATATGCTCACGGCCGAAGAGCCTTGGCTCGTTAGACCTGTAAGTTATGGGAAATGGAGTCATCCCTATGACGAAAGTGGTGCTCACGTCGTCATTGGCGGAACATTTGATGAGCAACGCAATATGCTATACCTCGCGCTTTCTGGCGCAGGGCAGGTGGCCAATTATGACAGGCCACCGCTCATTGTAGGGTACCAAATAGCGGCGAAAAGCCCATAGCGAAACTTTGAAGCTAAAGCGAAGCGTGTATATAGAGGGATATCGCTATTTACTGCGTTTTAATTATCGTCCCCGTATATACAGGCTAACGTATAGCGGTCCTTAAAAAAGCACAGTTTGAGTGGGTAATAGGGCTTTGTCGAGCTTATGTAGATGACTTTGTAGGTATGCTTTTTATAACTAACCCACCAAGTGAGTGACCAACAAAATGCACTTTAGGCGCGTTGATCACACACTCATTAATTTGTTTAGTGGTTTGTGCAAGCACTGACGCTACACTTTCGCCGATTGTCGCATAGTCTAAAAGACAAACCTTATAATTGGTTTTTTTCAGTCGCTGAGCAAATTTCCACATAGCCCAGTCGCTTCTACCTAAGCCGTGCGCAAGCACCCCTAGTTCATCGTTAGGGCCGTATGATGGTGGGGGAGCGGAAGAATAAGCGCAGTCTGTTGTGTTAAAAAGCATAAGTAAAATAACAATGGTGGATATTATTCGTGCCATTAACCGGCCTCTATTTTTACGCATCGCACAGATAACATATGACTTTTGAGCAATTTAGTTCGGCGGATCTGCCCCTTATGTGAATTCCACCACGAATAAGCAAGGGTTCTTGCAAACGCCTGTTTTTCTGTAGCACTGGTATTTGACCAAAACTCAGTATACATCCCCTGTGTTATATACCAGTTGCCCAGCTTTACACCGGCCGCTGTGGCATTAAAGCCATATTTGTTTACCTGAGACTGGTCAAAAGCCTTAAATAGGGTATTGGGCTGTTCGGCTTTTAACCTAATAGCGACATCATCTTTTCCTCGCCATCCTTCTTTATGAAGTGACTTGCCACTTATGCCGATACTTTTTTCTAATGCTTTCCAATCGCTGTCTGATGCAACCCTCCAACCTTCCGGGCAAAGGCCTCTTGGATTTGACACGTCATGCCAGTCGTAAAGTCTACCGAACCGTAAAAGGTTTTGTTCATCATCATTTGGAATAAACCCGGTAGCCACGGGTGTCCCGTCTTGAAATTTTGTTGTTCTTAGATTTTCAGCCAGCCATATTTGCGCACCAATTTTCACCGTATGATAAGACTGCCCGTCAATATCGACAATATTATTAACGGTTTCTTTAGATAACTTATCGAGAATATTCGCATTTTCATTAGCAGCGAATGTATTTAGCGTGTTCATAACAATTCCTAATAATAGAAAAAGCGCAGTGTTTAACTTTTTTTTAAGCATGGTGTTGGTCAGTAAGCAACGCTATAGCGGCCAGTTAAAAGATACTTGGTCTTCAGACAGTGCCCATAATTTGGCTGACACCTTAGTGTCTAAAACAAATGACTCAAGCTTACATTCACCCACCGGGCCACTGAAATTCATAAATCCAGTAGGACCGTAATAGGCCCGTTCTTTTAAATTGTCTTCTGTGGCGCACATTACCTCGGGGTAGGCACCTTTTTTAGCGCTTTGAGCAAGACCAATTTTCACCATAAAGGCCCAAGAAAGGCGAGTCATGGTACTTGCACTTTCTCTGATTAAGGATGTTTTAGAAGCGCCTGGATGACATACGTAAACCTTCACTTGTTTACCGGAAGCTTTAATTTTCCTTTGTAGTTCGTAGGCAAACATCATTTGCGCTAACTTACTTTGGCTATACACTTTATTTGGGTGGTAATTTTTATCCCAATTCATATCATCGAACTGTATGGTTCTAAGCCCCATTTTATGTCCCTCACTAGACACTACAACAATGCGACCTTGAGACTCGTCTATTCTATTAAAGAGCAACCCACACAATAAAAAGTGACCGTAGTGGTTAACGCCTAACTGGCTTTCAAACCCATCCACAGTAAGTTGCTGCTTGGCAACCTGGGCAATCGCGCCATTACATAGTAATGCGTCAATTTTTGGAACCTTGCTTAGTGTTGTTTTGGCAGCCTCTTTAACGGAATCTAGATTGCCTAAATCCATGACGATATAACTAACCCGAGCCTCTTCACCAAACTCCCGTTTTAAGTCAGCGATGGCCGCTTCAGACTTATCAGCGTTGCGATTTAGCATTACAACCTTGGCGCCTTTAGACAGTAATATACGCGATGCCTGATAACCCGTTCCTGAGTTAGCGCCAGTAATCACATAGGTTTTGTTATGGAGCGAGCCAATCAGGTCGGGAGTCCATCCCTGCGGGCCAAATTGATTTGAAAGAGACATAATTAACCTTCCGATAAGTTGTTTAGTAATTTTTCATATGTGCACTATAATCTCATTGGTGTTATACAGGTAGGCGTAATTATCTCTTAAATATGCCTATTTGTATCAACTTCTTGAGGTTGTGTAATTTGATTGCTATTTTATGTTCACACTAGTTAAGACAATAAGAATGGTATGAGCAAAGGGCTAATTGAGCGCTACATTAACGCCAATGTTTATGAAAGTGGCATGGTTGACACCGGTATTAAAGGGGTTCAGCTATTTAAGATAACCGAACCTATACGCTGCGCTCCCGCCGTTTATGAACCTTCAGTCACCGCTATACTTACCGGACGTAAAGAGGCAATTTGGAACGGGGATAAACACTATTACGATAATAGTGAGTACATCTGCTGCACTATGTCGATGCCAATAGAGGCGGGCACGCCTGAGGCATCTGCAGATAACCCGCTAATTGGCGTATACATTGCGTTAGATACAAAGATGATGACTGAGTTAGTACTGGAAATGGAAAGTACCGTGGGCCCTACTCGAACACTAGGCAAAAACGAACAACCCCAGGGACTTTCTACCGCTTCATGGGATGATGACTTTAGTGAGACGCTATATCGGCTATTGCAACTACACTCCAACCCTACCGACTTAGCTATGTTAAGTGCCAGCCGGTTGCGCGAACTTTACTACGCGATATTAAAAGGCAGTGCCGGCAATTCATTCAGACGCGCATTTGGGGTGGGTAACGAAGTAGCCCGTTCTATTGAATATCTATCCGCTAAAATTAGCGAGCCTGTCACAATCGATGAGATGGCGGAGTACATAGGCATGAGTCGTGCTGTTTTTCACCGAAAATTTAAGCAAGCCACTAATATGTCACCTATACAGTTTGTTAAATCTATGCGTCTTAATAATGCGGCGATGAAAATATCCGAAGGGGTGAATGTGAATGTAGCTGCCATGGAAGTGGGTTATGTAAGCTCATCTCAATTTAGTCGAGAATTTAAGCGGGTATATGGCGTGTCGCCGAAACAATGGGGAAAAGCTCAGCAACTTCAGTGAAAGACCTACTTTAAAAGGTACCACAAAAGCCGATGAAACTATTTTGCGTTGGGGAAGCGAAAAGGTATTCTTAATGGTACTTTAGCGAGCGACATGCTTCAATTGTCGATTAACCGTCGTCGACAGAACGCTAAAGGGGATGGGGTGAAAAGTTGGCGCTAGTTTTGCTTTTATACTTTCCATTACACATAAGCTTATTAGACGGTTTTACATTTCATGGATGTTACTTACGCCAAACCTTCGTTATTTGATTACATAGGTAATACAGCAAATAGCCAAAATGACTTGCAGGCCATCGTAGATAAAGCCAATGAGTCTAATGCGTTGCAAGATTCACTGGCGACCTTTAAAGGGCAAATTAGTAGCGGTAAAGTCGACGGTTTGCTTGATGATATGGAGAAAGGCGAAGCCGTGTTGAAGGGGAGTCAAATTGCGAACTACCTGGCCTTCAACAGGCAAAAGCTTGCCGAGGAACTGAGCGAAGTAGCGGCAAAGTTTGGTCTTGAGGAAACGGCTCAAATATCTATAAAAAATCAAACGCTTACTGTTGATGAAAATGTTGATCCCCGTTTACAAAATTATTTAGATAAAGATAAACGACTCGGTTCTTTAATCCTTCAAACTTCAGTCCTAACAGATGCTTGTGAATGAACAGCAGTTAAAGGGGCTGCTATCAGGCTACGATATCGTAGTCCATCGGCTGTAGCACTATAGCGCATGAGGCTTATAAGCTGTGATCATGATTAGCGTTTAATTATCACGGACTAGCCGTAATAATGTAGGATAATCAGCAGCTTAATACAGGGTAATAGTGGTATGCGTGAAAAAGAATACCAATCATCGAATTGGTGAACTTGAGGCGCTTCTTGAAGAAAAGCGCACGCGGATTGCCTATTTAGAAGAACTGTTCCGTGTTGCCCCGCACAAGCAGTTTGGTGAAAGCACCGAAGGGCTCACTGGGCGAAGTGAGTTGTTTAATGAAGCGGAAGAACTGGTTGCTGAAGCTGAATCCGCCGAAGAAGCGATGAGTTACAACCGCAAAAATCCGGCACGTAAACCGCTACCTAAAGACTTTCCTCGCGAAGTTATTGTTCGCGATATTACGGATGACGAAAAATATGTGATTGTTGTACGTATGAACTTCATCGCATTGGTGAAGATAAGTCAGAGAAGTTTCAGTTTATCCCCGCTCAGGTAAAAGTGATTGAGTGTGTTCGCTCTAAATACGCGTGTCGTACTTGCGCGAAGGATGGTATTAGCAATACGGTAAAACAAGCGTCTGTGCCTCACAGCGTTATCTCCAAAGATTATATTACCCCAAGCTTGTTAGCTCAAATCTTTACCAGTAAATATCAGTATTGCGTACCGCTTTATCGCCAAGAGGATATGTTTAGACAGCATGGTATTGAACTAAGCCGTAAAACCATGATTGATTGGATAAGCTGCTGCGCTGAGCTGTTTAAATCCCTTTACGAGAAGCTTCACAGCCACCTGTCAAAGCAACCCGTTATAGCCGCGGATGAAACCACGCTGAAAGTCATTGAATCTGAAAAAGCGAACAGTTATATGTGGCATTACGCGAGTGGCGTTGGCTCGTATTCTGGGTGTATACCTGGCGCAAAAATACCTAATATAATGCTCTACGATTATTATAATAGTCGCGCAGGGAAATGTGCTATAGGCTTCCTTGATGGCTATAGTAGGCTAGTACAAGTGAATGGCTATAAAGGCTACAAGCAAACACAAGCGACGCTCATTCATTATTGGGCACGTGCGCGAATGAAGTTCACGGAAGCGAAGAAAGGCACAGGTAAATAAGGCAATGGGAAAGTAGAGTGGACACTCAATCACCTCCAAAAAACCTACCGCATCGAAACACAGTCAAAAGGCAAAACAATGGAAGAACGCTACCTTGCCAGATTAGAAAAAAGCCTACCGTTCACACATGGCTAACAAAATCGGTTCAACAGGTACTACCGAAAACCCCAGTAGCCTAAGCAATAAAATAGATCCTAAATCAATGGGAAAAGTTAGCGCGTTACATAAGAAGGCGTGCTGAATATTGATAATAATCGCGCTTAACGCGCGATCAAATCGTTCGTTATAGGCAGGAAAAATTGACTGTTTAGCTAAACTGCAACGAACGCAAACGCCACGGCAATACTTACAGCATTATCGAAATCACAAAGGTCAACGAGCTTAATGTGTTCAAGTCATGTGATGACTTGCCTTGATGCATACAGCGGGCCCGTCGTCGACATCGAGCAACTAGTCCCAAGATAATTTGCTAATCGCTAGGTGGGATTACCGGACGTGTACAAATGAGAATGGTAATTCATGTCTGTTTTTATCTCGTCAAAATTACAATGTTACAATTTGATAACATTTTAACTTGCATAAGTATACTTAGTTGTGTGATGATGGCCTCCACTAAATAGAGAAATTAAACAAACATTGATTGCAGTGCTTTTTCAATGGATTGTAAAGCAGGAGGTAACACAACATGGCTTACATTTTTGATTCAGTAAGAACGCCAAGAGCTAAGGGAAAAGAGGGTGGTGCACTGGCTTCAATGAAACCGGATGAACTTGTGTCAAATTTAATTACAGCAATCGCCCAGCGCACTGCCAGTGATATAAAGCCCGACGCATTAATTTTAGGTACTGTAGGACAAGTGGGTTGTCAGGGGGGGAACATTGCTCTGGTGTCCAAATTTAGAGCTAACTTACCGGATTCGACGACTGCATTCTCACTCAATAATTTTTGTGTTTCTGGACTAACTGCGGTTTCTCAAGCCGCTGCTATGATTGATTCTGGTCAAGCAGAAGCGGTCTTAGCCGGTGGTGTGGAAATGATGTCTAGTGTGCCATTTATGGCTGACAAAGCTGATTTTTACACGGACAGAAGTTTACCTCTGCGCAGTCGCTACTTGTTAGTTGCTCTAGCCGCTGATCGTTTAGCCGATGAACAAAATATCACTAGACAAGAGCTTGATGAAGCAGCTCTAAGGTCTCAACAACGCACAAAAGCTGCTGAAGATAGCGAATTAGTCGCATCTCGGATCCCAGTCAATGGCTTAGATCGCGAAGAGTGCCTACATGTTGGAACCCAAGCGTCTTTAGCATCCCTCGAACCTGCTTTTGGTGGTGCAGCTAAATACTACAAAGAAATTCTAGGCAAGGATATCGATCATCGTCACACGATTGCCCATGCTCCACCCCTTTCAGATGGGGCTGGTTTAGTGTTAATTGGCGCTAAAGATGCCATAGATGCTAAACCCCGGGCACGAATTGTTGCTTGTGCTGAAGTGGGGGGCGATCCCGCAGAGTCACTAACGGCGGGTATTGATGCCATGGAAAAAGTATTAGAGCGTTCTGGTTTGTCGTTAAACGACATGGATAGAATTGAATACATGGAAGCCTTTGCAGTTAGTATCGTCAAATTTCTTCGTGATTTTGATGTGTCTCCAGATAAGGTCAATGTTGCTGGCGGCCACTTAGCTAAAGGCCATCCTCTGGGAGCGTCGGGGGCAATATTACTATCTACTTTACTCGACACTTTAGATGTCGCAAAGGGGCGATATGGTCTCGTAGTTGCTGCGGGTGCTTCAGGCATTGGTAGTGCCATCATTGTTGAGAGATTAGGGGAATAAGTATGAATGAACAACAACCTTCGATAGATATCGTCGCCAAGCATCAAACAACCCTAGATCACGCTATACAGGCAGTTAAAACTCGAAAAAGCTGGAGTCCGTTTAAAGACTCTCCTTCAACTAAGATACATGGTCCAGAAAAACCGGGGTTAGGTAAGGCTGCATTTGAGGCTCATTTGCATCAACCCTTTAGTCTCGATTTACCTGGGATTAAAGGTTGGGCAGGAGAGGAAGTCTCGCCTTTCACTCAACAAAAACTAGGCATTACATACCCCCTATGCGATCCACATGCCACCATAACGGCGGCAAAAAGCAGTATGACAGATTGGGCAAAAGCAGCGCCTAATTTAAGAGTCTCATTGTGCCTAGAAATTGCTGAACGCATGTACGATAGAAATTTTGAGATGGCACATTCGGTGATGCATGTGGCTGGGCAAAGTTATACCCAAGCCTTTAGTGGTTCAGGTCCAAATGCATTAGACCGTGGTATTGAGGCTTTAGCGTATGCTGCTATTGCTATGGACAATGTGACCCCAAGCGCCCAGTACCATCGGATGTTCGGCCGTGAAGAAGTTAATTTAGAAAAAACCTATACCTTAGTGCCCCGAGGTATTGGCCTGGTCATTTGTTGTGCGTCATTTCCAACCTGGAATGCCTATCCTGCAATGTTTGCTAGTCTCGCCACCGGAAACCCAGTTGTGGTTAAACCGCATCCTATTGCTATTTTGCCAATGGCGCTGGTGGTCGAAACCTGTCGTGCTACTTTGGCCGAATTTGGATTTGACCCCAATTTAGTCACTTTGGCAACCGACACCCTTGCAGAGCCTATTGCACAACAATACATTGATCACCCTGATGTGCAGATCATTGATTTTACCGGTAGTCCTCGTTTTGGTAATTACTTAGAAAGTACCGTTACTCGTAAGCTGCTTTATACCGAAACCGCTGGGGTAAATAGCGTAGTGGTCGAGTCGGTCGATAACTTAGCAGAATCAATGCGTGCTATCGCGCGCGCGACCTGTTTATTCTCGGCGCAAATGTGCACCAGCCCGCAAGTGGTATATGTACCAAAAGAGGGAATTAAAACAGCACAAGGGCATGTAAGTTTTGAGCAGGTGGCGCAAACTATCGTCAGTGAGATCGACGTTATCGCGCAAGATCCCAAACTAGCTGCTGGTATTATGGGCGCAGTTCAAGGGCAAGTCAGTCTTGATGTTGTCGAAGCTGCCGCAGCAATGGCAGACGAACAAGGTTTGTCTATTTTACGTCATGCCAAACCCTACAATCATCCGGATTTTCCCAATGCGCGAACACGCACACCTATTGTGATCTCTGCTACATCTGAACATAAACAAATGTATTCCGAAGAGCGTTTTGGTCCAGTGTTATTTATTGTGGCGGCAAATAGCGGTAATGATGCCGCCCAAGAAGCCACCGAACTAGCGCGTACTCGCGGTACTATTTCCTGTTACATGTATTCAACCGATGAAGATTATATTGACCACTGGGTTGATGTGTATGCACAAGTGGGAGCGAATCTAACAATTAATCTTACCGGTGCTATGTGGATTAATTTCGCGGCAGCATACAGTGATTTTCATGTTACTGGCTTGAACCCTGCTGGCAATGCTTGTTTAGCTGATTTGTCCTTTGTGGCTTCACGTTTTCGAATTGCTCAACGACGTCGGCCGATTACTGAGGGCGCAGCATGAGTCAGAATGTGTATATTGTTGGGGCATCAATGACGCCCTTTGGTAAACGTATTCACGAAACGGTTAAGTCTTTAACTGTTCAATCAGTGGAAGCAGCTCTTCAGGATGCAGGTATCAGCAAACAAGCTATTCAAGGTGCTTGGTTTTCAAATACTCGTCAACAAATGTTGGAAGGTCAAAATACCATTCGAGGGCAAATTGCGCTGCGTGCTGTAGGCATTGAAGGGATCCCAATCATCAATGTTGAAAATGCCTGTGCCTCAGGCTCAACGGCGGTTCATCAAGCTATGGCCGCAATAAAAGCAGGCATGGTGGATATTGCGTTAGTGGTTGGCACTGAAAAAATGGTTTACAAAGATCGCCCTGAAAAAGTGGCGGCTGCATTTGCTGGCGGTACTGATATCCACGACCAAAAAAGTGTGCTCGATTATATTGTTTCCATTGGCGGAGAGAAACCCGGACCTGATCGCAGTTTGTTTATGGACCTATATGCCGCTCAAGCGCGGGTGCATATGGATAGTTTTGGCTCAACCCAAGAAGACTTCGCTCGTATCGCCGCCAATACCCATTGTCATGGACAATATAATCCGAATGCTCAGTATCGCACTCCTTTTACCGTTGAACAGGTTTTAGCCGATAAAAGTATCGTTCAACCCTTTACTCGCGCCATGTGCGCGCCCGTCAGTGATGGCGCTTCTGCATTGGTGTTATGTAGTGAAAAAGCATTAAAACAGATTGGTTTGTCCCGTGCGGTACGTATTCGCTCATTAGCGTTATTAAGCACCATTACACGGGATAAGTTTGATTACGCTCATCACATTAGTCGAAGAGGGGCCCAAGTTGCTTATGAAGAAGCTGGCATTGCTGCTAAAGATATTGACGTTTTAGAGGTACACGATGCCACAGCGTTTTCTACCTTGGTTCAAATCGAAAATTTAGGTTTATGTGAGCAAGGAGAAGTGGGAGCCGCTTTAAAAAAAGGAGATTTTAAAATTGGTGGACGAACACCGGTTAACCCCTCTGGTGGACTGCTTGCCAAGGGACACCCTGTCGGCGCTACCGGCATCGCCCAAATGTACGAATTAACTACCCAGTTGCGCGCAGAGGCCGGTCAGCGACAAGTCGATGGTGCACGTATTGGTGTGGCAGAAAACGGTGGCGGCTTTCTAGGTGTCGAAGAGGGTGTGACTACAGTTACGGTTTTGGAAAAGGTGTAATTTGAAGCCTCATCTCTAGCTAAAACACCATAAGAGAATTGAATAAATGAATGAAGCTAAAGCTTTAAATTTAAAGTTGCCAGTATTTTGTGCCCCAATGTTTCTCGTATCAGGCCCTGAGCTGGTCATTGCCGCATGTAAGGCGGGGATCTCTGGTGCATTTCCGTCCACCAATACCCGCACCATTGAAGAGTTAGATGAGTGGATGCATAAAATATCCAGCGCCCTAACGGATCAAGATGCTCCTTGGATAATGAATCTAATCACCCATTCAACCTATACCCGCTTGGAAGAAGAATTAAAACTTGTGGCTAAGTACAAACCCGCCATAGTGATCACTGCTTTGGGTTCACCCAAACCGGTTATGGAAACAGTAAAGTCTTATGGCGGTATGGTGTTTGCTGATGTGGTGGATTTGAAGCTGGCTAAAAAAGCCGCGCAAGCTGGTGTTGATGGATTAGCGTGCATTAGCGCTGGCGCGGGTGGCCATACTGGTCAACTCTCTCCTTTTGCATTTATTTCCGCAGTGCGGGAATTTTTTGATGGTTATGTTGCGGTAGGAGGCGGCATTTCCGACGGCGCAGGTGTGGCTGGAGCCATAGCCGCGGGGGCTGATTTTGTGTATATGGGCACGCGGTTTTTGCCAGCAAAAGAGAGCATGGCACAAGCCGAGTACAAAGACATGGTAGTGGCAGCAAATTCAGATGACTTAATCGTCTCAGCGGCCATTACCGGAACAAAAGCATCCTGGCTGAAACCAAGTTTGCTCAAAGCTGGAGTTGATCCCGAGACTCTCAACGATAAAGGGAAACGAGATTACTCCGGGGGAGGCGACAATAAACGCTGGAAAGATATTTGGGCGGCAGGGCAAGGTGTTGGCCGCAGCCACAGCATTGAACCCGTAGCTGATATTGTTGCTGATCTCGCCAAGGAATATGAAGCAGCCATCCAGCGATTTAAAAGCAAAACCCAAAACTAGTCGGTTCGACGGTATGTGGTTTTTGCCTATGAGATTTTCTTTATTCAGTAAAATAAGAGGCTAGCTTTATGAGCAAGATTTTAAATGGCATTCGAGTATTAGATTTTGGTCGATATATTGCTGGGCCTTTTTGCGCCACACTTCTTGCCGATTTAGGTGCGGACGTTATTCGCATAGAAAAACCCAGTGGCGGTGAAGACCGTTATACGGTGCCAATAAATGCTCAAGGTGAAGGGGCCTATCATACTCAGATTGGTCGAAATAAACGCGGCATAACCTTAAATCCAACGTCTGAAGAAGGTCGTGAAGTGGTTCGTAGGTTAGTTGCAACGGCTGATGTGGTGGTGGCTAACTTGCCTTATCCTGCCCTAAAAAAACTGGGGCTAGATTACGAAACCCTTAAACAGATTAAGGGGGATATTATTTTGACTACGGGCTCAGCATTTGGCTCTACTGGTCCTTATGCCGCAAAAGGTGGTTTTGATACCGTGGCTCAAGCCATGTCAGGCAGTATGTATCTAAGTGGCAGTGAAGATGAGCCTGGGAAGTCCTTTGCACCATATAATGATTTTGGTACTGCATCATTAAGTGCTTTTGGTACCTTAGCTGCTTTGATGCACCGCGGACAAACCGGCGAAGGCCAAGTGGTTGAAGGCACATTGTTAGGAACTGCTTTAACCTTTAATAATGCTCCGTTAATGGAAGAAGCTGTATCTGCTTTAGGGCGAACAGGCAGTGGAACTCGGGGGCAGTATAACGCGCCAACCGACTCATTCCGTACCCTTGATGGTTATGTCACAGTGCAAGTCGTTGGCGTGGGAATATTTAAACGTTGGGCGAATTTAATGGGTGAGTCGTCTTGGTTAGATGATCCTAGGTTTGCCACCGATCAGTCCCGTGGCGATCACGGTGATATTATTTGTCAGCGAATGTCACTTTGGTGTGAACAGCGAACAAATCAACAAGTAGTCACTGAATTAGCCCAAGCCGGTA
This sequence comes from Alteromonas profundi, assembly GCF_010500865.1. Lineage (GTDB taxonomy): Bacteria > Pseudomonadota > Gammaproteobacteria > Enterobacterales > Alteromonadaceae > Alteromonas > Alteromonas profundi. Next base: position 241,539 of record NZ_JAAAWN010000001.1, read on the forward strand.
TTCCATGTGGGGAGATGTTAACTCCCCGAGAAGTGCTAAAAAATGAGCATGTGGAGGCCGCAAATATGTTCCAATACTGCGAATATCCTGGTGTTGAAACTCCTACTCCTATTGCGGATCATCCTATTCGATATTCAAAAACTAAGGTCGATGATTTTACCCGAGCACCCACGTTAGGGGAGCACACCACTGAAGTACTCAGTGAAGTGGGTTACACAGCCGAACAGATAAGGGGATTCAAAACAAACGGGATAATTTAAGCAAAACGCACTCGTTACTGACTAAGCTTGCCCCGACTGTTACGGATTTGCAGTGCGTAGGTAATATCCGTTGGCAATACCTCTTGTTTACAGCAAGAACACACCATTTCAAGCTTGAGAGGATCTCCGCATATATTATGGGTAAGCAGCAGTGGTGGTCCATCAGGGGAGGGTAGCCATTTGTCTCCCCATTGCATTAAGGTCAGTATTATTGGATAAATACTCATACCTTTTTTAGTCAGTTTATATTGAATCCGTCTAGAATCTCCAGGCACTTCGGTGGTGATCAGAAACCCATCTTCACATAACTCTGAAAGGCGATTGGACAAAATATTAGTGGCAATATACGTGGCTTTAAGTATGCCTTGAAACTGATTGATGCCACTGAACAATGAGCGAAATATCAACATGCCCCAGCGGTCTCCGATGATTTGAACACTGTCATCGAGTAACGTTGTACTGCTGCTAGACTTAGATGTTTTTCTTCGCCTAGCACTGTATTCAGCCTCCATTTCTCCAGCACCTGGGCCAGTTTCCCAGCTAACATCTAATGGGCTAATTTCAGTGCCGCAAGACTCACAGGCAGGAAAGGGTTCGGTGGTGTTGCCACATAGTTTATGGGTTAAGACAATTTCAAGTTTCCCGGATTTTTGTCCCCATTGACGTTCCCAATGCAGCATTGCTAGCGCAACGGGATACAGGTCGATAAATTTTTCAGTGGCTTTATATTCGTATCGTTTGGGGCGCTCACTGTATGCAACTTTAACCATACAACCTTTATCAATTAGACGTTTGAGTCTATTGCTTACAACAGGTTTTAGTAATTTAGTTTGTTGGCAGAACTCATCGAATCGTCTAGCTCCGAGCCAATAACTCTCCATAAGCAACAAAACTGGACTGTCACCAATAATCTCAAGTGCTCGCCAAATTGAGCAAGTCTGAATGAGCTTTACATCTTTAGGTGCACTCTCCAATTGAATCGGTTCCTTATTTTCTGACACGTAAGCTAACTTCCAAATCTAAAATATACCTTCAATTATAAAGGTGTGATTATGAAAGTTACTAGCATTATATTTGTTAACCTCTTTTATTGTCTAAAAACCTAATAAAATTCACCGCAGTTCCATAGCTTGTCGATTTATGTTCGTTACGTATGAGGTGTTGCTACCTTGCATAAAACTTAGTTTAGTAACGAAAGTAAAGAGGGTGCAATTTGAACAAATGCAAAAACAAGTTATTCACTAAACTAAGCTCACATGCAGTCAAACCCGCGTGCTTCCTTGGTACTGGCTAATACTAATCGGTACCGACGATAAAAGATGCGCAGGTAGTTGCACTACCACCTAGGTTAAAAATACCCACATTGTTGGCATTTTCTATCTGGTAATCGGCACATTGCGCTGTCGTTTGTTTATAAGCATCCAACATCATTCTAACACCAGTTGCGCCAACAGGGTGCCCCAGACCAATGAGTCCGCCGCTAGGGTTAATAGGTAAAACGCCATCAAAGGCAATGATGTCATTTTCTATGGCTTTCCATGATTCACCAGGTGCGGTCAAGCCTAAGTGGTCAATTAGCATGTACTCGGTCATAGAGAAACAATCATGCACCTCGAGTAAATCTAAACTATGTACATTTTCCAAGTTAGCGCGCATTAGTGCATCTTTAAAAGTGCGCTTCACGTGGGGAAATATCAATCCATCTTGTTCACTTAATTCCAATTTACGGTTCATCAATAAAGGTGCACTTCTATGTCCCCAACCTTTTATTCTCGGGATTGAATATAGAGGAATGTTGTGTTTTCTTGCATATTCAGTTGCGTAACTTTGCGACGCTAAGAATACCACCGCTGCACCATCGGTGATTTGTCCACAATCTTGTTTTCGTAGTCGCCCCTCAACGATGGGGTTAAACTCGTTATCATCCATAAAACTCTGTTCATAGAATTGCCAGTTACGGGTTTGAGAGTTGGGGTTACGTTTAGCATTAGCAAAATTGAGCTCTGCAATTCTGGAAAGGTGCCGAGTATCGATACCATATTTATGTTGATAGTGTTCAAGCAGGTCTGCAAACATTTTCGGCCATACATAGTTGCAACCTTCGGTTTCTTTACCTACCCAAGCTGCTGCGCCTAAATACTCAGCTCCCGTGGCTGAGTTAACATTGCGCATTAACTCTATACCCATCACACAGGCTACTTGATAATGACCAGCTTCCAAATCGCGCATGGCACTTAGTAGGGCGATGGAGCCTGACGCACAGGCTGCTTCATGACGCGATGTAGGTATGTCTGCAAACTCTGGAACGGCGTGGGCGAAAAAACCATTAAGTTGTGCTTGTCCGGTAAATAGGTCAGACACAAAGTTACCCACATGGGCAACATCTACATCCTTAGGTGGAATCTTTGAGTCGATTAAACTTTGTTGTAAACAACTTTCAAATAAGTCGTATATTCCTTTGTCTTCGCGGGCCCAATTGCGACGAAAATCAGTCTGATGGCCACCTAAGATGTAAATGTTTTGTCCAGTCATAACACTCTCTTTAGCTATTGATTACTTTTATAAACCCGCAGCTTTGTCGCTGCTAACCCAACAGGCGTGGAATCCAACAGGCACACGACTGGGGATTTTGAGACGACAAATGGGGCCAGCATCCACTTTTCTTGCATCGAGAATAATAGCTTCACTTTCACCTGTTTCAGTATAGGTAAGAAAACTGATTAGGTACCCATCATCTTCATTAACAGCATTATCCGCAGGGGCAAATGGCGTTTCAGAACCACAGCTTCCAACAGGAAACACGTAGGTTTGATTTTGTCGTGTTTGATGGTCAAATTTAAAAATCCCACTAAAATTAATTAAGCTTTCTGTGGGCATTAAGGTTGAGTAGCTATAGCGGTATTTTTTGCCCGTCTTCCAATCTGCATTGATCATTGGGAATTCGACGTTGGTATCGTCAAGTTGCTCTTCTGTGGTTTCGCCTGTCGCCAAATCAAATACCCAACGGTAAAGTTTTACATCTTTCCAAGTGCCGGCAGACTCCATTCTTTCGATAACACCATCACCAGGTTTGCGTGGCGTAATCGGATCAGGTTGACGACAGCCATCCATAATAATTTTACCGTTCTCTTCGTATGCATTTACGGTGTGGTACATGTAACAAGCACTAGCATCGAACCATTGAATGTCTTTTGTACTACCATGCCTAGGTACAACGGCAAATCGGCTGGGACGATCTTTAAAAAAATGTAATCCGTGACTGCCTTGATTCCAATGTAGAGGTAAGTCCATCAAAATTGAGTAGTTTTCAGTGATTGCCATATCATGGGGTAATCTAGCCCCAGGCAATGGTATTTCAATGAAATTGGTTAGCTGTCCAGTCTTATCCACCACACCGTAGGTCATGTAGGGCTCTTCCATGTTGTAATCGAAGAACATGAGTTCACCGGTGGCATCGTCAACCTTGCAGTGGGCAGACACTTGTCTGGGCAATTTACTGTTAAAGGTTTCTTGTCCTTCAGTTTCCAAGGTGACCGGATTGACTCTATAAGGAATACCCGTTTGATAGAAGGTGGTCAACAAGGCGCCGTTGTGCCATACCACATCGGTATTGGACGCATCTTTAATGGAAAAATCACTACCACTTCCTGGCGGCGAGCTTGGATCTGGTCTTGGCATTGCATAACCAGGCCACAAAGCGTTTTGCGCTTCACTTTCCATGTTAAAATGTTTGGTTCTTATCCAGCGATTTTTGTAACTCGCATTGCCATCTTTAAAGGATAAAGTGTGTAACATGCCATCACCATCAAACCAATGGTGAGGGCCCTTACTGGCAAAACGAGGATTAGCGCCATTGCGAACATATATTCCAGTTAAATCCTCTGGTACTTTGCCTTCTAGTACCTCTAAACTATCCACTGTATGTTCAAATAAAGTCGGGCCTAGTGCACCGTGTAAATAGGGGTTCACATTGTGAAAATGCTGTTCCTCTTTGGTCCACTCCGGAGTATCTAATTGCTCATACTCTTTAATCATTTTCGAATTCATAGGAGATCCTTTTTTGCTTGTTTTCTGGTGCGAGTCGAAAAAAATTCTGTTAAAACTGTGCTGTTAGTTTGTGCCGCATTACCTTGCCAAGGGCATTGCGAGGAATTTCGGCTACCAAATGCATTTTTTCTGGCAGCTTGAACGACGCTATGTTTTGCTTTTTTAGATAATTAATAATGTCGTCTAGTGTGAGCTTTTTCTGTGGTTTTAACGCCACAAATACCGCAATACGTTCTCCCATTATTTCGCAGGGGTAGGGTGCTACAGCTACGTCTAAAATATGTTCATGAGCACTTAATAAGTTATCGAGTTCAGCTGGCGCTATGTTCATCCCCCCACGGATAATAAGATCTTTGCAGCGACCAATAAATTTATAGAAATCGGGGTCTTGAGATGATATTTGAAAAAGATCACCGGTCTTAAAAAATCCATCAGAGGTAAAGCTTTGTGCGGTTTTATCTGCGTCTTTAAAATAACCATCAAATACCCCAGCGCCTCTAATCTGTAGTTCTGCAGATGTATCGACTTCGTTAATTTCAGTGTTTGTTTTTACATCTATTAAACGTGTTTCAAGTAAATCGCTTTTGCGAGGAAACAATCTAGCGCGTTTTTCAGGGGCATTTGTTTGATTGGGACCACAAAGCAGGCTCATGCCTTCGTTTGAACCAAAGTGATTGACTATCTCAATATCAAACAATTGTTTATATCCATCTACCATCCACGCATCTAGAGGTGCAGAGCCTGAACCAATGGCGCGAATTGTGGAAAAGTCGATTGCGCTTCTTAGCTTTTCATCTTTCAACAATGTATTAAGTAAAGTTGGCGGTGCTAGGGTGTAATTTACTTTTTCGTCTACAATTTGCTGCAAGAATACGGGCAAATTTAATGGGTGGTGGAGGACAAGTTTGCCTCCACTATACAACCAGCTTAAAAACATGCCGCCAATTGAGGCCATGTTGATTAATGGAAAGGGATTGAGAAGGGTTTCGTTATCTTCAATTTGATTCCCTAAATAGGTAGCCTTGCCTATGGCTAACCAATGGTTATGGCTGCGGGGAACGCCCTTAGGGTCCCCCTCTGTACCTGAGGTCCAGCAAATAGTAATCAGATCATCGGCACTAACAGGGTATTGGCGAGAATAAGCTTCATATGCAGAGTTGTTCTCATACGTTGTCATCTGGTTGTATAAGTTGCAGTCAGATGTACCTTCGCCCCAACTCAATACGTTCGGGAGACTGTCTAATTCGGATAACGCAATACTGCGATGTATTTTGTCTAGCAGATCCGTTTGTTTAAAGCTGGCTGTGACTATGACAGCTTTCGGCTGTAACATTTGTAAGATAGTACGCAGCTCACTTTCTTGATATTGCACAGGTACAGGGCTTAAGATAATTCCCAATTTGGAGGCTGCTAAATAAGTATAGATAAGCTCTACGACATTAGGCATTTGTACTAAAATAATATCGTCTTTGCCTAAGCTTAACTTTAAAAATGCGTCGGTTAGTTGATCTACTTTTTGAGACAGTTGTTGATAATTCAGGCTTTGAGGCTGTTTGCCGGTTAAACTCGGCTTATCAATGGGATCAACCAGTGCTGGGCGCTGTGGAAAAAAAGACACAGTTTTTTCAAACAATTCATGGAGCTTAGCCTCGCCCCATTCGCCCGAGTTGTGGTAATGCTTTATTCTGTCTAATGTTGAAGTAATCATACTAATTTACCTTCAGGGTGTAGTGTTGTTCTGTTCTATGGATGTTTTTACTTGAGTAAAACAAGTAAATTACCGCCTTAAACAGGCGGTATAGGGTCTATTCACTCGAGTTTAGAAGTTATATGAAAACTCAACTGCTACACTTCTAGGCCGTTCATAAATGCCATAATAAGCAACCCCAGTTCCACCTGTGAGTGTGGTTGAGAAAGGCAATGAGTTGGATAGTGTCATCACGCGTTCGTCGGTAATATTGTTGCCGATTAATGCGATTTGCCATTTGTCATCATAGTCTGCTAATGCAATTCGCAGCCCCCATCGGGTATAGTTATCTTGCATGGTATTCGGATCGATAGTAACGCCGCTATTGTATTCGTCGCTGTATTCCATGTTTACGCTGTAAGTCATGTACGCCCAATCACCAATATCTTGTTGATATTGTAGTCTCACATTCCCTGATAACTCTGGCGTGTAAATAGCGCGTTCACCAGTAAGGTTGCACAAACCATCTACAGATGAACTTAATACTTGGTCAGGCAATACGAGATCTGGGGCACACTGGGCAACATCAAAATCAAGGTATTCAAAGTCTAAGTAAGCCAATGAACCCGTTAATACCAGTGATTCTGATAACAACCAACGACCATCTAATTCAATCCCTTTTATTTCTGCTTCTGCAGCATTTTGAACATTAAACCCGACGGTGCCATCAAACTGAGTGACTTGCAGGTCTTCATAGTGAGTAAAGAAGGTTGCAGCATTGATTTCTATAAAACCAAAACCAAATTTTCCACCCAATTCATAACTGGTTGCTTGTTCATCTTCAAACTCAAAAGAGCCTGGGTTGACGGGGTTATCTGGATAGCTATTTGAACGTATATCAAATCCGCCGCCTTTACTGCCCTGGGTATATGAGGCATAAAATAGGGTGTCATCGTCTAATTCATATTGAACATTAAGCAATGGATCCAATTGTGATTCATTGCGGGTACCATCAAGGTCGTGAGCATATATTTTTATCGCGCCCATCATGACTTCGAAACCAGCTTGTGGTCCAAAAGCAGGTGAGCCGGGAAATAATGCATCGGCAGGGATACCAGAGGTGTTTTCGCCGGGTAAAGTCAACACACGGTGAGCTTTTTTTTCTTCTTTGCTATATCGTGCGCCTGCAGTGACTGAAAGTTGATCCGTGATCCGCCAATTAAGTTGTGCGAATGCGGAAAACACCTGAGAGTTTTGTGAAAAGTCTCTATCCCAACTGCCGTTAACAATAGGGACATAGGCCGGGTTTGCTGCAAATGTGCTACCAAATAATACGTTGTCGTAGGTAATTAACTCATTGTCTTGGAGATAAATACCAGCAATATAGTCCAGGTCACCATCGGTCGGTGAGGCAATCCGTAGTTCCTGACTCCACTGCCTAAAGCGCTCTCCTTGGGTAGAACCGTTGAATAAATCTAATCCGGTATAATCCACATCTATGAGCTCATCCGTGTCGTATTTTAGATAAGCGGTTGTTGAGGTGATAGTAAAATCATTAATATCGTAAGCAACATTTAACATCAGGGTATCGACTTTGTTATCGCTTTCCTGTCCGTTGTTTTGAGACTTGTAATCTTCATCGGTTTCAACATAAAGAGCGCCGCTAAAAATGGTTGAATATGAACCTATGGCAGAGTGATTTTCAATGGCTCTGCCCGCAGTGTCAAAGCTTGACGTTTCGGCTTTGAGTAAAATCGTTAAATTTTCGTAATCCCATTCCAGCATTCCCCTTAAATACAATTGTTCGGTATTGGGTTCGGTGCGCTCTAAAGCGACATTTTCAATCCACCCATCCATTTCACGATATGAGGCAACAAAACGTCCTTTTAAGTTTTCCGTAAGCGGGCCGGATATAATACCAACGGTTTTAACTTCTTCTTGTTCGAATTCATATAGGGTTGAAATAGACGCCTCAAAATCGTCTGTGGGCCGCGCTGAAGACAAACTGATAGCGCCAGCAATCGCATTTTTACCAAACAGAATGGGTTGAGGGCCACGGAGTATTTCAACTCGTTCTAAATCCACTAAAGGTAATTGAATAAGTTGATCCCTTCCGTAATAAACTTCGTCTACGTACATAGCTACTGATTGTTCAAACCCTTTATTCCCACCGGATGAAATACCTCGTATACCGATTTGGTTTGTAATACCCGATTTAGTGATATTCAGATTAGGAACAGAGCTAGACATATCCGTTAGGCTGTTGATGTTATTGCTTTTTAACAGATCCCCTGAAATCGCACTGATGGAAATAGGTACGTCCTGTAATCCTTGAGAACGTTTTTGAGCCGTTACCTCTATAACTTCTAGAGATAACTCGGAATCTTCCGCATTGGTTTCTTGTGCTATTGCGTTAAAACTGTATCCCATCATTAAAGCTGAAATATAGATGGCTACGCGCTTCTTTTTATAATTAATTTGCATCGTCTGCTCCTAAATGCTTCGAACCAAGGTATGCGTTTAAACTCATTGAAACGCTAGTCTAATAACGCAAGTGATCTGACAATATACTTGTGGGTTCATTAATGCAAGTATTATTGTTAAAAAAATGTATAAAATGGTTTAGTTTGTGTAAAAACTGCTAATTATCATATTTAACTGGTTGTTTAATATATAAGACTTATAATGAAAGTTATTTGGTGAGTTGAGCTTGTATAGAAAGAATATTGAACATTTATGGCGTTAATTTACTAGGCTTTAGGAAAAGTATTGGATAAAGATTGCGAATGAATATTGAAAGTCAAATAATAACAAACCCCGTTGCCCGAGCGCTCAAAATAGTAGGTGACCGCTGGACAATCCTAATTTTAAGAGATGCTTTTTTAGGACGTCATCGATTTAGTGAGTTTAGAGAGTTCAGTAAAATTGCCCGTGGCACTTTAACCAATCGGCTGGAATTTTTGGTCGAAAATGAAATATTGTTTAAAGCTCCTTATACTCAAACTCCTCCCCGTTTTGAATACAAACTGACGCCACGAGGGCTTGGGCTTTATCCTTGGGCGCTGATGGTGTGGGAATGGGAAACACACTGGGTAAGTCATCCCGGCACTAAATTACCTTCTGTTTTGCAGCATAATTTACACAACCAACATGAATTGAAACCCATATGTGTCTGTCGTCATTGCCGTGAGGAAGTCAGTTTTAGAGATGTTAAACGTATTCAAGACAAGAGCATCGACATAGTTTATAGCGGTAATGTTGCCGACAATATGAATACCCAGCGGCGATCTCGAGGAAGTACGGTGTCTGATGCTGATCACCGCCTAGGGCATATAATTGAAATCATCGGAGATCGTTGGAGTAGCTTAGTGGTTGCTTGTGTCTTTTTGGGCTTAAGTCGTTATGATGATATCCAGCAAAATCTAGGTATAGCCACAAATATTCTTGCCGATCGACTAAAACTCATGGTGGATTTAGGGGTATTAACTCGAAATCTATATCAACAAACTCCGCCTCGATATGAATATAAATTAACAGCGAAGGGGAGCTCGTTGTATGGCTTAATTTTAGCATTACGCCAGTGGATGTTAGACTATTTTCCACCTGTTGAGCGGCCATTCAAACTCATACACAAAGCCTGTGGTCACGACCTTGATGTTGATGTTATTTGCGCCGCATGTTTAAGCAAACTCTTACCAGAGCAGGTAGGCTTTAGTACTCAGGAATAAGCAATACCTGCAATTAATGTTTAACTATATGGGCTTAACTCTCGTTTTAGAATTTTGCCCACTGGTGATTTTGGTAACTCATCTATAAATTTAATTATTTTAGGGATTTTGTAAGGCGCTAAATTGGCTCGACAGTGTTCTATTATGTCATTTTCGCTTAGCGCATTTTGTTTTCTAACAACAAATAATTGAACTGCCTCTCCACTGTCTTCTGATTGGATGGCAATTGCTGCGCATTCTTGTATATCCTCCAAGCGATTTACTACTTGTTCGATTTCTGCCGGATAAACGTTAAAACCAGACACCAGAATCATATCTTTAATACGATCCACTATATAAATAAAGCCGTCCTCATCAATAGTGGCAATATCGCCAGTGGCTAACCAACCATCTTTTAAAGTGGCTGCGGTTGCTTCGGGGTTTTGCCAATACTCCTTCATAATTTGTTTACCTTTTATATGCAGTTCGCCTTTACCTCCTGTAGCGATAGGTTGTTGGTTATCATCGAGTATCTTTATTTCTACCCCCTGCATAGGCTTTCCAACAGAGCCTAAACGACGGCAGTTTTGTCCACGATTAATAATGACCCCTGCTGAGGACTCGGTTAAACCGTAACCCTCATTAATTTGGCAATGGGTGAGCGCTTCCCAGCGCAGAGCAACACTTTGATTCAGAGCCATTCCTCCTGATAAGGTAAATTTTAAGCCTGAAAAGTCTAAGGTTCTAAATTGTGGATCTTGGCACAACATATTGAATAGGGTATTGATACCAACAAACAGGCTAAATTTAGTGCCCTTTAAAGCTTCATAAACGGCAGGGAGATCCCGAGGATTAGGAATTAAAATGCTGGTAACACCATAAATCACACCGACCATAATATGGCCAACAAAAGCATATACATGGTAAACGGGCAAAGGCGCAGCAAATATTTCATTACCGGCCTCAAATACCGCGGTGGTTTCCCAAAAGCTATGGGCCGCACTGATTAAATTTTCATGGGTTAGAACGGCAGCTTTGGATAAACCCGTTGTTCCACCTGTGTATTGTAACAACGCAATATCATCTGCTTTGGCTGTTACTGCAGTAAACTTAGATCTACTGCCCATAGATAAAAGCTCAGAAAATTCGCAGTAGTCGACGTGGAGGTTTTCTAGGCTTGGGGTTTGATTATTCAGGTAAAATAGAGCTGATATATCTGACTCATTTACTAAATCAGTCACGAACTCAAGGGACGAGCTCAAAACGATTAATGCCTTCGCACCTGAGTCTTGATACATGTGGCGTAGTTCATTTTCCGTGTACAAAGGATTGATATTAACTAGAATTAAACCTGCCCGTAAGGCTCCCCACGCGAAAATAGGGTAGGCGAGACAGTTTGGCAATTGCAACGCAATTCTATCGCCAGGCTGCAAGTCCGTATGGTTTTGAATGTAAGCAGCAAAATTTCTTGAGTCTTGCTCTAAGGCTGAATAACTTAGGTTTTGTGGGCCGCAAACAAAGGAGGTATTTTCCCTAAACTGTTTACACCCTTGGCTAAAAATAGATTGTAATGTGTCGGTTTCTAGCGCTGCTTGTTTGACTGTTTCACTAATTAAATTCATGTTTATCTCAATCGTTAAATTCGTTACTTAGAAATCCGGCTAACGACAACTGGTTTCGCTAGCATAATCCGGTGTTCGCTTTTGTTTTCGAGTAATTAAAAATGTTCAGAATCCATTGCCATTAGGTTTTGTGCACCAGATTGTATGGTTAACTTTAATGTCGCGGTGCGAGGAAGTATGCGTTGAAAATAAAAACGAGCAGTGTTAATTTTGCTGTTATAAAAGTCTTTATCATCGGTTGTAGACTCAAGTTTATGCAAGGAAACCGAAGCCATCCGAGCCCAGAAATAGGCTAAAATGGTGTAGCCGGAAAACATTAAAAAGTCTACAGATGCGGCACCCAACTCATCTGCGTCTGTCGTAGCCGATTGGCCAATTTGATTGGCTAGATTTAACCAATCAATAGTGGATTGCTTGAGTGGTTCGATAAATTCAGCCATTTGCGGGTTGGAGTCTTGGGATTTACAAAACGTCTGTATAATGTCACTAAAGTTTGTCAATAATGCGCCCTTAGAACCCAGCACTTTTCTACCGATTAAGTCGAGGGCTTGTATGCCTGTGGTACCCTCATACAAAGTAGAAATGCGACTGTCTCGCTGATTTTGCTCCATGCCCCATTCTTTAATATAACCATGGCCACCAAATACTTGCACACCGTGGTGGGCAGCTTCACAGCCTAGCTCTGTCATAAAACCTTTGCAGATAGGAGTGAGCAAAGCCAAAAGGTTTTTAGCCTGGCTTCTTTGTTGTTCGGACTGCCCGTGGTCAGATAAATCGAGCTGTTGGGCTACATAGTAAGCAAAGGCTCTAAAACCTTCAGCGAATGATTTAATCGTCAGCAACATGCGACGAACATCGGGATGAACAATAATAGGATCCGCTGGACCTTCGGGATTTTTTACGCCACTTAATGAACGCATGGCTAACCTTTCTTTTGCGTAAGGTAACGCTCCTTGATAAGCAACTTCAGAATGAACTAAACCTTGTAAAGCTGTGGTTAAACGCGCCGAGTTCATAAAAGTAAACATCGCTTCAAGGCCCTTGTTGGGCTGCCCGATTAAATACCCCTTAGCACCGTCAAAATTCATTACGCAGGTGACAAAACCATGAACCCCCATTTTGTGTTCAATTGAGCCACAATTTACTGGGTTTCTAGCGCCTAATGAGCCGTCTTCTTTGACTAAAAATTTGGGTACTACAAACAGTGAGATCCCAGCCGTGCCTTTAGGCGCATCGGGTAAACGTGCCAACACAATATGTACTATATTCTCTGCCATATCGTGTTCACCACACGAAATAAAAATTTTTGTACCACTTAGGCTATATTCGTTGTCTGCTATTGGCGTTGCTTTAGTTTTTAGTTGACCTAAATCTGTACCACAATGAGATTCTGTTAAACACATGGTACCTGTCCATCTACCGCTTACTAAGTTGTGTAAAAATGTGTTTTTAAGTTTTTCATTGCCATAACTAACCAATGTTTTGATCGCACCTTCACGCAAGCCAGGGTATCCCGACCACGCCACACTGGCACTGCAAATTAGCTCACTGACCATGACATTCAAGGACTCCGGCAGCCCTTGGCCACCATATTGCTCTGGCATTGCTAACGATGGCCAACCACCTTCACAATATTGTTTATAAGCTGCTTTAAAACCGGGAGGCGTGGTCACGCCGTCGGCACTCCACTTACAACCATGTTGATCACCCACCGCATTCAATGGTGATATGACATTTTCAGAAAACTTTGCAGCTTCTTCTAAAATTGCAGACTGCATTTGTTGATCTAATACAACGTCCGTTCTTAGGTTTTTATAATGCTCACTGAAATTAAGTAGGTCATTTGTTACAAACTGAATATCACGCAGAGGGGCTTTGTAAGATGGCATTGAGAATGCTCCAGAGTATTTAATCTACGACAGGTTTAGCGTACAACGGGTTACAGCCGTCAATGTTCTTATAAATTATCTTAGGGGTAAAATAGCCACTAAGTTCTTTAATGCAAGTTATGTTAGTTCGTTGAGTATTTTAAAGCAAGTGACTATGTTAAATAAATGTGATATCGATTGCTTAATTTTAACCTAGATGGGGATGTTAGTGTTATGACTTAGCAAAGGTGTTGTGTGAGCAGTGAAACTCTATCGGGTATCCAAAGGTATCAAACCTGCAGCTCCAACAACACTCTGCATGCGGCACCCGCATAGGGCGTTTTACATAGGAAGTTTAAGCAAGCCACTAATATGTCACCTATACAGTTTGTTAAATCTATGCGTCTTAATAATGCAGCGATGAAAATATCCGAAGGGGTGAATGTGAATGTAGCTGCTATGGAAGTGGGTTATGTAAGCTCATCTCAATTTAGTCGAGAATTTAAGCGGGTATATGGCGTGTCGCCGAAACAATGGGGGAAAGCTCAGCAACTTCAGTGAAAGGCCTACTTTAAAAGGTACCACAAAAGCCGATGAAACTATTTTGCGTTGGGGAAGCGAAAAGGTATTCTTAATGGTACTTTAGCGAGCGACATGCTTCAATTGTCGATTAACCGTCGTCGACAGAACGCTAAAGGGGATGGGGTGAAAAGTTGGCGCTAGTTTTGCTTTTATACTTTCCATTTCACATAAGCTTATTAGACGGTTTTACATTTCATGGATGTTACTTACGCCAAACCTTCGTTATTTGATTACATAGGTAATACAGCAAATAGCCAAAATGACTTGCAGGCCATCGTAGATAAAGCCAATGAGTCTAATGCGTTGCAAGATTCACTGGCGACCTTTAAAGGGCAAATTAGTAGCGATAAAGTCGACGGTTTGCTTGATGACATGGAGAAAGGCGAAGCCGTGTTGAAGGGGAGTCAAATTGCGAACTACCTGGCCTTCAACAGGCAAAAGCTTGCCGAGGAACTGAGCGAAGTAGCGGCAAAGTTTGGTCTTGAGGAAACGGCTCAAATATCTATAAAAAATCAAACGCTTACTGTTGATGAAAATGTTGATCCCCGTTTACAAAATTATTTAGATAAAGATAAACGACTCGGTTCTTTAATCCTTCAAACTTCACGTCTATCTCAATTTTCCGAGTGGAGTGAAGCGACAACGCACGCAACTAAGATGAAAGAACAAGGGGCAGGGTTGGCAGAAATACAAGATTTTCTTAAAACAACCCGACAGGTGGTGACCGAAGATAACGCCTTGAACTTTAATAGCCAAGCGTTTTCATTTAGTAGTGAGGGGCGTACCGCCAATACAATCGATACGATTGCTGAACAAACGTAATAGGAGCGTACGGTCACCCGGCAGCGCGCGTTAGAAGGTAACGACTGGGTGTTTTTTACCCTTATCATGCCAGCTTCTTAAACACGTATAGTCGAATTCGATATCTTGTATCAAGAATAAAGTGATTTATCGTTAATTGTCTCGCGAACGAGATTCTCGTTTCGGACGAAGATCATCAAAAATGCGTCAAAACTCCACATTTACTCTTCCCTTTGTACGATATGTCTTACAAATGTGTAGGAAAAAGGTCTTTTTTTCTTACGACCACTATTCAACTAAAGTATAAAAACTATGATTTTTATAGACTTTTTGTTTAGGTGCCTGATTAAGGGTAAAGGATAAAGTTAAATTCCTTTAATTCGGGCTCGCAAGAATATATGAGAGGTCTAGTATAAACACTGTCACAAGGATACACGACGAGTCAGGAAGACCATGGATGAACGTGGACAACTTAAGGATGAGATTCTCTTAACAGGAGTAAGAGTAAACGGAATAGCAAGATGCTAAATAAAGGAATATAGCACAGGAGGCGAGCAAGGGATTGCAAAAGGACGCACGGATGCAAAAGCGGGATGCTTTAGGGATTTGGACGGCTTAAGGATGAGTCTGTTACAGCAGGATGTGTAACATCTTAGGGATGAAAGGAAGGGAAGGCGGCGGAGTCCGCTTGGACCACCTCAGGATGAGGCAGCCTGTGCTTATGGATGGACAGGTAGTGTAAGGACGAAAGGAAAGGGACCTACAGAAGGAACTGTAGCTTGCACAGGATGAGGCGAGATAAGAAGGAAAGGGGCGTATACGGATTTTAATCGGGATGATTTTAGTTGCAAGGGATCGCAGAGAAGGATGCTCAAAATTCTATGAAAAGGGGTAGCGAAAGCTACCCCTTTTTTTTGCCTCAAACACTTTGAATGAGGGGCTATATTTTCTCATACCCTTAACGATTAGTTCATGCGATAAGGGGGGAGCGTAGTGCGAATAACACTTTGCCCAACCAATGCTATTTCCCCTTCATAGCGGTCCTCACCGTTTGCCGAAAACTCAAAGGCATACAGGCTATACCAGTCAGGCTTGCGGTATTTGAACGTCAAACGTGTCTTTTTGCGCGCAGTATTTAATAACTGTAAGTTATGATTATCGCAATATTGTTTTATATAGCGATCGGCAATTTCTGAAATGCTACGTACTCGCCAAAACTGGAATGCCACAAACCCAAGTAGCAACCAAACAATTACTTCTAATAAGCTCATTTCTATCCCTTCGTGTGGGCAAAAAGCTTACCGATACAGCGAGATAGTAATTCGCTTCTATCAGGGGCCCGAAGCATCGCAAGCATGGGCGCGCGTAAACTTGGCACCTGTACTAAGTCTGTGAAAAAACCAATGAATAGCTCGCCGTTGTAATTTTCATCATTATCAAGGTGTGCCACAGCCTCAAAAAACGCACGTATTAGGGGCTCATCCATTTGCGTAAAATGTCTTGCTGCAATAACACTTAATATATCCACACGATTCATTTTCCCAGCTTGCAGTAAGAGCGAAAGCTTGTTTGCTAACGAGGGGTCTTTCTGCGGCTGAGAAACTCCTCGTAGCGCCGCCAAATTAACCGTCTCATCTATATCAATTTTATCCAGCATGAAATTATTTACACGTGGAGGCAGAGAAACGCTTTCGCACATTTCCATCAACGATTGTTGAAACGAAGGAGCAAAAGAGGAAAATTGTTGTAAGGTAAGTTCAATTATATCTTCTGATCTATCATTTTCCCCTAAGCGTGCAGCAATATCAGCAATACCCTGCAGCGCTATGGTTTGCCAATCTACAACCTGTGGCGCTTTCATATAGGCAATAACCTGTTCGGCACTTTTGCTTATAGGCAAATCCAAGGACTGGCGTACGGCGGCGTTAAACTGCGCCAATTGCGACTGTGAGGGTACAAACGAGTAAGGGTTGTCAGGCAATGTTTGGTGTTTATCTGAATCTTCGGCAATAGATTGTCCTAGTGCATCCACAATAATCTGTAAAAAGTGATTGCGTGAAGCCGCTACAACTAACCCCTGTTCATCCAAAGGTAGCTTCACAAACCATATATAATGCTGCTCTGATGCTTGTTTGTTCCAAAAGACAATACCAAACCACGCATGTTTTTGGCGCGGAAATGGAGCGATGTGAGTGCCATTTTCGATATCTAAGAAGGTTTGGCTGTCTAGCGAAGACAGGCGTCTTCCTAAATCAAATATGAGGTAATCTGTGCCAGCGTGTAATAGGAACTCGCTGATGGAATTGATTTGCTTTGCATCCATGAGGGGCGCTCTCACTCGAAATTCTTTGGAAATAAGGCCAGAAGTTTACCATAACTGTGATGCTACCTTGCAAACCCATTGTAGATTCCTTGAAAGCGGGCACGGTGATACAATCTGCCTTGTCCCGTTAATCTGTATTGAGAATGTTAGTTCATACTAAAAGGAGCCACGTTGTCTGCTTTATTAGAGTTTGAAGCCCGTTTGGATGAGCTTGAGAATATACTTGAGGAACAAGGTTTATTACCAAATACGCCACCAAGCCCATCGGCGCTGTCGAGTACCCAGCCTTTTGCGATTGATACCATGCCATTTACCAGCTGGTTGGCGTTTGTGTTCATTTCCAAGTGTCGCCAAATGATAGCGCAAGGTCAATTACCCCCTTCTATGGCTATCGCCCCCGCAGCAGAGGTATATTTGCCTAACAATGCCAACATCGTGATAGAGCAACTTTATTTACTTGATGCATTAACGCAATCCAACAGTGATAAATAGTATGAGCACCCGTAATTATACGTCCTCGTTTTCTACCAATGAAGATGAGGCACGCACCCAGAGTGACCCTTTACAAGGCAAGCCTTTAAACGTGCTGTACCAAGACGCTCATATTGTCGCTATTGATAAGCCGCCGGGGTTATTGGTTCATAGAAGTCCTATTGATAAAAAAGAAACTCAGTTTGCTGTTCAAACCTTACGTGACCAAATAGGCCGCCATGTATTTCCCGCCCACCGCTTAGACAGACCTACTTCGGGGGTATTGCTATTTAGCTTTGACGGTAAGATAGCGGCAAGCTTAGGTGAGCAGATGATGAGTAAACAAGTGCACAAAGAATATCATGCCATTGTAAGGGGCTACGTACGTGGCACAGGAATGATAGATTACGCACTTAAATATAGGTTTGATAAAATAGCCGACAAGCACAGAAGGCAACAGCCGTTACCTCAACAAGCGACTACCATGTACACAGCGGTTAAACGCTTTGAACTGCCTTTTGCCGTGGGAAAATACTCAACAGCGCGCTATTCACTGGTAAAGCTAAACCCTACCACAGGACGCAAGCATCAGTTACGTCGGCACATGGTACATATTCGTCATCCAATTGTGGGTGACACTACCCATGGCGATGGCAAACAAAATAAATTTATGCAGAACGCGTTTAATTTTAGAAATTTGGCCTTAACTTGTACTCAAATGGGGTTTTATCATCCTGTGAATGGGAAGTGGATGACGGTATCTGCTAATATGCACGACAATATGATGAACACGTTGAATGCATGGCGGCCCTTTGAAGTGCTCCATGAAAAGTAACTATTGAGGTAGTAATGGCTAGTTTGAAAATAATTGCAGGTACTGTTTACGGTAATGCACAGCATGTAGCTGAACAGGTAGAAGAAAGTTTAGCAGAGCAGGGGATCGACTGTGAATTAGAAAGCGATCCGTCGGTGAGCGACTTTACCGATGCAGACGCCCTACTTGTGATTACGTCGACCACAGGGCAAGGCGATGTGCCACCAAATTTAGAATTCGTCTTTTCTGATCTAAAAGATGACTTTCCTATGCTTACAGACAAACCCTTCGCAGTGGCTGCTTTAGGCGATAGCAGCTATGGCGATAGTTTCTGTGGAGCGGGAAAGCAATTTCAAGCCTTATTACAAGAACTTCAGGCGAAGCCGGTGGCTGATATGCTAGCGGTAGATGCGATGGAAACCCTTGAGCCGGAAAAAGATGTGGTTGAATGGGTTAACACGATTAAAGATAATTTACTGGCCTAACTATCATTGTGTGTAAAGTGAAGGTGTAAAAAAAGCGTCTAAAAAAAGTAACCCCAAATGTTGGGTCTATCCATTACTGGGGTTACTTAAAATCAGACGCTTCTTCGCGTTCTAAAATTTGCTTTTACCGAGGTGGTTGGTTTTATTCCACGCTACGCAATAAAGCATTAATACCTACTTTTGCACGCGTTTTTGCATCAACTTTTTTTACAATGATTGCTGCATATAGGCCGTATTTACCGTCGGCGCTTGGAAGGTTACCTGATACCACCACAGAGCCTGCAGGTACGCGTCCATAATGAATTTCGCCGGTTTCACGATCGTAGATACGGGTACTTTGGCTAATATATACACCCATTGAAATAACCGCGCCTTCTTCAACGATAACACCTTCAACAATTTCAGAGCGCGCGCCGATAAAACAGTTATCTTCTATAATTGTGGGATTAGCTTGTAGGGGTTCAAGTACGCCACCAATACCTACACCGCCGGAAAGGTGTACATTTTTACCAATTTGCGCACAAGAGCCTACTGTCGCCCATGTATCTACCATAGTGCCTTCATCAACGAACGCACCGATATTTACGTAAGAGGGCATAACAACGGCATTTTTACCTACAAATGTGCCTGTTCGTACTGCGGCTGGGGGAACAATACGTACACCTTCTTGGGCAAATTGCGCCGCCGTGTAGTCGGTATATTTAAGCGGAACTTTGTCGTAAAACTTGCTTTCAGCACCGTCTATTACTTCATTATTATGCAAACGGAAAAAGAGTAAAACGGCTTTTTTTAGCCATTGATGAACAACCCATTCACCGGCAATTTTTTCCGCTACCCGTGCTTTACCGCTGTTTAATAGTGCAATACTGTCAGTAACGGCTTGCTTTACTTCAGCTGGCGCGTCTGTTGGGTTAATGCTATCGCGATTTTCGAAGGCGTCTTCAATAATGGCTTTCAATTCATTCATGGTATAGTGATATCTTCAAGTTGGTCGAGTTTAAACAAAATACGCTTCTTCAAGCTTACTTGTTGTTCTTGGGTTAAAGCTTTGCCAGCATCATTACTGACAATAAATATATCTTCGGCTCGTTCGCCGATGGTGGCTATTTTTGCTAATTTTAGGGTTACGTTAGTATCGACAAACGCATGGCCAATTTTAGCTAATATGCCGGGGGCGTCCAGTGCTTCTAGCTCTACTAGAGTAGCTTCTTCGTTAATATTAAAAAAGCGAACCTTAGTTGGTACGTCCAGTTGTTTCATTTGGCGGGGCAGTTTACGTTTATTTTCGTGTGAACGCCCAGGTTTTTCTAGCTGATCTGATACGGCTTTTTCTAACGACTGTATGCGAGAATCTGAGGATAAGCGTGAGCCGTCCTGCTCTAAAACAAGCATGCTATCGAAGACATAACCATCGCGAGTTACCGTTACATGGGCGTCGTGGATAGAGCAGTTGCGACTGTCTAAAACTGATGCAACTTGAGCAAAAAGGGCCTTTCGATCTTTGCCGTAAATAAAGATCTCTGTCCCCCCTTTTGCACTATTGTCGTTGGCTTTCACTAACAGACCATGGTTATCCGCTGTTAACCAATCATTCTGCGCCTGAATTATCTCTTGTGTATGCCATGCAATCTGCGTGGGCTTAAAGCGCACAAAATAGTCATCGTCAAATCGTGCCCAAAGTGTTTCTGTGGCAATAGGGTCCACGGCTTTTTCGCGCAGTATTTTACTGGCCTGATGTTTATGGTTTGCTACCCGTTCGTTTAGTGTAACTTGGCATTGTAAGCCGTTGTCTAACGCCTTTTGCGTCATTAAATACAGCTCTCTTAACAACGATGCCTTCCAGTCATTCCATAAGTTATCGTTGGTAGCGCGGATATCGGCTAGGGTTAGCGTGTAAAGCAAGTTCAGATGGTTGTGGCTTCTAATGGCACTTGCGAATTCGCTGATAACTTCGGGGTCGTAGATATCCCGTCGCTGGGCCACAACAGACATAAGAAGGTGGTTTTCCACCAACCAAGCAATCATGGTGGCATCTTCATCAGGCACGTCATGTTGTTCACAGAATTTCGCCACATCTATGGCGCCAAGCGTAGAATGATCGCCGTTTCGTCCTTTCGCAATATCGTGAAATATTGCAGCGATATATAAAACTTCGGGCTTATCAAGGTTGCGACAAATGCGTCCACAGCGGGGGAAGTCTTTGTTTTCTTTTGAAAAGAAAAAGTTAACGTGCTTAACCAGTCGGTGGGTATGTTCGTCCACTGTATATGCATGAAATAAGTCAAATTGCATCATACCTACAATAGCATCCCATTCAGGCAGATAAGCCTGCAATATGCCATAATGATGCATAACATCCCAAGCGTAGTTAAAAAAGTCGGGTTGGCGTAGCAAAATCATCAGCTTTTCGCGGCATGCCGGACGCTCGACAAAATACACATCTTCAAATTCTCTGTGGGCGTTACGCAACTGTCGAATGCAGCTGGTGGTTAGCCCTTGAACTTCAGGGGTGTTGGTTATGACATTTAGAAAGTCGAGAATATCTTCTGGCGCAGTGAAAACGTCTTCTCGCCGCGGCGATATCATATTATCAAGTAATTCAAAATCTTGATTAATTATAGCGCTGCTTTGAACGCTTTGATTTAACATGTCGTATTTAAAGCGTTGCAATAGCATTTGATTGAGTTCTGACACCCGCGCTATGGTGCGAAAAAAGTCGCGCATCATTTTTTCTACCGACGCTTTTCCTTCTTCGCCATACCCTAGCATGGTTGCAACGTCAGGCTGGTAATCAAATAATAGGCGGTTTTCACTACGTTGGGCAACAAGATGTAATGCGCAGCGCATTTTCCATAAATGCATACGACAGGCGATTAGTTCACTGTGCTCTTGTTCAGTGAAATAGCCATGGCCCACTAAGTTCCAGCCGTCATATTCTTTAAAGTGTTTTTTAGCTACCCAGCCAATAGATTGAATATCACGTAAACAACCTGGGTTTTCCTTTATATTCGGCTCAAGGTTGTATGCAGTACCATTAAACTTAGCGTGGCGATTTTTTTGTTCTTCATACTTAGCGCTAAAGAATGCTTTGCTGCTCCATGTATTTCGGCCGTTTACTTCTTCCCATAACTTATCGAAAACAGATTCGCTTCCGCATAAAAGGCGGCTTTCAACAAGATTAGTTGCGATAGAGATATCGTCTTTGGCCAGTTTTACCGTTTCTTTGATGGTGCGAACCGATTGACCCACATCTAACTTGATATCCCAAAGTAGAGTAATAAACAGACCTACTTTTTCTTGGAATTCAGGTTTGAGGGGGCGTTTGCTTACAATAAGGAGGTCTATATCGGAATAAGGTTGTAGGTGACCGCGGCCATAGCCACCTACCGCACATAGCGCGAGATCTGGGTGGGTGTCGAGCCCATAGAGTTCCCACAAATGGCAAAGTAAGGCATCTACAAATTGTGCTCGACCGATAACTAATTGATTAACCGGCGTGTTATCAAACGCACTTCGGATCCACGTATAACTACTTTCGACACAGGACTTTATAGCTGGTATATCGTCTACCGAACTAATACTCTCTATGGATTTAATCAATGATTGAAGCGTCAAAATATACCTTCTTTGCATACATCTAATCGAACGCCATGAACCATATCACGAATTGATGCAAATTCGCAGTGGGTATTTAGTGCATATTGCCACTGATTTAGTGAATAAATATATAAAAATGTTATAGCGGAGAAAACCCTATTTATGGCTGAGCGATAACGAAAAAATAAACCAGTGTTAAAGAAATAGAGAAGGGGGGTAAGGAGGTGTATTGTAAACCCATGCGCAGCTGCAAAAGCTAACTGCGCATAGCGAAATGGCGATTAGCTGTGAGAAATTACACGGTCAATCGTTTCTTCTTCTCTTAGGGTGAGAATTTCAACGCCAGTTTCAGTCATCAACAAAGTATGTTCCCATTGGGCGCTTAAACTTCTATCTTTCGTTACAACCGTCCATTGATCAGGCAATACCTTCGAATAGCGTTTGCCAGCGTTTACCATAGGTTCAATGGTAAAACACATGCCCGGAAGCAGTTCTTCGCCGGTGCCAGGCTTACCATAATGAACAATTTGTGGTTCTTCGTGGAAACTTGCGCCAATACCGTGGCCACAGTATTCTCTAACTATTGAATAGTTATGCTTTTCTGCATGTGTTTGGCAAATGTGGCCGATATCGCCTAAGCGCATACCAGGCTTAACTTCTTGGATAGCTTGGTAAAGACATTCTTGCGTAACACGAATAAGACGCTCGGCAAGAATAGAAGGCTTACCAACGGTGAACATTTTTGACGTATCGCCATGGTAACCATCTTTAATAACAGTTACGTCGATATTAAGAATATCCCCGTCTTTCAGTTTTTTGTCTGAAGGTATGCCATGACAAATACAGTGATTCACCGACGTACAAATAGATTTTGGAAACGGTGGGTGACCGTAATTAAGCGGTGCAGGAATCGCGTTTTGCTCGTTTACGATATAATCATGACAAATTGTATTTAATTCGTCGGTAGTAACGCCCTTTTTTACATGGGGCGTAATCATTGTTAATACGTCGGCGGCTAATTTTCCTGCCACACGCATCTTTTCGATTTCTTCAGGGGTTTTGATAATTGCTGACACAGCGCCTCTCAAATCGTTTTTAACTAAAATGGTTCCATATCTTACTGTGATTAGTATAACACTAATCAAGCCAGTCTGAGTATCCTGCTGAAAAACAGACGTTTTCCTTCGTTTATGTCCGCCGGATAAAAAGCGTTTTAAGCGTGTTTGCTGTGTGTTCTTGCCGGTATTTACCCACGATTCTCTGGTGCTGAAACTTGAGTATTTTCGGGGGCTATGGTATAAAGCGCGCGCTCCGGCAGAATGCCTGTTTCTCATAAGAGGGGCGGTGGCTGTCGAATGAGTATATTATTTTATTAAAACACACATATACCGACACTTGTTATCGGGGTGTCCAACCTAGTTTGCTATTAGGCTGGATCGATACAAGGGGTATATGGAGGCCTAACCCCAAGAGGAAAATAAAATGGCTAATGTTTCTATGCGTGACATGCTGAAAGCCGGTGTGCATTTCGGTCACCAAACTCGTTACTGGAACCCAAAAATGAAGCCTTTCATTTTTGGCGCTCGTAACAAAGTTCACATCATCAACCTTGAAAAAACAGTTCCACTGTTTAACAACGCACTTAACTATATCTCTGGTGTTGCTTCTAAGAAAGGGAAAATCCTTTTCGTAGGTACAAAGCGCGCTGCAGGTGAAGCAGTGAAAGAAGCGGCACAAAAATGTGACCAATTCTACGTAAACAAGCGTTGGTTAGGTGGTATGTTGACTAACTGGAAAACAGTTCGTCAATCAATCAAGCGTTTGAAAGATCTTGAGCAACAAAGCCAAGATGGTACTTTTGAAAAGCTAACGAAGAAAGAAGCACTTATGCTTCAACGTGAAATGGAAAAGCTTGAAAGCAGCCTTGGTGGTATCAAGGACATGGGCGGTCTTCCAGACGTAATCTTCGTAGTTGACGCTGACCACGAGCACATCGCAATTACTGAAGCGCGTAACCTTGGTATTCCAGTAGTAGGTGTAGTAGATACAAACTCTAACCCAGACGGTGTTGATTACATCATCCCTGGTAACGACGATGCTATCCGTGCTATCCAACTTTACTTGGACGCCGCAGCTAATGCCGTAAATCAAGGTCGCGATAGCAATCTTGAAGCTCAAGCTGAGCAAGACGACTTCGTAGAAGCAGCAGAGTAATACTGACTGTTATACTGTCATAGAATAATAATGTGACAGTACTAAAATACGAAACGTATTGAGAGGGGCGATTGCGCCCCTTTTACCTAACGAATTTTATATTTAATGCTGAGGAATTGAAAAATGGCAGTGACTGCAGCACTAGTTAAAGAACTGCGCGAACGTACGGGCGCAGGTATGCTGGATTGTAAAAAAGCCCTGGTTGAGACGGATGGTGACATTGAACTAGCCATTGAAAACATGCGTAAATCAGGTCAGGCAAAAGCCGCTAAGAAAGCTGGCCGTATCGCCGCTGAAGGTGTAATCCTTACTAAAGTTGAAGATGGTCGTGCGACTATGCTTGAGCTTAACTGTGAAACTGACTTCGTTGCACGCGACGAAAGTTTCCTTAAATTTGGTAACGATTTGCTAGAACTGGCTTCTGCAAACAATATCAACGACATCGATGCACTTAATGCTGCTGAACTAAACGGCGTTAAAGTAAGCGAAGCACGTGATACTTTGGTTGCTAAAATTGGTGAAAACATCTCTCCACGTCGCGTTATCAACGTGGAAGGCGAAACACTAGGTGCATACGTACACGGTGCGCGTATTGGTGTTATCTCTATCCTTACTGGTGGCGATCAAGAACTAGCTAAAGACGTAGCAATGCACGTTGCTGCTGCTAGCCCGCAGTATGTTAAGCCAGAAAATGTTCCTGCTGAAGTAGTAGAAAAAGAGAAAGAAATCCAAATCGATATCGCTATGCAGTCTGGTAAGCCAGCTGACATCGCTGAGAAAATGGTTGCAGGCCGCATGAAGAAGTTTACTGGTGAAGTAAGCCTAACTGGTCAGCCTTTCGTTAAAGATCCTTCAATGAGCGTTGCTGAGTTGCTTAAAAACAACAATGCTGACGTAATCAACTTCGTACGTTTCGAAGTAGGTGAAGGTATCGAGAAGAAAACTGAAGACTTCGCAGCAGAAGTTGCAGCGCAAATGGAAGCGGCCAAGAAATAATTGGGCGTTTGTCTTTTGCATTCTGCGAATGTCAGATAAACTAAGGCACCTCTTCGGAGGTGCTTTTTTATAGCTGTGCCCCGCAGATACAGGTCGCAGAAGCATTTTGTCCTATTCTTTTTCGCTGTTCATTTGACAATCTAGATGCTAGAAAAGGAATACGACAAGATGGGTTTACGAGGACATATCGAATAATGAGTATCACACCGAAATCAGCGTACCGACGCATTCTGTTAAAGCTTAGTGGTGAAGCCCTAATGGGTGATGAAGGCTTTGGCATCGACCCTAAAGTGCTCGACCGTATGGCGCAAGAAATCAAGGAATTGGTGGAACTGGGCGTACAAGTGGGCTTAGTGATTGGCGGAGGCAACCTATTTCGTGGAGAAGGGTTAGCTAAAGCCGGTATGAACCGCGTGGTAGGTGACCACATGGGTATGCTTGCTACCGTGATGAATGGTTTGGCAATGCGTGATGCCCTTCACCGTGCGTTTGTAAATGCACGCATGATGTCAGCGATTCCTCTTAACGGGGTTTGTGATGCATATAACTGGGCTGAAGCAATTAGCTTGTTAAAGTCTGGTCGTGTTGTTATCTTTTCCGCCGGCACCGGCAACCCATTTTTCACCACTGACTCGGCAGCCTGCCTACGCGGGATTGAAATAGAAGCCGATGCAGTTTTAAAAGCCACTAAGGTAGATGGCGTTTATAGTGATGACCCGGTTAAAAACCCTGAGGCTACTTTATATAAACAGCTTAGCTATCAAGAGGTTCTTGAAAAAGAACTAAAAGTGATGGATTTATCAGCCTTTACGTTAGCGCGTGATCATGGCCTTCCCATTCGTGTCTTTAATATGAATAAGCCTGGTTGCTTAAAGCGCGTTGTTATGGGTGAGCAAGAAGGCACGCTCATCAGCCATATTGGCAATGATTAATTAGAAAATAGGAAATATTACTGTGATTGATGAAATAGAATTAGATGCGCAAGAGCGTATGGAAAAAAGCATCAGTGCACTGAAAAGTCAGTTTAGCAAGATTCGCACAGGGCGCGCACACCCAAGTTTACTTGACGGTATTATGGTGCCTTATTATGGTACCGACACGCCCTTAAAGCAGGTAGCGAATGTAATTGCTGAAGACAGCCGTACACTGGCGCTTACTGTGTTTGATAAGAGCGCTATTCAGGCGGTAGAAAAAGCAATTATGCAGTCGGACTTGGGCTTAAACCCAATGAGCGCTGGTGGTTCTATTCGAATTCCACTACCGCCATTAACAGAAGAGCGCCGTAAAGACTTAATTCGTGTTGTGCGTAACGAAGCGGAAGGCGGTCGTGTGGCCATTCGCAATATCCGACGCGATGCCAATAGCGACGTTAAAGATTTGCTTAAAGAAAAAGAAATAAGCGAAGATGAAAGCCGCGCAGCTGAAGAAAATATTCAGTCTATTACCAATGACTTCATTAAGAAAGTTGACAGCATGCTTGCTGATAAAGAAAAAGAACTAATGGAAGTGTAATTAGTATTATGATTGGGAAGCCGTCAAACGCGGCCAACACGACTCAAACGGTAGAGCCAGCACCTGTTGCTGGCCCTAACCATGTTGCCATCATTATGGATGGCAATGGTCGTTGGGCGCAAAAGAAAGGGAAGATTCGTACTTTCGGACACAAAGCTGGTGTTGAGTCGGTGAGAGCAGCGGTAAGATTTGCCCGCAAAGCGAACATACAATCACTTACACTGTTTGCATTTTCTAGTGAAAACTGGAAACGTCCTGAAGAAGAGGTCAGTGTCCTAATGGAGCTGTTTAACTTAGTTTTAAACAGTGAAGCTAAACGGCTGCATAAAAATGGCGTGCGCTTGAAAGTTATCGGCGACGTTAGTGCTTTTGATAGCAAGCTGGTTGAAAAGATCCGAAAAGCTGAAGCGATGACGGAAAATAACCAAGATCTTGTGTTAAACATCGCCGCTAATTATGGTGGCAGATGGGACATTGTAAACGCGGCGAAAGTTGTCGCTCAGCACGTTGCAACGGGCGAAATGCGCGTTGACGATATTAACGAAGATACTTTTTCCACGCATATTTCTACTGCCAAACTTCCTGAATTAGACTTGCTTATCCGCACTGGCGGTGAGCACCGCATTAGTAACTTTTTGCTATGGCAGTGTGCCTATGCGGAATTATTCTTCACTGATGTATTATGGCCTGACTTCAATGAAGAAGTGTTTCAATTGGCCGTAGACGATTTCAATGTTCGCCAGCGCCGATTTGGGCTAACCGGTGAGCAACTCCTTACCCCCGGCAGTTAGTAAAATGCACACGGGCAAAAGGGCCAACCTGCACACAGGAGCCGAGCGCCAAATATGCTAAAACAACGAATAATAACCGCATTAATTCTTGCGCCTTCCGCGCTTTTCGCCATTTTATATTTACCTATTTTTTGGTTTGAAATTGCTATATCTGGCGTAGTAGCTATAGGTGCCTACGAGTGGGCTAACATGTCTGGTATTTGCCAGCGCCCTCAAAAACTGGTGTTTATGGCAATTGCCTTTGCCATTTGTATTGCTTTGTCTTTGTACGTCAATGCCAATGTTATTTGGTATCAGGGGCAACTTCATGGGCTTTACCGCTTTATTTTAGGGGTAGCCACCATATGGTGGATAGTGTCCTTGTTTATGGTACTGGCCTATCCTAAATACACGGCCTTTTGGCGCAATAGCCGCGCTATACGCATGCTTTTTGGTTTACTTACGCTTATTCCTACTTGGGTAGCCGTTATTGCGCTTAGAACAAGCCTTTACGATGTAGACCCTCTCTATGGTGCCTCTCTTATTTTCTACGTGTTGGGTATTGTATGGGCCGCAGATATCGGTGCTTTTTTTGTTGGGGTTAAGTTTGGTCGTCATAAGCTGCGCCCGAATGTGTCTCCAGGTAAAAGTTTAGAAGGCCTATTAGGGGGCATAGCGGCCTCTTTCGCGATTATCGCTTTTGCCGCACTTCACTATCAGGTAGAGCCATCGCGCATTGTACTGCATTTGGTTATTGGGGGCGTTACCGTGGCAGTGTCTGCGTTAGGCGATTTAAACGAGAGTATGCTTAAGCGTTGTGCCGGTATTAAAGACAGCGGGCGAATTCTTCCAGGCCACGGTGGCGTACTCGATCGTATCGATAGTTTAACGGCCGCATTTCCTGTTTTTGCGTTTTGTTATGTAACGTGGATGGCATGATGCAAACCATTACTGTTTTGGGCGCAACGGGCTCAATTGGGTGTAGTACGTTAGATGTTGTACAGCGCCACCCAGAGCGTTTTCGCGTATTTGCGATAACAGGCAATGCACAAGTTGATTTACTGATGCGCCAAGCATGTCAGTGTGCCCCGCGGTATGTGGTAGTGGCTGATGAGCAGTATTATGCTAAAGCCGTTGAACTGGCAGCGAAATACCAGGTAACGGCGGAAATACTTTGTGGCGCTAAAGCCTTAGAAGATGTGGCGTGTGCTGGCGAAGTGGATGCTGTTATGGCAGCTATCGTTGGTGCAGCTGGCCTGTTACCTACCTTAAGTGCGGTGAAAGCTGGCAAGAAGGTATTGTTGGCAAACAAAGAAGCACTGGTTATGTCAGGGGCGTTATTTATCGAGGCTGCAAATCAAAGTGGCGCTGACATATTACCCATAGATAGCGAGCACAACGCTATTTTCCAGTGCCTCCCCGATAATTTTCAATACGGCAACCTATCTCAGTCGGGTATAAGTCGTATCCTTCTTACCGGTTCAGGGGGCCCATTTCGAGAACGCCCCCTTGAAAGCTTTTCATCAATCACGGTGGACGAAGCGAGCACGCATCCCAACTGGTCGATGGGGCGAAAGATTACTATCGATTCAGCAACCATGATGAACAAGGGGCTGGAGTTTATTGAAGCATGTTGGTTGTTTGGTGCTAAAGCAAAAGATATAGAAGTAGTTATCCATCCGCAGAGCATCATTCATTCGATGGTGCAATACGTAGACGGCTCGGTGATTGCGCAGATGGGCAACCCAGATATGCGCACACCCATTGCCTATGGTCTTGCCCACCCAGCGCGTATTGAAGCGGGGGTTGCCCCGCTGGATTTCGCTGATATGGCAAACTTCAGCTTTCAGCCTCCCTGTTATGAACGCTATCCTAATTTAAAATTGGCCATTGAAGCTTGTGAAGAAGGGCAAGCTGCAACTACGCGGCTAAACGCGGCGAATGAAGTGGCGGTGGCACACTTTTTAGATGGCCACATTGGCTTTTGTGATATTGCTAAAGTGAATGAAGAGACGCTAAATAAAATGGAACAAGTGTCAGTTTCATCTCTCCAACAAATAGTAGAACAGGATGCCATCGCACGCGATGTCGCGACAGCCATTATTAAAGGTAAGTTTGCATGTTAGGTTTTTTGTGGAGTCTTGGCGCTTTCATTGTTGCGTTAGGTATATTAGTGGCTGTTCACGAGTGGGGGCATTTCTATGTTGCCCGCTTATGTGGCGTTCAGGTAGAACGTTTTTCTATTGGCTTTGGTAAGCCGCTGTGGCGCCGAGTGGGTAAATCTGGCACCGAATATGTTATCGCTATGATCCCTCTGGGCGGCTATGTAAGAATGCTAGATGGTAGGATTGATGACGTACCACCAGAGCTAGAACATAAAGCCTTTAATCATAAATCAGTATTTCAGCGCATGGCCATAATCGCGGCAGGCCCAGGGGTGAATTTTATTTTCGCCTTTTTTGCGTTATGGCTCATGTTTTTGGTGGGGTTACAAACCGTAAAACCGGTTATTCAAAACGTTAAACCCGACAGTATTGCTGCTATAGCAGGCGTTAGTGAAGGGGATGAGTTTTTAAAAGTCGGCGATAGAGCCACTCCCGATTGGGAAGCAGTAAACCTAGAAATGGTGTCGCGTATAGGCCAAGAAGAAGCGCTCGTTACGCTACTTACACCAAACAATGGTGAAAAAGTCGTTACATTTACACTTGATAATTGGAACTTTGATCCTGATAGCGAGTCTCCATTAAGCAGCTTAGGGATAACCCCTTATCGCCCTACACCAACTCTCAATGTAGGTTTTATTGGTGAAGGAAGCGCCGCTCAGCAAGCGGGGCTGCAAGTTGGTGACAAGTTAGTCGCCGTAAATGGCGAAGCATTATCTTCGTGGCAGGCTTTAGTCGATTTTATTGTAGATAACCCTGCGAAAGAAATTGAACTAACAATTGAGCGAAGTGGTCAGCAACAACAGCTAAGGGCAACGATTGCCCAGCAAGATACGCCACAGGGGCAACGTGGGTATCTTGGCGTAAGTCCGACATTTGAGCCTTGGCCAGAGGGGTATGTGTTTACGCACCAATATGGCATAGTAGAGGCAATTGGGAAGTCACTTGATAAAACGTGGCGTCTTATGACATTAAGTGTCGAAATGATAGGCAAGCTGATTACCGGCGATATATCGTTTAAAAATTTAAGCGGGCCTATTTCAATCGCTCAAGGAGCAGGTACCAGTGCCGGTTACGGGCTGGCTTACTTTTTGAGTTTTCTTGCCTTAATTAGTGTGAATTTAGGCATAATTAATTTAGTACCCTTGCCCATGCTTGATGGGGGGCATTTGATGTTTTACACCATTGAATGGCTTACCGGAAAACCTGTACCTGAAGCGGCACAGGAGTGGGGTTACAGAATAGGTGGCGTGCTTCTGTTTATGATAATGGGTATCGCTATTATGAACGATATTGCTCGCATAGCCTGATGAAATTCAGGTTTTTCAAAACAGCTAACATAAAACGCGGCCAGGAAAAGAAAAATAGATGAAGTTAAAACAGTTAGTAGCAGCCGGAGCCATTTTTTCCAGTGCTAGCTTTGCCAATGCTGCGGCGCAAAACAGTGAATTCGTTGTCGAAGATATTCGTGTAGAAGGACTCCAGCGAGTTGCACTTGGTGCAGCATTAACCTATTTGCCAGTGCAGGTAGGCGATGAGCTTAATACTTTTCGGGTAACCCAACTTATCCGTTCTTTGTATTCCTCCACCCACTTCGAATATGTCGAAATAGCACGAGACGGGGGGACACTGATCGTACGTGTATCTGAGCGTCCTACTATAAGTAATATCATTTACGACGGTAATGATGATATTAAAGACGAGCAGTTGCAGGAAAGTTTGGACGGCAACGGTATTCGCGTTGGTGAACCTCTCGATAAAACCGTTTTAACCTCTATTGAAAACGGTCTAAAGGATTTCTTTTACAGCATAGGTAAATATAACGCGGATGTAACCGCGATTATTACGCCCTTGCCACGTAATCGTGTAGATTTGAAATTGCTTTTCGAAGAAGGCGATGCGGCGAAAATAGAACAAATTAATATCGTTGGTAACGAGGTGTTTTCTGATACCGAATTAATGGAACGATTTGAACTGCAATTTGATGCACCGTGGTGGGATTTTCTTTCAGAAACCCGCTATCAGCAACAAACATTGCAAGGTGATATGGAAACCCTACGTAACCACTACTTAGACCGCGGTTATTTGCGCTTTAACGTAGATTCGACCCAGGTGTCCATGACGCCCGAAAAGTCAGGGATTTACGTGGCGATGAATGTTACCGAGGGTGAACAGTACACTATTTCTGAGGTTGAGCTCGTAGGTGATGTTCTCGGCCACGAAGAATATATCGAACGTGTGCTCCCGTTAACGCCGGGTGAACTTTACAATCAGGCTGAAGTAACCTACACAGAAGAATTTATTAGTAAATACCTCGGGCGCTTTGGCTATGCTTATCCTACTGTAACCACAGTACCAGATATCAACGACGAAGATAAAACAGTAAAGCTGACCTTGTCGGTTGACCCAGGCAAGCGAATTTACGTGAACCGCATTAAGTTTAACGGAAACGTAGTTACCGCTGATAGTGTATTGCGTCAAAACGTGAGCCAAATGGAAGGAACCTGGTTGTCTAACAACCTGTTGGAGTCGTCAAAAAATCAACTTTCTCGTTTAACCTACATGGAAAACGTAGAATTCGATACTGTACGCCTTCCCGGACAAGACGACCTTGTTGATGTTAATTTTAACGTCAAAGAACAACCTTCTGGTTCATTTAATGCCG
Source organism: Alteromonas profundi (assembly GCF_010500865.1). GTDB lineage: Bacteria > Pseudomonadota > Gammaproteobacteria > Enterobacterales > Alteromonadaceae > Alteromonas > Alteromonas profundi. The sequence continues at coordinate 274,122 of NZ_JAAAWN010000001.1, forward strand.
GTATAGGTTATGGCGATCGTACTCAATTGAGCTTACAAGCTGGCATCCAGCAAGATAACTTCCTTGGTACCGGTAAGCGTTTAGGCTTAAACCTAAGCACGGTTTCGTATCAACGTTCGGCACAAGTAACATATAACGACCCTTATTTTACTATCGACGGTATCAGTTTAGGGGGCTCACTAGGCTATAGTGAATTCGATGGCTCAGACTTTAACGTTATTCAATATAACTCTAAACAATGGTCTGTAGGCGCGAACATCGGCTACCCAATCAATGAGTTCAACCGTATCAACTTCGGCCTAACATACAGTAATGTCGAGCTATATAATCGGGGCTACTATGAACAAACCGAGCAATTCTATAACCAATTCTTAGATGGCGATGATCCTGATGCGCCAGTGAAGTACGATAGTTTTCTTGCTAGCGTTAGTTGGAGTAGAAGTACGCTAAACCGTGGCCTATTTCCAACAGCAGGTTCATCACAGCGGGCATCGTTTAGTATTACTACACCAAACTCTGATGTGAACTACTTTAAGACGTTGTTTGATGGCAAGTGGTATTTCCCATTATCACGTAATCAGCGTTGGTCATTCCTAGCAAGAGTTCGTTTCGGTTATGGAAATGGTTATGGCGATAACAATGGTAACGAGCAAATATTGCCGTTTACTGAGAACTTTACTGCCGGTGGGGCTGACTCACTTCGTGGCTTTGAAAACAACACAGTAGGGCCGCGCGGTATAATTAGGTCGACCAGTGGAACTACCACGGGGCCAAATGGAGAAGTTTATCCAAATGATCCAGCGGATGATTTTATTACCCTCTCTAGCCGAAGCTTAGGTGGTAACGCTATGGCACTAGGTGGTATAGAATTGATTGTCCCTACGCCGTTTGTTGAACCTGAAATGGATAACTCAGTACGTACGAGTTTGTTTGTGGATGTGGGTAACGTGTGGGATACTGAGTTCGATTACGACGAGTACAAAGCTTTCGATCAAGCTTCTACACAATACGGAACCTTGATGGACTATTCCGATTGGAGCCTGTATCGTAGTTCTGCCGGTGTTTCGGTACAATGGATTTCACCGATGGGACCGATGGTGTTCAGTTTCTCGAAAGCAATACAACAACGCGACGGTGACGATGCTAAATTCTTCACCTTCAATATCGGTCAGACATTCTAAATACTAAACGGGGGATCGTATGCGGTTCGCCCAGATAAGAAGATGCATAAAAGGAGCTCCTTTTGAAACAGTTGGTTAAACATTTTGTTGCAGGCGCAATGCTAAGTAGCGCGCTAGTAAGTACCTCAGTAATGGCAGAGCAGAAATTGGCTGTTGTAGATGTACAAGGTATTTTCCAGGCAATGCCGCAGGCTGCTGAAATACAAAACGCCATCCAAATGGAATTTAAAGATCAAATCGAAGAAGTTAATCAACTTCAAAGAGACGGTCAGTTCTATGCGGAACGTTTGCAACGTGATGCTGCAACAATGAGCGAGCAGGAAAAGAAGGATCTTGAACAGAAAATTCTTACGGTTCGTGAGCAGTTATCTCAAAAAGCGCAGCCGCTACAACAGAATATTCAGCGTCGTAGTAACGAAGAGCGTAACAAGTTGTTAGGTCTTATAAAACAAGCCATCGACTCAGTTGCAGCGAAGCAAGGTTACGATCTAATCCTAAACGCTAACGCTGTTGCGTTTGCAAACGATCAGATTGACCTATCAGAAGATGTGTTAGCGCAAGTTAGTAAAGCTAACTAATCGGTTACCACCGCTGGTAGGTAATGACTGGTTTTTTATCAGACCAACGTCCGAAAGGGGTTGGTCTGATTTGTTTTTTGCGCTTAACAGCGTATGGTTGCCGCCGTTTTGGTTTTTATAGGCGAGAGTGACCACATAATAAACAACGGTCATACTTGCGTTACAGGAGAAAATTTTGGCTACTTCACTCAATACCATTGATATTCAGGAAATTCTGTCGCTATTGCCCCACAGATATCCTTTTTTGTTGGTTGATCGTGTCACAGATTATGTTGTGGGTGAGTCTATCAAAGCGTATAAGAACATCACTATGAATGAGCCGTGTTTCACGGGGCATTTTCCTGGTCAGCCAATTTTCCCTGGGGTACTTATCCTTGAAGCGTTAGCACAAGCAGCTGGCGTTCTCGGTTTTAAAACCATGGGTAATAGCGATCAGCTATACTTATATGCAGGAATAGATAACGCGCGATTTAAGCGTCCTGTTACTCCAGGCGATAAGCTGGAATTTGACGTGTGTTTGCTGAAAGAGCGCAGAGGGATTTGGAAATTTAAAGGTACTGCAAGTGTTGATGGAGAAGTCGCCTGCAGTGCAGAATTTATGTGTGCAATGAGAGAGAGATAGGATAACGTGATCCATCCAACTGCGGTAATTTCTGAAAAAGCGACCATTGGCGAAAATGTTACCATAGGGCCATTTTGTGTGGTCGATGATGATGTGTCTATTGGCGATGGCTGTATTTTGAAATCACACGTGGTCGTACGCGGCCCCACGCGTATTGGCAAAAATAATAAGTTTTACCAGTTTTCTTCTATCGGTGAAGATTGCCAAGATAAGAAATATGCTGGTGAGCGCACTGAGCTAGTTATTGGAGACGATAACGAGTTTAGAGAAGGTGTGACTGTTCACCGTGGTACTGTCCAAGATAATAGCATTACTATTATCGGTTCTCGTTGCTTACTGATGGCTAATGCCCATGTTGCCCACGACTGTGTATTAGGCAATGACATTATTGTGGCTAATAACGTTGCGGTGGCAGGCCATGTTCATATCGATGACTTTGTTATCGTAGGCGGCGCAGTGGGTATTCATCAATTTTGCAAAATTGGCGCCCATGCGTTTCTTGGCGCAGGCGGTATTATTTTGCGTGATGTGCCTCCCTTTGTAATGGTCAGCGGAACAAAAAATGTGCCCCAAGGGATAAATTCGGAAGGGCTTAAACGTCGTGGCTTCGATAAGTCTGAGGTGATGGCCATTAAGCGTGCTTATAAAACCATTTACCGTGAAGGTAATACGGTAGAAGAAGCTATCGAGAAACTGGCTGAACAAGCTGACAGCAACCCCGGCGTGAAACTAATGACGTCATTCTTAAGCTCAGCAGAACGCGGCATCATCCGTTAGTATGTCCAAACTGTTGCGTATTGCTATGGTCGCCGGAGAGCCCTCCGGTGACGTACTTGCCGCTGGTGTGGTGGCAGAACTCAAACGTCAATATCCAGATGCAATTATCGAAGGTATTGGCGGCCCTCATATGCAAGCGGCAGGGTTTCATAGTCTGTTTGATATGGAAACCCTATCTGTAATGGGGTTAGTAGAAGTACTGTCTCACTTGCCTGCTATTTTAAAAGTCAAAAAAGCCTTATTAATGCATTTTGAACGTTATCCGCCAGATATTTATGTGGGTATCGATGCGCCCGACTTTAACTTGCGGATTGAAAAAGCGTTAAAACAAAAGGGTATTAAAACCGTTCATTATGTCAGCCCTACTATATGGGCATGGCGGGAAAAAAGGGTACATAAAATAGCCCAGGCCGCGGGGCGTGTGCTTGGTTTGTTTCCCTTCGAACAACAGGTTTACGATAAATACGCTGTTCCTTATACCTTCGTAGGCCACACGATGGCAGATAGTATACCTCTTGAACCCGACCAGTTAGCCGCGCGCACTCAGTTAGGTTTACCCGAAAATGCGCCTGTATTGGCCGTATTACCCGGCTCGCGCAGAGGTGAGGTAGACACCTTACTGCCAATTTTCGTTCAAACTATCAAGCGTATCTCTACACTACGCCCTGATATTCATTTTGTGATCCCCGCAGCAAACCAGCATAGATATAGTCAAATTAGCGATGTATTGGCCCACTGTGAGCCTGATATCTCTCACTTACCCATTCACATTAGCGAAGGAACAGCGCGGGAAGCGATGATAGCGAGTGATGTAATATTGCTTGCGTCGGGAACGGCTACATTAGAAGCTATGCTGTGCAAACGGCCCATGGTAGCCGCGTATAAGCTTTCTCCGCTTACCTATAAAATTATGCAGCGTTTGTATAAGGCTGCGTATTTTACCCTACCTAACCTGCTGGCCAATGAAGCGCTGATTCCAGAGCTACTGCAAGACGATGTTAACCCTGAAACATTAAGCGAACAGATTATGCATTTTTTCAATTGCGATAATTCTTTGCTTATTTCTCGTTTCACCGACCTCCACCATACGCTAAAATGTGATGCTGATAAAACAGCAGCAAAAGCCGTATTGGAGGAGTTGTTTGCATAAATTAATTGCCGGTGTAGATGAAGTTGGGCGCGGTCCTTTAGTAGGAGATGTGGTAACCGCAGCAGTAATCTTAGACCCAAGTAATCCTATTCTAGGTCTCACTGACTCGAAAAAATTAAGTGAAAAAAAGCGTGTTGCCCTTGCTGAAGAAATTCGCTCTAAGGCGCTTTATTGGAGTATTGGGCGTGCAAGCCCTGAAGAAATAGATAGCCTGAATATATTGCATGCCACTATGCTAGCTATGACCCGCGCAGTAGAGGCGCTGGGGGTAACGCCTGATCTGGTGCGGGTAGACGGTAATCGCCTGCCGGCGTGGAATTATGTTTCAGAAGCTATCGTTAAAGGTGATAGCTTACATGCTGAAATTTCCGCGGCATCTATTATTGCAAAAGTAGAGCGTGATAATGATATGCTTACCTTGCACCAAGCCTATCCGCAATATAATTTTGCCGGCCATAAGGGGTACCCTACCAAAGCACATTTTGCTGCTTTAGCCGAGTTTGGCGTATTAGATTGTTATCGCAAAAGCTTTAAACCCGTTAGGGCACTATTAGAAGAGATATAAGAATCATGTCCTCGCCTTTTATTCATTTACGTGTACACAGTGACTATTCAATGATGGATGGGCTTAACAAGGTTAAGCCCATCCTTTCTAAGGTGGCTGAATTAGGCATGCCTGCAGTCGCCATTACCGATCAAATGAACATGTGTGGTTTAGTTAAGTTTTATTCCACCGCCCACAGTCTAGGCATCAAGCCAATTATCGGCACAGATTTTTGGGTCACTAATGATACCTTTGGCGACGAACCTTTCCGATTAACCTTGTTGGCTATGAACAACGAAGGTTATAAGAATATAACCATACTTATTTCAAAAGCGTATTTGCGCGGCCATGTGGCCCATAGAGCTGTTATTGACCAGGCGTGGTTAGCCGAACATGCAGAAGGTGTTCTGGTTCTATCTGGTGGGCTCCACGGCGATATAGGCGTAGCGCTAACGAAAAATAACAGTAAAATTTTGGATGCAGGGTTAGCCTTTTATCAAACCCATTTTGCTGACCGCTTTTACTTAGAGTTAACCCGCACCGGCCGCCCTGGTGAAGAAGACTACTTACACCGCGCTGTGGAATTATCTGAGCAACAAGCGCTTCCTGTGGTAGCAACCAACGAAGTGTGCTTTATTGATAAAGAAGGGTTTGAAGCACATGAAATTCGCGTGTGTATTCATGATGGCTATACCTTAGATGACAGTCGACGGCCCAAACGTTATAGCGAACAACAATATCTACGCAGTGCCGATGAAATGGTATCGCTGTTTAGCGATATTCCTGAAGCCATAGAAAACACGGTAGAAATTGCTAAGCGATGCAATGTAACTGTCCGCCTAGATGAATATTTCCTGCCGCAATTTCCAACGGGAGGAATGACGACGGCAGACTTCCTCGTGAAAGTGTCAGAAGAAGGACTGGAAGAGCGTCTGGCGTTTATTTTTCCTGACGAAAAAGAGCGTGAACAGCAGCGCGGGGCTTATGATGAGCGCTTAAAGATTGAACTGGAAGTGATTAACCAAATGGGCTTTCCCGGTTACTTCCTCATCGTTATGGAATTTATTCAGTGGAGTAAAGACAACGGTATTCCTGTTGGTCCAGGAAGGGGGTCAGGTGCAGGCTCCTTAGTGGCTTATGCGCTTAAAATTACCGACCTAGACCCACTTGAGTTTGACTTACTATTCGAACGTTTCCTTAACCCTGAACGTGTTTCTATGCCAGATTTCGATGTTGATTTCTGTATGGATCGTCGAGATGAAGTGATAGATCACGTTGCCGAGCTTTATGGTCGCCAAGCCGTATCGCAAATTATCACTTTTGGTACCATGGCGGCAAAAGCTGTGGTGCGGGATGTTGGGCGAGTGTTAGGCCACCCTTATGGGTTCGTTGATCGTATTTCAAAACTTATCCCGCCCGACCCAGGTATGACCTTGGAAAAGGCCTTTAATGTTGAACCCCAACTGCCTGAAATATATGACCAAGACGAAGAGGTAAAAGACCTTATCGATATGGCCCGTATATTAGAGGGGGTTACCCGTAATGCCGGTAAACATGCTGGTGGGGTAGTAATAGCGCCAACCACCATCACTGACTTTTCGCCACTGTATTGCGATGACGAAGGTAAAAACCCAGTTACCCAGTTTGATAAGAACGATGTAGAAACCGCTGGGTTAGTCAAATTCGACTTTTTGGGGCTGCGCACACTGACAATCATTCAGTGGGCCATTGATATGATCAAGGAAGGTAAAAATATTGATGTCGATATTTCCGCCATTCCGTTGGAAGATCCGCGCAGTTTCAAAACGCTACAAAATGCTGAGACCACGGCGGTTTTCCAATTAGAATCCCGTGGTATGAAGGAGCTTATCAAGCGCCTGAAACCCGACTGCTTCGAAGATATTATCGCGCTAGTGGCCTTGTTCCGTCCCGGCCCATTGCAATCAGGCATGGTTGATAACTTTATTGACCGTAAACATGGCCGGGAAGAAATATCTTATCCTGACGCCGAGTATCAGCACGAATGTCTTAAAGAAATTCTTGAACCGACTTACGGTATTATTTTATACCAAGAGCAGGTTATGCAAATTGCTCAAGAAATGGCCGGCTACTCATTAGGTGGCGCTGACTTGTTGCGTCGAGCAATGGGTAAGAAGAAGCCAGAAGAAATGGCAAAACAGCGAAGTATTTTCGCTGAAGGGTCTAAGAACAATAACATCGACCCTGATCTTGCGATGAAAATTTTTGACTTGGTAGAGAAATTTGCCGGTTACGGGTTTAACAAATCTCACTCTGCCGCCTACGCCTTGGTGTCATATCAAACGCTTTGGTTAAAGGTGCATTATCCTGCTGAATTTATGGCAGCAGTTATGTCTGCCGATATGGATAATACCGACAAAATTGTCACCTTGGTGGATGAATGTGAACGAATGGGGCTTGAGATATTACCCCCAGACCTAAACGCAGGTAAGTATAAATTTACCGTTGATAGTGAAGGGCGTATCGTTTACGGCATTGGCGCAATAAAAGGTGTGGGTGAAGGCCCAATCGAAGCCATTATTGAAGCCCGAGAAACACAAGGGGCGTTTAAAGATCTTTTCGATTTCTGTGCAAAAATAGATGTAAAACGCGTAAATAAGCGGGTATTAGAAAAGCTGGTTTTGGCCGGCGCTATGGACAACCTAGGGCCGCACAGAGCTGCACTTATGGCTACGTTGCCGGAGGCTATTGCCGCCGCAGGCCAACACGCGAAAGCAGAATCCTTTGGTCAGTCAGATATGTTCGGTTTATTAACCACAGAACCCGAAGAGGTTATGCAGGCGTTTGCCGATGTACCTCAATGGCCAGAGAAGGTATGGTTAGAAGGTGAAAAAGACACATTGGGTCTTTACCTTACCGGTCACCCTATTAACCAATATGCCGATGAGATAAAGTATTACACGGAAGGGCGGTTGGTCGATCTTAAACCTACAGCCAAAGATCAGATGGCAAATGCGGTAGGATTAGTACTCGGCGTAAGAGTAATGACGAACAAACGAGGACGTCGCTGGGCCATCGTGACACTCGATGATAAAAGTGCCCGAATAGATGCGCGTTTTTTCCCCGATATGTACGAACAGTTCGAAAGTGTACTGGAATCGGACAAAATATTGCTGATAAAGGGACAGGTCAGCTTTGATGATTTCTCTGGGGGCAATACAATCACCGCCCGTGATGTTATGGACATTGTTCAAGCACGGGAGAAAAACGCGAGAGCATTGGCACTGAATATAGACACCCAATCGCTTGAACAAAATAAAATGAGCCAATTGCAAACTATTTTGCAGGGCTTTACCGGTGGTAGTTGCCCGGTTCAATTAGTCGTAACCCATCCTGATGTAGAAGCTACGTTATCCTGTAGCGCCAAATGGTTTGTTACGCCAGAAGATCAACTACTTCACGACCTTAAGCAATGTTTAGGGGAAAAAGCCGTGTCAATACTCTACCATTAACAGGAAGAGTTCGATAAATTAACTATCTCGCGTTGGCACTGATGAGCGTAGTACGAATAGGACACAAAATGAGTATACAGTTTTTGGACTTTGAGCAGCCAATAGCCGAATTAGAAGCAAAAATTGAAGAGCTAAGGTTGGTGAATCAAGGCGGTGAATTCGATGTCGGCATTGAAGAAGAAATCAATAAATTACGCGGCAAGAGTGTCGAGTTAACGAAAAAGATTTTTTCGGATTTAGGTGCTTGGCAAGTTTCTCAACTTGCACGACACCCCATGCGCCCGTACACGCTAGATTATATTCCTCGTATTTTTACTGAATTCGACGAACTAGCAGGTGATAGAGCATTTGCTGACGATAAAGCGATTGTTGGCGGCCCGGCTATGCTTGATGATCAGCCTGTTATGATAATAGGTCATCAAAAAGGCCGCGACACAAAAGAGAAAATTAAGCGTAATTTCGGGATGCCTAAACCAGAAGGTTACCGAAAGGCGTTACGTCTTATGAAAATGGCTGAGCGCTTTAAATTGCCGATTATCACTTTTATCGACACCCCTGGAGCTTATCCAGGCGTAGGTGCTGAAGAGCGTGGTCAAAGTGAGGCTATCGCCAAAAACCTGTTTGAAATGGCAGAACTAACAGTCCCTATTATCTGTACCGTAATCGGTGAAGGTGGTTCAGGCGGTGCACTTGCCATTGGTGTCGGCGATAGAGTCAATATGTTGCAGTACGCCACCTACTCGGTAATTTCTCCAGAAGGTTGCGCGTCTATTTTATGGAAGAGCGCCGAAAAAGCGCCATTAGCAGCAGAAGCCATGGGTGTAAGTGCGCCACAAATTAAAGAGCTTGGCCTTATCAACAGCATTGTTGAAGAGCCACTAGGTGGTGCTCACCGCGACCATAACGGCATGGCCGCAAACCTTAAGGCAACGTTAAAACAGCAGCTTAGCCAACTTAAATCCTTAGACAATGCCACCCTTATGGAAGAGCGTTATCAGCGCTTGATGTCTTTCGGATATTGTTAGGCCAAGTTAAGTGAAACACGCCAGTGAGTAATATTGTTGAACGTATTGGTAATACCGTAAACAGGTTACTTGCTGGTGCGTCTGCGTCTTCTATCCACCTTACCGTCGCTTACAGCGGCGGTGTAGATTCTTCTTTGTTATTGCATGCCTTAGCCGATTATCGTGACAACCACAGTATTGAGCTAAGTGCGGTTCATGTCCATCATGGCTTAAGTGCAAACGCCGACGCATGGGCACAGCATTGTGAGTTACAGTGCCGTTTGTTAGACGTTACCTTCACTCAGATTGCGGTTAATATTGACAACCCCACTCGTACCAGTCTAGAAGCACAAGCCCGTGATGAGCGCTATAAGGCGCTTCATCAGTATTGCAAAGACCATCAAAGTATTCTGTGCCTTGGCCAACATAGTGAAGATCAGCTTGAGACTATCCTATTGCAATTAAAGCGGGGCGCCGGGCCGCATGGGCTCTCTGGTATGGGCGAATGTCAGTGGCGCAATAACATACTCACATTGCGCCCTATGCTACATGAAAATAAGCAGGCTATCCTACAGGCGGCAAATGCTTTAGCGATAGAGTGGGTGGAAGATGAATCTAACGGCGATGACAGTTACGATCGGAATTTTCTGCGCAATCAGATTTTACCTCAACTTACAAAGCGCTGGCCGCAGCTTGCAAAAACGGCCGGGCGTAGCGCCGAGTTATGTGCTGAACAGTCGGCTCTGATAGAAGAAGAAGGCGCTAAAAAGCTGGCGTTGTGCACTGTTTCACCCACGCAATTAGACGGGGTATCGTTAGCCTCTCTCTCACTGCAATGGCAGCGTGTAGTTGTGCGTCAATGGTTTGCACAAAATAATGAACGTGTGCCGAGTCAAGCGCAGCTTGCACAAGTGTTATCTATGCTTGAGGCTAAACAGGACGCGACACCAGAGGTCACATTTTCGTGGGGAAAAGTTGCAAGGTATCAAAGTAATTTATATTGGGTTTTACCCCCGAAGCAGCCAAATAGCCAAGAGTTTAGACTAACTCCTTTTGAGAGCCTGCCCTTACCGTGGCTTAAGCTTGAAATTTGCTGGGCAGGAAAGACTACGCTATCAGATACAGCAAGGTTAACCGTGAAAACTGGGGTCAAAGGTGTAAAGATAAAGCCAGCTTCATCGCGGGTGACTAAACCCCTTAAGGATTGGTTTAAACAATGGAAGGTACCAGTATGGGAGCGGGCTTATGTGCCCGTTATTTTTCATGGTAGCGAGCCCATCGCGCTGGTAGTCAATCAAACGCTTATTAAGCTAGCGAATTTCCCTGCCTCATTATGTTTGGATATTAAACCATTGGTTATTAGCGATGGTAATCGCTAGCTTTATTACAGGTAATACTCTTAGGCAAAGATTTGCCGGGTGGCAAACACACTGGCATGTATGCTATGCAGCGTGGTATCCGCATTTGCCTGAGTTTTTAACTTTATATAAGGCTTTATCGGCACGGTCAAACAAACTACCGGCGTCATCATTTGCGCGATAAATGGTTCCGCCTAGGCTACAGGTAATATGTCGTTTGTTTAAGTAATCAGACTGTTTAAGGTTGTGTTGTATGCGCGCCGCCGCGCAAGCAAGCTGTTGCTGCGATTGACAATCTAACAGGCAGCATAGCTCATCCCCACCAAAGCGAAACGCTTCGTCTTCGTCTCGAAGTAAACCCTTAAGTTGGCTAGCTATTGTCACTAACACGTTATCACCCTCTCGGTGACCCCAAGTATCATTTACCGTTTTAAAGTTATCTAAATCGATTACCAGCAGCGCGAAGGGTTCATGATGTCTTTGTGCCCACCCTAATTGACGGGTAAGCGCTTCATCAAAAGCACTACGATTTCCAAGGCCTGTTAGCATATCTTTTGTTGCCATTTTATGCAGTTGTCTATAAGCAAGGGCATGGCCTAGCTGCTTAGTAAACATATCATGCAATTGAACGAGTATCGTTCGTTGCGACATGGTAAGGGTTTGGGTTAAATAGTAATAGGCGTTATGCGCTTGTTCATCCAAAGAAGCTACGTTATTCACCGGTAACTCTAATGGTACAGAGGTGAGCGAAGCTCTTCCATAAACCCAGCGAGCGTCGAAATCAGATAAACTTAATCCTTCGATAGGTAACAATACCTGTAAATGATTAAAGTAAATGCTCCCCAACTCTTCAAGCACCAGCGTTGCCATTAAATCGTTAATAAACGCTGTTAGTTCACTTACAGAAAGCCCGTGATCTGCACTAGCAGCGGGATAGAAGTTGTCATGTTGTGTGCTATCGTAGATAGTGGTTGAAAGATCCACGGAAATGCCCCTTATTAGCAAAACGCTTCGGTATGCAAAACTTGTATTTGCGTCAAAGCCCTGACAGTTCTGCCTTCACAGAGCGGCAATCATTGCCGTTTTTTGCATGCTTTGCTTATCGTTTTGCAATCGGGATGCCAAGTATTGCGCAGGAGATAAAATTTGGACTATGTTTTTTTAAATATTATTGCGCTTATGTTTATAGCGGTATGCAGTGTCGCTGGCTTTAAGCGTATCCATTTACCTCCCATCCTTGCCTACTTATTCGCGGGGATCCTTGCAGGGCCGCAGCTTCTAGCGCTATTTTCTCACCCACAAGAAATGCACTTGTTAGCGGAAATTGGCATCGTTTTCTTATTATTTTCACTGGGCCTTGAATTTTCATTACCTAAGCTTATGGCCATGCGCTCTCTAGTATTCGGCGTCGGCTTAGGGCAAATGTTACTAACCACGAGCGTATTTACTGCCATTCCTTTGGTTTTTGGTGTTTCGCTGAGCGCCTCAATTATTATTGGTGGCGCCATGGCACTGAGCTCTACAGCAATCGTTATAAAACAGGCCACTGAAATGGGGATCTTAAATAATCGTCGAACCCAGTTGGCGGTAAGTATTCTACTATTTCAAGATTTGGCCGTAGTGCCTTTTTTAATTGCCATACCGTTACTTGCACAAAGTGGCGAGGTGAGTATTGCAATAGCCTTAGGCGAAGCTTTGTTGAAAGGTATTTTTGTTATTGCCTTATTGATGTCTATTGGCAAATGGGTGTTGCCGTGGGTATTTAGAGAGGTGGCCCGTACACGTACAGATGAACTTTTTGTGTTAACTACCATTTTAATAGCCTTATTGGCGGGTGGACTGACTTATTACTTTGGGCTTTCGATGGCGTTAGGGGCGTTTTTAGCCGGCATGATGTTAGGAGAAAGCCAGTATAAGTATCAACTCGAGGCTGATATTAGGCCCTTCCGCGATATTCTTATGGGGTTATTCTTCGTAACAGTAGGAATGGAACTCGACCTAGCAGTGCTATGGCACCATTTATTTACTATCACATTTGGGGTGCTAATGCTCATGGTGGTTAAGGTGGCGTTAGTGCGTATAGCCGCCAATATGGTTAAAACAGAGCCCTTAGATGCATGGTCGGCCGGTATAAAGCTTTGCCAAATTGGAGAGTTCAGTTTTGTTATTGCCGCCCTTGGTACCTCTCATGAGGTGCTTACTACAGAGCAGTCTTCGCTTATAGTGAGCATGGGGGTTATTAGCATGGCGCTAACCCCTTGGCTAATTAACCATAGTGTTAGTATTGCTAAAAAGTTAGTGCGAGCACCGGCAATCGAAGCCTCGTCGTCTAATATGTCCTCATCACACCCCTTATCCAAGCACGTGGTAATTTGTGGTTTTGGGCGGGTAGGCCAGTCTGTTGCAAGAATGCTAAAAATGGAGGGTATCCATTTCATTGCCATAGATATTGACCCTGTACGTGCCCATGAAAGTCGAAATGCGGGTGAACCTGTATTATTTGGCGATGCGAGTCAAAAGGACATTTTAATTAATGCCAATGTGCAAGAAGCCACATTGGTGTTAGTGACTTTCGATGAAAGTGAAAAGGCTAAGCAAGTGATAAGTCGTACCCGTCAAATTTCAGACACCATTGATGTTATGGTGTGTACGAAACGAGATTATCAGCTTGAGAGCCTCTATAGTGCGGGCGCCAATCAGGTGGTGCCAGAGTTACAAGAAGGCAGCTTAATGCTGATTTCTCAGGTTCTACACTACGCAGGTGTCCCCATGTCTCGTATTTTAAAGCGGGTACGAGCTGAACGAAAAGGGCGTTACGATCATCTCCATGGCTTTTACCCCGGCGAAACCACAGAAATATCGTACGGCACGGAAGACAAATTAGAGTTTATCCACGCTATTGTACTGACAGAACATGCCTCTTGTGTGGGCAAGCGTATTAAAGATATTGATTTTGCTAAGATGCGGGTAAGTGTAAAAGGGTTGCGCAGAAACGGAACTGAACTTACCGATCCGGATCACGAGGCTGTATTACAGCCTCACGATGTGGTGGTTATTGCAGGTAAGCCTAGACGAGTAGAACGCGCTGAACGAAAACTCCTCGATGACTTTTGAATTAAGCGACTTTGTCTTTTTCTAAGTCATCAAACTGCTTTTTTAAATCATATTTTTCATCGGTGACGATTTTCTCAAGTACCGAAACACGCTCTTTCAGTGATGCAATCTCTGACTCGTATGTTTGCGCTTGCTTGCTGCTTAATTTGTCTTTGCTTTTATCTTTTACACTATCAATGATAGCGACAATGGCCCAACAGACGATCCCAACAATAAAGATGGCAGTTAAATTCATGGTTAATCCCTCATATTTGCATTTGAACGTGAGTTTAGCGAAAGTGAAGTACAAACGACTTAACTAAAGACTACGTTCTCACTGTATTTTTCGTTACTATTACCACGGTAATTAATAGCATATACCAAGACACATAAAGTACGTAGGCATTGTGCAAAAAACATACGTCAACATTGCTCATGCCCTTAAAGGTAGGCTTTACAGATAATTGAATGTGCTCGGGTACTGGGTTGCCAGTTTTCCAATTCATCATCGCCCACTTTGATGATAAATAAATAACGCAATTACACGCTGGTTTAAAACAAGTTAGCAAGATAGTGGCCAATTCTTAAAGTCTATATTTTTCAATGCCCTAAGTTATTTTTTCCGAATGGTATATCGGTGGGCAGGGTTAATTAGGCCTAAAAATAGTAAATTTAACCAATGAATAATCAAAATAGTCATCACGTTGTAAGTGATGAAGACATCAAGTGGATGAAGCACGCACTCGCGTTAGCTGATAAGGCCGAGGGTATGGGCGAGGTGCCGGTAGGCGCGTGTGTGGTGTATCAAGGTAACGTCGTGGGAGAAGGGTGGAACACCCCCATCACAGATCATGATCCCTCTGCCCATGCTGAAATGATGGCGGTACGTGAGGCGGCGAAAACGCTAAAAAACTATCGCATTGTAGATGCTACCTTATATGTCACCCTTGAACCTTGTTCTATGTGTGCTGGCATGTTGGTGCATGCCCGAGTCCAGCGGGTAGTCTATGGGGCCAGTGATGCAAAAACGGGGGCAGCGGGCTCGGTGATGAATTTATTGCAGCATGCAGCATTAAATCACCACACTGAGATAACCTCTGGCGTGCTTAAAGAAGAGTGTGCGGGTAAGTTATCGGCATTTTTTAAGCAGCGTCGAGATGAAATTAAGCGAGCGAAAAGGGCAAAACGGGCCGCGCTTAAGAATTGCGGTTCAACTGAGTAAACATATCGCTTGTAACATAGTGCTTGCGTCTTTGTAGTACTTTTTGATGCATGCGCTTTAACATCAATCTGCGTCGGTTATTATTTTTCAAAGCTACATCCTTTTTCATAAATTTTCGTCTTTTCATTTTTCCTCCAGATACGTTAACAACGGAGAAACAGGGCAAGAGTTTACCCTTGCCTGTCGCTACGCTATCGAAGAAATATGACACCGACATGACAATTTTCAACAGATGCGCTTTATATTCTTTGTTGTTCATCTAGCCAGACTAAGCTGTCGTAATAACGCCGGATATTATCCACATATTGTAAGGCTTCATCCCCCCTAGCATAACCATAGCGGGTGGTGCGGTAATACTTTTTTTGTCTAAGCTGGGGCAGCCGTTGTTTAACGTCAACCCATAGGTCTGGATTGCCGCCCTGTCGTTCGGTAAGTATACGTGCGTCTTCTAAGTGGCCCATGCCTATATTATAAGCGGCCATGGCCATCCAGGTTCTGTCAGGTTCTTTAATACGCGCAGGAATACGGCTGAGTAAACTAGCAAAGTAACGCGCGCCTCCACGGATGCTTTGTTCTGGGTCGGTTCTATCCTCTACATCCCAGTCATTCGCTGTATCCATGGTCAACATCATTAAACCGCGCACACCGGTTCTTGAAACAGCCTCAGGTTTCCAGTGACTCTCTTGGTAGCTCATGGCGGCGAGTAAACGCCAATCCAGATCCCCAGCGTATTGCTGAAACCAAGGTTTATAGGGTTTTAATGTACGCTCCGCCGCCTTGTTAAAGGCGCGACTATCAACATAGTCAAATTGTCGAATATGGCCGAAGTACTTTTCTTCTAAAACAGTAAACCAGCCTGACTGATGTACTGTGCCAAAATATTCCACCATCGCAGCCTTAATCGAATCGTCTTGAACACGGTTAAGCGCCCACGCCATTGGCATGGTTTCGTTTAGCGTGCTTGCTACCGCAAGGTTAGGGTAGCGGCGTCGTTGTAATGCAAGCCGATTGCTATCTGCCACCGTATAGGCGATGTCGCCCTCTGCTACTTGTTGCAATAGCTCTTCAGAATCGGAGTCTTCAGTGGTTGTCACCAAAACGTCACTGTCAGAGCTAATAGTATGTAAAAGGTGAGCCTGGCTACTACCGGCGACCGCCACCACGGGGAAAGACAAATTTTCGATATTATTAGGGCGCGAGGCTCCGGCTTTAAAGACAAGGTACTGTGAAACGGTTTGATAGGCAGGACCATACGCGAACCTGTCTTGTAGCGCTTGGGTCACGGCGTCGCCGGTGGCGACAATATCCAAATTTCCTTCTTCCAGTTGCTCAAGCATAGCCTCGTAGCTATAAAAGGGGTAGAGGTCGAGTGTTACCCCTAAGTAATCAGCAAAGCCTGCGAGCAACTCGTATTCGAACCCCTGAGGACCTTCAGCACCGTTGTAATAGGTAGCAGCGCCATAGAGGGTACCTACTTTTACCGAACCGCGTTCTAATAAGGTAGATAATGCATGGGGCACTTTTGGGGCACCACAACTGGTGGCGAAAAAGCATAAGACGATAAATATTACCGCTTTTAATCGGTTTTTGTAGTCTGGCAACTGCATAGGCCTTTATGTATTGTTGTAAATGCTGCGAATATCAAAAAAACTTCCATATACGTCGATATGTAGGTTATCAATTCATCATAATTAATCTATAATCCGCGCCGAAATCCTCATCAATTTACGAGACAACGCGTCGCATTGGTGGTCGTTGTTTCCACACAACCAGGTAAATCAATATGTTGGTCCTTCGAGGCGCTCCTGCACTATCTGAGTTTCACCAAACTAAACTGATTGCAAAGCTGGGTCAATCCGGCATTAAGGTGAATAACCTTTACAGTGAATTTGTTCACCTCATCGATTCTGAAGGTGATTTGTCAAAGCAGCAAGTAGAAATACTCGACAAGCTGCTTACCTACGGGCCCGCCAGACAGGCTCAAAGCCCCTCCGGCACCTTATTTTTTGTTACACCTCGCCCCGGCACTATCTCTCCTTGGTCATCTAAAGCTACCGACATCGCACACAATTGTAGCCTTTCTACCATTAAGCGCATAGAACGTGGGTGTGCGTTTTATGTTGATACCGATGAAGTGCTAGACGAAGACGCATACCAACAGCTTGCAAGCTTCTTTTACGATAGAATGACGGAAACTGTATTTCGTGCGACTGAAGATGCCGTTGCCCTTTTTGCACAATCAACTGCGAAGACTTTTACCTCGATAGACGTACTAGGCAAAGGTAAAGAAGCACTAAGCGAAGCGAACGTTTCATTAGGTTTAGCATTAGCCGATGATGAAGTAGATTATCTATTTGATAGCTTTACACGGTTGGGGCGCAATCCTACCGATGTTGAGTTGTACATGTTTGCCCAAGCCAACTCAGAACATTGTAGGCACAAAATATTCAATGCTAGTTGGACAATTGACGGCGAAGAGCAGCAGAAGTCACTGTTCAAAATGATCAAAAACACATTCGAGCTGTTGCCCGATAATGTTTATTCAGCATATAAAGATAATGCAGCCGTAATGGCAGGGTGGGAGGCCGGGCGTTTCTTCCCTAATCATCAATCCCATCAGTACGAATATCACCATGAAAATATTGATATTCTCATGAAAGTGGAAACCCATAACCATCCTACTGCAATTTCACCTTTCCCAGGTGCAGCAACAGGGTCTGGTGGTGAAATTCGCGATGAAGGTGCTACCGGCAGAGGCTCTAAACCAAAAGCGGGTTTAGTCGGCTTTAGTGTATCGAACTTGCGTATTCCTGGCGCCGAGCAGCCGTGGGAACACGTGTATGGCAAGCCTCAGCGTATTGTAAGTGCCCTTGATATTATGCTTGAAGGGCCCCTCGGCGGTGCCGCGTTTAACAACGAATTTGGTCGCCCTAACTTGTTAGGTTATTTCCGTACCTATGAACAAGAAGTAAATAGCTTTAATGGTGTGGAAGTTCGCGGATACCACAAACCTATTATGTTGGCCGGTGGTCTAGGCAATATTCGACGAGACCATATCGAAAAAGGCGAAATTACCGTTGGCGCTAAGTTGATTGTACTGGGCGGCCCTGCAATGAACATTGGCTTGGGCGGGGGCGCAGCTTCATCAATGGCCTCCGGTCAGTCAAACGAAGATTTAGACTTTGCTTCAGTGCAACGAGAAAACCCAGAAATGGAGCGCCGTTGCCAAGAAGTTATTGATGCATGTTGGCAATTAGGGGATGACAATCCAATTCAATTTATCCACGACGTAGGCGCAGGTGGTTTATCAAACGCGCTACCGGAATTAGTCAACGATGGTGAGCGTGGTGGACAATTCGAATTACGAAAAGTGCTATCAGATGAGCCAGGCATGACACCGCTTGAATTGTGGTGTAACGAATCACAAGAGCGCTACGTAATGGCGGTAGCGCCTGAAAATATGGCGGTTTTTGAAGCCATATGTAAACGAGAACGGGCACCTTATGCCATTGTAGGTGAAGCCACAGAACAGCAGCATTTACAGCTTAATGACAGTCAGTTTGACAATAAACCGATAGACATGCCTTTAGATGTGCTATTGGGTAAGCCGCCTAAAATGCACCGCGATGTAGCTTCTGCTAGCGTAGCCGGCAATGAACTTGATGATAGCGCAATAGTGCTATCAGATGCGGCTACACGTATCCTTTCGTTGCCTACAGTGGCTGAAAAAACCTTCTTGATTACTATAGGCGATCGCTCTGTAACTGGCTTAGTCGCGCGGGACCAAATGGTGGGGCCGTGGCAGGTACCGGTATCGGATGTTGCTGTTACCGCTAGTGCCTTTGACACCTATCACGGTGAAGCAATGGCAATGGGCGAACGTACCCCCGTAGCATTGCTGTCCCACGGCGCGTCGGCGCGCCTTGCCGTGGGGGAAGCGTTGACTAATATAGCTGCAGCTAATATAGGCGATCTTAAACGCATCAAGCTTTCCGCAAACTGGATGGCTGCGGCGGGTCATCCGGGTGAAGATGCGGGCCTTTACGAAGCAGTTAAAGCCGTGGGTGAAGAGCTTTGTCCTGAATTAGGGCTTACCATTCCGGTGGGTAAAGACTCTATGTCGATGAAAACTGCTTGGCAAGAAGACGGCCAAGATAAAGCGGTGACCTCGCCCTTATCGTTGGTAATCTCTGCCTTTGGCGCGGTGAAGGATATTCGTAAAACGGTAACCCCTCAACTACGCACAGATAAAGGCGATTCTCGCTTGTTATTGCTAGATTTAGGCGAGGGTAAAAACCGTCTAGGGGCAAGCTGTTTAGCCCAAGTTTACACGCAATTAGGTGATAAGCCTGCCGATGTGGTGAGCGCGTCACGTCTAAAAGATTTCTTTAACGCTATGCAAGTGTTAATAGAAAAACAATTAGTGGTTGCTTACCACGACCGTTCTGATGGTGGCTTATTTACTACTGTGGCCGAAATGGCCTTTGCTGGCAAAACTGGGGTTTCGGTTTCTCTTGACGCGCTAAGCGGCTCGGATTTATCGGTACTGTTTAATGAAGAACTCGGCGGCGTTATTCAGGTACTTAATGAAAATATCGATTCGGTTAATCAGGTATTAGCCGACTTTGGGTTAGATGAAATCTGTAATGACATCGGTACGCTTAACTCAACAGATGTGGTTGAGTTTACGCGCCACGGTGAAACGGTTCTTAGCGATAGTCGTGTAGCGATGCGTACGGCGTGGGCCCAGACCACATTTGAAATGCAGAAGCTTCGCGATAATCCAGCGTGTGCAGCACAAGAGCATGCTGCTAAACAAGATATCAATGATCCTGGCCTTCATGTGGCACTAAGCTATGATGTAAACGAAGACGTAGCTGCCCCTTTTATTGCGAGCACAGCCAAGCCGAAAGTGGCGATTTTACGGGAACAGGGCGTAAACTCCCATCTTGAAATGGCCGCTGCATTTACACGCGCAGGTTTCACCGCCATTGACGTGCACATGAGCGACATCTTAGCGGGCCGAGTTACTCTTGAGCAATTCTCTGGCTTAGCCGCCTGTGGCGGTTTCTCATACGGGGACGTGTTAGGTGCCGGTGAAGGTTGGGCTAAATCTATTTTATTTAACCCCACAGCACGCCAACAGTTCGCTAATTTCTTCGAACGCTCAGATACCTTTAGCTTAGGGGTATGTAATGGCTGTCAGATGCTATCAAACTTGAAAAGTTTAATACCAGGTACCGATCATTGGCCACACTTCGTTGCCAATCAGTCTGCTCGCTTTGAAGCCCGGGTGGCAATGGTGGAAGTGAATGAATCGGCCTCGGTGCTATTAAAGGGGATGGCTGGCTCTCGTATGCCTATAGCAGTATCCCATGGCGAGGGGCAAGCCGAATTCACCGCACCTGAATCGCTGCAGGCGGTACAGCCGCAGGTAGCGTTACGCTATATCGATAATTATGGCGACGTAACCACGCAATACCCTGCCAACCCTAACGGTTCGCCGCAAGGAATTACAGGTTTAACCTCCGAAGATGGTCGCTGTACTATTATGATGCCTCACCCTGAACGCGTATTTAGGGCGGTGGCGAATTCGTGGTGCCCCGATGACTGGCAAGAGGATGGCGCGTGGATGCGTATGTTCAGAAATGCGCGTCGGTTTGTTGGTTAGTCAAAAGCGGGTAACGGTAAAGGCGGAGTATTAAAGCCTTTACCACTGGCACTACACCTAGATTACGCTAACGTTTTGGCCCGCTGGCAAAAAAATGTACAGCGGGGCTTGTCATAAGTAAGTCACTGATCTATTGTAGTGCGTGCACGGAGTGCAGTTGGGTTACAGGAGTTATAATAGTGGGTAAAAACTGGTTAAATAGTAAAATTAACTGGTGTAGATAATAAGAGACGACGAATGAATCGTTCATCAAAAGGGTTTGGCTTAACCGGAGTGGCTGTGGCTGTAGTGCTTATGTTTGTTACTGCTGTCTTTAGTTCATCGGCAAAATCTGCCGACATGCCATCGACCTTGGTGGTGCAGTCTTCAGTTAAGTAGTATGAAGTAAAATTCTAATGGCAGTCTTTATACGAGACTGCCATTAACCTCACTAAATTTAATACTGCCTATTGAATATGACAGTATCGTTACCGCTTCCTATTTTTTTCCCTATTTATTAATTTCTGCTCAGGATGTTTTTTCAATAGCACATAAGTTGCGCCGAAACCACCATGCATGGGCTGTGCGGTATGAAAGGCAATAACCTCTTCTAATTCTTGTAGCCAGTGGTTTAGATAGCTCTTCTTCAAAGCGGGAAAAGGCTGACTATTTTCGCCTTTGCCATGCTTAACTAACAACGCCCGCACACCTTTTTCATGACACGAAGAAACCGTATGGTATACCGCGTCTCGGCTTTGCTCCACAGTAAGGTTTTTAAGCGATAGGGTATGTTCCAACGGGTATTTTCCTAGCCGCAATTTCTTAAATACGCCATCTTGAATGCCCGGTTGCTGGTAGTGAATAAATTCGTCGGGCGGTACAGGATTAACCCCTTCTAAACTTAATGGATTTACACGCTTTTCGCGCTCACTCCTTTGTCGTTGGGCTTTTTTTTGTTTTTCTTTTAGGGCTTTTTCTGGGTCGTACAGTTCGGCTTTATCACCGTTATTGATAGGCTTAACATCTTTCATCTCTGCGAAAAATGTGTCTATCTCATCATGTTCAAGGTGGGTCATAGTACCTCCCGCATACCCGATAATTAGCGACGTAACTACATAATAAGGTCGCTTATGTAGCTAGCTTATACGTAATTTTGAATTATGGGGATGATTTTTGAAAACAGAAACTAAATGTAGTGGCGTCCCCACCGCGACTCGAACGCAGATCTAAAGCTTAGGAGGCTCTTGTTTTATCCGGTTAAACTATGGGGACGCATTGATTTTGCTAGAAATTTATCAACGCGCAGCAGTATAACCTTTTATAGAAATTATGTTAAGAATATTTCCATGCGAGGGGGCTTTGCCGCGCTATCACCTTGGTTCCACGCAACCTACAAATACGCGCTAATTTATGCCCTTGTAGAGGCGTCCAATATAGCGTCAATAGCCTTTATTTTTTAATGACGAAGTCATTTTCCTGCACATTGATAGCAAAGCCGGTGTCTTTATGACGCACGCTAGAAGTAGACCCGTAGGCTTGCTCTACCGTAAATACGCCAGGGTATACGTTGTACTGAAGGTAGCGCTGCCCGCGGCTATCTATCACCTCCATGGTTCGATATATATAAAGCTCATCGTTAGGCATAACTTCATTGTCTCGCCCTAGCGATACCGTCAAATTTCCGTTGCTGGTGCTAAGTACTCGGCCCGTAAGTGGTTGGCATGCTGTGACCTCTTTAATATCAGCAATAAAGCTTCCCATTTCTTTTTTAATAGCGTTCCCGTAGTCGGTATGCCAAAAAGAGGCAGAAAGGCTATCTAGATCGCTAAACCTATCGAAAGGCCAGTCACTTTGCGTGGTGTAAGTACGATGAAATAGCTCACCCCCATTTAACCCATCGAAAACTGTAATATCCATGCTGAAATAACGAGAGGCGTCTTCCTGTTTCCAAAACGCCAACGCTGAGGAGGGCTCTCTGTGTACACTTAAATCACCCAAACGACCAATAATGACAAATTGCGTATTGCCTTGACGCGCCAATTCACGTGCATTCTCGGCAGCCGTAGGGGCGGCCCATTGCGTGGTGTAAGGGGCGATAAAGGGGAGGGACAGGGTGGATGTTTGTACGGCCATTTGCCGCGCTAACTCACGGGTAAAGGCCTGTTCAAAATTATCTAGCTTGCCGTCAAGAAGATGTTGTCGATTTTCTACCATGAAATAACTGGTGGCAAATTGCTTGGGATAGTCACTAGCACTGCATGTTTTTCCTCGTGCGAAAATATCGGCTCTCACTGTTACAGTAACGTAATCGGCGTGCCATACCTCATCAACAAGTTCTAGTTGCTCTACTTCACCTGTACTACTTATGGTTATACTTTCACTTTTTAGTAAGCCATTAGTTAACTGTTGAACGCTATTTACAGACGCGCCAGCAAACAATAAGGCTTGTTTTAGTGCTTCTTCAGTGGCGTCTCTGCGTGCCTTTTGTTTGTTTCCCTTTTGAATCACAGCTTGGCCTTTGGCCTCGTACCACACGGCATAAGTTTGCCCTACTGGTAGTAAGACTAGGCAAATTAGCGCCATTAACTGGCTTATGCTTCTCAAGCTTTTTTCGGTAAACACGTTATTCCTCACCACAGATGAAATCGCAAGTTCGCGCCTTTAAAATGGCGCCTGTTTCTAACCCTATGGGTATTTTTTAATAGGGTATAGAGAACCTTTGCCAAAGTATTGACGACTACGCCGCTACGCTTATCCCTTGGCACAAGAAGCGATTCAGATTTTACGGGGTATCTTTAAGCTAGATACAGAATACTTATAAGTACATTGTATAAGCGTAAGCGAAATAAGTGCCAACTTGAGCGAAATAAGCGCCAACATGGTATCTATTGCATTTTGGGCGCAATCTTTGCTTAACTACCTAGCATAGAGGCGTGAGAGGTCGATAAGGATCAGCGGTCGCGGCGGTGAACAATGATACGCTGTTTCTGCAGGCTGGGCTTTTCATATTCGCGGCCTCGCGCTTAACGCGGTGTGCGAAGGGCAATAGATGAGAAGGTTTGTCACATGATGACGGTGAAAAAAAATATAAGTTATCCCATGTTAGCAATGGCGCTTACGATTATAGGCGTTGGTAACTTATCAGGGTGCGGTTTGCTGGTAGATAAACACGTAGAGTGGGAGACAGTTGAGCCTGAAAGTTACCCGGTGCTTAAGGCGGTAGGCTATGCACCCATTAACTCGCAACGGGGCGACAATGACACAGTGAAAATGCTAATGGCAATAAAGGCCTCGAAACTAGAGGCCTATCGCGAGCTAGCGGAACAAGTGTATGGTCAGCGCATCGAAGGCAGCCAATCATTGTCTAGCTTAGTGGTATCCAATGAGTCGTTAAAGGCGTCTGTAGAAGGTGTGATCCGCGGAGCAGAAGTTGTTAAGAGTTACCCGGTAGGCGAAGATACTTACGCCACTGAGCTAAGCCTAGATATGCAGCGTGTTTACGAAATTTATCTTACCACCGCAAAGCCGCGCCGAATTAAAGACATTAAATACTATTGATATCTGTCTAAGGACGGGTAGTAAAAGAAGATGCAACCCAGAACAAAAAAGCGCGTTAACTACGCGCGTATTCCCGAGCCGAGCCTGCCTGCGTTAGGCTTGCCCTTTTTATCATAGGTGAGCGACTCTTTGGCACGCACTTCAAGCATCAAGTTACGTAGGTGAGTTAGACGAAGCTGGCCTTGCTCTACTGCTTTTTGGTTTATTTCCGTTCGGTATTTACATGCGTCAAGCAGGCTGGCTGCTTTTTCCATAAGCGCAGCAGAGCTATCGGAAAGGGTATCGGTTTCTTTATTTTTTTTATAAAGAGGCTCTATATCGTTATCTAAGGCCTGAATAGATGACAACAGGGCAGTTTTATCTTCCAGCAAAGTAAACAACGTTTCTGCGTCACGAGAACTAATAAGATGAAGTTCTTTTTCCAACAACAATACAAGCTGGGACAAATTCTCAACTTGTTGCGTGAGTGCAGCATCTAATTGACCGGACATAATCGTAATCTTATACCTTGTTTACCCGCGTATGGTGTTTTGCCATACGCTTATTTGGTTGAGAAAATCTCACCCTCAAGCTTGGCTATTTTTGTTGCCAATACGTCTGGGTTTACTTTGTAATCACCACTTTGAATTGCTTTTTTTAGCCTATCTACTTTTTCCTGATTCACAGGCGCTTCGGTTGCCTTTTTCTGAACCTGATTTAGTTGTTGCGCAGATTGCGTCAAAGACACTGAGTCTTGACGAGACGTTGGCGCTTTAGACGCAGTGCTTGCGGCACTTTGTTGCTGCGACTGTTGCGCTTGGTTCTGCTGCGAAATTTTTGTGTTGTCAACGGGGTTTTTCGGTAACCCGTTGTTTACATTGTTAATTGCCATAGTCTTTCTCCACTACCTTTTCACCTCAAGTAAGTTATCGACTGCAAACCTCGTTTCTTTAGGTTTATTTACGATGAAAGTGTAGTTAATTACTCGCTAACTTTTACAAGTGTACCACGACTTCTTTGGCACTGGCGACCTCGGCTACCACGGTATTTTGTGTGCTTGAATTAGTCACCCGAATGGTATCTCCTATAACGCCATCTTGCTGTGCGATACCTGCTGTTTTGACTGCCATAGTTCCCACCGACGCTTTAATAGTAATACGATCGCCTTTACACACAAAGCATAGCATATTTGACTGAATCGCTTGGCCGTCCACTACGCGTCGTTTCATTCTAGCCCCAATAAGCGTATCAATATCGGTAAACGCCGTATGGCGAAGACGGCGAATGTCCACATCCGCTAGGGTTAAGTTTTGGGAAGTCAGCACTGTACCTGGGCTAACCGCGCCAGCTGTTACTACAATTTCTTTGGTTCGATTAACCTGAGCACTGGTAAAAACATACCAATCGTTGGTATTACAGCTCACGCGCACAGAAATATACGATTGCTTAAGCGCCTCATCTGACGCATGGTACTGAAATCCACTGGGGCATTGGGGGATATTTATTCTATCGTCTATCTTCACAACACTTATGTCGATGTTAGTATCGTCATTGTGGGTAGACAGTGATGACGTCAAATAGGCTTTTACTCCCTGTTCAACTTTATCGTGTTGTGTGGCCGCAAAGCTTGTTGCCGGAATAACGAGCAAGAAGACAAGTAAAAGCGGTAAGTATTGTCTGTATAAACTAAATTTTTCGTATTTTGTAATATTCATCGCTACTTTTCGTGTTCAGGTGGCGCGTTATTGGCTATGCTTATTGAAGGACTTAACTGACAGATTTTTCTCTACCCGCTATGTACATGAACAACATATGCGCATTGCGTCATTTTTCTGTCGTTTTACCAGCTAAATTTTAGTGATATTGTTTATCTATACAATGATAGGCAATGATCATGCCCAGTATTAACAAGAGGTGACACATGTCGGGTATTTTGGATTCTGTTAACCAGCGTACGCAACTCGTTGGTCAAAACCGACTAGAGTTATTGTTATTCCGGCTAAATGGCCGTCAACGGTTCGGTATCAACGTATTTAAAGTGCGAGAGGTTTTACAATGCCCACCGCTAACGTCTATGCCGAAGCTAAACTCTCTGGTACGTGGGATTGCTCATATACGCGGGCAAACTATTTCGGTAATTGACTTGAGCATGGCCACCGGAGGCAGACGAATTGAAGATTTATCCAGTGCCTTTATCGTCATTGCTGAATACAATCGCTCGGTTCAAGGCTTTTTGGTTGGGGCTGTAGAGCGTATTATTAATACGAATTGGGATGCGATAATGCCCCCGCCTCAAGGAACTGGACGAGCAAGTTACCTCACCGCGGTAACTGAGGTGGAAAATGAACTTATCGAAATTCTCGATGTAGAAAAAATCCTTAATGAAATCTCGCCACTAAATGCAGAGGTAAGTGCTGATGTAGCCAAGCACCTAACCACTGAAGGGCAAGAAGACAAAATAATTTTTATTGCCGACGATTCTGCCGTGGCACGCAACCAGGTTAAAAAGGCATTAACCTCATTAGGCCTAGAAATAGAACTGGCTAAAAATGGCTTAGAAGCGCTAAACCGTTTAAAGCAAATAGCCGAAGAGTACGGTGATGTCACTAAGCGGGTGGGTGTACTTGTTTCTGATATTGAGATGCCAGAAATGGACGGCTATACCCTAACCGCAGAGATAAAAAATACCCCTGAACTACAAAAGCTTCATGTTGTATTGCACACCTCACTAAGCGGTGTCTTCAACCAAGCGATGGTACAAAAAGTAGGGGCCGATGATTTTATTGCAAAATTCCATCCTGACGAACTTGCTACCGCTGTTCAAAAGTGGTTGATGATAGACTGTGAATAACGGAGCGGTCGGGCGTTGAGCAGAAAAGAACTCTCGTCAGAGGGCTACCATAAATTTAGGCAGTTCCTCGAACAACAATGCGGTATTGTGTTAGGAGAAAGTAAACAGTACTTAGTTCGAAGCCGGCTGGCATCGTTACTCTATACCTATGATTTTCCTAACACAGACGCGCTTATTGATGTAGTAGTAAAAGGCTACGATAGAAAACTACTACAAAGTGTTATCGATGCCATGACTACAAATGAAACCCTGTGGTTTAGAGATAACTATCCTTTTGACCTATTGTTAAAAAGTATACTCCCAGAGTTAACCCAAAAGCAGCGCAAGCTGAGAATTTGGAGTGCCGCGTGTTCGTCTGGTCAAGAACCTTATTCAATTGCGATGTCGGTATTGGAGTTTCAAAAACAGCGTCCTGGCGCGCTGCGTTATGGCGTTGAAATTGTCGCGACAGATTTATCCGCGGCAATGCTTGAGAAGTGTCAGCAAGGTATCTATGACGAACTTTCGTTAGCAAGAGGGCTATCTCCTCAGCGGCGTCAGATGTTTTTTGAGCCTCATTCCAGCGGACAAATGCAGCTGAAAACAGACGTACGGCGTATGGTTTCATTTAGAAGTTTAAACTTACTCAGTAGTTATGCCTCCCTAGGACGCTTCGATATCGTCTTTTGCCGTAACGTACTAATTTACTTCTCACCGCAAATAAAACAAAAGATACTGCAACAAATTGCCGCTCAGTTGCAGCCAAGCGGCGTACTTTTCCTTGGCGCGTCGGAATCAATCAGTGGCGCAAGCGATATGTATAGCATGGTTAAGTGTCAGCCTGGCTTGTACTACCAAAAGAAATAGTGTCTATAAGCTTATGAATTATAATGCTTATTATCAATATTAATTTCCTTTCTAGTTATTAATTAAACGTCAAATTTCCATTTGGCACTAGCCTTGCTAGATAAACTCCGACAATCGCTATTGTTGTTGTATGTATATGCAACATGTTTACGCAACGAGGAGTTTTCACTATGGCAATTAATCTCGACAAATTGGTCGGATTTCATCAATCGGCGCTGGCAATTCGCACCGATAGAATGGAAGTGATTGCTGGTAATCTGGCCAATGCCAATACGCCTGGGTACAAAGCCAAAGATATCGATTTTAACAAAGCGATGAAATCTGCAGTGCGTTCATCTTCCGGCAAACCTGCCGCAAGTGATAGCCAGATGATGAGAACCCATGAAAACCACCTTAGCGGAAGTAGTTCGTCTGTAGCGTCGAACTTTGATATGCAATATCGCGTGCCATTGCAACCTGATACCGGCGATGGCAATACGGTTGAAGTACAGGCTGAAAGAAATAGATTTCTCGATAACAGTCTTCGTTATCAAGCCAGTCTCACCTTTGTAAACGGTAAAATTAAAGGTATGAAAAAAGCCCTTGGTTCTGGAGGCCAGTAGTCATGAGTTTATTTAATGTAATGTCAATTTCCAGTACGGGAATGGAAGCGGAAAATGTTCGCTTGAATACCACGGCGAGTAATATCGCCAACGCGAACACGGTAAGCAGCAGCTATGACGAAACATACCGGGCTAGACAGCCAGTTTTTGCCACGCAACTACGTCAAGCCATGGACGATCAGTCTAAAGGTACTGGGGTATCGGTAAAAGGTATTGTTGAAAGTGATGCGCCTTTGCAGGTGGAATACGCACCGCACAACCCTATGGCGGATGCAGATGGCTATATCTATAAGCCAAACGTAAACATTGTGGAAGAGATGGCAAATATGATGTCTGCCTCCAAAGCATATGAAACCAATGTGCAAGTAGCGGATACCACTAAGAATATCTTCCGTCGTGTATTGCAATTAGGCCAAGGGCAATAAGTTGCCACACAGGTAAGTTGAGGAACCAATCGTGAATACTATAAACAATAGCGGCTTAAATACCGATCTATATTGGCAAGAAGAAGGGGTTAAAGTTGCTGACGGAACCGAGCAGCAACTGACTCAGGAAGATTTCTTCTCAATGCTAACTGAGCAATTGGCCAACCAAGATCCCACAGCCCCAGTGGACAATGATCAAATGGTAGCCCAGATGACCTCTTTCACTATGGCGGATGGTATTTCTCAACTTAATGAAAAGTTTGAATCTTTTGCCGCTTCCATGACATCAAACCAGGCGTTACAGGCGTCGAGTTTGATTGGCCAGAATGTATTGGTTGAAGGCAACATAGGTCATATGGCCAACCAAGGTGATGGCCTATCTGGCGTAGTAGTAAATGAGCAAACCGTTCAAAACATGAAAATCAATATAGAGAATCAATACGGTGAAGTCATTAAAACGATAGATGCGGGTACACAGGCTGCCGGCAATATTCAGTTTGAATGGGACGGTAAAGATACCCGTGGCAACGATATGGCCGCAGGTGATTATGTTATTAGTGCCACAGGAGAGATCGACGGCGAGGGTGTACAGCTTTCCACCGCGGTTAATCGTCATGTTGGTAGCGTGAGTCTTGCCGGTAGTGGACAAGGCGTAATTTTAAATTTGGATGGTGAGGTCAGTATCAATCTTGATGACGTCATCCAAATCGGCAGTTAGTAGGAGAATGAAGAATGTCTTTTAATATCGCACTTAGCGGCGTTTCGGCTGCGCAAAAAGATTTGGATACCACCGCCAATAATATCGCGAACGTAAATACGGTAGGCTTTAAGGAATCGCGTGCAGAATTTGGTGATGTTTATGCAACATCACTGTTAGGCGGAAGCCAAACCAAAGTTGGGGACGGCGTGCTAACTCAAGATGTGGCACAACAGTTCTCACAAGGTAGCTTACAATTTACCAATACTGCGTTGGACTTAGCAATTACTGGGAATGGTTTCTTTGCCACTGTACCCGATGAAACGTCTCGTGATTTTTCGTTTACCCGGGCAGGACAATTTAAACTTAATGACGACAATTACGTGGTTAACAGCAACGGTGATCTCCTGCTAGGGTTTCCGGTAAATTCAGACGGCACGAGTTCTTCAGTAGCACTAAGTACCACAGAGCCCGTTTTGATCCCTGATTCATCAGGCTCGCCAGCGCAGACCTCTGAAGTTGATATAAAAATGAACTTGCCGGCCAGTGCTCAAGGCCTAGACCCAGCGCAGTTTAACCCCGATGATCCATTAACCTATAATGCCGCTACCTCGGTTACCGTCTATGATTCATTAGGCGATAGTCATATTATGACGTATTACTTTGTTAAAGACCAAGCGGCAGACAATGAGTGGTATGTTGCTACGTCTGTGGATGATCAACTTACTGATTTGGTGAACTCTGACGGGTCTGACTCTGACCCTACTACGGCCGCCCATGCTTTAGGTACCGCCTCGGGTAATTCGGTCACAGCCGCTAAGTTGGTTTTTTCTCAAGGGGGTGATTTCACGGGGATACAAGCCCCAGATGGTATTCAAACCTCAGATTATAAGTTGACCACAGAGGCGCTTGGTGCAGCCCTTTCTAATGGCGCAGATGCATCGCAGCAAGTCAGTATCGATTTTAATTTAAATCCTACCCAAGCAACCACCAACGAGCCTACTCAATACGCGTCGGCGTTTGAAGTGACTTCATTGGAACAAAACGGTTTACCCGTAGGCCGTTTAACAGGTATCGATATTGGTCCTGACGGTTTAGTTCGCGCTACGTTTTCAAATGGAACATCAGAACCAATTGTGCGTGTTGCGCTGGTTCGTTTCGCCAATGAGCAAGGTTTAACACAACAAAGCGGTACTGAGTGGAAAGAAAGTATTCTCTCTGGCGAAGCTTTAGCGGGCGAAGCTACCACAGGTACATTTGGTGAAATTAACTCATCTGCACTTGAGCAAGCGAACGTAAACTTAACCACTGAGCTTATCGATATGATTATTGCTCAGCGGAATTTCCAAGCTAACTCCCGCGCGCTTGAGATTAATAACTCACTGAACCAGACTATATTGAATATTAGATAAGCACTTTATCTTCTTAGAGCCGCAGCATTCGACTGCGGCTTTTTTCTATCTACTACTTTTTGTACAACTTGGCACTCACCTTGCAATTCATGAGTATGGTTTAACGTGAGTCAAAAGTCAGTCATGGACAAACTTCTCTATATAGCAGCAAGCGGCGCCTCTCAAGACCTTCTCGGGACTGGGATTCGAGCTAATAACTTAGCGAACGCACAGACAACAGGGTTCCGTGCGCAGCTTGAGCAGGCAAGAGCGATGCCGGTGTACGGCGAAGGGTTGCCGTCACGTGTCTTTTCGATGACGGAAAGCCCCTCAAATAACTATGAGTCTGGCCCTATGATTAAAACAGGGCGGGATTTGGATGTCGCTATTCAAGGCGATGGTTGGTTTGCCGTTCAAGATCAAAATGGTCAAGAAGCTTACTCTCGCGACGGTAACTTTAAGTTAGGCGACGACGGAATTTTGACAGATATTCATGATCGCGTGGTGCTTGGTGATAACGGCCCCATCTTTTTACCCGTTCCCTTAGATAACCTCAATATCGCATCGGATGGAAGTTTATCCATGCGCCAGTTGGGCGCCCCAGCAAATGTAATTGAGGACATAGGTCGACTGAAATTAGTTAACCCTAATTATGCAGATATGGAGCGTGGCACCGATGGCTTGTTCCGTATGGAAGATGGAACTATCGCCCCTGGCGCAGCAGACGTGAAAGTAATGTCTGGCATGCTTGAAGGGTCGAACGTAAATGGGGTTGAAGAGATGGTGGATATGATAAGCCTACAACGTCATTACGAGTTGCAAGTAAAAGTAATGAAGCAGGCGGAAGAGCTCGATACTCGCGGAAACACACTACTTCGCATTTTGTAATTTTATTTTTAGTTACGTTGCAGTTTGTTGTGACGTCGGGAGGTTTATATGCACCCAGCATTGTGGATAAGTAAAACAGGATTAGATGCCGCACAAACAGATGTTGCCGTGGTATCCAACAACTTAGCGAATGCCTCTACGGTGGGATTTAAAAAAGACCGTGCAGTATTTGAAGATTTACTCTATCAAAATATTAACCAACCGGGTGGTCGTTCATCCGCGGATACCGAGTTACCTTCGGGGCTTATGCTGGGGTCGGGGTCAAAAGTAGTCTCTACCCAAAAAGCTCATACCCAAGGAAACTTACTGACCACTGACAATGCATTAGACATGTCGATTCAAGGGCGTGGGTATTTCGAAATATTACAAGCTGACGGCACGGTAGCTTACTCCCGAAATGGTCAGTTCGCGCTAAATGACCAGGGCCAAATAGTTACCTCTGGCGCAGGCTTTTTACTGCAACCTGAAGTTGCCGTACCTGAAGATGCGCAGCAAATAACGATTTCTCAAGACGGTGAAATTAGTGTCAGTATTCGCGGTCAGGCTGAGCCTCAGGTATTAGGTCAAATGAATATCTCAGATTTTGTAAACCCAACGGGATTACAGCCTATTGGTCAAAACTTGTATGTAGAAACGGCGTCTAGCGGGGCACCTATACAAGGGGTACCTGGGTTGCAAGGGCTGGGTTATATCTCGCAAGGCACACTGGAAACGTCTAACGTTAATGTAACGGAAGAGTTAGTGAACTTGATTGAAAGCCAGCGCTTGTACGAGATGAATTCAAAAGTCATTTCATCTGTCGATCAGATGCTTGGACAAGTTATTCAGCAATTATAGTGAGTAACCTTATGCGTATTCTTGTTCTTTCTACAGCTCTTTTGATGCTAGGTGGTTGTGCCTCTTCCGGCAAGCCGCCTGTGGAGGCAAATGATCCATCGTTTGCCCCTGTGGTACCAGATTACCCCCGAGAAACTATCGTGGAAGATGGCTCTTTGTTCCGTTCTTTTATGGCAAACAGCCTCTATTCAGATGTAACCGCCAGACGGGTAGGCGATATCATCACGGTTGCGTTAAGCGAAAGCACGTCGGCAAGTAAATCGGCAGATACCACTACAGCAAAAGATACCAACGTAGACTTGAACACCATAACGGGCTTGGGGGGTAATGCGGTTAGCATTGGCGGCCAGTCGGTTCAATTGGGCATAGGCTCTTCACGAGATTTTAGTGGCGACGCAGAAGCTAATCAAAGTAATAGTTTATCAGGCGCTATATCTGTCACCGTTGTTGAGGTATTGCCCAACAACAATTTAGTTATACGTGGCGAGAAATGGATAACCCTTAATCATGGTGACGAATATATTCGCCTAACAGGCATTATTCGCCCTGCAGATATCAGCCCAGAAAATGAAATTGTGTCAACCAAGGTAGCGAATGCGCGAATTCAATACTCAGGCACTGGCTCGTTCGCTCGCGCTCAAGAACGTGGTTGGTTAACCAAGTTCTTCGACTCAACTTGGTGGCCGCTTTAGGCGGATAGGAGCATGATTATGCGATTGTTTATTATTGTACTAACCGCATTTAGTTTATTGGCGCCGCACCTTGCAATGGGGCAGAGAATTAAAGATCTCGCAAGTATTCAGGGCGTTAGAAGCAACCAGTTAGTGGGCTATGGGCTTGTGGTGGGATTACCCGGAACCGGTGAGCAAAGCCCCTTTACTGAACAAAGTTTCAGAACCATGCTAAGTAATTTTGGTATAAGTTTGGATGCGAATACCAAACCAAAAATTAAAAATGTCGCTGCGGTTGCAATACACGCAGAGCTTCCCGCCTTTGTGAAGCCAGGTCAAACCATTGACGTTACTGTGTCCTCTGTGGGTGAAGCCAGCAGTTTGCAAGGTGGAACGCTATTACAAACCTTTTTACGCGGCGTCGATGGCAAAGTGTATGCAGTGGCACAAGGCAGTTTAGTGGTTAGTGGTTTTGGCGCACAAGGCGGCGATGGCTCGCGCATTGTCGTAAATACGCCTACGGTCGGGCGCATTCCCAATGGCGCAATGGTAGAGAGAGCGGTACCAAGTGGCTTTGCCAATGGGGATACGCTTACACTGAATTTGCACCGCCCAGATTTTTCTACTGCTAAGGCGTTAGCCGATACTATAAATGAGAGACTGGGCGCACAGCCCGATAAAGGCTATGTAATTGCTACACCCATAGATGCGGCTTCTGTGCGAGTATCTGCGCCCCGAGATGTAGGTCAACGCGTAGGGTTTCTTGCAACCTTAGAAAACTTTGAATTTACACCAGCCGACGCACCTGCGCGAGTAGTTATTAATAGCCGCACAGGAACTATTGTAATAGGAAGTGATGTGCGCTTACTGCCTGCAGCTATCACACACGGTGGTTTGACGGTGACCATATCTGAAAATCAACAGGTTTCTCAGCCTAATGCTTTTGGTGAAGGAGAGACGGCCATAACAACCCAGTCGATTGTTGATGTTGATCTCGCCGATAGCCGTATGTTTAAGTTTGAACCTGGCGTAACGCTAGATCAGTTAGTCAGAGCCGTTAACGAAGTGGGCGCAGCGCCGGGCGATCTAATGGCGATATTAGAAGCTTTACGCCAGGCAGGTGCTCTTCATGGCGAACTGGTGATTATCTAATGGATAGTTTAAGTACAAAATCACAGTTGGACATGGCACGCAATGTTCACGATTTGGGCAGTATCAACAAAATGCGTGAAGCTATCGCTTCAGGTGATGAAACGGTGTTGCAAGAGGCGGCTCAACAATTCGAAGCTATTTTTGTACAAATGATGCTTAAGTCTATGCGTAAAGCGCAAGATACGTTAGCAGATGAAGACAGCCCGTTTAACTCGCAGCAGGTGAAGTTTTACCGAGATATGCATGACCAGCAGTTAGCTACTGACCTTACGTCTAGCGGTGGGATGGGGCTTGCCGACATCATCGTTAAGCAATTAGGGCAAAGCGAAGATGGCTATAGACCTGCGAGTATCATACGTAGTGATGGCAACTTAAGTTCGCTAAATGACCGAAGTAGAGAACAGGTGACACACGCACAGGAAAACGTCCTGGCATCAGAATCGAAAGGCGCCCCCGCAGCCAGAAAAGATGTGATGTTTGAAAGTCCACAACATTTTGTTGAAACCTTACGTCCCCATGCGGAAAACGTAGCACAAAAGTATGGTCTTGATGCAAAGGCCATTATCGCCCAAGCGGCGGTGGAAACCGGCTGGGGCAAGTTTGTTATTCATAACGCCGATGGTTCTAGTTCACATAACCTGTTTGGCATTAAAGCTAATCGGCAGTGGCAGGGCGAGCAAGCGGTGGTCGACACGCTTGAATTCAACGGGACTGTTCCTGAAAAGCAAAAAGCGGCGTTTCGATCTTATCCTTCACTCACTGAAGCTTTGGACGATTACGGTAAGTTCATTGCGACTCAGCCGCGCTATCAACAAGCGGTTGAAAATGCGCAGGATGCAACAAGGTACGCCCAAGAATTGCAAAAAGCAGGCTATGCTACCGATCCTAAATATGCGGATAAAATTATGTCTGTTTACCATGGTGACAGGCTAAACGGGTTGATGCCGTAAGGCGTGAGGAAAACTTATGAGTTCAGTCGATCTATTTTCTCTTGCTAGCAGTGGGGTTAACGCCAGTAGTAAGTTGCTGCAAACCACCAGTAATAATATTGCCAATGTAAATACTGATGGCTACGTGCGCCAACGTACCGAACTGAACAATAGTCAAGTGTTCGGGGTGAGTATTGGAAATACAGAGCGTATTATTAATCAGTTTGCGCAAAATCAATTGCGCCGCGATATTACCCTAGTCGGCGAGTTAGAGTCGTATTCAACTAAAACCTCTGCGATAGATAATCTCCTTGCGGGCGAGGCGAATTCCTTGTCTAAGGGCTTTAGTGAATTCTTCGCTGCCTTACAAACTTCAGCCGATGACCCAACTAATCTTGCCTCTCGTGAACAAGTGCTCGCGAAAAGTGAATCTCTATACCAGCGTATGCGCACAGTGTCTGACTATGCTATCGAAAAAGAAGAAGAGCTTAATTTAGAGTTTAATTCAATGGTTAGTCGCGCCAATAGCTTGATAGGTAATATTGGAGAATTGAACAAAAGCATTGTAATGGCGCAAGGAAACAATACCAGTGATGAGCCAAGTGCCCTGCTTAACGAACGAGACCAAGCTATCGATGAATTAGCATCAATCATGTCGATAAATGTGAAAGAAAGCCAAAGTCAAAATGGCGCTGTCACCATAAACCTTACTTCCGGAGAGTCGCTTGTATTAGATAATGGTTCGTTTAATTTGTTTGATCTGGGTAACAATGCAGATGTGACTTATAAAGAGCTAACGCTGCAAACTAATTTTGGTTCTCAAACGAAAGATGAAACGGCGATAAACGTAATAGAAAGCGAGCTTGGCGGAGCCTTAGGTGGGTTATTTCGTTTTAGAAACGAAGTATTAGGTCCAGCCATGCGTGATGTAGGACAACTGGCCGTAGCCTTTGCAGATGCAATGAACAGCCAAAATAAACTAGGTATGGACTTAGATGGGCAACTGGGCAGTGATATATTTGATATCCCAACCTTCTCAGGCTTAACAGATAATAACACCGTAGGGGATTATCAAGTAACGGGCCGAATAACGGCAGGCGCTGGGGCTGAGGTTACGGATGCTGATTATAGTATCAAAGTTACGAATGTTGCCTCCGGTGTTCCTTCGGAAATAGAGGTTACGTTACTTAACGCCGATGGTACGGTGAAAACCGATGGCTCAGGCGCGCCTCTCGTATACTCAGGTTTAAGTGTAGGTGGAGGTTTTAACGAGCTTCCCGGCGGAATTGAAGTTGAATTTGACGGTTCAGATACCTATGTTGGTGGCGAAGAGTTTCTACTACAACCCACTAAAAATATAGCGTCATCTATTTCCTTAGCAACACAACGCGCAGAAGACTTAGCGTTCGCATCGCCCATAAGGGCGCAAGCCGACAGCAGTAATTTAGGCAGTGCCAACGTAACGGGTGTAACAATCACTAATACCACAACCACAGGCACTGTGGAGCAATCGGCGTTTGATGGTGCAGGGGGGATTGATACTGCGGCCCCGGCACAAATAGTCTTCACCGCCCAAGACAGCTATCAGGTATTAGATGCAAGTAATAATGTGCTGGCAACGGTTTCCGGCACGACTAATTTAAATAATCTTATCCAGCAAGCAAAAGACAGTGCGGGTATTTATAGCGGCCAAGATGACTATCCTGGCTACGATTTGAGTTTAGATGGTGTACCAAGAGCCGGCGATTCTTTTTCTATTGGTTATAATACTGATGGCTTTAATGACAATACTAATACCCTGGCTATCGCCGCACTACAAAATGAAGGCCTAGTGCAGGTGAGTAGCGAAGCGAGCAATAAACCACGAACGTTTCAAGATGCTTATGCATCTATGGTAGGACGTATCGGTGAAGATGCCGCCATGGCTAATGTGTCCTTACAGTCGGCAGAAGCAATGAAAGTCCAGTCTGAAAACTGGTTTGAATCTGTTTCTGGAGTAAGTTTAGATGAAGAGGCTGCGAACCTTATAAAGTATCAACAATCTTATGCTGCAGCTGCCCGAATATTGTCAACAGCGCAAGAATTGTTCGACACCATATTACAGTCGGCGAGGTAATTAAACTATGCGAATATCAACCAGTCAGGTTTATGATCAGAACATTCGTACTATCATGAACAACCAAGAAGATTTGGTAAAAACTCAGCAGCAGCTTGCATCTGGTAAACGCATCATTACACCGTCAGATGATCCGGTTGGCGCCGCAAAGGTCCTACGATTAACCGAAGAAATTGACGAGTTAACCCAATTTCAGCGTAATAACGATTTAGTAACGGGGTCGTTGGAGCAACAAGAAGCTGTATTAGAAAATATCACCAATTCAATTAACCGGGCCAGGACGCTTGTTGTAGAGGCGGGTTCAGGCGCATTGGCTGAACAAGATAGACGTGCCATTGGCGCAGAATTAGAACAGATCAAGCTAGAGGTATTCGACCTGATGAATACCCAAGATGCTGATGGAAATTTCATTTATGCGGGTTATCAATCCGCTGAACCTGCATTTGAATATAACCCTGCTGCGTCAGGGAATGCCATTACGTTTACCGGCGATGCTGGCGTAAGTTTTGTTCAACTTTCCAATAGCTCAAAGATACAATCGACAAGTAATGGCTATGAAGTATTTGAAAACGTACTCTCGCGGTTTAATTTCTCGGTTACTAGCGATACGGTAAGTAGTTTTGAGCAAGCAACGGTAAGCGCGCAAAAAACCTTTGATGCGTTTTTCGATGATAGTTATGACCCTGTTAACGGTGCAAACAACGAATTTCAAGTTTCGTTTTTAGCCGGTGGTGATGCGCAACTTATTAACGTAGCCACAGGAAATGTTGTTGATACTGTTGGATTTACCCCTGGCGAGCCGGTTACCATTAAAGGTATGCAATTCGAAGTTACCGCTAATGCGGGGGAAACGATTAACTTCACGCTAGATGCGCCAGAAAAGAAGAGCATGGCGCAAACACTTCATGACATGCAGCAAGTACTCATGGATAGCAGTACTGACAATGACGCGCTTCAAGAAGCCATCTCAGATGCTTTAGTAGGGTTGGACAACGGCCTTGAAATCATCTCACTAGAACGTGCTTCTATTGGAAGCCGGTTGAATATTGCTGAGTCGGTATACGAAAGTAATTTAGATATGGAAATTGCAGCAAAAGCATCTCGTAGTTCGATAGAAGATGTTGATTATGCTGAAGCATCGTCTGAATTTGCTAAGCAAGAAACTGCCTTAGAAGCAGCCCTCGCCTCGTTTCCCAAAGTTTCAAATTTATCGCTATTTAATTATATCTAATCTCTAATATTACGGGTGAGTGATGCCATACCCGTAATAGTGGCAAGATAAACCCGAGCCTCTTTATCTACGAGCAAGGAATAGTACGACAGATATAAGGTATCCCTCGCGCTCGGTAAGGCAAGTCGCGCTTCAAGGCTGCCATTGTCTCCAGAAAGTAGCCACAATTTCGTGGTAAGCTTTTCCTGTTCCAATCTCTTCCTGCCAGTAAAAATAGGAACGGGTGAGTGCACATATCACTGGCCCACCTACATAGCTGCCCAGATCTTTCCTAATTTTAGCGCATTGAGCACATTTATTTCCTATCTAAAACCGATACTTAGATGATTGAAAGAGGCAATTTTGTTCCGCTTTACGGCAATTGTTGTTTTTTTTTCTAAAGGGAATTGTCGCGGGGTCGATACAACTACTGAGAGAGTCAGTTCATCAATTACCCCTCAGGTGTTGGTGACGATTAAATTGTAACGCCGGACATCCCGGCAGCCAGCACCTGCTGGACTGAGCGTGTAGGAGAGACTTTATGTCTATGTTTGTTAATACCAATGTTTCCTCATTGAATGCCCAGCGTCAATTATTTGATGTAAGTAATTCATTGAGTACGTCATTTGAACGTTTGTCGTCAGGCTTTCGCATTAATAGTGCTGCTGACGATGCAGCTGGCCTGCAAATCAGTGAGAGAATGACATCCCAAGTACAGGGCTTAGACCAAGCCGTGCGTAACGCAAATGATGCGATATCATTAACGCAAACCGCCGAAGGTGCGCTAGATGAGACGACTACTGCATTACAGCGTATACGTACACTGGCTGTGCAGGCACAAAACGGTATCAATAGTGCCGAAGACAGAGCAGCGCTATCGTCAGAGATTACCGCCCTTAAAACAGAGATATCTCGTATAGCGAAAAATACCGAGTTTGCTGGGTTGAGTATATTAAAAGGCGGCTTCTCAGCCGAGTTTTTAGTTGGGGCGAATGAAGGACAAACCGTTGAGGTTAAAATCGGCGAAACTCAAGGCGATTTTGGGATAACGGGTTTAGGTATTTCAAGTACTGTTGATACAGATGATAATGCAGATGACCTGTTGGGCGAAGTGGATGATGCGCTATCAAAAATTGGAACAGCACGTTCTGATTTAGGTGCATTGCAAAACCGTTTCCAGTCTACTATTAGAAACTTAAGCAACATTTCTGAAAACGTATCGGCGGCACGTTCACAAATTCGTGATACAGACTTTGCTACCGAAACAGCAAGTTTAACCCGTAATCAGATTATGCAACAGGCAAGCACTACGGTACTTGCGCAAGCGAATCAACGTCCGCAAGCTGCATTGTCGTTATTAGGGTAGTTAGAATTTTAATTTAGGCGCCTTATTATACGTGAGCGTATTTACCTAAAATACTCATTCAATTAGGCACGAAAACTATACAATTACCTTCAAAAACCAGCTTCTTCGAAGCTGGTTTTTTTATGCTTTCTATTGTCATCCTTTGCCGGCGCATTCTCTTATCACTGTTGGTGTTATCCGCCTATCCTGTACAGCTGACTATCACGCTTTAGTGCGTAACAAACAATGTTACATATTAAAGGTGAATAGTAGTTATCAATGCAAAGTAGAGGTAAAACCTGAATAAAAAGATGAGCTTTTGTAGCGATAAATAGCTAAAGCAATTTTACCAGCTTGCCGATAAATGATTATCAGCGCGCAAGCGCGGCTAACTGATAAGACCGAAGCCAGGAGGTAGTGAGAGGTTAGAATCTGAAACTCCGATCTCATCAGTCAGCAAAAGTAAATTGTTCAATTTACTTTTTATTTTATCGGTAGTGAGCCAATAAAATGTCAGAGTAACCCTGACGTTGATATTTGCAGCATATTTAGTGCCAAAATTATAGGTAATGCAATAAAAACAAAAATAAGCATTGATGAAAAAAGTTAGGAGAGAGTCATGAGTTTATTTGTAAACACTAATGTGTCGTCGTTAAATGCGCAGCGTCAGCTCTTTGATGTAAGCAATTCTTTAAGTACGTCATTTGAACGTCTGTCATCAGGCTTTCGTATAAATAGCGCCGCCGATGATGCGGCAGGCCTGCAAATTAGCGAAAGAATGACATCACAGGTACAAGGGTTAGACCAAGCGGTACGTAATGCTAATGACGCAATATCGCTTACGCAAACCGCAGATGGCGCGTTAGATGAAACCACTACAGCGCTGCAGCGTATAAGAACCTTGGCTATTCAGGCGCAAAACGGAATTAATAGTACAGAAGATAGGGCGGCGATATCTTCAGAGATAACCGCATTAAAAGCTGAAGTTTCAAGAATTGCAAAATACACAGAATTCGCAGGACTGAGTATATTAAAAGGTAACTTCGAAGCCAGCTTTTTAGTTGGCGCGAATGAAGGACAATCGGTTACGGTAACCATAGGTGACAGCGCGGGCGGCTTTGGAACTACAGGGTTAAATATTACAGGTATTGTGGACAATGATACAAATGCTGATTTGCTATTAGGTCAAATTGATGACGCACTATCTAAAATAGGTACGGTACGTTCTGATTTAGGTGCATTGCAAAATCGCTTTCAATCAACGATAAGAAATTTGAGCAATATTTCTGAAAACGTGTCGGCGGCTCGTTCGCAAATTCGTGATACTGATTTTGCTACTGAAACGGC
The DNA here is from genome assembly GCF_010500865.1 of Alteromonas profundi. GTDB lineage: Bacteria > Pseudomonadota > Gammaproteobacteria > Enterobacterales > Alteromonadaceae > Alteromonas > Alteromonas profundi. Next base: position 315,636 of record NZ_JAAAWN010000001.1, read on the forward strand.
AAGCCTCACCCGGAATCAAATTATGCAGCAAGCAAGCACAACGGTATTGGCCCAGGCTAACCAACGCCCGCAAGCCGCATTGTCCCTACTAGGCTAACATCAGAATGCTAAAGCTAGCTTAATGCAGGGAGGATAATCTCTTCGTTCGCCAGATATCTCACGCGTGGAAAATCCATAGTGAACTCGATTAGATACCGTGATGAAAACCTTGGCGGATGCGGCTACTTTTTACTAAGCGTTAGTTAATGGAACCACTCCACATCGAAATTCATTCCAGCATTATAATAGAAGAGATAAAAGACTAGATTTAGCACTACAGGTAGTGCAGGGAAAGAATAATAGAATTAATTGAAAAAATAACTAAAGCAAATTTGTTGCGATGCCGATAAGGATTTATCAGCGGGAAATAACGCTTGAAAGGCTGACTGAAGAGACCGAAGCCAGGAGGTAGTGAGAGGTTAGAGTCTGAACTACAATCTCATCAGTCAGCATAAGTAAATCACGACAATTTACTGTTTGTTTTATCGGTAGTGAGCCAATAAAACGTCAGAATAACTCTGACAATTATTTTAACTGCATTATTAATGCCAAAATTACAGTTGATGCAATAAAAATAATAATAAGCATCGATTTTAAATGTTAGGAGAAAGTCATGAGTTTATTCGTAAATACCAATGTATCGTCATTAAATGCCCAACGTCAGATATTCAATGTAAGTAATTCATTGAGTACTTCATTTGAACGTCTGTCATCAGGTTTTCGTATCAACAGTGCCGCGGATGACGCCGCCGGATTGCAGATCAGTGAAAGAATGACGTCACAGATTCAGGGGTTAGATCAGGCCGCGCGTAATGCAAACGACGCGATATCATTAACCCAAACAGCTGAAGGCGCATTGGATGAAAGTACCACAGCGTTACAGAGGATAAGAACGCTTGCTATCCAAGCACAAAATGGTATCAACAGTGCTGAAGATAGAGCTGCGCTTTCTGCCGAGGTTACAGCGTTAAAAAATGAAATATCTCGTATTGCTCAAACCACTGAATTTGCTGGCCTTAATATTTTATCAGGCGACTTTTCTGCTAACTTTTTAGTAGGCGCTAACGAAGGACAATCGGTTACCGTATCCATTGGCGACACCGCGGGAGGTTTTGGCACAACCGGGCTAAGTGTAACTGGTACCGTTGATAGCGATTTGAATGCAGATGCCTTGCTAGGTCAGGTCGATGATGCGTTGTCAAAAATTGGTACGGTACGCTCAGACTTAGGTGCATTGCAGAACCGTTTCCAATCAACGATTAGAAACTTGAGTAATATATCTGAAAACGTATCAGCAGCACGATCGCAAATACGAGATACTGACTTTGCCACTGAAACTGCGAGCTTAACCCGTAACCAAATTATGCAGCAAGCCAGTACAACGGTTTTAGCTCAGGCAAATCAACGTCCACAAGCAGCCCTGTCTTTGTTAGGCGGCTAATAAGTAATATGTAAGCAGGTTATTAACTCAACAGGCGATAACCTTTGTGACCACGAATGGTGTTTTACACCCTCACTGATAACCCTTAACTACAAAGAAATTTGCTCACCCTCCTAACAAGAGCAGATACTCGCCGAGGCGCCATGCCTCGGCTTTTTTGTCAGATTTTTCCTCCTATTTATAAAAACTTCCACGCCCATTGATACTTTCTATTACGTTATAAATTACTGTTTTATAGCGACTAATTTTTTGCGATAGCGCAATGCAGGTAACCTTCCTCCCCCCCAAAAAAAATAAAAGTGAAAAAAACGAAAAAAAATTAAAGAAGCTCATGTTCTCGCCGATACATTAGCTGAGGGGTAATTTGATATTTTTTTGTCTCGTCGGGAGTAGTGACTTGACGGACGTAATCTGAAAAAGTTTTCAGCGAACATAGCAACGCAGAAAACTTACCAGGAGGTAATTTATGTCTTTATTTGTAAACACTAACGTGTCTTCATTGAATGCGCAGCGTCAATTATTTGATGTAAGTAATTCATTGAGTACGTCGTTTGAACGTTTGTCGTCAGGCTTTCGCATTAATAGTGCTTCTGACGATGCAGCTGGCCTGCAAATCAGTGAGAGAATGACATCCCAAGTACAGGGCTTAGACCAAGCCGTGCGTAACGCAAATGATGCGATATCATTAACGCAAACCGCCGAAGGTGCGCTAGATGAGACGACTACTGCATTACAGCGTATACGTACACTGGCTGTTCAGGCACAAAACGGTATCAATAGTGCCGAAGACAGAGCAGCGCTATCGTCAGAGATTACCGCCCTTAAAACAGAGATATCTCGTATAGCGAAAAATACCGAGTTTGCTGGGTTGAGTATATTAAAAGGCGGCTTCTCAGCCGAGTTTTTAGTTGGGGCGAATGAAGGACAAACCGTTGAGGTTAAAATCGGCGAATCTCAAGGCGATTTTGGGATAACGGGTTTAGGTATTTCAAGTACTGTTGATACAGATGGAAATGCAGATGACCTGTTAGGTGAAGTAGATGATGCACTATCAAAAATTGGAACAGCACGTTCTGATTTAGGTGCATTGCAAAGTCGCTTCCAGTCTACTATCAGAAACTTAAGCAGTATTTCTGAAAATCTATCTTCGGCGCGCTCGCAGATAATGGATACAGATTTTGCTTCTGAAACGGCAAATCTAACACGAAATCAAATTATGCAGCAGGCGTCTATCTCTGTGCTAAGTCAGGCAAACCAGCGTCCTCAAGCTGCGTTGTCGCTTCTTGGCTAGATATTTGCTTTAATTCTAGCGGCTATTCGGTTCGCTATAATATGGTATCTGCTATAATTCTGTTATGACAAATGCGGAGTGCACTTATCCAAGTCACTCCGCTTTTTAGCTGATGGGAGTAATAATGTGGAAATTCAACATTCAGCGTTTGCCCAAAGTACAACTTTACCTGAGCAACAACACAAAAACACCTCTATAGAGACTAATAAGGACGTAGCCGGCATAGCGAGACATTCTGACACTACAGGCGAAAGCTCATCGCAGAAAAATAGTGTTAATTTAGTTAAAGAGTTAGAAGAAAGTGCCGATAGCACTACTAATAGCGGTTCTTTTGAATTAGAAGAAGCAGTAAAGAAAGTTGAGTCATTTTTGAGCTCACAAAATCGCGATTTATCTTTCACTATAGATGATGAAACAAAACGCACCATTGTGACAGTAAAAGAATCAAGCTCAGGGGAGGTTATCCGGCAAATTCCTTCCGAGGAAGTGCTAAACCTTGCCAGCCGGATACGAGAACTGCAAGATGATGTGGGCAATAGTGTGGGCGTTTTCATTAATAGCGAGATTTAACGAGGTACATCATGACAATTCAATCTTTAGGGGTCGGTTCAGGGCTTGATTTAGATGCACTGGTGCAGCAATTAATCTCTGCTGAAAGGCAGCCCAAAGAAGAACGGCTTAACGAAAAAGAAGAACGAGTAGAGGCAGAAATATCAGGCCTTGGTAAAGTTAAGTCTAAATTGTCTGATTTTCAAGACATCGTTGATGAGCTCAAAAGTGATAGGGAAATTAACGGGCGAGAACCCACAATAGATAACCCCACCGAAGACGACGACGTATTTTCCGCTGAGGCAGCAAATTCTGCTTTGCGTGGTTCATACGCTATTTCGGTTTCACAATTAGCCTCCGGAAGCAGAATTACAACAGACGAGGGCGCATTTACCTCAAGTTCTGATGCGTTACTTTCTACTGGTACTGGTTCATTGACGTTTAGCGTAGGCGCTGATGATTCTTTTACAGTAAATATTGATAGTACAACGACCCTTGCCGATTTAAGGGAAATGATAAATGACAGTGACGATAATTTTGGGGTAACTGCCAACATAATTGAAACGGGCACTGCTGCGGGCCCTCGTCTTGTTTTTCAATCGGAGACTACGGGTGATGGAAACGACCTTGTAATAACTAATGATTCTGGCAACGCAGAGCTTGACCGTCTTTCTACTACAGGCGGAGCAACCAACATTAGTGCTGGTAACATTGAAGCTGCTAAAAATGCCATTGCCTTCATTGATGGTATTGAAGTTCAAAGTGACAGTAATAAATTCGATAATACTATTCAAAACGTAAGTTTTACGGCAAAAGAAGCCTCACCGAAAGATGCGAGTGACAATCTTATTCCTTCAACACTAACCATCGGTTATGACAAAGAAGGGTTACAGGAAAAAATTGAAAACTTCGTAGATAATTATAATAACTTAATTAAAGAGTTAGACGCACAAACTAAGTATGGTGAGTCTGATTTAGAAGAAGATGGAGCCCTTGCTGGAGACTCGTTGATAAGAAGTATTAAGTCTGGTCTGGCAACAATAATTGGTGATAACGTTTCTACCTCTGCATTAGGCGGTCTCTTCAGTTTAGGCGTGGAATTAAATGAAGATGGCGAATTGGAAATAAGTAGTACTGATTTTGGTCTGGGGTCAGGGGAAGATCGCTTAGAAACCGCCTTGGAGGATAGTTTCGATGATATCGCAACGTTATTTACCGATGAAAATGAAGGTATAGCAGCGCGACTAGCATCTTATCTAGAGCAGTATACGTCTTCAGACGGATTAATAAGCCTACGAGAAAAAACAGCGAAAGAAGACAGGGAAGAGGTGTATGATGATCGTGAAACGCTTGAGCTAAGAATGGTTAGTTTCGAACAAACACTACGGGATCGCTATTTAAACTTAGATCAGACAGTAGCGCAATTGAACCAAACAAGCTCTGCATTGTTAGCAGTTCTTTAACAACAGATCCTTGGAGATAACAGTGTCACTTAAAGGTATTAACGCTTATAAAAAGGGCAGCTTAAAGCAAGATGTTGCCAATGCAGACCCGCACAAACTAACGCTTATGCTATATCAGGGTGCATTGGATAGAATTGCCTATGCTAAAGGCGCGATGGGCCGAAATGATTATGTACAGAAGTCGGAGTATATAACAAGAGCGAGTTCAATTCTCATTCATTTAAGAGACACACTCGATCTTGACGTTGGTGGAGAGATAAGCGAAAACTTATTCGCGCTTTACAACTACATGATAAACCTACTCACTGAAGCACATGTGCAAAACAACCAGAATGCGTTAGATGAGGTGTCTTCTTTACTTACACCTATTCGCGATGCATGGCTAGAAATTCCAGCAGAAGCAAAAGAAGAAGCCTACAGAATGCAGCGTGAGAAGAAGCAAGCTTTGTAGATGTTAGACACCCTTAATCATGCCTTTACACCGCTTTTTTTACGCAAGTTAAACGCTGATTTAGCCACTTATTTAGCCGTTGAAGAACGCAACGAATCAGAAGACAAACTCGTTCGACTTATGGCGTTAAGGCATAGACTCGTTGTTCGTGAATTGAAACGATTACCTGCCTCAACGTTACCCTCCTTTGCTGAAAACGAGTTAAACGTAAATAAATACCTAGAAGAAGTTGTGCGAGACTTTCAATCCCAAGTGAAAAAGGAAATTGTTGGTTTTTCTCGAGCACAAAAAGCGGCGAAGAGTTATAAATAATAATGCTCAAAGATATAAGATATTTTATTGATGAAAATGTGGAGCGCCAAGAACAGCTAGAGCGTTCATGGGCTAATACAATCGAAGAAAATAGGCAGGCTAGCTTAAACGCGTTCAAGCAAACTATGCCGACTATCTATCACACGTTAAAAAGTGCAAACAATTGCCCAGAAAGTGTGTTTGTGAATAAAGATGGCGAATTAGATATTGTGGATGTGACCACAGGTAAAGTGCTTTATGGTTACGATGTAAATAAAAGTATAGAACTTCACCTTCAACAGTTTGTATCTAATCCCAGATATGTTTCATTTTCTACTTCGACCATCGCAGACCATCTTCCGAAAAATATCGACGTGATAGTTATTTTTGGCGTAGGAATCGGCACGCATTTATTGTCGTTGCTGCAAGAGTACACAATTGCCCATCTGGTTATATATGAACCTAATTTAGGGTATCTTGACTGCTCTTTATCGTCAGGGATATGGGCGCAGGTTTTCGAATTGGCAGCAATGAAGAAAACAGGGATTTATCTGCAAACACAGCTAGAGCCGAGCAGAGTATTGTCGGACTTAGGTGAGCTGTACGATTTTTCGCCTTTTAAACATGTCTATGTGTATCAGCATTATCATTCAAATCCTTTTGACAATGCGATGGCGTATTTATCTACAGCCACACTCAATGAATTAGGTTCCATGCTACGGCGTCCGCTTTCTAAAAGAACGCATGTTGATAGTTTAGTGCCATGGCCGCCGGTGGTAAGTGCCATAAAATGGTCAGAAGAGAGCCTGAATGAAAAGATGTATCAAAAGAATATTGATGCTTTCTCTCAATTCTTTCCGGATATTGCGAACGAATTTCGTCATTATAAAGCTAACAAATGGAAGCCCTTAGCAAATGCTTCAGGGGAAGTGAATGTTTTCCATATAGAGACAAATTCTGCTCTTTACGGTGACTCGCCGATGGACATGGAGCATGAAGCCTATAATGCTTTCGTCAAAGCGCCTACAAAAGAGCGACTCGCATTAACGTCTAAACAAGGCAAATCATATTCCCATTCTCACCAACGAATGGTTAAAAAGATTGAAAAACTATTTAAAGGGCTTTCTGCAGAAGAAGAGAGCTTACCTGAAGAGGTGCGCGCGTTACTTTTGTTTGGTATAGGGGCTGGTTACAAACTCCATGAGCTGTATTCAAATTTCGACATAGACGCTCTTTTCATTTGCGAACCTAATCGAGATTTTTTCTATGCATCTTTATTTGCTATTGATTGGGGGACTATTCTGACCAAAGCAGATGAAAGCAACAAACGGGTATATTTGAATATAGGCGATGATGGCTCTAATTTAGCAAGAGATTTGTCAACCCAGTTGCACGTTATTGGCACTCATATTATTGAGTCCATGTATTTTTCTCAAGGCTATGATAACGATAAGTTAAAACCTGCTATAAACAACCTACATGAAGAGTTGAGAGGTATTATCGCTCTCGGGGAATATTTTGATTATTCTCGATATGGTGTAGCACACACAAAATGGGCGATAGAGCAGGGCGTTAGCTTCTATACCGCGAACCCAGATACGTCTATCGATAGTGCGTCAGCAAATGTTCCCGTATTTATTGTTGGGAACGGCCCCTCGTTAGACAACTTGATCCCATTGATAAAAGAAGAAAGATCCCGAGCGATAGTTATTTCGTGTGGTACTGCACTTCAGGTTCTCTATAAAAACCAGATAACCCCAGACTTTCACGCGGAAATTGAATGTAATCGGGCTACGTATGATTGGGCAATAAGAATAGGTGATAGGCAGTTTCTGAAAAATATTGATTTTATAAGCTGTAACGGTGCGCATCCGGATACTATAAACCTATTCAAAAACGCTTATCTTTGTTTTAAAGAAGGGGAAGCTTCAACTGTAGTTGTAGAGAAATTATTACCCGATCTCACACTACCTGAACTTAAATTTTCTTATCCCACAGTTTCTAATTTTGCAGTGAATTTTTCGCTAGAGATGGGGTTTACACAAGTCTATCTATTGGGGGTAGATTTAGGCTTTGTAGATCCCAAACATCACCATTCTAAGTTATCCGGTTACTACCTCGACGACGGAAGCGAACGCTATGACTACGCACAAAAAACGAATGCGGGCTTAATAGTTAAAGGAAACTTTAGGGCATCAGTTTCTACTAAGTTCGAATTTAATATGGCCAGAACGTTGCTAGAGAGCGCAGTGCGCGCTTTTCCGCAAGCCGATGTCTACAACTTAAATGATGGTGCGGCTATCAGTGGTTGCTTACCTTTGAAGCCAGATTTTGTAATTGTACAAAATTCTGTAGCGGATAAGGAAGCAGCGCTGGAGTGGCTAAAGTTAGATGCTCATACCCCCATTTCTGATCTATCATTCAGTACAAACTTCGAGAATCAGTTTGATCACGCATTGATGTTAGCAGAGATCGAAGAACTTCAAGCGTTAAGTCAAGTAAGCATTAGCTCTAGAGCGGACATACAAACTGTAATAGAAAAACAGCGAGCCCTCCTGGTAGATTCTTTTTTGAAAAACGGCAGTCTTTTCTTTTATTATTTTAATGGTTCCGTTAATTACATTAATGGCGTTTTAAGTAAGCTTCTTGCACTTCGAAATGGCTCTGTTACAGCGGAGTTATTTAGTAACGTAGTAAAAGAATGGCAGGTTTTTTTGAGCAACTGCTTAGAAAGCCTTCGCAAAGTTCCTTTTGAATTCGATTACGTCTCCAGCTTTGTACCAGAGCGTGAAGCTGTTTTTATTAAAGAACAATGCCAACAATTTATTGCACGCTCTAAGTTGAACGAGACAGATGATAAATTCATAAAGCAGTACTTAGATGAAGTGACCAAAAAAAACAAACAGTGGTTAGAAACCAATTTTAGCAATAAAGATATAGCACTGCTTTGTGACGAGAGGGAATGGTATTCTGCAGTAGACAGGCATGAGTCACATGTTATTGTTCAAATTGACGAAGGTACGAAACAGCAAACCTTAATAGGTTATTTAAATAAACAAAATACGGTTATATATCATCATCCGGTGTTTAATTTTAAACGCGATATTGATGCTTACCTAAACGGTGAAACTGTCTTCTATCATGCAAAAAACAAAGCATCTTGGACTGTGAGGGCTTGGATTCAAAAAAACACAGCCTTAGTGATTATACCAAAGCTTTACTTTGTAGGTGAACGTAAAGAAATACCAAATAGCTTGCGGGTTTACGCAGAGAAAGTAGTAAATATGTTCCCAGATGGTCTGCGCTATGTTGACTACCCAAACTATATTATGGTCCCAAGAGCTAGCGCTCAATATTATGACTACATCGTCGATAAATTAGGTAATCGAGGTGTTTTATGTAGTGGTACACTGAATGCAGAATCGTTGTTTTTTGACGGCATCAGTATTGATGATGGACGTCGGCAAATCGAAAATAATATGCTGTGGTGGGGTTTTAAAAAGTGAATAATGGCTTTGTTTAGAGGGCCAGATAAATCGCAGTATACGCCCTTAATATCTGTGATAGTGCCCAGTTATAGGCACGAAAAATTTCTTGCTGAAAGACTTAATACTATTTCTTGGCAAACATATGAGAATATTGAAATTATACTACTTGATGATGCAAGTCCGGATAATAGTGGCGATATTCTTACTCGATTTGCCTCAACGTGTGAAAATGTTTCAGCACTACGCATAAACAAGAGCAATTCAGGCTTGCCCATACATCAGTGGGTCAAAGGCGTATCTTTGGCCAGGGGCGAGTACGTTTGGATTGCAGAGAGCGATGATGAATCTAGCCCCGAATTTCTGTCAGAGCTCCTTAATTTACTGATGAAAAATCCATCAGCAGGTATGGCCTATTGTGACAGTGAGGTTATTGACGAAAACAGCCACTTTGTTGCTAGGTATGACTATACCTCTACTCAATATGCGGACAGTGGATTGTGGGCATCAGACTTTTGTATGCATGGGCGTGATTTCGTTGCCAATTTTATGGTCTTCCGTAACCTCATTCCTAACGTAAGTGCAGTGTTGTTTAGAGCTTCCGTTCTAAAAGACAATTTGTGTGAAAGCTCACTAAAGTACTGCGCAGATTGGGCGCTGTATAACAAAATACTGCTATCACATGACATCGCTTTTTCTCCTGCGCCAATGAATAAATTTCGAAAGCATATTCAAACAACCCGATGGCACGATAAAAAAAGTTACGTGACTGAGTTGAGAGAAAAGCTTGTCTTACTGAAATCACTCAAGTGTGCCTTTACATCAAATGCGAGTGCGCAAAGTAACATTGACTCTTCTTTACGCTTTATTTTTTCGAACCGACACAAATTCAAGAGGGTCGAGTACCTGTGCTCTCAAATCGCAGAGCTGAACAAAGCCTCAATTAAACAGCTGTATATATTTGGCGCTAATGATATAGCCGAGCGTGCTATTGAAACATCGCTAACGATGAATATTAAACCTATTGTCATTGATACTTTTAAAGCTGGGCAAATGTGCAAGGGAATAGAAGTCACTCCGTTAAACGTCAATGATTTTAGCGATTCAAGTGTTGTAGTTATTTGCTCTCTGAGCTATCAGGATACAATGCAAATGATACTTGAAGAACGTGGCTTCGAAGGACGAGTGTTACGAGTATAGAGAAAACTGATGAAAAAAAGTACTCTTATAGTTGGATGGAAGCAGGAGCTTGAACAGATTGAGTCTATGGCAAGCTCACTAGAGCGGGTGCAGGTCATTTTGTTTGATGATAACGGGCTGGTTTGGGTGCCCTCCCAAAAAGTTAATGATATAGAATTCTTAACTATTGAACAGGGACAATTCACTCACAGAGATAGTAGCTTAAAGGCGCCTTCCGAATTAGCTCTATGGCTCTATGAAAAACCGTCTTTCGATACGATATATTTCTCTCGTTACGCTGGTCTTGGGTACTTTGCAAATGTCTTGCACCGCACCGTTGAACGCTGCATGCACTGGAATGTTCACTGGTTCGGCTGTAAGTCAGTTCAACAGGAGTATACTGATGCAAAACGTTTTCTCGACAAAGAAGGTTTGCTGCTAAGACATCTTGAAAAGCATCAGGAAATTGAAAAAACGCATCTAAAAAATGAACGCGCGCGAATAGATATAAATGATGTTTCGGTTATCATCCCCTTCCATAATCGCATAGATTATTTACCTTTAACGCTAACATCTGCAGCGCAGCAAGGAGTCGGCCTTGAAGTAGTAATTGTGAATGATGCGAGTAGCCCAGTAGAAAGGAAGAAGTTAGCAGAATTATTGGAAGACCCACGATTTTCCAATTTAGATATTAAAGTCATAGATAGTATGATCCCGCTCGGTGCTTCCAATGCAAGAAATAAAGGCGCTGCAAGCACGAATCGCGGCTATCTATTTTTTCTTGATGATGATGACATCCTTGCGCCAAGCGCACTTCGTTTGTGCTGCGACGCGCTTTCAAGAGAAAATGCTGATGTTGTTACCGTTGCGTTTAGTTTTTTTGAGGGAGACGGTATACCTGACTTCACAAACGACAAAGGTATGCTCATCCAATTCCATTCTGCCAAAGACTGGTCATCAGCATTGTTATACAACTGTGTAGGCGGCATTAGCGCGCTGTATCGCAAAGCTACTTTTGAACAAGCAAACGGTTTTCAGTGTGGAGAGTTTGCAGGAGAGGAAGACTGGCAGCTCATCTTGAAGCTTTCATTCGCAGGCAAAAATATCGCCAATATACCCTTACCGCTTTTATGGTATCGAAACACGCCATTTAGCCTAAGTAAAAAGATGCTGCGGTATGAAAGTAGACAGCAACTATGTACCTTGTATGAAAAAGTTTTACCCGAACCTTTAGCAGCTCTCCCTGAGTTTGTAACGTCAACGCAGCATATGCAGAAAAAGTCTTTTGATGAAATGGCTATGCTAGGGTGGGAGTTATATCCTTATCGAGAGTGTCCCGTATACATCTACGGTGGTGGGGAGTTGGGGCGCAATGTTTTAACGTTTCTAAAAAAGCTTGAACCTTCAATAAACATAGAGTTCGTGATAGATAGGAATGCTGCTTTTATCAAAGAAATTATGGGATATAAAGTGGTCACGCTAGATGAGTGCGTTTTTAAAGAAAATGCAACGGTAGTTATTGCCTCATTAAGTTTTGTTGATGAAATTGCAGCACAACTTCCACCCTCCGTGAGCCATGTTATTAATTTAAAGAAGTAGGAATGATTATGAATGGAAGGCCTTTTCTGAGCTATGTATTACCCACTAGAGATAGGCCTCAATTGCTTAAAAAATGCCTTCAATACCTAGATGCGCAGGAAGGCGATGATTATGAAGTAATTGTCTCTGACAATAGCATTATCAAGCCTTGTAAAGATGTTGTATCTCAATTTCTCAATGATAATAAATTTAAATATTTTAGACCGGCTGAACCTTTATCAATGCCCGACAATTGGGAGTTTGCGATTGAAAAAGCACAGGGGCAGTACATTACCGTTATTAATGAAAAATTTCTCTTTCATCCACGTGCTACTGGGGTTTTGCATGCGCTAGCTAATGAATTTTCTACCCCTGATATTTTGTCTTGGCAGTATGAGCATTTTGCGATGTCAGATGGTGAAGGTCAACGGGGCACTTATCACCCCCTTATAAAACCAGTGATGCCATCGGTTTATAGTGCTCTTCAAGAGTTGAAGCGACGATTTGACTTTATCGATCCCTTATTTGGTCGTTCTACTCAGGAAAAAATCAGCTTTGGTAAAATCTACTCAGGGGCAGTTAACCGAAAAATAGTGGAAAAGATAAAGCAATATTACGGACGTGTATTTGTGCCAATGAGCCCTGATTTTACGTCTATGGTATGCGCACTAAATTTTAGCGATGTATGCCTAGAGGTTGGGCGTAGTCTTATGATGGTTGTATCGGGAGAGAATATTTCTAATGGAGAGAGTACCAAAGTATCTCTTCCCGCTGCAAAGCGGTTTTTAAAAGAAACGACTACTAACTTTTCGCAGTACATATCCCAACTAGTGGTACCTGGTTTTTGGCTTGGACATAATATATTTATTGCATCAGATTATGCACGCATAAAAGCAAAGTATTCGACTGGCAATCTGAGCAATGTGAAACTCAACATAGCCGCGGCGCTTGGCTGGGCAATGATTGACTACGAGCAAGTCACGGATTGGGGGAACGAAGATCCTGCGCATTTCAAGAAAATTTTGGATGATTTCTACGTATTACTCACTGGCGAAGAGCAAGCAATAACGGATAGCATAATTGAACAAAATGAAAAAACTCGTCAGCCAAGCCCTCGAGAGATATATCATTCAGGCCTTACAAAAAGCGACACATATATACCGAATATAAGCCCGGAGGAGCTTGCTCATTATCACTGGGAAAAGCAACTCGCCTTGCCAAGAAAGCCTGTATCAACAAATCCGCAACATCTAGATGATGCTATGGATTTTTATATAAGATACACCAATCGCTCAGTACAACTTCTTGGGTTATGATGTTAGATAAAAAGTCTGATGCCGAGCATCGCAGTTTATTTGATGAAATTATAGCAGCGCTTCTTACAAAGATTGGCTTGGCAAAGCCAGCGGATAATCAAGCCGCGTTGTCAGAACTACTCAGCTATTACACGCAACACTTGTCTAGTGCTAAAAACAAGATTAAGTGCGGCTTTTGGGTGCAACGCAATGCTGCAATGAATCATATGTTTGACTTAATAAGGTCGCTAAAAGAGTATGACCAAATTGAAGTTCTCGCCATTGTGGAAATTGATGAAGCTACAATTCATCCACAGTGGCTATTAGAGAGTAAATGGCTTGATGTTCCGATTCTCGTATGCCGTGAGAAAGACTTTCAACAGTTAGGTGCACTAGATATTGTTTTTATACAAGAGTCGAATTTTGAAATTAGCTTTAACTGGCCTTCACATGTGAAAAGAATTGGATGCCAGCATGGTATTGATGTGAAGCTCTCAAAAACATTAAATGAATATGGGGGGGGGTTAGAATTTGATTATATTCTTTCTGCCCGGCCTGACAGATGTAGAAACAAACGAGGATACGCAGGCTACCTCCCAAAAGCGTTACGCCAAGCGAGCGGTGACTCTGTTATTAGTGTTCCTTTTGGCTCAATAAAGTTCGATACGTTTTATCAGGCATACAGGCAGTGCAGCCAAAAAAACACTGCTATTATCTATCACCTTTCCAATCTTGCTTTAGAAGGCACTTGGGTAGTTGAACAAATAGCGCCAACCGTCACTTTTTTGTTATCTAATTTTACAGAGCACAAAATTGTGTTCAGGCCATTTCCTGAAGACGTAACGCACCCCAAAATAGCAGCTGTTGTTAAGCGTTTCAGCAACGAAGCACGTTTTATTTTTAGCCAAGCACCTTCTTATATCGACGACTACTGTAGAGGTGTGGCTATGGTTTGCCACAGGCAATACGAATCTCACCTATACTCCCTTGTTACTGGTAATCCAATGCTGGTTTTTCAACCTGTCGATAAAAACCTTACCAAAGAAGGTGCTATTTCTAGCTTAGATGACTTAAAGAAAAGACTGAACGCAATAATTGGCAAGCCAACGAGTGAAAATACACAGCCTTATCATAATACCGTAATCTGTAACCCAGGTAATTCAGTTGGCTACCTTGTTGATAATCTTCACCATATTCTGAATGGCGTTACGCTACCTGAATGGCAGGAATATACATTAGACCTTGTCGAATCTGTCGACATCTGCCTGAAGCAACATCAGGAATCGTATCAACCATTTAACAAGCTTGCACTTGCTGCTTGGGAAAAGCACCCCGACAAAGTGCGTTATGCGTTTATAGCAGCAGAATCGCTATCAAGGCGGACCGAGAGAGAGTTTGTTGTAAATCCTGGTCTAGCGCTTTTGTACTTACGTAAGGCATTGAGTGTTGTATTAAGTGCTAGTCAGCGCAATGATGCTGATGAAAAGTTAGCTAGCTGGATGGCTCGACAGGGAACGTTTATTTTGGGCGCAATCGAGCAGTTGTGTAACCGTTTAGAAGCGCCTGTTCATGAAACTGAAAAAGCGCTCATTCAAAAGTTTGGGAAGAAGGTTGCCCCCTCAATTCCTTCACTATTCGAGCAAAAATTATCCGTGAAATCCTGTCATAATGGGCAGTTAATTGCCAAGGCTGGCAACGTAGTATTGTATGGTTCTGGAGATCTAGCACGTCGGTTTATAGCACAGCAAAAGAAAGTTAAGGTCTATGATGTTATCGGTGTTGTCGACTCTTCACCTTCACGTCATGGCTGCAAGTTCGAAGGGTTTATCATTCAGCAACCGAGTGAACTAAATAAACTAGATACTCCGATTGTTATTTGTTCATGGGCTTTCTCTCAAGAAATCTATTCAAGCTTGTGTCAAATAGGTGTCTCGCGAGACCGGCTATATAAGCTTTTTTAGCGAAGACTGGTCAATATAGGCCTGATGCTTGCTTTGTTTTTGTATATACTTCAGTGCCATAGAAATGACAAATTACCAAAATAGACAAAGGCTAAATCATGAAAGCAGTAATCTTGGCAGGAGGTTTAGGTACTCGAATTAGTGAAGAGTCACACCTACGCCCAAAGCCCATGATAGAAATTGGTGGTAAGCCAATACTGTGGCACATAATGAAAATATACTCTCACTATGGAATTAATGATTTTGTGATTTGCCTTGGCTATAAAGGTTACGTAATCAAAGAGTATTTCGCTAACTATTTTCTTCATTCATCCGATGTTACTTTTGATATGCGCTCGAACAATATGGAAGTGCATGAAAAGCATGCCGAGCCTTGGCGCGTCACTCTTGTGGATACAGGGGAGTCGAGCATGACCGGCGGTCGATTACTTCGCGTACGAGAGTATCTCGAAGACGAGACTTTCTGTTTCACCTACGGTGACGGTGTCGCGGATATTAACATAGCCAAAGCAATCAGAGCACACAAAGCATCAGAAAAAACGGCTACTGTTACGGCAATTCAGCCACCAGGGAGATATGGTGCATTGGATATCCATGGTGATGCGGTTAATCGATTCAAGGAAAAACCGGCTGGTGATGGCGCTTGGATAAACGGTGGTTTCTTTGTGCTAGAGCCACAGGTGTTTAATTACTTATCCTCTGATGAAGATAGCTTCGAAGATAAACCACTTATGCAATTAGCGACGGGTGGGCAGCTAAATGCTTATCGGCATCACGGTTTTTGGCAGGCTATGGATACGTTAAGAGACAAGAACCAGCTAGAGTCAATGTGGAAACAGCCTAATCCTCCATGGAAAGTGTGGTAAACATAATGTTCAAAAATTGCTTTGCGGGTAAACGCGTTCTAGTTACCGGCAGTACTGGTTTTAAAGGGAGTTGGCTTACGTTGTGGCTTCAAGCGTTAGGCGCTGAAGTAACGGGTTACTCTTTGGACCCAGATACTAAACCTTCTCATTGGGAGTTACTTGAACTACAAGTTGACCATGTAAGTGCAGATGTCAGAAACGATCAAATGTTGAGAAGCGTGATAGAGAAAACATCACCACATCTCATATTTCATTTGGCTGCACAGCCTCTTGTCAGAGCTTCTTATAGCGATCCTGTACAAACATGGTCCACTAATGTGATGGGGACGGTTAATTTACTTAATGCATGTCGCGGTGTGAGTAGTCTCCTCGGTATTGTCGTTATTACCACCGATAAAGTTTATGACAATCCAGAAAATGGTGTGCCATTTAGTGAACGTGAGCCGTTAGGGGCGGGTGATCCCTACAGTTCATCGAAAGCGGCGTGTGAACTCGTCGTAGAAAGCTTTAGCAGAGGCTTTTTCACTGGTAATACGCCAATTATTGCTAGCTGTAGAGCGGGAAACGTGATCGGGGGCGGGGATTGGGCCAAAGACCGATTAATCCCTGACATCGTTAAATCGATGATAATCGGTACACGGTTAGATATACGATATCCGCGGGCGGTAAGGCCTTGGCAGCACGTTTTAGACTCACTCTCAGGTTATTTGTGTTTGGCGCAAAGAATGGTTGAAGGAGATAAAACTGTTCAGGGTGCTTGGAATTTCGGTCCGCGCCTTGTAGACAATTATAGTGTTGAAAATATGTTAACCGCGATGAGGACGTTTTGGCCTGAGCTGACATGGAATCGGTCACAGAGTAAAGCATTACACGAAGCAACTTTGCTTAGATTGAACTGTGAGAAAGCACAATCACAACTGCATTGGCAGCCTGTGTGGGACTTCAGTAATACAGCTCGACAGACAGCGGTGTGGTATCAAAACTATTATGCTAATGGTCATGTTTCTTCTTTCGAGCAACTAAAGCAATATCAGCAAGATGCGCATGAAAAAGGAGTCTTTTGGGCGTGCAATTAGAATGTTTTCAAAAGCCAATTAAGGGTGTAGTAGAGGTTTTAAGTCCCCGGTTTGGTGATGAACGCGGTAGTTTTAGTCGCTGGTTCTGTGCTGAACAGCTTTGTGACTACATTGAAAATCTCTCATTTCGACAAATAAATCACTCTGAGAACTTTTTAAAAGGGACCGTCAGAGGGCTTCATTACCAATTAGGACCACAAAGAGAATACAAAGTTGTGCGTTGTATTAGGGGGAGAGTTCTTGATGTCGTGGTTGATTTGCGCGAAACATCAGATACATTTTTGCAGCTAATTTCAGTAGAACTTTGTGCTGCAAGGAACAATGCGTTGATTATCCCCCCAGGATGTGCGCATGGCTTTCAAGTGCTTGAGCACGATTCTCAGCTTCTTTACCTTCATACTGCTGACTATTTGCCAAATTATGAAGGCGGGGTTCACCTCAAGGATCCTATGTTAAATATTCAATGGCCGTTGTCGATAACAGAAATATCGGTTAGGGATATAGGCCTTCCGGAGTTGCCTGAAAACTTTAAGGGTTTGTCATTGTGAAGTGTCGCCATTGTAATCATTTACTATCGCTTTCGTTTGTCGACTTAGGCGTCATGCCACCATCAAATGCGTATCTTGGTTGTGAAGCTGACTTTGAGAAAGAAGTTTCATTTCCACTGAATATCTTAGTTTGTGATAAGTGTTGGTTGGTTCAGACAGAGGACTTTACAAGGGCAGACGAGCTTTTTACTGACGATTATGCTTATTTGTCTTCTACATCATCTTCATGGGTTGAGCATGCGAAACAATTCGTTGACGGTCTCGTGGAATGCCGTAGCCTTAATGCTGAAAGTTTTGTTGTCGAGCTTGCTGCGAATGATGGTTACCTGCTTCAACATGTTGTGAAAAAAGGTATTCCTTGCTTGGGTATTGAACCTACTTCTGTAGCGGCAGAAATAGCAAAAAGTAAAGGTGTTGAAATACAAGAGTGCTTTTTCGGGTTAGAACAAGCTAATCGCTTATTAAAAGATTACCCGAAAGCTGATGCGATTATTGGAAACAACGTACTTGCCCACGTGCCTGATATTAATGATTTTGTGAGCGGTATTGCCACTATCCTTGCTAAGACCGGTGTATTAAGCTTGGAATTTCCGCACTTACTAAACCTGATTAAATTTAAGCAGTTTGACACCATATATCATGAGCACTTTTCTTACCTTTCACTTACCGCTGTCAGCAATATTTTGGCATCGGTAGGGTTAGAGGTTTTTAATGTCGAGAAGCTGTCAACTCATGGTGGCAGTTTGAGGGTATGGGCGCAGCATAGTGGTCATACTCTCAAAGTAAGCCGAAATGTGTTTAACGTTCTTGAAGAGGAACAAAAATTCGGTATGTGTCTTCACGAAACCTATCAGAATTTTACGCATTCAGTAGATGCGATTTCACGAGATTTAAAAACGTTTTTGCAAAAGGCAAAAGCAAGCAATAAAAAAATTGTTGCTTATGGCGCAGCGGCAAAGGGAAATACATTACTTAACTACGCGTGCGTTGATGTGTTGGATGTTCCAGTAGTATTTGACGCTGCTGATTCAAAACAGGGAAAGTTTATGCCAGCAAGTCATATTCCTATTCTTCCGCCTAGTGAACTTAAGCATTATTCCCCAGACTATGTGTTGATTTTACCTTGGAATATCGCGCATGAAATCATAGCTGTGGTGAAACCCTTAGTGCCGGAAACATGTAAATTTGTAACTGCGATACCTGAATTGAGCGTTATATGAAAGTGTTGGTGACAGGAGCTAGTGGCTTTATTGGTAGTGCAGTTATAAATAAGCTCAACGAGCAAAGCATTCCATATGTCGCTGTTGGTCGCAAGTGTCCAGTAGCAATTGCTGAAGAAAACTTTATCACAGTTGATTTATCTAGCCATACCATAGTCAGTTTAACCAACGTGCTAAAAAGTACCAAGTGCACACATCTTCTTCATTTGGCGTGGTATGTAGAGGCTGGCCAATTTTGGGAAGCGCCTGAAAATATAGATTGGGTTGCTTACTCATTAATGCTTTTTAGAGCATTTCATGCGGCGGGTGGAAACGTCATCGTAAGTACAGGTAGTTGCGCCGAATATGGAAGCTCAAATGAAATTTTAAGCGAAGTTCATAATGTGAGTACTCCCACTACTTTATATGGGACAGCTAAGCTTTCGTTGAAAAATATTGCTAGTTCATGGGCTAAAAAACACCACGTGAATTTTCGTTGGGCGAGAATTTTTTTTGCTTATGGGCCAGGTATGCCCAATACCAAACTCATCCCTTCTTTAATACGCTGTTTACAAGGCTCACAACCCATATTTTCAGTTAACGCATTGGATAGGCGAGACTTCATTTACATTGATGATATAGCGCAAGCAATGCTTTGTTTATTAACTGCATCTAGCAATGGCGTATTTAACGTGTGTAATGAAAAAGGGCACTCTGTTTTTGATATTTTAAGCCTATTGCAAGATTTTACTGGTTTAGATGCGTCAGCAGTCAAAAGTATCGCTAAAACAAACACACTAAATTTTCCAATTGTAGGCCGTAGTGGTCTTCTAAAGGAAACAGGTTGGCAACCTAAATACGATCTAGCCTCTGGGCTAAAACAAATGGTAACTGCACATAAATCACCTGCAGCAGGAATATATAATGAAAATCACGATCGACACAGATGAAAAGACACTAAGTACACAAGATGGTGATGCAACAAATACGTTGCCGCTTTATTCGAAAGAAGCATTTGAAACGCTGTCGAAATATTGGGTAAAAGTAGGCTGGAATCAAAAGTACGTGTATACCTTTAGCTGGTTTGGTCGTCCTGTTATTCAGCTTCCAGAAGACATGATCCGCATGCAGGAAGTTATTTATCACCTCCAGCCTGACGTTATTGTGGAAACAGGCGTTGCACATGGTGGTTCTTTGGTGTTTTACGCAAGCTTAATGCAGGCTATGGATAAAGGGCGCGTTATTGGAATCGATATCGAAATTCGCCCCCATAATCGAGCGGCAATAGAAGCACACCCTTTGTTTCAACGAATAGAACTCGTTGAAGGAAGCTCTACCGACAAAGAAATAGTTACTAATGTTAAGAGCATGGTGAAAGAGAATGAAACAGTGTTGGTAATACTTGATTCTAATCATACCTATCAACATGTCTTCAACGAGTTGGAAGCTTATGCTGATCTTGTTCCTATTGGCTCTTACATTGTTGCGACAGATGGCGTAATGCAGGATTTAAGTGACGTGCCAAGAGGAGAGTCAAACTGGGATGTCGATAATCCAACACGCGCAGCGGCAGACTTTGTAAAAGTAGATGAGCGATTTGAAATTGTTCAACCTGCTTGGCCGTTTAATGAAAGTGAACTTACTGACAACGTAACTCACTGGCCAGGCGCGTGGCTCAAACGCGTTAAATGAATTCCTGGTAATAGACGTTGCAACTCTCTTCCTTAAAGTAGTGCGACGTAAGGTCGTGACGTTTTGATTTTATATTATTAAAATGCGCATTAGCTAAGACCAAGAACTGTAAAGTCTATATCTTTGTATGGTGTGCAGAGCCTTTCAATGTGACAACGATGTTCTGTCGTGAAAAGCTCTCCTCTGCCAATAATTGCTTTATTCTTACGCGTGAATACTTGCTTGGTGTATATGCTGTCTGTTGACGCAGGGAAAGCCTTTCTTGGGAGTTCGCTGAAATCAAGGAGCTTTTCAAAAACCATGTCGGGATTTTCCAGTAAGTTCTCATATTTTATGACTAAAAAATTATCGCCCATCACTTTTTGTGCTTGGCTCCATCCCACCCAAAGGTTGATGTACCATGGCGCTACGTTGTAAATAAGAAAATCTAATTTCTCAGATTGGTTTAACGCGAACCATTGATTTTTATCGATGAAAAACATTGGCTTAACAGTCGTCTCGTTGTCAAGGTGATCTCTTAGGCTTATCAACATGTCATAAAGGTTTCTCGTTTGAAATACGACCTTTGCGTTGATTGCGATAAGTAGGTCTAAAACATAAGAAGAGAAAACACAGTGCTGATGGTCGGTGAAAATATCGTGATCCAAAGCTTCCAGTCGTATGAGCTCCGATAAGAAAAAGTCCTGCGCTCTGTTGCCACCACCCACGGTCATGGAGGGTGTTTTCCAACCTTGAGTACGCAGATATGGGCCTACAGACTGCGCTATCCAAGTTGAGCCACTTTTCGGGGACGCAACATGGAATATGAATTTCTTGCCCGCTTGTCTTCTTAATTCTGTAATAGCGCTGTCGTAAGAAAGGGTGATAGCAATGGTTCGAATTTCTTCTGAACTCAAGTGAGATACATTCAGCAATTTTCGCGTTGTTAGCGCCTGCTTTTTATCAATTAAACTGTTAACAGTGTCTTGTATAAACATAACAATTGCTCCTTAAAGCGGCTAATGGCTCGATTTGATGCTTTCTAACAACGCTTTAATTTTATCGGATGACTCATAGCAAGCTTTGTCTTCTACACTGTCTACCTCTAACCAACCACCATGATGAAGAGATGCAGTAGCGTTATGGCCATCATCTATAAGCGATTGAATAAAATCAGTCATGTACAACTTGTGAGACTCTGTTGTTGGCATTCGGTCAAATGCTTCAATCCATTTACTTTGGAAAGCTGCAGATACTTTTATCAAACCTATATATTGGGCTTGTGCATCCTCCTCACTTTGTATGCTTTGTCCTAAAGAAACAATTCGATGACTACCTTTTTCCATGACGAAAGATTCAGCATCAGAGTAAGGGTTTTCCATCCTAAGCTGCCATAAGGAAAGCCAATCTAAGTCCGCTGAAACAACTAGTGAGCCCTGTGTAGCTAAAATGCTGTTAAGAATGTCCTGGTTGTATGCGATGTCGCCATAACAAATTAATAAGTCTTCTTTGCCGTCAAATAGCACGCGTGCCTGCATCAATGAATAAACCATATTGCTGTTTGCGTATTGCTCGTTGCAAAAACAAGGCAATTTATAACTATCAAAAGCATTGGGAAGATAACCTGTCACTAAGCTGATGTTATTTATACCGCACCCTCTCAGTGAGGAAAGTTGATAATCAAGCAAGGGAGTGCCGTGTAAAGGAACCAGTGCTTTTGGAAGTGCGTTTGTATACGGGCGAAGGCGACTGCCGAGCCCAGCTACAAGAATGACTGCTTTCATCGGTTGAAAAACTCTTTTATAAACTTGATGTCGTGCGCACAGAATTCTTCCTCCCTTTCTGGGTGCCACATAATACCGACAATGGGGGCTTTCGGATGGGATATGGCTTTAATAACCCCGTCTAGAGATTGCGCATCTACGTTAAATTCAGTGGTGTTATTACGTGTGCCTAACTCGTGATAACTATTCACGGTACGTAAAATACCTTTGTACTCAATTTGCTGCTTTCTTGCAATATGCCCGGTTACTGGCGTTAATGCTTGTCCATATTTATCTTGAATAACTTGCATACCACGGCACACACCTAAAACAGGCTTTTGCTCTGCAAAGAATATGTCCAAGAGACGCTTTTCAGTCTCATCTCTTTGTGGCGCATCACCCCCATACGCTACTAATGAGTTACCGCCAGTAAGGAGTAACCCTGACGGTGTTATTTTCTTATAAAGTGCTTCTGCTGCATGAACGTTATTGGGGATAAGGATTGGAAGTAGTCTGCAATGCATTAGCAATGATGCCCATTTTTGATCTAGACTATCTCGCGTTTCATTTCGACTTTGTAATTTGTCTACACGCTGAGTAACAAAAACGGTGTTCATGAAATGATATGCACCTTTTGACATTGGCAGTCAATTTTTAGTGTTTTTGCATTTTTCCACCGCTTAAACCACCATTCGCCAGCACCAATAACTGCTGGTACATTGAGTTCTTGTGCTCGAATAGCCATGTGTGAATTTAGTCCGCCAAACTGTGTTACTAACCCTGCTATTTCATAAGAGAACAACCAGTCGAATCCAGGGTCTGCAGCTTCAATAAAAATAATTTTTCCTGTTACCGCATTTGGGTCTACAGTTGTACAAACTGGTGCCGTAATACAGCCAGAGGTAACGTAGTTGGGCTCTTCGGCTAGCACTTGATAGAACTGGGCGTCACAGGGGTGTCGAATCAATGCGGGTAACTTTATCTTCTGGCACATCTGATAATATTCTTTGCCGAGAGTTATTGAGCTAGCTAGTGTTGCCGTAGCGCTGTGGCTAGTAGACTGCAATCGCAAAATTTCTTTGATGTCGACAAATGCTAAGTCGTCGCGGCTAAAGCCAACCTGACTACCTAACTGCTCAATAAGTACCAATGTTTGGCTTAAACTTCGAGAGAAAATAAACTTGCCGTACTCACGCGCTTCAATAGCACTCTTGATAAAATTGAACAAAGTAATAGCGTTGCAAGAGAGGTTGCTGCGGGATAGCGCTTCATTAATGTTATTTAACTGCTCTAATGACAATGCGAACTTACTTGATGTGTCGCTGAAGTTTTCGGTCGTTGAAAAATAACTGTCTGGCTCTTCGTCGTAACGCTTAGAAGTAATGTCATAGGTTCCTGGTCGTAAATGTCCGTACTTTTTAATAAGTAGGTCGCGCTGCATTGTCTTGCTATCGTCTAGTAACGCAGAGCTAACGGTTTTTATACTGTGTAAAAAACTATCATAATCATATTGGGTTATTAATTTGCTGTCGCACATTGATTTCAGTAGCTGAATAGCAATAAACCCGGCTCTTGCAAGGCCTGCAAACGGAAGTGTACCAAAGTTTTTACAGTCTTCTATTAGCCAATATACTTTGTCTATTTTATTCAAGTCAGACTGCATTATTTGAGCTTGTCTTTTTTCAAGCTCATCTATTTTCTTTATATCTTGATGAAAAACACTGTTTTTATCGGTAATTACATTATCGGTAAGTGTAACTAAAGCTCTTTGTATTTCATCACACTCAGATTTATTAAATCCACACTGCTCAAGTTCTTTTAGTTGGCTGTCTAGTCCGAAATTGAAACATGATAAAACAACACTGAACTCGACTTTGTCATGGAGGTGTGGTGATGCTTTTAATGTATGAAGGTAGTGATTAACAAGCTTTTCAGCTAATGCGTCTTCTAAGGTGTTAGGAATAAATGAGTTAAAGCTCGCTCTGATATCCACGAAAGGTGTACCGCCTAAAACTAAAAGTAGAGGGTGGTTATACACATTTCTGTAACCGTAGTTAAAGCGCTGTTGCGCCCATACACGGTCCGTAACTAATTCTTTGTAAAGCGAAAGTGCTAGTGGTTTGGGTTTGATGCCGATTATTTCGGCAGGGTTCCAATCGGGCATAACGCCAAACAGAGTTTGCTCACCACACAGGTACGGGTGCCGAGTAGACATGCGTCTAAGCTTTTTTTCAATACATGAAAGCTCTAGTTCGTATTGTTTAATGTTTTCTTGGTTCTCATGGATTTCTTGTTTTTGCGCTAATACAAGTGGCCGTACCTGTAATAGGTAAAGCTTATTTTTCTTGATTGCAAATTCAATATCCAGAGGACGTTTGCCATACAGCGAGTGTAGCTCTTCAAACAGTTCTAACAGTTGAACTAGCCATTTTTCATCAGGTTTCGCATCGTGGCGTATAAACCAGTTCTGTATTGTTGAGTCTGCGCCTGAAGTTACCGATTGTGTATCTCCAGTTGTATCTGCACTAACAACATAGTAATTTCCGTTACTACTTGGTTCCCTATTAAACGCTACGCCAACAAAGTCTGGTGTATCAAGCATTGGTTGAATAAATACTTGGTCACCTTCTCGTGCATTGCCGTAAGATGTGAACACTTCACTTATCGCATGACGCAAAGCTTCGGTGGTGTTTTTTACGTTCAGTAACGAAGTGTATTTACCTGCTTGACTACCATTGTCGTTGTCTTCACTCAAACAGCTCGACCGAACAATTAGCTCTGCGCCTAGTTGCTTAGCCGCATCAATATGTTTATATCTTTCGCGTTTCCACTCACCAAACGTAAAAAAAGAAAGTGGAAGTATGGAGGCGCTATTTAGCCTGCCGCATAAATTATTGAGAACTTCTGCTTTAGACAAAGCTAACGAAAGTTCACTACGTGAAAGCGTAACTATATTGTCTGAGTAACTCATAAAAATTGCTCGCTAAATGTATCGAATATTTGTCTTGCGACATTATTTGCAGTAGTAATATCACCATTATTGACGATAGCTAAATCAGGAGACGTTGGAAGTTCTACGTTTAAATCCAACCCAGGCATCTGTGCGTTTTTTCCTTGACTATGTGTTGTGTAAAGCTTTTTAGGGTCACGCTTTAGTCTTACATCTTGGCTTGTTTCTAAATACACCTCAAAATATCCCGCATTATGGCGTCTATTCCACTGCCTTACTTCTTCGAACATACTGATTGTTGGCACAATAACCAAGTGACCCTGAGAGGCAAAGAGCGATGCTAGGCGAGCATAGATGTATGAACCGCGCAGTCTGCTAGCTTCATCAAATTGCCAATGTGGATCTTGAATAGCTGCCCTAATCTGATCGCCGTCTAGGACCACAGGAGTAACGTTTAGCGCTTTAAACAGTGCAATAAGTTTTTCTGCTATCGTCGACTTACCCGCGCCGGAAAGGCCTGTTAGCCAAATTACGTGACCTACTGCTGTATTACTCATTTATGAACAGTCCTTTTGGGCTAAGAGGGTCGAAGCGCTTGGTCACTTTGTTTATCGTCATCATTCTTAAAAGTGGATGCATAACATAACAAGCTCGAGAGCTAGGCGCTTTGCTTTTCTGCATATTGCTTTTTTTTTGAATGCCGGATATGTTGGGCCAGGCTTGCCAAACATGTTTTAATGTTTGCGCTCTTACCCATGGGTCGATAACATAATCCATATAGGTCGCGGTAAGGGTGTCATCTGGTAAATTGATACGAAAATGTTCGCAAACGATAGGTTCGCCTGCATCAATTTCTTCGGTTAAAAAAAATGCTGTTGCTGCCAATGTATTGTCGCACAGCAGTGAGTAATAGAAGCAAGTGCTACCTCGAACTTCCGGAAGTTGACCTGGATGTATATGTATAAAGTTGATACCTGCGTTAAAAAAGTGCGGTTTTACAATACCACCGCCACTAAAAACCCACGTTTTGATCCCTGTTTCCCTTATGAGCGCAAATAAACTATTGTCATTGATGTCACTACTTTCGACTGAATATAGAGGAATGTTCGCTTGTTTCGACAATGTTTCTTCATCGTTTTTCATCGAAATGTAAGACTGGGTAATACTTTTTAATTTAGTTAGCGATTTATCCAGATGTGGGTTGTTCAGTTTTACGATGCACAATGGAAATTTATCCAATGCAGAAAAGACATCCATATAAGCAAGGGCTCTGGGCCCAGGCATTGAAATGAAGCCAATGTCAGCATTATTACTCATTAGACAATGCCTCTAGAATATTCAATAAGTCGCCAAGCACTGTTTTTAGTGGTGTTATATTTGTAATGTGCTCAATGGGGAAAGAGAGCAAGTAATCAGTAAGTCTTACCGCAGTATTCAATGAATTTAAATCACGATTTTTCGTATACTCGCGGTTCAGAGCATCAAGTAGGAAAGTTCCCACGGTTATAGATTGGTCAGCAGCTAGGTTGCCCATAAGAGGCTCCTCTTTTACTGCTAAGTCGCTACGAAGTACAAAACGCTTTTCAAGTCTTCGGATGGCTCTTGCACCTAAAACCCACTGTATCTGTCGAGCGTTCAAGTGTTGTTCTAGCGCTTCTCTGGTGGAGTTGTTAGCATCTCCAATTTTATGCATCACGCGTTCTATTTTAGCGCGATATACAACCAGAGAGTGTTCGTTAGAGACTGAAGGTATGTCTTGCTCATGTCTATTTGAAGTTTGAAGTTTCATATTACTCGAATGTTTCGCATATTCAGCGCTTATAACTATTGCTCTTTTGACTGTATCGGCAAAACTATAGTAACCCTTAACGAAATGGTTACTATAGTTTTATTGCAACGAGCCGATACAAATCGTTGCTGCAAGAGAATATATGCTTACTATGTGATGCTGATAGTGAATATTGCAGCTCTATGCTAACTCTACCACTGTTGCGGTATTAAAACATTTGTACTTTCCAGTAGTTAGGCGTGGTAATTACAAATTTGACATACTTAATCTTGTTACTGGTAATTTAGGGCTTAAAAAAATGATAGACGTCGCTTTTTGTATAGATGACGATTTTGCACCTTATTTAGCGGTAAGCCTTGCAAGCTTGCTAAAAAATACTGAATCTCCTGTCTCGACCTATATCATTGGTAATTTATCTGAAGCGGTAAAACACCGGTTACGCACTTTCGAAAGTGAAAGTACGCGTATAAACTTTGTGACCCATAACCTAAACATGGTTCAAAGCGAACTTAGTGAACGATACCAAGGGCGTCTAAATGGTGTTACTTTTGTTCGCTACGCACTGGCGGAACTATTACCTCATTTGAATAAAGTTATTTATCTTGATGCTGATATTCTCGTGACAGGCGATATTAAAGCACTTTGGACTGCGTCTTTGAATCAGCAGGTGGCTGGAGCGGTTGAAGATCACTCCTTAATGACACAAAATAGACCCAAAACGCTAGGGCTTCTATCTCAGTCTTATTTCAATGCGGGTGTCATGGTCATTGACTTGGCCAAGTGGCGAGAAAGAGATATTTTTACTCGCTTAATGCATATTCATAGTCCAAAAACGCTATGGGAATACAATGACCAGGATGTCTTAAATGTAGTGCTCGATGAGCAAACCCAGTATCTAGATGCAAAGTTCAATGGGCAAACGTACACGCTTGCCCATCATCTAGTAGAGACACCTGTAATAGTGCATTTTACTGGTCAAGAAAAGCCTTGGCATCTTTCTTCAGCACATCCCTACACCGAGCTATATAGGACTTTTTTTGAAAAGGTGCCTTTCGAGAATAATACACTGTCGCTTTTTCTTGATAGTGAAGACAATTCGATACTAGAAAAGCTTAAAGAAACGTTCACTACGAGCGCCCATATTGTTATTTGGGGAGCTGGGGCGCGAGGAAGACGAATTATTAAAGCGATTGAACAAAAGTTACCCCATATTGTTATCAAGCAAGTCGTTGATACTCATTTAACTGGAAACTGTTTTTCCTTTGCCATTGTCCCCCCTGAACAGATGATGACTGAGAATGTTGAAGCGGTAGTTGTTGCAACGCTTCCACACAAACAAGATATTACTAACTCATTACGCCATACAGCGCTAACTGTTATATAGGGATTTATATGTTTTATCTTTTTCCATTCGGTACTGTTCCAAAAAGCGATGGCGTTATTGTCTATGGCGCCGGGATTATTGGTCAGTCATTCTTAAAGCAATTACAAGCAACGCAGCTTGTTAGCAGCATATACATAACAGATAAAAAGATAACATCAACAAAGCAAGAGGGAGCAATTACATTCATTCCAGAAAAAAAACTGTCTCTTTTACCAGCCCATCCAATTGTTGTAGCGTCTCTAAAATTTGGCGATGAGATAGAGCAACGCCTATTACAGCAGGGTGTTGATGCAAACAGGTTAATCAAGCTTGATACCAACCATGCATTAGAGGAAGGGCAATACGACCCCCACAGTTTCGATTGGAATGAGTATTATACCAATGCGGAAGGGCATAACGAGGTGCAGTTTCAGGCCTACCTTGAGCCATTGATGCAAAAACATAATTTCAATTTGTCTCAAGTGGTTGATTTTGCATGCGGAAAAGGCCGAATTGCAGAGATTTTGAGCCGCTTGTCTACGTCACTTATTTGTGTAGATACAAGCCAAGAGGCGATTAGTCACTGCGCACTAAGGTTTACTGATAAACAGAATGTGGATTCGCGGGTAAGCGATCCTGAAAAAATTCCAGTAGACAGTAACAGCGTTAGTTTTATTTACAGTTGGGATGCTATGGTGCATTTTGATTACAGAAGCATTGATTACATATTGAGCGAGTTTTCTCGCATACTATCTGTCGGCGGTTACGCGGTATTACATCATTCAAACGCTAGAGGCCATGCTGAGTTCAAGGCAGATAAAAACTGGAGAAGAAATCCTCACTGTCGCAGTGAATTCAACGCTGATGACATGCATCATATTTGTAGCAAAAGCGGTTTTATTGTGGAAGAACAGCAAATTTTGGACTGGGGGATTAAAGCGCTAGATTGTATCTCTGTAATTAGAAAACGCTAATGTGTTTGGCGCAGTGTTCGTTGCACATTAATTTACATGGGTTTGACGTGAAACCAGGCTTTCGGTTAACTTCCTATCTCTGCAGCAAGTTTATCTACAACAAGTTCAACTTGTTCAAACGTAAGCTCAGGAAAAAGCGGTAAAGTAATCGCCTGCTGATAGTAAGTCTCAGCATTCGGGAAGTGACCTATTTTAAAACCTAAATTCTTATAGTAGGGCTGCATGTGAATAGGGACGTAGTGCACATGCGCAAAAACGCCTTGCTCCCTTAAACGCGTAACCAAACTAGCGTGTTGCTTATTAGTTAACGAACCTACGCGTACCACGTACAGGTGGTAGCTTGAGTAACTATCACTGCTTTGTTTCAACGGCGTAATACTGGGACATTCGCTGAAAAACTTATCGTAGTGGGCCGCTAAGGCGTTTCTCTTCTCTAAAAACGCCTCAAGCTTTCCCAGCTGACTTAAGCCCAATGCAGCTTCTACATCGGTCATTCTGTAGTTAAAGCCCAATGAGATTTGTTGATAATACCAAGGCCCATGACTTTCTTCTGTCATCATTTCTGGATTGTTTGTTATGCCATGGCTGCGCAACATGCGCATTTTTTCTGCCCATTCACTGTTGTTGGTAAGGGCCATGCCGCCTTCCATTGTGGTAATGATCTTCACTGGATGGAAACTAAAAACGCAAATATCAGCGTACTGCCCGCTGCCTACAAATGCACCTTTATATTTCGCGCCAACAGCGTGAGATGCATCTTCAATAACGTAGAAACCAAATTGCTTTGCCAATGCGTGAAGGCGTTCCATATCGCATGGTTGGCCAGCAAAATGAACAGGAATAACTACTTTAGGCGGTTTATTAATGCTTTGCGCATACTCAAGCTTCCGTTTTAATGCCTTCATACACATATTGCCTGTTTGAAGGTCGATGTCTACAAAGTCTACTGTTGCGCCACAGTACAGCGCGCAATTTGATGAAGCGACAAATGAGTTTGGTGATGTCCACACCCTATCACCTTCACCAACACCTAACGCTAAACAGGCAATGTGAAGCGCTGATGTTGCACTATTGACTGCCACCCCATAATTTGCTCCACAGTAGCTAGATAGCGCCTCTTCAAATTTTGGTACCACAGGCCCTTGCGTCAACCAATCCGATTTTAATGTCTCTAAAACCGCCTCGATATCATCCTCATCGAGGTGCTGACGGCCATAAGGAATCACTATTTGGCTTCCTCATTGAACTGTTTTATTTCTTCAATACTAAGAAAGTGTTCGTTAGTGTCTGAGACATATTCGAACCCTGACTCTACACGTTGACCCTGTTCGTTAAGTGCATTACTCGTAAAGTTATTACTTCGGTGGAAAAACTTAATGGCGGGGGCTATTACAAAATGGTCGTCAAATTCAAACGTATGCAATGACATGTCTCCTGGACACATCATTTCATGAAGTTTTTCTCCGGGGCGAATACCTACATATTTAATTGGGATATTCGGTGCCATCGCCTTAGCAAGATCAGTTATACGAATGGAGGGTATCTTGGGAACAAATATCTCACCGCCCAACATACGTTCGAAATTTTTTAATACAAAATCGACACCCTGTTGCAGCGTGATCCAGAAACGTGTCATGTCTTTGTGGGTAACAGGGATATGATCGCTATTTTCTGCAATTAATTTATTGAAGAAAGGCACTACCGAACCACGAGAACCCACGACGTTGCCATAACGAACGACTGAAAACCGAGATGTGCCTTCCCCCACGATATTGTTTGCCGCCACAAACAGCTTATCGGACGCAAGTTTCGTGGCGCCGTATAAATTTACTGGATTTGCAGCTTTGTCCGTAGACAGGGCGATAACTTTCTTCACGTCATTATCGATAGCTGCATTAATAACGTTTTCCGCGCCATCAATGTTAGTTCGGATACACTCTGTTGGGTTATATTCAGCGGCGGGAACTTGTTTCATCGCGGCAGCATGAATTACAAAATCAACCCCCTGCATGGCTCTGTTCAGGCGTTCTTTATCACGAACATCACCAATGAAATAACGCATACAAGGTGCGTTAAATTTCTGTTGCATTTCAAATTGTTTGAGCTCGTCACGGGAGTAGATAATTAAACGTTTTGGCTTATATTTCGCCAACAAGGTTTCAACATACTTGTGGCCAAACGACCCCGTTCCGCCTGTTATGAGAATCGATCTTCCATCGAACATAGTTTGATCGCTACTTTATGATTATAAACACAATATATCATGAGTCGGCATTTTTGCCACAAAGCTTTAGAATCTATATGTTTAGGTGAGTATTTTTAGTCCTAAAGTTGTATCTTTAATGAGAATTGACCGGACTAAGTCTATATTTAAGTGAAGAAGAAGGGCAATACTTCTCTCGGGCCCCCATAAAAAGCTAGTTATCGAGGGTAGCTTAAAGCATTAATGCGGGTAATTCGTCAAGATTGTTGATGGTAAATCTGGCATCAAAATTTGGCTTAGCGTCTACTTTGCTATGTACGCCGGTAAGAACCCGTACAGTTAGCATACCTCGTTTATTTAAATTAACGAAGTCTTTCGCGGGGTTGTCGCCAATATAGACCATTTCGTGCCATTTGCATTGCTCAGCCTGTTTGATTTTTTCAAAACAGTAAATAGAAGGTTTGGCGTGTTTAATACCAAATCGATGAGTGATAAACACGCGCTTAAAGTAATGAGCTATGTTAAGCGCGTTTACTTTTTTACTTTGCACCACTTTGTTTCCGTCCGTCACGAGGTAAAGCGGTTTCGGCAAACGTTCTAACAACAATAAATGGTTGTTTGGTATGGTTAACGTTGGTTGGTGCAGGCGGTAGGCCGATAGGCAGGCGCGCACATTTTGCTTATTAACTGCTATCCCATGATTGGCCAAGAAATCGTTAAAAATCCGGCCTCGACCATTTTGGTCTAGTAAAGTAACCAACTCGTTAAAACCACGTTCTTTATCGACCTTCCAGGTGTTATTTACAAACGCCGCTACCGCCCTAAGACCCGATTCTACATACTGGCGTTCATCGTAAAGTGTGTCATCTAGGTCAAAAATATAAATCATAAATAGTAGTCGGTTGCCGCTCGAATTTGTGTGATTTTATGACTTGCTAATTCCACCGGTAGCGCATGAATATCTTTACCCATACTCTCGCTTAGGCTCCAATAGAGGCTATCAACACCCGCTTTAATTCCTAACGTGGAGGCACCACCAAATCGCGAGTTGCATTCGATAATGTGCAGCTCATCGCCAGTAATTATACCTTGCAATACTACTGGGCCCGAAAGGCCTAGGGCAGAGAGGGTATGAGTTACCTGTGTTACAAAAGGGCCATTCGGAAGTGTATAGGTAATTTGCGACTCGCCGTTAATAATGAGTTCGCGTACTCTACATACTGCGGCTTTCACTACATGATTGTTTGACAGCCAAGCATCTACGCTAATTTCGAGACCCTTCTTGAAGGGTTGGAAAATAGGGGTGCAAAGCGTATTAGCGTGTTTTATAGCCTCGTTTTCGTTTAGATTAAGGCCGATAGAATGACTACCTGCGCCAAAACGCTCTTTAACCACGTAACGGGATGGTTGTGAGGTACGATTGTGGTCGCGCGCTTCACTAATTGTATTATAAGTTGGAATGATTGAAGCAAGGTTGTATTGTCCAAATTTCAGTTTATCTAAACAAAGTTCAACCGCGCTTTTGTCAGAAACAATTACATGAATATCTACTTTTTTTAACGTGTCTTTAAGTCTTGACCAAAAAAGTAGCTCACCGTCTCGACTTGGTAATACATGCGTTATATTCCGCCGTTTAAGTTCGCTTATGATTTCATCAGTATTGCTTTCAATCGTAGGAGGCATTTGCCAAAATTCGTCACATAAATGTCGTGTAAGCACGTGACAGCTAATGTCGCCCGCAGTAACTATGCCTTTTTCATCTATGCGTTTAACAGCGCTTTGAAGTGCTTTTAATAAGGGGACTTTATTGCTGGCGCTTGACAGTAATACATTCACGTTAGCGTAATACCCTTATTGAGAAAGCGTGCGTTTTTGCACGCTAATACCTGTTTTAGGTGTCGACATTGATGCCCTTCTGTTTGCATATTCTGAAATTTGGGTGGTTTTTTTCGGTGTTTGCCAATGCCCATACATGAACGTAAGGAATTCTTCAGCATCACGGGGGGCTAAAAAGGTTTCACCTAAAAAGGAAATAGGGTCGTAACTGTCAAAGTGTTTAGCAGGCGCAAAAAACAGTCCGCCAGAGGACAAAAGTTCTGACAAGCCATTTATCGATTTTCGCCGCTGTATGCTTACATCAAAAGGAATAAAATGACTGTTGGGCGAATTGGTAAACTCAAGGTTAATACATGAATCTACGCCGTTGACCGTAATAATTACGATACGCCAATTTACGTTAAACTTATTGCTTAATAATGTATGCAGTTCAGGCAATGATGCCTGTAACTTTTCGTAATTCTCTTTATCAATAGCAAAGTCAATATCGTCATCCCACGGTATAAGACCCTTATCTCTTACGGCGCCTAGTAAGGTTCCGGAGTCTAAACACATAGCAATACCCTTAGACGCAACGTACTGATTAAGCGTTTGCACTACCGATTCGGCAAAATCAAGCGTGGCAGGATTTTCAAAGGGAAGGGCAGCCTTAACAGACTGCTTAGTAGGTACGATGATTGTTGACTCATCAATGCCCAGTTGCTGGGTAAGCTGCTCAAAAATCTGGTCAACCCACTGGCTGGTTATCACTATGCTATCTACATGATGAGTAGCGATTTCTGTTGGTGCAATGACGGGACGGCCCAGAAACATTGTGCCGAGCTTCGCACTATCGTTGTCTGCAAATGCAACGACTTTAATATTAGGGTGGTTGGAAATGTAGTTTTCTCCTGCTTTGCTGGCACCGAACAGAATTACTCTCATCTCACAATAACTCCCAACTCATTGGGGTGCCCTTAGGTGCATCGCGCTTTACTTGCTTTCCAAGCAAAAGAGGGAGGTACTTGGGCGGCAATCCAAGACCAGGGCGAACAGAACGTAAATTTTCTGCGGTTAACACATCACCTGCTTTTACGTCTTGAGCAATATATAGAGAACGACGGTGTACCAAAGATGCTTTTTCACGTTCAGTAGCACCATAATTTACTTTGCCGATGGCAACGGCTGCTCGTGCCGTTTCCTCAACCAGTAGCTTAAGTTCGTTAGGTTCAAGGGAGAACTCCGCATCTACTTCACCTCCACTTCTGTCTAATACAAAGTGCTTTTCAACTACAGTTGCACCAAGTGCAACTGCAGCGACCGCTACCCCTACACCCGGCGTGTGATCTGAAAGTCCCACGTGACAGTCGAAAAGTTCGCTTAAATGAGGAATTGTTTTTAGGTTGGCGTCTAAGGGGTTTGCTGGATAATTACTGGTGCATTTGAGCAGTATGATGTCGTTACACCCATTCTCGCGAAGCACTTCAACAGATTCCGAAATTTCGGATTGGCTAGCCATGCCTATTGATACAATGACGGGCTTTCCCGTTTTGGCAACAGCGGCTAAAATTGCGTGGTCAGTATTCTCAAAAGAGGCCACTTTATAGCACGGCGGGTTCAGTGTTTCTAGAAACTCGACAGCCGTTAAATCGAAAGGCGTGCTAAAGGCTAAGAGGCCCTTCTCATTGGCATAGTCGAAGAGTTCCTTATGCCATTCCCACGGCGTCATGGCTTCTTTGTACAAATTATATAATGAGTTACCTTTCCAAAGGCTATTTGGGTCTTCGATAAAAAATTCCCGGTCGTGACAGTCCAAGGTTATCGTATCTGGGGTGTAGGTTTGCAACTTTATTGCATGGGCCCCCGCCTCAGCGGCTGCATCAATCAAACGGTAGGCTTTTTCTTTAGATTGTCCATGATTTCCAGACATTTCTGCGATAATAAAGGGGGTAAGGCCCGGACCAATTTGAATATCACCTATGGTGATTGGTTTCATGACTACCTCGTAATAATGTTCAAAATAGTATCCATCACAAAAGATGGATTTTTATTGCCGCTTACTAGTGAAGCTGCATTTTTTGCTAGTTTATGCATTGTTTGCGGCGAACTTATCGCAAATTCAATCGCTTTACTAATGTCTATATCAGTAGCCTCGTCACTTTTGCCCAACCACAAACAGCAATGTCGTTCATGCAAGCAGCGGGTGGTTTCAATTTGATTGTCAGCTAGGGTAATGATCATTCCAGCAACGCCAGTCGCTGCGCGTTCCCAGTGCATTGAACCACCTCCACCAATCATGGTAGTAGCGTTATTCATTAACGTAGAAATATAAGAGCAAGCTACGTGAAGCTCGGCGTTAACTAAAGAATTAACTTTTGCCTCAAGCGTTTCGATGTTGGCATAACCTTCGCCTACTACAATATCGGCTGAAATAGTCAGAGACTTTAATGAAATTAAAACATCCACGACGCGCTCAGTAAGATTCAATGGGTCACTGCCGCCAAAGCAAATTAGAATATGCTTGTCATCTCTCAGTTTGGTCGAAGGCGAGTAAAACTCACTGCGTAAAATAGCGAACTTAGGCCCTAGGAGCGTATGGCAGTAATTAGGTACAAGATTATCGTATCGAGTGTCAAAATCTTCATATAGGTTTTGGTCTATAAGCACATCGCATTCGTGCTCACGGTTTGCTAAGTCGTCGATAACAACAATGTGCTTGCTACATCTGCGCATTTCTTCGCTATAGGGGGCGGATAGTTGATAGTGGTCGATTACTAGAATGTCGATGACGTCGATACCCACTGAATTTAGTATATCAATGCAGTGGACTGCATGGCTATGTTGGTTAGTGTCATCAAGTACTGGCGAAGAGAAAGAATTGTGTTCGTTATCATTTATCGGCAGCGTACTAAGTAATTGAATGCCCAAACCCTCAATTTGTTGCTGTAAAGCTGAAGGTAATGAACATGACATAAAAGTTACGGTGTTTGTAGGCAGAAATTGAGTAGCGAGGGTAAGGCAACGCATAATGTGCCCTAACCCTATTTGCGTTGAGCCATCTACCCTAAAAACTATCCTCACTTTATACTCTCACTTTGCATTACCTTGTAAAGCAGTTCGGCCCTAGCCCAGTCTTCAGGAGTATCAATATCTTGTACTAAGTGGTCTGGCATTACTACCATCTTAGAGTTGGCGCCAAAAATACGCTTGTTGGTATTGAGCCAGGTTTTGTAATGTCCCCAATACAGCTGCCCCGCATCATGGAAAGCCGGAGGTAAATCTTGCGAACGTTGAGAAATTCCAAATTCGTCAAAGGGTTTAACCCCCCCATCTTCCGTTTGCAAAATGGCCCTTTGAATGGGAAATGAAAATCTTGCCGCTGTAAATACATAGTCAGTTTCTTCAGCACATTCCAGCATTTCAAAGCTGGAATTAATTAAAGAGGTGGTAAGAAGTGGTGATGTGGCGTAAACACACGCGCAATAGTCGATGTCCCAGCCTTTATTTAATAGTATATCTAGCGCATGGCGCACAACCGGGCTGGTACCCGTGAAGTCATCTGCCAGCGCTGCAGGACGCATAAAAGGCACATCTGCACCATACTCAATGGCAATATTAGCAATCTCTTCGTCATCGGTTGAAACAACAACTCGTTGGATATGCTCACTTCTTAGCGCATTGTCTATGGCGTGAGCTATCATAGGCTTGCCACAAAAAGGTTTTATATTTTTTCGAGGAATACGCTTGCTTCCTCCCCGAGCCGGTATTATCGCTATATTCATAATGTTCTCAATTTCCCTATTGTTATATCGTTGGAATATGCCGACTAATAAGGAATTCTTTATTAGAGCTTGCCGTATAAGATCGTTTGCAAAACAACATTTGTTCTAATGTAGTTAGTATACATTGTATTCCTTCATGTCGTTTTGCACTACACAGCGTTAAATTACTTGCTTTTAAACTGTAACATCAATACCACCCCCCTCAGTACTGTAAGAAAAAGCGAATACACGCCTGATATATTTTTTTATTTCAACGTACAAAACGGAATACCATGCTTTGATTAAATCTTGTTCAAAGCGTGCTATAATCACGAGATAGTTTGAGAGGATAGTTGTCATGCAGGTAAACAATAACGCGACTTCATCTATTTTTAACCAGGTGCAAGAAAAGCAAGATACGCTTTTTGAAAAACTCGCCAGCGGCAAAAAAGTTAATGATGCAACCGGTGGCGCTGCAGCGCAACAAATTATCGACCGCCTTACCTCAGAGGTTGAGGGGAGTCGGCAGGCGGTAAATAATGTTTACGATGGCATTTCCCTAGCTCAGGTAGCCGAAGGCGGCCTAAGTAGCGTTAATGACGACGTAAACCGCATTCGAGAGTTAACGTTACAGTCGGAAAACGGCATCTTAAACGATGGCGATCGCCAAGCACTACAATCTGAAATATCGCAACTTCAAGATAATATTAGCCAAACCATAGAACAAACCAACTTCGCAGGTAAGCCTTTGTTGTCACAAGACGGCGCATTAAGCTTTCAAGTTGGCGCAAGTGCGAGTAATAGCCTAGATATCGAAACACAGGATTATGCTAATCGATTATCTGGTGTGTTAGCGATTGATTTGACGGCGGGAACAAGTGTTAACGACGCATTAGTTGCAGCGGATGAAGCAATTGAAATAGTCGGCGGCGCACAGAGTGAATTAGGTGCAACGCAAAATGCATTACAAAGTACTGCTCGAAATTTAACCCAAGGCACTGTAAATACTGCAGAAGCAAGAAGCCGAGTGCAAGATTTAGATTACGCACAAGCAAGCTCTCAGCAGGCAGCAAACAGTATTCAAAGCCAAGCGGCATTAACTGTGCAAGCCCAGGCAAATCAACAGCAAGGGGCGGTATTGGCGTTACTAAGTTAACGCTAATTTTGCAAATTTAATCGAAAGAAGCAGGGAAACCTGCTTTTTTTATTGGTACATTTCCGAAAACACCAGTTGCGCTGCTATCTTTTGTCGTTACAATTTGCACATGCGCTAAACTGTAAATAATAACAAAGCGTTCTCGGGGAGTTGATGAAGGATATTCTGCTGGTTAGCGATAACCAAGAACTAATTCATAGTTTAGAAACCATAGTGGCGTTTCTAGGTGAGTCGTGTCAGTCACGAGGTGTGCGTGAATGCGAAACCTATCTTCAAGATGGTAGCGCTGATGTTGTTCTTATTGAACACAAGTCAACAAGCTTTTTGAAAACCTTAGTGGCACGTTACCCTCATATTCCTTTTGTTGCACTTCAGCGCAACGCCACTGAAATAACAGCCGAATGTAATTTGGTAAGCGTCATCGCTTTACCACTTACCTACCCAGTGCTTACTCAAGCGCTCCATCGCTGTCAAGAATATGCAAGTCGCAAACCTTCTAAACCTCGTGCTGGCGGGGGAAAAACGCGCTTGTTTAGAAGTTTAGTGGGGAAAAGCGAAAAGATTCAGACGGTACGTCGTTTGGTAGAGCAGGTAGCACCAACGGATGCTACTGTGCTTATCTTAGGCGAGTCGGGTACGGGTAAGGAAGTTGTAGCGCGAAACGTACATTTTCTGTCACAGCGTAGAGAGGGGCCATTTATCCCCGTAAACTGTGGGGCTATCCCAGGTGAGCTATTGGAAAGTGAGCTATTTGGTCATGAAAAAGGGGCGTTTACTGGTGCTATTAGTGCTAGAAAAGGGCGCTTCGAATTAGCAGAAAACGGTACCCTATTTTTAGATGAAATAGGGGATATGCCCATGCAGATGCAGGTTAAACTGCTTCGCGTACTTCAAGAGCGCACCTTTGAACGGGTGGGCGGGCATAAACCTATTAAGTGTAATGTACGTATTATTGCAGCTACACACCGCAACTTAGATCAGATGATAAAAGAAGATAAATTCCGCGAGGATTTATATTATCGTTTAAACGTCTTTCCTATCGATAGCCCAGCGTTACGCCAACGTAAAGATGATATCCCGTTACTTATTCAAGAGCTTAATAGCCGAATTCAAGGGGAGGGAGTAGACGGCGTACACTTTACTGAGCGTGCTATCACGTCCTTAATGGAGCACGAATGGGCTGGAAACGTTCGTGAATTATCAAATTTAGTCGAACGCTTAGGTATTTTGTACCCCGCACAAGTGGTTGATGTTTCCGATTTACCAGAAAAATACCAATATGGAGAAATTCAGGCTTATGAGCCTGACTACCCCGAAGAATTATTAGAGCGAGAGGCGTTTAATGAGCTATTCGCGGAGGCCGCCGCTCATGAAGCCGAAGAGGAAACAGACGGCGATAAAGGGATGCAAGTATCGTCTGCGCTTCCCGAAGAAGGTGTAAACCTGAAAGAATACCTGTCTGAGCTTGAAGTGAATCTCATTCGCCAGGCATTAGAAGTGCAGGATTGGGTAGTGGCTCGTGCCGCCGATAAATTAGGCATGCGCAGAACTACGCTTGTTGAAAAAATGAGAAAATACGACATTCAGCGTGTGGAAGAGCTTTAACGTCAGGTAATTGACGTAGAAAAAAATCAAATTATCGCTCTAACTCATTGAAATATAAGTTATAAAATATTGGCATGGCATCTGCTAGGTAAGTTCATAGAACAAAACGTCTGCAATTTGACGAGGGCCATATGACTTACGACAGCAATGCCAATGCAACTGAACCTTTTACTTCATCATTTGAACCACTGAATCTTAGCCGTGGGTATGATGAAGGTCATGATGCTGCACCGGTTTCCGTAGTTAGTGCCAGTGAAGTCCAGTCGTTACGCCGTCAATCGAGTCGTCTTGAGCACCTACTAAAAGTGATGCCCGCCGGGGTTATAGTACTAGATGGTAGAGGTGTTGTGCGCCAAGCCAACGATCAAGCAAAGGCCTTACTCGGCGAACCACTAGAAGAACAAATCTGGCGAAACATTATCAGCCGCTCGTTCAAACCCCGAGCCGATGACGGTCATGAAGTCTCACTTGTTGATGGCCGCCGGGTAAAACTGTCAATTACGCCCCTTGAAAACGAACCCGGACAACTCATTGTTATTACTGATTTGACTGAAACACGTCAGCTTCAGGCGCGGGTGAGTCACATGCAACGATTGTCATCTCTTGGCAAAATGGTGGCTTCTTTAGCCCATCAAATTCGTACTCCTTTGTCTGCAGCTATGCTATATGCCGCCAACCTTACGCGGAAAAACCTGCCGGAATCTGCCGCTGAACAATTCGCCGTTAAACTTACCGACAGGCTAAAAGAGTTAGAATCGCAAGTGAACGATATGCTGCTTTTTGCCAAGTCTGGTGAAGAGCAGGTGGTAAGCAAGATATCAGGGCAGGAATTATTGAATGCGATTTTGCCAAATGCACAAAGCATGACGGGGCAGAGTGCTCAGCGGTTAAATATAGAGGGGTTTGAGGACGATATTTCCTTAACTGGTAACCTTACCGCTTTGCAGGGCGCAGTATTAAACCTTATTCACAATGCCAGCCAAGTAACCCCTAAAGGTTATGACATTCATGTTCGTGGACATCAGGTCGACGGACAATTGGCGCTCTCGGTATGCGATGCTGGTCCAGGGGTTCCTGAGACCTTACAAAGTAAAATATTTGAACCCTTTTTTACCACAAAAACCCATGGCACAGGCTTGGGCTTATCTGTGGTTAAGTCGGTGGTGAATGCCCATAATGGAAAACTCACTGTGACAAACCTTCCCAGTGGCGGCGCATGCTTTACTCTACTGTTACCTTGCGCTTCTAAAAACACTCAACCCCTTAACCCTCAGACAAACGTCGCTTAAAGAGTAGGAGAATTTCAAATGTCAAAAACAACTATTCTTATAGTGGAAGATGATGCTGGTTTACGTGAAGCCCTTTATGACACCTTGTTGCTCGGCGACTATGATGTGGTGGATGCTGATTGTGCAGAAGCTGCGCTTATGGTGTTGGCGGGACGTAAAGTAGACTTGGTGGTCAGCGATATTCAAATGGGAGAAATGAGTGGTCTTGCACTTTTAAAGAGTATTAAAGCTAAATACCCTAAGCTCCCAGTACTGCTTATGACTGCCTTTGCTACCATTAATGATGCGGTGCAAGCGATGCGAGATGGTGCAACAGACTATCTTTCTAAGCCTTTTGCGCCGGAAGTTTTACTTAACTTGGTGGGGCGTTATGCTCCCGCCCAGCAAATAGTCTCACGCACACCTATTGTCGCCGATCCGTCAAGCATACAGTTGCTTAGTTTAGCGAGAAAAGTTGCTAAATCAGACGCAACTGTAATGGTGCTTGGGCCAAGCGGTTCAGGGAAAGAGGTACTTTCACGCTATATTCACGACCAATCAAATAGAGCGGCGTCGCCTTTTGTGGCCATTAATTGTGCCGCTATTCCAGAAAATATGCTAGAAGCCACCTTATTTGGCTATGAAAAAGGGGCGTTTACTGGTGCAGTTCAGGCGTGCCCTGGTAAGTTCGAGCAAGCGCAAAGCGGCACCTTGTTGCTAGATGAAATAACCGAAATGGATTTAGCCTTGCAAGCCAAGTTACTGCGGGTACTTCAAGAACGTGAAGTAGAGCGCTTGGGCGGTCGAAAAAATATTAAACTTGATGTACGGGTTATTGCTACCAGTAACCGTGATCTACGCAAAGCCGTAGAGGCGGGAGAGTTCCGCGAAGATCTCTACTATCGTTTGAATGTGTTTCCTATTACATGGCGTCCTTTGAGCGAGCGCCCGGGCGACATTGTTCCCTTGGCTGAGCACCTAATAGGACGTCACGCCGCTAATCAAAATTTAGGTCCGGTGCGCCTTAATGCTGCTGCAAGAAGCAAGCTATCTCAATACACTTGGCCAGGTAATGTCCGTGAACTAGAAAATGTGGTACAGCGCGCCCTCATTTTGTGTGAAAACGGGGAAATTGACTCTGGCGATTTAATGATCGACATGGCAGTGCATACAGAAATGGCAATGACTGCTCAAGATGAAGATAACAGCAAGCTAGGCTCTGAACTTCGTCATCAAGAGCATCAGATTATTCTAGATACCCTAGCATTATGCAACGGGAAGCGAAAAGATGTGGCTGAGAAGCTAGGTATTAGCCCGCGCACCCTACGTTACAAGTTAGCGCGTATGCGCGAAGATGGCATTGAAGTTCCTGCTTAACGTCTTATTATGAATCTTTATATTACCTAAGTAGCAGCGTGTGATTTTCTGTCACTCGCTTGCTATCTGGGTATCATTGGTTTTTATACGCCCCCCAGCGTTAGCTTTATGACCAAAAGTATCCATCAATTCCTTTCACTCATTCTTTCCACCACAACGATAAAGATAGCACCTTAGGCTATTTAGACCCTGTCATAAAATTGGCTAATATCAATAAATTTAATTTAAGGTGTTGATATATAGTGAATTGTAAAGTTGGCGTGAGCCTTGCATTTCACCAGGGTGAGTGCAATTTCTCGCCGTAATACGGCAATTTTTCGACGCTATCTTTAGGAGTGGTTATGGACGTTAAAGCCAATAGTTTGTACCAAGAAATGCAAAATATGATTGGGCAATCTCGTCTTCAAGTTAACGAGCCCCAGCCATTAACCAACGTAAACCCATCAGCTGATGATTTTTCTACCATGCTTAAACACGCGGTAGATGGCGTTAATGATATGCAGGTCGCGTCAAAAACCGCACAGCAGAATTTTGAAATGGGTGACACCTCGTTAAGTTTAGCTGAGGTAATGTTAACCAAAGAAAAAGCAAGTATTGCCTTTGAAGCCACGGTGCAAGTGCGAAACAAAGTACTAGAAGCTTACAAGCAAGTTATGAACATGCCGGTATAGATGGAGTAAATCATGGCAGAGGCGACAGGCACTAATTTAACCATACCCGATCCAGCTGTTGGATCTGACAACGAGCCAGAAAATAAGTCGGGCTTCATGGATACTCTCGGTAGCGCAGACATGATGCGTCAAATGGCATTGGTAGTGGTACTGGTTATCTGTGTAGCCATTGCGGTATTTATCTTTATCTGGTCTCAAGAGCCTGATTTTAGACCTCTTGCCCAAATGGAAACCCAAGAGCTAATTGAAACCCTCGACTATATGGACGGGAATCAAATTGAGTATCGTCTTGAAGGGAACACCATTTACGTAAAAAGTGATGAATTCCAAAATATCCGGTTAGGCATGGCACGTCAGGGGCTTGCCCAAGCATCTGATAATGGCAGCGACATCATTATGCAAGACATGGGCTTTGGTGTCAGCCAACGGGTAGAAATGGAGCGTTTAAAACACGCCCGTGAGCAGCAAATAGCCTCCACCATTGAAGATATGTCGAGTATCAAGAAAGCCCGCGTGCTATTAGCTATGCCCAAAGAAAACGTATTCGCGCGGCGAGAAAAGAAAGCATCTGCGACAGTTGTACTAACAGCTAACCGCGGCTCAGTGATTAAAGGCGAAGAAGTGGATGCAGTTGTCGATATTGTTGCCTCTGCTGTGCAAAATATGGAGCCTTCGAAAGTAACCGTTACCGACAGCAACGGCCGTTTACTTAATTCTGGTTCGCAAGACTCGTTGAGCGCTAGAGCCCGGAAAGAGTACGAAGTAGAGCGCCAACGCGAACAAGAATATTTAGAAAAAATCGATGCGATATTGATACCTGTACTGGGTATTGGTAACTACACAGCCCAAGCTGACGTTAGCATGGACTTTACTGCTATGGAGCAGACGCAGCGAAGCTACAACCCAGACTTGCCCGCGGTTCGTAGTGAAATGA
Source organism: Alteromonas profundi (assembly GCF_010500865.1). GTDB lineage: Bacteria > Pseudomonadota > Gammaproteobacteria > Enterobacterales > Alteromonadaceae > Alteromonas > Alteromonas profundi. The sequence goes on from NZ_JAAAWN010000001.1 coordinate 359,648, forward strand.
TTATCGAAGAAAACAGTGTAGGTGGTGGAGTAGGCGGTATTCCTGGTGCGCTATCCAATCAACCTCCGCTTGATTCAAACATTCCGGAAAATGCGACAGGGGACGCTGGTCAACAACGTTTACCTGGGCGTACAGCAAAAGAATCTACCCGTAATTACGAGCTTGATACCACCATCAGTCATACTAAAAAACAAAGTGGTGTTATTCGTCGTTTAAGCGTGTCAGTCGCGGTAGACTACAAGCAATTAACAGGCGAAGACGGCACAGTTACCGCTGAACCTCGCACGCAAGAGCAACTATTAAATATCCGTCGTCTTTTACAAGGCGGTATCGGTTTTGACGTTACTCGTGGCGACTCGTTAGAGGTGGTTAGTGTCTGAGGTATCCCCACAAATAATATAGCGAAATCAGTGGGATAAAAAAGATGGGAACATTCATGACGTTTGGTGATCAGATCTTTCGCCAAAAAAAAGTGAAGGTTAAACGCCATGAATGCCCTATCTATTGTGAATAAAGTCGTATCGCTTGTCAGCTTAAAAATGCATAAAACTCGTCGGGATGCGGTAACGGCGTGCGTCAAAAGCCTGCTCAATGGAAGCACTGCAACCGTAACCAGCATAGGTCGAGGGATTAACACTA
>NZ_JAAAWN010000010.1 GCF_010500865.1 Alteromonas profundi
AGGGCTGTCGCTTGCCGAATACGATTCACTATGCGACAGTGGAAAGCTGCACTCAAATGGTACAGCTCTATAGTAGACGGGGCCTGGGCCGGATGTGCATGAAATTAAATTCGTGGGGATCCCTCAGGGTCAGAGTACATTTTATGACAAAAAGTACTCTGACCCCTTTATTACGGCTCTTCAGTGGTAAAGACTAAATGCCTGCGCATGTCCTTTAGCACCACGCCTTTTTTAAGCAGTGCGGCACTTAGGCGTTTTTGCCACATTCTTAATTCAGGTTCTGCTGAACGCACGGCGTCTTCACTTTCAAACTGAAAACGTAATAGTAAAGAGCCTGGAAACTGGTGATATTGTACGTTGAACCAACATTGAACCATGCCTGGAATTTCTTCTCGTGCTTGTTCTTCTAACCTGTTAGCAATGTCCAACACCAGTGTTTGTTGTTTACGTTGAACTGCTGAGAGCTTTTTCATTACATGTGCTTCTCTATAGCGACTTCAACGCTTTCAGTCACTTCTCCACCTTCTATAGTCAGCCATATCTGCCCATCTTGAATGGTAACTTGAATTTGCATAGAGCGCTGAACTGCGCTAGCGAGTGTGCCAGCTAATGATTCAGGCAAGGTAAAAACAGATAAGTTTTTTCTTGTTTGTAATTTGTTATGCTCTTTTTTCCACCATGCATCAAAACTATTATCGGCGTAGGCGTAAATCATCATATGTTGGCTTTGATTGCAGCCTTTTTTAATACGTTGTTCTGAAGGCTGACCTAGTTCTATCCATAATTCTATTTCGTCACTAAAGTTCTTTTGCCAGAGATCTGGTACATCGTCATCAGACAAACCTTTGGTGAACTGAAGGTGCTCGTGGGCGTTAACGATATAGGCAATGATACGAAGCATCATGCGCTCATCGTTTTCAGACGGATGGCGAGCAATAGTCAGGTTGTGATCGTTATAGTAATTGCGATCCATATCGGTTATCGATATGTCGGCTTTGAAAATAGTTGCTTTAAGCGCCATGGTCTTCTCGGTTGCTTTTTTGCGGGCTAGTTTATCAGCTAATAAAGCCTTTCGCCCCTAATATTGCAACGCTAATACATACGTATTGCCACGTTTAGTGAATACGAGGTGGGCAAGTCCGTGTCAATTAAAACCCGTCTATTAATAGGCCTACGTTTACTCACTTGTTTGTATAGATCATCAATTCAAAGCGGATGAAAATCATTTTTGTCACCGTTACGTTTTATCGTTAACCATTTCTGCGATATTTATAATAGGCGAGACCTTGTAGGTATGTACGAATGGATGCAAAGACTATAAAAGCAAGAATGAGAGGCGCTATGGTGTTTGGGGCCACGCCCGAACTTGGCGTAGCGGGGGCATGCTATTTTACAGCGTAAGAAACTAAGTGTGGGGCTGGGAAGATAGGGCTAAGTCTAAGATAGCGCTATTAACGTTAGCGCTATCTTTAATCTGCCTGGTCGGGGCTGCGTTACCCCAGTTTTATTTAAAACAAATTTACTTAAAACACATAAGACGCCGATAGCTTCACATTTCTGCCTGGCTCATAATCTTGCACGGTATCGCTGCTATAAGAGGCATGAGAGTAATACGCCTTATCAAACAAGTTTTGTACTCCAAAGGTAACCGTAAGTGCACTTACGTCTCTGGGTAACCATTGCATGGTGAAATTATGAATTTGATAACCCGCTTTATGGATATTTGCGCCAGCAAATACCGAATCGTCAGTACGGGTGACAAGTGTTGTCCAGTTAACATTCACATCATATTCTGGGATGTCGTAGCCGAGGTTTAGCGCAATACTGTCACCTACTTCGTAGCGCAATTGCTCACCCGTTTCCACGTGCTCAGAGTCTGATTTTGAGTAACTTAAACGGGCATTAAACTGGGCTTTTCGAAGCGATAGCGACGACTCAAATCCATCAATATCATAATCGCCTGAATTTTCGTAAAAACCTACTGGATTCCCCTTACCGATAGCCCAATTGTCTATGTAGTCTTCTATGCGTGTCTCAAAAAGGTTAAAGGTGAAAGCCAGTCTATCTAGCCCCATGACGTCGTTTTCTAGATAAGCAACGCCTAGGGTTTTGTTGATCCCTGTTTCGGCTTTAAGGGCTTGATCAAACTGTGTGGTGTAGTCTACGTAGCTCTCTCGCAAGCCGGGCCCTTGGAAAAGCTCTGTTGCACTGGCGCTTAACGTCCACGCGTCAGTAAGGCGGTATTTTCCTGCAAGGCCAAACGTAAATTCTGTCCAGCTTTTATCGAGTGAGTCGTTTGCCCCTTCCGATTCCATTTCAGTTGAATAATAGTTGTAGCGAACGCCAGGGGTAAAAGAGAACCTTTGGGTGAACTGAATTTCATCTTCCAAATAAAAAGCGTGAGAATCAGCGGTATCTTCGTTTGTTTGTACGTTGCTATCAATGCGAGTAGATACTTGTTCATAGCCTTCGCCACCGTATCGTAGCGTGTGCAAGGTATCGCCAAACGTATACGTTGAGGTAGCTAGCACATTGTAGCCAGTATGTTCTGAATTACCTTCTACACCCATGGTCACATAACTTAACTCATTTTTATAAAGCGTACTTCTCATGGTAATCGCATCGCCATAATCTAGCTCATGGGCGATTGACATACTGGTGCGGGTGTAATCAATATCTTGGGTTTCAGCGTCGGTGTCTTCGGCAAAACCAGCGCCGAAGTTTGTTTTTACATAATAGTCGCCGCGGTCGTTATATTTATCGTAAGAAAAAACAACGCGGTTGTGGTCGTTAACGTCCCAACCTAGCTTCACCACTCCATTATAATTGTGCCCTTCGTTACCGGTAACTTCTCTTCCCGTGCCGGATTCGAAATTATCTTTATCGGTATAGGTGTAGTACACCATGGCATCTACATTATCAGCAACGCGTGTGTAGACAGTAGCAGAGCCGCCCCAATAATCATTTGAAGCGATATCGGTGTGAAGCCGTGCACCGAATTGTTGACCAGGCAACAGCAGATCTTTAGCATCTTTCGTTTCAAATGCTACGCCGCCGGATAGTCCGCCTGTTAATACTGAGTTGGTGCCAACGTTAATATCTACGGCTTTTAGAATATCGGCATTAACCAGCAGGTTGCCGGCATGGTGAAACATGTTGTTGTTCTGCGAAATACCATCGATAGTGATATTGAGGTCTAAATCGTCTACGCCTCGAATGTTAATGCCCTGCACGATAGAATGAGAGCCGCCAATGTCAATACCGGCTTGGTCTCGTAATAGGTCACTTAAGTGTGCCGCTTGTTTCTTTTCAATATCATCTTCTATTAGTGCAGAATTAATAATATTGGTACTCCACACTTCAATAACTTCGGTTTCTTCTTTGTCGTTTACTGATGACGACCCATTGTCGTCAGCCATCGCATTCGCGGACATTCCCATTAAAATTGAGCTAACAATGAAACTGAGCTTACTAACATTAAAACGCGGCAATGCACTTCCCCTGTAAAAAAACAATCTAAATGCTATTGAGAATGGTTTGCATTAAATATTTTTGTGGCAGGTTGAGCAACCTATAGTTTATGCGTTTGCCGGATAGTAGCTATGTCAAAATTGAAAGTGACTTTTAACCAGTTTTCTGAACCACTGGCATAGCGGGTCTTCATGAAAACGTTGATGCCAATATAAATAAACCTGTGAGTAGTCGATATTTAACGGCGCAGGAACTTTGCGTATCGCCACATCGTGTGTTTTGGCAATATCTTCTGCGAAGTGGAGGGGTAAATGGAAAATAATGTCGGCGTTTTCGATTAATCCGCCAATATTATAAAAGTGTTTTAACTTAATGGGGGTGGAAATAGTGGTGATGCCTAAATTTTCCAAGTGACCGGCTATGGGGAGTACGCTTTCACCCTGGGTTGAAATTTGCCCAAAATGGCAATTTTTCAGCTTTCCAACAGTGATTTCTTCATTTGCCAGCGGATGAGATTGTGCCATAACCAGCGCAAAGTCTCGTTGAAAAAGAGGTAGCCTATGAATTCTATCTTCAGCATTGTCGGGAGAATGACCACTTACTACAAAGTGAACGTCACCGTTTATTAACCCCCTAAATTGGGGCTTTGGGGTAGAGTCTATATCTAGGGTTAAACCAGGCGCTCGACGTCTTATTTCACCTATCAGGGGGTTAATAAATACACTCATTTGAGGGGGCAAACCAAATAACTTGAGCGTGGCTGTACTGCGTGAAGGTGAAAAGGTTTGCTTATTCACCATCCCTTCTATCATTGCCAAAAGGTCGGTGAGTTCGCTTTCTAAAGACGCCGCTTTTTCTGTCAGTTCGTATTGCCCCGATACTCTAACTAACAGAGGGTCGTTGAACAATTCTCTTAATTTTCCTAGCGCTCGGCTAACTGAAGATTGGCTCATATTTAGCGTAAGGGCTGTATTGCTAATATGCCTTTCCCTAATGAGAGTTTTAAGCACAATAAGCAGGTTTAGATCGAGCTTGCTAATATCCACTAAGTTTCCGTTATCGCTTGGGGGAAAAACGTCTAAGAATACTTGCAATAAGCCGAGCCAGTATTAGCGGCACACCTATCAACACCAAGGCTTTTATAAAGGGCAGTATAAACAGAACGACGGCTGGAATATCGGGTTTGCCTTCACCGCCATGATGATAGCCCATAGCATTAATTTCGCTAGCAAATTGGGTTTGATCAACAGTGATCATTAACACACCTACGAGTAGGGAAATGGCAACGATAATAGTGGAACGAGATTTCCAGTCTTTTTTGAGAAACTTCATGACACCGCCTTTTTCGACATTTGGGTAATTAGCAATTTAATCCACCGAAAATGCAACGCTAAATGTAACCCCAAAACAGGCATGATAAGGGTAGCTGAGTCGTGATGCATTTTGGACCAAAAGTCCTGTATTTCTAATGGAATACCTAATGTAGGGAATAACGAAACGGAAACCAGAAATCCGCTAACTAAGACAAATATCATCAGCAGATACAAGGAGTAATTAAGAATGAAGTTGTACCGCTCCCGTATTGTTTTAGCCCGCTTAAGTTGCTTGAAACTGCCAATAAACCATTGCCAATGCAGGAGTATATGAATAACAAATGGGATAAGGAAGACTACGCTTAGCCATTCATGCAGCATTATTCCGGTGGATTGCGGCGCAAGAACAATCAAAAATGACACAAGTAACACAGTGTCCATTACAAAACGGGTTTTCTGAAGATTATCTTTCCAAGTGTTATTTGTTATTTTAGCATTACTACTCATGCCGTGCTCCCGGGAACGTTTGAGGAAAAGTGCGCTTCTAGCCTAGGCTTAACCACTAAACTCATTAAACATGCCATTGCAATGCCTATCGGCAACGCTGTAACTAAACTTAACGAAGCTTCTTTTACAAAAACGTCAAAAGAAGGCCAACCTAGATTATTGAATGTGGTGACCAATGCCAATATTGTCTCCATGATAAACGCCATACACAGGCCATGAATTAAATTACGCTGTATCACCGAAAATGAGCCGAATAGGCGCTGTACGACTTTATTAACTAAATAGAAAATAACGCCGCCTAGTGGAAGCATGAGCAATATAGCAAAGGTAAGTGCCCGCAACCACATAGGCATAAATGCCTGATCAGGTAAGATAGTGACCGATGTCATTACTGCGGTAAATAGTCCAATCGCCAGTATAGCTACCGGCAAGAGTACAATGAATTTTTTAATATGCTGCATGGAAGACGGTTTATTAATATGGTTGATACTGTCAACCTTAGTGGCGTGAGTTGATAAAGTCAACTAGATATCTTCACTCCTGCACATAATTTACATTCAACGTTTTTACCTTTGGGATAACTTTTGCACAATACGCGTATTTGCGTGCGATAAGGGGAGGGGGGGTGTTGCTAAATAGGCTGATTAACTAAGCCTGCGAGCAAAAAGTTGCAATAGCTGCGCTGCGAAAGAGCGAAACGAGAGTAGTAACTGGTAAAAGTACTCTGACCCCTTTTGGGGCCCTATTTTTTAATGGGGCGGATGCGTCGATATTAAAAAGCCCAGTATGAATGATACTGGGCTTTTTCGGCTAAAAGGTAGCTAAGTAACGCTTAGCTGTTTCGTTCAGCTTTATCGCCATGATGTCTACGCTCACCACGTTTGCTGCGTTTTTCTTTCATAGATTCGAACTTGTCTAATTGTTCGTCGGTAAGTATTTCACTAATTTTAACACGTACATCAGCCATTCTCAGAAAGCGGGCTTTTGCTTTTTCAGCTTGTAGTTCGGCAAGTTCATTAACGTCTTGCTGGTAATTAGCATCGGTTGGGTCAAGCGCTTCAAATTGCGCTCTAATTGAGGTGTGCCCCTCTTTTGCTGAACGATCCGCTCTACGCTCGGCTTTAAGTTCAACTTTCAGTGCTTTCAATGCTTCTTGTTGCTCTTCGGTCAAGTCTAGAACTCTCACCATTTTATGAATTGGGAAGAAACCTTGACCCTTGTGATCGTCTGAATGTTTACCACCAGCGTAAGCTGTGGTGGCGATACATGCACTCAATAAAACACCGGTAATTAATTTTTTCATCTTAATATTCCTACTTGTTTTTGCCATGATACTGCATGACGTGGGTAAAAAGGGTTTGTTCAATCAACGAAGCTAAGTATGCACAAACCATTCGATAAGTAGGGTTAAGCTAGTGTAAAGTTCGGTAAAGTTGAAAAGCCCCCTAACATAAAAAAGTTAAGCTCTCTTATATGGAAAATGAAAAATACAAAATATTACTGGTCGATGATGATGAAGAACTCTGTGCGCTACTAAGTGAGTTTCTTCAGACAGACGGTTTTGTAGTAGAAACGTTAAGCAGTGGCGATGCCGCTGTATCCCGCTTATTGGAAAGTGATGAGTTTGATACAGTGGTGTTAGATATTATGATGCCTGGCATGTCGGGCTTAGATGTACTGCGTAATGTTCGTGCTAAAAAGCAAACACCTATTCTTATGCTCACTGGGCGTGGCGACGACATAGACAGGATTTTAGGTTTGGAAATGGGCGCCGATGATTATCTTGCTAAACCGTGTAATCCTCGCGAACTCGCCGCCCGTATTCGGGCTATTATTCGTCGAACACAAAACGCGAATGCGCCCACGCAGGCTATGGTTCATGCTGAACTTCACGGTATTGTGCTAGATAGTGGTTCGAGAAGTGCGTTAGTCAACAATACCACACTGCCGCTAACCGGTGCGGAATTTAACGCATTAAGCTTATTGATGGCGCGGGTAGGCCAAACTATTAGCAAGCAAGAAATGACCGAAGAAGTTCTTAATAGGCCTCTTGAAGCATACGATAGAGCGATGGATGTGCATGTAAGCCGAATACGTCAAAAGTTGGCGGCGGCAGGTATTAACGACGTTATCAAATCGGTGCGCGGTGTGGGCTATCAAATGCTTACCCCGTCGCCTCGATAAGGCAAATTTCGTGAAGCGCTCAGAGCTTTGGCAAACACTCAAGCATACCTTCGGGTTCAAGCGCCTGTTTTGGCGAATATTCCTTACTTTCTGGTTGGCAAGTTTATTGGTTATGGCTGCCACTGGATATGTGTTGGTCAGTAAATATTCGTCTGATGAGTACAACCAGCGCTATTTCAATGACGTTTTAAGCCAAGCCGAGCGTATTGTATGGCGTTATGAACAAGACTTATCCAACGGTAACGTACCAAAAGGGAAGATAAAAGAGTGGATAGGCAGGAATGTGAAAAAGCGAAGCGACCTGATTCCTATGCAGATAGTGGACAATACCGGCAGGACGATCTACCACTTTCGAATGAACAAAGTAAAGCCGCGAGATCGAACCGAAAGGTTGGTCTATGGGTTGTCTGCGCTGCCCTATAGGGTTGAAATTCGGCTGCCAGAGGCTCCGCGTATCTTCAAACAGGTATTGTACCGTTTCCAGTCGTTGCAATTTGTGTTTATTTTTATCGCTTCGGCCTTAGTAAGTGCGTTGTTAAGCTGGGGAATAGTAAGGCCTATAAATTATCTTGGTGCGTTTAGTCGTCGCTATGCCAACCAACAGCAAGTCGCTGCGCCACCAAAAGCTATGCTTGCTCGAGGCGATGAACTTGGGGACTTGGCTGCAGATATTAGTTTTATGATCAACAAGACTCATCAAGCAGCCAGTAACCAGCAACAGTTGCTTCATGATGTCTCCCATGAACTTCGTGCGCCATTAGCGCGGTTGCAAGCATCGGCCGCAATCATTGAGCAGCATAACCCTGAAAGTCGGCATGTTAAGCAAATTCATAGCGATTGCGAGCGTATGAGTGCGCTTATTCAACAAATTTTAAATTATTCGAAACTGGAAAAAGTTAACCCCGTTGTCGAAATGTGCAACGTAAATAGGTTATGCGAACGTGTAGCAGATGATATGGCGGTGCATTACCCGAGTATACCCATAGAATTTAATGGCTATCCGAATGCAGAAATTTCCGGTTATCCAGAAGCGCTGCATCAAGCGCTGGAGAATATTATTGGTAACGCTTGTAAATATTCACCTCGCGGTGAACCTGTTGAGTTATCTACGCAAAAACAGGGTAACACTGTTATTATTTCGGTACGCGATCATGGCCCTGGGGTTAAAGAAGATGAAATGGAAAAACTGCTACAACCGTTCTACCGGGCTGGTAACCAAATGCACACATCGGGTTTTGGCTTAGGCTTAAGTATCGCGAAAAAAGCAATCGAAAAGCATGGGGGAACATTGCGTATGCATAGTCCTACCGACGGAGGACTCCTTGTTGAAATGGTACTCCCTATTCATCAGCAGAAGTAATGGTGATTCTCGCGTCTTGGTGTGAATATAGGTGTTTTAGTTTGTATTGAAACAATGGGCAGAGCTTATTTACCTTTATTGCACTCTAACTTGGTAGTGCAAGTAAAAGTACTCTGACCCTATTGTTTGCTATTTCTAGTCATCTAAGGCGTAGGCAATCACATAATCACCGGGTTCGGTTTCCATAAAGTGGTGGCCTGCGGCAACGATGACTAAGTAGCTTTTGCCGTTTTCGCGATACATCATTGGATTGGCTTGCCCGCCAGCGGGTAATACGTCTTGCCAAACGGTTTCGCCCGTATTGATATTGATAGCGCGAATAAGGTTATCGGTTGCCGCTGCAATAAAAATTAAGCCGCTTTGTGTTACCACGCTACCTCCATTGTTAGGGGTGCCTATGGTGAGTGGCAGGCCAGAAGCTATACCAAAAGGGCCATTGTTACGGGCCGTGCCCAAGGGGCGGTCCCATAGCGTACTACCGTCAGCTAAATTAATAGCACGTATGCCACCATAAGGGGGCTGTTTACACAACAAGCCGGTAAATCCTAATCGCCAGCCAGCATTAACATTTACCGCGTAGGGCGTACCTTGCTGTGGATCGCCCGCGCCTTCAGGCCCGCCCTCATCGTGCGCTATTTCATCACGTGGTTTCCAACCTCGTTCATTTGCTTCTTCACGGCTAACAAGTCTATTGTAGTTTGGCATATCGTTGTAATTAGCAATAATAACGCCTCGTGAAGGGTCGATAGCAACGCTTCCCCAATCGGACCCACCATTGTATCCTGGGTATTGGATCCAATGTTGATCAGTAGTGGGTGGCGTATATATACCGTCGTAACTGGCACTTTGGAACTGAATACGGCACGCGAGCTGATCGAACAGAGTTACGCCCCACATGTCTTTTGCTGTTAAATCGGGTTTACGTAGCGTGTGAAAGGTTGAGAATGGCTGTGTATTAGCACGTTTTTCTGGCCCCACGCCTCCTACTGGCACGGTACGTTCTTCCACACCCGTCAACGGTTCGCCGGTTTCTCGGTTTAAAATGTAAATATCACCTTGTTTGCTGGGCAATACTAGCGCTGGTACTGTGCCTGCATCAGTGGGGTAGTCGATAAGACTGACTTGCGAGCCTAAATCGTAGTCCCATACATCTTTATGCACCGTTTGGAATGACCAAGCTGGCTTGCCCGTATTTACATCCATGGCAACCAGCGATGTGGCGTATTTAAATTCAGCAGCTGTTCGCGAGCTACTCCAATAGTCTGCCGACGAATTTCCCATGGGCAAATAGGCAAGGCCTAGGTCATTGTCTCCAGTGGCAGTGGTCCACATATTGGGTGTGCCTCGGGTATAGGTTTCGCCCTCTGGGGGTAATTTATCAATGTAGGGTTTTACCATGTCCCAAGCCCACAAAAGTTCGCCAGTTTGCGCATCAAACCCTTTAATTACCCCAGAAGGAGCGTAGCGTCTTTGGCCGTCGAGTACCTGATGGCCGGTAATAATAACCCCTTGAACGATTACGGGAACACCGGTAATGGCCACAAAACCACTCGGCGTTTTTCCCATATTCTTTTTAATATCGACTTCACCTTGATTGCCAAAATCGTTGCAGGGTTTGCCTGTCTGGGCATCAACCGCGATAATTCTCCCATCTAGTGTGCCACTAATAATTCGTTCATTGCACGCTCTCGCGGTTATGGCGTCGCTAGGGCTTGATTGAGGCTTAATATCGCTATTTGCAGGGGTTTTATAATAGGCCACGCCACGGCACGCCGCCGTATACGGAATGTCTTCATCGGCTACCTTAGGATCGTAGCGCCATATTTCTTCCCCGTTGTGTGCCTTTAAAGCAACTAACTGATTTCTAGCTGTGCATAAATACAGGGTGTCATCAATTTTAATCGGCGTAGTTTCGGCGCCATACCGTTTAGGGGGGATGTCTTTGGTCCTATATACCCAAGCCCGTTTTAGCGAAGAAACGTTTTCGGGCGTAATATCCGTTATTGGTGAGAAGCGGCTAGCATTATTGTCCCGTCCATAGACTGGCCAGTCATTCGGGTTGATATTGTTAATTCCATTGCTAGCGCCTAGCTGTATTTCACTGCTACCCACTGCGGGCGCCGGGGCGTTATAGATCCAATTGGAAGGAACAAACGCCATAGCAAAGGCGCCGAGAAAGATAACTAAAAATGCCCCTGCAAATGAGAAGCTAGTACGTTTTGAAAAATTAAAACCTGGCAGTAGTAGCGCAAGTACAAAAGCAAGTAGCACCGGAACGCCCATGCGGGGTACCCACCGCCAATAATCTAGCCCAGACTCCCAAATAGTCCACCCTAAGGTAGCTAAAAATAAAACGGCGAAAACCCATACGCCAAGCCGCTTTTTAAAGTATAAAAAGAGACTTGAGATAATTAAGCTAGCACCTGCAATGGCGTAGTAAAGCGAACCGCCCTCTACAATTAACCACACTCCTCCTATTGCTAAATACACGCCAATCAACAAGCTTACGACTGAATAAATGCGTAGCGGCCAACTGGCCGTGGTTTCTTTCGACGAGGAATGCATTTTAAAATTCCTTTTAATTTACATATGGTTATAGTATGGCAGTAAGCGATAGTTGAGTGCGGTTACCGCAGCATGTCGCACTCAACCTAGCATTGGTTACGCGGCCATTGAGCGACACAATTCTGCGCAATCGCTACAGGCTTTTGCGCAAATTTGACAATGATCAGCCTCGTGCTGTTGGCACTCGCTAGCACAGGCTTGGCAAATCTCTGCGCACAACTGACATAATTTTGGGGCGAATTCGCTGCCCCTTGCCATGGCCGAAGCGGCAAGTCGGCACATGGCTGCGCAGTCCATATCTAGCTCTATACACTTCGCCATTTTTGCAATATCGTCTTCTTGCAAACATGCTGTAGAGCAGTGGTCGCAGGCATCGGCACATCGATTACATGCATCGATGCAGGCACGGTAGTTTTCATGAGACATATTTTCCTCCGTATACGTTGAATTTACGTAGCATTACTCCTGATACAAAAATTCCCCAAAAAACAGAAAAAAACCAGTTGGAAAAAAGGTTTTGGCATCAAGCAGTAACGCCTAACGAAAAAGACAATAAGGGTGTGCGATATTTATGCCAAGGCATTGGTCAGTTCGGCTTTAAAAAGCGAGTAAGAAAATAAAACGTTTCAATAAGCCCTACCAGTAAGTGGCAGGAGCTAATTACACTTGGTCGCTCATACGTTTTCACAACCGATGAGAAATCCCCTTTGGGGATATAATTTTTACGTACAAAGTGTAGTTTCTACACAGGCTGTCTTTTACTGATTTTCAGCCCTCGCCCAAAGCCTAGCTAGGGGCGCGGCTGTTGTTCCATGAATAATAAGCGAAGCAGTAATCACCATACTTCCGGCAGTCCACGCAATGTCATATCCACTTTTGTCCATTATCACCATACCGTAGAACAAGGCCGAGATGCCTATCGGGCCAAAATGGCCAGCCAGTAGTGCCAACTTCCAATTGCTCCACAGCGGGAGAAAAGGAGAGAGGGACAGAATAACCGGTATACGTCTAAGCGCCAGTACTGCGAGAGTGAAGCCTATCCCGCCCCAGCCCAGATCTAACCAGCGCTCCACAGGCAGCATTAAACCTAAGAATATAAATACAGGAAGAGTGAAGAATAAATTTACTGTTTCTTGCACTTTATCTTCTCTTGCGCGATCACTGCCGCCGACTAATTGGCTAAAAACCACGCCTGCTGCAAACACAGCTAAAACACTATCGGTAGCAATAAGCTTAGCCACGCCTAACGTGAGTAACGTTAACGCTAAGGTGGTGGCGAGAAAGGCGGAATGATCGAGGGTGTTTTTTCGCTCGGCGAGTAGTAACCCTTTGCCTACAACCCAGCCCAACGCCGCCCCTATAGCAAGGGCGCCACCAATTTCCCAAACGATAACCTTGCTTCCCCATGTTACCCACGGGCTACTTTCGTTGGGAGACAACAATAGTACCGGCAACAGCACCAACGGATAGGCGAGACCATCATTAATAGCCGATTCACTAGATAGCCCGTATCGAAAGCGCTCAGGTAAGTGTTTACGCGCTAGCCCCCCGGTTACAATAGAGCTCGCTACAACAGGGTCGGTTGGGCAAATTGCAGCGCCAACGAGTAGCGCCACTAGTAGGGGAACACCGAGTATCCAGTGCGCCAAAAAACTGCTTATCAAAAACATTGCAGGCATGCCTATAGCAAGCAGCAGTACAAATGATCGGCGATGTTTAAAAAGATAGTTTCTGGGAATACGCAAGGCGATGGCCATTAAACTTATGCCAATCGTTACACGGGCGCACTCTTCGAACAACTTGTGGCTATCTCCCCATAAATCTGGCATTAGAAAACCTGCGCCAAGTGGGCCTAGAACTATACCGGAAATAAAGGCGAGAAGTGGCATCGATAGGTAGGAGCGGTCTATGTATCGGGTTAGCATGCCTAGCGTTAGAACAATGGCTCCAATAGTGGCTAAGGCAAGATTTAACTGGCTCACGGCTATGACTCCTTGCTAAGTTTAACACGCTTATATCCTTACTGGCTCAATATAGAATACCTGTGTGAAATATTAAAAAACGGACGTAACTGGCCTTGATACGAAGCAAAGGGCTAATAATGTTCAATGATGTTTTATTGCCTGTATCACGCTCTTTACTGAGGTGGGATAAGGTGCAGGGATGAAAGGGGGGAGCAAAAGGTTGTGCTATTTCTCTTGAAACGGCGTAGTAACCCCCAACATTAGTGGTTATTGTCCAATTATCTTACGAGCACTTTTGTATGCTCGTACGCCTGTGGTTATCAATACCTAGATAGGAGTTCGCCATGAGTAACAACCGTACATTCAACGCTCTACTTGTAGAAGAGAATAGCGATAACACATTTAGCAAAACCGTGGTTACGCGCAGTGTCGATGATTTACCGGATAATGAACTGTTAATAGAAGTGCATTATTCATCGCTTAATTATAAAGATGCAATGTCAGCAAGCGGTAATAAACGTATTAGCCAAAATTTCCCCCATACGCCAGGTATTGATGCGGCTGGCGTAGTAATAAGCGATAAGTCGAATACGTTTTCTACAGGCGATGAAGTGCTGGTCTTTGGTTATGATTTAGGAATGAACACCCCCGGGGGTTTAGGTCAGATCATTTCAATTCCCGCCAAGTGGGCGGTGGCGTGTCCAGATACCTTAACACTTAAAGAAGCTATGACTTATGGCACTGGCGGCCTTACCGCAGCACTTTGTATTCAAAAGCTCGAAACTATGGGAGCAAAACCGAGTGATGGTCCGGTTGCTGTTACTGGGGCAACAGGCGGTGTGGGTAGTATTAGTATAGCGCTGCTTAAACATCTGGGTTATGAAATCATTGCTTTTTCAGGTAAGCCCGAACAGTCTGATAAGCTTAAATCATTAGGTGCTACAGAGATTTTACATAGAGATTCATTGCTTGAGGTTAAAGACGCGCTTGCCGCCAAGCCCAAATGGGCGCACGCTATTGATACGCTAGGTGGCGACTATTTAACAGGGCTATTAAAGCATCTTAAACCAGGGGGCGCCGTGGCTAATGTAGGCCTTGCTGCTTCGCCAGAAATTTCAATGAGTGTTATCCCGTTTATCACCCGTGGAATTTCATTGTTAGGGGTAGATTCTGTGTATATACCCCTTGACGATAAAAAGCATATTTGGCACCGCGTAGCTACCGATATGAAGCTACCGAACCTAGCGCAATACGGGCAAGAAATTACCTTGAATGAGACACCAGATTATCTTGATAGATTCTTTGACGGCAAGGTAGTGGGCAGGTATGTGGTAAACCTTCAAGACGCATAATGTGAACACAGTAGGCAGGTCAGTGTCGTTTATGCTTATGCGACACTGACCTTTTTAGCCTACACCTTATTGGTCGTTTGCCGTTTTATCCTGATAAAGGGCAAACCCAGTAAGCCATTGAATAATCCTATCGTTGTGGGCATTTACCCAGGTTTCTGACACCGCTTCAACGCTGGCACCATTTTCAATTTCTTGAAGCATACTTACTAAGTCTTTATTATCTATAAAATAATGATCAAGCAACTTCGCGATGGTAGGCAGGGAAGATGCCAACGAGGCGCGATAGCCTACTTTAATTTCTGTTCTCGGCCACGATGTTCCCTCTAGTTCGTCGCTACTATTGCGCCCACGCATAATGGCTTGCCATTGTGATTCGTCATGGGTTGGCTCACTAATAAACTTCACATGGTCATTACTAAACAAGGCATCGGGGTAATAACAAAAGAACAAACTTGCTTGCTGATTTCTATGGTTTTGGTTAATCAGTTTGTGTAGTAGATCCTGATCAAAGACATGATAGTCGTAGTATTTTGATAAACCGTATGCATTTAGGCGCCGTTTTTCGATGTCCAAGGCTGTCCAGCCTTTCGACCCCACCCATATATCGCCTCTGTTATTATTTGATAAGTCAAAGTTTGCGGCCGTTTTCGCTGATGCTAAGTCGGCCATAGCAACCTTACCGTCCGCTTGATAATTTGTATAACACAGCCCTTGTTGCCCGTAGGTTGATGTTTGGCTTAACGCCATGGTTTTGTAAGCACGAACAAACTTTCTAATTAGAGGTGCATTGTTGGCAACCCATATATCCGGGTGTACGTCGATACCGCCGTTACTTTTGCCTATTTCTTCAAAAGCTTGTTTATGTGGTATTGCTATCAGATGGGCTTGGGTTTCTGTATGTGTATTTATAATATCGCTCAATATATGCGCCTTAATTTGCGCGGCCGGCCAGTCAAGTAGAGCAATATTTACATGGGCGTTATTCATGTTGCGGTTTGAAACTATGGGAGAGGATTCATCGGCCCTAACATCGTTTATCGTTTCATAAAGAAGCGCATACCCGAAACCAAAGAATAAAAAGGTAAATACACCAAAAACCCAATAGCTTTTCACAACGGAGTCTGGGCCTGAAGATTTAGACGATAATGTATGCTCGACAGCGTCCACGGTGTGACTATTGCTCGCTGCAGTTTGCTCGCTATTAAATGCATTCGCATAAATTAGCATATCGCGGCACACCAAACCGTGATCGTGTCTCACTTGGGTGTATTTGTCCCGTTCATTGATAAGAAGAATAAGGAAAATAACCGAGGTTGCCACGATAAGAGAGAACAACGCTGCTGAGAAGCTATCGGGGCGAAATATAAGGGAGAAAAATACATTCGTCGCTCCCAATAATATTAAAATAACAAATTCCTCTGGTGGAATTCTATCGCTCTCCATTGTCATTATCTTTTCACCTACATTAAAGGTGCTCAGTAGCCGCTCTCTTACTGAGGCATCGCCCTCTACGTGCGTTAATAAGGTGTGCTTTATGGTTTGAATTTCATTTTGTACACGGCGCATTTCTTCTATCGATTGAAATGCCCGTAAAAATGTAAATAGATGTTTAGTGATATAACCGTGAATAAGTTGCTGATAGGTTTGTAAAGGAAGCGCTGAATTTGAAAACGCTTTCGGTAAACGCATCACTGATTCGTTAAATTCACCTAACAGGCGTTCTCTTTCGCGGTTAAGCGAGGTGGTGCGTTCTAACGCAAAGGTGGCTAACAAAACAAAGAAAACCGTAGAAACAGCCAGTAAATCGTAATAGGAGTCTATGGGGTAGGTAGGTGCAAAGATAAGCCAAATACCAATTAAACATACAGAGGTAAAAAGCACCAAAAGTGAGGAGCGCAGCGGAAACTTCAAGCCCAAAAATATGTTGGCCGAAACAATCAATACAGAAGCCACCGCTTCGTACTGATTTAAGATCCGTCCCTGCATGGTGGCTAAAATAATTACCGCACCCACAGGCATAAAGTACCAAAAAACACTAATCGATGCATTATCGGCTGAGTACACTGATAAGTCGTACAGTAAGCTTCCTAGCGCTAAGATAGCCACGCCCACAAAGGCAATAATAACGTAATCAAGGTTGGTAAACTGATTGTCCAATTGGCCAAAAAAGAAGAGCGTTCCTAATATCAGCGGAGCCGCCACGCACCGTACACCGGTCTCAGTTAAAATTGCTCGGCGCAGTGGGGTAAGTGATAGGTTTTGCTGCACACATAGGTTGCTCCATGCGTCCATACACTTCATCCGCATATAACAATTTATTGCCATGGCCAGCCCACCTAGTGCTGCAAGCATGATGGTATTTAACATAGGACTTTCTAAGAGTAGCCAGTCTGCAAGACTGATATTTGGTGCCATTAAAACCACAAATCCGGCAAACGCGGCCCCTGAAAAGATATAGTCTGTTGCTGAAGTAGTGCGCTGGGACTTTCTTAATGTGCTATCAATGTAGAAAAATAAAATAGGCCAAGCTTCAAATATGAGAATGGCTATTACATCAAACTCTTGTGAAGACTGCAGTGCTGCATAAAGGAGCAAATGATTGGTACAAATAAGCACCCCTGATGCGAGCGTGGGCCAATATAATGCGGGTGCTTTATATTGCGCTAACAGCTGGGGGAGCCTTATGTGTGTGTTTCGGTAAAATACCGCCACTACCACAACCAGGGTGGCTACTGCGGCAAGCGTGTGTGAAATCCCCGCGACAAATAGCGTACTGGAGCGATCGATTAAATAGTTAACGAGCGGCGGGTAGAGCATCCATAAAATAATCGACACACACATAAGCATGACTGGCGAGCGCAACACATGAGAGAAAAAAGCAGCCAATGGTATTCCCTTATAAAACAAAACGTAAAGTAAGCTGAGATATAAAAATTCTAGCACGATAAGCCGCGGGCATTTATAAAAGTTACTGATGGGGGAAGGTTTTTATAAGGCGCGTTACAGCACTTTCGATACTATTGTTACGAAACGATAGTAATGCTTTTTTCGCCATTTCTACCGCGCGTAAAGGCAAAGTAGTGTTTCTACCGCGTTTAGCGCGGGCTAAGCGCAATGGGGCATGCCCGCTTTCGGTTTAATGCAGGGTTACTTATGCTGCAGATCTTCTGGGGTATTGTCAGCTACCACAGCGTCGCGTTGCCCCATGGGTTTGTCGTCACCTACCGTACTGTCGGCGGTGGTTTGAAGCTCTACAGCCGAGTTTACCTCAGCGCCAATGAGGATGATATAGGCGCTTAGGTATAACCACATAAGCAAAATAATGATGCCACCTACCGAGCCATAGGTTTTGTTATAAGTGGCGAATTCACTTAGGTAAATAGAAAAAGCGTATGAGGCAGCTACCCACATTAAGGTAGCAAAGATTGAACCTGGGGTTACCCAGCGCCACTGCGCAGAGCGACGATGAGGCGCGTACCGATAAAGCGCAGATAGACTAAAATTAAACAGTAGCAACATAACAGGCCACGTTATCCACGCCGCTTGCTTGCTAGTGAGTAAGTCCCCGGCCAACCAGCTTATTATTTTGGGAAAAAAGGTAATACATGATAGCGCCACAATAACCGTCGCTATCATACTAATTGTACAAACAATTCGCGCAAGAATGCCGGCAAAGAAGCTTCGTCCCTCGAATTCACAGTAGGTAATATTGCAGGCAGTTATTAACGCATTGGCGCCTTTGCTACTACTCCATAACGATAGCACCAAGGTAAGAAGAAATCCCCAGCCCAAGGTTGAACTCGACTTCTCAGTTAGGTTCTTCAATTGTTCTTCTATGATATAGCTGCTATCACTTGGAACAACATTGACCAATAACGCCATATGGTTTTGTAGCTCTTCTGGCGATACCAATAAACCGTATAAAGAAATTGTAGCACCGAGTAAGGGAAATATTGCTAACAAGCAGTAAAAGGCGACCCCCGCAGCGATAAGCGGTACATTATGACTTTGCATATTTGAGACTATGCGTTTAGCAATAGGCCACCAACTTTTAGTGGGTAGCTCAAGAACCGACTTTGCTTTATTTACGTGCTGTGTACTCATGTATATACGTCAATCTTTGTTGCCCGATACGGTTGGTACTGTGCAGTGGCAAAGTCGGTTTACTTATGAAGCAAAACTAAGTGAGAGCGAAAGGCCCTCATCCGGTGTTATTTCAACGCATTGTTTAAACCAGTTAAGGTGTTTCTAAATATGGAATAAAGCGCCCTAAAACAATAACTATCAGCCACAGTATCAGCGAGAGCCACGCCACTAAACGCGCACGGTTCGTTAACTGTTGGCCGGCAAAAGAGCGGTAAAGTTTAGGTTTTACGTGGAGTATAAAAAACACGGTGTTAAGGCCTGCCAGTCCAATGGTAAACATCTTCAACCAAAACGCGATGTTGACAAGATAGCGTCCAGGATCGCCAATAACAAACAGCGCCCCTGAGATAAAATTTATAACAAAACCAATAACCGCAAAGCGCAAAAAAAATGAGACCTTATCTAGGGGGAGGTGCTTGGCAAATCCAATAATACGCAGATCAACCACCATTAGTGAGCCAAACAGTACGCTAAGCCCCACAAAGTGGGCCATTTCAAGGGCGGGGAATACCACCGCGTTATCCATAACTACGTGGTTCATGGCGCTAGTAGAAAGCGTATCTATTGCCCAACAAAGCAGTGAATTCATAGGCTTATACTCCTCACCCCATATAGCCAATAAGTCGGCCCGCTACAATAGCGCCTATCCAGCTCAATAATGCTAAAAGCGCTAATGGTCGTAGGCCATCGCCGTTATCGTTTGTTTGCTTTGTGCATGAGCGAACCAGTTGCCAGGTAATAATTAAGCCTATCACTACCAAGAGCAACTTAATGCGAAACGCCCAGTTATAGTATAATTCCACGGCGTTGCCTAAAAATAGTGCGGTACCGGAAAACAAGTTAATAACAAAGCCGATGAGCGCCACGTGCCAGTAGGGGGTCATAGCATTGAGCGGTATGCTAGGTGCGAACCCCACTACGCGAATGCATATCATCAGTGCAATACCTACCATGGTCGCCATACCGATAGCGTGTAGTGAAAGCACGATAGGGTAACCCCACTGCGTGCTAGCAACCATAGTGCCGAGCCACGAATCTTCTAGCGTAATAAGCAGAGTAGACGATGAAGCTCGAGGGGAAGCAGTTGATTGTTTCGTTACACCTAAACCACCTAAGCTATCCGAGCCTCTTTCAGCGGTTAAATCTTCGCATTCGTAGGGCTGGTAACCTGCTTGTGTAAGTGTAACCTGATCGCTCCCTGTCATCGGCGCTTCAAGGTATAAGGGGTCGCGTATTGTATACTCCCGTGTTAATACAGTACCGTCATCACTTAAGGTAAAGCGTTCAACTATAGTTAACTGCGAGCTATTTTTTGCTGGAGAGGGAGGCCCTGGTCTCCCATTTTTTGGCGGTGCCGTCCGTTCGGACAGGTCGGATGGGGGTAGGTCAGATGGAGGCGGAGGCCGGTTATCGTTGTTATCTTTCCCGCGCTGTGGCATGCCGCCGGGATTTCCGTCTATTGGGGCCATTATCCAGCCTTCATCGAAGCCTGTTGTTGTAACTACCAAGGTGTTGCCCTGCCATTCGCCCGTTGAGAAGCCAGCTCTATTAGGCTGGTAGTCGGTGGGCATGGGGGTGCCATCAAGGTAAATTGTCCGCTTTAGACTCATAAAGCCATACGTTAGGGTAATTTTTGTATCTGTTTGCTCGATTTTATTTACCATTAAATCGAACCACCAATCCATAATGATATTGGTGGGCTTACACTGGTAGCGAGGGTTTTGCGCCGCCGTTGCGTCTTTTACGGCTAACTTACCTGCTTCGGTAAGCAAGGCTCTGCCGCCACCACCGCCGGGCCGTTGCCCCTTTTTACGTATCATTACCCAGTTACCCGCAAGATTTGGCGCGCCGTCTTCACGAATTACCGCGCGTTCTGCGCGTTCCTTTTTTATATCTTCATCGTGTTGGTGAGAATGAATGAGAGTGCCATTTTCATCAAACTCGCTATCTCGATGGGCGGAAACCCCATTCTCAAAGGTGATTTCTTGCATATAACAGGTGGTAGGGTCGGTGCGATCCGGCGATCCTTTGATGACAATATGGCTTCCGGTTTCAAAAAGTTCTTTGGTCCAACCGCGACGTTTAAGAAGCGAGCCTGATTGCAACTCGCAGCGCATATTAACCACATCCCCGCGTTCATTCGTGCTGTCAAAATAAACATAAGCATGAGGATTTACCAGGCGAACTCGGGTAATTTTTCCGCTCAACTCCACGCTAGCGCGCGTGTCGAATTGGCCACTGCTACCATGATGCGCATTAGCGGTCCACGATAGAAGTAGCGCTGCAACGAAGCATATACACCGCAGGTTCCACATTTTAGTATCCTTAAAAGCCCGTAACGTTGAGAAGAAATTACTTTTGGCAAATAGTAGATAAATACAACGGGAGTATCTAGGCTGCGAATGTAAAGACAGAATAAAGATCGGGAGATGTGTAAAACCTTCAGGTTAACTGAAAAAATTGGCTTACCCTTCGTGCTGCTAATTCTGGCGTGTCACTCTTTTCTTACTATTTATCATATGGTTAAAGCTTTTTTTTCGATGGTTTAGTTATTGCAGCTATTCACTATACGAAGGGTACGCAAACCATTGAATGTGCACAACTTGCAACAGCGAACACGCCAATAAAGGGCGACTAGATAGCGAAGCCATGTAGCGTGTATTTAGAAAACACTTGCTTCACTGTTCTCTAGCCTGAGGTGAAATGCTTACTTTGTTGCGTACCTGGCCATGTCGTTGTCGAAATCTGTAGTGAAAAGAGGAGATTAGAAGTGATGAACAATTCGCAAAACTTACAAGGTAAAACAGTGGCTATGTTAGCAACCAATGGGTTTGAGCAAATTGAATTATTGAAACCTAAAGAAATGCTCATTGCACAAGGCGCTATTGTAGATGTGATTTCCGTAGATGATCAAAGTGAGATTACAGGCTGGGATGAAGATAATTGGGGAGAAAAAGTAAAGGTAGACACCCAAGTTTCACAAGCTAATCCAAGTGATTATGACGCCTTAGTACTGCCGGGTGGCCAAATAAACCCAGATATTTTACGTACTAATAAGCAGGCAGTTGAATTCATCAGTAATGCCCACGCAGAAGATAGAATAAAGGTAATAGGCGCTATTTGTCATGGCCCTTGGCTATTAGTGGAATCGGGGTTAGCAGAAAATAATACACTTACTTCTTTCCCTAGCATTAAAACTGATTTAAAGAATGCTGGCGCTACATGGAAAGATGCAGAAGTGGTGCAAGACGGTAAGCTTGTAACAAGCCGAAATCCCGACGATATCCCAGCATTCGTTGAAAAAATTAGTGAGCTAGTTGCCTAGCATTAGGGATAACGAAGGAGTTTTTATGACCTCACAGCAATCGGCAGAGGGTAAAGTAGTAGTAATAACCGGCGCTTCTAGCGGAATAGGCGAAGCTACTGCTAAAGCCCTGGTGAATAATGGCGATAAAGTAGCGCTTATTGCCCGAAGTGATGACAAACTAACCGCGCTTGTAGATGAGCTCGGAGAAGATAACGCGTTTGCGGTAACCGCTGATGTTAGTAACTTTGATGCGTTAAATCAGGCATTTGAAAGCATTCATCGGCATTATGAGGTTATTGACGCCGTATTCGCAAATGCGGGCACAGGTGCGAGCGCAGCCGGTATTGAAAACGGTGATGTAGACGAATGGTCTACCATGTTGGGCGCCAATATAAACGGCTTGCTTTACACCGCGAAAGTGGCGTTACCGTTTCTTAAAGCGGGTAAAGGCCACTTTCTTCTTACCAGCTCGGCGGCAGGTCGAAAGACGATTAAGGGCTCCGTTTACGGTGCGAGTAAATGGTTTGCTTATGGCTTTGGTTTAAACCTTGCGGAAGAAATGCGCGAGTGGGGGGGAAAGTGTACAACGATCTGCCCAGGTATGGTTAACACACCATTTTTCGACGAACCTAAAGAGGATAAGCTGTCTCCAAAAGACATTGCTGAGAGCGTGTTGTTTGCTTTGTCGAGCAGTAAAACGGCCTGTATTCGAGAAGTTTATGTGATGCCAACAGATTAATTTTAGGGGGCCGTACGGGCCCCTTTAAACTGTTCATTATCTCGCCATACTGTTACTTTGTTCCTACCTTCTGATTTCGCGTCGAACAATGCCATATCTGCTTGATCGATAAGCTCAGACACAGTGGTTGCGTTGCCGGCAGTAGAGGTTATACCAATACTACAGGTTAAAGTAATACTATCAAGAACATAACCTTCTACATCGCGACGAATATCTTCAGCGATTGTAGTGGCATTATCTAAGTTTGTGTTAGGGAGCACAATACAGAATTCCTCACCGCCAAAGCGCGCCACAATAGCATTTTCCTCTACGTTATCTAACAGTATTTTTGCTACCCCTTGTAATACCCGATCGCCGGCACTATGGCCGTAAGTGTCATTAATCGTTTTAAAATGATCAATGTCTAGCATTATAAAGCTTAGGTTGTTGGGCACAGGCGGGCTATTAAATACGCGGTTAAGCGACTCAAAAAGAAAACGACGATTGTAACAATTGGTAAGAGGGTCGTGAGAGGCTAAATAATCGAGTTCTTTATTTCGCTGCTTTGAAAGCATGAAACGTCGGAAAATAAACAACGCGGCAATAGTGCAAAGCGTTAGCAGTAATGACAGGGTAAACTTGGCATAGCGACTTTTACTAAGCTCTAGTTCTGATATTTGTTGTTTACTGCGCGCGATAGCAATTTCATTGTTCTTCTTTTCCAGAGCAAGCCTGTCGAGTTCGGTACGTTTTCGTAACCCCTCTAGTTCTAGTTCTAACTTATAGGAATGAAGAGCCGCACGCGCAATGGCGAGTTGCTTGGCGCTTTCCTGATTGTGGATCGTTTCAGAGAGTTCCAACTCCTGTTCGGCGTAATCAAGGGAGCGGCTTATATTCCCGCTTAATTTCTCCCCTTTTCTAAGCAGCGCGATAGCGCGTAACTGATATTCATCGCTATCCGTTTTTTCCGCCAGTGCTAACGCATCGCTAAGTACTAAAAGTGCTTGCGGTAAATCGCTCGTTAAGAGCGCTTCTCCGAGTGGGATAAGGGCGTCTATTTTCTGTTTATCACTTTTCACCTGTTGGGCTAAAGAAAGGGATTGTCGGTAATAACCAATGGCGCTAGACACATTGTCTTTGGCGCGGTAAATATCGCCAATAATGCGGGTGGTATGCGATTGTTTTTCTATTTCTTTTTCGTCTTTATAAATCGCCAACGCTTGTTCAGCAAGACGAGCGGCAGCCTCATAGTTGCCTGTATTCAAATCGATAACAGCTGTTTCCCGAAGGGCCGTTGCCAAGGTTCTTGCTTGCACCTTGCTTCGGGGTAATTTAATTGTATTGCTAAAAAAGGAACGGGCTAAATCAAACTGTCCAAGGCGAATATAGATATGGCCAATTTCGTTCGAAGTTTTTGCTATGCCGCTTGCATCGTTAACATTGGAAAAGTACACAAATGCACTTCTTGCATGCGCTAAAGACGCTTGGTAGCGTTCAATGTAACGATAAATAATAGCAGCTCCCATGTGAGCTTTCGCTTCGCCTTCAGGGTCATCTATTTGACTGTGAATTTTTAAACTCTGTGTAGCGTGGTTGAGTGCGGTCTCAAAATTCCCCAAATAGCGCTCAGCTTCGGCCAAGGTGTTTAGGGTGCGGGCCATATACTTTTTGTTGTCGATTTCTGTAAAAACTGCAAGGGCTTTTCGGTAGTAGTCAGCCGTTTCTTCTCTACGCTTTAGCCGCTTTAAAGACTGAGCGATATCGGTATAGGTTATCCCTAAGCGTTTCTTCGACGAGAGGTCGTCGTGCGTTTCTAGTAGCATCGCAGCACTAAGGTATTTCTGCGCAGCCTGTTGATAGGCCTTTAAACGGTAATGTTCGTCTGCCACTGCAAGAATAGCCTCCACCGAAGAAGTTCCTTCAGTTTGAGCGCTCTGGAGATATTTATATTGGGGTGGTTGTAAAAATGAAACACCATAGGACTGCGTATGCATGAACACGAATGCAATGAAAATTATACGGGGCAGGGCAAAATGCTTCAATGGTGTAATTCTTTAAACTACAAAGCGTAAGGGATAAACATGTGATTGATATTAGCTTATCCGACCAGCAGTTCAACTAAATAACGCATTTAGTCTAGATCTTTACTGCCGAATATCGAATTTATATGTAATTTCTATACTTTCGTTTAGTCCACCTTGTTGTCACATTCGATTAGCACCAACCATTGCCCCTATATCATGCGCCTATTTACGCCTATCTCATCGTGCAACTGCTAGGTTCAGTCTCCGCTTCCCTTACTCATTTCTCTGTTATTTACTTAGCCTGCTAATTAATGTTAATATGGTTAGCAAGCTAAGTAAGGGGGGATAGTATGTCGCATCAACAGTTTCACGAAACATTGGATCTTAGTATCGTTGGTAGTATGGGAAGAGTGCATCGCCTTTGTCGCGACGCTGTAACCGTAGCGGTGGAGCCACTAGGGCTAACCCAATCTAGATGGACTGCGCTAGTGCATATCGATACGTTGGGAGAGGGGGTAACACAACTGGCGTTGGCCACCAGTTTGGGAATTGAAATGCCCTCATTAACCCGAACGATAAAGCAACTTGAAGAGCAGCAATTAATTTCCCGCCAGGTGGATAAAAACGATAAACGTAGCAAAAAACTGTACTTTACCGAACAAGGCCGCCAGGTACTTGAGTCGTTACAGCAGAAACTGACAGATATTAAACAACAGCTATATAAAACGCTTACCCACCAACAGCTAAACGAAGTAGCACATGCGCTGGTGCAACTAGAGAAAAATGCGCTTGCCTGTATAGAGGCGGGGAGAGCTTAGTATGACACCTGATCAAACGTTTTCACGCTATGTTCGCTTTTCACTCTATGGGTTTATTTTAGTCTTTATTTATTACCTACTTGCCGACATTTATATGCCGGTTACACCGCAGTCACGTATTTATCATCCTGTGGTACAGATGGCACCACAGATAAGCGGCAGGGTTACGAAGGTGTTTGTTAAGAACAACCAAGCGGTAGAAGCCGGGGACGTGCTATTTGAATTAGATAGACAACCTTACAAGATTGCTTTGGAACAAGCACAACTTGCGTTAGATGATGCTCGTTTACAAAATCAGCGTCTTGATACCCAGATCATGTCGCTTAATGCACAGATTAAGGCGGCAGAGGCAAAATTGCATGAGCAAAAATTACTTAAAACCCGCGGCGAATCGCTTTTTCAACAAGGGTCAATATCTGAGCAAGAGCTTGAAACCATAAATGCTAATTATTCAGCGAGTGTAGCAGCGGTATCTTCGCTTAAAGCCCAACATGCAGAGGTGGTGTTAGCGAGGGGAGAGCAGGGAGAGCAAAATTTGGCTGTGCGTCATGCAGCGAACCAACTTTCACAAGCCAAACTTAATTTGTCCTATACCCAAGTACGCGCATTGCGTGATGGCGTGGTTGCTAATTTGCAATTGCAAGAAGGCGCTTATGCAGCAAAGGGAACGCCTTTGCTAGCTGTGGTCGCATCTGATGGAGACCTTGTCGCAGATTTTAGGGAAAAGTCGTTATTACATACGCACGAGGGAAGTAAGGCGGTGGTAGTTTTTGACAGTCGCCCAGGTGAAACATTCAGCGCGCAGATCGAATCTTATGAAGCGGGTGTAAGCGCGGGACAGCTAAATGCAAATGGTACATTGTCGGCAACGGAAACGAGCAATCGTTGGGTGCGTGATGCACAACGTCAACGTATTCACCTGACCATGTCACAGGCGGCAAATGTGCTTACAACCATGCCCAGCGGGGCCCGTGCCACGGTGCAACTTCTGCCAGAATCAACCGTGGGGCAGTGGCTGGCTACGGCCCAAATAAACGTTATAAGCTATTTACACTACATTTATTAACGGAGTTACTATTAATAACGGAACTACAGAGGCCGCAAGCAAGGGGCCTCATTTAGATAAGAATGGTCTTCGCCAAGCGTTGCGAATTGCCGGCGGATGTACCCTGGGTTTCACTATTAGCAAACTAATGAATTGGCCATATGGGATATTTTTTACCGTGTATCCCATGTTGTTACTAGGGTTAGTACCTGTGATAAACCGAGGGGTTATTAGGCAATTTATCGCAAGTGCCGGGTACAGTGCATTTGTTGTCCTTATCTTTCAAGGACTACTTTCACATTTACCGATAGTTATGACCATAGTAGTGTTCCTATCATTTTGTATTCTGTTTTACCAAATGAGCAGTGGTAGCGGTTTTTTATTTGGTGCAATGGGGGCGGTAGGGCTATCAATACAGTTACATTTTTCTAGCTATGTTAGCGGAGAAAGTAGTATCTACCCACTGATAGTGAGTAACGGTTTTGCCACATTATTGTCAATTGCAATAGCGGTATTAATGCACGGACTATTTCCTGATGTAATGCTCAGACGGCCGCGAGCTATGCCAACAAAAACAGCAGAAAGTATCCGTCACGAGGTATTGCTTTGTGCATCCGTCGCAACCCTTTCGTTCGTGGTCTTTCAAGTACTCGATTTACAAGACTCAATTTCAGCCCAAGCAGCCTCAGTTTTAATTTTGTTTTCTCTATGTTGGAAAGCCGCTGGGGTAGCCGGATGGCAGCGGGCGATAGGCACCTTAATAGGTTGCAATGTGGCGTTACTTGCCCAGCTATTGTTGTATAACCACAGTAACTTCCTGCTTTTTTCGGTGATGATATTGTGGCTGCTATCATTCATTTTTAGCCGCTATCATATTTTAGGTGGTGGCGTACCTGGGGTAGGCTTTGGCGTGCTTACTACCTTTGGCATTTTGTTTGGTAACTCTTTAGCGCCCAATCAAGACGTAATCTACAGCGCTTTGTATCGTTTCAGTTCGGTAGCAGTAGCAATACTAGTAAGCCTGTGCGCCGTGTACGTAATGCACCACATATTAAACCGCTTTAGCGTTACCCGACACCACACCTACGATTAAGTAGGCAACTGAAAAAAGAGGCGAATGCAAAAGGGAAAGTCGCTTAAAGAGGGGGAGAATTTTACCTCTTCTATACAAACATTGGCTCTACCTTGACGAATCTTTGCCTTATACCGCACTCATAGTAATACCAAGTAGGGTCGCTTTGCTTGTGTAATACAAAAGGTATGAGGAAATTTATAATGCGCTTTCGATTTTTCATAGTAACAGCAGTTGCAGCTACGCTTATTGCCGGGTGTGCTCATTCTCATGGAGGGGGCCGCGGACATGTACACGCAGGAGCCAATGTTGGAGGAAGAGCCGGTGCGGTTGCCGTGGGTATAGGTATAGGTGCGCTTATTACAAACGTACTCACTCACCCGCGATATAAAATAGATCACACCCCCCTACGTATCCCGGATAATGCCAAGGATATTCATTTTCACGGTGTTACCTATCACTACCACAAGGGCGTTTATTACCGGAAAATAGACGGCAGGTTTCATGTTGTAAAGCCGCCTTTAGGGATTACCGTCGCTGCATTGGGTCCCCACCCAGATACTATTATCATCAATGGTGACACTTATTACGTGGAGCAGGGGGTGTATTACTATCGTTCAGGTGGCCAATATATCGTCGTGGATGAACCAAAAATTCCTAGTGGGAAGCGCAATACTAAGTACGTTTCAGGGCAGTTTTATACCGATTTACCGAGCCGCGCCCAACCCGTCAATATTAATGGTATTCAATATTTCACGTTTGATGGGGTCTTTTTCTTACCGCAGCCCGTAAACGGTAAAGTGCGTTATTTGGTGGTTGAGCTTAATAAATAAAACAACATTTATGTACTAGTATGATAAAGGTCTTTATCTCAATATAGGGTGTCACAATGGCAACATCAGCGAAGGAAACAAATACAACGACTATTTCTATTCCGCAAGAAGCGTTTGATTGGTACGACGAATACGCGCATGGAGATATTGACCGCCGTACGTTTTTAAGCCGTTTGGCTTCTTTGTCAGTGGCAGGATTATCGGTGGGGGTTATTGGCAGTGCTTTAATACCTGACTATGCAAAAGCTGAGCAGGTTTCGTTTAATGACCCGGCGATAAAGGCCACCTACGAAGAATTTCCCTCACCTAAAGGCCATGGCACCGGTAGTGGATATCTAGTAGTACCTACGCAACTAAGTGAAAAGGAAACAGCGCCAGCTGTATTGGTTGTGCATGAAAATAGAGGGCTAAACCCTTATATTAAAGACGTTGCAAGAAGGCTTGCGATGGAGGGGTTTGTTGCATTTGCACCGGATGCATTGTCTCCATTAGGGGGGTACCCTGGTAACGACGATGAGGGTAGAGCAATGCAAAAAAGCCTTGATCGGGAGAAGATTGAGCAAGATTTCGTTGCTGCTGCCAGGTGGCTTGATAAGCATGATAAAACCACAGACAAACTCGGCGTGGTTGGGTTTTGTTTCGGCGGCTATATTAGCAACTTTTTAGCGGCCAGTTTGCCAACGCTTATCGACGCAGCGGTGCCATTTTATGGAACGCCGGCAAGCGAAGGGTTGCAAGAGCAAGTAAAAGGGCCACTGTTGCTACATTTTGCAGAAAACGACAAGCGTGTGAATGCAACGTGGCCTGAGTATGAGAAGGTACTAAAAGCCAATAAAGCCACATACCAAGCTCACGTTTATGGCAAAGCGCAGCATGGCTTTCACAACGACTCCACTAGCCGTTACAGCCCCAAAGATGCTGAGTTAGCATGGCAGAGAACCTTGGCGTTCTTTAAGCAACACCTTAGCTAGAAGGCCTTTTGTCGACTACCACACCCTCACATCCTTTGGTTTTTGCGTGTACCTAATGCCTAGTATGCTTAGCCTAATGATGAGGGGGCTTTTTTTGGTTTGTTTGAAGGAGCGTAGCTGCTTCACTCACCGTACAAAAGCGTACCTTTCTTTCAGATGATATGTACTCCACCACCTCTTTTATTGACCCAGCAATGGCATTGAATGCGTTTTCTTGTGCCACGAAACTGTTTTCGTTATCAACTAAGCTAGAGCTGTGCATAAACATATGCAAAATTGGGTAGTCATTATCAAGCGCACGTTTAACTAAAGTTTTCATGTCCTCAGGTTTACTTAATTCAGGACACAAGTATATTTTACGCAACACCCGAGTGTGCCAGGCAACCCCTACAGAACGTAACCACCTAAGGGGGTAGGCACACAATAATTGGTGGATACGATTAGCCATCGCAAAGTTTTTTCGATTAAAGCCAACGGTAACGGGTAACTCGAAGATATCTCGTTGGTCGCTTTGTGCCAATGGGTCTTTATAGGCAGGCCAGTAAGGCAACAAGGGCCCCCCATAACAATCAAAGTATTTTGTTTTATAGTAGGGATAAACACTGGAGTCTACGGTAATGCCGCGAGCAGCCAGTAACTTTAACGTCTTCTCGTCTATGCCCCATCGCCCAGTTCTAAATGAATTTGGGGCAACATGAAACTGTTGTTGTAACTTCTCTAGTAAAGCATCTAGCTTCTGTTTTACTTGTGTTTCGGGCAGATTAACAACGTGAGACCCTTTATCGTCAGTAGGGCCAAAATAAGGTGGGTTGCACCAAGGGTGCAAATGCGCGCCCATTTCACATGCACCTTCGTCAATATAGGGTTTCAGGGTGGCCACAGAGGCTTCATCGTCGGCCACAGCATAATCAACTAAGTAGGTTGGGCGAATGCCTAGTTGGTGGAAAAGCTGTTGCAACTGCGGTATTTTCTTTATGTTTGTTAGCTCAAAATCTCGCTCGGGAAAGCCTTCTTCCCAGCTCCACTCTTCCTCAGTATCAATGGAAAAAACAAAAATAACCGGTGGCTTGTTCTCATTATTATGGGGGACCTGTGATGTGGAATCTGAGTTTGATAAACGATGAGACAACCATTGTCGCTCTCTTTTAAAAGAGAAGTTAACAAAACGGCGGGCTACCGCTGTTACCGCATATAAGACACGGTTACCCTGATAGGCTGCAGGTTTCCACGTTGGGCGTATTGGCGCATAGTTAGTGTTTGACAGGGAGTGCTGGTAAAACTCAACCACGCCACAATTTTGAAGGATAAGCGCTAAGATCCGCGCATAATGCTTTTCGCTAGAATGGGTTAGCTTATCGATAAGCGCATGGTAAAGGTCAAAGGCTTTGTTTTCCATTTCGGGGTATTGTTTGTTGGCATAGTAGTTCGCCATGAGCAGTACATTTACCTTACGTAAATCCTGGGCGGTCCAAGTGTCGTTAGGGTACTCGAGAATGTCTGGGGTGGTTAAATATAACTGCTCATTTTTCACCATCCACTGAGCGTAGTGGAGTAATGCATCCCGTGCGTAGTAAAAACTATCATCTTTGGTTCTGTGCTGCTCTTTAACAAATAAGTAGCGTGTTACCGATTGCAAAAAAACAGTATAAAACCAGTTGTTTTCAATGTCGCCTAACTCGCGAGCGGCTACATCATCATTGGGGTGCACGGTATGACTAATGACGTATTCAGCCCGGGTTAAATAACTAAGATCTAGCGTAAGTTCATAGCAGTCTAGCAACGCATTAATGTAGTTTGCAGTACCTCTGTCTAGCGGATACTGTTCGCTAAAGGCATCTTTTAAGCCGCGTACTTTACGGTTTTTTATTGCCACTAGAAGCTCTAAACAGGTGTTTGACCCCTCATAAAAATTACTCACCCACTGAGTTAGTTGTAATACTGCAGCTTTAGACCTTTCGTTTCCGGTCATAAAGTAGTGCAACATCAAGCCAGCGGTGTAACAATGTTGCCCCCCTGGGCCTCCGCCCCCTGCATGATCCATATACGCACCTTGCTTTTGGTGCTTAGAATATGCGCGATGCGTACTGGTATAGGCTTGAAGGTAATGGTCTGTATGCCAAAAAAGCCCACCGTTATATTCTGGTTTATCGTGTTCAGTATGATAAATATCGATATCAATAACATGTTTGGCGAGTTCATCGGCAAGGGTGAACCACGTATAGTTACCACTGACGAGGTGCTGTCTCAGCATGCCATATAAGGGATCGTATTGGTTGTTATAGTGGCTAACAAAAATATCATCGCCATCGTGAGAGGCGGTTTCATGATCAGCGTAGATATCGCCAAAATTACGCCAGCCATATTCATCTACCTGCTCGCGTTTTTGTACGAATGCACTTTCGCCTTCGATACACTGATTAATTAACGCCTGCATTTTAGCATCAGGGAGGGCGTGACTATAATGGGCTATAACGTTACATTCATCTACCCATTTACTTGGTATAGATAGCTGAGTGACGTGATTACAAAAGCGCAAACTATCGAGTGAGTCTGAGAACCACATGGTGTGGTTTTTTTTCTCCCCACCTTGCAGCTCATACATTATGTCAGGCTGTTCGGGGAATAGCGCAAGGGTTAACCCTTCTTTATCGGCAGCTAATGCGTTCGGGAAGTTTTGCCAAAACGTTTCAATTTCTACTGCAATCCCGCCCGTTTCTGTCATTAATTCTATCGCGGGCTGGCAGCGCATTCCTTGCTCGATTGCGGCATTCCCCGCAGTAACAGAGTAGCCTTTACGCGTAAGAGGTACCTGATTATCCTTATTTACATGTACTGGGCTTTGCCAGTTTTCACCCCCGCTGGAATGTTGGGTAATCGCTAATTCAGGTACAGGCAAACTGCGCGCTTCTTCGAGCGGGGAAAGATAATAATTCCCGTGTAGCGGTGGTTTCGTCGCCACCTTTAACGCAAGGCTTTTAAAATAATATGACCCTGAATCGCCGAGATCCCAGATCCCATTCTCATGAGTGGCTGGTGCAGGGTTATGAATAGTTACGTCTAACGATACTGCAGATATCCCAGCGTAGAAACGATAGCTTGCCTCAAATTGTAATCTTGGTTGATTTGCTGGGGCTTCAAATTCGCCATACATGCTAATCTGTAAAGATTTGTTCTTCCCACTTTTCGGGTGGCGATAAAAGCGATGCGCGAAATGATGTATTTTCGCATTTAGGCTCAGCCCCGATTGCGTTATAAGTGTCATCTCGCTGGGACTATTTTGGGTATCCGGCACAGGTGCAGTTAGAGAACGTTTGTTAAGCTTTATTGATTGCTTTGCGTTTTCTACAATTAAATAGCCAGCACATTCATGTAGTTGAATATGGCTATCATCTTCGTAGGACTGCTCCGCTGAGGGCGATGAACTCGAAAGCGTATAGTCTTTTGCGTGGGCAGACGCTTCAATAATGCCTAGTTCGAGCCACTTAATACTGCCATCGGGCCAGCGGGCAGTAGGGTGACAATAGTAATCTGCGGTGGTTGAGGCCAGTGTCAGTTCTGATATTGAACGAAACCGCCCCTGAGGAAAGGGCACGCCACAGCGTTTCAGCCGTGAACTTTGCAAGCCAGGTGCATCACCATTGCATGAAAGGGGAAGTGATAACGGAGCGTCCTTGTTAACTTGCATAGAAATTTTTTCTCTTCTTATTCGGTAACGTACTGTCTATTAGCCTGAACTCAATAGCAGCGCTAGTGCTTCCATGTTAACGCAATACGGGGTTAAGGCAATCCATCTTTGATGCCCCTTTTAAACGTATGTGTGACATGTGTATTAAACCGTTTAACGAGTAAAAAAAATACCCAATAGACAATTTTTGTGCTAATTGTTTAGATATTGGACAGGTCGCACACTCATTCAAAACTAAAAAAAGCTACATTAACGTGCTCAGTCGTACTGTCGTTATCTAATAAAAATACTTACCCCGCCTATATTTAAAAGGATTATGTGTATGACGAACACGGAAATACGTCAAATTGTGTTTGACGCTTTAGATATGATTAACCAAGTTCGCGAAAGCGATAGGCAAATTCCACTAAAACAGGATACCTCTCTTTACGGTGTTCAAGGTCATTTGGACTCAATGGATTTGGTGGGGCTACTCATTGATATTGAAGAAAGCTTACAGGACGAAGGGCTTGATATTTCACTAAGTGATGACAGAGCCATGTCGCAAAAAAACAGTCCTTTTCTTACTGTAGCCACGCTAGTCGCGTACATATCTAACGCGCTCACCTCCGAGGCATAACATGTCGAGAATTATTGTAATAACGGGGGCTAGTAGAGGGCTAGGCTTAGCAATGGTTAAGCATTTTCTTTCTCTTGGCGACACAGTATATGGCCTCTCTCGCTCGTCAAGTGAGCTAACCCACGCTCAATACCATCATAGTGAAGTGGATATTTCTGATGCAAACCAAATAAAACAATTTTTTCTCGAACTTCGGCGACAAGTAAGCCATCTTGATGGGTTAATTAATAACGCTGGCATCGCTAGTATGAATGCTTTTGCCACTACACCTGCCGATACGATTCATAATATTTTTCAAGTGAATGTGCATGGCACATCTCTTTGCTGCCAAAAAGCATTGAGCTTATTGAAAAAAAGCCCCCATCCAAGAATTGTAAACCTAACCACCGTTGCTGTACCGCTATTATTAGAGGGGGAGGCGGCCTATGCAGCTAGCAAAAGCGCAGTGGAAACCCTAACTAAAATAATGGCGAAAGAATACGGCCATTTTGGCATTACCTGCAATGCTATTGGCCCTTCGCCGATTGCTACTGCACTTATTCAAAACGTCCCTAAAGAAAAGATTGATAAACTCATCCGCAGGCAAGCTGTAAAGGAAATGGCCGAGGAAGCAGACGTATTAAATGCGTTAGACTTTTTCATTCAACCAGAGAGCCGAATGATTTCAGGTCAGGTGTTATATCTTGGAGGGGTCTCATCATGATAAAGCACTTTATTGATATTATGCGCAGCAGCCCCCAGCACGAAGCAGTGGTCTCCTCCTCTTTATCCATTACCTATCAGCAGCTACTCGACAAAATAGTCTATTTTGAAAGGTGGTTGCAAGAGCATCAGGTACCGAAAGGCGCGGTGGTTTCTTTTGATGGTGATTATTCCTCTAGCGCCATTGCATTGTTCTTAGCGCTGGCTAACAACCACAATATCGTGGTGCCCTTATCCACCGATTCAAAAGCGCATTTTGATGATTTTCGTGACATTGCACAAACTGAGTACGATATTGCCCTAGGCACAGATGACGCGGTTTTACATAAAACGGGCCGTGTAGCAAACCATCAGCACTACGATACCCTAAAGCAGGGTGATGCGCCTGGGCTGGTTCTTTTTTCGTCGGGGAGTACAGGCAAAAGTAAAGGCATTGTTCAAAACTTAAGTAAACTCATGAGTAAATTCACAGTGCCGAGAAAAGCGCTGAGAATGCTCATATTTTTGCAGCTTGATCATATTGGAGGTGTCAATTCGCTGCTTTACGCGCTAGCGAATAAAGGCACTGTAATTGTAGCACGGGACAGGTCGCCCACTAAGGTGTGTGAAGCCATACAGCAATTCAATGCACAAGTGCTTCCCACATCTCCGACTTTCTTAAACTTGCTATTAATGAGTGGCGTTTATAAGCAATACGACTTGTCGAGTTTGCAGTTGATTACTTACGGCACCGAACCTATGCAGAAAAGCACCTTGGAGCGACTAGCTCAGGCCTTTCCCCAAACTACCTTTCAGCAAACTTATGGGCTTTCCGAGGTGGGAATATTGCGTTCAAAGTCTCGTGACTCTTCGTCATTGTGGGTGAAGGTAGGAGGCAGTGAATTTGACGTGAAAATTGTAGATGGGACCCTGCGGATACGTTCGCAGTCGGCAATGTTAGGGTATTTAAATGCGCCCAGCCCATTTGATGAAGATGGGTTTATGGATACCGAAGATTTGGTCGAACAGGACGGCGAGTGGATACGCATTCTTGGTCGTAAAAGTGAAATTATCAATGTCGGTGGAGCAAAGGTTTTTCCGGCAGAGGTAGAAAGCATCTTACTGGAGATGCCCGAGGTAGAGGATGTTGTGGTATACGGCGTGCCGCACCCAATGACAGGTAAAGTAGTGACCGCCAAAATTAAACCAAGTTCTGACGTTACGCCCCGTGAGTTAAAGCTGAAAATGAGGCAGTTCTGTGCGGATAAACTCGCCAGTTACAAGATCCCCAGTAAGGTAATACTAACTGAAGGCACAACCTATAACGAGCGCTTCAAACGAATGAGACGCGAGGTGAAATGATGACTACAATAACCCATACCCATAAACCCTTAAGTGGCAGACAAGTCGCAAAATGGGGGCTGCTTTTTATCAGTCAGTTGATAATGTCACCGTTTATTATTCTATGTAAAATTGAAGAGTGGCTGTCAGCAGGGAAGTCTGAGTCAATGTTTAGTATGTGTACGCATTTCGTTGCGCTGTTGCCAGGCATGCCAGGGGCATTTTTGCGAAAAGGGTTTTATACCTTAACCTTAGATTTTTGTTCTCCTGATTGCCATATTGGTTTTGGTAGCTTGTTTTCCCACCGTAGTGTGAGAGTAGAACGTTACGTTTATATTGGTATGTACACCATTATTGGCTCTGCCTCCATTGGCGCTCATAGTTTAATTGGCAGCCGCAGTAGCATAATAAGTAGAAACGCGCTACATGAAATGGGCGAGGACGGGCATTGGACCGCCTACAGTGCCGATAGCGTAAGCCAAACCAACATAGGCGAAAACGTTTGGATAGGCGAAGGAAGCACTATTGCCGCCAATATAGGCGATAGAAGTCAGATTGGCTCTGGATCGGTAGTATCTAGCGATATTAAATCAGGCATTTTAGCAAGCGGCAATCCGCCGCGTTTTATCAAAAAAATTGAGGTGCCAGCGGCGGTCCGTTCGGAGACCATTTAATATGGCTGCCTCGATGGAAGGCCGACTCAACTTTATCGATTGGATGAAGGCGGTTGGCATGTTTTTAATTGTTGCAGGCCATGTGATAGGAGACCCCTATTCTGCCTTTAATCAGATTGCTCAGCCCGCTTATACAAAACAATTAGGCGTCGCGTTTTTTGTGTTTATTACTGGCTGGGGGCTGGCCAATTCAAAAAACGTTTCGCTGTACACCTTGTATAGTCGGCTATATTTGCTTTTCGCCTATGGGCTTATTTTTGCCTTATTATTCATGATTGTGGGTTTCGCTTTTGGCCCATCGCTGCAGCTAAGTAATTTTCTGCCCCTTATGTTTGGCGCAAACGTATTTTTTGATAACTTTCCCGCCAACCCCACTACCTGGTATATAGGTACCTATTTACACTTACTTCTCGTATGGTTTTTCTGGCTGCGGCATAACCCCGTAACCTATAAAACGCTAATACTTGGTTTTATTATTGAAAATGCGGTACGTACCGCCTTACTGTTTAGCGGTAATATATATATCGCATACATGTTGTTTCCCAGTTGGATAAGTATATTTCTACTCGGTCATTATCTCTCTCAAAAGAAAGATAACTTATCGCTTCAACGCGCTCTGGCTGTTTTTTTAGTGTGGCTAGTTGTAGCCATTGGATGGAGTGAATTAATGCAGCACATTGTAGTAGGTAGAGAAATTCCTTTTCGTCATTTACTCGGGCGGGAAGTGTGGACACTCCCTCTCCAATCGCTTTTTATCTCATTTATCTATATCGTAAGTACCTTATTGTTCTTTCATTTTGCGCGCAGTTTGCCAGCCAGTAAGTTGGTACAGTTTTTCTCGCGAAATACCGTTGTTCTTTTCATTATTCATGTGCCTATTATTTTTGCTTTTTATCCCACTTTTTATGCGTGGATTGATGGTGTCGAGCAAATTTACAAGCAAATAGCACTGATCTTAATTATCTATATAGGCTGTGCGTTCGTCTCTGAGTTTCTTAATCAGAGGTTGAACTTAGAACGGTGGAAAATGCCGCTGTGGCGTGAGTTAGAAAAGCGTTTTTTGTAATGCGCCTTCACTATAAAATATGAGGCAAAGTGACTAAGGGTAAAGCCGCTATGCGAGTAGAAAAGGCATTGCTTGTTGATGGCTTGCAATAAATAGGCAGTGTTGCTGAGAGGGTGGGGGAGGACCACTACAAGGAATTTGGAAAAAGGGGCTAACGAATGATAGCCCCTTATAGCGTATTCCTTGGGTTAGTCGTTTTTATCGCATTCGCTTACGTCACCGCCCATCTGCTTTTTCATTTTAATACACGCTTCACGCACTTTCTCAGCGGCTGCGCCTTTTAGTTCTTCCGTTTTTTCAGCGCCTTCTTCCATCATTTCGGAAGCTTTATCTTTGCCATCTTCATACGCATCCGATGCGGAGTCTGTGGTTTCATCCCATGCGTCTGATGCACTTTCTTTTGCATCTTCATAAGAGTCAGCGGTAGTATCACTCGCGTCTTCCATTTCTACCATCATCTCCTCTTTTACTTCTTCTGCTGACTCTTCTTTAGAATCAGAGCAGGCCGTTACGCCAAGTACCGATAGTAATAATGCTAGCGCGATTGTTTTTGTTTTCATTGTGAAACTCCTTTTGCCGAATACAGTAAGTGTATATAAAATCTCGTTATCAACGAGTTATGCAGGTACTAGTATTAATTCATGAGGCGTTCTCTATGATATTCCCTACTACCTGTTAAAACTCAGTTTAGCGTAAATATTAAACATTGGTAGCCTTTTCGTTACTTATTGGTATTGGTTTAAAAAGGTTCTTAACGAAGCTAACTTGCGAGTTCTAATAGTTTTTTTCGTCTGGTACTAAGCAAAAATGCAACTGGCTCTGTCGTCTTTTTCGTATTCCCCTAGTCTGAATAAAAAAACAACAGTGACGAGGGTGATATGCGTTTTCGACTTTTCTTTCTATTTCTTCTAAATAGCTGTTTTACAGCAGTGATGCCACTGGCCGATACTATCTACGCGAATAACTTTCAGTCTGCGTCTGCCAGTTATAGCGAATGGACGGCAGACGGAAACGGTAACGATGCGATTAACTTATATCAGGGTAATTACTCTCTACGTCATGATGGACTGCGTACCCTTACTGTTAAAACCTCTACGCAAAACTATGAGAGTGTTTCTCTTTCAGCCGATGTGGCGGGGTTGTACTTGGTTTCAGGTGATGCATGTTATGCAGAATACTCGACTGATAATGGTGGCTCTTGGCAGCAGATTGCATCTGTCGTTAATGGACAAGACAATGGCGCATTAATCACGGGTACGGTTAACGCAGGGTTAGACGATATAAGCGCACTGCTAATACGCTTTAGAGCCTATACGTTGTACGGGAATTATTGCTACGGTGACAATGTGCTGCTGACGGGCGCTGCATCGACAAACCCAGCATGCGATTTTGATTGTTTTGAGGGCACGGGCAATGTTAACCGTACCAACCTTACACTTAGCGAGCTATTCGATAGCCAGCCAATCTCACTGCTCGACTATAGCCACTACGGAGTGCCGATTGGGGCTTCGAACCCTACCAACGTATTTGAGGGAAACTTGTCGCTAACAATTACGCCAGGAACGCTCATCGAGCAGGGAACCAACTTGGCCTCAGCCTATACCAACCCTAATAGTCTGCCTGCGTTTAACTTTTCTTTTGTGCAACATGGAACACATATCATTCCCACAGAGCGTCAGATTGTGAATACAGGACATAGTGCGTGGGAA
This sequence comes from Alteromonas profundi, assembly GCF_010500865.1. Taxonomy (GTDB): domain Bacteria; phylum Pseudomonadota; class Gammaproteobacteria; order Enterobacterales; family Alteromonadaceae; genus Alteromonas; species Alteromonas profundi. Next base: position 39,426 of record NZ_JAAAWN010000010.1, read on the forward strand.
TGGGCGCTTCTTCCTGGAAAAGTATGGGATGAGGCGAGTGATAATGGCTACTCTCGAGTGGCTTTGCCCTTTGCACTGCAAGAAATAAACGCTAATTGTACGCACAATGGTGTGATGACGTTTTTGTTTAAAAACGACGGTAGCGTATCAAATGTGGCCTATCAAATAGCACAAGAAACCTGCACGTACTTTAAATTCAACTTACATGGTAAAGTCAGCGCGTCCTACACCCCTGCTAGCGTGAATGAGCGCGATACAATTGTTGCTAATTACGAAAGCGAATATGCTAACCGGTTGCCTGTTAAGCCCTTATCTTCGTTGAGCGCAGACTTCCCCACCTCGTCAGTACTTACCGCGAATATTGGGAGCGATCAAAGCAGTGCAGATATGACAGCTTATGGCGTTTTATATCAAGGCACCCACTATCGAGGAAGCTGTCAAACACGCTACGGCGACTATCCCTTTTGCGAGGTTATGGCGCTGCCAAGTTACTCTACAGCAAAAACCATAGTGGCAGGGCTTGGCACTATGCGCGTGGAACAAAAATACGCAGGTAGTCAACAGAACCTTTCGGTGAGTGATTGGGTGGATGAATGCGGCGCAACACAATGGCAAGATGTTACTTTGCTAAATGCCCTTGATATGGCTACGGGTAACTACGATTCAGCGGTAGATTCAGTAGACGAAGGCGCACAAAAAACCTTAGATGATTTTTTCCTGGTTTCATCCCATGCAGATAAAATAAATCATAGCTGTAGTTATCCGCGCAAAGCATCGCCCGCAACCCAATTTGTCTACCATACTTCAGATACTTATATCGTGAGCCGTATGTTGCAACAATACTACGCCCATCAAGAAGGGAGTATTCGTGACTATTATAGCGATTTACTGGTGGAGGATATATTCAAGCCGCTTAACTTAAACCCGCTAATTTATGAAAGTAAACGTACGTATTCCACCCAATCTCAAGTATGGGGAGGCTACGGACTTACCTTAACAGGGGATGATTTCGCTAAACTTGGTAGGTTTGTTGGGCAAAGTGATGGCCAATTAAACGGCCAGTCCTTACTTGATAACACCTTATTAAGGGAGGCTTTGCAACAAACCTCAGCCGGCGGTCTTAGTAGCGGTGTGGGCAGCCGCTACCAACATAGTGTATGGGCCTATGATTTAAGTGCTTCGTCACAGGCAAACTGTACTACTCCCACCTGGCTGCCATACATGTCGGGGTTTGGCGGTATAGGCGTAGTTATGATGCCCAATAATATGGTCTACTACTATGTGAGTGACAACAGCGAGTATGGTTTTATCAAAACCATCAAAGAATTAGAAAAGATTAGCCCTATATGCGGGTTATAGAAATCTGGCGCCTTGTTGAGTAACCAACTGGCACTAACACGGATTGGCCAGTTTAAGTAGGGTGAATGTTATGTTAACCACGCAGAGCAATATTACAATGAGAGCAGTTATGACAGTTGACCCTGAAGGGATGGCCGCACGGATCATTTTAGCCTTCCTTGCCACCGCAGGGCTGTTTTATGTCAATATAATGCCCGCGATAGTTTCAGGCCTTATCGATTCCTTAGCATTTAGCCGCGCAGATGCCGGTTTAGTCGCTTCATTCAATATTTATGGCGCTGCAATCGGGGCTTTATGCGCTGTATTTATTATCACCCGAATTTATTGGAAGCCGTTGGCGATAGGGTTGTTAATAGGGTTAATGAGCTTTGATATGGCGTCTATGTGGGTAACAGAGCCCTTTACAATGAAACTTATCCGTGGGCTACACGGTATGATAGGTGGTATGTTAGTGGGGGTTTCATTTGCGGTTATTGCAAGAGTGAGCCTGGTGCATAAAACCTTTGGCTATCTGCTATTCGTCCAGTTTGGTTTTGGCGGGTTGGGTGTAATGTTGCTGCCCCCGCTCGCGCCAGTCTACGGCACCTCCGCTTTATTTTTATCGCTGGTGGCCTTCAGTGCCTTTAGTCTACTAATGTTGTTTTTGTTGCCTGCTTACCGTGTTGAAGATATTCCTACCCCCACTATTGCCGGAGAAATTCGCTGGCGCCCATTAGGCGCAGCGTTACTCTCTGTATTTTTGTTCCAGGCGGCAAATATGGGTCTATATGCCTATATTATTGACTTAGGTAAGTCGTACGGCCTTACGCTTTCATTCATGGCTCCGACACTAGGTATTTCAGCGTGGGCAGGACTAGTGGGGGCGTGGTTAGTTATTGTATTTTCTACCCGTTTTGGGCGTACGCTACCATTATTTATCGCTACTTCGCTAACGTTGCTTGCCACCATTGGGTTGCACTACAGCGCCTCCCAATCTATTTTTTGGCTCGCAAACGTTCTGGTAGGGGTCACCTGGGCGTTTTGCATTGCCTACCTACTTGGAATTTGTGCCGAATTCGATAAGGAAGGAAAAATGGCGGCGCTTGGTGGCTTTGCTTCTAAAACTGGGCTCGCCTCTGGGCCATTAGTTTCAGCACTTTTGCTTAATAGTCAGGGCTATACCATGCTAATCAATGTAGCAGCTATCGCCTTAGTTGGCTGCTTATTAATATGCATATACCCTACACAACTACTTGATAAATTAGATAAAACGGTTCAGGATGGCGTAGGCTGATGATAATAAGAGCAGTATGCTACAACACCTTTTCACTCTTGATGATGGTACTACAAGCCTTCAGCGCCAGCTTCAGCGTAAATTAATAGAAGCTATTCTAAACGGCTATTTTGCGGCGGGGTCTCGTATGCCCTCGTCGCGCAAATTAGCTGAGCAGCTTGGCGTGTCTCGTAATACTGTCGTCGCCGCGTATGAGCAATTGAGCGACGAAGGTTACCTTGTTAGCCGTGAGAGAAGCGGTATTTTTGTTAGCACTCATGTGTTTGACGAGCATGCCGAATCGACAAAGCCTGAATGTATTAAAGACGATCAGCTTAATTGGCAAGCCGCCTGCAACCCCTTCAGTATCGAGTCTTCTGCACCGCCATACCCCGACAATTGGGACGATTATCGCTACCCGTTTATTGACGGACAATATGATCAATCTTTATTTCCACTTAACCAATGGCGAGAGTGCTCTCGAATAAGTTTAAATGTCGATGAGATAAAAAGCTGGGCGCGGGATAGTGGCTATGAAGATGATGCGAGCTTAATTCACGAGATTCGCACGAAAGTACTTCCTCGACGTGGCATTCAAGCGCAGCCAGATGAAATACTTGTGACCTTGGGTTCGCAGCAAGCTTTGTATTTAGTCAGCCGTTTGCTTATGAATACTTCTACGTTGTTAACAATGGAGGAACCTGGGTATCAAGGTATACGCCAGTTAGCTCAACACAATTTATGCCCCATACGCTTCGCCAGCATAGAAAAAGATGGCATTGCCCTTGACGATGTATCGCCGCAAACCCAACTGCTGTACGTCACGCCTAGCCATCAGGTGCCCACTGCTGTGACTATGTCAAAAGAAAAACGAGAAGCGTTAGTGGCGCGGGCAAATAAAGACGACTTTATTGTTATTGAAGATGACTATGAAAGCGAGGCTAATTTCATTAGCAATCCAAACCCCGCCCTAAAAAGCCTTGATAGCCAAGGGCGGGTTATTTACATTTCTAGTTTTTCAAAAGCGCTCGCGCCTGGTTTACGGCTTGGCTTTATGGTGGCAAGCCCGGTATTAATTAAGCGGGCAAGACAATTACGCGCGCTAATGCTGCGTCATCCGCCAGCGAATAACCAACGCATTATGGCGTTATTCCTTTCATTAGGTTACTACGATATGACTATGCGGCGGCTGTATCAGGCTATTAATGAACGCTGGCAGGAGTTACGTGAGGCGCTCAATCATTACTTAGGGCCTTATATAGTTACCAGTGAAACCATGGGAGGAAGTACCTGTTGGGTAAAGGGGCCGCCAGGCTTAAACAGCCAAAAGTTCGCCGCCGCGGCCGCACAAAAAGGCATTTTGATTGAGCCTGTTGACCGTTTTTACGGTGGTCAAGAGAAACCAGATTCTTTCTTTCGTCTAGGGGTTCGAAGTTTACCAAAAGAGAAAATTCGGCCGGGTATTGAAGAGCTCGCTAAGCTTATTGATGATATTCGCGCTGACGGCGATCCGTCATTTGGTTGCCATCTAAAAGGTGAAAAACTTAAACGCTTTCTCTCGGGGGTAAGTTTCTCGGGGCATACTGTATTTGGCGATCCGTACTGTATCACCTTGCACCCCGACGGCAGTATGAAAGGCGTGGAGGGGCATAATAACGAAAAAGTAGATGAAGGTACCTGGTGGCTGAAAGACAATGTTTGGTATCGTCAATGGCAGCAATGGTCTTATGGTGAGCTTTTAGGGTTTGATATTTATATTACCGAAAACCGTATACATTGGGTGCGAGACGGTAAGTTAGTTGATGCAGCAAATTACACTAAACCGTAAATTACTTCCAAGCTGGCCCCACTTAGAATCTCCATCTGGACCTACTCACCAACATCTTGGCATTTTACTCTGTCATTCAACAGGAACTATACACCTCGACTGACAGGAGAGTGACTATGACGGTCATGAGCATCGCCGGTTTACAGCTTGCACTACCGGCGAACGAGAATAATTTTGACGTAATTGCCAAGGAAGTGCGCAACGTCAAAAAGCGCTTCCCCCACGTATCAATGGTAGTACTTTCAGAGCTTGCTACCTTTGGCCCAGCCCCCCGTTATGCGCAAACTCTACCGGGAGAGTGTGAGTCAGCTTATTCTGAATTGGCTTGTGAGGTAGGTATATGGTTAGTTAACGGTTCAATATTTGAACGTGACGAGAACCGTGTGTACAACACCAGTTCGGTTATTTCGCCAGCCGGTGAAGTGGTTGCACGATACCGAAAAATGTTCCCATTTTTACCTTTTGAAGAGGGAATTTCATCCGGCAATACGCCCTGTGTGTTTACTATTCCAGACGTTGGCACAATAGGGCTATCTATCTGCTATGACATGTGGTTTCCGGAAACCACGCGGGCGCTCGCATGGCAAGGGGCTGAGGTGATTATTCACCCCACACTAACCAATACAATAGATCGAGATGTCGAACTGTCTATCGCACGTAGTACCGCGGCGGTAAACCAATGCTATATGGTGGATATCAATGCAGCATCACCTATGGGCGTAGGACGTTCAATCATTGTCGGGCCTGGTGGGGAAATTATTCATCAGTCAAGTAGTGAGCATGACGTTATGCTGTTTGATGTTGACTTTGACTATGTGCGGCGCGTGCGGGAGCGCGGTTGGCAAGGGTTAGGGCAACCACTTAAAAGTTTTCGGGACCATCCTCTTAACTACCCCCAATACCAAGCTGAAGCGCGCTCTAAAGCGCTCGATGGGTTAGGCCCACTAAAAAAACCAGATAATCTGGCCTAACAAAAAAGTAAAACTGGTACTAACCAACATTAGGCAAAATTTTTACAGTCAAACTAGACATAAAAACAAAAGATTGAAGGGAAACAGACTGATGAAAAAGAATAAATTTACGCCATTCACTTTATCACCCTTGGCATTGGCCATGGGTTCAGCACTATTTAGTAACCTTGCTCTGGCACAAGAAAGCAATGTGCCGGAAGGGCGCACCATGGAGCGTATCGAAGTCACTTCCTCTCGCCGAGTCTCTACTATCGAAGAGACGCCCTACAATTTATCCGTGGTTAATGGAAGTGAGCTTAGCGAACGCAATATTGTCGATGCGGTTGAAATGATCCGTAGCGTTGCCGGAGTAACGGCTGTAGACCGCGGATATCGAAATTCCGGTGTGCTAAATAATATTATTATCCGAGGCATGAATGTAGATTCCTCAGGTAATGGTGACTTCGCACTGAATGCAGCCCCTACGGTTTCATCTTACGTCAATGATACCCCCCTATTTGCCAACTTTATCCTTAAAGATATTGATGCTGTAGAGGTGCTACGCGGACCCCAAGGAACCTTGTATGGCTCAGGCGCATTAGCTGGCACAGTACGCTATCGGATGAACCGGCCCGAGTTAGAATATTTTAGCGGTAATGTTAAAGGCGCCATTAGTCAAAGCGAAGGCTCCGAAGGGCTAAATCAAAACTACGATGCGCTAATTAACATCCCAATCTCCGATACAGTGGCATTTCGCGCGAACGTTGGGGTGATCCGCAATGACGGCATCATCGACTATACCAATGTTTACCAGCTAAATAGCGAGGGAGCGCCGGTAGCGGTAGACGGTGACATTGCTGAAGGGGATCCTTCGTTTAAAAGTATAGAAGATGCTGACACGGTGGACATAGATTACGGCAGGGCGTCTATCTTGTTTGCACCTTCCGATACCTTTAGTGCGCTTCTATCCTATCAGTATCAGTCAGATGAAATAGGCGGGCGTCGTCAAGTTACTACGGGAGCCAACTGGGTATCTGGGGAAGAACAAGATTACAACGACTATGAAAATGGCGCGATACAACGTGAGCCTTCTGAGCGAAAAGTTGATCTAATGTCCTTGGAAATGGAATGGAATTTGGGTTTTGCCACGCTATCTTCAAGTACCTCAGATTATGAGCACACTGGAAGTTCTATAAGCGATAACACAGGTTTCTATGCACAAAATAACTGGTTCGCGTGGTTCTATGGGGGCGCCCCTCGCCCAATGGCAAGTGCTATTCGCTCTTATGAGGACAAAGGCTTTACCCAAGAACTTCGGTTAGTTTCTTCACCAGGTAAAACCTTTGACTGGATTGCCGGCGCCTTCTATCTCGACCAAGACACAAAAGCCACGCAAGACAGTATAATGCCAGGCTTTTCTGAGTGGGCTATAGCAAGTGGGTTTGATCAAACCTTAGCAAGCTGGGGCGGTACCTTAACCGACCAAGACTTCCTTTATCGTGATAACGGTAGTGTGGAAGACCTATCTGTATTTGGTGAAGTAACTTGGCATGTAAATACCAGACTTGATTTAACGGTGGGTGCCCGTCGATTCGACAACGAAATTTCAAATGATACAGAAATTGAATTGCCCATATATCCAGGTGCTTCCGAGGTGAGCGCTACTACCGAAGAAAGTGATACGCTATTTAAAGTAAATTTATCGTACGATGTTAATGAAGCCATGATGATTTATGGCACGGTTTCCGAAGGCTATCGGCGTGGTGGAACCAGTGCCATTCCGCTTACTGGAGGCTTTGCTGAAAACCCTGCTTACCTTAATTACGATTCTGATTCAGTGACGAACTACGAGTTGGGTGTAAAAGGCAATACCGGAGAAGTATTCTATGCGCTAACCCTCTATAGAATGGATTGGGACGACCCTCAGCTTAACGTGACAACGCCGAACTGGGGCTTTTATGCCGCGGTTAATGGGCAATCTGCCCGCACGCAAGGGGTGGAGTTTGAAACCCGGGGCTACCTTACCGATACCGTGCAATACGGCATACAATACGCCTATACTGATGCTGAGCTTACCGATGATCTTTATATCCCCGCAGGCACTCAGGACAGCCCTAGTGAAGTATTGCGGGCAGAAAAGGGGGAACGGTTACCCAGTACGGCAGAGCATACGTTTAGTGCAAATTTAGAGCACTATTATGAACTTGAAGGTGAGTACTATCTACTTAGTAGGGCGAGCGCTTACTATCAGTCTGATTCACGAAATGCGTTAGGGGACGACCCCGTTTTTGACATTATGCTGCCCTCCTTTTGGATTGCTAACCTAAGTACGACTTTACATGCAGAGAACTGGAGCGCTAGTCTATACGTGAAAAACCTATTTAACGAAGAGGGGATCACGGGCGTATTATCTGAAGGGTATATGGGAACAGATCCGCAAGAGAACTTTTACGGAAATGGGTCTAAATCTTATATCACGCAGCCACGCACCATAGGGGTGGCACTTCAATATCAGTTCTAGGAGTTACCTTTGGAACATATTGTCCGGCCTCTTCTTAAGGCCGGTAGTTGGTTAAAAGCACAACAGGCCATTGAGCGCTATCTTAATGGCTTAAGCAGCCCTTCGGTTGAGCAATTGGCCGAAGCCGCCTATTGGCGCTGCCAAGCCAATGATTTTGTTGGGGCTACGCACTTATATCAGCAGGTGTGTTTACGCGCACCTGCGCATCCCACCTATCATTACAATCTAGCCTCCACCCTTAGAATAACCGGCGATATTAGCGGTGCCGACGTTGCGCTTAGTGAGCATATTAGGAAAAACCCTGACGATGCAGAAGCACACTGGCTTAAAGTTCAGCTAGGCCGACAAACCTATGATCACCGCCGTATCGCTCAACTGACTAAGTTAACCGAGGAAAAGTTTCCCCCTAAACAACGTGTACATGCATGGTACGCGTTAGGCAAGCAGTATGAAGATCTACGCCGTGATGAAGCGAGTTTTAACGCCTATAAGACCGGGGCAGACCTGCGTCGGCGCTATTTAAAATACTCAGTAGCCAATGACAAGGCTATTATGCAAACCATTGAAACGAAGTTTTCTTCTCAATGGTTTGATGAAACCAAGGGGAAGCCACAGGGGGAAAGTGCGGTTTTCATTGTGGGTATGCCCCGTAGCGGTACAACCCTTGTTGAAAACCTTTTGGGGGCCCACCAAGAGGTATCGATGGGGGGAGAGTTAAATACCTTTGCGAGCAGTATGATGGAGGACGTTGCTAGAGGCGGAACGCCGGCCTCTATTGAGCAGGCGATTAGCCGTGCAACGATGTGTGACTTTAGCGCTATCGGACGTAGTTATCTTACCGGGACTCGCGATTATGCAAGCAAAACAAGACTTACCGACAAGCTCCCGCTTAACTTTTTGTATTTAGGTTTAATACACAAAGCGCTACCTAACGCTAAAATTATTCACATGACACGCCACCCCATGGATACCTTGTGGTCAATTTACAAGCATCTGTTTACGCATGCTTACCCGTTTTCTTATAACCTTGCAGAAATTGCTGACTACTATATTGCGTATCGCGCCTTGATGGCGCATTGGGAGCAGCTATTCTCGCGTGTGGAAAAAAGCCCCCTGCTAACAGTGAATTATGAAACCCTGGTCGCAAACCCTGAGGCAGAAATGCAGCGTATAAGTCGTTTTTGTCAGGTTGACTACGACCCCAACTGTTTTAACTTTTACCAGCGCCCCTCTAGCGTAACTACTGGTAGTGCGGCTCAGGTGAGAGAACCTATCCATAGTCACGGCATAGGGCAGTGGCAACGTTATGCTTCACAACTCGTTGACGTGCAGGAAAAGCTAGCTGGCGCGGGATTACTTTAGGCTGTCTTTTATCAGCGTACAGGTCTCGTCGTATATCTCTAGCATAATTGCACAAGGGCTAGGTACTAGCTTTCCAAGTATCGCTTTGCTGGATATGCTGGTTAAATATACGTGTAAATAACGCCACTTTTTTCGGCTCAGCCGGTACCTGTTTATGTACCAGCGACTGGGCAAAGTTATATTGATAGCGTGTAGGGCATATAAGCCTAAAGGTATGACTTTGTACCTCGTTGTGTACGTAACTACCGGGTAGGTAGCCAATATATCTACCTGACGCTATCAACGCCTTTCGCGAATCGAATTGATAGGCATGGGCACCATGGGTGAGTTTTTTTAATTGCTCCCGCCCCTGCTGACTTATTTCAACCCCGGGGACAACGGCCGGGTATTGAGCCACCAGCGTATCGTTAATATCTTCATCACTTATGCTAAACAGAGGGTGGCCCCGGGCACAGCAAAGATAAATGGGCTCATTAAGTGTGTCGCTATACGATAACCCCGCCATTTTTCTATAGCCCGGAAATATACCTACGTGCGCTTTGTCTTTAAGTAGTGCCTGCTCAATGTTTTCTATACGATCACCATCTAAGGTAATAGTGAGTTCAGGCGCTTGCTTGAGCAAGGAGTCTATCGTGTCAGCGAGTAGGCGATGTCGGGCATGATCAAGCACGTCTGCGTGAAAAATAACCAGAGGGCCGCGAATGTCATCGCTTATTTGCGATACAGCATGAGAAAAGTCGCCCAGTGCTGCAAATAGAGTTAAACAGGCCTGGTAAACACTTTGCCCGTCAGGAGTAAGTACAAAGCCACCTCGCCCTCGATGGCAAAGCGTTAGTCCCATGCGCGACTCAAGGTTGCTCATATGCACACTGATTGTTGAGCGCGTAATGCCAAGCTCGTTTTCCGCTGCGGCAAAGCCATTATTCTCTACCACCGATTTAAAGACTTTCAGTAGCTTTAAATCGTATTCAGTTATTGCCCTTCCCGCTATCTTCAAAAGTTTTATTCCATCAAACTAAAGGTTGAATGTTTGTTATTTAACGATGTTATCAACCCTGATTCAATAGCTTTATTGATAAATAAATAGGAATTGCTATGGGAAACACATATCAAGATTTCATCATGCCGGGCTCTTTGGTCAATGGTGAATGGTTACACAGTGATACTAGGTTCTCTATTTTTGATAAAGCCACGGGCGAGCAATTAGCCTCGCTTGCCAACGCACAAGTATCGGATATGGAAATGGCTATAAGCCATGCAAGTGTTGCATTTGATTCTTGGCGATATACCAGTGGCCTTGAGCGGGCTCGCTTACTTATGGCGTGGTATGAAAAGTTGATAGAACATAGAGATGCGTTGGCGCAGCTTCTGACAATGGAACAAGGCAAGCCCCTTAGCGAAGCAAAAGGAGAAATTGACTATGGTGCTGGGTATATACGTTGGTTTGCAGGAGAGGCTGAACGTATCGATGGCGATGTTTGCGCGGGAGTAAACAGTACACAACACATTCAGGTAGTGAAAAAGCCCGTAGGCGTTGTTGGCGCCATAACTCCTTGGAATTTTCCTAACGCAATGATTGCGCGAAAGGCTGCCGCGGCCTTAGCTGCCGGGTGCGCCTTTGTGGGGCGCCCGGCAGCAGAAACCCCGCTTAGCGCACTTGCAATGGCAAAGTTAGCGCAAGATGCGGGGATCCCTGCGGGCGTGTTAAATATTGTGGTAGGGACAGACGCAAAAGCGCTCGGCAAAGTGCTAACGCAATCAGAGCGCGTTGCGAAATTTTCTTTTACAGGCTCCACAAGGGTGGGACAGCAACTTATACAGGACTGCGCACCAACAGTTAAGCGGGTGTCCATGGAGCTAGGAGGCAACGCCCCTTTTATTGTGTTTGAAGATGCTGATATTGACGCTGCGGTGAGTGCAGCTATGCTGGCAAAGTTTCGAAATGCCGGGCAAACCTGTGTGTGTGCCAACCGCTTTTTGGTGCATCGGAGTGTGCACGATAAATTTGTTAGTGCGCTGATGCACAAAGTAGCAACGCTTAGTATAGGTAATGGCTTGAACGGGGCTGATATAGGGCCACTTATCGGTATTCACGCGGCAGAAAAAGTAAACACGTTAGTGGTAAAAGCACTCGCTGAAGGCGCATCTAAACATTTCGGCCAAGAATGGACAGGCAGCGCATTCTACCCCCCCACTATATTGACCGACATAACAGCAGAAATGGCTATTTTTGGTCAAGAAATATTCGGCCCGGTGGTAACCGTAATTCCCTTTAATGACGAAGCCCACGCGGTAAGTTTGGCTAATCAAACTGAATATGGCCTAGCGGCTTATATTTTTACTAACGATTACACACGTATGAAGCGAGTTCCAGATCAACTCGACTATGGCATGGTGGGCATTAACGAGGCGGCTATCTCAAACCCAGCGGCTCCTTTTGGCGGCGTTAAGCATTCCGGCTTCGGTCGAGAAGGTTCTAAGTACGGTTTAGATGACTATTTATCCATTCAATATCGCTGCATAGGAGGCTACTAATATGGCGACAAATATTTCTCTTCAACAACGCAAGCAAACGGTTTTCGCCAAAGGGCAGGGTAATTTGTATCCCGTCTATGTTTCCCATGGAAAAAACGCAGAGCTATGGGATGTAGAAGGTAATCGTTACCTCGATTTTGGTACCGGCATAGCGGTATGTAATACCGGTCACGCCCACCCTGATATCGTTGAGGCAGTTACCGGGCAAATGGAGAAGTTCAGCCATAGCTGTGTCATGATTAATCCCTATGAAAGCGCGGTTGCGCTGGCAGAAAAACTGGTAGAGCTTGCTCCGGGGGATAGCGCTAAAAAGGCCATGTTTGTTACTACAGGGGCAGAAGCAGTAGAAAACGCGGTAAAGGTCGCGCGGGCGTACACAGGGCGTCGAGGCATTATTGCCTTTAATGGCGGTTTTCACGGCAGAACGAATTTAACCATGGGGCTTACCGGAAAGGTAACACCTTATAAAGATCATTTTGGCCCATTTGCTGGTGATATTTATCACGCGCCTTTTCCAAATACCCTGCACGGTATATCTGAAAAGCAAAGCTTGGCTGCGTTATCTACGCTGATGAAAGTAGATATTTCGCCTAAGGATGTGGCGGCTATTATTATTGAACCTATTCAGGGAGAAGGCGGATTTTACGTGGCTTCCCCCGCGTTTTTGCAAGCACTACGCGCACTATGCGATGAGCATGACATTTTGCTCATATGTGATGAAATTCAAAGTGGCTTTGCACGCACAGGACGCATGTTCTATACGCAAGCCGCAGGTATAGAACCCGATCTAATAACCATGGCGAAAGGTATCGCTGGGGGTATTCCACTTTCCGCGGTTGTAGGTAAGGCGGATGTTATGGATAGCGCGCCTATAGGGGGGCTAGGGGGCACTTATGGCGGCTCTCCCTTAGGTTGCGTAGCAGGGTTGGCGGTTCTCGATATCATTCATAGGGAAAACCTTTGCAATCGGGCTATGATGATAGAACGCCAGTTTAAAGAATCTTTAAATGCGCTTAAATCTCGTTACCCAGACGTGATTGCAGAGGTGCGAGGGCACGGTGCGATGATTGCGATAGAATTAATGCAACATGGAGAGCCCAGTCAACCTAACCCCCAGCTCACTAAAGCCATTATTAGCAAGGCTCTCGACTATGGATTAATTCTGCTAGCGTGCGGCTTTTATGGCAATGTCATCCGTTTTCTGCCACCTTTGACTATTGATGAAGCGCACTTAAGGGAAGGGCTGGAACAGTTTTCCGCTCTTTTTGAAGAAGTTATGACGGCCTAGAGCGGGCGCGATATTTGGCCGCTAAGCCTTTCACCTTTCTGTGGTACTGAATAAGTAATAAAACCACTTGTTCATAAAAAAGAAATAGGGTATCATTAAAAAGTGAAAAAATAACCAAGGGGGCTTATTATGCTAAAAGCAATCACAAAATGTTTCAAACCCAAGCACCCATACGCAGTAGCTGCATATGTTGGCCGTAAAAACGCGCAACGTATTTTCGATTGTAAAATTGAGAAGAAGAAAAAACTTCTAGCGCACCACTAGCTGCGAATTTGGCTCCAGACAGGAGTAATGTCCTTCCTTAGATGGATGATGTTAGGCAAACAAAAAATCCGATGATTAACTAATCATCGGATTTTTTTGTTTAAAACGTTAGCGTTAAAACGTGACGTCCCACTGTACTCGAAAGCGAGTCTCATCTACAGTAGCTAAGGTAGCCTGCTCAATATCAAACTGAGTAATATCAGCGGTGAGTTTATTGCGATGACCATTGAAAAACCAGTTTGCAGCGAGGGCTTTTTCAACGTGTCGCTCATCATTTGTATTGTCTACTTCTTCATAGGTAGCGTAGCGTAAGGCTATCTCTAACGGCTTCGGCCACCAATTAAAACGCGCGTGTCCTAGATACCCCGCTTGCACGTAGTAGCCGGTATATTCTGTATCTGTATTTTGTACGCCCGCGCTATCTGAGATATTTTTTTTATGAAACTCTCCTTGAGCACTCAAACCACGGTACATCAATGCAAAATCAATATTATGCTGATCAATCTCGTATTGATTATCTATACCCTCTTCGAAGCTTTCTAATTGCCCGCCGCCGGAAGAGGAAAAGCGAGTAAACGCACTCTCGTTTGTTGAAAAACTTATAGCCATGGATGCATTCAGCGATTTAGAAAAAGTAAGGTCGCTGGCATTAAAGCCAAAGTCTTCTCCGGCTATATTCCATTGCACGCGCCCGTAATAAAGAGGCGCACCGCCGTCATTTTTATTGCTACCTAAGCCGTTACCTGTACCTACGCCCAACCAATAACTTACGTTGGGAATATGTTGGCTGCCTAGATTACCGTAAATTGCCGCGCCTTGTTGACGATCGATAGTGAAAATTCGATTGATTATTGAGCGATCTAACATTTGTTGTCCGCCGCTACTCACGCTGCGCTCTCTAGAATATTCAAATTTCCACTGGCCCGTTTTAAATTTTAACCCGTCGTTTTTCTCTACGTTCACGGTATACGATAATAAACGACTGCCATCCAAGTCATATTCGAGGGCGAATTTTAACCAAGGTTGATAGGCGTGGCCCTTTATCTTTAGCCGTGCTCGGTTAATACCTATCTCTTCATCACCTTTAGAATAGTTAAGATAATCTTCAAGTGAAGTGGGTTGGCTATCCGAGGGTGTAGCAATGCGTGCTTGAATACGCGCTTGAATTTGCATCTTATAGCGATTATCAGTGGTCTGAAAGGTAAACCCCTTTTTATATGACATATCAGCGTCGAGTTCGTTCGCACTAACACTCGCAGGTGATCCAGCTATGCCCACTAATAGCGCACTAGAAATCATCCCCGCTGTAAAAAATGTTCTCATAAGGCTCCCATAAAACACACAGACTCGTGGTGAAAAAGCGCAGTCTAAGGGTTGTTTTTAGAGTGTCAAATAAATTTAATAAATAATTCATGAAACGTTAATAATGGTACAGATAACAGCTCATGCGATTACGGCTATCCGCTTAAAATTACGTAACAATGCGCCTGTCAGATTACTTTTATAAGATTGGGGGGGAAGAAAAAGGGGGAGCAGACGAACGTCCCACTCAGTTGTTTAATTTTTCATCTAGGTAGCGATAAAATGAAGACAGATCGAAGGGTTTACTTAAGTACCCCGAAAAACCTAGGGCTTGATATTCTTTGACATCCTCTGTCATAACATTAGCGGTAGTCGCGACTATGGGTACTACCGCGTCTATTTCGCGTATAAGGTGAAATGCTTGTTTACCGTCCATCACTGGCATCTGTATATCCATTAATACGATATCAGGAGCCACCTTGTTAAACATATCTACCGCAACCCTACCATTTTCTGCAAAGTGTAAATCGGCATTGGTTTTTTCTAGCATAGACTTTACGATTTCCTGATTAATCATATTGTCTTCTGCTACCAAAATGCATTTTCCAGCGAGGTTAGGTGTTTCAAAAGCAAGGCCTTCGTCATGCCTATAGGAAACTTGGGTAGCGGCTTTCTCTATAGGTAAATAAACGAGAAATTTAGTACCGTTTCCTTCTGAACTAGCTACCCGAATGTAGCCTCCCATTAGGGTCACTAAGTTGTGGGTAATGGACATACCTAACCCCGAACCACCGAAGCGACGTGTAATGGATGTATCTGCTTGGGTAAAACGTTCAAAAAGCTGACTTAAAGCATGTTCAGACATACCAATTCCTGTATCTGACACCGCAATAATAATTCCGTTTTGAGCCTCGTTTGATGCTTCACTTACCTTGATGGTAACGCTGCCTGTATCAGTGAATTTTACCGCATTAGACACTAGGTTTATGAGTATCTGTCTAAGCCTAACAGGGTCGCTTAACCAGCGGTTTGCCATATTCTGTGCAAAAACAGTTTTGATAGTAATGTCTTTATTGTGCGCTACGGGTAGAAAGTCTGACACAACCGATTCTATGATGTTATCAAGTGCTAACTCTACTGTTTCAAGTTCAAGTTGATTGGCGTCTATTTTTGAATAGTCGAGAATGTCGTTTATAATTCTTAGTAAGGATTTAGCGGAAAAAATAGCATTGCCAATGAGGCGGCTATGCTGATTTTCACTAATATCTCGTTGGAGTATTTGCAACGTGCCTAAAATACCATTAATGGGCGTTCGAATTTCATGACTCATGTTAGATAAAAATTGGCTTCGCGCTTTACTGGAACTTTCGGCAAGTTGTTTGGCATTACGCAAATCAGATTCTATGGTTTGTTGTTCGGTAATATCTTGGGCTACAGACCATATGTACTCTTTGCCATCCTCATCTTCAATTTTTATCCCAGAAAGCAGAACAGGAAATTTATGCCCTTGATTGTGGATATATTCTTTTTTGTACGGGCCGTAGCGTTTTTTCGTGGTTAAGGAGGCGAGTTGTTCAGCTTCTTCCGCTTCGTATTTTTTAGGTGTTAATTGCCAATAATCCATGCTATTCAGTTCCCCAACTTTATAGCCTGTAAATTTGCTAAACTCCTTGTTCACATAAACAAATTTACCTGTATCAAATTCGTTTATAACAATGCCCACAGGCGCTAGGTTGACGAACTTTTCAAATTTTTCCTTTTCACGTAGATAGGCTTTTTTAAAGCTTTGTGCTTCAACATGGGCATCTTCAAGTTGCTTTTGGGCGTCGGACAGCATCGAGATATCTCTGCCTATCGCAAGCACATGGTATTTATTGCCTACCTGAATGGCAGTTAGAGAAACGAGGCAGGGGAAAGTAGAACCATCTAATTTTGAGTGTACCCACTCAAAAAGTTGTGGACCTTTGCTTACAGCCTGATGAATTTTTTCGCCCGCGAGAGCCTCAGAGCGTTGTCCATTTGGTTGAAACGTTGGCGAGAGATCCGATGGCCGAAGATTCAAGAAATTTTCTTTGCTCTCTACACCATGCATGTCTATCGCTGAGCGGTTACATTCGATAAATCTTCCCGATTCCAAGTCGATAATCGATAAGGCGTCGGCGGAAACATCAAACATTTTCTTGTACTTGTCCTTTTCGTAGCGGACACGCTCAAGCTCCTGTTTCAGTTTCTCGTTTTCCTCTTTGATCTTCGAATAATCAGACGTCATTAGACACTAGGCTACAATATAAAAAGATGCGTTCAGTATAATATAGTCCTCCTAACAGCACTAGCACTGGGTGTGTTGTGCTTATTTATTCCAGCTCAAAGCGCCCTACAGCGGTTTTAAGCGAGTCAAGCAAGCGTATTTGTTCATCTGATTGCTCGGTAATGCTTTCTAACCCTACGTTATTTTCGTTAGTGTGGGCTTGCACCATTGACTATAGAGACGAATTCCCTTCATAAAAAATATACGTTGCTTTCAATTTAGCGTTTACACATTGTCCTGACTGTTAGAACTCGCCGCAATGTTTCGCTTAGGTTACTTGTATAGAATAATCGCTCAGTAATACCATGATTATTCAAGCGAACTTAATAAGAGGGTAGATGCGAGTATGGGGATATGCAAACGCTTTATAGGTGTTTTAGCGAATAAGGGCTATCTGCCGAGATATTAAGGAAAGGGTATATAGACTCTCCCCCCTTTTAGGAAGGGGGATGTCGTTTTTTTAAAGGAAATAGATTTAACTTTATCGCAAATTCGGTAAACGTCAGTGTGACTATACAAATAACCCCCACCATCATTATTAGCTCCATGGTATCGTTGAGTGTCGTTATACGCTTAATGAAACGAATGAATAAAGTACTGATAATAGCGATTGAAAGCACATAAACAATATAGCTAACAATCTTCTTTATGTTGGTAAACATTATTAACCCCCTTAGAGAAGGAGCGTGAGCTCCTTTGTTTACTGTTGAAAAGAAGGGGGCGATATTGAGCTGTAGGTGCGTTCGGACATCTTATCGCCTATTTTGCTTCCAGCGTAGCCCACGCCACCTGAAATTGCCCCTAAGGCCATAGCAGCAAAGCCGCCTCTAAAGCCGCCAATGGCGCCCGCTACCATAGAAGCAGTTAAGCCGGCAGTACTAAAGTCGCCCCAGCAATATTTGGCACAGCCACCTGAAACTTGGCCGATTTCATTGCATGTTAGTTGTTTCATAATTCACTCCTTTTGTTTATTCCCCACAGCGGGGAAATATAAAAGTAGTCTGTAAATGGCCTTTGAACATCTGTCTTGAAGACCAGTTTTTAAAACATCTACACTTATTGAGTTACGCTCATTTTGTTTATATCAGTGAAATAATGTTCACACGTATCATGGCGTAAGCCACACCATGGTTAATTAAACGCTAATACCGTGGCTTTTTTTAAGGTCGGGTTAATTGCTTTATAAGTGCGCTATGCTGTGGGTATTGTTGTAATAGTTGGCTTTGCTTGCCAAGCTGCATATCTGTGTATTCAAATCCTGGGGCTACCGCTTCCCCTATTAAGCCGTAGCCGTAGGCGCCAGTGGTAGGAATTTTCGATGCTTTCCACGTGCCGCCTTTAACGATCATTTGCATTTTATGGCCCTTTGTAGGGTCGGGTCCCAGGATATGGGTTTCTACGCTACCGTCTTGGTTTATTAAGTAGTAGGTGATCGGGTCTCCTAGGTGAAAGTAGTGCATGATATCCGACCGATTCATGTGAAAATGTCCAATGGGCGACTTAGCGGTTAATAGATAGTAGATAGAGGTCATCGTGACTCTATCTCCATGCTGAGTAGGTATAGTTGGACGATGGTCTGCTTTAAAGGTTTGTCGAAAGTAGCCGCCTTCTACATGTCCGGTTAAATCAAGCGATGTAATAATTTGTTCGGCTGTTAATCTATCGCTACGAGTCTCTCCTTTAAGGGTGTACCCACCTTGAGTTTTGAAGTAGGGCTGAGGGCTTTGGCAACTCAATAGGGTTAAACCAAGTGCTACACAGAGAACGACGGCAACAAAGCGAGGAAGTGAAAACATAAAGAGTCCAGTATTAAGTTTTAAACGATTATTAGCATACTAAGGTGAAAAAATAAGTCACATGGTTAATGGGGTACTGTGGCGTATTGTTCTCTTTTTCACGCATATTTAGCTTTTTATGTGTTTTGTTATTTATACAAGGGCTATTCACCCCCGCTACGATATTGCGCCTAGCCATTAATGAAGCAGCAAAAACGACATGGGGGTGGTATCGATAAACTCACCATGAATACGTGCTTGTTGGCTGCCTCTAGGAACAAAAACATAGCACGGGGGCGGGGGGCTCGGTTGCTGTAAGTCGAGCCATAAGTTGTCTAACACATCGCGGCCATGAAGCAAAAAGGTTTCACCCCACGAGGTGGTATAGATAACACAGATATGCTCTACCGAAGACTTTTGGCGGTTGGTAGGAAAATTAACTAATGCCATACACGCGGTAATCGTTGACGGGGCGAGAAGGTCGTTTCGCGGCAATGCCGTGACTTTGACAGGGGGAAAATACTTACTCAAATGACGAACGAGATCATTTAAGTCTAATTCACTAATCTCACCTGAATTGTAGTCAAGTAATACGCGGGTTTTAGCATCGATAATACGGCTACATACACACCATAGCATTAGCTCAACAGCGTTGGACGCTTGCGTAATCTTTTGTGCTGAATTGGTAATGCCACTTTTGCTAAGTTGATCACCGGCATACACAGTCCATACTTCATCCCCATTTTTTAATTGTTTCAGGGAAACGGTGACGCTTTCACAATAGAGGTTTTCATCAAAGGCTCTTCGTAGGAACTCAATTTTGTGTTCTTTTTTGCCATAAAAGGTACTCAATCGCCGGCCGAGTACTGTCATATCTTTGGCATCCATAACTTGCTGATCAGGGCGAAGTTGGCTGGAAATGCGTCGGTAGCATCTTAATAAGAAGCGGTGAATTCTTCTACTCAGTTGAACGCGCTCGTGAAAGCTCCATTCGCTAGGATGATCTAGGTGGTAAAGCTGTTTGCGAGACCAACCCCAGCTTTTAGCATACGCAAAGAGTATTTTTCGTTTAAAGTTGGCAGGCTCACCTTGTTTAAGCGGTCGGCTTAGGTTGCCTACGCATTTGAGGTACAAACATTGTTGTAATAACAAAACATCTTCTGCTTGGCCTTCTCTTTTGTAGTGGGTTATTAACTCATCAAACAACAAAGAATAAGGGTCAATAATCGCTACCTGACCAGGCGCTTGTGCCCCTCGGTGGACATGTTTTTTTAACACGTTGCATAAGGGTTGCCCCTCTACTATGTTGGCCAAATAAACTTCTAACTTGGCTATTTTTAGCAGTGATTTAAAAGGCGAATCCATCGCTTTACTTAACTGCCAAATGGCAGCACCAAAAAGCTCACTTTCATCGACACGCTCAACGTTTCCCAAATCCATAAACCAGCTAAGGTCGGGCTGGCCACCTTCCTCTAAGGTATCACGGAGCGCAGTATACTGTTTGTCATTGGTTTTTTCTGGTGTTAACCACCAAAATGGCGCTTTTCCAGCCACCACAATATTGGTGTGATAAAACTCCGCTTTCAAAAATTGCGCTTGGGCGGAACCTGAACTTTCGCCATCTGCTTCACCAAATTTATTATTTCGAACGTTTTCTATTTCAGATAGGAAGAAATGGACTTCAATACCCCATTGCGCCTCGGCCCAGTGCTCAATTGCGTTTAGCTTTTGCTGCAAACTCTCTAACGCGCCAGCGCTAAACTTTGAGCCGTCTAAGCAAACCCAATAATCGAAGTCTGAATGGTCGGTTTGTGCAATTGACCCAATGCTGCCCATTAATACCAAAGCGTCGATGGCACGTTGGCGGGGCCAAATTGATTTTATATCGGAAAATAGCGAAGTTTTATCGGGAAAGCATGCGTTTAATGCTTCAGCGATATTTTGGCGAAAAGAATAGTTATTAATTCCAAATGGCACGTGTTCATCCTCAACGAACCCAGGTAGTTCGGGATGATTTACGTGCAACAAAAACGGAATTGCATGAAACAGCGGTTGGTGCGCTTTAGGCAACAGGGTTAATGCACGCTCAATACGTGCTTTGTTATACCTTAAAACACGTAAAAGGCGAATCGTCAGATTTTGTTGAATCGATAGCGTCTGTGCCGCTGTCATCGCTGCTCTTTTTTCTCTGTTCGTGGTTAACAGGATAGCGTGATTTTGCCCGCTATGCCCATTATTTTTAACCCTAGATTGTAGAGAAATAAAGAGAGTGCAAGGGGGACTGCGTTTCGCCATGAATGAGGGGTTAATAGCCCTATGTTCACAACTGCGGTAAACTAAAGCAATACTCGTCATGCTTTGTTCGCAGTCTGCGTCTTAATTAAGGCTATTTATTATGATTCACAATGATGTTCTTCGCCGCATTCGCTATGCGCTTGCTATCAACGATACCGCTGCTATCAGCATTTTTAAGCTAGTAAACTATGATATGGAGCTGCCTTATCTACACGCGATCATGAAAAAAGAGGACGAAGACGGTTATCTGCCATGCAGAGATAAAATAATAGCACTGTTTCTCGATGGCTTAATTATAAAAAACCGTGGTAAACAAGAGGGGCAGGAACCTCGTGTACTGAGCGCTGGCGAACGTTTAAGCAACAATGAAGTGTTGCGCAAAATTCGTATTGCAATGAGTTACAAAGATGAAGATATGATTGAAATACTCGACCTTGCCAACTTCCAAATAGGTAAAAGTGAACTATCGGCTCTATTTCGAAAGCCTGAGCACAGAAACTATAAAGCGGCCGGTGACCAAGTAGTACGAAACCTTTTGCAAGGTATGGTTAAAAAATACCGTCCAGATGCGAAAAACACGGCTTTTAGTAAAGAGCAACTAAGAGAAAAAACCAAAGCCGCTACCCATGCACGAAAAAATAAAGCGAAAACACAGTCAAATAAATCAGTATGGGGCAAGGTGTAGATGTATTTTATAGGGGGTGCTTTTACGTCTTTTTATTGGATGTGTATCAAAGGTTGCGATGCTATCCTTTTACCCCCATTTCATCACAAAGCAGATAATTGAAGGAGTGAATGAATGAGCCGACATTTTGAAAAAGCAGAAGGACTGTGCGAAAACAAAGACAGTGCTACCGAAGGGTTTGTATTTAATCAAACGATGCTACGCATTGCCGATCCTGCGCGATCTTTAGACTTTTATACTCGGGTTATGGGCATGACGCTAATTAAGCGTTTAGATTTCGAGTCTATGGCGTTTAGTTTATATTTCCTTGCCGCAGGTGATGATTTCAGTGATATAAGCGAAGACGAGAACGAGCGGACTGCGCAAACGTTTGGTCGTCCTGCGATGTTGGAATTAACCCATAATTGGGGAGATACTGCCGAAAGCGTAGACTATCACAATGGTAATAGTGAGCCGAAAGGCTTTGGTCATATTGGTTTTCACGTACCTAACGCAGACGCTGCTTGTAAACGATTTGAATCCTTAGGTGTTCCTTTTCAAAAAGGCCTTAACGATGGCTCTATGAAGGGTATAGCCTTTATTAAAGACCCCGATGGCTATTGGATTGAAATCTTTGATGCGGATAAGGTGGCGGACACCTGCGCCCCCCACCTTAAAAAATAAATCCCAGTGTGCTTGGGACCTTATTTAGTTAGCTGCCCAAGCGTTATAATATGCTCAAAAGGGGTATGCGCGGGCAGTGTACCGAACGTATGTCCATGCTGGTGGCCTAGTCGCGTCTCGCAAAATGACGCTGCCAGCTTTGGGTCATAATGGGTGAGAAGTAACGCTGCCTGAAGCGCTAGTGCAGTATGTTCGGTAATTAAACGACTGCGTATTTCGAGGTTATTCATATCTTCGAATTGGCTAGACAGGGAAGTTAAGAACTGATCGTAATGGGTATTTTTCCCTTTTGCTTGCGCCAAGACGCTAAAAAGTGCCGTTTTTGTAGAGGGCTCTTTTACTAAGGCTCGTAAAACATCCAAACACTGAACATTACCACTGCCTTCCCAAATAGAATTCAACGGGGCTTGGCGATAAAGCCTAGGTAAGATATTTTCTTCTACATAGCCTATGCCGCCTAAACATTCTTGCGCTTCATTAATTAATACTGGTGCGCGCTTGCACACCCAATACTTACCAATGGCTGTGGCAATACGAGCAAATGCAGCTTCTTGCGCATTGTTAGGTGCTGTATCAATGGCTTGCGCTACTCGCATCGTTAAGGCAAGGTGCGCACTCCATTCAAGCGTCATATCGGCTAATACATTCTGCATAAGCGGCTGCTCAATAAGAGGCTTACCAAATGCGGCGCGATGGGTTACATGATAGGTTGCTTGTACTAGCGCTTGGCGCATTATCGCAGTAGAACCAATCATGCAGTCTAACCTCGTTAGTGAAACCATATCGAGTATAACCGCTATACCGCGCCCTTCATTTCCCACTAAAAACGCGTTTGCTCCGGTAAACTCTACCTCCGAAGATGCATTACTCCAGTCGCCAAGCTTGTCCTTTAACCGCTGTATTTGTACCTTATTTAAACTACCGTCTTCGCGTATCCGGGGAAGCAAAAAGCAGCTAAGCCCGCCTTCGGCTTGAGCGAGAATCAGGTGTGCATCGCTCATTGGCGCCGAAAAGAAGAATTTGTGGCCCACAATACTGTAGCTACCATCAGCTTGTTTTGTGGCGGTGGTGGTATTGGTACGTACGTCTGAGCCCCCTTGTTTTTCTGTCATTCCCATACCCAATGTTATGCCATGTTTATCTTTGGCAGGGAGCTCTCGTGGGTCATAACTACCGTGAACTAATTTATCTACCCAATAGGCGGGGAGCGCGCTACCCTGTTTAAGCGCAGGGTATGCAGCATGCGTCATGGTAAGGGGGCAGGTAGTACCAGCATCTGCCTGGCATTGCATAAATAACAGTGCTGCACGGATAACATGGGCGCCGGGCTGCTGGTAATTTTGCCACGAATAATTGTGCACATTAGCCTTCATCGATTCGGCCATTAGTTCATGATAACTCGGGTGAAACGTTACACTATTGATACGCCTTCCATATCGATCAAACGGGTTGAATACTGGTTTATTCTTGTTTGCGTGCTCGCCAGCTTCTGCCAGCTTAGCGCCTGCTATGGCGCCAAATTTATCAAGAATATCGGGCGGCGCCGATACACCGCTTTCACGCACAGCCTGTTTCAGTAAAGGATCGTTGGCCCAATAGTTATATGGGGCGAGGGGGACGGGTTGATTTTCTACTGTGTGAGTTTCAAAGTGGCGCTCTATATTCACGATAACAACTTATTAACGAAAAATGATATCCACACGTTACGCAGTGTGAAATTAATTGTCAATTTAGCTCAATTAACCAGCATAGTGCATGGTTTAGGTGGGAAATACTTGAGTTCTTTTATAAGAGCGTGTTACCACTATGATGATTGGCTTTCCGATGGATTAAGAAGTATGAAAATACACCGCCCGTTGTTTAAACATATTAAAAACCATACTGCGCTTTTTAGTGACCTGTCTGCTTATCGTAATGCAGCAGTGGAGGCACTTGGTGTATCTGGTTATGAGTTTTATAAAACCCCAAAGTTTGTTACTGAAGATGGAAGCCGTTTAACTATAGAGCCTGAGCGCAGTATTGTTGTGCCAAAGGTTAATGTTTTAGAAGGCGTTAAAACGAAGTTGGCAGAGATTATACCGGGTTTGACTATGGTAGAGCATAGTGAGATTGGTTATCGCTATCCTACCGCTGCATTGGCGGGTTTAGATGCGCCCTTTATCAAGCGTATGCGCTCAGAGTATTTCCATAAAGTGGATGAAGATAGAAGCATTTGTCGCCCGGTTAATTTGTCATATGGCATAAAAAGCAGAGGTAAGGCCGACGACAGGCAAGAGTATGAAGTATGGATGCCTGACGAAGCACCTGATAAAAGCCCATTACCTTTGTTAATCAATAAGTATGGTGAAGATTTACCCCATGAGGTACGCCAATTTGTTGCTGAGCCTTCACGCGTGCACGGTTGGATGGGGGTTAAACGAGCTGCCTTTGAAGCCCTTTATCAAAACAAAGTGAAATGTGGTGATTTGATCATCTGCATTGCTATGAGTGTGGACGCTTACAATATAGGCGCTCAACCTGATTTATCCTATTCACCACAAGTAGAAAGTTCTATTGCAGCGAGCAACGCGGAACTCGAATGGGAAATAGAAGGGTATTACGCCCCTGCCGGATGGGAATTCGACCACGATATGGTGTGGGAGGCCATTTACCATACGTTAGCGGCTATCGGAGCGCCATTAAACGATTTATACAGTAGCAGCATTTTACCCATTACTGAGAGTAAAACCGAGCGTATTTTATCTACCTTGGCCTCACTGGGCGTTAAACAAGCCGAAGTTGACGAGTTAAATCTTCAGCCTTGGGAGTTTTTGCAAACAGAAAGTCAGCACCGAGTAAAATCTCATGATCCTAGTAGGCCGGTAAACTTACTTGGAAGGCTTAACCGCTTATTCTATCAGCCTGAACTCCAGTTACCCTCGCTAAACTGGATGCATGATTTAATCCTTTAATAACCCAGCTCAAGCAGCAGTGCGAGGCTCACTTTGGACTGCTGCTTCCCTTATTTTCTCATCGCCCTTTAGGCTCTGCCTCTTTCAATAAGAAGTGCAGAGTATTGCCTGTGGATAAAAATACATCACCATTGACAGTGCGTGAGGTAACAAAAATGCTGTTTTTGTTATCTAAATCGAAAACAATGTTAAATTATGTAAATAACTTTCAGTTTTGTGGTGATACTTTCGTTTTATTTCACTTATTTCGTAATAAAATTACATAAAGTACTTTATTTCTCCACTGAACGGGGCATAATAGTCTCGTGGTTTGATGAAAATCTAATTTAATTACGAAATAGGAAATACCGAAATGAAACTGTCTACATTAGCTCTTGCACTTACTTTTACCGTAGCTGCTACTCAGTCTTTCGCGAAAGACGTGGTACTTAAGCCTGCAAACGCAAATATCGAAACTAAAGCATGTTTAACAGCGGCAAACGAAGGTTATGGACCGGCGCTTCGCTTTATTAGAAAAAGCGGGTTTGATGCTGACGAATTCAGTGCATCAGTACGTTGTAATGGCGAAAGCTTAAGAAGCTTTGCTCACATGTATAGCAACACAACAGCGAAAGCGAGCGTGAAAACCGTGGCGCTAGTAGCGAAAAATGAAGACACTGCATCTAAAGCATGCCTAGCAGCAATCTCAGTAGGTGCTGATCAAGCGCTAGCGCAATACCAGCTAGAAGGTGAAAACATTATTTGTAACAACAAACAAATTTCTGACTTCGCCCGTGAATACCGCACAGACAATGTGGTAGTTCGTAGTTTCTCTGAATAATAAAGAGAAGATTTAGCAATAATATTGCTTTTATGTTTACAGTTTCATGGCCTACTCGGCGAGTAGGCCTGATACTCAACCTACTACCTACTACAAATACCCCCCACACCTAAGCAATCCCTCTTTTCATAGTTGTTTTTAATACGTTTGTGTTAAACGTAAATACCTCTGTATTGGTATGCGTTAGTTTTGGCCTTTGCACCGATACCTCATATATGCCCATTAGTATTTGGCTTAATCACTAAGCCCTTATAGCTAAGCCCCTATAGCTAAGCGTTTTGAACCCTTACCGGTCTTTCTTTGGGGTTACCGTCCTCTTCTTAATTTAAAACAGCAGTGGAAAGCAGCGTTAAAAACTGCGCCTATATGTAGTTGGCGAAAGATAGCGCTTATAACTAAGGAACTCTGTCTTTTGGCGTATGACGTGGGTAGACTAACTGTATTTGATAACAGCCATAATATTGGGGGCTTTGTGCGCGCCTTCGTATCTAATTAGCGAGAAGTAGTGGTAAATGCATTCAAGAAACCTTCATAAAAACGGTTATCCTATGGGTAGGCTGCAACACGTTTATCCCGCCCTTAGTGAGTATATAGTCAAAGCGAAGGGAGGGCGTCTGAGTATTGATTTTGCTAACCCTAAGGCGGTTAAAACGCTCAATGCAGCGTTGTTAGCGCATTATTATAATGTCCCGAAATGGGACATTCCGCTGGGCTATTTATGCCCGCCAATTCCCGGCAGAGCTGATTACATTCATGGTATTGCAGATTTATTAGCCTCTGACAATAACGGGCATATGCTCACAGGAAAGGAGGTAAAGGGGCTTGATATTGGTGTGGGGGCAAATGGGGTTTACCCTATAATAGGCAGTCAATCCTACGGGTGGGCTTTTGTGGGTAGCGACATTGATAAAAGCGCAATCAATAACTGTGAAAAGCTAATTGAGCAAAACCCTAAATTAAACGGGCTTTTTACAACCCGTCATCAAACAAATAAGCAGTTTATCTTTAAAGGCATAGTGAAAGACGATGATGACTTTGCGTTTAGCATGTGTAACCCGCCTTTTCATAAATCTGCCGAAGAAGCTAAGCGGGGAACGAAGGTTAAAACTTCGAACCTTGCTCGTAACCAGAAAAAGCGTGGTGCGCGTGGAATAAAATACGCAGGGCAGGCAAACGTAAATTTTGCTGGGCAGGCTAACGAACTATGGTGTGAAGGCGGGGAGTTAGCGTTTATTCAACAGATGATAAAGGAAAGTGTGCAGGTAAAAAACAATATCGCTTGGTTTACTTGCTTGGTGTCTAAAAGCGCGCATTTAAAGCCCATCGCCACAAGCGTCAACTATTATGGTGCCACCTGTCTTAAACACGTTGATATGGGGCAGGGGCAAAAGCAGAGCCGTTTTGTGGCGTGGACGTTTCGTTAAAAAAACTGACTTACTCGCGGTTGTCTATAACTTTGTGCATGAATACTCAGTACCCTCGTATGACAAGGTCGCTGTATTTCCCTTATTCCAAAAGTATGCTTGTTCAGCTACGTAACGTGCACCTGAGGCGCTTCTTTCACGTTTCAACACCAAAGATTCTTCCGGCAACGTAAGTGTTATCGCTTCAGGGCCCACGAATGACATGGTTATATCGCCTACGTTATTACAGTTATATTGGTGGCGAACAGGGGCGCTGTTATCCTGTTTTGCCCTGGCGGCAGTCTCGGTATTAGTAGCCGTTGCTACCAGCTTAATGCTTACCTCGGCACTTTCATTTGTCAGAAATACCCAGGGTTTGTCCGTGCGTTGATCTACCTGTTTTATACTACTTAATGCTTGCATGTATTTTTGCTCTTGCTGCATCAATGCGGGCGGGCACATCTTACGGGTTAGGGTTAATTTACTAATAGAAATCGTATCTACCGATTGGGTAATGCTACCGGTGAAGTTATTACAACCCGCACTACCTGAGACAGTATTGCCCGTAACATTCAAGGTTATAAAGCTACTGTCTATTACGCCTGAATTATTAATATCTTCTACTTGCCATTGTCCCTCTAATACGGGTGCCGGTGAGGCTGGTTTAGGGTCGCTAACACAGCCAGAAACCAAGGCTAGGGCAGAGATAACTGTCCATATTTTTAATTGCATGAATACTCCTTATTAAATAAACCGTAACGGCATCACAAACACAAGTCTACGTCTCCAGCCTGAATAGAGTATGAACCCGTTATTCAAACCGACTACGATGAGCGAAGCGCTATTTAATTATAGCCGCAAAGGGCAGCTAGAGATCAATCTAGCAACCTGTTGCGGCACACAAAGGCAACATAGATAGGGACAAGTAATAGATATACTAGACGTCCATTTTTGCCAATGTGTGTTGGCGGAGTTGGCGCTTAGATTCAGCAAAAGAAGAAGCAGGAAGCTGTTTGAGTTGCTTGGCATAGGCCATGGCGGTAGGTAATATCTTATCCTGAGGAAGGGCCATATCTAAGTAACCTGCCGTTACAGCTTCTTCCCCTTTATAGAGGCGAGAAAACAGTAAAGCTTCCGTTACTGACGTGGGGGCTAACCGGTCTTTAGCCAAATCCATCCAGAAGTTAGGCAACACCATACCAATGGCAGTTTCATTCAGTCCGTATTTAACTTCTCCCTGTTTACCAATACGCAAGTCGCCGGCCAATAAAAATACTGCGCCAAGTGCAATGCTGTGGCCTTCGGCCGCCATTACTACAGGTTTAGCAAAACCGTAAAGGCGTTTTATTAACTTAGCCCCCTGTGCTACAAGCTTTATTTGATTTTCTTTGTCGTCGCCTTTCATTACGCTAAGGTCGAAGCCACCGCAAAATTTACTTTCGCCGCCGTACATTACAACAACCTTAGCTTCACGCTCTGCTTTATCAAGCGCGTCATTGAATTGTGCGATTAGGTCAAAGCCTACTGCGTTCACTTTGCCATCATCGAAGGTAATAAGCGCAATCTCGTTCTCTATGGTTACATTAAAAGACATGTAAAGTTCCTCATTATTTTTTACCAGTGTGAAAGGGTATTACGCTAAGCTCAACTTTTAATTAGTGATTGCCAGAATTTGGCTGGAGTTATAGTTGGCTACTCAATAGAAGAGGGTATTCTTTACCTATTGTGGCAGTAGGCGGGACTTTTCCATAAAAGGCAATTACAGTTAACCGATGATAGTGTAAAGTGTCGCGCTTTTAGCACAGGCGATTGCAGGGCCTAATTTAACAGGCACGAATAAACACGTAAGTGATTAACATGAAATTAGAAGACGTAAAAAAACTGCATCAGAAAAAATACCGAAACCAATTCAAACATTATCTGGTAGAAGGCGAACACTTGGTTTTAGAACTCGTAAAGGCCTTGGGTGATAAAGACGCATCCATCACACTTTATGTAACCGAAGACTACCTTGGGTGGGCGAAAAATGTAGCCAGTGATTTTACTATCCTAGTGGTAACAGAAAAACAAATGGCACAAATAAGCGATACAAAAACGCCTCAGGGGATAATAGCCTGTGTGCCCTTGCCCGATAATAAAACCATTACCAACCGCAGCGCGGCGTCGAAGTATATCTATTTACATGAAGTACAAGACCCAGGAAACTTGGGTACGATATTGCGATCGTTAGCGTGGTTTGGCAATTTCAGCTTAATGCTAAGCCCTAACAGTGTAGACCCTTTTAACTCTAAAGTGGTAAGGGCCAGCATGGGGGCTATTTTTCACGTGCCTATTGAATTAGAGGTAAGTTTAGCCACGCTAGAAAGCCGATTTAGTGAATTCGCCTATTTAGATATGCAAGGAACAGCTATTTCAGATAGTCAGTTTAATGCTTATCAATGTTATCTATTTGGCAATGAGGCCCGAGGTGTTCCACGAGATGCGCTTCTGCGTGTAGGGGCACACGGCTTTACTATTGCAGGCAGTGGTAAAATTGACTCATTAAATTTGGCGAGTGCGGTTAATATTTGCGTGTATCAGCTATCACAGTAATGTTTAACTTAAAACAGTTTGGTCAGGGGCGCGGATAATCACAGTTCCTGTCGACCGATAAAGGAAAATAACGTGGCGTTACAATGGTTTCCAGGGCATATGCATAAAGCCCTAAAAGAGATTAAAGAGTCTCTTAGTCAGGTAGATGTGTTAATTGAAGTACTCGATGCGCGCATTCCCTATTCAAGTGAAAACCCTGAAATTGCAAAAATTCGTGGTGATAAGCCATGTATAAAAATTCTCAATAAATATGATTTAGCCGACCCTGATATTACCGCGCAATGGCAAACTTACTTAGAGTCTGAAAGGGGGGTGAAAACGATTACGACGTCCAGCGATAAACCGGGCACGAGTAAGCAAATTATGGCTATGATCAAAACGATGTTTGCGCACAAAGATGTGCAGCATAAAGCGATAAAAGCCATGATCACCGGCATACCCAACGTAGGCAAATCAACGCTAATTAATATACTAGCTGATAGAATTATTGCTAAAACGGGTAATGAGCCAGCTGTGACTAAAAGCCAGCAACGAATAAACTTAGGCGATGGCATCATTCTTTTCGATACCCCAGGGGTGCTATGGCCGAAATTAGAAAATCCCCATTCTATTTATCGCCTAGCGTCTTCGGGGGCGGTAAAAAATACCGCTATGGAGTATGACGATGTGGGTTTCTTTGCGGCAGATTATTTAATTAAGGCCTATCCAGAGGTAATGAAGTCAACATATAAACTGGATGAATTGCCCTCTACAGAACTGGAATTTTTAGAGGCGGCAGCGCGTAAACGTGGCGCCATTATGGCAGGTGGTAGAGTCAACCTACACAAAATTTGCGAAGTCTTGCTCAACGAACTCCAGTCTGGGAAGTTAGGTCGGATTACGCTAGAAACGCCCCAAATGGTAGCGCAAGAAAAAATAGAAATAGCGGAAGCAGCGGCAAAAAAAGAAGCGGAAAAAGCAAAGCGAAAGCAGCGCTTCAAAGAAGGTTCACTGACCCCAGATAAACATGCTCGAAAGGAAAAACGGAATGAAAAAAGGCAAGAGCAGAGTAGAAGAATGAAAAAGCGTTAACCCTTCTTAAAAAAATGCGCCTACTCAGTCATCCGGCGGGCGCTTGAAATATCCGGTTACGTAATATTATGGAAAAAATTATGTTAATTGCGTAATCTGGTTATTAACCATGTCCTCATCAAAGTGCTAAAACACGACAATAACAATCAAGGATGACGCCAATGAAGCTGTCTACTATTATTCCCGCTGCCGCGATAGCCGTTACATTTAATGCTACGGCAAAAGATTTACTTCCGCTTGAGTCATTTCCAGAATGGTTTCAGACCAGCATGGTTAGGGAAACGGCTATTACATCAACCAGTGAGTTTAGCTTAGCGCCCTTTAACGTAAAGGCGGAGGTTATTGGTGATATAGCGCTTGCTGATAATGCTGAAGGTACTTGGTATTACACTATTGATATTGGCACCAACGCGCCGGTAGAGTGTTATGTGTTCAATGAGTATGATGGCCCTGCTAACTCTATGCATGCCGTAGTGGGGTTAAGTCTTGATGGCGCCGCAGAATTAAACGGTAGGCCGCTGACTGGGCGGTATAACTATGCGGTAGACACCGGGGTGGTGGGTAGCACCCCCTATCTGTCATTAGACACCCTCTATCACGTAGGCGAAGGAGAAAATAAAGCGTCAGGGGTGATAAAAGCACTTTCTGCAGAAACTGAAAATAGTCTGCAAGTTTGTGTACACAGCGATGTAGGGTATCGCAAAGCATTTTTCGATACTTTCGCTTCTTTTGTCAGTGCGTTTGAAAATAGCACAGAAAATAACGCATTTTTCCAATCTGTATATGAAATGCGTATTAATGACATCCCTATGGGGTATGCAAGTGAACGCTACACCAAGGATGCTGATGGCGACATTATGATCCAAAGCACTACTTCACTGCTTGTGCCGGTAGACGCCAGCGCCGTATCTCGCACCGACTCTGCTGATATATCCTGGAGTCGCCCAGATGGCTCTTTAATAAATGGTTCCACTTACACCATTGAAAACGGTGTAATGGCATCAAAATTTGCCATCAAAAGTAGTGATGCAAAATGGCATGTAGAGGGAAATATTCAGGGTAAAACTGTTGAGGCACAACTCGCTTATGAAGGCTGGTTACTATCCGATTATGGTAGCTACTTGGAAACCGCTAATTTACAAGAAGGCGAAGCACAAAGTGCGCAGTTTTATATGTGGGCCCCGGACGCCGATCCTGTTACTGCAATGAATATTACTCTAAGACAGGTTAGCGACAAAAAAGACACGAATATGGCCATTGATATGGGCCCAATGAAGCTAGATTTTTACGCTGAAGAACATGGTATATTCAAGCACGGTGTAATGGCACAAGGCCCTGTTAACGTGTACATGACGTCTATTTACTCTCAAGGGATACCGAGTTTGTAATGAAAGCAATCATTTTTTTTACGCTGCTTACGTTTGTCACTTTTGTACATAGCCAGAGCGACCCCTCTTTTGCCACGGTAGACGTTACGTTAGACAACGAGCAGAACGGGCCGTTAGGACAGCGAATTAGCCTTTCCTTGTTATCCAGCAATGCAAAGGCGATCGCCGCTGCAATGCAACAATGGCAAGGTATTCAAGTTGATGCGGTAACGGATAGCTCACTTACCATTACAACTGAATTACGACCTCGCTACATGGGAGAAGTAAAACCCCAGTATAGCGCTGCCACTTTTGTAATTGATTTGGACGAGCCAAGCACGAAGGGGTTTACTTCCGGGTTTGTGCCCTCTGACGAAGCGATCTTTTCCGTGGATGAAGTGCAGGCTTACGTAAGTGAGTATATTAGTGATGCTACCTATATCCATGGCTTTAATTTTGCCTCTACGGTGGCAAAACAAAAAAGCGGCGACTGCACTGAATTTGCAGTGCTTACCACGGCATTAGTAAGAGCGTTGGGCAAACCAGGGCGTGTAGTGTTTGGAACAGTGTTAATTGATGATCCTACTGGCGTAACTGCATATGGACACGCATGGACCGAGGTTTTTGATAACGGAAACTGGCAAATAATTGATGCAGCGCTATATGGTTTAGCAGAAGACATACGCTTTTATTTGCCAGGCTCAGTGATTGAAAATGAAGGGCCTGGCTATGGAATGTCTCTTGCGGCAGGTATCATGTTGATGCCGTCTAAACTGGCCAACGTAAAAACCGCAACCTTGTAATCCCTCGCGACTATTTTGGCTATATTGTAAAGAAAGTGTATAGCTTCCAATATAGCCCTTTGCCTAATTGTGTTGTAAGTAAAACGCGCTAATATGTTCTCCAACAGGAGCAACTGCGTTTTCATTGTTTATTGAAAATAACGTCAGTGTTCATTAAAACAATAGAAAACGGAGTATTTACCTCATGAAAAAACTGTCCCCTTTTATTTTAATCTCGGCGCTATTTATTGCTCCACAAAGTCACGCAGAAGGTTGGCTAGACTCCCTTAAGGATATGTTGGGTTTCTCTGAAACAGCGGTCAATACGCCAAATGTTGACGATATGGTGGATTCGGTTAGCGAAGCGGCAGGTATTACTGAGCAGCAGGCTACAGGCGGTTTAGCGTCTATTTTTAATTACGCACAAAAAAACTTATCGAGTGAACAGGTATCTCAGCTAGGCGACGCATTGCCAGGTTTAGGTTCGCTTTTACAACAGGTGCCTGATGTAAGCGAAATGACAACATCGGGTGCGTTCGCAGGCTTACTTGATAAAGCAGCAAGTTACAGTGAAACCTTGCAATCGGTGAATGACTTGAAAAAGCAATTTGATGCTTTGGGTTTAGATACGCAACAAATTATGCAAATTGTAGACGGTGCGAAAGCGTATTTAGACACCGAAGAAGGTCAGCAAATTAAATCTCTACTCTCTGAAGGATTAACTAAGCTCTCTGTATAGGCTTTATTATTTCTTAATCCGTTACGACGCAGCGTAATTAAACGCTATTTCGTCGTAACACTAGATTTTTCATCCGTTAAACAGTTAACGTATTGACCCGCTATGTCAGCTACTATTAAATGGTATGACAATACGTTAACTGTAAGCGGGTTAAGTTAAATGCAAAACCTTCAAGTGTTCGATAGCACCACCCTCAATCAATTAAAGCATGAAGCCCAAAATAGCCCACGCCAGCGTGCGAACCTAAACGTTCATAATTCTTACACCGACCTTGTACAGCGTTTATTTATAGCCATGTATCCCGACTCTTATGTGCGGCCACATCGGCATATACAAATGCATAAGTGGGAGTTTTTTATGGTAGTGGAAGGGAGTATCGAATTACTGTTTTTCGATGAAAGCGCTGTGCTTACTGAGCGTATTACTCTGGACGCCGATGGAGACTGTAAGGCGATTGAAATTCCCCCTAACACATGGCACGCCACCGTATGCCATACGCCGGTGGTATTTATGGAAGTAAAGCAAGGCCCATATGAGATTAACGAAGACAAAGGTTTTGCCACATGGGCCCCCGAAGAAGGTACGCCAGAGGTTAAAAACTTTCTAGCGCGCCTTAAAAACGCATCACGGGGTACGTGTTTTTCAACGGCTATGGGTTAGGAAAATCAAAACGGTCTAATTCATTAGCTGTGTCTTTGCACTCACCGAGTAGGTGCATCCGCCCTTCAGTTTCATGCGTATCTATCTCAATGTAGCCTTCTCGGCAATAGTGATTTGTTGCCAGTGTTTCGTCAAGCGCTGCATATAACGTTTCTGTTTTTCTTGCTTGTCTATCAGCACCCATAGAACTGCCATCGGGACCTTGTTGTCCAGACATGCCTCGTTGTTCTGGCCCACGGCCCCCCTTACCCCCTCGTCCGCCTTTACCTTTACCACCTTCAGGCCTGCCCACATCTATGCTAAACGCAAAAAGCTTGGTACCGTCGCTGTTTATTTTGGTTTCAAAAAAGGTTTCTCCCATTTCTGGCATAGGGGGGGTACTCGCGCATCCGGCTAATAATGCTGAGGCCGCTAGGGCAGGGAATAGAAAGCGATTTAGTGCAGGTCTCATAAAATTCACTACTGTAATTAACAATATTGATAAGAACGAAGTGTCTGGCTAAAGTTGCGCTGTTCAGTGTAAGTATTGCGTAAAGTAGACGAGATTATAATATTATTATTGCGTTGTTTAATTGACCCTCTAAAGCGCGCTGGGCGGGGCAATGTATACTTTTGCTATCTACATGTACCTTGGGGCGGTTTCCAGAATGGAAAGTTATTGTGATTGCCATAGATGATGGTATGGTTAAGGATAAGACATCAGCGCTGAGAGCGCCTTTTATTTAGACGTCTACTTTTTAACCTCATTACAGAGAAATTGACATGCAAAACGTAGTATTTAATTACTTTTATAATTTTACCCACGCATAGCACCTGAAGCTAAGTGTTCAGGGGCTGTTATCCGCTTCTGGGCATTAAAGGTAAGAACGTTTTGCAAAAGCCCAGAAGTTTACAAACATCTGGGCTTTTTTTTATGCCCAAAAATGGGAATACAAGAATGAGAGAGTTAACGTTAGGCGATATTAGAAAGCAACATAGAGTTAAACAAGAAGTTGTCGCAATGGCATTGTGCGTAACAGCGTCAGGCGTGAGTAAACTTGAGTCAAAGCGAATTCAAGATGTATCTCTACAACGGGCAGCTGCCTATTTAGCTGCACTAGGGGGCAGTTTGAAAATAGAAGTAACGCTGCCCGATGGCGGGGTTGTTAAGGTAGGAGAAAATATCTCAGCCTAGTTTTGCCATTGTGGTGGTTAAGGGTAGAATAGCCGAAATTGTATAGAAGGATACACGAAATGGCTGTTCACGAAATAACTCACCCCCTCATCGCTCATAAAATTGGTTTGATGCGCCATGAAAGCATAAGTAGTAAAGACTTTCGTGAGTTGGCCTCTGAAGTGGGCAACCTCTTAACTTACGAAGCCACCCGTACCTTACCAACGGAAAAAGCAAAGATTGAAAGTTGGTCAGGTGACGAGATAGAAGTAAAGCAGATTAAAGGTAAGAAGATCACTATTGTACCTATCCTTCGCGCAGGCTTAGGTATGCTTGATGGGGTAATGAATTTAATTCCTAACGCTAAGATCAGTGTGGTGGGCTTGTATCGCGATGAAGAGACGCTACAACCCGTGGCCTACTTTGATAAAGTGGTCAACAATATTGATGAACGTACTGCGTTAATTGTTGATCCCATGTTAGCCACCGGTGGCACACTTATAGCCACTATTGACTTGCTAAAAAAGAAAGGTTGCCACAATATCATGGGGTTATTTTTAGTCGCGGCGCCAGAAGGAATTAAAGCTGTGGTTGATGCTCATCCAGATGTAGATATTTTTACCGCAGCAATTGACGACCAGCTTAATGATAAAGGCTATATTTTGCCTGGTTTAGGCGATGCAGGCGATAAGATATTTGGTACTCGCTAAGCTACCGAAAACACCCCAAAACATAGGCAGCATGACATGCCTTAGCGAAAAATCTACGCCATTATTGCGATAGACCGCAGTGAGTTAGCTTATTGTATTGTTTACCCATACAATAAGCTATTGCGCTTCAGTGCATACATACGTGCATTTTCTCATTAGCTTAAGAACGAAAAGAATGAAAAAAGACAAGCTTACTCTTAAAGATGTTGCGTTACGGTTAGGTGTATCAACGGCTACAATTTCAAATGCATTTAATCGGCCAGACCAGCTATCGGCTGCACGGCGAGAGGATATTCTTGCCCAATGCGAAAAAATTGGCTATACCGGCCCTAATAAAGCGGCACAAATATTACGTAAGGGGCGCTCTAATATTGTGGCATTAGTGTTGGCCGATAGTATTGCCTATACAGTGAGCGACCCAGTGGCAAGCACCTTTATTAAAGGTGTATCTAAGGTACTTCAGCAACAAGGTAAGCACTTACTTTTGTATGCCGGAGACTCGGCTTCTATATTAGATGTGGTGGACTTTGTTGATGGGTTTATTTGCTACGGCGCGCCGAAAAATCACAAGCTAGCGCAAGAAATTGTCCAACAAAGTAAACCTGCTATCACAGTAGATTTTAATATCGAAGGGCTACCGTCGGTTAACATTGACAATGAGCAGGCCGCTTATGAAATAGCCAACCAAGCGGTAAAAGGCGGCGATCATGTCGCGATACTCGGGCTTAGGCTGATAGATTCACCTACTACGTGCCGAGTTTATGACAGCCCGCTTATCGGCTCAGATTCTTCTATTTCACACCGTCGTCTAGATGGTTACCTTCGCGCATGTTCTGAAAAGGGCGTAAATATAGATAGCGATTGGATATGGCACATTCCAGAAAGCGATAGAAACTTCGCTAAACAGGCAGCGAAAGAGGTTCTACATAGCCATCCGCGCCCTAATACTGTTTTGTGTATGAGTGACATTATCGCCCTAGAGCTGCTTCAATGTGCGCTAACAGAAGGCCTTGAGGTGCCGCAAGACCTTAAAATTACTGGCTTTGATGGAATTGAAGAAGCCGAGCGGACACGCCCAAACCTTTCTACCGTTTGTCAATCAAGCGTACAAAAAGGCGAGATAGCTGCCACAGCACTTTTAGACGCCACGCAAGACGATACCCTGTTATCTTTCGAACTAAAATTAGGAGAAACTCTTTAAACTATATTAGGGTACAGTGAACTTGGAGTGTTAGCGCTAGCAACACTGATGCGGTTACTGTGCCTTAGAATTAACGAGTGCAATTAATTCCAGACCAGCGCCCTGAAATGACGCCTGCACATAGATTCATAGCGGTCATTTCCCCCAATTTGTACCTGATCACC
Organism: Alteromonas profundi; assembly: GCF_010500865.1. GTDB lineage: Bacteria > Pseudomonadota > Gammaproteobacteria > Enterobacterales > Alteromonadaceae > Alteromonas > Alteromonas profundi. The sequence goes on from NZ_JAAAWN010000010.1 coordinate 77,426, forward strand.
GTCGATCACAGGGTTACCTTCGCCATCTAACCTAACCACGAAATTCGCTTTTCTGCCGCAGTGACACACCGTTTTAAGCTCGGTAAGCTTGTCAGCCCACGCCAGTAAATAGTGGCTACCTTCAAAGGTCTCACCTAAAAAGTCGGTACGTAGTCCATAGGCTAATACGGGAATGCGTAACTCATCCACTACGTCTACCAGCTGTCTTACCTGTGCTTTAGTGAGAAACTGAGCTTCGTCGATAAATACACAATCAAGCTTTTTAGTGTCATTATCTTGCTTAATCGCGTCAAATAGGTTGATGTTCGCGTTGTATAACTTGGCATCGGCCTGTAGTCCAATTCGAGACGTGACCTTGCCGATACCATAGCGGTCATCAAGGGACGCCGTATAGATTAGGGAGTGCATGCCGCGTTCGCGGTAATTGTAAGCGGATTGAAGTAAAGAGGTTGATTTTCCTGCATTCATCGCAGAATAGTAAAAATATAGTTGAGCCATGGTGCTTATTAATTTTCGTTATACCAAGTAATGAAATCGTTTGCGCACATAGGTTTGGAATAAAGAAACCCTTGTAGATAATCTACCCCAAGCCCAGTTAAACGTTCCACTTGTTCGTGGGTTTCTATGCCTTCTGCAATGGTTTTACAACCAAACTCTTGGGCAATGAGCATTGTCGCACGCACAATAGTACCACTCCCTTCATCGGTATTCTGCACAAAAGAGCGATCAATCTTTATAAAATCACAGGGCATGGACTGTAATCGGTGTAACGAAGAGTAGCCCGTTCCAAAGTCGTCTATAGAGATTTTCACCCCTAACTGTTTTATTGCCTGAAGTTGGTTGGCTACCACAGTTTCATTTTTTGCAAATACGCTTTCGGTAATTTCTAAGGATAGTGAAGATGGGGTAAGCTTGGTTGAGTCTAATACCTGCTTAAGAGAATGGATAAAGTCTCCGCCGAGCAGTTGATTAATAGACACATTGACAGATAGCGAGACTGGCTGAGGAAACGACCATTGGGAAGCATCTATACAGGCTCTATTTAATACCCAAGTGCCAATTTCTGGCATCAAACCAATACGTTCCGCTAGCGGGATAAATATCACTGGCGACACCCTGGTGCCATTGCGATCCCAACGCAATAGTGCCTCCACAGACGTTACTTTTTTATCTACCGCGCATAAGATTGGTTGGTAATACACACATAGCTCCCCGTTGCCAATAGCATGCCGTAAATCTTCGTGCATCTGTTGTTCTATTTTGATTTTCTCATGCAGTTCTTCATCAAATACCCCTACAGAGCCACGTACCTTTCGCTTTTGGTCATACATGGTTAAGTCAGCTTGCTGAATAAGTGAAAGCGCATCGTTTCCGTGGTGGGGATACACCGCAATACCAATTGTGGCATCTAGGGTCACTTGGTTTTCTGCAGCAACGATGGGCACTTTTACACCCCCACGAATTGCGTTTGCTACCGCTTTGGCGGTATCTACGGTAGCGTAAGGCAAAACGGCAACAAATTCATCGCCGCCCCAACGTGCCAAATGGTCTGTTTCACAGTAATGGGTTAAACGAGACGCTATTTCAGACAGTACCAGATCGCCAATTTTATGGCCTAAGCTGTCGTTAACCTGTTTGAAGCCATCCAAATCGATAAACAATAGAGCAAGGTTAGTACTACTCGATTGTGCGGCGTTGAGTAAATCGTTTAAGTGCTTTAAAAAACCATTTCTATTTAGCAAGCTGGTCAAAGAGTCGCGATTAGATAAATGGACAATATCTGCCGTACGTGTCTCAACTTGGTGCTCTAAGTTTGCATTCGCATCATCTAAGCGTGCATTAGTTTGTCGAAGTATTTCATTTACGTCGGCAAGTTCCTGACGTTCTTTACGCATTTGAGCGACAAGGTAATTGCTATGCTCGCGAAGCAATAAAGTGTCAGAATAGAAGCGATGATTGCCAAACGCCACAATAAGAATATTGACCCAAAAGAAAACCCCCAACAGTCCGAGCACCACAAACGTAGTTTCATTATCCAGCAATGCGCAGCTAGAGATAGGTAGCAGTAGCGAGCTAACATAAAAGATTACCAGTGACTTTCGCGGGGCAAGTACCGATGCTGCACCGCCGGACATGGCCGCAAGAATAACCATAGTTGCTGCAAGTTCAGCTGTTGTCATTTTGGCGTAAAGTAATAGCGGGTAGAGGGCCCAAATAACGCCGGTTACGTAAAGCCCCATGGAAAAGCGTGTTATCGCCGCGTTGAAGTTGTACTCAGTGTTCTTTAATTTTACCCGCCAATACAAAACATCTGTAAAGCGAAGTAAGACAACGATAGTCATCACTATCCAAAGCACCCGTTTTGTATTGTCTCCAGCATCGGTTTCAAAGCCAAATACCAAGGCGGTGTAGCAAGCGAATGTCATAAACAGGCTGGAAAATGCGTTGTTAAGAAGTAAGTCGGTCGAAGCTCGCCGTACCCAAGCAGACTTGACGCCGTCGTTTATCGGCGTTTTATCAGGACTGTTCACAGCTGAAGATACACCATGGTTTTATCGCCTTTTGCTAAATATTCTAGTTTTTTGCCGTGGGCTACCTAAACAATAGCATGCTATTTGCGAACCCACTTTGTTTTCCATACAGGTAACTTAATGCGGCTCCCTAATAGTGTGAAGAGCACAGTTCATTGCTATGTTTTATGAAAAGTTAAGAAGTAGACAAACAATGCGATAATAAACATCGATTGGTAATCTTGATGTTAAAAATAAGTTCTAACGCTGGGAAAGCTAATTTTTTTATTCACAGTCTGTTTACATGAAAACGGGAGTGGTATATATTCTTAATCGATTAAGTTGTTTTGTTAAATACATTGGCTTACTAAATATACGGCCCATCTTATCGCCGGAGAACGCATGAAAACACATCACACATTGAACAGAATTACATTAGCGGTATTTACTGCTTTTACTACCGCCCTTCCAAGTATCGCAATTGCACAAGACGCTGCTAGTGAAGCTGCGGGCGCAAAAGACAAAGAAAAGTTTGAGCAAATCGTCGTCACTGCAGCCCCGGGTGGGGCAACAATGCAAGAGGCGAGCGTGTCCGTGAGTTCGTTTGATGAAAACGATATTATCAAATTAGCGCCGAGATCGACCGCTGAGGTTTTCAGAGCTTTACCTGGTATTCGCGCTGAATCTTCCGGCGGTGGTGGTAACGCGAATATCACTATCCGGGGGATTCCTCTTGCTACCGGGGGCTCTAAGTTTCTTCAACTACATGAAGATGGCCTCCCCGTTTTAGAATATGGCGATATTAACTTTGGTAACGCCGATAATTTTTTACGCTATGATTGGTCGGTTGCTAACGTTGAGGCGGTGCGCGGTGGGTCTGCATCTACTTTCGCCAGTAACTCACCAGGCGGCGTAATTAATATGATTAGTAACACAGGTGAAGTTGGTGGCGGCGCTATAGGAACGTCCTTCGGTATTGATTATGAAGAATTTCGTTTGGATTTCCGCTATGGCGGTGAGATTTCTGATGATCTCTATTACCACATAGCAGGCTTCGCCCGCGGCGGGGAAGGCCCGCGAGAAACAGGTTACAATGGCGACCAAGGTGGACAAATCAAATTTAACATCACTAAGATGTTAGACAATGGACATATCCGTTTTTACTACAAAAACTTAGATGATAAAGTATCAACGTACCTACCTTCACCCGTGTTGGTTAAAGGCGACGGAGAATATGGCCCAGTACCTGGTTATGACGCAAGTTCGCAAGCGTTGAATTCTGCGTATAATACCAACATTTCCACCTTCGATAGCTATGGTAACCCCGAGAACCGTGACGTTCGCGACGGTATTGAGTCAAAGGTAAACTCGTTCGGCGTAGAGGTTGACTTAGAAGTCGCTGAAAATCTGTTCCTTTTGAACAAATTCCGTATTTCAGATATCTCTGGTGGTTTCATTGCCCCTTTTACCGATAGCTTCCCAGTGGGTCCAGGTGATGTTTCTAATGTTGCCTCTGCGCTATGCGCAGGCGCTACAGACGGTGATGGCAATGCCCTTAACTGTGACAGTACTAGGGTAACACTGGCGAACGGACCGGGAGCTGGAGATGTGTATACCGGTCAGGCGTTTACAAATTTACAGTTCGATACCCGTATTAACGATTTAGGCAACATGATCAACGACTTCAGTCTGCGCAAAGAGTTTGATAACGGTGTCGATTTAACCGTTGGGTATTACTACTCAAATCAAGATATCGCAACAAGTTGGTCTAGCTGGCAGACATTTATTCAAACCCTTGATGGCGACAACTCTCAGCTCCTTAACATCACTAACGGCGATGGCGTAGAATTAGTTTCTAATGGCCTATTATCGCCAAGCTTTTTATCTTGGGAGTGGGATTTAAACTATGTAACAAAAGCGCCCTATATGAACATAGGTTTCGAGTTGTCAGACAATATTTTAATTGATGCGTCAGTACGTCACGATACAACCGAAGCATCTGGTGAGTTGATCAGTTCCTGCTGCGGCGGAAATTCAGACTTTGACTTAAACGGTAATGGTACTATTGAGCAAATTGAAGATGCCTCTGCAATAAATAGCGGGTTCATCGGTGGTGGTGTTATTAACTTGAACCGCGCTGGTGCGGCATCACAAATAGTTGATTATTCAGTCAATAATACATCTTACTCAATTGGTGGTTCCTATCTTCTGAGTAATAGCCAAACGTTCTTCGCCCGCTACTCTAAAGGCGGGCGTGCCATTGCAGATCGCTTACTGCAAATCGGCGGTACGTTAAACACTGATGGCAGTTTAACCAGCACCACGTCAGGCTACGACACCACTAAACAATTAGAAGTGGGGTTTAAATACGGTACGCGAGATTTAATGGTTAACGCGACTTTGTTCGATACAGTTACCGAAGACACGCAGGCGGAAGTAACCAGTGGCCTTACATTTATGCGTGAGTACGAAGCGACAGGGCTAGAGTTTGAAGGGCGCTGGAACGCAATGGACAACTTTGTTCTGTCAGGTAACTTAACCTGGACCGATGCTGAGATTAGCAAAGATGTAAACGATGCTGCACTTGAAGGGAATACGCCACGCCGTCAAGCCGATTGGATTTGGACTATTACCCCCGAGTATGTAACCGACTACTGGTCTGTTGGCGCATCGTTGCAGGGCTCTACCGAATACTATGTTCAGGATAACAATGACCTTAAGCAGGAAGGTTATAACCTAGTGAATCTTTTTGCCACTTATTGGGTAAACGACCAATTTTCAGTGTCGCTTAATGTAAACAATGCAACCGATGAGTTTATCATCACTGAGTCTGAGGAAGGTTCTGCTGAAGTGGGGAGCTATATAAGAGCACGTCCACTTAACGGCCGTACCACCGTATTGTCAATGAAATACATGTTTGATTAATACATAGTAAAATTCAGCGCAAAAAAAAGCCCCACACTTATGATGGGGCTTTTTTATCGATATAAAATTTATGCTGCGCTTTGTCCACCGTCAACGGCTTTTAGCGTTTGGGTCGCTGGTAGTAACTCCATATCAAAGGTGTACTCATCAACACGAACGGCTAATTTACGCTTTTCATTATAATCATGAAGTTGGGCGGCTTCTTGTGCGTTAATTACGCCTTTTTCCTGAAGCTTACCAAGCGCATTTTCAAACGATATAAAGGGTACCACTGGTTCTTTGCGAAGTGCTTTTTGCACTTTACCAAGTAGATGTGCTACCGCGTGCTTCGCTTTAAACGCTTGCTCGTTAATATCGTTACCGTCACCTGGGCTAACACGTACTAGGTGAGTCAATTGCGCTTTAACACTATTATCCTGCATTGATGCCATGGATAGTTCGCGCACAAGATCATCGCTAATACCCGCAACACTGTTTGAGTAAGTGTTTGTTAGCAAACGCATTAAACCGCGGGTGGCTGTATTCGGGAAATTGTTGATGAAGTTAACAATTGCCTGATCCGCTTGTTGAAGCGACCACTGTACCGCATATTCAAAATACGGTAGAGCGAGTTTTCTGTCTTCAATACGCTGCTCGTAAAAACGGATAGCAGCCATTGCGCCATAAAGGTAACTCATTACGTCACCTAAGCGTGCAGATAGTAGCTCGGCTTTCTTAAGATCTCCGCCTAGTACCGCTAGAGACAAGTCCGCTAGAGGTGCTAATTTTGCTGAGATGCTGTTAAGGCGTTTTTCATATTTACGTACTTCTGGCAATGCCGATTCTGAACCGCGTAGGAAAGGTAAGTAACCTTTGCCTAAACTACGAAATGCATTTTTAACGCTAAAACCAACCGTCTTGCGAAGCACTTTATTAAACTGTGCGTCAGCTGAACTGTCATTGCTGTGAATAAGATCTACCATGTCTTTTAGGTAAGGGTGACAACGCATTGCACCTTGACCGAAGATCATAAGGTTACGAGTAAGAATGTTTGCACCTTCTACCGTAATTGCGATAGGTAGTGCAGCATAACCGCCTGCAAGGGTGTTTTGAGGACCGCGCTGAATGGCTTTACCTGCTTGAATATCCATTGCAGAGTTCATTACATCGCGACCAAGTTCCGTCATATGGTATTTAGCAATTGCCGTTACCACCGATGGCTTAACGCCTAGGCCAAGACCTTCAGTGGTAAGTACACGCATTGCTTCTAGTAAGAATGTTTTTCCGGCAATATCCGCTATTTTCTCTTGGATACCTTCAAATCGACCAATAGGAAGACCAAACTGCTCACGTACGAAGGAGTACTCTACCGTGCCTTTAAATGCTGACTGCGCTGTAGCTACACCCATGGCTGGCAGTGAAATACCACGACCTGCACCAAGACAACTTACAAGCATCTGCCAACCACGACCGATGTTCTTTTGACCGCCAATGATAAAGTCCATTGGGATGAACACGTCTTGACCACGCGTGGTACCGTTGTAGAACCGTACGCCCATGGGGTCGTGACGATTACCAAGCTCAACACCCGGGTGTGACTTAGGAAGTAGGGCACAGGTAATACCTAGCTCTAGTTTGTCACCTAACAGTTGGTCTGGATCGAATACTTTAAACGCTAGACCAAGGACGGTAGCAATAGGTGCAAGGGTGATGTAACGCTTGTCCCAGCTTACGCGTAAACCAAGAACTTCTTCACCATTGAATTCGCCTTTAGTCACGATTGCTGCATCAGGGATCGCGCCCGCGTCAGAACCAGCTTCAGGACTTGTAAGGGCAAAACACGGTATGTCGCGACCGTCGGCTAGGCGGGGTAGCCAGTAATCTTGTTGCTCACTAGTTCCGTAGTGCATAAGCAGCTCACCAGGACCTAACGAGTTAGGTACCATTACCGTAACGGCGATAGCACCACTTTTTGCTGCAATAGTGGCAACAATGGTTGAGTTTGCATACGGGCTAAATTCAAGACCACCAAATTTCTTTGGAATGATCATAGAGAAGAAACGATTTTTACCCAAGAAATCTAAAACTTCTTGAGGAATATGGTCACTATTTCCTAATTCGAAATCGTCAACCATACCTAGTAACTCAGTTACTGGCCCGTCCATGAACGCCTGTTCTTCCGCACTCAATTTTGCCTGAGGGATGTCACGCAGTGCCTGCATATCAGGTTTACCCTGATAGATAGACGACTCAATCCACACGTCACCCGCATCTAACGCTTCTTGCTCGGTAACTGAAATAGGAGGTAACACTTTCTTTAAACTTGTTCTGATACTCATAATAACTCATCCGCTCATCTGACCAGTTGCAATGTGTTTATAGTACATCAGATTTGAAAAAGATCAAATTTTGTAAAAATTAACTATTTTTCATGTGGTTAAAACCTACCATCAATAGGTTTTTTTACTTTTGATTAACCAACCCTAAAGTAAGGTGAACCTATTCATTCACTTTTTTGAGAAATCCGAGGGCGCAAAAAATGGTTAAAACACGAAAAAAGGGGGGAAGCTGTGTGTATAAAGACCGACGTGGCACTATTGTTTTATTGTAGCAAATAAGGATTTGTTAATTTAAATTTACATCGAAAGCTAACGCTATATAGTGAGGCTAAGAACGAAGAGAAGGCGATAGACTATGATTACCATGATGCGTAGGTTAGCTATAACTTCATTGCTATTTACCCCCTTGGTTGAAGCTAATCACTATATCGTAGGCGCGCTAGGTTACGCGGAAGTAGATTTACCTTTAGTGACAGCCTCGGGTGAGCGCTATGATAGCCAAGATGTCGCAGTGAGCGTTGCTTATGGGTACCAGTTTCACCGTCAATGGTATGTGGAAACTGGTTATTTACAGTTAGCCGATAAGCAAGAGAGTAATGCTACCTATGAAGCACGCGGCCCTTATGTGGCCATTCTAGGTAAAGCAGGAAATCAAACCGGAGAGCTTTTTTATCGCGTGGGTGTTATGTCGATGGATACTCGCTCGATATTAGACACTACTGATGAAGAATGTATCTCAGCAAACGCGTGCAACAGTGCTAAGAGTATAGTGGCAGGTATGGCGGGCTTAGGTTTTGACTATTACTTAGGTACAGCGTCTATGCTTCGCGTTGAATATACTTATATCGGTGGGCAAGACGATGTAAAAGCGCATGTAGTTAACCTCGGGTGGCGTTATAACTTTTAATAGGGGTGATAAAGAGTAATCCAAAACACCTATTAAAAGGTACAAACGATCATATACTTCAAATCAATGGATTCGCGATGAAGAATGAACTAGACAGTAAATTACTATTACGTGTATTTGATAAAATCCGTCAGCATGGAACGAAAAAAGAGGACCAATATCATTTAAACGGTATTACTGCGTACACTGATTTAGACGGGTATACCTTATTTGTAGAAGACAGTAACGTTAAATTACAGTTTGGCTTTCATAATCAATACCATTTCGACTATGACTCTGAGTCTCAATTTGACACGTTTGAAAAACGCATCAAGCAAATCGACAAAGAATATTAAAGTGGGCGTAGTTAACGTTAGCAAGTGAAAGAAGGTTTACGATAGCGCAAAGCGGGAAGGCATCCTTTTGGAGATCAGACCTTTCCCCCGCTAATACCTCTGGTACAATAGCGCGCAAATAAGTCACTAGGAAATTCATCTTGTCGGCGGCAATCAAGGCACCTCGTTTCAAACTCTCCTATTTTAGTCCTAAGTATTGGGGTGTGTGGATAGGCGTAATCATCCTTTACTTAATCACCTGGCTTCCGTTACCGGTTATTCGTTTTCTCGGTGCTAGGGCTGGAAAGCTTATTGCAATCATCGTCCCTAAAAGAGCTAAGGTTGCACGCCAGAATATTGCACTTTGGAACCCATCTTTAAACGATGCTCAAGTGGATAAAATAGTTAATGAGAATATTAAGCGCACCGGGATGGCTCTTTTTGAGACAGCAATGGGCTGGTGGTGGCCGAGTTGGAGGGTAAAACGTAGCGTTGAAATTGAAGGCTATGAACATGTAGAAAAGGCTCTTGCTGAAGGCAAAGGCGTGTTCGGAATGGCGCTACACAATATGAACTTAGAGTTCGCCTGTCGTGGTATTGGCTATTTTCATCCTAGTATTGCTTTTTACCGAAAGCACAATAACCCGTTAATCGATTATTTGCAGTATCATGGTCGCAATCGATCGAATAAGTACATGATACACAAGCGGAACGCGAGAGCGTTATTAGAAGCACTAGAGAACAAAGAGCTGTGTTTGTATCTGCCTGATCAAGATTACGGGCGAAAGCAGAGCATTTTTGTACCCTTTGGGGGAGTGAAAGAAACGGCTACCACTACAGCGACACTTATGTTTATTCGTCGTAGTACGAGTGTACCTATGATCATCACGTCTCAGTACACAGCATCGGGTTATAAAATAAAAATATACCCTCCGCTTTCACACTTAGGTGAAATGGACGACCATGCCGCCCTTACTGAACTAAATCAACACATTGATAGCGCCATCAAAGAACAGCCCGAAAGTTATCTTTGGATGCATAAGCGGTTCAAAACGCGTCCAACCCCCGACTCCCCTTCTTTATATTAAGCACCAGGTTGTAGATAAATAGTGTGTGCAACCGAGTGGTTGCACACTACGAAAAACGGTAACCATCGGTTTTATAAACAATTTGCTTCGCTGGCGTTGTGTCGGTATCTATTGTGGTATAGATTTATCGTAGCTTCATTCTCGAATATCTTGGGTAATCAAACGTTTTATGGCTAAAAAAAATTCCTCTAATACCCTGTTTTGGGCACGGCAAGTGGCGCTCGCAGCAGTGCTTATAATTATCGCAGGCGTTATGATCTACCTTCAAGAACGAAATCAAGATGAATCGGTAGCCGTGGGTGAAGTGGAAGAAAAATCGGTTTCCAGAGGGCTAAGCGAGTTCTATCGGGAATACCGCATGACATCTACAGAAGAGCTTAACGACGAGCAAGGTGCATTCGTGCTTGATATAGCGGGGGTAGACCCGCAACTAGACGAAAAATTGGAAAAAATGTCGAGCCAAACTCGACCCGTGGATGAGCGTTGGACCGGCGAACACAAATTCCGTACATTTCAAGAGGGCAGTACTCTTAGGGAAGCTATATCGGCATATGCGCAGGCAGAAGGGATGCAGTTGATATGGAATTTAGAACAAGATTTCGTGATAAAACACCAGTTTCAAATGGATAACACGGTAGCAGGTTCGTTGGCGAAAATTGCCAGTGCCATTGATAGTAGCTTCGCGGGCACCGTAAAGGCGTATATTTGTACGGGGCAGCGGGCGTTAGTGGTTACTGCCGAAGAAACGGAGTTTTTGAACCAACATTGCAGATTGGTGCGAGGCTAAAAGGCGGCCGCTATGTATAGTGTCAGCCGCACGTTAGCTATGCTCAATTTGTTATTCACTATATTCAGCAAATAGTTGCTGCCATACCTCGCTTACTTGTTCTCGAAGCGCTGATAATTGTTCTGTTTGATCGGCATACTTAGTATCGGCAAGGGTTAGGTGATGGTACTGTTCCCGTAAGGCCAAGTAGGCACTTTGCAATGTTTGCGCTTGCTTGCTATCGATAATGCCTTGGCTCGCGGCAACATCAAGAATACGCAGGTTATCGGTAAACGCAGTTATCGATTCATTTGCGTGGGCAGAGGCTAATACCCAAAATTGGGTCATAAACTCAATATCGGTAATGCCGCCCGCGCACTGCTTCAAATCCACCTTCTGCTCGGCTTCACTTAATAAATGGTTACGCATTTTTATACGCATTTTGGCCACGTCTGTAGCGAGAAGATCCCGTTGGCGTGGAAGTGTGAGAATGTTTTTCCTTACTTCACTAAAGCAATGTAAAAGTGCACCGTCTCCGCAAATACTACGAGCGCGCACCAATGCCTGATGTTCCCACGTCCACGCTTCGCTAAGTTGATATTTTTTATACCCATCGATATGACAACAAAGCAAACCGGCATTACCTGAAGGACGCAATCGAAGATCGGTTTCGTAAAGCTGGCCAAATAATGTTTTGGTGTTCAATAAGTGCATCATGCGCTGGGCTAGTTTAATGTAAAATTGTTGTGCTTCTATAGACTTTTTACCATTGGTGGTGCTGCCTTGTGGCGCATTGTGAAGAAAGACTAAATCTAAATCTGAGCCGTATCCCAATTCATACCCACCTAATTTTCCATACCCTATTACCGCAAACCCCGTATCATCACCGTCGAGATGAGAAGGTACGCCAAACCGCGTCGCTACTTGATTCCACGCAGCGTGCATAACACTGTCGAGCAATACTTCAGCGAGAACGGTAAGTTTGTCGCTAACGTTTGCTATGGGAAGCGAGCCGCTAATATCACTGGCGGCGATACGTAGCTGTTGGCAAAGCTTAAATTGGCGCCATGCGTCCATGGCTTGTTCTACGTCATCTGGCTCTATCCTTAACATGACTTGACGAAGCTCTTGCTCGTAATCGTTTTTACTGGTGGCGATATCGGTATTTTGCTGCTCTAGGTAAACAGGGGTGAGTAATTCATCGAGCAACAATGGAAATCGCTTAATTTCATTCGCGACCCATTCGCTTCGCTCGCACAATTTAACCAGTTGTTTTAAAACCTCTGGATTTTCTAACAGTAAATCTAGATAAGTTGTGCGCCCAGTAATTGCACTGATCACGCCCAAAAGTCGCTTTAAAACTGCATTAGCGTTACCAGGGCTTTGTTCCAATAATACATACAGGATTTCGGGGATAAGTTTGTTTAGAGTATCTTCACCCTTTTGACCTAATAGATAACGGCGCTGGTTAGCATTGAAATCAAACAGCAATTGTTGAATTTTACTTGCGGCGACGGGGTCGATGTAAGGGGAAAACGTGGTAGTGAACTCTTCCTCATCCATCGCTAATTGCCACGCATCCTGACAGGCTGAAAACAGACTATCTTCCGAGCTATGGGTATCGTGAGGCTCTTCTACTAAACCGTTGAAGTGGCTATGAACCCGCCGCATTACTTCATCAAGACACTGCAAAAAGCTGGCGTAACTCTCAAAGCCCATTACTGAGATAAGTGCGTTTTGTTGCGCTTCATCTTCAGGCAGGGTTTGTGTTTGACGGTCTTGGTATTGCTGAAGAGTGTGTTCCACTTTACGAAGGAATAAATAATCGGTAATAAGCTCGTTTACCGTACTTTGTTCAACTATATCATGCTCGAAAAGCGTGTTAAGCGTAGTAAGTAAAGACTTACTCTGAAGTTCTGGTTCACGGCCGCCGTGAATAAGTTGAAAGCTTTGGGCGAAAAACTCGATTTCTCTTATTCCCCCCGCGCCAAGCTTAATATTGTTATTTAACCGCCGACGTCTGATTTCAGTGGCGATCAGGGTCTTCATGTTGCGCAGAGCATCAAGGGTTGTAAAGTCTAAGTAACGGCGGAAGGTGAAAGGCGTTAATATCGCGCTTAAATCATCTGCATAGGCACTGTTATCATTGTTGATAACCCTCGCTTTTATCATCGCGAAACGTTCCCAATGGCGACCTTGCTCTTGGTAATAATCTTCTAAGGCATCAAAGTGCATTACCAATGGGCCAGAGTCGCCAAACGGTCGCAAGCGCATATCAACGCGATAGACTTGGCCGTCTACTGTGTGCTTATTTAATGCTTGAATGAGTTTTTGTGATAAGCGAGTAAAGAACTGTTGGTGTTCAATGCTCTTTTTTCCTCCCGTAGTTTCGCCTTTTTCTGGATAGGTAAAAATAAGGTCTATATCCGAGGAAAAGTTCAGTTCGTGGCCGCCAAGTTTTCCCATTCCAAGAATATACATTGGCATAGGCCCATAAGTGCCGCTGGGGGTTCCATGCTTTTCAGCTAGTAGTTTATAGAGCCAGGTGTAAGCACCAAAAATAAGGGCGTCGGCGAGATAAGATACACGTTGTAAGGACGTTTTGATGGTTTGTTTGTTAAGTACGTCGAGATAGGTAATTGCTGCCATGTGATACTGTCGGCAAAGGCGTAGCGCTTTGGCTAATTGGTCTTCATTCCGACACTTGGCGATAAAGCGGGAAACCTCAGCATGGTAGTACGCAGGGAGTGCGTCAGGCAGTTGCAGAAAAACTATATCCTCAACCCAGTCAGCATGAGCGATACAAGTTTCAGTTAAGAACACCGAACGAGCAAACGCCTTTTGTATACTATCAGCGTAATCTACCACCTTATCCGATAGTGCATTGGTGGTAAGCAATTGTTGCCAGCTTTTTTGCGCTTTTTGCGCTAGGATCGTATTAATTGCGTTGTCTATTGGCATAATATTGGCATCGAAAATAATAACTATTTCAAAACGTTGATACCAACGAGTCTGGCATATTTCACGGTTGTCCACCAGCCACAGAAGTTTGCTAGAACGAAAAAGGAGAGAATTTGTGGACGCGCTCGTTAAGTTAGTACCACTAGAAAGAGACTTATGGGTTTACCTTGCCATCGATTTAGGTATTGCCTTGTTTCTGTTATTAGTGATGAAGTGGCTCACCAGTGCATCACGCAACAACTCGGTGACTGAAGAACTGGGCGTAAAAGATAACTTTGCCTTCGGGATCAGTATCGCCGGCGGCTGGTTGTCATTATGTATTGTGCTTAGTGCCGTTGTTGGTCGGCATGTAGGACAAGGCTATCAGGACGCTGCCATTGGTATGGTACTGTTTGGTGTGGTGGGTATTATTTTGGTAAAAGTAGGGCGCTTTGCCCACGATAAGCTCGTGTTAAACCGGGTGGATACCCACGCCATGATTGCAGATAGAAGTGTTAGTATCGCGCTTGTTGATGCCGCCAGTTTGGTTGCTAGTGCCATTGTATTACACAATATGATGGTGTGGGTGGATGGCACAGACATGAACGCCATTATAGCCATAGTCTCTGGCTTTTTTATTGTACTGACTATGCTGTTAGTGATGACGCGTATTTTAGAAGTACGATATGCAAAAGATAATCAAAATGGCTCATTCCAAGGGGCATTGCGCAAAGGACAGTTGGCGTTAGCGATAGAGCATTCCGGAAATTTACTCGGGATGGCCATGATTGTGTCGGCGGCTAAAGATATTTTAACGTATCACCCCGAAGGCTATGTAAGTAATGTGACTGGCTGGTTGGTAGTAAGTGTTACGCTTGCCATCGCGTTGCATATTTTAGTATTGGTGAGTAAGAAAGTTATACTTTTTGGTATGAATTTCAGGCAAGAAGTAGATCAGCAGCATAATGTGGGTGTCGCTTCACTAGGGTTCACCTTAAGCATTGGTACTGCAATGATAATAAACGGTATTTTGGGTGGCTAACCTGGTAGGCGGGGAGTTTCCGGCTTGTGCCAAAGTGTAATGAACGCAAAATGAGATGCCTCATTTAGCTATGTTTGAAAAATGTCTCAAGTAGTAAGGGCGACACCTAATAAGTGCCGTTTCACGCAAAGGCGAAAGGCTACCCGAGTATCTGAGGTGTTCACAAGGTAGACGCCTGTAGCTGCTCGAGTATACAAGATAAATTATGCAGTTTTTTATTGGCGATAATAAGACGCTTGTTAGCCGTAGTCATACGTTTAACCTGGCTTTCTAATTGGCAGGCTTGTGCCCGAGTACCTATGATAAAAACCGCTTTAAAGTGTATAGGCGATTTCCCTTTCAGCGCTTTCGCTCCACCGGCTAATTCTCCTCTATGTTGGCGCAACCGACGCACGGGGTCGGTTGTGATGCCGGTATATAAATGACCTAGCTTATTTTCCACAATATAAAGGTACCAAGAGTGCGTGTCTTGGTGGGTATTCCCTTTGTTGGCTGTTATACTCTCACTCAATTTAATTATATCTATGAGGTTGACTGACCTATGATTTTACCAGATTTTAGTCAAGCAAAAGTGCTTATCGTTGGCGATCTCATGTTAGATCGATACTGGAGTGGCGGTACTGGGCGAATTTCTCCTGAAGCCCCGGTTCCTGTAGTGAACGTAACAGGGTCTGAAGACCGTCCCGGCGGCGCCGCAAATGTGGCAGTAAACGTGGCTACACTTGGCGCTAAAGTTACGCTGCTTGGTATGTGTGGGGATGACGAAAACGCAACATTATTGCGTCAGAAACTTGATACTTTTGATATAGACTGTCAATTCTTTCCTGCCGCTGGCTATGACACTATTACGAAGTTACGGGTGATGAGTCGCAATCAACAATTATTGCGCTTAGATTTTGAGAAAAGTTTTGCTGAGGTTGATAAAAGCGCGCTTACTACAGCGTTTGATAAAGCCCTTGATAATGTAGATGTAGTTATTCTTTCTGACTATGCTAAAGGCTGCCTTAGCGAGCCGCAGCGGCTTATTGAAGCGGCAAATGCAAAAGGCAAAATTGTTATTGTAGATCCCAAAGGCAGTGATTTTGATAAATACGCTAACGCCAGCGTAATTACCCCAAATGTAGCAGAGCTATTTGCAGTGGTCGGTGAACAAGATTCTGAAAAATCTCTGGTAGAGCATGCCAAAAGCGTTAAACAGAAGCTAAATTTATCTGCTTTATTGTTAACGCGTTCTGAAGACGGTATGACATTATTTCACGATGATGCTGATGAATTTCACTTACCCGCGAAAGCGAAAGAAGTGTACGACGTAACCGGCGCTGGTGACACAGTGGTATCTACCCTTGCCGTTGCTCTGGCCAGTAAACTGCCGATGCAGGCAGCGTGCGTGCTCGCCAATTTAGCTGCCAGTGTCGTGGTAGGTAAGCTTGGTACCTCTACCGTATCAAACACGGAATTAGCGCTAGCGGTGGGAGAGCAATCCGTTCACTTAGATGGTGGTGTGATGTCAGAAGATCAGCTTGCGATGGCCATGCGGGCTTCAAAAGCCCGAGGCGAGCGTATTGTGATGACCAATGGCTGTTTCGATATACTTCATTCAGGCCACGTGGCCTACCTAGAACAAGCTGCATTGTTAGGTGACAGACTAATTGTGGCCGTGAATACGGATAAGTCGGTAACTGAGCTTAAGGGGCCGGGCAGACCTGTAAATAATGTCGCGCGTCGCATGGCAGTATTAGCGGGGTTGAGTGCGGTGGATTGGGTCGTGCCTTTTGAGGAAGATACCCCACAGCGACTCATTGCCCGCTTATTACCCGATGTGTTAGTTAAAGGCGGGGACTATACTGTTGAAGAAATTGCCGGGGGTGCAGAGGTTATTGAAAACGGCGGAGAAGTTAAAGTTCTTAATTTTGAAGAGGGCGTTTCAACAACGGGAATAATAGAGCGTATTACGAAAAACAAACTGTCTTAACGTAAAGTGATGTAAAGTACCTTAAAAGTGTATGCACTGTATTAAACTCGCAAACGTTAAATACCTATAAAGCTTTTTCAACGGATTTCAGCATGTACGAAAGTTACTACGGCCTTAGCGCTAAGCCTTTTCAACTTACCCCTGACCCCAGCTTTTTCTTTGCCAGTAAATGGCATCAACGGGCATTGGCATACTTACAGTACGGGTTATCACAAGCGGAAGGCTTTATCGTTATCACGGGCGACATAGGTACGGGTAAAACCACTATAGCCAATAGCCTTTTGGCCGATATCGAAGATGATATTGTTGCGGTGCAAATTGTGACGCCTAGGCTAAACCCAGATGAGCTGGTAAAAATGGTGGCTGCGAAATTTCATATAGCTACTGAAAATCGCAGTAAATCAGAAGTTCTGCAAGCGCTGGAGCAATATTTACGAGAGTTGCATGGGCGAAATAGCCGCGCGTTGTTGATCGTTGATGAAGCGCAGAACCTTCCCCTTGAAACCATTGAAGAATTAAGGATGTTGTCTAATTTCCAACAAAGCGGAAAGCCATTATTACAAAGCTTTTTGCTGGGGCAAAAGGAACTACAACCTATATTGCGGGCGCCGAATATGGACCAGTTTAGGCAGCGTATTGTGGCATCATGCCACTTAAAACCCCTAAGCCTGGAAGAAACCACCGAGTACATTGGGTTTCGTTTAGCGCAAGCCGGTTGGCATGATAAGCCGCCTATCAGCGATGATGCTTTCAGTATCATTCACGATTTTACCTTAGGTATTCCTCGTAAGATCAATACCTTTATGGACAGAGCATTTCTTTTCGGATTTTTAGAAGATGAAAAAGAGCTTACCGCCGAAATAATTAAGGCGGTGATAGATGAAGTTCGTGAAGAAATGTTCGAGCCAGAAATGGAAACCGAATTTAAGCTTGATGAGCACGAGAAAGGGTCGCCAACGCCACTGGTTACGCCGAATGGGCAAGTGGTAAAAGATGCCGAATACTACAAAAGCATGCTTACAGAATTGGTAGATGCTCTAGATGATGCAATTCGTCATAAAGTAAAACTAACCCAATACATGGATAAGTTACTGAAGAAAAAGTACAAAACCTATGTGCGGATGAAGTCAAATGGTACGGCTGACATGGCCTCTAGTCCAGAAGATGATTTAGCGTCTTCGGATAACGCTGAAGAGGACTCTCTTTCCCGGGACTAGCCTAAAGGGCACGGTGCTTTACTCACTTTTCGATAACTTAAATTTGTATAGTTATGGAATATGGCGGGGGGGTAGAGAGGCGAGGTATATTGTGCTGTTAACGTTAACTGCCCATGGGAGTAACGTACAAACCAAGCATACAATTGTTTGTTCCACGCACGGACAGACTTCAAATATGAAACGTAACAGGCGTTATTCATATTTGTAATTTATTGAAAAAGCGATGCGGCGGTCGGTATATTCCGCGCCATACACACTGTCTATAGCTAAGTCACCCTCTTTGTCATAGTAGCTAAAGGTCAAATCTGTGGTTAAGTATTTACCGAATACCCGTGATATGCCTAAGTTGCCGCTTAGGTTATCACTTGCGCCATTGGTCGTTGTGTCGCCTCGGTTTTCAATGTTGGCGTATGTAAGCCCCGCCACAAATGTAGTGTAGCTACCTAGCTCGTAGGCTAAATTAACGCCTGTCGAATATGTACGCTGTAGTCTATCTGCATCAAGGTAGTCATTTTCCGCATAACGCCATGTTAAACCTACGGTTATGCGAGAAAATTGATAGCCTATTTGGGTGTTAGCGCTTTTGCGTAAAATGATGTTGTCGTCGTACTCGAGGTTTTGTGAAGATAGCTGCACCAGCTCTTCGCCAGTGCCTAAATCGTATGATAGGCTGCTTGGTTGGAAACAGTCTGAAATACTAATAGTGTTGGCAGGGCAGACGAACACCCCAAGGTTTTCTGTATCAGCGAGTAAACGCGAGGTGTTGGTAACATCTTCGGTATAAGAAAACGATGAACGAAAATACTTCGCATTGTAACGAATACCGGCCGAGGCCGAGTCACCGTAAAAGCGACGGCCATATGCGCCATTTATTGATGTTCTGGAGCTTAGTGCCCACTCTACATCTACGCCGATATAGGTCTCGTCTTCCTCATCTAAATCAGACTCACTTCGATTGGCCGTTATCGCTATATAGCGATCGCCCGACTGTCGATAGCTAATGCCTGCGCCATAGGAGTTAAATTTTCGAACACTGGCAAAGGAGTCTGTTCTATCTGATATTTGGTTAGCCTCGTGAGTAGCAGTTAACCGTAGCCCCCAATCTTTTAGCAGCATGGCATCTGACACAAAGTTTCCTGAGCGCGAAATAAAATCGCCTGTATCGCTCGTGCTTCTTGAGGTGTTCTGGTAACCACCAGAAAGTGACCAAATGAAACGTTTAGCTCTATCGCCACTAGCCAAAGTGCCACTAAAGCTAAGGGTATCGTTATCTAAACCGTTATTCACGCTTAGCGCAGAACGTTCCGACTCGGTATCAGAATATGATGCAGTGCCTTGTGCTACTAGCCAATCCCCATTAGCGAAGGTCAGTGTGCCCGACAAGGTATTGGAGCGGGTTTTTGTAAGTCCGTCTGAGTTACTTACAAAGTCTGAAACTAAAAAGTTTGCGGCAGAATAGTTTTGATAGTTAAGTGCCCCATTAGCCTGAATAATGAGGTACTGATCTAGCGGTTGCCAATTCGCAGCATACCGATACTCTGCAAAAGTATCTTCTTCGGCATTAATTTCATTTTCCCGCTCTAAATGAGTAAGTGAACTAGACCACAAGCCATTAAAAGTATTAGACGAGTAGGCCGCGTTAACGGTGGGAGTTACACTAAACGTAGTGAGAGAACGAGTCCCTTCTGTGGCTATTTTAATATCTTGAAAAATAGCGCTGGCGTCAGCATTGGCGGTTATGTCTAAATCAGATTGGGCGTAAATACTCGGTGCTATCGTTAACCCAACTGCAAGCGCGAGGTAGGCGACAGGGGGCGTCGCCGAGCTATTCGGAACAGTCTCTTTGCTGCGTAATGTTGCTGAACAGGCCTTAATCGGAACGCTCGGCATAGTAATATCCATAATAACCACTATGATCGGTGTCTGTATGCACCGATTTGTTAACGACAAAGCCGATGGCCATTTCTGGGTTTAAGCGCTCAACAGCCAACTTAATATCGGACATTTTGGCTTTTCCCTCTTCAACCACCACCACGGCTTGGCCCGCAAAATTAGCGAGTATTGCACTTTCGTTTATGCCAATTAATGGCGGCGTATCGAATATAACAATACGATCGGGATAACGGTTCGCAAACTCATCCACGGTTTCGTGCATTTTGTGACTTGCTAACATCTCTGTGGAGAGATGGTGTGAGCGCCCAGCAGGAATAATTTTTAGTTTATCAACGTTTGTGTGATAAAGAACGTCGGAGATGTCTTCGACGTCTCCGGTTAAGTATTCCATTAAACCTTTACGAGGCTTTAAACCAAAGGTTCTAAGCACATTTGGCTTGAGCACATCAGCATCCACTAAAAGTACTGTTTTGTCTTGTTCAGAGGCAATACTTAACGCCAAATTGGTTGCAGTAAAAGTTTTGCCTTCTGACGGGCGACTGCTTGTCACCATAATAATATTAGGGTTTTTTAACGTTTTCGACAAAGGACCTAGTGCATTAGCGAGCAACTTACGTTTTATCTCTCTGTACTCTTCGTTAATCTGCTTACGATCGCCAGCAAGAGATATATGGCCATTAGCGGCTAATCGTTCGAGGTCTATATGAAACGGTTTAGCCTCATGCCTACCATTATTGGTTGTATCAACCGTGGGGGCTGTTTCTACCGCTTGTTCAGCGTTATTTTCTGTACCGGTGGCAATAGTACTATCGACCTCATTGTCCCCCTTGCTCGCGGCTTCAACCTTGTCTTGTTTTAGTTTCTTTGCTTGTTTTTGCTCTCTTTGTTTTTCGAGGGCTTTTTCTATCGTGTTTTTCATTACAGCAAGCCTCCTAAGAGGTCAATATTCATAACTTCGGCTGCCACAAGTACCGCATACATAGCAATAATTGCCCCTGAAGACAGTAAAAATATCAATAGACGTATACGGTTTTTACGTTTTATAACATCAAGTTCTAAGTGAGTTACAGTACCCCAAATAGGATAATCAGACAGCTGCAATAACTGTTTCGGCCGGGTCAAAATAGGTGCCAGTTGGCTAACTAAAAATGCTACGCCAATTCCTGCACCAAACCCAATAATAAGCACCGCTGTGTATAGTATCAATCGATTTGGCCCAGAAGGGCGTTTGGGCACGAGTGGCGGCTCAATAATTCTAAATTGTAGCTCTTCGGATGAAACTTCAGCCCGTCGCGACAAGTCCGCAGACTCTTTTCGCGCCAGTAGTTCTTCATATTTACTTTTAGTAATTGCATAATCCCGATTTAACGCAGTGCTCTCTGCCTCAATTTGCGGAATTAAATCTACCTTTGACTCAAGCCGGGCAATCTTTCTTTTAACGTCGGCTTCTTTCACATGTAATGCTGCCAAATTGCTTTGATAGCGGCTCATTTCAAGCCTAATAGCTCTGTTTAACTCACCGAGCGGTTGACTGTCATCGCCATCACTTGCATTCAAAAAAGCATCAATTTCTTGTTGTCTCGCGGTTTCTAATTTTTCAAGTAGAGCTTGCGTTTCAATAACATCAGGGTGCTTATCTGTAAAACGAAGTTTTAGGGTATCTAATTGTTCTTCCAGCCCTCGAATTCGGTCGTCGTAACGAGTGCGAAGAACAGGCTCGTCAGCATTTGTAACGCCAAAGCTGTCAGCAGACTTACTGCCGGCCATCTGCGCTCTAAGTGAGTCTATTTGTTGCTGCGTTTGCTTAATTTGAAGCTGGGTATCCTCAAGCTCACCTTGTAAGCCTTGAAGTTGGCCATAATAGGTACCGGAAAGAGGGAGAATGTCATTGTATTGTCGTTTAAAGTTGGCTACGCGCTGTTCAGCTTCTTCAAGACGGGCCTCATACTCTGCTATTTGTTCGTTTAGGAATTTCCCAGCGGTATCGGTATCTCTGCGGTTATTGCCAAGCGCCCCCTCAACAAATAAGTCGAGGGTTTCTTTCACTACCTTTTGTGCAACAACGGCATCTGAATTTTGATAGGAAATATTGTAAATATTATCCCTGCCAGTGGATTGCATTTGGATATCACTAACTAAACCACTAACGATAGCATCAAACTCGGCTTCCGTTTGGGCACTTAAATCTAAGTCACTTTCCCTTGCAATAATTTCAACGTTACTACGACTTAGTAACGTTTTTGCCATCATCTGAATTTCTTGATCGGGATTTGTTTGAATAGCTAGGCCGCGAAGCAGTGGTTGCAACACTGAGCGCGTATCAACAAACACCTGTGCTTTAGATGCATATTGATCTGGCAAGGTTGTTACATATAAAAAGCCAAGAGGGCAAATAAGCCAAGAGAAAATCATGACGTAACGCTTTTTTATCCAGATACCCTTCACATAGTCGAGTATCTGGGTCAGCGTCTGTTGTAAATCCTGCATTATTATTTTCTTTCCATAAACCGCGTAAGACTAGAACCAGGCTTCTGGGATGATAACAATATCACCAGGTAGCATATCTACATTCTCTGATATGTCACCGTCACGGATTAAATCATCAATATTAATCTCAAAGGTTGTTTGTTTGCCATCTATTACGCGAACTAGCTTGGCGTTATTTCCATCCGCAAATTCAGTAAGACCACCCACCGCAATCATCAAGTCAAGCAATGTCATATGTTCGGTGTAATTCACCGCGCTAGGGTTTGTTGCTTCGCCTATAACACGCACTTGCTCACTTAACGGACCTGAGAAATTATTAACGCTTACTGTCACTCTAGGGCTGTTAATATAGGTGGATAACTTTTCTTCTATTTCTCGTGCTAAATCTGTCGGCGTTTTACCTGCTACGTCAATGTCTTCAACGAGTGAAGTGGTTACTTTACCATCTGGACGGACGATAAACTGCCCTGAAATTTCAGGATTTCGCCATACAAATATCGTCAGTGAATCACCAGGGCCTATGAGGTACTGGTAACGGTCGACATCTGTTGTTAAAGATGGACGGGTGGTTGCCTGTGGCAATGAAGATGTAGTGTTGCATCCTGCTAAAAGTATGGCAGCCATACTAATAAGGAGATGAACCGGCCTTTTCAATCGGATCATAAAGAATTGAACCTATTCGTATGTAGTTAGTTAATGCTTTATTGATTTACCCTACGGCAAATAGCACTATAATACCAACAACAATTCTAGTCTATTAGAATAATTCCTATTATGATAAGAAATATAACGGAATTCACATTGCAGTATTAGGGGATAACGGGTGGCAATTAATAAGCGTAACCAAAGCAAACGCTCCAATATATTAGTAATTACGGAGACATTGCTAATAGCTTACATGGGTTACATTTCCCATTTTATTTTAACGCAAGTGGGGCTTTCAGCGCAGGTTTCGATGGAGAAACTCGTTGTCAACGTTGCCATGCTAACTGTGAGTATTCTAATTTGTTCATTGTCTGTAGGCCTCTATGAAGCTAAGTTAAGAGAAACCTTTAGGGGCATTATACGTCGAATTTTTGTAAGTGCCGGTTTAAGCTATTTTCTCGTCGAATTAGTGAGCCGAGCATTTTTCGATAACTTATTGATGGACTCCTATTTTTTGCCCGCCGCAGTAGGGGCTATTATCGTCACCCTCGTGGTATTTCGCTATTTTACCAACCGTCTGGGCTTACTCGGGCTAGGAAAAGTTAGAATTGTAGTGCTAGGGGCTGGAGAAAGGGCGGCAATTATTGAAAAGCGCATGCGCCGTGATGTAGATAGAATTGGCTTTGAGTTAATGGGTTTTATCCCCATTCCGGGTGATAATAGAGAAGATGGCATAAGGCGAGAAAAAGTCATCCACGTAAAAGTGGATGATTCATTTTTGAATTTTATTATTGAAAACGACATTGAAGAAATAGTTATTGCGTGTGATCAACGTAGGGGTACGTTACCTGTTGAGGTTTTATTTGATTGTCGATTACGCGGCATAGAAGTAACCGAACTTCTCGATTTTATGGAGAGAGAAACAGGGCAAATTGTAGTGAACCTAATGTATCCAAGTTGGGTAATTTATTCTAACGGCTTTCAAAGCCAAAATTATTTAAGAGATGCGTTAGATTATTCGCTTAATATTATACTAGCCTCGGCTATTTTTCTTATTGTTTGGCCAGTCATGTTAATTACTGCGCTTATTATTTTTATCGATGACGGATTTCGCACTGGTACATCGGTTTTCTATAAACAAGAGCGAGTAGGGTTAAACGGCCAGTTATTTAACATCATTAAATTTCGAAGTATGCGGCCTGATGCAGAAAAAGATGGCGCCAAGTGGGCCAGTAAAAATGATGATAGAGTTACACGTATTGGGCATTTCATACGAAAGTATCGTATCGATGAACTTCCCCAACTGTTAAATATATTTAAAGGCGAGATGGCGTTTATCGGGCCGCGCCCGGAGCGTCCGCAATTTGTTGAGCAGCTTGTCAGAGAAGTGCCATACTACAATCAGCGCCACAATGTTAAGCCAGGGTTAGCGGGCTGGGCGCAATTGAATTACCCGTATGGCGCTAGCGTAGAAGATTCGATGGAAAAACTTAAATTCGACCTGTATTACGTTAAACATCAAAGCTTATTGCTGGATATTGTTATTTTAATTCGTACCGTTGAAATTGTACTTTTTGGAAAAGGTCGATAACCAATGAAATTAGACAATCGCCTTAACGCGATGACCGTTGATGTTGAAGACTATTTCCAAGTATCAGCGTTTGAGAGTGTAATTGACAAAAAAGACTGGGATAGCATCAGTCTTCGGGTGGGCGATAATACCCATCGGCTGCTCGACTTATTTGCCGAAAACGGCGTTAAGTCTACATTCTTCACGTTAGGGTGGGTGGCGAAACGGTGTCCAGATGTAATTAAGCGGTTGGTTAGCGAAGGGCATGAATTAGCGAGCCATGGTTTAGCTCATCAGCGAGTTACCACCATGTCACGCTCGCAGTTATACGACGATATAGCTGAGAGTAAAGCAATTTTAGAAGACGTTGGTGGCGTAAAAGTGATTGGGTATCGCGCGCCCAGTTTTTCAGTTAACGATACCAACACCTGGGTATATGAGGTTCTGAAAGAGCAAGGGTTTATTTATTCCTCTAGTACCTATCCCATTGAACATGACCTCTATGGCGTTCCACAGTGGCCCCGATTTAAATACGAGCGGCCCGAAGGCATTATTGAAATACCTATTCCTACCATAAGAAAGAATAACGCCAATACAGGTATTGGCGGGGGAGGGTACTTTAGGCTTTATCCATATAGGTTGTCGAAAAAGCGTATTCAGCGTTTTATGAATGAAGAGCCCCATCCATACAATTTTTATTTTCACCCATGGGAAATAGACCCCGCACAACCTGCTATTAAAGCAGCACCCTGGCGGTCGAAGTTTAGACATTATATAAATCTCTCTCGCATGGAAGGTAAAGTAGTACAGCTACTTAAAGATTATCGTTGGACCACAATGGCTCAAACATACGATATTCAAACCTCTGACTAAGTCAGAGGAAAAGGACGAAGTAAATGAACACGCCGCTATTATTAGGTTATCGGACAATCTTGGCGCAGTTTGCAGCGCTGGTCATCTTATGGATTATTTTTACCTTTAAAGGATTAAGTACAGCGGTAGATATTTGGTGGAATAACGAAATATTCAACCACGGTTTTTTAATTATCCCGGTATCCTTTTATTTCATCTGGGTAAACCGAGCAACGCTACGTAATTTAACTATTACACCCTCTCTCGCCCCTGCCGTTGTGCTTTTTGGTCTAATACTTTTATACATAATAGGGCTAGCAGGCGATATTAGGTTATTTTTACATGTTGCTACCTTCGCGATGTTACCGGTAATAATATGGGGGCTGGTTGGGCATCGCATCGCCAAGCGCTTGCTGTTTCCCCTATGTTTTATACTATTTTGCATCCCAGTGGGTGAGCAACTCATTCCCTATCTGCAGCAAATCACTGCAGACGGCTCGGTGTTTTTATTAAAGCTAACCAATATCCCTAACTACAGAACCGGCCTTTATATTGAAATTCCCCAAGGCCGCTTTTTAGTAGCAGAAGCTTGTTCAGGAGTGAGCTTTTTTATTGCCAGTATAGTGGTGGGAAGTGCGTATGCTTATCTAAATTTTCAAAATGGCTATAAGCGTAGCGTGTTTTTCTTGTTCTCTATGGTGCTGCCTATAGCTGCAAATATTGTTCGTGTGTACGGTATTATTACTATCGCCTATTTCACCGACATGGAATACGCGGCGGGTGCAGACCATCTTATATATGGTTGGTTTTTCTTTGCCTTTGTACTTATTTTGCTGTTGGGCACAGGAGAGTTGTTTAGAGAGAAAAACACAAGTCCTGTAGACCCCAGCCAGGTTCATTTACCTGTGGTGAAGAAGTATTCCCCTAGCATAATCATGTCGGTAGGGCTCCTATTAGGTTTTTTATGGAGCAGTTTACTTACGCAGTCATCTCAATTGATGGCGCCACCGAGTTTACATGTAGATTCGATAAAAGACGCGAGCTGCCCTTCTTTTATTTGGTCGCCTAACATGCTTAACCCTGATCAAGAGACGCAGTTTTCGCTACTAGGTAGTAATTGTGAGACAAGCATATACACCGCTTGGTTTAGTGAAAACGGCAACGAGTTGATAAGTGATTCAAATCGCCTCTTCAATAAAGGGCAATTCTCAGTTGAAACGTTTGGTAGCGTGACAGTGAACGAGATCAGTTTGCCTACTTTATACCTGACAACGCCCCATGATGAAAAAGTGTTAGTCACGCATTGGTACGTTATAAATGGAAAGCTATTTACTAGCAAGGCGAAAGCAAAGCTCTATCAAATAGGCCTTAAAATGGCAGGCGAAACGAGCACGGGAAGAATTTGGATTGTAGCAACCCGTGAGCCTGACTTAAAGCCATCTTTAACAAAGTTATTTGACGCTGGCGTAATCAAAACTGATTGAGGAAGTGCTCAAACTGCAACCAGAGTCGGTCACCGGTAGCAGCTTGTTTATTATTATTTAACAGCGCTTCTCCGTTATCGCGAGACACTATTGCGCGGTTACTAACGTTATTCATGATAATGTTCCTTTGCGTCCTTGGGAACCGATATTCTATGGCGTTAGGGTAAGAGGTGGTCATGTAAATAACATTATCTACCACAAGCGTATCTGAAACGTTTTCAAGTGAGATACCCACATCAGCAAAAAGGTGCTTCTTATTAGTGTGCACGATACGGTTGTTAATGACCTCGTTTTCACTAACCACATCACCATTTTTACCCATACCAAGCCCAATGCCTCGGTCAGAGTTGATAATGGTATTGTCCCTGATACTCACGTTACCTGAATTGTGCCAAAAGTGAATAGCGTGTTCTGCAACGCGCTCAGCGGGACTGGCGATGTTGGAAAAGGTATTGTCTGTTACCGTCCAGCCTCTAGAGTGGTGGGCGTCAATACCGCCAATATAGTAATTAGGACCAACCCCTGCGGTATACTCGAATCGATTGTTCTTAACGATCCCAAAGTCGGCAAAATGTTGGTTTCCACCGGATACTTTTAGCAGCTGTTGATAGCTATCTTGCAAAATACAATTGGTTAGAGTGAAAAAGTCGGCGTCGCGTTCAGCTCTTACTTGAATTAAATGGTTCGCCACACTTTTTAACGTCATACCTGATACAGTGACATTACTCGCACTTATATCAAAAATAACCTCCACGCTGGCTCGCTTACGCATGCCAGTGCCCACCAGAATCACTTTTAGCGGGTCGTTTGAGTGCGAGCGTAAGCTTGTATTAGGGTGCATGATACGAATATTAGTAGCATTTTCATAGACGCCGTCGGCCAAGATAATCTCCACCGGTAGCGCGCTTGAAAGGCGGTTAACTTGATTAACAGCCTGTTTAAGCTCGGGGACAGAGTTAACTCGGTAAGTGGTGACTGAGCCTTCACAGAAAAAACTAATGCCCCCACAAAGCAGTATCATCAACACTCTAATAGTATGCGTTAAGTTATCCATAAACCAAGCCAAAATGGGACATCCCAATTGTGATGTCGGGTTAATGTCACGTGCACGACTACTGACAGTACTATAACGAAATTAAGCAGGTTCTTTGGTAACCTCTTCATTACCTTTTTGAATTACATATACATTGTAGGCACAACATATAAAAATGAGTAGCATATATAACGCTACTGCCCTAAATCTATCTAGGAACGTAGCTGCGGTAAGGTAACCTATGCATGCTGCTTGAACTGCATTACCAATAAAATACATATCGATATTTTGTTCGTCTAGTGCCTGTTTTTTTATCTCTCGAGTTAGTAGATACCCAGAAAAAAGCATCATGATAAAAAAGAAAAATCCGATGTAACCAACTTCGGCAAGTGTCTGAAACCAAATAGAGTGTACGGCCCTGTTCCGCGTTCTACCCGTGGCGACTGACTCTGGAATATATTGAGGCGAAAGTAAGTTAAATGAGTAGGTGCCTGCTCCTAGGGGGTAGTCTTGGGCCATATCAGCCGCAGCCAACCAAAAAAAGACACGAGTAGAGCCTGATTCTTGCTCTTCAGTGAGGGTTGTGGTTGACTTTATCGATAAAAAGCGGTTAATGGCTTGTTCATCTAATACGCTAACTAGCCCTATTAAGCCAAATAGAATCAAGCCAAACACCTTGGCTTTTTTATATTTCATCGAAACTTTAGGTGCCATGACCCCTAAGAGATAGGCGCTGCTCCCTGTTAATACTCCAAGGAATGAACCGCGGCTATTCATCAACACAAGCGCATTTACGATTAGCCCGCCAGCCACTAATATTAGTAGCCTTTGTTTATTGTTTTTTGCGTGCCAAAAGTAATGCAGGCAAAAGATAGCGCCAACTGCGAGTACGGCTGCCATATCATTTACATCTGGCGAGTCAACTGTTCCTACGCCTTCCACCCTACCCATACCATTTCGACCTGTTTCCATTACATAGAAGCCGATGTAGGCACAGCCAGCCGTAAATGCGAGTAGGTATTTATCGAGATCACTGGGGGATTTACATAGCTTAAATGCCGCTAAAAAGACTACACTAACTTTTATAAAATTTTCTAAAGCATAGCTATGAGCGCCTGGTAAAACCGCCCAAAATTGCACTACTGCAAAGTAAGCAAGGACAGCGAGAAACCACTTTAATGGCGTTAGCTGAAAAATAGATGTAGGTGTTCGATTCTTAGGAATTAGTGCGCAAATTAATAT
This sequence comes from Alteromonas profundi, assembly GCF_010500865.1. Classification (GTDB taxonomy): domain Bacteria; phylum Pseudomonadota; class Gammaproteobacteria; order Enterobacterales; family Alteromonadaceae; genus Alteromonas; species Alteromonas profundi. The sequence continues at coordinate 106,631 of NZ_JAAAWN010000010.1, forward strand.
CACCAACGAGAAAAAAAATGAATAACCGATAGATGGTATTGAACTCGACCACCATCGCTGTTCGTGGTACATAAAATAGATTACAATATAGCCAACAAAGAGAAGCGCAGGGGTGTGAAAAATTCCCCGAAATAAACAATACAATTGCGTAAGAAAAAATGTTGCTATGGTTAACATTGCTGTTTGTACCTACTACCTAGATAACCTTAATCAAAACGCTACCGACCGGTGTTAGTTAGCCCTTGTTCGCATTAAACTCGTCGATGCGAGCCCTAAGGTGCGCCAATTTTTCCTGAACTATAGCATAGTCTGATAGTTGATATTTCTCTCTCGCAGCAATTTGTTTAAGTTCAGCAAGTGTTCTTTCCATATCTTTATTAGTTGAACGTGCAACCGGTGGTAACGTCCAATTGTTATTATATAGTCTTGTTTTCTGAGCGGTACGTTTGATGATATTCTTAATCCTTGTCGTAAATGGCTGTCCTTCATCACCTTTAAATACAGGGGAGACGCTATTTATCTGCAGGGGTATTGATAAACTCTCCGACCAATCATGCCACTTATCAGTATTGATATGGCTGTGCGCCGCGAAACCTGTCCAAGGAACGCGATATGCATCGGCTAAAATAGCACCGTGCATGGCTTCTGTTATAACAGCGGTACAGGATGTTAATGCGTCGATAAACTTTGACGGCTCCCATCGAGGATCAATTAAGTAAAACTGACCTCGCTTTGCTATTTCTTCCCACCTACCGATTTGCATACTATCCACGTGAGGAATTAAGCCTACTCTGTTAGGCTCAGGCGTAGTATTTTTAGGTATTAAATCCGGCGTTAAATATGCCCCATCAAGCAGCGGAATATTTTTCTCGTTTTCTTTTAAAAAGGGGCGTAGTTTAGCCAGAGTCATAGGGCCTCTTAGGCCAATAGCGCTAACAGATGTATCGCTGAATTTTGGGGGTTTTTGGTACCCATATCCAGTAGTAAAAAAAATAAACTCTTTGCTCAAGGGGAGATGGTTATTTATTAAGGTTCCTATTCCCACAAGGGTATAAGAGGCGTTGCTACACTTATCGAAATCAAAGAAGTGGCGTAGAATAAGTGCATTTAAATCGTCACCCACATTACCTCTGCTATCCTTAAAATAATAAACAGTCATTTATTTTGTTACCTTGAATAATAAAAGCGATATTAGACGCTTATATAAACTTATTTTTAGTGGTTGTAAGTAAAGGCTTCTCAAAGCGCAGGTTATGGCGTAGTTATAATCTTCTCCATCTTCGGCAATATAAGAACAAATTAGATTAGATTTACTTAACGCTTTCCTTTTTAGCGTAGATTGGCGTAAATACCCTCCCTTGATCTTTGTGATCGCATAACTAATTAGTTGACGATGGTAAGGATAAACTTCTCGCGCATTTCTTGATGCTGACCCTGGTGTTACTCGGTACTTTACGAGGGGGGCGGATATATACGAGATGGGGAAGTCAGCTGCAATATCCAACCATAACTTCCAATCTTCTAGCGCCCGCATACTCTCATCAAATCCGCCGCTTTTTAAAAGTACATCACGCTGGACTAATATTGTTGAGGTTCCTAAAAAATTCTCTGTCAATAAGGCGTCAAAGACATTGCCCCCTTTTAACGAAGACAAATCACTTCTTTTCGTATCACCCGACTGGTTGTATCCAAAATAAAAGGAGTTGGTATGAGACCACTTACAGCCTTCAAGCTTTTCGAATTGATGGCTCAGTTTTTCGGGTAACCAAACGTCATCAGCATCAAGAAAAGCAACCCACATTCCTGTAGCTCTTTGTATTCCTACGTTTCGTGCTTTTGAAACGCCCATATTGGCCTGTTTAATAAGCGTAACCATAGGGAAGCGTTCTGAGACAAAATTAGCGGAATTGTCGGTTGAGCCGTCATCAACGACTATAATTTCATGAACTGGAAAAGTCTGATTAATCACCGACTGGATAGCATCGCCAATGGTAGCTTGACTATTAAAGCAAGGTATAATTACGCTTACTGACTCCATAATTTAAAATTCACTTCTTCACTGTGATGCGGTATCGCAATGAATCAGTCTACTTAGTCTGAGATATAGCGGTCAAGCAAAATTGGCGTTGCTGTTTAGGCAAATAATTTCTAGAAACGATTAAATCGATGTTTTACTCAGGTTGGCACGAAACGTAAGCAGTGTATTGCCTGGAGTCAGCGGAATATTTTATTGGACCGTCCAATAGCGGCGCTTTTCTTAACTTAAAAAATTAAGACACTACATCAAAATTATTGTTCAATTTTTAAATTATAGCCTATCTTAACGTGCGTATAGGTATTTCCGATGACTGCGTTACTCAAAGTCGAAGTATGGCGTGCACTTATAACACCTTTTTATATCTCATTGGATACGTTTAATAGGCCGGCACTATATTAAACGTAAATCGAATGTTATTGTTTAAGAAAATAAAGGTGAGGTGCTATATATCCAATTTTATTGGTGAAGTTACCACTATCAATCTATTTGACTGTTTAGGAACTACAAAGAGCCGACATTATGAAGAAATTCAATGAACCCATACAAGTAACTAGGCCGCTATTTCCAAGGTTAAAGGATTACGTTGGAAACCTTGAAGATGTGTGGGAGAGTCAATGGTTATCAAATGGAGGCAAGCAGCACCAGCTTCTTGAAAAAGAGTTACAAGCACATATGGGGGCCCCGAATATTTCACTATTTAATAATGGAACTATCGCGCTACTTACCGCTATACAAAGCTTGCGATTGCAGGGTGAAGTGATAACTACACCATTCTCTTTCCCAGCCACAACCCACGCTCTCCAGTGGAATAATATTACTCCAGTATTTTGTGATTTAGACGAGCATAGGTTAACAATAGATCCGTTGAAAATTGAGTCGTTAATTACGTCAAAGACGTCTGCAATATTAGGGGTTCATGTCTATGGGGTCCCTTGCCATGTTAGAGAAATTCAGCAAATTGCTGATCGTCATGGCCTTAGAGTCATCTATGATGCAGCCCATGCTTTTGGCACCCAGATAGGGGGCCATCCTATCGCCTCATTCGGTGATATATCAATGTTTAGCTTTCATCCTACCAAGCTATTTCATACCGGTGAGGGGGGCGCGCTAGTTTATAATGACGACAACTTAAAGCAACGGATAGAGTATTTAAAAAACTTCGGTATCAAGAATGAAGAAGAAGTTATTTTACCTGGTATCAATGGGAAAATGAGTGAAGTGCAGGCGTCCTTGGGACGAACAGTTTTACCTCTTGTGGAAGAAGAAAGAGCGAAAAGAGCACAGTTAAGAGCCGTCTACAAAGAAATATTTAAACTTAATGAAAATATTGTCGTCATCGACCCTGGCGAAGATGTAGTAAATAGCGAACAGTATTTTTGCATTAGAATTAAAGCAAAAGACAACGAAATAAATCGCGACTATGTATACGAACAACTAAAAACACTTAACATTTTTAGTAGGAAATATTTCTACCCGCTGATCAGTAGCTACCCTTGTTATAAGAATTTAAAAAGCGCTGAGTCATCTAACTTACCAGTGGCAGAGCAAGCGGCTAAAGAAGTGCTCTGTTTACCTTTTTACGGTTCGTTGGGTGTTGATGCTGTTTCGTCTATCGCTGGTGAAGTTGTGAAAATTGTCAATTGATTTAGAGGCTCAATAATTGAAAAAAATATACATTTATGCCCCAGATTTTGACGAAAATAGTGGGGGAGCTGTGGTCCTTCACCGGCTATGCCATCTTATTAACCAAACAGATACGCATCAGGCTTTTTTAACGCCAAGAAAATTCGAGCGGTTCGAGTTCTATAGTTTAAAAGCGTTTATGGTTAGTTGTAAAAGTCTTCTAAGTAACATGGTAAAACGAAGGCTGGTTAAGCTTAAATGTAACAGCGGTTGGGACACCCCTGTTGATTACCGTTCTTCTATCGATGACGATTCAATCGTGGTTTACTCAGAAATGGCTTTTGGAAATCCACTAAGAGCAAAGAATGTGGTTCGGTGGTTTTTGCATCAACCGGGCCACATCCTAAATGCATTTCACTTCGGCAGAGGCGAATTATACTTTCGCTATGCATCAAATATAAAGCCATTTGAATACTGCTATTCAACGATGTCTAAACATGAATTGCGTATTGTATATTACCCACTGGATAAATATAACGACGAAAATTTACCGAAAAAAAGGGGCACTTGCCATTTGATAAGAAAGGGCGGGTTTAAAAAGAAAATACATCCAGCTGATTCAATACAAGTCGATGGATTATCCCACGATGAAATATCAAAAATTTTTAGGCGAAGCGAACGCTTTATTTCTTATGATGATTACACGGCATATTCAACGTTTGCTGCACTTTGCGGTTGTGAGTCTATCGTGGTTCCCGCTGAAAGTGTATCAAAGTTGGCGTGGTACCCTCGTGAAGAGCAACATTATGGTATCGCTTTTGGTTTTAATGAAGAAGAACTAGCATGGGCTAAGCGTACAGTATCCAATTTGAAAGAGAAATTGAGGCAAGAGGATCAACAATCCTTTAATAACACCAGGATGTTTTTAGATGAGATGGAGATATTCTTTAAATAATGTGAGTAGAGTCGTTTTATGAAAAGCTATTCGCTCTTGTCGGTTAGCAATAGGCTTTTATTGAAAAGAGATGTCAGCCGCGAATTACCTTCCATAACACTTTTAGAGATAAGCGAGAGAACCCATCAAGCGCTAGCTATGCTATCTCGCTAAGGCATATGCTCTTTTTTTACTAACTGTTTGAAAAGTGAGATAAAATACAAGGCTCTTTGTTGAACCGAAGGAATCTTCCACAATGTTACGAGTACGAGAAGTAACAGCGCTAAATAGATAACAACGTACAGTATTCCCGAGCCGAAAAATTCTAAGACAATATTTAATGAAACCGCGTCAATAAGCTCGCGTGTTATTTTACCTGCAAAGAATGCACACAGAGAAATTATTGTAGAGGATATAACAAAAAACAACCCGGATTTTTTAAGTAGGTAGTATGCGTATCCAAGCAGTACCAGACAGCTTAAATAAGCAATAGCAACCCGTGCTTTTGCAAAATCAACAATAGAGGAATATTCAACACCCAATAATGCCAGTAAAAGTACAGCCAGCGTAATTGTACTGAATACAAAACTCACCTTTGTCAGGCCCTTTGATAAAAGTAGCCTAACAATGACTTCAGATATTGAGAAAGTCACAATGATCAGAGAAAGCGTACCCAATAGAGGCGAAAACTCCCACCATTTTTCATCGAATGCTAGACGGATCAAGGTGTCATGAAAAAAATAAATATAGCCCACTATTATCGATGACATAAGCATGATTATAACTAGGCAGTTTGTAAATTGATAAGCGAGCCTTTCGGGCTCGTTTTTAAGCCTGGAAAAAGCTGGCAGCAAAGGGTTAACGATTGGCCTTATTATTTCATTTGCGGGTAAAGTTGATATATTTTTCATCAAATTAAACCCACCGAGAATATCAATACCAAATAGTCTCGTTGTTAGGAAAGAATCTGCTTCTGAGCGCGAAAAACCGATAATACCCTGGCCTAATACCCATTTAGAAAATTTCCATTGAGCTTTAATATTTTGAAAACATAAGCGTACTGGCCATGGGGCGACAAGATATGAGATGAGAAGTTTAAGGGTATATGAGGCAATCATACCAATGACCATTGCCCAGTAGCTTTCTAACAATATAGCCAAAGGAATGGTGACACAGATACTGACGAGTTTCTCTATTATTGAAAGTTTGGTTATGGGTTTATAATTTAAGTTTCGGCTTTGGACAATAAGACCGGGACTAATTAACGCTCCTAACGGAATTACGAGAGAAATACAATAAAGAACAGGCTCTATCAATTCATTCTCGGAGTAAGCAGAAATAAGGGGGATAGCGAAGATAAATAAAATAAAACAAGCAGCTTTAAAGATAAGATTTAGCGTCCAAGCAGTGTTGACGTCTTCAGAGGTTATCGTTTCTTTTTGCGCTATATATTGCGGTGTTCCTGTTTCGCCAATAACATCGAAAAAAAATGCAGTAATTGTTGCCATTGCAACTATACCGAAATCTTCGGGGGTTAGAAAACGGGCTAACACCAACATACTTATTATGCCCAGCGACTTTTGGATTACTTTTCCAAATAATAGAAGCAATGACCCGTTAATGGTTTTCTTACCTAATGACAACTACCGCTCCTTAATTGTCTAACTTTTTATTTTTTTCGCCGGCGTTCCAACAACTTTAGCTGATGCTTCCACGTCATGGATAACAGTTGCGCCTGCACCCACAATTACGCTACTACCAATACAAATATTCTGTACAACAATCGCGCCAATACCTACCATGCTGCACTCGCCAACTACCACACCTCCAGCGAGTCTGGTGCCAGGAGCAAGGTGCACGAAATCACTAATTTCGTTATCGTGATCAACGCTAGCGCAGGTATTAACAATTACACCTGTGCCCAATGTTGTCCCTGTATTTATAACAGAGCCGGGCATGATTAGCGCGCCCGCTCCAATTTGTACATCATCGCTGACCACAGCCTGTGGGTGGATTAATGTAGCTAGCGGGTATTTTAGGGCGATAATTGTTTCACACAACTTCTTTCTTGCTTGGTTGTCGCCAATTGCCACGAAGTAATCAATTCCCGGTGGAGAGGCACTTATGAAATTTTCAAACGTATCAACAATAGGTAAACCTTTGTGATTTTTTTTTCGCGGGTAATTTGAATCTAAAAAAAACACGCTTTCATATTCGAGGGAAATTTTTGCGCAGTCGTAGGCAACACTACCATGGCCACCCGCGCCAATAATTGCTAATTTTTTCTTGTTATTGTTCACGTCCCATTACCCTGTTTTTTATCTTCTCTGATACTCTATGTACGATATAAAAGGCATTATTGAGACATTCTTTGACTAACAGGTAGAGCCTTGAGTAGTGATTTAATTGTTGTCGGGATGACTTATTGAGGGTACTTTCTGCTGCGCAGAGATATTGGTTACTTACAAATTCCAGCGTTTGCGTATGCGCATATTCATTCTTAAAGGCTTTAATTTCATCGAAGTATTCTTTTGATAACCATCGCTCGTGGTTTTCTAACGTTGCCAACTTGAGGCCTTTATTTAGAAAATACTCATATCCATAGGAATGTTCGCTTATAGCGAAAGGTATGCCATTGAAAACATACTTTTGGGCTTTAGTTGGTGGCTTTAGATTATGTGCAAAGCCATCATTTTTGGTATCAAATGCGGCTTTGCATGACAGCATATATTCTTCTTGTTTATTTGCGCTCCATTGCTCGAGCTCTACTCCATTTAATACCACTTCATGCTCACTTTCTTGAAGTGAATAGCCAATTCCTGCTTCTTGCAGTTTTTTTCTTAGAAAGTCCACTTTGGCCGGCAGATTTTCTAAATCCGTCAGCACTTTTAATGGATGGGGTAACTCGTGCTTTGATAACGCTTTGAAAAGTGGTGGGAGGTATTCAATATGACCTATCCATAAAATAAAACCTTCGTCTTGAAAGCTTACCGCTTCAGGTAAACGATATTTAAGGTAATGATCTACACATGCAACATTTTTCACATCGTTAGGTAAATGAATTCTCAAGCGTTCATTGTGCAGTAATATACAATCGAACTGCGCTAGTTTAACCCTTTCTTTCGCAAACAGTGCTGGGTGATGGAAGTAGTCAATAGGAAAATAGAGTACTTTAATCCCTCTTTTTTGAGCATTTAGCAGCCAGTTTAGCGGGGGCATTAATTTGATAATAAAAATGACCTCGACATCGGGGATGGCTTCAAAATTGTCGAAAAGTTTTACGTCTATATCATCGTATGAGTACCTTAAAAATTGGGCCACATCTCTTCCAACCCAATCGGTGGAAGGAAGATGTACCATTGGGCCAAATGCAACTGTTCTCATGTTGGTAATCTCATACAGCGTGTATTCTCAATATCACTTTTAAAATTATCACTCTGCGAAGCATCAAAATATGTCATACAATCAAGCAAGTTTACTTTAACCGCCAATTTGTCTACCGACTCACTTTCATTAGTACAGAACGCATTTATCGTATCTGTTAGTATTTGCGTGGCAATAAAACAAGTGTGATGCTGCATGACATAGTCACGGGGCGCGTATTTTTGGTAATTTTCGAGCATCGATTTAATATTGCTAGCTAGCGCTTTTTCTTCGCTCCATATCCCAGTTTTATCATTTATATAGGGATACTTCATTCCGTAGTTAAAGCCTTTACGTATAATACAAGGTACGTCACTAAACATCCCTTCGATAATACTTCTATTTAAACCTTCAAAACGAGACCATAGCAAGTTAATTTTTGACCGCTTTAATAGTGCGCCCACTTCGGTTGGGGGAATTTTTTCGTGATATTCTAGTAAATCATCCACGTTATAATAGCTGGCTAATGCCTTGATATCATCCAGCGTCATCTCAACGTTATAACCAACGAGCGCAACTTTTAAATGGGGGTGGCTTTGCTTTAATTGTCGAAGCGCATCAAAAATACGATAGTGACGTTTGAAGTAAGTCCAGCTAGAAATAACTATGATATCAATGTCTTTTTTACACCCCATGGCCGGCTTAAAATTACGATGGTCGACCCACCAGTTTGAGCTTAAGGGGACAGGTTTAAGGTTTGTTTCGATATCGTTTAAAAACTTAGTATCTCGCGCTTCATACGCCATAACGAATACAGGCGCATTAAGGGTTGCGTAAGCTAAAATGCCAGGCTCACAGGTCCCGGCCCAACTTGGCTCGAGAACGATATGGTAGTGCTCTGAAAGTGCATTCATGTCGTAAAATTTAAAAAGAAGGGGAAAGTAATAGCTGTATTTTATGAGCAGTACACCTTTTTGCCCTTTATTGTAGCGTTTCAAAAACAAACAAACGCCATCGAAAAGCAGCTGTGGATCAGCAAAAAATTTCTTTGTATTAGGCTTGGGCTCAAGTGAATCAACCAATTGCTCAATAAATAGTTCCCTATTTTCAATCGTATTTTTACCTTTAAATAACGTATTTTGAACAATCTTTAGAATGATTTTTTCCGATCCCCACCACCCACTTCTGTGAACTTTTGACGCTAGTTCAATTGCACGTAGTATTTTTTTTGTTCGATAGAGGAAAGCTATTTGCGCGGCCAGTAATAGAACAATGGGAAATTGAAGTAGTGGAATATCATATTTAACAAACTCTGTTAACTTGCTTTTTATTTCATATATTTTGGCGTGCATGTTTTATACTTCTAGTTTGTTTAATTCGTTATTTTACTTTTTTGATGCAAAACGTCCACCGAGGTAAATAGCCCCTAGGATCTCATCGTACATCGGCGTAAATATTTATTGGTGTACTTTGTAAACTAAAAACAATGGGGCTCGGTTATACGCGTGCAAGTTATCTCCATTTCTTATTGAGATGAAAAGGCGGTCATTGTATTTGTCGAAAGAGCCGCTTGTAATTGCGACGCTTTCGATACTTTCGGGCAGGGGAAATAGACCGTAGTCATAAGGTTCAACATCGTGGGGCGCCATCAGTCCTAGTTTTACTTTTACGAGGTCGCTTACGTCCCATGCCCAATAATATGGGTAGGTATCACTAGCGTCCTTAGCACATTGCCCTCCACATTCGTTGCCATTATTCTGAATAATTTTATAACCGATACCCGATTCATGGCCACCTGAAAAACCAATCGTTAGGTAGGTGCGTGTGTTAGGTATGATAAAGCCATACGCGGCGTTTGATAGGATAGTCCATAATTTATTCCTTCCATCGCGATTGTATAAAATATTATTTACATCCGTTACGATTGGATATGTGTTTTTATCCCGTAATATTTGTTTTAATGAAAAGTCTAGAAGTGGCGTAGTGGGGATCTTACCTGAAGGAGCATAAATTACGTCCTCTCGCGCATCAAAAGAGAATGCTGTTGGGCCCACAGAAAGACGAGAAATGATAGACGCAAACGGCTGAGAACCAGCGAGGTGCGTACCTCCTAAAAGCGACTGTAATTCCTCTGGGATTTCACTTATCCAGCCTGCCGCATGCGCTGCGCCTTCAAGCTGATAAGGACCGAAAACTTTGCTATTAGAAAGATCTTTAGAATTCCAGAATATAATACTGGTATCTGTCTCTCTACCACTTGCATCATACCAGTTGATATAATTAAGCATTAGCGCGTTGTCAATCTTAGCCAAACCTGTGGGCCTGAAGTAGTTATTAATTCCCGTGTCTACGCGGTCGGTATTATAAAATTCAGTGAATAATTGGCGCGGGTTTTCAGCTATTGCAAATTTACTAATATCCGAAGTTTTTATAATATCAGGCACGGTGAATTCGGCAATTGGGCTAGTTTTTTGATTACCGATAACATAAACGGAATTTCGCTTTGGATCATAGGTAAACACACCGTATGAATAGTTAAAGGAAGCAGACTGTGAATTCCCAAATTGGCCCAATGACACTCGAAAGCCGCCTGCATAAGACAAAACATCAGTTGTTACCCGTGGTAGGTCAATCAATGCATCAAGCGCAAAAGCCCAATCACAATGCTGTTGCTCATTTGCGGCATGTCGCTTCAGAGCTGGCGTAAATTCAGTTAACGATGTCTTCGATAATAATTCGAGACATTGTGATTTAGCTGAATTTCGACTATCAGATGCCAAGGCTGTAGGCAGTATTATCCAACAAAGTGCAATCAATAAACTAAGACGCGCTAATATTTTCATAAAGTTCCCTGTATGCCGCGTTCATGCATTTTACGTCAAACTTTTCATCGAAAATTTGCCTGGCTTGTGTTGCCATTATTGCCTGCTGCTGTGGGTCTTCTAGTAGCGCGACAATAGCGTTTGCGAAGGCGTCAGCGTTGTCATTTTCCACTACCATTCCAGATACCTTGTGTTTGACTATTTCGGGGTTTCCTCCAGCGTCAGTTACCACGCACGGTTTCGATAATGACATGGCCTCTAGTAGGGTCATCGACGTCCCTTCACTTAATGAAGATAGCACAAACACATCGAAAAGGTTGATATAGTCGGTGGGATTGGTTTTGTACCCTACAAACCTAACAAAGTTACCAATATTTAATTCTTCGGTAAGTAATTCAAGTGTCTGTCGCATTTCACCATCACCCACTATAACTAAATATGTTTGTGGAATTCGCTCACAGATTATCGAAAATGCACGTAGTAACATAACGTGGTTTTTTATTGGGTCTAAGCGCGCTACTGTGCCTATTACATTTGCTTCAGGGGGGAGGGTGAGCTCTGTTCTTAGCGCAGTTGTTTTAGTTGTAACTGCACTTAAGGGTTTGATGCCATTATAAATAGTTTGAATTTTATTTATGGGGATATGTTCAAATTTGGCTACTGCTTGTTTTGTAGCGTCAGAGATGGCTGTTACTGCATGGGTGCAACGAGATAATAAGGGGTTAACGAGTTTCCGTTTCCACGTTGTGGAGTCGGGGTAAAAGCGGCCGTGTTCGGTAAAAACCACCTTAGCAGACGTAAATAGCGCCGCCATTGTTCCGTAAACCCATGGCGTGTATTGGTGGCAGTGAACAACATCTATTTTATGGTGTTTAATGTGCTTTCTTATTGCCGTAATTATGCTCACGTCAAAACCTGGCGTTCGCGCTTTAGTTGAAATAGGCACACCTTTCTTTTTGAGCTGCTCTCCCCAAGGGCCTAACGGCGATTCGATACAAAATATAGACATATGCTTTGAGGGATCGGTGTTGCCTTCTATGAGGTTTTTTATCACCATTTCGGTGCCGCCGATGCGCATATCGAAAGTTACATGAAGTATGTTCATTCGCATTCAGCCTGTTGCACTGCATAATTGTTGTACCAAAGCTGGAACATTAACATGCTCCAAAGCAAGATACCGTGATTGGCGCTATTTTGTTGATGCTCATTCCACAGCTTTTCAATTTCGCTTTGGCGGAAAAACTCTTTTAACCCTGCCGAGCTTCGCAATACATTGGTAACAGCCATATCTTTTAATTCATTTCTAAACCAGTCGTCTAATGGGGTGCTAAACCCCATTTTCTTTCTATAAAGCAAAGTGTCGGGAATGAAGGGTTTAAAGACTTCTTTTAACAAATATTTCTTCTCGCCGTTTCGGTACTTTTCCTCGGAAGGGAGCGTAGCGGCGAACTCAGCCACTTGATAATCTAAAATCGGCGCCCGCACCTCTAATGAATTAGCCATACTCATACGATCTACTTTCACCAATATATCTCCTGTCATATAGGTTTTTATATCGGTATATAAAATTTTACTTAAGTGATCGGGGCCATCGGCTTTGTTATACATTTCTATGGTGTAATGACTAGGATGATAGTTATCTAACTGCTGTGCTACTTCTGGCCTTACAAGCTTTTCCCACGCTTCATCAGTCATCATGCTATTAGTGATATAGAAACCCATTGCAGGGTCGTGGGAAAGGCTGGTTAATAGCGACTTCGCCTTGCGTCCAACATGTCCGGGTATCTTACCTGCAAGCTTTGCGAGGGAAGGGAAAACAGACTTTCGGATAGCACTAGGGAATTTGCTTCGAAGTTTATTTTCAATGTTGTCAGTCGTGTATTTTTCGTAGCCTGCGAATAGTTCATCTCCACCATCCCCAGCCAGTGCTACAGTGACTTCTTTTCGTGCTAATTCTGATACAAAAAATGTTGGCACTAACGAGGGGTCAGCGAAGGGTTCATCGAAAAAACGGGCTATATATTCCAATCGTTCAGCAACGTTTTGGTGCACCGTATATTCATGATGTTCAGTTTGATATTTTTCGGCAATTTCCCTAGCACAATCAGCTTCATTAAAAGCTTCATCGTCAAAACCAATAGTGCAGGTTTTGACTGGGGATTCGCTAGCTTGTGCCATCATTGCAACGACACCAGAACTATCCACGCCGCCACTTAGAAACGCGCCTAGAGGCACATCACTCACCATGCGTTGTTTAGTCGCTTGTTCTAATAGTACTTTAAGCGTGTCTTGATGGCTTTTCTCATCGCCAGATGCGCTATGTTTGAAGCTGATATCCCAGTATTCATGAATTGAAAAGCCATCGCTGTTTAACAGCATATAATGAGCGGGTGGAAGCTTATGAATATGGGTGAAAATACTTTTAGGATCCGGCACGTACTGATAGGCAAAAAAGTCGTATACCGCATCAAGACGTATATCGCGAGGGATATCAGGCAAAGCAAGAATGGCTTTTATTTCAGAACCAAACACAAATCTGCCTTCATGAGAGAAATAATAAAGGGGTTTTTTACCTAAGCGGTCTCGGGCAATAAATAACTCCTGACGCTTTATATCCCACAGCGCAAACGCAAACATACCGTTAAGTCTATCTAGGCATTTAACTCCATCGCGTGCATATAGCGCTAAAATTACTTCGGTATCTGTATGGCTGCTGAAACGAACGCCTTCTTTGATGAGTTCTTCACGTAATTCAAGGAAATTATAGATTTCTCCATTGAATACGATGACCAATGACTCATCTGCAGAAAACATGGGTTGGTTACCCGCTTCTGACAAATCAAGAATACTTAACCTACGGTGGCATAAACCGACATGTTCATCTAAGTAAGTGCCACCCGCGTCAGGACCACGATGAAAAATAGCCTGCCCCATGGCGTTAAGTTCAGTATTCGTACCTTCCTGATGATGAAAGAGGCTAAAACCCGCTATGCCGCACATAAATCGTCCTTCTAACTACTTGGCGTCTCGTCAAATACCGTAGTGCGCTAAAATATCACTGTGTATCTGAGAAGGTTTAACCGTGTTTTCCGAATCTTTATTCGTTGGGCTAATGACATTTCTTTTCCAATAAATGCCGACCTGATTATGTTTTCCTGCTTTAGTCTCATTCATACGATAAAAAATATTATTAAAGTTTCTTTTCGTATCATCATGTTCGCTAAGGTAGGTAGCTGCATCATCAATGTTCTTATTGCAGCGGCATTGCACAAATAGCAGATTTTCTTCTCTTGTTATTAAGAAGAGTTTTGTAGAGCCAACATTAAAGTATTTTTCGGAATCCATATAAAATTGACTGAGTTTGTCTTCAACACTAACGCAGTCGGCTTCATTATTAAACTCTAATTGGAACTGTTCAGCCATTACTTGGTGAAACTTAAACTCTTCAGATATCCCGAACTCATTTTTCAAAGATATAGGGTCTTTAATATTATAATAATGTCGTTCTACATCTAAATAAGGTTCTTGGCTTAGTGCAGTTATAAACATTATTGGATAATCATTTGGCAGCAACTTTAAGATCATTCCTAAAATATGATCAGTGTTTTTATAACCAATAAGGATTGAATCCTTATTCTCAGCTTGAGGCGAACTGTTCAATCCAAATTTTTCAGGTTCAAAATCTTTCCAATAATGGTGCTGATAATGGGCTACTGTATTTGAAAAAAACGTCGAGAAATCAGGAGACTCTTTGACAAAGTGGTATTTGAAAACATCAAATTGAATGAGATCCAGTAACATGGCTCTGCGCCATTTGTTAGCAGGGGCAATTTTTTCTCTAAGTAATTGGTGTGCCAGCTTAATTATTGTCGTGGGTTTTACGCCTTGCTTGAGTATACTCTTTATAAAACTTAAAGATGAAGTAGAGTTTCCACGACTGTAATTTTGCACTGCCGACGCTATATATGCGTGATATGTCTCAAGTTGCTTATTGTTCTTGATATCCGTGTGGCTATTCCAAGGATCAGGAAGGAAAACGCCTTTAAAAGCATCGGAGTGAGCGCTATTCATGCTTCCGCATATCCAATTTTTACAATCAATATTTTCGGATAATACATCCCAAGTAAATTTGCCTGTATATTTGTGACCTTCATTGAGCTTTTGAATCTCATGTTCTTGCCGTTCAACTCCCGTATGAATGTCTACCCATTGAACCCAAGGGTTAAGATCTTCGCCAGAAGCGTCAGTTTTTGTTAAATGTAGGACCGACTCCTCCCTCAGCTTTTT
Organism: Alteromonas profundi; assembly: GCF_010500865.1. GTDB lineage: Bacteria > Pseudomonadota > Gammaproteobacteria > Enterobacterales > Alteromonadaceae > Alteromonas > Alteromonas profundi. The sequence continues at coordinate 121,698 of NZ_JAAAWN010000010.1, forward strand.
AAAATTCGGTAAGTGCCCTTCTTCCATAAAACGCTCTAATAAACTAGGGCATAGTTCATTAAACTCCAATACAAGTAACTTGTTCACGGGTATTCTCCTTTAAAACACTATTGCCTAATTTATGTTCTATAGTTAATTATTAATTTTAGGGACCGAATTTACCAATAGATAGCGTGAAATTAAGTACATCTATTTTTCACGTGAACTATGTTAACTGATAGTTTAAAGACTAATGTAGGGGCGGATAAACCCTCCTACCCGAACCGTTAATGCTAAAGGGAGTTTACACCATACTTTTTCTACGAAGGGCCTTAGTCTACTATTTTTCTGAACCTGTGAGGGTTGTTTAAGTTGCTTCCCTTCGAGATCAAACCTATCCCATATCAATAACTGAGGTTCAGCTCCCCACTGCTTTTTAAATCGATAGGTCCCTTCATTGAACGTTGAGCGACCAAAATCAAAATGTTCTATGCCATTATTAGCGCAATGTTCAAGTAAAGACCAGTAAAGTAGCATATTGGGTGCAAGGCGGTTAAATTCGCGAAGTGTCGAGGCCCAAGGAATACTTGCTGTTTGCTTGTTACAAAGCACTATGCCCGCTCCTATAGGCTTTTCATCGTGAAAAACCACACTAATAATAGCGTTCTTGTCATAACCATCAACGATTTCTTCGAACCATCGCTTCGCATGAACAGGTGACCCAAGATCCCGCATGTTTTGGGCGTAGACATCGTAAAATTCATTGATTGAATTCTGTGTATTTCCTAATCGGACAGTCAGCCCATTTTTTTGTGCTTTCTTTATCTGACTTCTAAGTTTTGACTTAAATGACTGAAGCAGAAGTTCACCAGAACTAGGTAGGGGCAGCACCATTCTCACTTTTTGCCCCGCTAACGCAGAAAGGTCGTAAGGAGCCGTCGTATGTTTACGCACTTCTAATATTCGACTACCTGAATTTTTACCTATATCACTCAAGCGTTGCTGCATTTGTTTGATGACTTCAGGCGCATCTGCTAATCCATGCCCCAGATCACAATAAGGAAGTGCGCATAGGTGCTTATGAGAAAAAGGCGACTTCATTAGTACAGCGGGAAATACCCCACATACTTGCTTATTAACCGAGTTAGTTGCAATAACACCTGCCATAGAATGTCCGTAAGCCGATTGCACAGCTTCTTGCCAGGCAAATCTATGATAGGGAGTACTGTCAGGATGGTTATCTACGTATTCGTCCCAACGTAATTTGTCGGCTATGGTGGCAACATTTACCGTTAGTTCTACCATGTTTAAATTCCTTTGGCCATAACCTGCGAAGGCGCGCTATCATCGCTTACCACGCAATATTACCCGCCCTGGTTACCTTGTGTAAGCCGTTCAAATAAATCCAAGTATTCATTTGCCATACGCTGTGCAGAAAAGTGTCTTTCGACAAAGGCTTTCGCATTTGCGGCTAATTGTTGGGCTCGAGCTTCATCAGTTAATAGGCTCTGCCAATCTTGTAATAGTTGTTCGCGGTCATGAAGCGGTGCCAGTAACCCCGACTCATTGTGCGTAATTAGTTGGTCTATACCCGCAATATCGTAAGCCGATACGGGAATTTCCATTGCACAGGCTTCCATTAAACAGCGTGGGATGCCCTCTAGTGTAGACGTCATAACAAACAGGTCGAAATCTCTCAGTAGCTGGAGGCGATCGTTACGAAAACCCAGAAACCTTATATTTTGGCTACTTTTTAGCGTGCTCGCATATTTTTCAAGCGAAGGTCGTTCTTCACCGTCGCCGAGTAAAACCAGTTCAATATCTTGACGTATACTAAACAACTCATCAAAACAGGCTAACAGGGCGGTAATATTCTTTCGACTTATCATTTGGCCAACAAAGCCAATGGTTTTAATTTTTTTATGCTCGCTGGCTTTGGTTAACCTTACTTCTTCAACTTCAGAGAGGTCTACGCCGTTTTGAATGTATTCTAGTTTATGTTTTGGAATATTGAATTTTTCAACATCGTTCATCAATTGTTTTGAAAGCGGCACCACTTTGTCAGTAAACCGCATCGCTTGACACCCTAGCCAAATGAATAAGCGAAGCTTAATATCTGCAGCGTTCTCGAAACCGTGGGGTGTCACTACACAAGGGATCCCTGCTTTTTTCGCAGCCATAACACCTAAAATGTCTGATTTGTATCCGTGGGTATGTATAACGTCGATATTATTTTTTTTGATCACGTCGGCAAGCTTTTTAATTGCAGTCAAATCAAACCTGCCATTCATAGGGATTTGATGCACCTTTCCTAGTGAAGAAAATTGCTTTACCAACTCAAGTTCTTCTGTTCCTGGTTCTAGTGTCACCACAAGTTCACTTTGCACATGCGGCGGAAGGTGTTTTGATAAAGCCAACACCCACCGTTCAGCGCCATAAAAGCCAGTTGAACATATAAATTGCAATACTTTCATAATTTAACTATGCGTGCTGGAACCAACCGCGCCGCGTACTCCTAGTAATGTACCTATAGCCCTAGCAGGAAAATAAAGAAGATAGAAGCAAGCGCAATAGCCTACGCTTACGCCATGGCCAGTTAGTTTCTTCAATCGCAAAATATAGGCGCTCAGCGGCAGCGCAGCTAAAATAAATAGCGCCAGCGCTACCGCTGTGTGTGCCAAAAGTAATGCGACCGTTGCGGCTACTATACTAAGGGTTACTGCAAACGGAACGATAAAGCTCGGCCATTCTCTTAAAGGAATATGTCGGCCTTTTAACGACGCTAAATTGGATTGCCCTCGCCAAATTTCTTTTTTCCACATGGGTATAAACGATTTATCTTCTCCAATATGCACATACTGGGCTTTGGACGTGTAGTGTAAATCCCCAATTTCATTTACTTTATCAGTAAAATAATAGTCTTCACAGGTTAAAAGGTGTTCAGGGAATTTTCCTGCACGATTGAAGGTTGATTTGCGTAAAAATAAGTTCCTACCAGGCAAAAAACTCACTTCGGTGTCTAGCTCTGCGTTGCTTAGCGCTGTTCGTATTTTTTCTAGCGGCGGGGCATCTTTGCTATTAATTTGCATGGCGCTTACCAATGCAATGTGTGAACTTGCATTAAGAATCTCTTGCATTTCGGCTAACCAATTCTCACTTAGTGCCACATCTGCATCTAAAAATGCGAGAAATTCTCCTTTGGCATTTGCCGCCCCTACGTTTCTTGAATGAGAGATGGTATTGCTTTCGTCGTTATAAATTACTGAAAAATTTAATGACTCAGTGAATGCTGAAAGCGATTGCGATATCGCCTTATTTTGACTGACGATAATGACTTCATAGGTAGTGCAGGGGACGCTCTGCTTTCTAATACTCTCAAGCGTTTGTATGAGCATTTCTTCGCGACCCTTATGGGGAATAATAAAACTGGTTTGTATGCTCATTGTCTACCTAATTTTTATATTTATTGGCGTTATCTTTAGTCTATTTACAGCGTAAAAGATCAGTAACTTTGCTAAGCTAATTACGCGTCTGCTTTACATAACGTAAGCTATGTACTAGTGCCGTAACGTGCTCTGTGCTGGATTTAAAATTAAGTGCAAAGCGTGAATACGCAAACAAACGCCTGCTGCTAAAATACTGCTTTACGCTAGTATGCCAATCTGTGAGTAGCTTGTGTAGTAGAAAAGCAAAGCCCGTTCTTTTGACCTTGAAGTAGCTTCCACGTAGTATCATTTAAAAGTGAGAATAAAACGTTACCTTACTGTTTCGGAAAGCATAAATGTTAAACATATGCGTAGTTGCGCAGCGGGTGCCTTACCCCCCTAATAAAGGCGAGAAGTTACGTACCTTTCATCAAATTGAGCGCTTAGTACAATTAGGTCATCAGGTTGAAGTGTTAGCACTGAAGGAAACGCAGCAGGATGAGAAGGATGCTGATGCACTATCGACTAAGCTTAATATTTCTGTTTCTACCTTTCCCCTCCCAGCTAAATTAAGCCGCTATTTAACGGCATTGCTTAAAGGTTGGCCGTTAAGCGTGGGGGCGTTTTATAGTCAAGCTTTACACAAAGCGATTAACGAAAGAATGACCAGCGCGGTGGACGTTATGCTCTTCTCGGCATCAAGTCTGGGGTATTACGTGCTTAATTCTTCCAACAGTACGAATGCAACCCCTCATTTAATGATGGATTTCATGGACGTAGACTCAAGTAAGTGGCAACAATATGCCCAAGCTGCGTCTGTACCGATGAAATGGGTATATCGCCGTGAAAGTAAAAAAATTAGACAGTTAGAATCGCAAATCAATCGTGAATTTCTACAAACCTTTTTAATTGCCGAAGAAGAAGTGACTTTGTTTCACCGTACCGTCAGTGATTCGAAACCCGTGAAAGTGCTTGGCAATGGGCTCGACTTTGACACATTTTACCCGCGTAAAAAAAATGGAAGCGTGAGCAAAAACAACTTTCTTTTTACCGGGGTTATGGATTATAAACCCAATGTTGATGCGGTGTGTTGGTTTGTTAGTTTATGCTGGCCGCAGATAAAAGCACGTATTCCCGATGCAACCTTTACCATTGCAGGTATGAACCCTTCCTCGCAAGTACAGGCACTCACCAAGCATGATGGCATTGAAGTAACAGGGTTTGTGGACGACATATTACCCTATTTTCACAGTGCAGCTGCATTCGTGGCGCCATTTCGTATTGCTCGAGGCGTGCAAAACAAAGTGCTTCAAGCTGCCGCATGCAAGCTTCCTATTATTAGTACGTCTATGGGGGCGGAGGGCATTCGGTTTGCTAACAGCAACACCTTGTTTATAGCCGATCAGGTAGACGGGTTTGTCGATAGGTGCATCGACGCCGTGACAAAGCCTGAGTTAGCTGAACAACACGCGCAACGTGCCTATGACGCTATTTTAAGTGAGTATAGCTGGCAGCAGCAACTTAAGCCCCTTGAGGATTTGTTAGCAAGTTTATGAAAAAAACAGTTAAGTCGATGTTGTTTGTTGGGTGTGCCGTTGTGATGTTTCCAATGGTTTTTATGTTCCACCTTTTCGGTTTAGTTCTAGACAAAAATCAGCTAGTCGCTGGGTTTAGTCAACTATTGTCGTTACTTCCGGGGAAGCTTGGAAGTTATCTGCGAGCAGGGTTCTATCGTTTTGTGCTTAATGCCTGTGCGCCTAACGTGTTGGTGGGTTTTGGAACCCTTTTATCGCATACCGATACCGACTTAGGTAAAGGCGCGTATATTGGCCCCCAATGCAATTTAGGTATGTGTTCAATAGGAAAGAATACGCTACTAGGAAGCGGCGTCCACGTGTTAAGTGGCAAAGAACAGCATAACTTTTCAGATATCGATAAGCCTATAAAGGCGCAAGGGGGCACCTTTACCAAAATTGCCATCGGCGATAACTGCTGGATAGGTAATACGGCGGTAGTCATGGCTAATATTGGTAATGGCAGTGTTGTGGCTGCGGGGGCGGTAGTGGTTGATGATATTCCTGCCAATGCAATAGCGGTGGGTAACCCAGCGAAAGTAGTAAGATACCGGGGCGCTCAGCAATAAAACTACCGTTGGCATGGGGTATTCCATCATCGGTGCATAAAGGGTTACTCATTTTTATGTACGAGCTTTTTATCGACGCTTCTTAATTACCTTGCGTAACTTTTCTATCGCTTTTGCTGGTTGGCCCGGGTTATGAAGCGTCAGAGTCTCCATTGTATACCGCTCATTACTTAAACTTTGCTTGTACCTGAAGTCGCCAGCCATAAAGTCGTACACTTGGTAACCCTCTTTGGCAAAGTGCTGCATCGCATACAGATGAAGAAGATAACCAGGCTTTATCTTATTGTCAGCCACTAATTCATTTACTCCTGAACAGTAAAAATACACCGTATTATCCTGCATAAGATAATAGCTATACCCTAGAATTTCACTTCCGGCCTGAAGTTTCACTATACAACAATGATTAGGGTTGTTGGTTGTCAGGGCCTTGTGGTGAGCCATAAACATAGGGTTGTTAAAGCCACTGCCTTCTATGGTTTTTCCCCATTTTAAAATGTGGAATTTAGCCAATTCGGCTAAAAACGCCTGCTGCTGAGAAGGGGAGGCCACTGTGAAGGTAATAGCCCCCAATCTATTTTCTGCTTCTCGCCGAGCTCGGCGTAATTGATAACGGGTATTTGAAGAAAATGCTTGATAAAAAGCATCAAAATCATGGGTGGGGGGTAAGTGCGTGCGATAGGCCGCATGGGGTTGTCGAGTCACGGCGATATTATTCGTCTCGCAAACAGCAAGCCAGTCTGAGGTATTTTCACACATAGAAATGGTAATACGGAGGCAGCCGAAGTTACTTAATAGCAAACGGCACAAGGCGTCTATACAGGCGCGTCTGTGTTTTTTATTACAGATAATATTATTAAATTCAATCCATACTTGGTCTTGCGCCTGTTGCCCTGTTTGATTAACCAGCGCTATATAAAACGGTAGCCCAGAAATAGGGGTATGCTTTCCTAAAAGCACGTAGCCAATAGGGCGATCTTGGTCACTAAATATAACGATCTGTGGCAGGTGTTGAAGGCTATTTATCCAACTTTTCTGCCATGTAGGTGCTAAAAAGGGGGTATTTAGGTCGGGCATTTCAACAGCATCTACTATTGCGCATGCATGAGCGCTATCGGTAGGGGTAATAAGTTGGGCTGTGAGCGATGTATTGTTATTTTTTTTCATAGCGCAGCAGGGGTCCTAGGTATGTCCGCAAGGTTAGCTTGTAAGGTGAAACTTGGCTAACGCTAAATATTCGTAAAACGCATGCTGAGCGTTAGTTAATGCCCATAACTTGGGTAGTGTCAGATGTGGAGTAAGGCGACCGTCACTATGATAGTCCACCGCTTGAAATGACACGTTTTGCGTTATCGGGGCATAAATCATCGTTAATCGTTTTATGTGAGTCGCCGAAGATACTACTAATAAAGGGCCATTATCATAGATGCGTAGCACTTCTTGCGCTTCTTCCTGCGTGTTTGTTCCTGATGGAAGGGTCAAAATGTCACCTAAGGGCACCCCAAGAGAAACAAAAAAATCGGCGGCTTTGTTGGCATAAAACACGTCTTTGTTTGCTAGAAAATTACCCCCAGTTACAATAATTTTTGCCCGTTGCTGTGATGCGATATATTGTCTGAAGGCTTCAATATTTCGCTCTATTGAACAGTTAGACCATCGGCTTACTTCACTCATATTGCCTAATGTATTGTAGTAACAGGCTAATACATGAATGTACTTTGGAGGCGGTGCATTGTTTTGGGGGGCCCGACTATATTCCAGTGGATATAACAAAAGGTTGCTAACATAGGGCTGAGAGAAGACCGCCAGCCAGATAAGAGCGGTTACCCGGCAAAATCGCGCCAGTTTATACTTAGCAGCAATGTTAAGTAACCACCCGCTTAATAGTAGTGCTAGCGCAAAAATAAGGGGTGAAGTAAGGGTTACCGCTATACTTTTTAACACGTCCATTTATTTTAAATTCTTTAGTTGCCTTCCGCTTGTGCTAGCTCAGCGATAATATCGTTAAGCATAACTGCAAACCCGCCAGTGAGCTTAGTGGTCAGCGTTTCTAGGTCAATATAGTGGGCTGCGCGCTGGCCGTGATAGTCGATGACGGGCCCAATTTGGCGAAACTTAATGCCGATTAAGCGCATATTTTTCGCTAACCTCGGCTCTACCATAACATAGATATGTTCAATGTCCTTTTGAATAACCAATGCCGCGGCCGTTAAGTAAAGCCCTACTGCGATGAAAGGGAAACATCTTAACTCGGTTTGAGAAAACGTATAGGGGTTTAGTTCACCGGTTTGTGAACCTTGAAATTTATCTATGCTTCGGCGTCTAAATTGCTCGGGAATGGCAAGCCTTGATACTTCGCATACTTTTTCACGGGCAAAGTTAGCAGGCAGTAAGGCGTTATCGGTTATAGCATGCACACAGTATTTTTCTATCGGGAGTAATTGCTGGGCTGAATGCGGGTGGACAATTCGCACTGTACCGGCCATTGTCTGGGTGGCGCTATGTTGTATGTAGCAAGGGAGCGAATAACTGTCGAATTCATCGGTTTCTAGCCGCGTATTGTTGGCTGCTTCCAACTTGAGCTCTTCACAATATACGGTATGACGTATTCGATAGGTTTGCGCTTTTAATTCAGCCGCTGTAGCAATGCCTGGGTGAAGATATTGAGAAAAATGGCTGGCAACCTGGTGCGCCTGTTTGTAACGGCTATAGTCTGAAATTGCTTTGCCAATCTTGTTATTTTTGCCTACTAGGCCACCTAAACGTTCCAGCATAGGTTTATTCGTTTTTCCATACATAGAACCACTCGCAGGATAAATAGTTACAGCTGTGATGTGCTTTGTATTAAACCGCAGCTTAATTGCGTTGAGTGAATTTTAGCCACTGTTTTATAACAGCTTTAGTATATACTAAATGTTCTGACTTGTGGTTCGCTGAAATTTTTAGGAGTTATCTTGATACGTACCTCTTTTATGACTTGGGTAATTTGCTGGGCATTTATTACCTGTAACTATAGCGTGGCTGACGAGAAATCGTTTCCTCAAGTTGTGTCTAACGTTTCAAAATCTGTAGTGGCAATTGGTATTTACAGCCCCCTTAATCAACCCGGTAATCAACTTAGGGGCACAGGGTTCGTGGTAGGAGATGGAAAATGGATAATTACCAATCATCATGTGGTTAGTGAGGTACTCGACCCCGCCGTTGTAGAGCATTATGTAGTGGTACATGGGGAAGGAAAGCAAGTATCTACTTTCAAGGCATCGATAGAAGCAATTGATATCAAACACGATTTGGCAATATTGCGTATAGATGCATCATTACCCCCAATAAAGCTGCATGACGATACATTTAGTCCGCCGGGAGCCCAAATTGCTATGACAGGTTATCCTATCGGGCCTGTGTTAGGCCTTTATGCCGCTACCCACCGAGGGTATATTGCTGCCATAACCCCAGACGCTCTGCCCAATGCCGGTTCCAGTCAACTTACTGTGGATATGCTTGCGCGACTTGAAAATGCAGATCTTATTTATCAATTAGATGCTACCGCGTTTCCTGGAAATTCAGGCAGTCCACTGTATTTGCCGGCAACAGGTGAGGTAATTGGAGTAATAAACAAAGTGTTTATTACCGCGGGTAAAGAATCGGCCATTAGCGCCCCTACCGGAATTAGCTACGCGATTCCGGTAAAACATGTTCACGGGTTAATGAAACGGGTGGGGGCTATGTAAAAAATATTGGCTAACCCCTGGTATTTGCCACTCGCGAGGGGTTATATCGGTGGGGGCTAAGTACACCATTGGGGTCAAGTGCGTGAGCAATTTTGCCTGCAGTTTGCCAGCATACCGCGTTTTTATCTAGCGCTTCTTGTTGGCGAATATTAAGGCGGTAGGGCACATATCCTCGCTTAATCCCTTGTTCAAACAACGCTGCCAAACAATTGTGAGCGTCGTCTACGGCGGTGGGGTTTGATAAGTCGAATAAAATGGGCACAGTACTATCGATATTATGCGCCGAAGTGTGTGTAAAGGTAATCAAGGGCTCTATGTTGTAACGGGGGGTAATGTCTCTCACCATTTCAACAAATGCTTCCATCGCACTAAGATTGGCAGGGATCAAGGGAGCATACCACAGCAAGCCACACCGATCTCTGGCAGGGTTAAGGTGTGCGCTAGCATCGGCGGCAGTATGGGGATTACGCCAATAAGATAGCGATAGAGCGACTTCACTAGGCTTTCCTCGCATAATATCCGTGGCGGCGGACAAACTGTCGAGTTGCTGTTTTAATTGTAGAAAAGCGCGTTTAGGGGCTACTTTACATACGCGCCGTGCAAGAGAAACCTTGGTAGAATGAGAGCGTAAGCATTTATCGGCCAAGCCGTTAGTGAGGACTTTTACCTCTTTTGCAGCCGCTTTCACGATGGACTTGCTACCGTATAGCGTACCTACCACTGTCCAATCAGGTATGTCGTGAGCTGAACTTAGGGCCGCTTTTTGTTGGTCCGTCATAACCTTATGCACGCCTTTGCCTTGAGGGTTGTCGGCAAGCATTGCCATCATTCGCGTCTTATCCATAAGGTTTATCCCCCCAACAACGCCACCTAATTGGCGAAATAATTTTTGGATACACGCATGTGCCCGCCGAAAACCCGTATCGCCATAAAAACGTAAATAGAAAGAGTCGAAGCCCTCGGGTTGGCGCGCTAAGCAAAGGGTGGCTTGGGTTACAATCATATTCCCTGATTGTGTGAATATTCCATCCAGATAAGGCCCTTGCTTCCACTTGAAGGCTTTATCTACAAACTTATTTTGGGATTGGTCCATCGCGGCGAGCGAAGAGGTATAGTAATCTCCGGTGGGCAGTACTCCCTCCATTTGCGTTATAGCAGAGAAGTGATCGGCAATAGGCGTAATGCCATAACCACGCTCAAGCGCATTCGATAGTATGCTGCACGTAGGGCCCGCCCCCGTGACAGGCACCATAAAGGGAAGGTGGTTCTCGTTTAAGTAATCGTACAACTGTTGTTGAGTAACCCCAGGTTCAAGAGTGCACAAACCAGAATCTGGATCTAGGTAAGTAATTTTATTTAATTGAATAAGCGACAATAATACGATGGCCTTGTCACTTTTGTTTGGCGTAGCACTGCCGTATCCCCAGTTTTGACCGCTACTTATCGGGTGAATGCTAAACGCATTTGCAGTGCATCCGGCGAGCTCATTGGCAAGGGAAACGAGCGCGCTCACGGCATCCTTATTTTTAGCCTTAACAATACATGCCACGCTCTGCGAATAGCCTTCCGTACCACTTGAATCTGCGACATTTTCTATCACATCCGCGCTATCGCCTAGCCGCTCAGCAATGATTTCAGGTATGCGTTTTATGCCAGCGTTACTCATTAAAGGACCCCTTCACCGTCTCATCCTAGTGAAACCTAAATAACTGTTATTCATATGAAACTCTCTAACTACTATACCAGCGTCGAAAGCGATTATCAGCATTAGGTTGCCTAACCAAACGTGTAAAACACTGCCTAAACAAAACTGAATAACCTGCACCAGCCCTTAAGACACTTTAGGTGTGTTGGTTATCTTCACAAATGCACATTTTTTAGGTAAGAAGTTTTTGGTGGTGGAATAACCCAGGTCAAACAGGGTGTTTTTAATGTCGGAAGAAAGGGAGAAATCAATAGGCGATATATCGCCGGTATTTACCACTACCGTATTATGCCAATATTTAGCGTGAACGTATTCGCGAGAAAGAGCGATCATGAAAGTGCGAATGAGCATGCTAACGTATTGCGGAAGTTTTAGAAATTTTTGCTTAATTACCTTTGGTTTTTGCATAGCGCTTTGCAGGCGAAAACAAACGGAGGGTGTGCCATCGCCTTGCCAATTATCAAATAGCGCATCCTCTGATAATACTGCACCATCTACCAGCAAATATTCCTTAAAAGGTTTAAAGGAAAAAATAAGGGGGATGGACATAGAGTAGCGTACCGCTTGTGAAACTTTCATGTGAGGCGTCTGTACTTTGTTAAATAAAACAGGGCCTCCGCCATTTACATCGGTGGCTAGGATATTCAAATTAAGCTGTAAATCGGAGAATGTAGCGCCTTCGAGCTGAGTATCTATCCATCGTTCAAATACGTCTCCTGACGATAAGCCGCCTTCGCGCAGTAAGCGAAAAAGCGAAAACTGCATGAATTGCCTAAAGTCAGTGTGAAGTGCAAGCTCGCGCATTTGCTCTACGCGAAAGCCTTTAGCATACAGGGAAGCCACAATAGAGCCCCCTGACACGCCCACTAAAGTTTTAAAGCTAATATTCATATCCTGAAGTGCACTAATGATTCCGATATGTGCGCTTAGGCGCGTACCGCCGCCTGAAAATATCGGCACAATAGCGTTACTAGTGGGGGTAGCAGGCGGGTGTACAAGCTGCATCAAGAAAGCTCCAAATGAATAAGTTAGAGCATAGGCGATGGAAGGCGCTGCGCCAATTATCAAATAGTAGTGCTTTTTAAGCAGAAGAAGAGAGCGGTTTCGTTCAAAACGCTCAGCCTAGGTTCGGTGAGCGTTTTAAGGTAAGTAGGCGTGGGTAAGCGAGAAGCGCTAAAACAGCACACAAGCACCGCTAAAGACTGTTATGTTTAGCGGTGCTTGTGTGCATGTGAGTAAATTAATTACCTTATATTAGGTGATTATGCCTTTGCGGCTAATCTCGCTTTCATCTCGCGACGACGAGCATGAAGTAAGGGTTCTGTATAACCACTTGGCTGTTCCTTGCCTTTAAATATAAGGTCACTAGCCGCTAAAAAACCAATGGAATTTTCTATATCAGGTGTCATTGGAATGTACTCTTTATCGCTAGCGTTTTGTTCATCAACCAGTACTGCCATTTTTCGCAAAGACCTGTTAACTTGCTCAGGGCTAACGATGCCATGTTCTAGCCAGTTAGCAATATGCTGAGAGGAAATGCGTAGGGTTGCTCTATCTTCCATTAGGCCCACATTATTAATATCAGGCACTTTAGAGCAGCCCACGCCTTGATGTACCCATCGAACAACATAGCCTAAGATCCCCTGTACATTATTATCTAATTCGCGGCTAATAATGTCAGGCGATAACCCGTCAGTACTATCAAGTAAGGGAATGCTTAGAATATCGTTTAACCCATCAAAATTTTCATCAAGGCTTTGTTGAACATCAAATACATTGACTTGATGGTAGTGCAGCGCATGTAAAGTGGCTGCAGTAGGAGAGGGAACCCAAGCCGTGTTCGCGCCTGCTTTTGGATGGCTAACTTTCGCTTCCATCATGTTTTTCATTTCATCAGGCACCGGCCACATTCCCTTACCAATTTGCGCTTTCCCTGATAAACCACAGCGTAAACCCACGGCGACGTTTGCGGTTTCATACGCTTTTATCCAAGGCATTGCTTTTAGTGTGGCTTTATCGGCGAACGCACCTGCTAACATTGAGGTATGAATTTCGTCGCCTGTTCTGTCTAAAAAGCCGGTATTAATAAATACTACGCGGGATTTAGCTTCGTTTATACAGGCCTGAAGGTTAACACTGGTTCGGCGTTCTTCATCCATAATTCCCATCTTGATGGTATTTTCGGGGACATCAATAATCTTCTCTATAGCAGCAAAAAGTGAATTTGAAAAAGCCACTTCTTCTGGCCCATGCATTTTCGGCTTCACTATATAGATGCTGCCTTCACGACTGTTTTTAAATGCGCTATTGCCAAGTAAGTCGTGCTTGCCTATTAACGACGTAATTAGCCCGTCCATAATTCCTTCTGGCACTTCTTTACCATCAAAAAGCATGGCGTCATTTGTCATTAAATGGCCCACGTTTCGCACAAACATTAAGCTTCGAGCAGGTAACACTATTTTCTGTGTGTCATTGGAATTAGACGAGGTATATTCTCTATCGGCGTGCATGGCCCGGGTGATAGTTTTTCCAGCCTTTTTCATTTCAAGGCGTAACGTGCCCTGCATTAGCCCTAACCAGTTACTGTAAACCAAGGTTTTGTCTTCTGCGTCCACGGCTGCCACCGAGTCTTCACAATCCATAATGGTAGTAAGCGCTGCTTCAACGTAAACGTCTTTTACGTGAGCTGGGTCAGTTTTTCCTACAGGGTGGTTTTCATCTATTTGAACTTCAACGTGTAATCCGTTGTGAACAAACAATAAGGTGGAAGGCTTGTTCGCCTCGCCTTGGTAGCCTAACCACTGTGCTTTATTTGCCAAACACGTCGACGTACCGTCCGCTAGCATTACCGCTAACGTGTCGCCGTCAATACGATACTCATGCACATTTTGATGACTGTCTTTGCTAAGCGGTATTATTGCATCCAAAAAAGCCTTGGCTTTTTCTACCACTTTAGCGCCGCGCACCGGATTGTAAGTTTTACCCGCCTCTGCGCCACCTTCATCGCTAATAACATCGGTGCCATAAAGCGCATCATATAAGCGCCCCCATCTGGCATTTACGGCGTTTAGTGCATAGCGGGCATTATTAATTGGAACTACTAATTGAGGTCCAGCCATGCTGGCAATTTCTGCATCTACATTTGTCGTATCTGCACTTACGTTGGTAGGTTGGGGGGCTAGGTACCCTATTTCTTTTAGAAAGGCTTTGTAAGAAGGCCCAGATACGGGATTACCCGCTTTGTGATAATCGTCAATGGCGCGTTGTAATTGCTCACGCTTTTCTAATAACCCGCGGTTTTTTGGAATGAATTCAGCGAAAAGGGCTTCCGCTCCCTGCCAAAAGGTTTCAGGTAAGACGCCTGTATTCACCATCGCTTGTTGATTAATAAAAGTGTCTAACTGTTCAGCAACCTGTAACCGGCCTCGCGTAATGTAATTTTGCATAACTACCCCAATACGTGTTTTGTAGTTTCAGTGTAGAGAGTATCGAGGTAATTTTTTAATTTATGGTTTCTATGTTTATCATCATTACTATGAATGGCTTAGACGCCATTCATTTCTGATGCCACATCACTAATCAAACGGCGCAGCCAAATATGTCCGGCGTCGTGATGTAATAGCGCGCTCCACGCCATTTTTAGTGCGATAGGAGGGATATCAAAGGGAGGCTCTTTGACAATGACATCCGGATCATCTTTAAATAGCTTGGCCGCCTTGCTTGGCAGTGTCGCAATTAACTTTTGGTTTTTCGCAATTTGCAATGCAGCGTGGTAGTGACGAGTAAATACGCGTATCGCACGTTGTTTGCCAATTTTAGTAAGCTCAGCGTCTACCCAACCTAATTTTTGAACTTCGTTAGGGTCGATGCCCACTCCTACACCAAAGCCTGTTTTACTCACCCAAATATGTTGTGCGTTTAAGTAACTTTCTAAATCACACTTTGCTACTAAAGGGTGGTCGGCACTCATCACACAGCTAAACGTATCGTACCAGATTACTTTTTGGTGAAACGACAACGGAAGCTCTTCAAAGCGATTGATAGCCATATCAACCTTACCTTGTTCAACATCGTGAAAGGTGACATCGCTTGGTGTAATTAAATCTAAGGTTATATTTGGGGCCATTACGGCCAGCTTACCTACAAGCTCTAATAAAAGAGTACTCTCGGCATAATCACTGGTCATAATACGAAAAGTACGATGGCTGGTTAACGGGTCAAAGTCAGTTTCTGGCTGGATAGAGTTTTCTAAGCGGCTTAAAACATCACGAATAATAGGTTGTAGCTCAAGTGCGCGTTTGGTGGGGGTCATGCCATCGCTGGTTCGAACAAGCAGGGGGTCTTTAAATAGATCCCTTAGCCGTTTTAACCCATTACTCATTGCCGGTTGGGTGATGCTCAATTGATTGGCAGCTTTGGTCACACTTCCTTCGCGTAGCAGTACATCTAAATAAACCAGTAAGTTGAGATCGACCTTTGCTATATTCATTATGCTAATGCTCTTTATAAATTCAATTAAACAGGACTATTGTAAAGCGTTTTTATGCGCTTGTCAGATCACCTTTTAGTCTTAGGCTTGATGGGCAATGTTGTGTAACTACCTGTTTTTTAATTCGCTATTATTTTATTCTTCGATGGACACCACTATTTTAAGAGGTATAGGAAAGTATTATCCAAATAAATTCACTGAATAATAAAAAAAGGCACCCGAGGGTGCCTAAAAGGAAAGGTTGGGATACTTTGTATTAAACGTCGAACTGATTCATCGTGTTATCTTCACCCGATGCTTTTAACGCGCCTTCACCAGAGAAGTACTCTTTGTGTGTATCACCTAGGTCTGAACCGGCCATTGCTTGGTGTTTAACGCAGGCTAGACCTTGGCGGATTTCTTGACGCTGTACGCCGCGAACATAGGCAAGCATACCTTCTTCACCAAAGTAACCTTTAGCTAGGTTGTCAGTAGACAGCGCGGCAGTGTGGTACGTGGGCAACGTAATAAGGTGATGGAAAATGCCTGCTTCACGGGCCGCATCAGCTTGAAAACTCTTAATTTTCTCATCAGCTAATGCTGCAAGCTCGCTGTCGTCATAATCGGCAGACATAAGTTTTGCGCGGTCGTACGAAGAGACATCTTTGCCCTCTTCAGCCCAAGTATCGAACACTTGTTGACGGAAATTTAGCGTCCAGTTAAACGACGGTGAGTTGTTGTACACCAGCTTCGCATTCGGAACCTGCTCACGTATTGCATTTACCATTTCGGCAATCTGGCCTACGTGAGGCTTTTCTGTTTCTATCCACAGTAAGTCGGCGCCATGTTGTAGCGAAGTAACACAATCTAGTACTACACGGTCAAAACCAGTATTATCCTTGAAGCGAAATAACCCGTTGGGTAGGCGTTCTGGCTTCACGAGTTTACCGCCTTGTTTAAGCACTAAGTCACCTTCGTTAAGGTCATCAGCAGTGTTTACATCAGTGGTTTTGAGAAATGTGTTATATTGGGCTGCAAGGTCGCCCTCGCTCGCTGATACCGGAATTTTTTGGGTAAGCCCTGCGCCAAGTGAGTCAGTACGCGCCACAATAACACCTTCGTCTACGCCTAGCTCTAGGAAGGCATAGCGAACGGCGTTAATTTTAGCTAAGAAATCTTCGTGAGGTACGGTCACCTTTCCGTCTTGGTGGCCACATTGCTTAGCGTCTGACACCTGGTTTTCAATTTGGATACAACAGGCGCCTGCTTCAATCATTTGTTTTGCTAGCAGGTAGGTAGCTTCCTCATTCCCAAAGCCTGCGTCGATATCCGCAATAATAGGTACTACATGAGTTTCGTAATTGTCGATTTCAGCTTGAATTGCGGCTACGTCACCACCGTTTGCTTTCGCATCATCTAGTTTGTGGAATAACTCGCCTAGTTCTCGCGCATCCGCCTGACGAAGGAACGTGTATAACTCTTCAATTAGGGCAGATACTGAGGTTTTTTCATGCATAGATTGGTCTGGCAGGGGGCCAAACTCTGAACGTAATGCAGCTACCATCCAGCCAGATAGATAGAGGTAACTTTTGCTGGTTGTGCCCTGGTGTTTTTTAACCGATAGCATTTTTTGTTGGCCAACGAAACCATGCCAGCAACCAAGTGATTGGGTGTATTGAGACGAGTCTGCATCGTACTCAGCCATATCTTTGCGCATAATAGCTGCAGTGTAACGCGCAATGTCTAACCCTGTTTTGAAGCGATTTTGAACCTTCATGCGAGCGGCATACTCTGGGTTTATGCCTTCCCATGCACCTTTTTGTGCTGCTTTTAAGGTGGCCAAGTTATCGATGTCTTGTTGATATTGCGACATGAGCGTCTCTCCCGACTATAATTAATTTTCTTAACGTGTTTGCGATTACGCTGTAGGGCGTTCGTGTAAGTTCCATTTCATCCTAGTAGGGGGTGGATAATAATAAAAATATATTATTATCATTACCGTCATTCACTCTGTGAATGTGTAGGTGCGATTTTGTCCTTACATCGGTTTCCCTATTGCCAACAAATTGAAAAGCCCACTATGAGATTAAGAAGGTCCATGTGTTCTACATTTACCTTTTGCTTTAGAAGGGAGCGTGTTGAAAACGCCTGAAAGAAAGCCTACTACCGCATAGCATAGTTATTTTGTCGAGATAGACTTCATGCAATACCTTTCTTAGCGGTACAGTTTAATATGTAATCCCAAGGAAGGCCTCACTGTGGTAATTTTCATCCTCTGCTGGTCCTCATTTTGTATAAACCCTATCAATCGCGTGAATAGTCCTTAAACTTTTGTGGTAGCCCGCCGTCTGTTTTACACTAAACACACCTAGAGTTGGCCCCGTTTGTTTAAGTTGTACAGTTGCGTTTTTGATTTCAGCGCGGTGTTGCAATCTAAATAGTCGCGACCCCTTAATATTAATTACTGATAATAGTACCTACGCCTACAGGTACTGATTAAACACGCAGGAAAGTTTTTCATGATCAGATGTAAATTTCGTAAAACGCTAGCTTTGTGCTCAGCCATAGCCGTTACGGTTGGATGTAGCTCTACTAGCGAATCCCCTGTCACTGACGCACAGCACTCTGTCGCGGTGAGCAAGGCAGCACCCAAAAATATCATTATGGTGGTGTCCGATGGTATGGGGCCTGCGTATACTACGGCATATCGAAACTATGTTGACGATGCAACCACGGCCGAAATTGAAACAGTTGTTTTTGACGATATTTTAGTGGGCAATGCGTCAACCTATCCCGCGCCTGTTTCTGGCTATGTTACCGACTCAGCAGCCGCAGCAACCGCCTTGGCTACAGGGGTAAAATCGTATAATGGCGCTATAGGGGTGGATGTAGATAAACAGCCTCTGCAATCTGTTATGCATTGGGCCAAAGCAAAAGGAATGCGTACTGGCTTGGCCGTTACTTCACAAATTGTGCATGCCACACCGGCATCTTATATCGC
Organism: Alteromonas profundi; assembly: GCF_010500865.1. Classification (GTDB taxonomy): domain Bacteria; phylum Pseudomonadota; class Gammaproteobacteria; order Enterobacterales; family Alteromonadaceae; genus Alteromonas; species Alteromonas profundi. The sequence goes on from NZ_JAAAWN010000010.1 coordinate 140,144, forward strand.
TCACAATGAAAGCCGTAAAAACTATAATGCCATCGCTGATGATTTTTATGACGTAAGAGTTAATGGTGAATTTGTGGCTGATGTTATGTTAGGCGGTGGAACCAGCTACTTTGAACGTGAAGACCGAGATGTGCTTGCGCAATTTATCGACGCAGGTTATGCCTACGCGGATAGCTACAATCGTCTGGCGAGTATTCCCACCGGCAGTAATGTTATTGGTTTATTTGCGCCTGTAGCCTTACCCAAAGTACTCGACGATAAGCGTAAAAACCGTTTGGAGTATCTAACACAGCACGCCATCAAGCATTTAGAAAACGATAATGGTTTTTTCTTATTAGTTGAAGCAAGCCAAGTAGACTGGGCCGGACACGCTAACGATATTGGTTCTGCAATGGCTGAAATGCACGACCTCGCTCAAACCCTTAACTATCTAAGAACCTATGTAGAAGAAAATCCTGACACCTTAGTTATTCTAACGGCCGATCATAGTACCGGGGGATTAACGATTGGTGCTAATGGCGATTACCTTTGGTTTCCTGAGTATCTTCGCAACTTAAAGGCCTCTGCCGAAACCATGGCAAAAGCGTTAGGTGAACAGGAGGACGTTGGGCAGTACATGGCACAAACATTAGGTTTCGAGTTAAATAGCGAAGAATTGGCCCATTTCGCCAAAGTAGCTAGCTTAGACGAAGAAGCCCGCTATGGGGCTATAAAAGCCTTCCTTGATAGCAAAACGAATACGGGCTGGACGTCTTCCGGCCATACAGGGGTAGATGTAGAAGTGTTCGCTTTTGGCGCGGGCAAACAAGCCTTCACGGGTCAAATAGACAATACTGACATTGCCAAAAAGATTTTTCGCTTTATCGACAATAGGCCTCACAATGGCGATAGTGTTGATATAAATGTTGAGCTAAATGATGGCAGCGCCGGTTCAAACGACTGTGACTTCAAGGATGATTGGCGTTGTCAGTAGATGAAAGTACTAACATGGAGATGCTGCTCAAAAGTATCTTTGATGAGATAAAGCCTATGCTGGGGCAGGGCAAAGTAGCAGACTATATTCCTGCACTTGCCACCGTCAACCCGTATCAATTTGGCATCGCGGTGTGTGATATTCATGGCAATATCACACATATTGGCGATGCCAATGTGCCCTTTTCTATTCAGAGTATCTCCAAAGTATTCAACCTTGTTTTGGCGATAAACCATTACGGAGAGTCGATGTGGGACCGGGTTGGATGTGAACCTTCAGGCTTACCGTTTAATTCTCTTGTTCAACTAGAATACGAACAAGGCATACCTCGCAACCCATTTATTAATGCAGGGGCGCTGGTGGTAAGCGACATGAATGAGTCGCGCTTCGCTTCGCCCCATATTGGTATGCGTGATTTTGTAAAGCGACTATCGTGCAACGATGAAATAATTGCTAATAGAGATGTCTCAGATTCAGAATTTGAATTTCGAGCAAGAAATGCCGCCATGGCTTATTTAATGAAAGCGTACAATAACTTTGAAAATGAAGTTGATGATGTGCTGCATAGTTACTTTAGTAATTGTGCTATTGAGATGAGTTGTGTGGATTTAGCCCGGGCAACCAACTTTTTGGCTAATCGCGGTTATTCTGTCTGTGCAAATGAGCAGGTACTTACACCTAGCCAAAACCGCCAAGTTAATGCGTTATTGGCCACCAGTGGTATGTATGATGAAGCTGGAAGTTTTGCGTTTAAAGTGGGGTTGCCTGGTAAAAGTGGCGTAGGCGGCGGAATTATTGCGGTAGTGCCGGGGCGTTTTTCTATATGCGTGTTTTCCCCTGCGTTAAACACCGTGGGCAACTCGCAATTAGGCGTGGCTGCGTTAACCTCGCTAAGCAAGCGTATTAGTTGGTCGGTGTATTAGAGTAGTGTCGTCAAACACTACTCTACGTTTGCTTGGGAAAGAGGAAACAATGACCCTATAGAATGGGCTATTGGTTTATAAAATCGTCAAGCTCTTGGCCGGTAATTTTCTTAATTTGAGAAAATAAATACCAAAGGGCCGCTATCAGTAAAACCATGCTAGGTATAACGATGACGGGGTAGCTTAATGCAGTCATACGGCCTAATTCTTCTGTATAGGCCGTGGTACCCGGTTCACTAACTAAAATCACTTTGGCTAAAATGTAATTCAGCGCCGAGGACAGGAAAAAAGAGCAAGCCACAATATACGAGCTTACTGCCACTTTCTTTTTAAACTCCGTCTGCTTACCCTGGCTATCGAGTACTTGATTTAACCGTGGCCAATTAATGATTTGGTCATTAAGAATAAGCATTTTCACCAGTGGCTTATCAGAATACTGCGTAACTAAAACAGCAATGCCAATTAAACCTGGAATAGCTGCTTCTTTAATTGCGATATATTCCGCAGGGAGTTTTAGCAAGCTGAAGCCCCCGGTAAGCAAAACGCTAATAATACCTAATATGGAAAAGCCATTAACTTTGCCCGATTGCTTTAAATCCCATAAGCCGTAACCAATGGGGAAGCTAAGCGCGGCGACAATACTCCATGCGGGACCTAAGTAGTCTTCGGAGCTGGCATAACTCATTAATACCACAGGGATAATAATATTGAAGGCGAGATTGCCGAAAAAGCCCTGATTTTTTTGTGGAGCTTGGGTTGTTGTCATAATAGATTACATTTACTCATTGTTGTCTGCGATTATACGTTAACCGCTCAGCGCGCCCAATACCAAGCGGCAATTAATCCGCCTAGAAAGCCAAATAGGTGGTATTCAAACGAAATAAAGCGTGATGTAGGTAGGATGCCCATTATCATTCCGCCATATATTATTGCCACAACCACCGAAATAATAAGGTACTTAATTTTTCTACTCTTAAATCCGGCCAGTACTAAGAAGCCAAAATACCCGTATACCATACCACTGGCGCCGATATGTACTGCGGTCCTGGCAAATAACCATACCCCTAAACCACCGACAATTAACGCACTAGCGGTGGCGAGCAAAAACGTTCGCTTTCCCCATTGCATAGATAGCCACATAAATAATAACAGCGGGAATATATTTGCCATTAAATGAGAAGGAGACCCGTGTAAGAAGGGGGCGGTAAATATATAGGGTAAGTGGGCGAGAGAGCGAGGTACTACGCCAAACTGATTAAGACTATTGCCTGTGAGTAGGTTCACTACTTCCAATAGAATTAAAAACGCCCCCAAAGTAAGCAACATGCGAAGTTGAAATGACAGTGGTTTCATAACAGCTTATCCTTACGTAAAGCCCGATATTAATAAAAAGGTTATCCGTTAGAGGATAATATGCGGTAGGTAACGGGAAAGATCTTGGGTGATTGCAGTATTATCTTCTCGTACGGAAATTCCCGCTGGCATATCGTCAACTAACCAGCTACCAATAAGGGTATGATTACCGTCGAAAACGGGTAGAGGAGCGAGGGCTTGCACGATGTAACCTTCTTCACCGTAGGGCCCAGGGCTAAGGGTAGCTTCATGGCCATTATCAATAAGTGAAATATTGGCGCCTTCGCGAGAGAAAATAGGTTTCTTTATCCATTTACCTGTGGCCGTGTCAGCCCCCGCATCACCTGCAAAATAGGCCGGCAATAAATTAGGGTGGTCGCGAAAACGCGCCCATAGTAAGACCATCAACGCCTTATTCGACAAGATTGACTTCCACGAAGGTTCTATCCAATTAACGTTAGCACCACTAAGCAAGTCGCCAAACTCTTCATTTAGCATAAATTCCCACGGGTATAGCTTAAAACAATCGGTGATTGGTCTATCGCTTAAATCAGTAAAAACGCCGGTATCGGCAATGCCAATATCTTCAACGAATACGAAGTCTGCTGCGAGCCCCGCTTCTTTCGCGCAGTCTTGCAGGTATTGTACTGTTCCTCGGTCTTCTGCGGTGTCTTTGCAACAGGCAAAATGCATTTGCCCAATGCCGTAGTGATAACTGATTTCCTTAAATCGGTTTACGAGCTTTTCTTGAAGACTATTGAACTGATCGCTATTGCGGGGCAATACACCAGCGTTAACCTGCTGTTCAAGCCATAACCATTGCCAAAAACCTGATTCGTATAAACTGGTAGGCGTATCCGCATTGTTTTCAAGCAGCTTCGCAGGCCCTTTTCCCGTGTAAACAAGATCAAGGCGTGAGTATAGGCTAGGATCCCTGCGATGCCAGCTATCTCTTACAAGGTCCCAGTGGTGGCTAGGGATACAAAATTTTTCGAGTAATTCTTCACTTTTAACCACTTCATCGACAATTGCCAAACACATTTGGTGAAGTTCTGCACTAGGGTCTTCAATATCGTTTTCTATTTGCTGTAACGAAAATTGATAGTAAGCACTTTCATCCCAATAGGGCTCGCCATACATGGTATGAAAATGAAAACCGAATTCGGTAGCCAGCTGCTGCCAGCCTTTTCTTGGCTGGCATGGCATTCTAAACATAGGTTATCCGCCCCAGCTACCTTTACGAGAACTGCTTCCCCATGATGACTTCGCTCGCACGCTGCTACCAAAACCACCTCGCTTCATAGTGCGGTTTACTGTGGGTTTAGGTTTAAATGAGTCGGGGCGAACACGATAGTTGCGTTTACGTATATCACCACTAAATACTTGTCCATCTGCGGTTACCCACCGAGAGCGAAACGGCGAGTTATACGAATAAGAAGTATATAATGGCTGTGAGTAATAGCGGTTAGGTGACAAAAGCTGACTCACCATAAAACCCGCCATAAATGGCATAAAAAAACTGCCATTATTTGTATTTACAGCCTGACATTGGTTTGGGCCAAATTCATGTTCGCAATCGTATTCAGAGCGAAACCGAGGGCTCGTGCGCATAGCTTCGCTGGTCGCTGTTTGGTAGGCGGCTTCACACTTTTCAACAGCGCTAGGAAAGTCTTGCTTACACTCATCTACCGATGTATAAATTTTAGCATCTTGACGGTTATCGCTACAGGCGCTTAGCAATACCCCGGCAACCCCCACAGCCAGAGGCTTAAGGGCAAAAGATTTACGCATTTTAGCCACATTAATTGTGCTTCTTTTGCGCGTGTGTGGCTGGGCCTCGTTAGATAATTCTTTTACGGTATTATTCGACATAGCTCCCCCTAATAGGTCATGCAGGCCGCGTTTAATAAGCCTACAGCAATCGATATACCTGCTAGCATCACGCCTGCCGACACTTCATTGTCACTAATACGTTGTGCAATTTTGGGCATAAAGGTAAAACGTAAAATGGCGAATGCCAAAGATTGCGCAATAATAGCCACTAGCCCCCATATAATGAAATCTACCAGCGCTACCGAGTTTGAGGCTGCACTACCTAATGCGATGGCAAAGCCGACTATAGCGCCAGCAAAACCGATAGCGGCAGCCACGTTTTTCTCTTCTTTTACCAGCTTCCACTCATCGTGAGGCGTTACCATGGCGTATACAAGCTTGAAAACGAACAGAAAGATAATTGATAGCCCGAAGTACAATGCGAAATTATCCAGGCCAGCCAATGACTGCATAATAGTTTCCATACAAAATCCTTAAATTTAGCCGTTAATGGTTATGTCGGCAGGTTGAATATCGAAGCCGGTGGAAATAACCAAGCAACGATCAAGGTTATTTCCTACCTGCTTTTCTTCGCCCACCACTAATAGTGACTCTACTCTATCATTTTCAAGCTCACGTTCGTAGAGCATCATAAATTGGTCGGTTTTACTTATGTCACCATCTTCTTCATACGTGGTTTCGGTTACTGCCACAGGCGGCGAAACCTCGCCTATAGCTTCCCATACACGTGTATACGTATTCCCTTCTAGGTCGTATGTAGGCTGACTAATAAGGTTATTGACACATTTATCCCATTGCGCCTGAGAGCCAATGGTTTGGGTATTATAAAAATGCCATAGTTTTACATCAGTTATATTATTTTCACTTAACCCACCGTCTAACACGACCTGTAAAAAGGCGTCATCATCGGTATAAAAGCGCATAAGGGTACCGCCGGTATCGAGTGGGGCTTCACCTACAGCTTGAATCAGATGGGAGCGGGCCGCGCCGTCAATAACAAGAGAGGGCTCTAGTAAGGAAAGTTTCAAATCGTCCAATTCAAAAGAGCCGCCTAAGTAAAGCCCCATTATTTCAGGCGTTTTTGGTTTTTGCGGTTCACGTTTTTTAAATAGCTTGCTGAACATAACAGGCTCCATTAGGCATTCGTATGGGTACTACATTGTGCTATCTAAACGGGCTACACAAACTATTTGGTTTAATCCGCGTTTAGTGATTGCCAATTGATGTCATTTATACGCCGCTTGGCAATGTAAAATAGGGTATCGCTAGGGTGTAGAGTGGCCTCTAACGGGGGATTGACAACCATTTCTTTCACGTGCCCCTTAGGCGCGTAACCAATAAATATAGCGTCATGACGTTTTTTCAAGTTCAAGAATAACTTGGCCACAGAAATATCTGGGCTATCTAAGGGAACCTTTACTGAAAACTGAGCCTGTCCTTCATCTACGCTTAATAAGTCGTGATGTAACGCACTTGAGCCTGGGTCAAATGCCGCTTTAGCGAGCATTTCAACTGCTACACTAGGGGTGCATTCTACTTTAGGGCAGTGATCTTGAAGCAACGCGACAAGACTATCATCGTTAAAGTAGGCGACCTGATGGGCATTAGGATTGCGCTTTGAACAATACAGCGCTGTGGTCATCGTCACATCATCTTGGGGGTTGTCGACTAATATGGTCTGCGCGGTGCTTACACAGGCGCGGTCCATATCTTCGTCCTTATTAAAGGAGTCTACTTTTACAAACTCGATTATTCCGGGCAGCGGATTGCTAATATCGGCCTTTACACACAATACGATATCTGGGCGTACTGTCATGGCTTCCCGTTCTTGTAGCAGTAAGTCTAACAGTAACAGGGTGCGCTGTTCATTCCAGCCAATGACCAGAATGTGGTTATTTAGTTGTAGGTCTGTCATGCCCATTAGCCCTCTTTTCCATTGTTCAGAAACCCATGCCGCAATACGTCCAATGACCATGGCAAATATACTTAAGCCCAGGGGGATGACATAAAGCGCAACAATTAATTTACCCGCAGATGTTTGAGGCGACAGATCGCCATACCCTACGGTTGACGCTGTTACAGCTAGCCAATAGATAAAGTCCACCTGATTGACAAGGGCTTGCTCGTTCGCTGCGTACAATAACCAGTAGCTGCTTATGGCATAAAAACCAGTAGCGCCCAATATGGTGTACCACCTCGACTCAGCGAAATACTGCAACATGATCCTACGTACTTTAATCCATGGCGCTAAAGGGTAGGGTGATTTCTCTGTATTATTACTCACTGGATATTTTAATCTTAAACATAGTAATGAAAACGGGAACCTCGAGGTTCCCGTTTTGCGTAGTATTATTTGCCAAGAATACGGGCAAGCTCATCATCAGCGGAGGTACTACCGCCCTTAATCCCCGCCTCAGCGAGACGTTTTTCTAGGTCACTGCTTGACTCATCGCTTGCGAGTTCTTCGGCAGCTTGCAGCTCAGCATTACGCATCTTTTGCTTTTCTTGAATGCGCGATAGCGACTCTGTAGCCGTTTTCATTTTGCTGTTTGCGCCCATATGACGTGATGACACCGCAACTTGTGCTTTTTGCACACTTTCCGTGGCCTTCACCATATCAACCTGCTGTTCAAGACGACGTAAATTCGCCTTTGCTTGTTGAATATTGTGAGCAAGTTGTTGTTCAGATTGTTTAAACTGGTCAAGATAAGTCTGTTCTTGTTCCCGTTCATCTTTTAGCTCTGACACCTTTTGTGCACAATCTAGCGCCAGCTGTCTATCGCTATCAATAGCTTTTCGTGCATGGGCCTCATATTCTTCAATAGACGCGTTGAAGCTATCAACTTTTTGCTGTGATAATTTACACTTAGCTAAAATTTGCGTACGCGCATGATCTGACTTGCGCAGTTCTTCTTTAGCTTCACGTATCTCTTGTTCGAGTATACGAATAGCCTGGCTATCGGCCACCGATTGTGCTGCCTCCGTTGCACCACCTTTAACTGCAGTTACTAATTTTTTCCACACTGACATTCGCTTCTCCTTAGAAGAAATTTTTACTTAAGGTGTGTTTCATACGCATCAAGGAACGATGCAACGTTTTGAAACAAGGTCTCTACTTCAATAACAATACTTTGCGCTTTTGACTGCGCACTTAGTGCGCCAAAGGCGGTGTAGTACTCTTCGTCACCTATGGTTGAGATGCCCACAGTTGTAAGAGGAAACACCATATGGCTAGATAATATTTCATGATCGAGCGCGGGTTTATCTTTAACTTCAGCGGCAGCAAACAAAAGACTTTCTACCAGTATCTGTTCACCACTTATTGCCAACCACGCATCTATGCCGTCTTGATTTGCAATCAATAAGCAATTCTCTTCACGTGTCACCACAAAGTCATCGTGATCTTTAAATAAGCTCTCGATGCTTCCTAGATCCCAACTCATACAGTTCTCCTATTAATATTGAAGCGATAATGTCGAACGCTACTGTACCCAGTATTTTTGCATTCGCCAATAATCTTGACTTGCAGTGTAGCCACTATCTGCCATAATCGTCAATAACGAATATGCTTTTTATGTGTAAAAAAGTGTGTTTTTGTAAATTATAAGTCACATTTGGGGTGTTTTTTGAGTGCTAAAAATGCATGGCGACAAACCGTAGCTCGCCTGGTTAAGTCTGAAATGTCGGTGCGGGGCGTTAAATATCAAGGGCTGAGTTTACGATTAGCCGATATTGGTGTTGAACAAAGTGCTGATAACTTAAGAAATAAAGTGAACAAAGGAATAATGGGGGCTGACTTACTTATGCAAATTTTATACGTGCTGAAAGCGCGCCCTGTCGATGCGGCATTAATTGAGGAAATCTTAACTGATTTCGACGACACAAAAGGGTAAAATGCGCCGCATAAAAAAATACCCAACATAGGTCGGGTATTAAGGATAAGAATGTTAAGGGAGAACATCATCATTATCTGGGGTAAAGCTTAACCATTTAAGGTTACGGCTTCCATCACTGTTTGTTGTGTCACCGTATTGCGGTTCATAGGTGAGTATTAGCCGCAATACTCGGTGTTCTATATGCTAGGTGAAGCCCATGATTATATGATGCGCTGTTTTGTCTTTCGTCTTAAATACACTGTCTTGCAAATTAAATACGAAATAATATTTCTATCTATTGTGTTAACTCGTATGTTGTCGAATAAGTAAAATATGAAACTATCTGATTTTAGCTTTACGCTGCCTGAACATCTCATCGCCAAATATCCCACAGAAAATAGAAGTGCTAGTCGGCTTTTACAGCTAAATGGTAAAACTGGTGAAACTAAACACAGTATGTTTACCGACATGCTTGATTTGGTAGATTCGGGCGACCTATTAGTGTTTAACAACACTCGTGTTATCCCTGCCAGATTGCTTGGTAAAAAGGAAACCGGTGGGCAGGTTGAAGTACTTATTGAGCGCATTACCGGTGAGCATACGGCTGTTGCCCACGTGCGCGCCAGTAAAGCCCCTAAACCCGGCACCAAACTCACTCTCGAAGATAAGGTAAATGTTACTGTAGAAGGGCGCGAGGGGGCTTTGTTCCTATTGCGTTTCGAGCACCAGGAAAATGTACTACTTATGCTTGAGAAATACGGTCATATGCCCTTGCCGCCATATATAGACCGCCCCGACGAGCAAACAGATAAAGAACGCTATCAAACCGTTTATAATGAAAAACCAGGTGCTGTGGCCGCCCCTACTGCAGGACTACATTTTGACGATGAAATATTAGCAGCGTTAAAAGCTAAAGGCGTAAATTTAGCGTTTGTGACGTTACATGTGGGGGCGGGTACGTTTCAACCCGTACGCGTAGACAATATCCATGAACATAAGATGCACGCAGAATATGCAGAAGTTCCGCAAGAGGTGGTAGACGCAGTGCTTGCTACTAAAGCCAAGGGTAAACGGGTTATTGCGGTGGGCACTACCTCGGTACGTTCGTTAGAGTCTGCGGCACAAGCCACCGAAGAGGCCATTATTGCGCCTTTTTATTCCGATACTGAGATATTTATTTACCCAGGATTTAATTTCAAAGTAATTGATGCCATGTTTACCAACTTTCACCTTCCTGAGTCCACACTTATGATGCTTATCAGCGCATTTGCAGGAAGAGAAAATGTGATGCAGGCTTATGCCGAAGCCATCGATAAATCTTATCGCTTCTTCAGCTATGGCGATAGCATGTACATCGAAAAGGCATAGTTAGTATCAGTGAAGCTAGACTAAGGCTTGTCGTACAACAGATATTATGGGCGATTCAAGGATAAAGATGCCGATTGGGCATGATCTCCACTCAATAACTGGTATAATCGCCGCCAATTTTACATTTTACCCAGCGCCTCGGGCGCCTATATTTGGGAACGCTTTACATGCAATTTGAGTTGTTAAAAACCGATGGTAAAGCCAGACGCGGGCGTTTGGTTTTTGATCGTGGTGTGGTAGAGACCCCGGCTTTTATGCCCGTGGGAACATACGGCACGGTAAAAGGGATGACACCTGAAGAGCTAAAAGACAGTGGTGCACACATTTGTCTTGGAAATACTTTTCACCTAATGCTTCGTCCTGGCACAGGGGTTATCCGCGAACACGGAGATCTGCACGATTTTATGCACTGGGATAAGCCTATTCTTACCGATTCAGGTGGTTTCCAGGTATTTAGTCTCGGTGATCTACGGAAAATTACCGAAGAAGGTGTAACCTTTCGCTCGCCAATTAATGGTGAAAAAATACTGCTGACGCCTGAGAAGTCTATGGAAGTTCAGCGCGATCTTGGTTCCGACATCGTTATGATATTCGATGAGTGTACGCCATTTCCCGCTACCGAGCAGGAAGCGCGTGTGTCTATGGAAATGTCGCTACGTTGGGCAAAACGTAGTAAAGAAGCACATGGCGATAACCCGGCGGCGCTATTTGGAATTATTCAAGGTGGAATGTACGAAGGCCTTCGCGATGTATCACTTGCTGGGCTTGAAGCAATCGGCTTTGATGGTTACGCCATTGGTGGTCTTTCGGTGGGTGAACCGAAAGAAGATATGATCCGCATAATCGAGCATACCGCACCTAAGATCCCACAAGATAAGCCGCGTTACCTAATGGGCGTAGGTAAACCTGAAGACTTGGTTGAATCGGTACGCAGAGGCATTGATATGTTCGATTGTGTTATGCCTACCCGAAATGCACGTAACGGACATTTATTTGTTACCGAAGGCATCGTTAAAATTCGCAATGCCAAACATCGCAACGATACTTCGCCGCTAGATGAACAATGTGACTGTTACACTTGTAAAAACTATTCTCGCTCCTATTTACATCACTTGGATAAGTGTAACGAAATTCTTGGCGCGCGGTTGAACACGATCCACAACCTTCGCTATTATCAGCGCGTTATGCAAGGGCTTCGTGATGCCATTGATGCAGATGCACTCGATGAATTCGTAAACACTTTCTATGAACAAAAAGGGTTGCCGGTTCCGGCACTATAACAACGAAAATTACTGGGGAAATTTATGAGCCTATTTATATCAAACGCGTACGCGCAATCGGCAGGTGGTCAGCAAGGCGGTAGCATGGAAATGCTTATCATGTTGGCCGTATTCGGTTTAATTTTTTACTTTCTATTATATCGTCCACAAGCAAAACGCGTAAAAGAGCACAAAAACTTAGTTTCGTCATTAAGCAAGGGTGATGAAGTGCTTACCCAAGGTGGTTTAGTAGGGCGTATTACTAAGGTATCAGAAGAGAAAGATTTCATCGAAATGGCTCTAAACGATGCAAATAACATTGTAGTACAAAAGTCGTCGGTAACAGCTGTGCTACCAAAAGGTACAATGAAGTCGCTGTAATTGACAAACGCCGGGGCCGGGACCTTCTCGGCTCAGGCACGAAAGGAATATCCAGTGCTAAATAAAAACTCTATATGGAAGGTGTTAAGTGCCATCATAGTGATCGGACTATGCGCCCTTTACGCACTTCCTAATATTTATGGTGAAGATCACGCGGTACAAATTTCCGCAGGCCGCGATGCGGTGGTCACCGAGTCGATGGTTGAACAAGTAAAGGCAACCTTGGCTGATAAAAACATTACGCCAAAACGAATTGAGTTCGAAGATGAACAAATTCTTGTGCGAGTCTCAGATTCAGATACTCAACTTGTGGCCCGAGAAGCGTTAGAAGCGGTATTAGGCGATGATTATTTTGTTGCAATGAACCTTGCGCCTGATACGCCAGAGTGGCTAGAAGGCTTAGGCGGGACACCAATGAAATTGGGCTTAGACTTACGCGGTGGCGTACACTTCTTAATGGAAGTGGACATGACCGAAGTTATTACTAAGTCGCTAGAAGATGCTGAGAGCAGTTTCCGTACTTCATTGCGAGAAGAAGGTATTCGTTACCGTGGCGTTAGCCAGAAAGAAAACCACATTGATATTACCTTCAGAGATGAAGAGACCCTTGATAAAGCGGAATTCTTTTTGCGCAATGCTAATCGCGACCTTACGTTTACGCAGGTTGATGACCTAATACTTCGCGCGGTGTTTTCAGAAGCAAAGCTGCAAGCCATACGCGAAAATGCAGTAAAGCAAAACATTACCATTATTCGTAATCGTGTAAACCAACTTGGTGTAGCAGAGCCTTTGGTTCAAAAGCAAGGTGCTGAGCGTATAGTGGTGCAGTTGCCGGGTATTCAAGATACCGCGAGAGCGAAAGAAATTCTGAATGCAACAGCGACGTTAGAATTTCGTATGGTGGATCAGAGAAACGATGTGCGCGACGCTATAAACGGCCGTGTGCCTCCAGGTTCGCAACTCATTGAAGACCAGCAGGGTATTCCTCAACTTCTCGAAAAACGCATTATGCTAACAGGCAGTCATATTATTGATGCCAATAGCGGTGTAGATGAATACGGTTTACCAAACGTCAATATTTCTCTTGATTCAGAAGGTGGCAATAAGATGTCACGTTCAACCCGCGGCAACATCGGAAAACCAATGGCTACGGTGTTTATCGAATATAAATCAAATGGCGAGCGTAATGCTGATGGCAAGCTAATTTTCGAAAAACACGAGCAGGTTATTTCAGTTGCGACCATTCGCGCGCAGCTCGGGAGTAAATTCCAGATTACCGGCTTAGACTCACCGAAAGAAGCTCGCGATTTAGCCTTGTTACTTCGTGCCGGCGCGCTAATTGCTCCTATCCAAATTGTTGAAGAGCGTACGGTTGGACCAAGTCTAGGTAAAGAAAACATCGAGCTAGGTATGCAGGCCATCGTATACGGTTTGGTTGCTGTATTGGTCTTTATGCTTATTTACTATAAAGCCTTTGGCGTTGTAGCGAATATCGCGCTTATTACGAACCTGGTGATGATTATTGGTATTATGTCAATGATACCAGGGGCAACCCTAACCTTACCGGGAATGGCAGGTATCGTATTAACGGTAGGTATGGCGGTTGACGCGAATGTGCTTATTTTCGAGCGTATTCGAGAGGAACTGCGGGATGGGCGAAGCCCACAACAAGCCATTCATCAAGGCTACGACAGCGCATTTTCAACTATCTTAGATGCAAACATTACTACCTTTATTGCTGGTCTTATTTTGTTTGCTGTAGGTACAGGTCCAATCAAAGGCTTCTCCATTACGCTGATGATTGGTATTGCAACCTCAATGTTTACTGCTATTTTGGTCACGCGCGTTATCGTTAACGCTACGTGGGGCGGTAAGCGCATTAAGAAGTTGGCGATTTAAGGAGCCCATTATGCAGTTATTAAAGTTATCCGAAACCGTCAATTTCATGCGCCTTCGCATTCCTGCGATGGTGCTATCAACAATACTTATTCTTGGCTCGTTTGTTTCTCTTGGCGTTAATAGCCTAAATTGGGGGCTCGATTTCACAGGCGGTACCCTCATTGAAGTGGGCTATGAAGACGCGGCGAACTTAGGTGATATTCGCGCTAAGCTAAACGAAGCCAATTTTGGTGATGCAATCGTGCAAAACTTCGGTAGCAGCCAAGACGTTCTTATACGCATTTCACCTCGTGACGGTGTAAAAGCCGCCACTATTGGTGAGCAGGTACTTGAAGCGCTGCGTAGCGATGGTACTACCGTTGATATGCGCCGTATTGAGTTTGTTGGCCCTAACGTAGGTGAAGAGTTAACAGAGCAGGGCGGTTTAGCGATGCTGGTGGCACTTATTTGCATACTGGTTTACGTAGCTATGCGCTTTGAATGGCGGTTTGCTTTGGGCTCTGTTTCAGCACTTACCCACGACGTTATTCTTACTCTTGGTTTATTCTCCATACTGCAAATAGAATTCGATTTAACGGTACTTGCCGCTGTGCTCGCGGTTATAGGCTACTCACTTAACGATACCATCGTTGTGTGTGACCGTATTCGTGAAAACTTCCGTAAAATTCGTAACGGTGAGCCGATTGATATTATCAATATCTCGCTTACGCAAACATTGAATAGAACGATTATCACCTCGGTAACCACCATATTGGTGCTTGTCGCCTTGTTTTATAAGGGCGGTGCGCTTATTCATGGTTTTGCCACAGCCTTGTTGTTTGGTGTGGTTGTAGGAACCTACTCTTCTATTTATATTGCAAGTTCAGTGGCGTTGGCGTTAGGTATCAGTAAAGAAGACTTGATGCCGCCACAGGTAGAAAAAGAAGGCGCTGATTTAGACCCTATGCCTTAGCGTTAAAGCTAAACAGCGAATAAAACGAAAAAGCTAGTTCTTGAACTAGCTTTTTTTATGGGCTTTATTTAGCCATCACGGGCGATAGCCGTGCTTTCAGTGCGTCTTTGTAACGCCTTGAAATAGGGATTTTAATGTCATTTCGTAGTACTACAGTGCCATCGCCACTGTCGGTAAAGGTTATATTATCGATAACGTTACTTTGTACTGCATAGGAGCGATGGGTGCGAATAAACCCTTTGGTGTAGGCTTGTTCGCAAAACTGTTTCATCGTGTAGCGCAGCGGGAATGTGGCGTCACAGGTATGTAAATTAACATAATTACCCGAGGCCTCTATCCAGTAAACATCACATAATCTAACCAGAAACTCTTTGTTTAGTTTCTTTACTAGTAAGTGGGCAGGGAGTTCTGTCGTGCTCTCACTTATCTTATTTAACTCACTCGCTTGATGCTCGTTAATAATCGCCGCTTCGCCAATCAGTCTTCGGTAACTAAATAAAAGAATATAGTAAAGAGATATGAGGGTGGCGTAGCCCCAAATATCCTTACGATACTCGTATAAAAATTCACGCCACAATGGGCCAAAATTATATTCTTTCGCAAAAAAGAGGTAGCTAATTTCTCTGAAAGTGACCATTAAGGCGACATGGGCGATTGAAAATACAGTGGCAAACAAAAGGTGCGCTAAAAGCCACGTTTTAGCCCCACATGAAGAAGCATCTAGCTTACGAATGAAAAAAACCAGGGGGATACACAATAAAGCGGTTGCCAGCGCACTTGAGTATTCCCAAAGGTAGGGCTCCCACATCTCGGTGGTGCTGTACGGGTCGCGGGTAATTTCTGTCCAATCTGAAGCGGCATTAATGGTGTTATTTAAAAATAAATAGAGCACTAATAAGAGAAAAGCTGCCCGAGGGTGGTAGTGCTCTGTATTGCGAAGAAATTGGCTAAATTTTTCGTCCCTGCTACCCACCGCTTACCCCTTAAACCCTATAAATTCGTCACTCTACGCTAGTGTAACTCGCACAAAGAACGTTAAATCAAATGGCATTTTTACCTCATTTAATAGGAGCTAGAACAATGTCGCAAGCATTAAATAAAGCAGGGAGCCTAGAGCATGGCAAAAGCAAAGCAATTAAAACGCGATACCATGCCCTTGATGCGCTACGGGTTATCGCCTTTGGCATTCTAATTTTGTATCACATTGGAATGTACTATGTGCTGGAGTGGGGTTGGCATATTAAAAGCGAGCAACCCCAAGCGTGGCTGCAAGACATTATGATATTGAGTAATCAATGGCGCATGTCTTTGCTGTTCTTAATTTCTTCAATGGTACTTACCGTACTACTAACCCGAATACGCGTTAATTTAATAAGCTACTTTAAACATGCATTCGTACTCGTTGGTCAACGAACACAGCGCCTGTTAATACCGCTGTTATTTGGAATGTTCGTGATAGTGGCGCCACAAGTTTATATAGAGTGGACGGTTAATGGGACAATAGACAGGAGTTTTTTCCAATTTTATTTAGAATACATTAACCCCAATACACAGTGGCTAAAGGAGCGACAGTCCGATATTGGTCTTTTAACTTGGAATCACCTTTGGTTTTTACCCTATTTATGGGTTTATTCTCTTATACTCATCGTGCTTTTTCCACTATTAGCACAGGTAGGTAAATTGCCTCTTAATTTTGCTGTTTTTAGTGTATTAACGTGTACAGCCATGTTGGTGGTTTGGCTAATGCTTAAAAGTCGCTACCCAACTACGCACGACCTGTTAAACGATTGGTATAGCCACGCTAAGTATATGCTGGTAATGCTGGTTGGAGCGGTGGTGATTTTACGTCCGACTCTTTGGCTAGCATTCGTGCGTTGGCGCTACATAAGCCTTGTGGTTGCGCTAACAATGTACTTACTGATCATCGCAGATAGACACGATGTATTCGGCCCCGTTGGTACTTGGATGGAGGAAAGTTGGTGGTTTCGCATTTTTGTCGGATACGTCGTGGTTGTCAATCATTGGGCATGGCTGGCCGCCGTCCTTGGGTTTGGTATACGCTATTTAAGTAAGCCCTATAGCTGGGTGAGGTATTTAAATGGCGGAATTCTCCCTTATTACATGATGCATCAAACGATAATCGTGGTTGCTGCATATTCATTGCACAGTATAGGGCTACCTATTGGGCTGCAATTTGTGGTTATTTTATCACTCACCCTTGCAGGGTGCGCAGTTACATACGAATTGGCAAAAACAAACGTGGTAAGTCGCGTGTTATTTGGCTTAAAAGTAAGAGCGCAGGTAAACAAAAGCAAGCCGTTTTTAGCCACGCAAGTACAAGCTAGCCCTTTATCAGGTACAAAAAAAGCGGTGTAATTACACCGCTTTTCATTTAAGTGACCCATCCTAAATAGCGTTGACACTTTTCAAACTTAATTTGGAGAGTGCAATGAAATCAAATAGCAAAAGAACTCAACGTGATTATTCACTCGCTTTTAAACTGGCAGTTGTAGACCAAGTTGAA
>NZ_JAAAWN010000011.1 GCF_010500865.1 Alteromonas profundi
TGTATGACCTCCTCCAGCACCCTTTTTCCGAGCTCAGTATCCCACCGGTTCTTCAAAAAACGTTGAGTAACTAAGTCAAAAGTGAATCCTTCTCTATCCATCTACAGAGTCTCTATAAGGTATAACATTTAAGTTAAACGGCACGCTTGCTGAGCAAGAGAAACCCGCCGTTGGTATTCGTGTCCGTTTGAACGTTTTGTTATACGAACACGAGAATCGATGTAAGGCCTTTTACTAAGTTAATTCCGTGTACCTAGCAAATTTTCCCTGTTACTCAGCCGCCGCGCGAGCAGTCTATCGCAGTTTGAAAGCTACACTTTTAGCGTAAGCGAAGCCTTTATCAAGCCGCGTCTTATACGGCTTCGCTTACGCTAAAAGCGTGACATAAAAGCTCAAACGTTACTACTGACCTTTGGGCCTGTTTACGCAGTTCGCTACGAGTCAGGTGACCCTGGGAACCTGAATGCTCGTGCCGTATAACATTAAGCTAAGCGGCGCAGTTGCGTGGGGCATAATGGCGAAGCCGCCCCGCGTAAATGCGTCCGAGCGACCGAAGGGAGTGGTCTTAAGCGCTTTGTTAGAAGCAAAGCCAGTTCCTTTGGTCTGTTTAAAAACTGTTAAAGCCAGCATACGATTGATTGTTAACACAAACAAGCAAAACGACTGAGCAGTGTTGGTTTTGATTTGACTGAAGCTAGCCGCCATTTGAACTGCCAAACGCATTGGCGCTTACTGACTAAAAATAAGAGCTTTGCGATAAAGCGCCTAATGCGTGACCTATGAAGGTAATGCGGCGGATTTACACCTACCACAAGCCAGAGCGATGCTAATGAAAACAGGTGAGGGTAGTTGCACTGGGGTTTTTATATAGCCAAACGCAGCTTAGGCTGGCGCCTTATAACTTTTCAATAACGGGCGCAGACATGTGGGGCATAATGGCGAAGCCGCCCCGCGTGTATGCGTCCCAGCGAACGTAGTGAGTGAGTTTATTGGCTTGTTATGTGGCATGCTTATTCGAAGAAAGAATGCTAGCAGTAGCCAATACACTACCAATAAAGACACCGGCGATACAGAATGCTAGCCCGGCTTCTTGACCAGATAAAACACCAGACTGTAATTGCGAGTAAACAGGTGATAGACCGAAATAAGCGCCGACAGCACAGCCAATAAAGCTGAATGACAAACCAATTTTAGTTCCTAGTTTCATAGTTAAAAATCCTTCTTATCTTGATTTACCTTTGACACATAACATTTAAGTTAAACGGCACGCTTGCTGAGCAAGAGAAACCCGCCGTTGGTATTCGTGTCCGTTTGAACGTTTTGTTATACGAACACGAGAATCGATGTAAGGCCTTTTACTAAGTTAATTCCGTGTACCTAGCAAATTTTCCCTGTTACTCAGCCGCCGCGCGAGCAGTCTATCGCAGTTTGAAAGCTACACTTTTAGCGTAAGCGAAGCCTTTATCAAGCCGCGTCTTATACGGCTTCGCTTACGCTAAAAGCGTGACATAAAAGCTCAAACGTTACTACTGACCTTTGGGCCTGTTTACGCAGTTCGCTACGAGTCAGGTGACCCTGGGAACCTGAATGCTCGTGCCGTATAACAATTTAATGTACGGAAAAAATCCTTTATGCAACGTGGATAAAATCCGCATATAACTTTAATAATTTACTCACTTTCGCATGTAATGTCGTTTACATCAATATCCTATACTTTGTATCTGAAAACACTGTACTGAAGTACGGAAAGTTTCCTTTTTATTTTACGGTGCACTAAAAAGTCGTAATGCTGTGCTTATATACAGATAAAAAGTACCAACAAATGAAATCAATGTTCATGCAAATGGTGGTTGAGCATATGCGTAATCGTCGCTATGCCAAACGCACGATAGAGCTTTATAGCAAATGGATAATTAGCTTTATTCGCTTCAATGATAATAGGCATCCATCAGAGATGGGAGATAAAGACGTAGAGTTATTTCTGTCTTATTTGGTGAACAAGAAAAATGTCGCTCCCGCAACACAAGCGAGTGCGCTTAATGCATTGGCGTTTCTTTATCGCGATATATTGGAATGTCCACTGTCGTTAGAGCTAGACTTTGTTTCAAGTCGAAGGCAGGCCAAGTTACCTGTTGTACTAACGCAAGACGAGGTAGTTGCGCTATTTGAACAAATTCCTGCCAACCTAAAGCTCCCTATATCCCTACTATATGGCAGTGGTTTGCGTTTAATGGAGGCCGTAAGGCTGCGTGTTAAAGATATTGATTTCGACTACAACGCCATTCGTATATGGGATGGTAAAGGCGGAAAGCATCGCATCGTTACACTTGCGGCAGAATTGAAGCCGGGCCTTACTCGGCAAATAGCCATGGTGGAAAATTACTTAGCAGCTGATTTAGAAAACCCGAAATATGCTGGCGTTTATTTGCCGCATAGACTGCGGGTGAAATACAAAAATGCGCCAAGAGAATTAGGCTGGCATTATTTATTTCCGTCGTCTCGGTTATCTATAGATCCGGAGGGTAAGAAAGTACGCCGGCATCATATTGATGAATCGAGTATTCAGAAAGCCATACGAAATACGGCAAAAGCTTGCGACATTAAAAAGAAAGTGACGCCTCATACATTGCGCCATTCTTTTGCAACGCATTTGCTACAAGCGGGCGCCGACATAAGAACTGTGCAAACACAGCTTGGTCACTCTGATGTGAAAACTACGCAAATTTACACTCACGTGCTTCAGCAAGGCGCTCAGGGTGTGGTAAGTCCTTTATCTCGCGTATTAAAGTAATGTGCACATCAAGTTAACGTCAATAAAAAAGGGCCCGAAGGCCCTTTTCAATACTTAGCTATTTAAGCGCTCAGTTAAGCGCTAATTCAAATGCTTCGTCAAACGCTTATACACGCTCGAATACAGTAGCAATACCTTGGCCTAAACCAATACACATAGTCGCTAAGCCTAGGCTTACGTCTTGTGATTCCATTAGGTTGATAAGCGTACCTGAGATACGTGAACCAGAACAACCTAGCGGGTGACCTAGTGCAATAGCACCACCGTTAAGGTTAATCTTTGTATCTAGGTGGTCCATCCAACCTAGTTGCTTAATGCACGATAGCGCTTGTGCCGCGAACGCTTCGTTAAACTCGGCAAGCTCAATATCGTCCATCGTCAGGCCAGCGCGCTTAAGGGCCTTTTGTGTGGCTGGTACTGGGCCATAACCCATAATTGCCGCATCACAACCAGCCACCGCCATTGAGCGAATTTTCGCACGAGGCGTAAGGCCAAGCTCTTTTGCACGGTCTGCCGACATAAGCAGCATGCCAGATGCACCGTCAGACAGCGCAGAAGACGTACCCGCAGTAACAGTACCGTTTACAGGGTCGAATACTGGGCGAAGCGCCGCCATGCTCTCGGCTGTGCTTTCTGGGCGAATAACTTCATCGTAGTCAATAAGCTTTAATACGCCGTTTGCATCGTGGCCTTCAACAGGCACAATTTCGTTAGCCCAGCGGCCTTCAAGGTGTGCTTTATGCGCTAGCTGGTGGGAACGTGCGCCAAAGGCGTCTTGTTGTTCACGGGTAATCCCGTTTTGACGGCCAAGTAGCTCGGCAGTCATGCCCATCATACCCGACGCTTTCGCCGTATACTTAGCAAGGCCAGGGTGGAAGTCGATGTTATAGTTCATAGGTACATGGCCCATGTGCTCAACACCACCAATCATGTATATATCACCACGGCCAGTCATAATGCCGCTTGTGGCATCGTGAAGGGCTTGCATTGATGAACCACATAAACGGTTAACCGTTACCGCGCCTGTTGTGCGTGGAATTTGTGTTAATAGCTGCGCATTACGCGCAATGTTGAAGCCTTGTTCTTTCGTTTGCTGAACACAGCCCCAAATAATGTCTTCAATTTCCGCTGGGTTTACGCCAGGGTTACGCTCTAGTAGCGCGGTCATTAGTGCTGCAGAAAGGTCTTCTGCACGCACATTTCTGAAAACACCGTTTTTTGAACGACCCATAGGGGTACGTACGCAATCGATTACGACCACTTCTTTCATTAGTTTTTCCTCCGGGTCTTATGCGAAATAGGATTTACCAGCAGCGGCCATTTCACGAACGCCATCTGAAATCTGATAAATTGGACCAAGTTCAGCGTACTTGTCTGCCATCGCAACAAAGTTCGCCAAGCCAATGGTTTCAATCCAACGGAAAATACCACCGCGGAATGGAGGGAAACCTAAGCCGTAAAGTAGCGCCATGTCAGCTTCAGCTGCGCTATCTACAATGCCTTCTTCTAGGCAGCGAATTGCTTCGTTTGCCATAGGGATCATTAGGCGTGCAATAATGTCGTCGGCCTCAAAGTCTGTCTTTTCAGCTACGTGTGGCGCCATGAGTGCGTAGGCTTCTTCAGCAGGTGTTTTCTTAGGCTTGCCGCGCTTATCAACACCGTAGTTGTAGAAACCTTTACCGTTTTTCTGACCTAAACGCTCTTCTTTATAGAATAAGGTTACTGGGTCGTTATCTAGGCGCGCCATACGCTCTGGAATACCCGCGGCCATTACGTCTGCTGCATGATCGCCTGTGTCGATACCTACAACGTCCATAAGATACGCAGGACCCATCGGCCAGCCAAAGATTTTTTCCATAACTTTATCAACTGCTACAAAGTCAGCGCCGTCGATAAGTAGCTTACTGAAGCCCGCAAAATACGGGAACAATACGCGGTTTACTAAGAACCCTGGGCAGTCGTTAACCACAATAGGGGTTTTGCCCATTTTAAGCGTGGCAGCCACTACCGCATTAATGGTTTCTTCCGAGGTTTTTTCGCCGCGAATAATTTCAACGAGTGGCATGCGGTGCACTGGGTTGAAAAAGTGCATACCGCAGAAACGCTCTGGCTTGTCTAGGCTTTCTGCTAGCTGGTTAATAGAGATAGTCGAGGTGTTTGAACAGATAATAGCGTCGTCAGCGACATTCTCTTCAACCTCTTTAAGTACAATACCTTTCACTTTTGGGTTTTCTACCACCGCTTCAATAACAAGGTCTGCATCTTTAAGTGTACTGTACTCAAGGGTAGGTGTGATTGCGTTAAGCGTCTGCGCCATTTTGGTCGCATCAACTTTACCGCGCTTCATACCTTTACCAAGAATTTTCGCCGCTTCTGAAAGGCCAAGATCTAGTGCACCTTGATTAATGTCTTTCATAATAACTGGTGTGCCTTTCACGGCGCTTTGGTATGCAATACCACCGCCCATGATACCAGCACCGAGTACGGCGTTAAGCTTAGACTGCTTAGTGGCTGCTTTCGCTTGCTTCTTACCTTTGCTCTTAACAAGCTGGTCGGCAAGGAAAATACCTATTTGTGCTTTCGCCGCGTCGGTTTTCGCAAGTTCTACAAAGCCTTTATTTTCAAGCTTAAGCGCACCTTCACGGTCTAGTACAGAGGCTTTTTGCACTGTCTCAACCATTTTGTGCGGTGCTGGGTAATGTTTTCCAGCTTGCGCAAATACCATAGCTTGAGCAGTAGAGAAGCTCATCATGGCTTCGTTTTTGTTTAGCTGTAGTGGGGCTTTTTTAACCGCACGACGTGCTTGCCAATCAAACTTACCGTCTACGGCGTCTTTCACCATTGATAGTGCGCCTTCCACTAACGTTTCTGGTGCTACTACTGCGTCAACTGCGCCTTCAGCAAGGGCTTTCGCGCCTTTTCTGTCACGTCCAGTGGTCATCCATTCTAGGGCATTATCTGCGCCAATTAGGCGAGGTAAGCGAACGGTACCGCCAAAACCAGGCATCAGGCCTAGCTTAACTTCTGGTAAACCAATTGAAGCCGTGGTGTCTGCAATACGCATGTCACATGCCAATGCCATCTCACAACCGCCGCCTAGGGCAAAGCCATTAACTGCCGCGATAGTGGGGAAAGGTAAGTCTTCAAAGCGGTCAAACACTTGTGACGTGTTTGCCACCCACTGAAGAACTTCCGCTTCTTCCATTTCGAAGAGGCTGGTGAACTCAGTAATATCGGCCCCCACAATAAAAGTGCTTTTTGCGGAACGTACCACTAAGCCTTTTATGTCACCTTTGGCAAGTAGTGCTTGTGTTGCTTCATCAAGCTCGCTCACCGTTTGGCGATCAAACTTGTTCACCGAACCTTCGGCGTCAAACACCAGTTCAGCAAAGCCGTCGTCTAACTGACTGACGGAAAGACTTTTGCCTGTGTATATCATTATCATCTCCTTCGGCATTGGCCAGGATGTCAGCATGTTAATCCAACAACGTAAGTTGGCGGTATTAACTTACTAACGCGTTAGGGTGGCTAGATTCTTTACAAAACCACACAATTTTGCAACGAAAAATTCAAACATCTGTTTCAATCCTTCTAAGGTAGTGGTCGGATGACTTAAATTCAAGGGTTAAGTTTGAAATCAAGCTGCATTTAAACCATGGTGCTTGTATAATGAGCATTAACGGTGCAAAGCGCCAATCCAGCATAATAATAATGAACAATCAGAAACGTTATTATGTGTAAACAACATATAACGGGCTGGCACAACTACTTTTAGTGGCAAGGAACCACGCCGTAACTTTTACGGTCTTTACAACGCATCGCTGCAAGCACCTTCACGGTGTTTGAATGTTATTCAGGGTAGGAGTTCAATTGTGTCGAAAAAGAGTGTAACTGTCTGTCGTGGCCTTTCTGGGCACGTTTGTAACGCTAAACGCGGTAGCGCATTTTCGGCTGGGTTGCGTATAACATGGCTGTTTGTCTTCAGTATGCTGGTTTTCTCTCATCAGGCGGTGTCTTTAACATTACCGGCAGACAAGTTTGAAGAGGAACGGGCACAGTTTCTTACGCTAGAAAAAAATCTCAAATCTATGCCTGCGCATCGGCTATCTCTACTTGATAAAGACATACATGCGCTTGCTCATTATCCACTCTATCCTTATTTGCTACGTATAAAGCTACAGCGCACGATGACACTCAAAAATAAACGCGAAATAGAAGCGTTTCTTGAGTATTACAGCTCACAACCCGCCAGTTACGGTATGCGCTATCGGTGGCTAAATTATTTGGCCGCAAAAGGGCATGAGCATGCTTTTTTAGATAGCTACCGCGCGGGCATGGGAGCCAAACTTACCTGCCAAGCATTACATTATCAGTTGGATGAAACCGATAACCCTAAAGCGTTATTAACCGATGTTGATGCGCTTTGGTATCACGGAAAATCGCAGCCTGATGAATGCGATCCCTTATTTTATCAATGGCGCAAAAACGGGTTAATGACCCCTGAAAAAGTCATCAAACGCATCGAAATAGCCGCTACAGAAGGTAACCGTCGCATTCTTCCTTATCTAAGGCGTCAACTGCCAGATAACTTACAATATATCGCCGATGCCTGGCTTGCGGTAACCCGTGATGTAGGCGCGGTTAATTACGCGAAGCACTTTTCATTAAAAAACCCTAACCACGAGTCTAATGTGCTTACGTGGGCGATAGAAAAGCTAGCGTGGCGTAACCCAGAACAAGCGGTAAAAGCTTACAATACGTATATACCCAAAAACGTATTTAGTCAGCCTCAGTTGCATATTATTCGCCGCGCTATCGCCCTTAGCTATGCGCTAGATAGGCGCGCAGAGGCGGGGGAATGGTTGCAGATTGCCGATAAGCCCGGCGCTCGCGATGACGTAAAACTCTGGCATGTTTCTTACCTGCTCAGGCAACAGCAGTGGCAGCAAGTTTTAGCGGTTATTGCCAGCGCGAAGCCCGAACTGCAAGACGAGGAAAATTACCGCTATTGGCGGGCACGAGCGCTAGAAGCGCTAGGCAATACTATGCAGGCCACGGTGCTTTATCAGCAACTCGCCCAAGAACGTCACTACTATGGCTTCATGGCCAGCGCACGCATTGGCACTACGCCAAACCTTTCAAATAGTCCTGTTCCTCGTGATGGCTCAGCTATCGCGCGTTTAGCTACCACACCGGCAACTTTGCGGGCTCTTGAATTCTATCGGTTGGGACGGCGCACAGAGGCGCGCCGAGAATGGCGGTACTTATTATCTACCTTGCCAGATGAACAAGTTACCCATGCGGGAGTGTTAGCGTATGAATGGGGGCTGTACGACCAAGCTATTGTAAGTTTTGCAAAAAGCGGCTATTGGGATGATGTTCAGCGGCGCTTTCCGCTTGCGTTTGAAGATCATTTTAAACAACAAAGTTCAACGTACGAGGTACCGAACGCTTTAGCTATGGCTATCGCAAGACGCGAGAGCTCATTTAGAGCGGATGCGGTTTCCCCTGTCGGGGCGGCGGGTTTGATGCAATTGATGCCGGGCACTGCACGGTATGTGGCGAAAAAGAAGGTTAGCCAAGATACCCTGTTTAATGTGAAGGATAATGTAGAATTTGGGGTTCAATATTTACGCTATTTAATGG
This sequence comes from Alteromonas profundi, assembly GCF_010500865.1. GTDB lineage: Bacteria > Pseudomonadota > Gammaproteobacteria > Enterobacterales > Alteromonadaceae > Alteromonas > Alteromonas profundi. Next base: position 8,438 of record NZ_JAAAWN010000011.1, read on the forward strand.
ATAAGCTAGACAACAACCCGGTGTTGGTTTCTGCATCCTATAATGCAGGGTGGCGTAAAGTATTAGAATGGTTGCCCGCCGATGAGTCTTTGCCGGTTGATATTTGGATTGAAAATATCCCCTATCGAGAAACCCGGCATTACGTTAAGGCGGTTATGGCTTATCAACATATTTATGAGCAACAGCTCGGTAGCGATAAGAACATTTTTCCACAACTCGCCCAAGACGTGATCCCCACAACCCGGGCTATTACAACTCATCCTGTAACCGGTGACACACAGCTAGCCCCCCAATAATATAGGTACGTTAAGTTCACACAATGACACGGGCAACAAGGGGGCAGGGTAACTCTTACGTATTCTTCGTGGTACAATGTTAGGCAAATTCTAATGATGAAACACGAGGGTTTATGTCACAACATCAGGCATCCTACATAGAACATATCGAAGAACTTCAAACACGTACGCGCGAGGCGCTGCAGCGTGAAAGTTTAGATGGTCTTGTTATCCATTCTGGGCAAGGCAAACGCATATTCTTAGATGACAACCACTATCCGTTCAAAGTAAACCCCCAGTTTAAAGCCTGGCTGCCCGTTGTTGATAACCCAAATTGTTGGATAGTAACCAACGGTGTCGATAAGCCTACGCTGATATTTTATCGGCCAGAAGACTTTTGGCACAAGGTTCCCCCCGAGCCAAACGAATTTTGGACAACATGTTTTAACATCGTATTGTTGCAGCAAGCAGATGCGGTGGAAAAACACCTTCCTTATGATAAGTCTCGCTATGCCTATATAGGTGAGTATATTGAGGTAGCTAAAGCGCTCGGCTTTGAAAACGTAAACCCCGACCGGGTATTGCACTACCTACACTATCATCGCGCGTATAAAACCGATTACGAATTAAACTGCATGCGCGAAGCTAATAAGTTGGCGGTAGCAGGGCACAAAGCCGCTGAAACAGCATTTAGAGAAGGCAAAAGTGAGTTCGATATTAATTTAGCCTATGCTACTGCCTGTCGGCAGGGCGACAATGATGTGCCCTACACCAGCATCGTTGCCCTAAACGAACATGCTGCAATTTTACATTATATGCAATGCGATAACGTGGCCCCTATGCAATCTCGCTCGTTCCTTATCGATGCAGGCGCCAATTATCATGGGTATGCAGCCGACATCACACGCACCTACAGCCAAGATTCCGCCCTTTTTACCGACCTTATTAAAGCAGTAGACAAAGTAACGCTTACCCTTATTGATGGCTTAAAGCCGGGTGTAGCTTATACCGATATTCATTTATTGGCCCATGATGGCATAGCGCAAATTTTGCACGATACGGGTATTGTGAACCTTACCCCTGTGGAAATAGTTGAAAAAGGCATCACCCGTACCTTTTTCCCTCATGGTATTGGTCACTTCTTAGGTTTACAGGTACATGATGTGGGCGGGTTAGTGAATGATGATAGAGGTACCCCTAAACCTGCGCCTGAAGAACATCCGTTCTTGCGTTGTACGCGTATGGTTGAGCCTCGCCAGGTGTTTACTATTGAACCAGGTTTATACTTTATTGAAAGCTTATTGCGCGACCTAAAAGCCTCTCCAGAGTCTAAGTTTATAAACTGGTCTACCATTGACGCTTATAAGCCATTTGGTGGGATCCGTATCGAAGACAATATTATTGTGCATCGCGATAGCAATGAAAATATGACGCGAGACAATGGGTTAAACTAATCGCCTTTGTTTTTCGTAACGAATTGAAAGCATAAAAGAGCAGCAGCATACGCTGCTCTTTTTGATTGCTGGTGTTTTTTATCGGTCTTTGCACGCTATAAACCGTCGTTTGTGTTTAATCATTCATACCGAAAGGATTCTTTATGCAGCAAGCAGATATAGTAAGTTTGTTAATCGTTGCCTCAGTGGCGGGGCTAGCTATGCCGTTAGGGGCATTAATAGCAACTTACCAAGGAATACAACCTAAATGGCTGGAAAACGAGTTACGTCACGGCATCTTAGCCTTAGGGGCGGGCGCGTTAATTTCTGCCGTTGGCTTGGTGCTCGTTCCCGAAGGAATAAAAGATGTCTCGGTGATTACAGCGTTGTGTTGTTTTGTGGCGGGCGCCCTTGCTTTTATGGCATTAGATATTTATCTGGCCAAAAAGAAAAGCGCTGGCAGTCAACTAGCAGCAATGCTTAGCGACTTTGTGCCAGAATCGATTGCGTTAGGAACCACGGCTGCTTTAGGTGGAGGCACTTTATTGCTTGGTGTGCTTATCGCCGTTCAAAATTTGCCAGAAGGATTTAATGCGTACCGAGAAATGTTGCCTAAAAACAAACGCCGCAGTAGTAAGTTAATTATGTTGTTTGTGCTCATGGCATTACTTGGGCCTGTATTTAGCCTGTTAGGCTTCTACTATCTGGCACAATTCCCTGTGGTAATGAGTGGCATAATGTTGTTTGCAGCCGGTGGAATTTTATACTCGGTTTTTCAAGATATTGCGCCACAAATAAGAATGGAGAACCATTGGCTACCCCCATTGGGTGGCATTTTAGGGTTTCTCGTGGGTGTAGTAGGTCACATGTTAGAAGGTTAGTAGCAAAGATAATAAAGCAGCGCAACGAAAAAGGCGTGCGCTGCTTTTCTTAATATTAACTGGTACGTTCTACCGATATATGCGCTAAAGAAACCAGCGCTTCCTTATAGGGTGAATCGGGAATAGCACGTAGACTATCAATTGCCATTTGTACTTCTTTGTTTGCACAGCTTCGTGTGTACGCCAGCGCGCCGGTAGAGGCCATAATAGCTTGAATACGCGCTAAATGAGGTAGTCCGTTACTTTGTTCAATGGCCTCACGGATAAGTAAAGCATCGTCTTTATTCTCAGCATGCCACATAGCGTAGAGTAGCGGTAACGTTGGCTTACCTTCGGCTAAATCGTCACCCGCATTTTTGCCCATTTCATTGCTGTCTGCCATGTAATCTAAAATATCATCGGCAAGTTGGAACGCGGTCCCAAGGTGCTTGCCATATTCCTGCATAGCAAACTCGATTTCGGCGGGTTGATCGGTTAATACTGCGCTTAATTGTGTTGCGGCTTCAAATAATCGCGCTGTCTTTCCGTATATAACATCGAAATAGCGCGCTTCTGTGGTGCTCGCATCATTACAGTTCATTAACTGCAACACTTCACCTTCGGCAATCTGATTAGTGGCTTCCGATAAAATTTCCATCACTCGCATACGTTTTAAACTAACCATCATTTGAAATGAGCGAGTGTAAAGGAAATCACCAACAAGTACTGAGGCCTGATTGCCAAATATAGCATTGGCGGTTTCTCGGCCCCGGCGCATAGTAGATTCATCTACCACGTCATCATGCAGTAACGTTGCGGTATGAATAAATTCCACAATAGCGGCAAGTGTATGATGATCGTTATTCTCAATACCCATTGCACGCGCACTGAGCACGGTCAGTAATGGACGAAGGCGTTTGCCGCCACTGTTAACAATATAAAAGCCAAGCTGATTGATAAGAGCAACTTCAGAGTCTACCTGTTGCTGGATCAGCTGATTAACGGCCTGCATATCTTTATCAGACAATGTGCGGATTTGATTAATATCCATAGGCATGGGCGTAAAAACTTATCTTATTTCATAGGCATTAATAGGGGCTGATTGTACCTGAATAGCACTTACTATCCACCAAATTGTCTTAAAATATCGTTCCTTAACGCATTTTTTAACATGCTCCTGGTTGCAGCTTTCTCAGTTCTAATTCACAGGCACATAAAATATAAGACATTGTTAAGTTATATAATGCTGGGCATAAGATGATGTCTTTGCTTCTCATTTTGTAGCCTAGCCAGCAAAAATGTATTAAGACCACCATTTTTACATTATTAACGCCAATTTTAGGGCCTTTTTATAGCGTGTAAACGTGTATCTCGGCTAACACTTGTGATAACATTTCGACCAAATACACACATAACGCGTAGTGCGAAAAAGTCATTTCGTGGAGCGGATCATTTTTTAGATCATGGCATCACTTTGAGTGGATCACCACGGGATCGCTATGCGTGTAGAGGGCAACATCTTTGCTATAAGGGTGGTGTGTTTGCTGAATTTGTTTGTCAGATTTGTTGAATAGACAAGATGAGAATTTATAAAATACTCATCTACTTACTCGCGAATACACTGCTTAAAGCCGGGTTTTTTAACAAAATCGGGGCGAAATAGCAGAATGTTGGAAAAATAATCTATTTTTCTTTGAAACAGGGTTGTGGTTTGCGGATGTTTCACGTACAATTCGCGCCCTGTTTTTTGAATTGAAGCGTCAGTGACGCAGAGCGGAGTTAACTATGTACGCGGTTTTCCAAAGTGGCGGTAAACAACACCGTGTGGCCGAAGGCCAAACCGTTCGTCTTGAAAAAATCGAAGTAGCCCCAGGCGAAACGGTTGAATTTGACAAAGTTTTAATGGTAAGCAACGGTGACGACGTAAAAATCGGCACACCTATCGTTGCTGGTGGTAAGGTGACAGCTGAGGTTGTTACGCACGGTCGTGGCGATAAAGTAACTATCGTTAAGTTCCGTCGTCGTAAACATTCTCGCAAACAAGCGGGTCACCGTCAGTGGTTCACGGAAGTGAAAATCACTGGTATCAACGCATAATAGGAGCACGAACACATGGCACATAAAAAAGCTGGTGGTAGTACCAAAAACGGTCGTGATTCAGAGAGTAAACGCCTAGGTGTTAAACGCTTTGGTGGTGAATCTGTTCTTGCTGGTAACATCATTGTTCGTCAACGTGGTACTCGTTTCCACGCTGGTGACAACATGGGTATCGGTAAAGACCACACGTTGTTTGCACTAAAAGACGGCAAAGTTCAGTTTGATGTTAAAGGACCGAACAACCGTAAATTTGTAAGCATCGTAGCTGAGTAAGCGCGAAAGCTTCTCGCCGAACAGGCTTAGAAAAACCCCGCGCTTGCGGGGTTTTTTGTTTTATAGAGTTGGCGTCTTACTGAATAGGCGTTTTCGTGGTATTTGGTGTAAACTTAATAGTGCTAACTGAATGTAATAACCCTACGGCAAATTAGCCCGGAGTGATAAATGAAATTTGTAGATGAAGCTGAAATTCGTGTTGAAGCCGGAGATGGCGGCAATGGCGTAATTGGCTTTAGAAGGGAGAAATACGTACCCAGAGGTGGCCCCGATGGCGGTGATGGGGGCGATGGCGGCAGTGTTTACCTTGTTGCCGATGAAAACCTAAATACATTGATCGACTATCGCTTCGAGCGTTTTCACCGTGCAGAGCGTGGTAAAAATGGCCAAGGCGCAAATTGTATCGGTCGCGGCGGTGAAGATTTAGAAGTGAGTGTACCGGTAGGTACGCGTGCCACCGATGTAGACACTGGCGAAGTTCTCGGTGATTTAACTCATCACGGACAAAAGCTTAAAGTGGCACAAGGCGGCTTCCACGGGCTAGGTAATGCTCGTTTCAAAAGCAGTACTAACCGAGCACCTCGGCAAAAGACCAATGGTACGCCAGGTGAAATTCGTAATCTCAAGCTAGAGCTTATGCTGCTCGCCGATGTGGGCTTACTTGGTATGCCAAATGCGGGTAAATCTACTTTTATTCGCTCGGTGTCTGCCGCAAAACCAAAAGTAGCTGATTACCCTTTTACTACCTTAGTGCCTAACTTAGGTGTTGTGCGTCAGGACGCACAGCGTAGTTTCGTCGTCGCGGATATTCCCGGTCTTATTGAAGGTGCCGCCGATGGTGCAGGGCTAGGTATCCGCTTTTTGAAGCATTTAGAGCGTTGTCGTATTTTGTTACACGTGGTCGATTTACTTCCAGCTGATGAAAGCGACCCAGCGGAAAATGCCAAAGCCATTGTAGAAGAGCTTGAAAAGTACAGCCCTAAATTAGCCAGTAAACCCCGTTGGTTAGTGTTCAATAAGGTTGATCTCTTACTTGAAGAAGAAGCAGACGCACGCTGTGCTGAAATTGTTGAGCAATTAGAGTGGGATGGCCCTGTTTTTCAAATATCAGCGTTCCAGAAGCTAAACTTAGATCCCTTGTGTCAGCAAATAATGCAGTATCTTGAAAGTCTGCCTGCTGAAGACGAGGTAGAGGAAGAGACTAAGGAAGTTGAGTTTAAGTGGGATACCTACCATCGCAATACGCTAGATGCACAAGATGATCTTGGTGATGACTTAGATGACGATGACTGGGACGAAGATGATTACGATGTTGAAGTCGAGTACAGAAAATAGAGTACCGGAAATAGCGTACGGGAAATAGAGTACCGCAAATAGCTCCCCGTCTATTCGTTACTCAAAAAGCACGAACCCGCGTTCAGCGCATTTATGTTCGTGCTTTTTTTTGTCAATATATGGGCAGGCACAATAGTATTAGCGTAATACTTTAGATAGTGGGTTGTGTTATTCGCTCCCTAACTCATTCCATCCTTATGTTTTATTCACTATTTTCTTTACATTGGATTCTACGCATAGAGTAAAATAATCAGTATGATAGGGCAAAAACTAGGTGGTTTAACCCTAATAGCTCACCGAACCATGATGTACGAGAACGTTTAATGAAAATAGCGATGATTGCCGCTATGGCAGAAGACCGCGTAATAGGGGCAGATAATGATATGCCTTGGCATTTACCGGCAGATTTAAAGCACTTTAAGCAAACCACACTGGGAAAGCCGGTGATTATGGGACGAAAAACCTATGAATCTATCGGCCGCGCCTTACCGGGTAGGCCCAATATCGTTATAAGTACCCGTAAAGACTATCGGCTACAAGATGCACAGGTAGTAAATTCACCTCAGGCAGCGTTAGATAACGCGCAGACGCTAATGTCTAACGATACCCAAGAAGTCATGATTATAGGTGGAGGGAGTATTTATTCTGCGTTCTTAGATAAGGCTGATAAATTATATTTAACACATATCGATTTACAGGTAGAAGGCGATACCCAGTTTCCCGACTACCATAGTGTGGCCAACTGGCAAGAAGTTGAAAAAAGCGAGCATCAAAGTGATGAGCGCAACCCGCACAACTATACCTTTGTGACTTTGCAGCGCCAATAAAAAAACGCCGGAAGAAGATTACCTCTCCCGGCGTTTGTATTACGTCGTAGGTTCACGCTGCTTTCTAGTGACCCATCTGGTCGAACAATCCCTCTAAAGATAGTCCCTGGTGGCCGAGCATGTCACGTAACCGTCGTAATGCCTCTACCTGAATTTGTCTTACTCGTTCTCTGGTTAACCCTATTTCACTGCCTACATCTTCAAGAGTAGAAGGTTCATACCCCATCAAACCGAAGCGGCGTGCTAATACTTCTCGTTGTTTGGGGTTAAGCTCTTGCAACCAACTCACAATATTCGTTTTAATATCTGAATCTTGTAAGTTTTCTTCTGGCCCATATTCTTTTTCATCAGCCAAGATATCCAACAGCGCTTTATCGTTTTCACCGCCAATTGGTGTATCAACAGACGCTATACGCTCGTTAAGACGAAGCATTTTGGTCACATCTTCAACTGGCTTATCCAGCGCCAAAGCTATTTCTTCTGCAGTAGGCTCATGATCGAGCTTTTGCGACAACTCGCGCGCTGCGCGCAAATATATATTCAATTCTTTAACTACATGAATAGGCAGACGAATAGTGCGGGTCTGATTCATAATGGCGCGTTCAATGGTCTGTCTAATCCACCAAGTAGCATAGGTGGAAAAACGAAATCCTCGTTCAGGATCAAATTTCTCAACAGCGCGAATTAGCCCTAAGTTACCTTCTTCTATAAGGTCGAGAAGGGCAAGGCCACGATTGTTGTAGCGACGAGCAATTTTAACGACTAAACGAAGATTGCTAACAATCATTCGCTTACGGGATGCCTCACAGCCTTTCAGTGCTCTTCTTGCAAAATAAACTTCCTCCTCTGCACTTAGCAAGGGAGAGAACCCAATTTCGCCTAAATACAACTGAGTAGCATCAAGGTTTTTAGGTTGGTCTTCCTGACTGATAACAACTTCTTCAGTTTCAGGTTCTTCAGCTAACACATCATCAGCTTTTAAATCAGCTGGCATATCAACTACATTAATTTCTTCTTGCGGTTTTGATTCGACGGCTTTATTAATTTGGCCCATAATGAATCTCCTGCTCTAAGGGTTACCCTGCGACGTTTCTCCTTTGTCTTTTCTTATTAGTATTTGTTTTTATTATGGCTGTGACTTTGGCAGGTAACGCAGTGGGTCTAACGACTTACCGCGATACCGAACTTCAAAATGAAGTTTTACCGAATTTGTTCCGCTGTCACCCATGGTGGCAATTTTTTGCCCAGCTGACACCCATTCCCGTTCTTTAACTAAAATAGTGTCGTTGTACGCGTAAGCACTCAAAAAAGTCTCGGTATGTTTAATAATAACTAAATTACCGTAGCCTCTTAATGCACTCCCTGAGTAGACCACTTTTCCATCTGCTGCTGCCAGAATGTCACTTCCTCTTGCTGCAGCTATATCTATGCCTTTGTTACCCGATTCAGCTTTGCTAAATGTGTCTACAACCTTACCCCTAGCGGGCCAAACCCATTGTCTTACTTGGCTTGGGAACGCCTTTGGGGGCGCCTTTTTAGTAGGTGTAACACTTTGTCGTTTAACAACTTTTTCACCTTTACCATACGCCTGTGGTTTTGGGGGGTCAACTAGTCTTTTGTCTATAGCGTTCGAGGTCGGATCTGTAGACTGTTTGGTCTGAACAGCCTGCTTTTGTTGACTTGGTGCAGTTCGTTGCGGTTGGGTTTTTACTACTTCAGGTGCCCGTGTACGAAGCACTTGGCCGGGGTATATTCGGTAAGGTGTTGATAAATTGTTAAATTCGGCGAGGTCTCGATAGTCGTTACCGGTATACCAAGCTATTGCATAGAGGGTATCGCCAGGCTTCACTTCATAGGTGCGTTCAGTATAGCCTTCATCATCTTCTTCTACCTGGCTATTAAGCAGGACTACCGGGGCAGGGGCTGTGCGCGAGCTACAGCTTTGAAGCCCCATTAAACATAGTACAATAACACTCCAGTAACATCCGTGTATTCGCATATCATCGTAATACCAAGTAAGCCGCTACCGCGATAAGGACAACAGCCCAACCCAGCACTTCTATATACTGACGCAGTTTAGCCTCCATCACTACACCGCCCCAGCGCATAAGTGCAGCAACTATAAAGAACCGCGCTCCTCTACCAATCGTTGAGGCGATTAAGAAAGGGAAGAACGCCATACTCAAAAAGCCTGCGCTTACGGTAAATACTTTATAAGGTATAGGTGAGAAGCCAGCGAGAAATACAACCCATACGCCGTATTCACTGAACCACTCTATAGCTACATCGAGTTTGTGTGTATAGCCCCACTGTTCAATTAACGGTGCAAGCCAGGCGTCGAAGGCAAAAAAGCCAAGGCTGTAGCCAGCAATGCCACCAACCACCGAGGCCAGCGTAGTAATAAAAGCAAATCGCCAGGCCCTTTGGGGCTGCGAAAGTGACATAGGTGCAAGCATCACATCGGGTGGAATAGGGAAAAATACCGACTCGGCGAAACTTAAGCTGGCCAGATACTTCTCTGCCTGAGGGTGTCTAGCCCACCGTAACGCCATGTCATAGCATGGCCCAAAAAGCTTCACATTAGCTCTCCTGCAACCAAAGGAACGAAGCGTACCGCTTCTATTGTGGTGGTGGTTAATTCACCGTTAATTCTATCTATGCATAATAGCGACTGTTGCTCATTACCGACTGGAATAATCAACCGGCCACCTTCTTTTAACTGGTCACATAAGTCCTGGGGTAAACTACTGGCCGCTGCGGTTACAATGATTGCATCAAAGGGGCCTTTAGAGCTCCATCCTTTCCAGCCGTCGCCATGCTTCATTGCAATATTATGCAAATCCAATTGATTCATTCGACGTTTGGCGTGAAATTGCAGCGTTTTGATGCGTTCTACGCTAAAAACCTTGGTAAAAAGCTGAGCTAAAATAGCGGTTTGGTAACCCGAACCCGTTCCAATTTCTAGCACTCTTTCGGGCTTATTTGGGCTGTCTAACAGTAGTTCAGTCATTTTAGCGACAATATACGGCTGCGAAATAGTTTGGCCTTGCCCAATAGGTAAAGCGGTATTTTGATAAGCCTTATGTTTAAGCGCATCGGGTAAAAAGGTTTCTCTAGGCGTACCTGCTATGGCATTGAGCACTTGCTGTGAACGGACTCCTTCGTCATAAAGTAGCTGTGCCAACGCATCCCCTTTTCTGGAAGATCTCATGGTGTTTGCTTATTATCCTTGTTGTGCGAGCAATTAAATTTGTTGTAATGGAATGTTCGCTATTTTGCTAGCCATGCTTTCATGCTATCGAGGCTTTGGTAAGCCGTCATATCGACACTCAGGGGAGTGACTGAGCAGTAGCCATTGGCGACTGCGTAAAAATCGGTGCCCTCTCCGGCATCTTGTTCCGCGCCAGCAGGCCCGTACCAATATACCGTGTTCCCGAAGGGGTCGGTATCTTTTATCATGGGTTCCGCTCTATGACGCCGTCCTTGCCGCGTGACTTGAATGCCCTTTAGCTTTTCATAAGGTACATCAGGAACGTTTACATTCAAAATTTGGTTCGCCGGTAAAGGATGGGCAGTAAGCTTATTAATAATCTCCAATACCACTTTCGCCGCGGTGTCGAAATGTTTACCTTCTTTACCGTTTAACGAAACTGCGATGGCGGGAAGACCCATGTAACGCCCTTCTGTAGCGGCCGCCACTGTTCCTGAGTACACTACGTCATCGCCTAAGTTAGCACCGTGGTTAATACCAGAAACTACCAGCTCAGGGTCAGATTCTAAAATACGAGAAAGCCCTAGGTGAACGCAATCAGAAGGTGTACCGCTAACAGAGTAAAAGCCGCTTTCCATGCGCTGAACGCGTAAAGGCTGGTGCAATGATAGTGCGTTACTCGCGCCACTACAGTTTCGGTCAGGGGCAACAACAGTCACGTCGTGCTCGCTTGCGATGGTGTGATGCAAGGTAGCTAAACCTTTGGCAAAAACGCCATCATCATTACTCATTAAAATCTTCATAGTCGCTCTTAAATACTGTGAACCGGAGCCACGGTTTCGATGCACTCTCGCAGCACCGAAGTGGCGAAGCATCCACTAGGTAGTGAAAACGATAGGGTTAATGTATCACCCTTACCTTGCCATTCAAGTTGAGAGGGCCAAATTTTTATTGCGCGCCGCTCTTGTGCAAACCCACACTGTGAAAGAAAGTCTATAACCTCAGGGTGGGCCGAGGCTACAGCTTCTTCCATTTGCTTCGCGTCATGCTCAGTGGCTAGCTCTCCTTCTCCCCAAAGCGGAGCCGAAGGACAAATGTCTTTTTCTTGATAGCGCTGCTGACTATTATCGCGTTTGCCATCTTCGATAAAAAAGCTATTAGAGCCAGACAGAACCATCGCATCACCAGGTTTAACGTTGTCGAAGTCACCGCTTTCAATGCGTGCTGAAATCATTTCGTTAAATAACCAACTACGAAGGGCTGATAACGCCATTGAGCGTTTATTCCTATGGCGAATGGTTTCGCCATTAATCATGCGCTCTGCCATAAGAAGGTTACCGCCTCGCTGTACTTCGCCACTGTCGTTTACGCGCATTACACCAAAGCGCTGTTCACCATAATAGTTGGGTACGCCGTGCTGCGCTATTTCATTAAGGCGTTCTTCAATGGCCTCAGGATGCACCACTTGGCGTAAACTAATAGTAAACGCGTTGCCTTTTAGCTGGCCAGTACGTAGCTTTTTATTGTGTCGCGTATGCCGAAGAATTTTCACGCCCTCAAGTTCAAACTGACTAAAGTCGAAATCAGGCTGACCTGGCGCGTGTATACCAAACCACTGGCGGGTTACCGCATACTTATCTTTGCGACCCGCGTAAGTGACTTGGCGCAGGGGGAGTTGGGTAAAACGCGCTATTTGTTCGGCAACATAAGCGGTATTGTTATTTGTCTTTTCAACAAAGATAAATTGGTGTTCACCTTCACCACATGGCAGGTAACCTAAATCTTCTTCAACCTGAAAATCGTCAGCTTGAAACTTAAAAATGCCCGTTGAAACAGGCTTGCTGTAATAGTAATTCCAATGTTGACTGTCTAATGGCTTCATAATTTTTCCAGTAGTACAACAGCATGGGCTGCAATACCTTCCTTTCTACCAGTGTATCCGAGTTTTTCGGTGGTGGTGGCTTTCACGTTTATATCGTCTAACGCACAGTTGCAATCGCTGGCAATATTTTCTCGCATCGCGTGGATATGTGGTGCCATCTTAGGCGCTTGCGCCACAATGGTGGTATCAGCGTTAACTAACTTAAAACCTTTATTTTTAACTACATTTAGTACATGGCGAAGCAGTTCTCGACTATCTGCACCGGCATACGCCGCGTCGGTGTCGGGGAAGTGTTTACCTATGTCTCCAAGTGCTGCAGCCCCTAACAAAGCGTCGCACAGTGCATGAAGTAGTACATCGCCATCTGAATGGGCGATCAATCCTTGTTCGTGATCAATGCTCACGCCGCCGATGGTAACCGGCCCAGCGCCACCAAACTTGTGTACATCGAATCCGTGTCCTATTCGCATAATAATTGTGCCTTGTCTCTTTGCTGTAAATAAAACTCTGCTAGTGGTAAATCCGCCGGATGCGTAATTTTTATATTCGCTGGGTTTCCACTTATTAACGCCACTTTGCCGCCCACGTGTTCAATGGCAGAGGCTTCATCGGTTACGTTTGCACCGTCTTGGAGTGCTCGATTTAGCGCATTGATTAATAGTGTAGATGGAAATAATTGAGGGGTGAGTGCGTGCCATAACGCTTCTCTACTCTCGGTATAGGAAATCAATGGCTGATCACTCTTACTTGATGCGCGTTTCATGGTGTCGCGAACCGGGGTGGCTAGAATGCCGCCTGCAACCGATTCATCACGCATCACTGAAAGTAAATTATCGATATCGTTGATAGCTACGCAGGGTCTTGCTGCATCATGTACCAGCGCCCAACATTCTTTAGGTACCTTGCTTAGGGCGCTAAGTACCGAGTCTGCACGCTCTGCACCGCCTTCTACTAAGGTTACTTTCTCATGAGTAGCAATAGAAAGTGAGTGAATATAAGTATCCTTGGCGCTAATTGCTATAACAATACTATGTATCTTGGGATGACTGAGTAATAGCTCAACCGTGTGCTCTAAAATGGTTTTTCCTGCGAGGGAGAGATATTGCTTAGGGCGATCGGCTTGCATTCGGTTGCCAATACCGGCGGCGGGGATTACTGCAACTACTAAGGGGGATGTCATTTTGCTCACTTGCTATCTGCTGGTAAGATCCGGTAAAAAGTTTCTCCTCGCTTAATTAATCCCAATTCGTTGCGTGCGCGCTCTTCGATGGCTTCTAACCCAATTTTCAAGTCGTTAATGTCCGCTTTTAACAATGCATTTCGCTGGGCGAGATTGGCGTTTTGTTGCACCTGCATTTGTACTTCATGTTCACGATTAACGTAGTCGGGAATACTATTTTTACCAAACCAAAGTCGGTACTGAAGTAACCCAAGTAACGTAAGAAGCACCAGAGGGATCCATTTATCTTGCCACACGAGAACACCTGATAGTGGGATTGCGAAGGTCAATAGGGGCAAGCGCGTTGCCCCTTCGTTATGCGTATTATGCCGCGAAGTGCCGCCGAGTCAAAGACGCATTATTCGCCTTGACCTAATTTGCGTTTCAATTTGTCGAACAATTTAGTTTTTTGCTCTTCTACCACATCATTTAGCTGAGTTTGTAGTAATTCTTGTAACGCGGCGCTATCTCCTTGTGCAGCACTTAGCATGCTATTTACATCAACAAGCTCGCCAGAGAGTAACGATTGCTCATTGCTTACCATGGCATTCAATTTACTGTTCAATTCATCGAGTTTATCTTGTTGCGATGCGGTTAGCTGTGAAAGTGCGGCTTTTGCCAGTTTATTGTCTAAGTCAGACTTAATATTGAAGTTTGGATCAGACAGGGTTCCATCAAGTAACATTGTCATATTTAAACTACTTAAGGTTTCAAGGGCGCTGGCGATGGCACTTGTTACATCGCTGGTACCTGTAGCCGCCATAACCAATTGTTCTAGGTCAACTTCTCCTGAACCGCTAAGTTGGTTATCGGTAACTTGCATAGAGCCGCTAGTTTGCATTAGCGCCGATTTTAATACAGCGTTTAGCGTTTCATTCCCTGTAAAGGGGATCTCAGACATAGTTACGCCTGCTAATGACCATACTTGGCTGGCATCAACACCGTCACCGTCTATCCAAAATTCACCGCTTGAGCTAAACGATTTTAATAACTCCCCCGCGCCTTCAATAGTAAAAGTGGTGGGGTTGCCAAATACTTCATGAACATTAGTAATGTTATTCCAGGTACTGCTAATCGCCTCATTTTGCCAAAGTACAGAAACATTCGCTTCTCTCACCAAAATAGAAGGAATTTCGGCAGGCTCTTCACTTTTTTCCTCGCCTTGAATAAGCGGCATTACAATCTGCATAGCCGCCATCAGGTATTCTGTGTATTCGGCAGCCTTATCACCAAATACAAAATAGGTAACTTGCGAAAGGGCCGCTTGGTCCCCGGCAATCACACCTTTTAGCAGAGCATAATCTTCTTGAGGCGCATTTTTAAGGGCAGTTACGCTTTCACTCAACGCGTTTTTGGCGTTAGAGGCGCGCTCTGTAAAACGGGTAATTAAGGCTCTGTCTGCGCTTATTTCTTCTTTTAATTTATCAAATGCTGCTTTCGCTTGAACCAACGCTTGCGGGTCGCTGTAGTCGGTTTCTTTTAGCTGCGCAACTTGGGTTTTGTAATATTCAATGCGTGACTTATCAGGCAAACTCTCATAGTCACTTTCCAACTCTTGAGAGTAAATTTCATAAACTTCTTTGGCTTGTGCTACGGCCGCAGTGGTTTTCAGCGGGTTGCGCTCAAGAAGTTCATCTACGGTGGGCACAGCGTCACTGGCTTTTGATTTGATTTCATCAAAAGATAAACTGCGCTCAGGAACACGGTATACCTCGCCGGGCGCTTCACGGACGCGGTCAAACTCTACGTCTAATAAGTCGAGATTGTTAACGATAACTTGATCGGACAAAAGCGGTTTTAGTGCGACATCTGCATGGGCTTCGCCGACAAACACTTGGTTGTGAGAAGGCTTTGTTGGGTTGGTTAATGCAATGCCCTTTAGCGTAACTGTGGTGGGGAAAAGAGAGTGGTCGAAGTCATCAATGTTGACCTCGGCGCCATAAGATTCACCAAGTTTCGACTCTAAAACGGCTTTGATAATAGTATTGGCGAACAAAAAGTACACCAAAAAAAGTACCACGAAAAAACCTATTACCCATACTAATATAGGCTTACCCTTGGTGTTGCTACCCATTTTCCACTCCTTGATTTGCTTAGCGACCGATTCGCATTCTCAGTGTAATGCACTGTTTGACAGACTTCCATACATACTAAGTAGCAACTTCGTACCTAAATGACACTGTTATCCCGCTCAAGTGCAGGGAATAGGGCGGCCTTCAAAGTCTTATTCATTGCTACCTAGGTAACTAAAGTAACGGGGCTATTACGCGCTATTCGAATGCCTTGCTGTATGTCGTTGGGCGAAGTTATTAGACACCTCAGCATAGTGGTAGAAAAAGTTGACACAAGAGGGTTGGCGATGAGCCAGTTTATGCTAGTATCCGCGAAAATTTAGCGCTACCTTGATCTTCATCCTAAAGTCTAAAGTTTAAAGATCATCGGCAAGCGAAAACAGAGCCTATGCTTTGTGGTAATAAATAACGGGTTTCACCAAACGGGTTCGTTGATGAAACAGTTTTAATTTCAGCTATTTCTATGAAAGGGTTGCAATGCTCATTAATGATACACTCCATACAACATCGCCGCTGCGCCAGCGCATAAGAGACTACTATCGAATTAGTGAGTCGGTAGCGGTTGACCAAATCCTTCCTATTGCGGAAGTAAATCCTCGTGCTCGTAGTCGGGCGTGGGAACGTGCTAGAAAGATGGTGCTGCAAATTCGTCGCGAGCAAGAAGGCCACGGCGGTGTAGATGCACTGTTAAACGAGTATTCACTTTCTACCGCCGAAGGTGTGGTGCTTATGTGTTTGGCCGAAGCGCTGCTTCGCGTGCCCGATCGTGACACCCAAGACGAACTTATCCGCGATAAGTTATCCAAAGGCCAGTGGACCCCCCACCTAGGGAATTCCGATTCCTTGTTTGTTAACGCCTCTGCGTGGGGTCTTTTGTTTACCGGGAATATGGTGAACTATGCAGATAAGCGTAAGCAAGAGCAGTTTGGCCTATTAAAGAAAACGCTAGGTCGTTTGGGCGAGCCAGTTATTCGCCGCGCAATGAATATTGCGATGCGTGTAATGGGGCGTCAGTTTGTAATGGGCGAGACTATCGAAGATGCGGTAGAACGCGCTAAAGATAAAGAAACAAAAGGGTACGTGTACTCCTACGATATGTTAGGAGAAGCTGCACGCACCATGAAAGATGCCGACCGTTATTACGATTCTTACGTGGATGCCATTAAAGTTATAGGTAAAGCGGCGAATGGGCGCGGGCCTAAGCGTTCACCCGGTATTTCGGTAAAGCTTTCAGCCATTCATCCACGTTTTGAATTTACGCATCGTGAGCGTGCGTTAGCTGAAATACCCCCGCGTTTGAAAGCCTTATGTATGATGGCCAAGGAACATGATATTGGCCTTACGGTAGATGCTGAAGAAGCAGATAGACTTGAACTATCACTGGATATTATCGATAAAGTCTTTCGTGATGAAGACTTATCAGGATGGACAGGCTTTGGGCTTGCGGTCCAAGCGTATCAAAAGCGTGCTATTCACGTTATTGAGTACATTCGTGAGCTTACTTTAGAGGTGGGCCGCCCCATTATGCTTCGCTTGGTAAAAGGCGCGTATTGGGATACCGAAATTAAACTTACCCAGCAAGCTGGGCTAGAAGAATTTCCCGTATTTACTCGTAAGTCGTCAACTGATGTGTCATACCATGCGTGCGCCAACCGTCTACTAGAATATCGCGATACCATTTATCCCCAGTTCGCTACCCATAATGCCTATACGGCGTCGGTGATCGTAGAATTAGCCGGTGATGATAAAGAAGGTTTTGAATTCCAGTGTCTCCATGGCATGGGCGATACGTTATACGATCAGGTTGTAAGCCAAGATAAAATTCAATGCCGTGTATATGCACCTGTAGGCGAACATGAAGACCTATTAGCTTACCTAGTACGACGCCTTCTTGAAAATGGGGCGAATTCATCGTTTGTGAACGCCATTGTAGATGACGAAAAGCCGGTGGAGTCGTTACTCGAAGACCCAGTAGAGAAAACTCAACGTCTTAAAATTCGCTACAACAAGTTAATTAAGACGCCGCGGGGCCTTTATGCGCCAGAGCGTGACAACTCCCGTGGTTTAGATATTACTGATGTTAACGCGGTTACTGCACTTAAGCATGAGCTTGAGCGGTGGCAGGAGTTTTACCGCGAAACAGATGTGCCTGAAGGTGCTACCGCAGTTCGAAGCCCAACCGATCACGACGATATTGTGGGCTATCACTATTACGCTAAACCCGATGACATGCGTGAAGCCCTTGATGTGGTTGATGCAGGCTTTGAAGCATGGTCAAAAACCGATGTCGCAGAGCGCGCTGAAATTCTAAACCGCTCTGCGGATGCACTTGAGCGTCATATGGCGGAGCTTATTGCGATATGTATGCGCGAAGCAGGTAAAGTAACGCAAGATAGCATTGATGAAGTACGTGAAGCGGTGGATTTCTGCCGTTATTACGCGGCGCGGGCCCAGGAACTGGCACAAGATAAGCGCTTACTTCCCCGGGGCGTAGTGCTATGTATTAGCCCATGGAACTTCCCATTAGCTATTTTCTTAGGGCAAGTTGCGGCGGCGTTAGTCACCGGTAACACGGTATTAGCGAAGCCTGCGGAACAAACTAGCTTAGTTGCAAAGCGTGCAGTTGATATTATGCAGTCGGTGGGGCTTCCTGAAGATGCGTTAAAGCTTATGATTTGCCCCGGTAAAGAAGTGGGCGAAACCTTACTACCCGATGAGCGAATTAAAGCGGTAATGTTTACCGGTTCAACACAAACCGGAACGCTTATTTCGCAAGAACTTGCCAATCGAGGCGGTGAGCAGGTGCCTCTAATTGCGGAAACGGGGGGGCAAAACTGCATGATTGTGGATTCGACCGCGTTACCCGAGCAGGTGGTTGACGATGTTATTCATTCAGGCTTCCAAAGTGCCGGACAACGTTGCTCTGCACTTCGTGTGTTGTTCGTACAAGAAGACATTGCCGATGATTTGATCGAGATGTTGATTGGTGGAATGAAAGAGTTGTCTATTGGCGATCCGACATTACTGTCTACCGATGTGGGCCCAGTGATTGACGAGAAAGCACTAAATAGTCTCACCAGCCACGTAGAATATATGAAAGGCAAAGGGGAAATTTTGTATCAATCTCCTTTACCTGAGGGAGCCGAAAAAGGTACCTTCTTCCCGCCAACCTTGTATCAAATTGATAGCCTTGATGTGTTAGAGCGTGAGGTGTTTGGCCCCGTTGTTCACGTTGTACGCTTTAAATCCAAAGAGTTAGACAATGTATTAGAGCAAATTAATGGTACAGGCTACGGCCTAACCATGGGTATCCATTCGCGAATTGAAGAGCGCGCAAACGAGTTAGCAGCGAAAAGTCGCGCGGGTAACGTGTATATTAACCGCAATATGATAGGTGCTATCGTAGGCGTTCAGCCTTTTGGTGGCCGAGGTTTATCAGGAACCGGGCCAAAAGCGGGTGGGCCGCACTACTTATCTCGTTTGATGATGGAGCGGGCGACCCCGAAACCATCGCAGGTTGACGATGTAGACAGTACAGATAAAGCGTTGGTGGGCGATGAAAAAATTGCCGAGCGCGCGCACGTTATGATGGACAAGGCGAAAGCCGTAGAGGTTCAGTGGCGCCACACCCCATTGAACGATCGCATATCAATGGTGCGTCAGCTGCTTGCCAAAATTGCCAAGGTAGATATTGTTGACGAACTCGCTGACGACCTTAACCGCACCTTGGCTACGGCTCGTCAGCAACTCACCAGTGTCGAGCGAAAACTTGCCAAGCCTATCGAGTTACCGGGTCCAACGGGCGAGTCTAATAAGCTTTACCTAGAGCCTCGCGGTATTCTTGTCTGTTTTGCGGATAAAGACGTAGCCTTTGAGTATTGGTTGCTATCGATAGTTACAGCGCTTTCAACGGGCAACCCAGTTGTCTCTGTTGTGTCTGAAATTTTCTACGAGGAAGCCGTAGAAATTCAAAACAAATTTGAAGCAACTGGCGCGCCGAAAGGTTTGTTCCAGGTGGCTCGCTTAGCGCATTTCGATACCTTGCTGATGGACGAAGATTTAGCGGGTGTAGTTGTTGATTCAAGTACCGAGCGCACGGCACGCATCACTGCCATGTTGTCCTCACGCGAAGGTGCTATTTTGCCGGTGATCACCGCGGAATATAACGATAACCTTATTCAACGATTGATGACAGAAAAGACAATCAGTATTGATACTACTGCCTCGGGTGGTAATACATCACTGATGACGTTAGTGGAAGACGACGAATAAGGTAAATCTTCTAACCCATAAGATGAAAACCGGTGTTTTGCGTTTGCAGAACACCGGTTTTTTTATGTTCTTAACCCTGCCTTAACCCCCGCTTTGTCACACTGTCGGCATAAAAATGTAGATGTGGTGGGTTATGAAACAAAAATATGTTCTAGGTTTGCTGATACTAAGTGGCTTGCTTAGCGCCTGCGCGAGTTCGCCCGACAATACCTATAGCCAGTCGGCAAGCGCACAAACCGGAAAAGACATACATTGGAATGCACAAAGTGAACACGCAAAGGCCTCGGCCACGCTAACCGATTTAGTGAGTTTGCCTGGGCTAGATGGGTTTATACAAGAGGCCCTGTCTAATAACACTAGCGTTCAACAAACATTAATTACATTGCGCCGGGCGCAAGTAGCCATAGAGAGTGCTAAAGCCGAGGGTAACCTAAACGCCAGCGCGAGCTTTCAGGGCGTGAGAACGTCAGATAGTGCATCACAAAATAGCAGTAACACCAATACTTATACGGCGGGCTTAGACATAAGCTGGGAGCTAGATGTATGGCAAAAAATTAGCGATGGTGTAGACGCTGCAAGTTTTAACGCGGCGTCCTCGCGGGCCACATTGCAGGCTACCCAAGATACCCTAGTGGCCAACCTCATTCGCAGCTATCTAGATATTATTACGCAAAAGCAATTGTTAGCTGTAGAGCATCGCCGTCTTGAAGTATTCGAAAATAGCGAAAGTGTTATTCTAAAGCGTTATCGTACAGGTTTAGGCGCTCTGGATGACTTAGATGACGCGCGAACAAACAGTGCTAGTACGAAAGCAACGATTGCAGAATATGAGTACACCCTTGCCACTAATTTACGCGCCTTTGCATTACTTCTTGGGCGTCAGGATCTTACTCTGGCCGATTTCCCCACTATCGATGCGTTTCCGCAAGTATCAGCCCCGCTCGCCAGCTTACCCGCTCAAGACTTAGCACGCCGTCCCGATTTACAGTCAGCCTACTATGCGCTTAAAAGCACCGAGTCTAGTGTTAACGTGGCGTATAAAGCCTTATTGCCAAGTATTAACTTGTCAGCGGCGCTAAGCGACAGTGCCACAACGCCTTCTCAAGCCTTATTTACCAACCCTGTTTGGACGCTGCTAGGACAAATGACCGCGCCTTTGTTTCAGGGCGGGGCGCTACGGGCGCAAATTAAAGACGCGGAATTGGCGTCGTTAAATGCGTGGTGGCAATACAGAGAAACCTTATTGCAAGCTGTAAAAGAAACCCAAGATGCCCTTGATAACGAACGTAGCTTAACCTTACAGCGGCGCTATACCGAACAAGCTTTAGACAATGCTACACGCAGCGCAGACACAGCGAAAGGCCAATATAGACAAGGTCTTATCGATATTCTTGACTTGTTATCTGTGTACAACACACGGTTTAACTTACAAGCGCAGCAATTACAACTTCACGCATCCCAACTACAAAACAGAATCGACTTAGGACTAGCACTAGGCCTTGGAGTGTCACAATGAGAAAAAAACAGATCATAATTACGCTAATCGCCGCGTTAACCATCGTGCTTACGATTGGCTTTGTCATGGTGCAAATGGGCAGCAATGCAAAAGGCGGCCGCCCAGGGGGCCCACCATCAGCGAACGTGTCTGGGGCTAAACCTAACAAAGCTAATGCCAACAAAATGCCGCGTGAAGTCAGTGATGAAGGCCCTCAAGGTATGAAGTCTACCGGGGGGGCGCCACAAAACGAGCCAAGTGCAAAGGCTAGGCCTGACAAATTAAACCAAGGCCGCGAGCGACCAAATAGAGCAAAAGCCGGTAACGATACCACTAGTCAGGTAGCGCAGATAGGTGTAGTTGCAGTGTCGAAACAAACCTATAACGCCAAGGTAAAGGGGTATGGCGTGGTGCAACCTAAATACAGTTTGTCCTTTGTCTCGCAAGTTAGCGGGCAAATTGTGAGTATTAGTGAGCAATTTGAAACCGGTCGTACAATAACGCAAGGGCAGTCGTTAGCAGTTATCGACCCTACCGACTATAACGCGGCCCTAGCGAGTGCGCAGGCAAACTATGACGCCGCTTTGGTAGCATTAGAAGAGGAACGTTTGCAAGGTCAGCAAGCACAAGATGAATGGGCAAGGTCTGGTTTAGATGGAGAACCCGATTCTCCGCTGGTACATCGAGGCCCGCAACTCACCTCGGCAAAATCGGCATTAAAAGAAGCGCAGGAAAACCTCGCGCAAGCAAAACGTGACCTAGCGGCGAGTAAGTTAGCCGTACCATTTAATTCGCTTGTTGTGAGTCGTGAAGTGAGCCCAGGGAGTATAGTGCAGGTGGGTGGGGAAGTTGCGACCCTGTTTTCTACTGATACAGCAGAAATAGCGGTGGCGTTATCACCAAGCCAATGGCTGCAACTACCCACAGTCTCAGCAGACGGTATTATTAACTGGGCGGTAACACTTACCGATACCAGTAATACACGTTCGTGGCAGGGGCACGTAGAGCGTATAGAGCAACATCAAGATGAAACCACACGCCAGCGTAATGCTGTTGTAGTGATAGAGCATCCTCTTGAACACACCTCGCCTTTGCATTTTGGTAGCTTTGTTACGGCCATTATTGAAGGGCGTGAACTTAACGACGTATGGCGTATACCATCTTCTGCTATTTCACAGCAACAAGAAGTCTGGTACGTGGACAACACTACAAGTCAGCTTGCAAAGTTCACCCCCACGGTGCTGTTTGAGTATGAAGGCTATGCGTATATTCGCCCTTATGCAGAATTTGATGACGCCTTAATAGTAATACGTCCGCTTAGCAGTTACCTTGAAAATACGCCGGTTAACCCTGTGGTTGAAGGGGGCGGGCTGTGAATCAACATAAAGGCATTATCGCGTGGTTCGCTAATAACTCCGTTGCTGCAAACTTATTGATGGTGAGCCTAATTGTATTAGGTATCGTGTCGATGAACGATATTCGAAAAGAAGCATTCCCGAGTATGGAGCCTCGCTTTGTCACCATTTCCATGACCTATGAAAGCGGAGACGCAGAGCAGGCCGAAGAAGGTATCGCAATTAAAATCGAAAATGCATTGGAAGCGGTTCCCGGTATAAAGCGGATTACCTCCACCTCAAATGCGACCGGCAGTACAGTACAGGTAGAAAAAGAGACCGAATACGATCTTGATGTACTGTTCAACGACATAAAAACGGAAGTGGACAGTATCTACAATTTCCCCTCAGATGCTGAAACCGCGGTAATAGAAAAAGCGCGGCGGCAGGAGCATGCTATTTGGGTGCAACTGTACGGTGATGCTAGCCATGCTACGTTACAATATCTTGGACAACAGCTTGAACGTGATCTATTGGCTAAAAATGATATTCGGGAGGTCAACGCCGCTAATTTTATTAACCCTATGATGTCTATAGAAATAGATGAAGCCAAGCTACAAGCATACGGGTTAACGTTTTCGGATGTGGCTGATGCAATTAACCAGGAGTCAAATACAGCCCTCACAACAAGTTTACGTAATAAAGAGAAAGTCATTCGCCTGAAGGCATCAGAGCAGGCCTACTATGCAAAAGATTTTGCCGGTATTCCTCTTGTTACCAGTAGTAACGGGGTAATTTTAACGGTAGGTGATGTGGCCACCGTAACCGATATGTTTGCTGACGATAGTTATGCTATGTCTCGTTACAATGGCCAAAACGGTTATGGCATACAAATACTTATGGATGAGTATGGCGATATCACCAAAATGGTCGAGCAAGCCCATGAAGTGGTGGATGAGTGGCATGAACGCGGGCTATTACCAGCAGGGGTAGAGCTTGAGACTTGGTATGACAAAAGTACCCTTATTACAGAGCGCCTAGCGCTATTAACCAGTAATGCGGCAATGGGAATAGTGTTGGTGTTTATAACGCTGGCGCTGTTTCTTAATTTGAGGGTGGCGTTTTGGGTGGCTGCAGGCTTGCCTTTCATTTTCTTCGGTACGCTCTACTTTATGACTGATTCCTATACGGGGATGACGCTTAACGAAATGACGACCTTTGGTTTCATTATGGCGTTAGGTATTGTGGTAGATGACGCTGTGGTAGTGGGGGAGAGTGTTTATGCCACACGAAGGCGCTACGGAGATACTTTAGCAAATACTATTGCAGGTACCCACAAAGTGGCTATTCCTACCCTATTTGGGGTATTAACCACAGTGGCAACCTTCTTTGCACTTTCAAATGTGTCTGGGGGGTTAGGTAAGCTTTATTCACAATTTGGCATGATAGTAACCATCTGTTTATTGCTTTCGGTGGTTGAGTCAAAGCTTATTTTACCTTCACATTTGGCGCATTTGCCGACCAAAAAAACGCCCCAGCGAGGCATCGCGCGTATTTGGGGTAATGTGCAAGATAAAGCGGATGATAGCCTTCAATGGTTCAATGAACGTATCTATCAGCCAGTATTAAACGCCACTATTACGTATCGCTATGCTGCCGTATTCTTATTTATAGCGCTTTTCGTTGTGGTGATGAGTCTGCCGCTAACCGGCGCGGTTCGGGTGGGCTTTTTCCCGAGTATGCAGGGCGACACAGTAACGGCAAATATGTCGTTATACAGTGATGCAAGCTTTGGCCAAACGGAGCGTAACTTGTTGACCTTAGAACGCGCGGCTATACAAGCTGACGCCGCCTTAATAGAAGAGGTTGGCGCACAAGGCACAGGAATTAAAAGCCTGCAGGTAAGTGCAAGTGGCGATCAAAGTGGCACTATTACCATTTCACTTAGTGATGAAAAACCCTATACCTTAGATATGCTGTCAGCTAAATGGAACGAGATCGTCGGCAGCTTAGAAGGGGTTGAAAAGCTGAAAATTCAATCGCGTAGAGAGATGGTTGGTGCGTTTGAGGTTGAACTGAAAAGCATTAATGATGACACGCTAACCGCCGCGAATGACGCTTTTCAACAGGCGCTGGCAAATATTGATGGCGTGTACGGTATAGAAACATCATTAACCCCGGGCGAAGCTATGATGCGCTTTGAACTAACGCCGCAAGGCCGCGCTATGGGCATGGATACACGCAGTCTATCGCAACAGTTACTTAAAGCCTTTGGAGGCGAAATAGTTCAGCGTTATCTACGCGATAAAAACGAAGTAAAAGTAAGGGTGCGCTATCCTGAAGAAGATCGTATGAACCCTTCGGATGTGTTGGACACACGGGTAAGGCTTGACGATGGAACGGTAGTTCCACTTAGTGTGGTCGCAACCATGATCCCCGATGTGCAGCAAAAACAAGTTGTGCGCATTGACGGTTTGCGAGCACTGAAAGTAAGTGCCTCGGTATACAGTGATACTATTACCTCAACTGAACTAGTAAATCAGCTACAGAGCGATTTGGTGCCTACACTAAAACGGCAATACCCCGACCTTTCAATGTATTTTGCAGGGGAGGCTGAACAACAGGCGGAAACGCAAAGCTCCATGCAAAGTGTCTTTATATTAGCCTTGTTATCTATTTTTGCGCTACTTGCAATACCGCTAAAATCTTATGTGCAACCGCTTATTATTATGACCGCAATACCGTTTGGTATTGTGGGGGCTGTTATCGGGCACTGGTCGAATGGGCTTATGCTAAGCATTTTGTCACTTAACGGGATATTGGCGCTAAGTGGGGTAGTGGTAAACGACAGTCTATTGCTGGTTTCTCGTTTTAATGCGCTTCGAAAGGAAGGTATGCAACTTAAAGAAGCGGTAATAGAGGCCTGTACCAGTCGCTTACGTGCGGTACTATTAACCTCTATAACTACCTTTGTGGGGCTATACCCCATTTTGGGCGAAACCTCAGTGCAAGCGCAATTTCTTATCCCTGCTGCGGCTTCATTAGGCTATGGCATTTTGTTTGCCACAGCTATAACCTTACTGCTTATCCCCGCACTGTTGCTAATTTATGAAGATTTGATTCATCTTAGCAAGCAAGGGAAAGACAAGTTATTGCAGGCAGTTAACTAGGTGGACAGCATGAACCGCGTGTTATTGGTAGAAGATGATTTAGGTTTGGCGGGCAACATCCTCGATTATTTCGAGCTAGAAGATATGGTATGTGATCATGCCGCTAATGGCATCGCCGCAACCCACTTTCAACAGGCCAATCAATATGACGTGATAGTCTTAGATATTAATCTGCCAAGGATGGACGGCCTAAGTGTGTGTGAACACATACGTAACGAAGGCGACGACACCCCCGTCATAATGTTAACCGCGCGAGACCAGTTAGAAGACAAGCTGGCGGGGTTTAACAAAGGCGCTGATGATTATTTAGTTAAGCCTTTCGCCATGGCTGAATTAGTTGCCCGTGTAGGCGCATTGGCAAATCGGCGCTCTAGCAACGTGAACCAACTAAGGTTCGCTAATCTTACCCTTACGATCAAGCCACAGGTTGCAGAGGTAGAAGGTAGGCCAATAAAATTAAGTCCAATTACCTATGAGTTACTTAAGTGTTTAGTGCGCGCACAAGGCAACAGTGTGCCACGGGAGAAGCTGGTGGAGGCGGCGTGGGGCGAAGATGCGCCGGAAAGCAATGCGTTGAAAGTACACATGCACCACTTACGCAAGGCCCTTACGCAGGCCAAGGCGTCAGCACATATATTGTCGCGCCCCGGCGCCGGCTTTTATTTAACTACGGAGACCACGGATGGTTGAAGGTTTGCGCTTAAGCTTAAGAAAGTTCGTAATGTTAACGCTCCTTGCTGTAGGAAGCGTAATTATCGTATTGTTTTCGATTCAATCCGCTGACAGTTTTTTAGATGGTATGGATGGCATGCTAAGAACCAGCATGATGCAAGCCGCAAAACGCGTGCAAGTGACGCCCGGCAAGCCTACTAAAATTTTAGAATACCATATAGCAGCGACATATGAAGATGTACCTGAGGTTATAAAAGAGAGCTTTCCTCAAGCGTTTATAACGCCCAGAGCGCTGATGAAAAAAATTTATAAGCCAAATATATTTGAACGTCCCCTCTCGGCATCATTTTTGGTTATGGTACCGCAACCAAATGGCCAAAAAGTGTATGTTTCTCAGCGTTTTACTGCGCCGCCAATAGAAACTGAAAAGCGCTTTAGAATTAACCACCAGATGCATAGCATTTTGGTGGGTGTTGCTGCGCTTGTTGCCTTCTCAATCGCACTTTTACTGTTGTTACGCTCGGTGTCTCGGCCTGTTGAGTCGTTACAGGCTTGGGCCGCAAGCCTTGACGAAAGCCATCTAGATAAGCCTATACCAGACTTCCGTTACACAGAATTAAATGCCTTAGCTACTATTATTCACAGTAGCTTACAGCGGGTGAAGCAAACCGTTGAGCGAGAACGTGAATTTGTTAACCATGCCAGTCACGAGCTCCGCACCCCTATCGCAGTGGTGCGAAGCAGTATTGAATTATTGTATAGAGTGGTCGATGTAGAAAATAGCAAAGGCCGAAATGCCGTGTCGCGCATAGATAGCGCCGCTAAAACCATGGCAGATCTTACTGAAACATTACTTTGGTTAGGGCGCGAGAACGGTAATGAACTTGCGATTAGTGAGGTAGATGTTGCTACCTTGGTGAAAACGTTAGTTGATGATTTGATGTATTTGTTGCAAGGAAAATCTGTATCGGTAACACTAAATTTAGATCACTGTGTTAAGGCGATGCCAGCAACCGCCGCGCAAATAGTCATAGGCAACGTTATTCGCAACGCATTTCAACATACCTATCAAGGTAAGGTGGTCATATCACTAACGGAAGATACGCTAATAGTGTCTAATTTTGAAGATAACCCTGCCTCTTCATCCTATTTATCCCCTAAAGGTGCAGAAATGGGAGAAGGGTTTGGTATTGGCTTGAAGCTCATCGACAAACTGACACAAAAATTAAATTGGGGATATCACCCAGAACACAGCAAGCAAGGCTATACAGTGGTTTTAGCTATGCACGCTGTAAATCAGTTGCCGAAATAACCTTTACTGGCCCCTCGCGGTTTTTATGAGCAGAGTAAACTACAAAAGGGGAAGCGTTCTGCTTCCCCTTTTAAACTTCTATGTTTTAACCCTGACTTAGCCGAGTTCGATTTCAGGTGTTACATCCACTCTTTGCTACGGTTGCGCTTTTTGGGTAAATAGGTAAGAAATACGCCTAATAGAATACCCGCGCCTGCCACCATACCGCCACGTGTAAACCATGTTACTAACTCGTCTTTATCGGCACGCTCAACCTGTGCAGTCAAACGAGAGACTTCGCTGGCTTGT
Source organism: Alteromonas profundi (assembly GCF_010500865.1). GTDB lineage: Bacteria > Pseudomonadota > Gammaproteobacteria > Enterobacterales > Alteromonadaceae > Alteromonas > Alteromonas profundi. The sequence continues at coordinate 36,465 of NZ_JAAAWN010000011.1, forward strand.
TGTTCAGTCTGTGTTGTGAGTTGCGTTACTTTTTGTCGTGCATCATTAAGTTGCTGGCGTAAGCGCGCGTTTTCCTGCTGTACCTGCTGAAGGTTCGCTTGGCTGTCGGCTAGCTGTTCGCTGATCATAGGTAACTGTTCAGATTGTGACATAGTCGTGGTCACAAACTTCGACTCCACCCATCCCGTACGGTCTTGATTATCCTTAATTTGAGTGTACTCGGTATCGCTATCGCTACCTAGTACAGTAACCGGCGTACCAGCTTCAACAGAGCCCAGAATACGGTAATTGCGGCTGGGGCCTGTGTGCATGAAAATAAACAAATCGTCACGAATATAATGTGACGACGAGGCTTCTAACGGGGGTGTATCTTGCAAGGCAAATGCCTGGCATGAGCATGCAAAAAGGGCAAAAGATAACCACTTTCGAATCATAGGTAGTCCAAATACTCGTCTAAAACATGAAGATGGTATTGGTTGACCGCCATAAAGGCAAGTTTGTTCCACTTTTGTCTAATTTTAGTTTGTGGGATACGCTATCATACAGGGCGTTGCGAAACCCTAATCGCACAGGTAAGGTTGTAATATAACAAAAGGTGTCTGCGCACAATTATGTCTGAAATCGAATTGAAGTTTGTTTCTCATCACGATGCCCACCAAGCATTTTCTAGCCAGGTGTTACCCTTATTTGAAAAGCATAATGTGGCGTTGATCTCCCACCACGAAATGCGCCTTGAGAACGATTATTACGACACCCCGCAGCATGACTTTCAACAACATAAAATGGGGTTTCGGGTTCGTGGAAATAACGGTGAGTATGAGCAAACCTTAAAAACCAATGGTAAAGTAAGCGGTGGCTTACACCAGCGCGCCGAATACAATGTTCCGCTTGAACAGCCAACCCCAAACCTAGCGTTGTTTGACAGCAAGGTGTGGCCAGACGGCTGGACGGTAAAAGACAATGACGTGCTAGAACGACAATTTAGTACTCACTTTACCCGTCACGCTTATGTGGTCGAAGTACAAAATAGTCGTGTTGAAGTAGTGTTAGATTGTGGACAAGCCATAACTAACAAAGCAAATTCAGCGATCAATGAGATAGAGCTTGAATTACAAGAAGGCGAGATAGATAGTTTATTTGTGTTAGCGCAATTGATTAATCAAGTGATGGATGTGCGCCTAAGTGATGTTTCTAAAGCGGCGCAAGGCTATCAGTTATTACACGGTTTAACGGCCAAAATACGACCACTGCCCGATTTCTTAGCCCTTTCCACAGAAACCACCACTGAAGAAGCATTTTCTCGCGCTATTCAATTAGCACTTGCACATTGGCAGCATCACGAGCATTTATTTATCGAAACCGGTTCTATTAAAATGCTCAGCGAAGTCGCCAAGAGTATACGGTTACTCCTGCAAAGTGTGTCTCTCTACTTGCCTGTATTACAGTGCCCTGAATTACTCGCATTACACAGAAAGCTAATAGCCTATGCACAACAATGGGCATGGCAAGACGACTTACAAAGTTTGCGTTATTTATTGTCCAAAAAAAGCCTCTTTTACAAAACCCTTACTAAGCATGCGGGAATTGTAAGTTACCTGCAGGGCCGCAAGGCGGGGTTGGTTCATGCGCATGATCCAGCAAGCTTGTTTTTTGACGCCATGGCTACCGAAATTAAACTAAACGCCATAGATATAATCAGTAAGCAACCCTGGCGCGATTCTGCCACAGGATATCAACTACCCGTGTTAGAGCATGCCAAAGGCTGGCTTTCGCAGGGGTGGCAAACGGTACAGCAAAGTATGCCAGTGAATAAACCTATGGGGCCATCCAATTACTCGGCCGTAGAGGTAATGTTACGACAAACCTTATGGAGTGGCTTTTTATTAGGTGACTTATTTGTTGAAGAAAGAGGCAACTTTAGAGCGCCGTGGCTAGATTTACTTACCGGTATCGATGAGCTTAACGCCTTGCTGATGTTACGTCAGGCTGTGCAGGAAGCTGAGTTAGAAAACCAAGCTGAATTAAGTAAATGGACCAGTGACAAGCTTACAACGCTTATCAAAGTAATGGAGCGTACACGTTCAGTCGCTATGCAAAAAGATATTTATTGGTAAGCAATGAAAACACTGACAAGGAAGTATTGGATATGGGTTTAGAGTCAGTATTTCACTACGCTTTATATGCCATGTTAGTAGGCTATGTAGTCATTGTGGGGCGTTTTATTTATTATAGTCGGCGCCTAACAAATGCCGTTTGGCTGCTGATGGCAATTGTGAGTTGGCCGCTGTTTATGCTCGATGAGTGGTTACGCATGTGGCAACTATCATCATTGTCGCATCTGTTCGGCTTATCTGATGTATTTGCTGTTCTACTGATAAGTGCGATATACCGTGTGGTACTACCTAAGCTTGTTGCCGCGCCTAAGTGGCGGTGGTGGTTATGGGGGCCCTTAGTGGTAACCCTGTTATTGCAAAGCACGGTATTGTTGTTGCCGTCAGTTGAAAAATCAGCGTGGTTAGTTTCTTCGCCAATTGGCGCTCCACTCATTTTATGGCCAGCTTATATTACACCGCTATTAACGGGCTTTAGTGTGCTCTTGTTAGGCATCTTAATTACCGAACAACTACAAATGTATCATCGTTACCTGTCATACCAAGTGGTTGATCCCCACGATTTTCGCATCCGAAAGGTGACAGGTATTATGGGCAGCACCGTAGGGGTAGCCTTTATGGGGATACTGCTAGTAACAGCAGCAACCTTTGGCTTTTTCTCCATACCCTATTGGCAAAGTTTGTTTCACTTTATTCTCGGTTTGCCGCTACTGGTGGCTTTGTTTTGTTTAACTAAGCCGCTAAAAACCTCCCCCTCACCGCTAGATTATCAACGGCTTAATGCTGGGGGTCTTACTTCTGCTGAAATGTGCGCAGCCATAGCGCGCGCTGAAAGAACCATGATAGATAGCAAAGCCTATAAACAATTAGGGTTAACATTAACCGACTTCTGTCGGCGGGCTGAGCTAGATGCCACTAGCTTAGCGCTAGCCTTGCAAGTTGAACGTAAACAAAACTTCCGCCGGTTTGTGTATCAATACAGACTCGATTATGCCAAGAAGGTGTTGTTAAGAACTGATACCAACATTGCTAACGTGGCAAAACGCTTAGGCCTTAATTCGGATAAATTCTTAGGTGAAGTTATGGTAAAGCACTTTAAGAACAACCAGTAAAGAGGGGGCACTAGCACATCTTGCCGACACTTAAAGCTCACGCATAACCCAATATTTTACGAGAATGCGTTAAACAAAATATGTTCAGTGAAAGATTTGCGCAGGTAAAAGCCCCGGGGCCGCGTTTTAATGCGTTGCCCTTCTGCGTCAAGGGCGTCGGTAAGTACCTTACCGTTTGCCGCTTTTGGGCGAATATGTAGAGCAATACCTTGGCGTGAGGTAATTGATTCCACCTGTCCCATTAAAATTTGCTCGGTTAACTCTTCCCAGTCTTGCTGCAATATAGCGTTTTGTTGCTCATCGGGCTGCCAAAAAAAACCACTCGCCACCCGGCGCTGTGCTAAGGGAATTTGTCTGTCGCCTTCCACCGGCAACCATAAAACCTGTTGCAGTTTGTTTCTTACATTACTGGTTTGCCATGTAATGCCCGGTTGCATCAACAAGGGGGCGAAGCACACATATGTCGTCTCTAAAGGACGAAAGTTCCCATCAATAGGAATGGTCTTAAGCTCAATACCAAGCTCAGGAAAGTCTTGTTGCGGCTTAGAGCCCGCTGTTGCGCCTAGCCACTTTTCAATTAGCATGCCCGGCCAGCCTTTGTGTCGTTGTAAGTTTGCAGGAATAGCAACTTCAGCGAGCTCGGCTAGCTCGCCTAACGATAGACCTGCGATGGCGCTGCAGCGGTCGAGTAAATCGACAGGAGAAGAGGGTGGCGTTGTTGGTGGACGCATAAAAAGCTCAGTTATTTGGTCAAGAAAAGCATGTATTTCGATTAATGCTTTGAATGCTGTATATATTATGGAAGAATGCAAGAATATAAAAGTATAGTGTGCCCGGGAGTCTATGTGATAGATGCCGATGGATTCCGTGCGAATGTGGGCATAGTGATTTGCAACAAAATGGGTCAAATATTTTGGGCAAGGCGTTATGGCCAACATTCATGGCAGTTCCCTCAAGGCGGAATTGATGAAGGGGAATCTGCCGAACAAGCGATGTTTCGCGAGTTGTACGAGGAAGTGGGGCTGACATCGAAAGATGTCACCATTTTAAGTGTTACGCGAAATTGGCTTAGATATAAGCTACCTAAACGGTTAATTCGTCAGGGGAGCAATCCGGTCTGTATAGGCCAGAAACAAAAATGGTTCCTGCTGCAGTTAGACTGTAATGAGCGGGACGTGAATGTATTGAAAACGGGCCACCCGGAATTTGACGATTGGCGTTGGGTAAGCTACTGGTACCCCATCAGAAATGTAGTGTCGTTTAAACGGGACGTATATCGAAGGGTGATGAAAGAGTTTGCGCCTGTAGTGATGGCAAACCAGCAGCGACCTCAACAACGTCAACACAGTACATCGCAACGTCGTGGTAAAAAGCGCCGACGCGGATAAGTGAAGGAGTATTAGGTGGCGACTCAGGGAAAAACCGGCGCAATGCTAACCACATTGAAGCAAATAGTGCAGGAAATGAACCGTATTCCTGCGCTCGATACCGCCTTATTTCGCCTAGCCTCTAGGGTTAAACAAACCTTAGGCGTGAACTCGTGCTCTATTTATTTAGCCGATGATGAGGCACAAGTTTTCACCCTTAAAGCCACCGATGGGTTACACCCCGATGCCGTAGAGTTAGTGCGCATCGGGTATGCTGAAGGTCTCATTGGATTAGTCGGTCAGCGAGAAGAGCCGCTTAACATTGCGAATGCCCAACATCATCCTCGCTTTAAACATTACCCCGAAGTAAAAGAAGACAACTACAATGCGTTTTTAGGGACGCCGATTATCCATCAGCGCAAAGTTCTTGGCGTGATTACGTTGCAGCAAAGTGAAATGCGCCGCTTCAGCGAAGATGAAGAAGCCTTCTTGGTTACCTTAGCCGCCCAGTTAGCCTTGGAAATTACCAATGCAGATATACGAGGGGCACTGAACAATACTTCTAGTATTGAAACTATTGTTCAACAAAAGAATGTACGTGGTATCGCTGGCTCGCCTGGTCTGGCTATAGGCGTGGGCTTTGCCCCAGACAAATCGGTTAATTTAAAAAATTACGTCATAAAACGAAGCGCTTCCCCTGCCACAGAAATTCAGTTGTATCGCAAAGGGGTTGAAGTTACCCGCGAACATGTAGATAACCTTTCTCATCGTCTTGATGAAGGCATACCTGATGATGTTAAGGCAATATTTCAGCTTTATCACCAATTACTAGACGCCAATAGCCTAGGGCGCGAAGTAGAAGAAAAAATACGTGAAGGTTGGGAAGCAGGGTCAGCGCTTAAAATGGTTGTGGACGGTTATGCTGCGCGCTTTCAAGCGATGGATGACCCTTATATGCAAGAACGGGCGATTGATATTGTCGATCTCTCCGACCGCATATTGGCCAACATCTTAATTGAGGCTAATGGTAAGGTAAACGAAGAGCGCCAAGCTATCCAACCCAGTATCTTAGTGGCTGAAGAAGTATCGGCCACAATGCTTGCCGAATTTCCACGTCAGCATCTTAAAGGTATTATTTCTATTCGTGGGTCGAATAACTCACATGCTGCTATTCTCGCTAGGGCTATGGGTGTGCCTGCGGTTATGGGATGTCAGAGTGTCTCGCCATCGCTGTTAGAAGGAAAGGAGATACTGCTCGACGGTTATGCCGGTGAAGTGATTATTTCGCCAGAACGAAATATAAAGGCCGAATTTACCCAGCTTATTGAAGAAGAGTCTGCGATCACCGAGCGAATCGATGCAGAAGCAGGGCAACCCTGCGAAAGTGTTGATGGGTGTAGGATGTCGTTGTACATCAATGCAGGGCTGTCGGCAGATGTCGAATCTAACGCTGATGGGATAGGCTCGGGTATTGGTTTATACCGCACCGAAATTCCCTTTATGCTAAGAGAGCGCTTTCCTTCTGAACAAGAGCAGGTGGAGTTATATCGTCAGGTATTAGAGTCGGCGCCTAATCTTCCCATTACCATGCGTACCCTCGATGTGGGCGGCGATAAGCCACTTCCCTATTTTCCTATAAACGAAGAAAACCCCTTCTTAGGCTGGCGGGGAGTAAGACTTACACTGGATCACCCCGAAATATTTTTGGTTCAGGTGCGCGCTATGCTGCGCGCCAGCATAGGCTTTAAAAACCTACAAATTATGTTACCAATGATTTCAACGGTTGGCGAAGTGCAAGAAGCGAAGCGATTGATAAATCAGGCTTACTTAGAAATTTGTGATGAAGTGCATGAAACGGGGGAGCGTCCGAACCGTCCGAAGCTTGGTATCATGTTAGAAGTTCCCTCAGTATTATACCAGCTACCTCAGCTTGCTAAGCATGTAGACTTTTTCTCCGTGGGCAGTAATGATCTTACCCAATACTTGCTAGCAGTAGATAGAAACAATACGCGAGTAGCAAGCTTATACAACAGCTATCACCCCGCAGTGCTTGGCGCGTTATACGACATAGTACAACAAGCCAACAATAACAATATTCCGGTAACTATCTGTGGCGAAATCGCCGGTGAGCCAGCCGGGGCAATCTTATTGATGGGCATGGGCTATCGAAAGCTGAGTATGAGTGCGTTTAATTTGCGCAAGATAAATTGGTTAATAAGAAAAGTTACGTTAGAAGAGAGCAAACAACTATTAGCGCTCGCGCTAACCTCTATTAGTCATGAAGAGGTTTTTAGCCATCTTAATGAGTATTTGGAAACGAAAGGTTTAGGTGGGCTTATCCGCGCAGGTGCTTAGCTTATTGGGGTTGCTAACGGTCGTGTAAAGTAAAGTAAAGCGGGGAGGTGTTGTGATACCCTTATTCGTGTTAAACAAGGAAGCACAATGGAACCCGTGGTAGTGATATTTATAAGTTGTTTAGCTCTTGGCCTCATAGTGGGGTTACTCGCCGGTATGTTAGGTATAGGCGGGGGGCTTATCATTGTGCCTATGTTGTCCTATATGCTTATCCATTTCGCGGGAATGACAACTGAAAACGTAATGCCCGTGGCCATCGCCACTTCCTTGTCGACGATTATCTTTACCGGCTCGGCTTCAGCGCTTGCCCACTATCGTCTAGGTAATATTCATCGGCCTTTAGTGCTTTATACGGGCGTAGGGGTAGCTATGGGGGCTATTGTGGGGGCACAGGTTGCCAGCCATATCTCCGGTGTATTGTTAAAAGATATTTTTGCGGTACTGGTTATCATAATTGCCTTGCAAATGGTGTTTGGTAAACAGAAGACGTCAGACAATGCGGCCACTCCTTTATCGTTAGGTGGCATAGGCGCCGGTACCGGAATTGTTAGCGCCCTTATGGGTATAGGCGGGGGCGCTTTATTGGTTCCAGCTTTGGTGTGGTTTAAAGTAAATATACGCCGTGCGATAGGATGCGCGGCATTTAGTGGCTTAATTATCGCTATTTTTGGCACTGTGAGTTTTATCGCCACAGGGTGGAGTAAACCTGGGCTACCGGAAGGGAGCTTAGGCTATGTATTTTTACCGGCAACTGCTGGTATTGTGGCAACATCTGTATTTACAGCCTCGCTTGGCGCGAAATTAGGGCAAAGAGTGAACACCAAGGTGTTAAAGGCAATACTGGCCTGTTTACTGGTAGTAGTAAGCATTAAAATGATTTCAGGATTAGAATAAACATATGGTTGAAAGCAGTTATCTGGTTTTTCCAAGTATCGACCCAGTTATTTTTAGCATTGGGCCGTTAAGCGTACGTTGGTACGGGGTCATGTATTTAGTGGGCTTCGTCGCCGCCTATTTGTTAGCGCAAAAGCGCTTATCACAAACGAAGTGGACGCGAGACCAATTAAGCGATTTATTGTTCTGGAGCTTTGTCGGTGTAATTATCGGTGGGCGAGTGGGCTATGTGTTCTTCTACCAGTTTTCTATGTTTCTTGATAACCCTTTGTATTTGTTTAAAATATGGGCGGGAGGAATGTCGTTTCACGGCGGATTGCTAGGAGTTTTAGCGGCCTTGCTGTGGCAGGCAAAACGAATGAAAAGTACCTTCTTGCAGGTGGGCGACTTTGTCGCGCCATTGGTGCCTATTGGCTTGGGCGCAGGGCGTATTGGTAATTTTTTAAATGCAGAGTTATGGGGGCGCACAACAGATGTGCCTTGGGCGATTATCTTTCCAAATGCAGGGAATGTTCCGCGTCACCCCTCGCAGCTATATGAATTTGCGTTAGAAGGTGTCGTACTATTTGTCATATTGTGGCTTTATTCTGCTAAACCGCGGCCAACAGGGGCAGTAAGTGGGTTATTTTTGCTTGGCTATGGTAGTTTTAGATTTATTGTCGAATACTTTAGGCAGCCCGATGCCCATATTGGTTTGTACTCAATGGGGCTGAGCCAAGGACAATTACTGTGTCTGCCCATGATAATATTAGGGCTAGGCCTCATTTTTTGGGCTTATAAGCGCAGTAGCAAACATGTTGAAAACAGCAAGATATAAGAAGAATAATGAAAGAATATCTTAACCTAATGCGCCATGTTCGAGACAATGGCGTAAAGAAAGAAGACCGAACAGGAACGGGTACTTTAAGCGTGTTTGGTTACCAGATGCGGTTTAACTTACAAGAAGGTTTCCCTCTTGTTACCACTAAAAAGTGTCACTTAAAGTCGATTATTCACGAGCTTCTATGGTTTCTTCAAGGCGACACCAATATTGCGTACCTAAAACAAAATGGCGTACGAATTTGGGATGAGTGGGCCACAGATGACGGTGAATTAGGTCCGATTTATGGTCACCAATGGCGCAGTTGGGAACGCGGAGACGGCACATCAGTAGATCAAATCGCTGAAGTGATCGAACAAATTAAAACTAATCCTGACTCTCGCCGACTCATCGTTAGCGGGTGGAATCCGGCGGTGCTGCCCGATACCAATTATTCTCCAAAAGAAAACGCGGCGATGGGGAAACAAGCATTACCCCCTTGCCATACGTTATTCCAATTTTACGTGTTAGATGGAAAGCTGAGCTGTCAGCTATACCAGCGTAGCGGTGATATTTTCCTCGGTGTACCTTTCAATATCGCCAGCTATGCGTTACTAACAATGATGGTAGCGCAAGTCTGTAATTTAGCACCGGGCGATTTTATCCATACGCTTGGCGATGCACATTTATACAGCAACCACTTAGAGCAAGTGGAGCTGCAGCTAAGTCGTACGCCCTATGCTCCGCCTACCATGAAGTTGAATCCAAAAGTAGATGACATCTTCGGGTTTAGTATTGACGATTTTACGTTAGAGAACTACCAATGCCATCCTCACATTAAAGCCCCCGTTGCTATCTAAGGAGACAATGTGACTATGCATGTTTTAATCTGCGATGACTCGGGTTTTGCAAGACGTCAAATGGCGCGCTGCATTCCAGATGGTTGGGATGTTGAGATAGCGTTTGCTGAGCATGGTGAAGAGGCGCTCGAGCTAATACGTGCAGGAAAGGGGGACGTACTCTTTCTTGATCTAAACATGCCAGTCATGGATGGCTATGAAACTATGGCGCAAATTCGTCAGCACGATTTACCCTGTATGGTAATTGTGGTTTCGGGCGATGTTCAAGCGCAAGCGCGCGCGAAAATGCTGAGTTTAGGCGCGATAGACTTTATCCGTAAGCCAATAGACAACGAGAAGCTGTCTGAGATTCTAGCCGCTTACGGTATCTATAATGGAGATATCAGTGCTGATAACCGCCATGTAGAAAGTATGGCACCAACCAGTGCACCGTTTGACGAAAAACTGGATGCCTATCGCGAAATGGTAAACATTGCGATGGGCCGTGCAGGCGAAAACCTAGCGCAGTTGCTAGGTGAATTTATCGATCTCCCCATTCCAAATGTTAACTTGTTAGAAAGTAACGAGTTATCAATGGCGATAGCAGAAATAAACCAAAACGAAAGTGTTTCTGCGGTATCAAAAGGCTTTGTAAGCGGCGGGATCCGCGGCGAAGCGCTGGTTATCTTTAACGATACCAACACACAAAATATTGTAGAGCTTTTGAAGTATGATACTTACGAATCGTCAGGTAACGTCGAACTCGAAGCGCTAATGGATGTCTCTAATATATTAACGGGCGCCTGTTTAAATGGCTTAGCCGAGCAATTAGACCTTTCTTTCAGCCTTACTCACCCAGTATTACTTGGGCAACACCAAGGACTTGCGGCTTTGCTAAGCGACAACGTGAAGAAATGGGGTAAGGTGATGGCGGTAGAAATAGGTTACGCAATTAAAGCCCGCAATATTTCTTTTGACCTCTTGTTGTTGTTCCCCGATAAAGCGATGGATGAAATTTATTCCCGCCTCGTTGGTGTAAACAAGGAGCACAAATAATGGAAAACCCCGCAAGCCCCCACTCAATTCCCGCTGAGTTAATTGATGCCATCGACGTAGGCATTGTTGTGCTTGATAAACACTTTCGTGTGGAGGTATGGAATAAATTTATGGAAAACCATGCATCCATTGCGCCGAAGGCGATAATCGGCGATCTTATTTTCAACCACTTCCCGGAAATAGATGAAGGCTGGATGCGGGTTAAGTCTGGCCCTGTTTTTAATTTACGTAGCCCGGTATTTATTATTTGGGAGCAGCGCCAGTATCTATTTAAATTTGGTGCTAACAGGCCTGTTACCTGTGATGCCACAGATATGTACCAAAACGTTACTATGGTGCCCCTTGTCAATGATGACGGCGCGGTAGAGCGCTTTTGCATTATGGTGTATGACGTTACCGATCAGGCGCTAAGTAAAAGAGGCATGGCGCGTTTAAATGACGAACTGAAAACCGCCAGCCGAGTCGATGGGCTCACCGGGTTATTTAACCGTCGCTATTGGCAAGAGCGATTTGAGCAAGCGTTTAAATTAGCCAAACGTCAAGATACCCCGAGCACTGCCATGATGGTGGATATCGATCACTTTAAAAAAGTAAACGATACCTATGGCCACCAAGCAGGAGACAAAGTTATCCAAGCATTGGCTGCGTTGATCAAACGCTGTGTGCGGGAAACCGATTTGGCGGGGCGCTATGGCGGTGAAGAATTCGCCATTATCTTAACCGACTCGCCTGTAAGTTGTGCCACTACCGTTGCGCAACGTATAAGACGCCTTGCCGAAGCCACCCCAGTGGAGCACGAAGGGCAAACTATTCGATTTACCATAAGTCTTGGGTTAGCAGAATTCTCTCATGATGCTAAAAGCCCATTGGCATGGCTTGAGCAAGCTGACAAAGCGTTATACGACTCAAAGCAAGGGGGCCGCAACCGCTATTCTATCTATACATCTAGCGAAAACGAAGAGTAGTTGTTCTGCCACCCAGCTACATCGTATGTAGGGGTGTTAGCGCCCCCTAGGGTGAAAAAGAGAAAGTCGCAAGGTGTTTTTAAGCTCCTGAAAGGTAACCGGTTTTACCAAGTGATACCGTATGCCGGCTTTCGCACTTTCTTCTTTGTCTCGCCTGTGAGCATTGGCGGTAAGTGCTATAATGGGTAAGTCTGGCCACTGCTCTTTTAGGATTCTCGCCACTTCTAAGCCACTCATATCCCGTAAGTTAATATCTAACAATACCGCGTCGAAACGGCTTTCCTTCGCCGCAATAATCGCCTCTTCTCCGGAATTAACCGTGGTGGGAATATGACCCATACACTGCATCATATTCTCTACCAATTCAGCATTAATGGGTTCATCTTCTACGACTAAAATACGCGCTTTGGTTACGCTTTCGCCTGAGAATTCCCGCGGGTGGACTAAGTGTCGTAGGGTATCGATAATGCGATTTCTATCTATAGGTTTCACAAACGATTGCCATACCTCTACCTCGCTACCGGCAATAATATTGGCAATGTCGGGGGTTGCTGATAGCACAATAATAGGAGGCGTTCGTTCTCCATACATAGCATTGAGAGTACGCACCAATTCTACCCCGTTCATACCTGGCATATACAAATCGATAAAAATCGCGGTAAATTGAAGAAGCTCATCCCGTAATTGTAGTAAGTCAGAACCCGATGCAAAGCAGCGACTCGTATAACCTTCGTTACTAATAATATTTTGAATATGAAGACGCGATATTTCCAAATCATCCACAATAGCAAAGCGTGCTCCGCTAACTTGGTTTTTCGGCTCGCTGGCCGCTGAGATAGGGCTAATAGGAATATGTACAGTAAACTCAGAGCCCAACCCAGGTTCACTGTTTACTTCAATTGTACCGCCTAAACGCTCGAGAGATTTTTTCACTACCGCAAGGCCAATACCCGCTCCCGGATAGCGTTGATTGTGGGGGTGATCCCCACGGTAAAATCGATTGAATATTTGCTTCTTGGCTTTTTCATCCATGCCTACCCCAGAGTCGACAACCTTAACTACAAGGTAAACCTTTTTATCTTTAACCTGTGTCGTAATACTAATATCAATGAGGCCGTTATCAGTAAACTTAACCGCATTATCAAGCACGTTCTTAAGTACGTTAGAAATTAATACAGCATCGCCTTCAATGTATTGCGGTACGCTATGACTGCAATGCATACCAAATTCCACTTGGTTATTTTTGACCTGTACCGAAATTGGTGAGATACATTCGTCAAGTAAACTAATTAAATCAATGTCGTTATGTGCGATAGTGTCTGAGGCATCGCCGCTTAGAATATCGAGGAGGTTGTTAGTGAGGTTTAACAAGCGATAACATGACAGTTCGGCTTGTTGTATTAGCTTACCCTGTTGCGCCTCTGGCATATTAGGCATAAGCTCTAAAGCGGTAATAATAGCACTGATCGGCGCCCTAAATTCATGGCTCATTAAGCTAAGAAATTTCTTTTTGCCGCTATCTAAATCGGTATAAACCTCCTCGTTAGTTTGACTATAGGCTGCTGCCAACCCGCCAGCTTTATTCGCGCTGGTTGATTTGAAAATGCGAGAAGTAGCAAGCAGCCAGTAACTTATTATGCCTATGCAAACAATAATGAGGGTGAGCCCAAGTGCTGTCTGCAAATGACCTTTGGCTGCGTGCTCTCGCTTTAGTAGCGTTTGTTCCTGTACCTGAAGCTGGGTAATAATCGTTGAAAGAGGCAGTTCATCCATCAACAGCCGTTTCACATCTGCGCTAGGGGCATGTACCAAGGTACGCAGTAAGTTTAGTAAGCCGACTAACTGCGCATTAGTGTCTTTCGTGGAAAGGCTGTCTCGGTAGCTGGGAAATTCTTGCTGGCTAATGTTACTTCGGCTAAATTTAACCGCGGCGCTATTTGCCGTGCTATCCGAAGTGAAGTTTAGATAATCAGAGAGATAGTAATCTGCCTCTGTTGTTAGCGAAAGCAGGTGGCGTTGTAACACGCTGGCGGCATCATCATCTAAAGAGTGGTAATAGTTATCTATCTGCCTTTCTATGTTGTAAAGCGAATTTTCAATGCCGTTCACTGAAGTGAGAGAGGCATGCATTTTCTCTTGTTTATGAAGGATAAAATAAACATAGCTAAATGCACACAGCGTGATACTGAGTAATACTAAAACAATAAGAGAATGCCGCCTGGCGGACATACCTTGGGGTGTATTTTCGCGCATATTAACTCCATGTCTATATACCCTTAGTTCACCTATTACATACCTTTGTTCCACTACAGGGAAGTGTTAAGTGTCGCATTTAGTATATTTGATAACCCGCTCATCTACTATCTATAGCAGTCAGCAGTACTAATGCAATTAACCTTTAGTCGGTAAAGGTGGCATTTCTAAGGCTTTTATTTTATGCCGAATACGGTAAAGGAAATATAAACTCGGTAGCACCATCAGGGCCGTAATAATAAAAAATAGGCTCCAATTGCCGTTTAAATAGTCAACCACAAAGCCACTACTTGAAGCCACAAAGGTACGCCCTGCAACGCTTAGAGAAGCCATTAGCGCGTATTGGGTGGCGCTAAATGCTCGATTACATAAAAGAGAAATGAAAGCTACCATTGCCACGGTAGACCATGCTGCTGTAAACCCGTCAATGACAACGGCCGCTGCAAGTAGTTTCACATCGGGTCCGGTTTCGGCTATCCACGCAAACATTAGATTTGATGCGGCCATAGCAATGCCAGCTGTCATCAACCCACGGTATATACCATAGCGAATATTTACCAAGCCTCCTGCAAGTGAAAATAAAATAGTCACCCACCAATTAAGTAATTTTGAGTAGGTGCCTATATCGCTATTTGAAAAACCTATTTCTTTATAAAAAACAATACTCATTCTGCCAAGAAAGGCTTCACCAATTTTGAATAAAAAGATAAATAGAAGGAACGACAATGCGAGTCTTACCCCATTACGGGTAAAAAACTCAGCAAAAGGCGCTATTAGCGTTTGTTTCAGCCAATTGGCAACCTTGCTTCTCGTTGCCAAGGGAATGGTGGCCGAGGCAGCACGTAATAGTTGTTTGCGGTCGACAGTAGGCTCTTTGGCGAATAAGGTTGCTACCATAAGGCATAGCATAATAGCGCCAAGAACTAAGTAAATCTGCGGCCAATAAAAGTAATTGGTATCGGCGAGGAAAAAGGGAATAGCACCTAGACCACCATACCCAGTCCACCAGCCAGCGGTAGCAACCGAGGAGGCGGCCGAGAGACCATCGTTATCTTTCGCTTCAATCACATCAATACGATAGCCATCAATAGCAATATCTTGGGTTGCCGAAAAGACAGCGATAAACAAACCAACTAAGGCTAAATAAAATAAATCAGACGTTGCACTGAATTGCGCCATGACGAAGCAACTAAGAGCAATGCCTCCTTGCATAAGAATGATCCAGCCACGTCGCTGGCCCAACACTATGGGTTTCACGCTATCAATAAGCGGAGACCATATAAAGTTGAATGAATATACCGAAAATATAGCGCCAAAAAGCCCAATAGCAGAGCGGGATAAACCTTCGTCTTGTAGCCAAGCATTTAGCACCGACCCTATCATTACCCAGGGTAAACCGCTGGTTATACCGAATAAAAATATGCTCAGGTAACGGCGATCATTGAATGTTTTAAGCGATTGAAACAAAAGGGCTTCCGACAATTACGTTCAGTGGTTGTCTATTGAGCCATTTTCCTAGGGGTTGTGCAATAACATAGCGGATAAAAGTGTGGCAAAACCAGCAGAACTAAGGGCGAATACCCACGCAATCGAACGGGCAGTGGCCTTTACCCTCTAGAAATAATATACAGTTGGTAAGTTCTTCAACTAAGTAGTTATCGCGAGAAAGTTTCTCTTCTGGCCAAAAATGAACCTGATGAAGTAAGTGCCAAAAAACACGCTCTTTTTGGGTGTAGGGTTGGGTGAAGGTGTATTCTATTTGCCCCCATTCTTCCATGCTATCCCAAAAAAACAGCTCGATTTCCTCGATTGGAAGCTCTCCTTGCCAATACGCTCGCAAATAAAAACACAGCTGTTTGGCTTTGTTGTTTACAAACTCTTTAACGTTCACAGAGGTTCAGCCGCCGGTTATGTTTGATGGGGAAATTATAGTTCAAAATTGCGAAAACTGCCTAGTGGCTTTACATATCGCAACATTAACTCACTGCTATATCCAGCAACAAAGGTTACCGCGTTAAATGAGAAACTACCAGCCTAAATATCGCGTCCAGCCAATAATGTGCCCTCCAAGCAGCTGAATATAAGGGGATTTTTTTGCATCGTTGAAGTTTGAGGAAAATATGTTTGCTGGAATTTTTTGCTGGCGGTAGTGAAGCTTCAATGACGTAGATGCGATAAAACGTCGATTATCTTCGGTGCGTGTAGCCCATTCATTCACATTGGCCACCGCTAAATCAAGTACCGGAAAATCAGTACCCGCTATGGCTGAGGGTATTTGGCTATTGATGCTTGCTTGAGGCCAAAAAGGTGACAAAGTGACTAAGGTATTCGGCGGGGCAATTTTCTGATCGGCGCCTAATGACAATATTTGTGCGGCACTCATTCCTTGTGCGATAACAATGCGAAAGCCCCGATGCCCTTTGCTGTGCTCATAAAGCGCATTAAGAAGTAACGTAAGATGCTGAGCACTGCGTTGATAGTCTACAACCGGCGGGCGCGTGTCCTGTCGAGGGTGCAACGCAGTCATCTTAACGTTTTGGTTGTCATTAATGTTGTCTGGTTGTGTGAGGTTTGTACCGCTATTTTCCTCGTTTGAGTCAGCGCTTAACTCTGCGTTTTGGCGAGAAGTGGACGGCACATCATAATTGACAAAAGGCGAAGCTAACACCAAGGGGACAGGGCTGACGATACTATGCCAGCCTTTTTGGCTCATTAGGCTGGCTAAGCTTTTTGCTTGTGCAAGGCTTAATCCGCTAGGGGTCTGTTCAGCTAATATCAGCACTACACCACGGGCTAACGGTGTGGTGGCGGGGATTTCAAAAATAGGTACGCGCTCTTCACCGACTTGCACATGTGTAAGTTCATTAGGCATAAACGCATTCGAAATGTCGGTGTAGTAGCTTGCCTGAGCGCCATGGCATAGCAGGACGAAAAGACATACAAGGGGAGCGAGCGAACGTATCATAGCTTTCCTACCTAAGACGATACTCTGTTATCGGCCCATAATAAGAAAACTTCAATACGTCTTTCTTTTTTTATCCATAAAAAGCAAAAAATCTGTCGCAAAAAAGGGAGAGCGTGCGCCCATTGCCCCTACTACTGCCCCTACTACTATTGTGCACTAGGTTGGTAGTCGCTAAAAGGTATAGGGGTTTGAAAGCGAAGCCATTGGTTTGTTGTGGGGTGGGTGAAACACAAACTCTGTGCGTGCAATTGCAGCCGGGGGGCCATTGCTAACGCTTCCTCGTGGGCATAAAGCCTATCGCCTAAAATAGGGTGCCCTAACGATAACATATGCACCCGCAATTGATGAGAACGCCCAGTAACTGGATAAAGGGCCACTAAGGACTCGTTTTTGTTGCTGGTAATCCGCTCAAATAAGGTTTGCGAGGGTTTGCCTCTTTCGTGATCCACCATTTGTTTAGGGCGGTTAGGCCAGTCGCAAATAAGCGGAAGGTCCACTTCGCCTTGTTTATCCGCTAATTGACCAAAAACACGCGCAAAATAGCGTTTTTTGGTTTGGCGTAGTTCAAACTGTTTAGAAATATGACGATGGCTAGGTTTATTTAGTGCCATAACCATAATGCCCGAGGTCGCCATATCTAACCGGTGGACAACGGTAGCGGTGGGAAACACTAAATTAATTCGCGTTATTAGCGCGTCTTTGTGTTCCTGGGCTTTGCCCGGCACGCTTAAAAGCCCACTGGGCTTATCCGCCACCACAATATCATCGTCTTGATAGAGTATTGTGAGGTACGGCGATTGCGGCGGGTTGTAAACAAACGAAGGATTAGCCATTAAGGGTTATTCACCACTACGCGAAGGGCGTCGAGTTGAACATCGGCAGATTGAATAACTTTATCAAGCGCACTAATTTGGGTTTCGATAAACTCAATTTCACTGTCGCGCACTGAAGGGTTACGTTTTTGCAAATCTCTTAGGCGTTGTATTTCACTGTTTAAGGTTGCATGCATGTTCTTTAGGGCGTCGTGCAACAGGGTGTTGGCTTGCTGGTGCGCTAACTGACGGGCTTTTTCTATTGCTAGGGTTAGCGGTTGGTTCAAGGCTTTTAACAGTTGCGATGAAATCTTGCGCCCAACTTTACGTTTTACCTCTACATCCAGTTCAACTGGCTTCCCTTGCGCATCTAAACAAATTCTTACTGGTGTCTGTGGTAAGAAGCGGCCTAATTGCAACGACTTTGGTGCACTTGCATCAAGCACAAAAAGAGCTTCTAGCCAATACGCGCCTTTGGGTAAGCTAGGTTCGGCAATAAAGCCCATACTGCTCTTTCCATGCATATCGGTAAGCACCACATCAATGGCATTGTGAACCAGTGGATGATCCCAACTTAAAAAGTGTACGTTTTCTAAGGTAGTTGCTACGCGGCGTTTGTATGTCACCGTCATGCCTTCAGGGTCTAGCCCAGGCAATTGGCTCACCATATGCTCTGTGGGCATAAGTATAAAACAGTCATTGTCTTTTTCTTCTTGTTGCACACCAATGGCATCAAAAACCCGGCCCATAAACCGCGCAAGATCTTGGGCGCTATCTAGTTCTATTATGTCTTCAAGTAAACTTTCTACACGGCCTTCGCCAGAGGCATTAAGCTCAAGTAAACGATCTCTGCCAGCTTCTAGCTGAGTGACCAATTGGCTATTTAGCGCATGACTTCGATTAATTAGTTCTTCGCGACTACTGTCCTGCTCAGGGTTGAGACAAGCGTTAACCAGCAAAGGCTTCACTTCATCAAATACCCCAGAGCCTGTCGGGCAGGTTTTCTCAAACGCATTTAGCCCTTGATGATACCAATCAAGTAATACATTTTGTGCGGTATTCTCTAAATAGGGAACGTGGATTTGCACGGTTTTCGTTTGTCCTATGCGGTCAAGGCGACCTATACGCTGCTCGAGTAAATCAGGGCTCAGAGGTAAATCAAATAGTACTAAGTGGTGGGCAAACTGAAAGTTTCGGCCTTCACTGCCAATTTCACTACACAGTAATATTTGCGCCCCTTCTTCTTCGTCGGCGAAATAGTGTGCTGCTTTATCTCTTTCTACTATCGTCATGCCCTCATGGAACACGCTATGACGAATACCTGTCAGCGTTCGTATTACCTCGCCGAGTTCTTGCGCTGTGCGCGCGCTGGCACAAATGAGTAGTATCTTTTCTGGTTTTACAGATTGCATAAAATCGAGTAACCAGTCTACCCTTGGATCTTCATACATCCAGGTATTCACTAACTTAGGCAAGCGTTCTGGGTATAAGGCAAGGGTTAAGTCTCCTTCCACCACAGCAGCTTGATAGTCATCAGGTAATGGCAGTGGGTAGCTCGATAGAGCCCGCTCGGGAAAGCCTTCAATATTCGCGCGCCGGTTACGAAACAGCATTCTACCTGTGCCATGACAATCAATAAGTTGGTGTACTAACGCCCGTCGGGTGTCCGCATCTGTTAAATCGCCAGCGTGCGCCATGATATCTGGTGCAAAGTCAGCTAATTTATCCCGTTGTTTGCTGGTGGGTTCGGTATCAGACAACAAAGGTGCTACAGCGTCGGCAAGCTGACTATAGCGAGACTCTTCCTCAAGAAATGCTTGGTAATTGTGAAAACGTGCAGGGTCAAGCAACCGTAAGCGTGCAAAGTGGCTTTCGTGGCCTAGCTGATCCGGCGTAGCGGTAAGCAGCAATACCCCGGGCGTATTGTTCGCAAGCGCCTCTATACACTGGTATTCCTTAGATGGAGCGTCTGAAGACCAAGCCAAATGGTGCGCTTCGTCAACGACCATTAAATCCCAGCTTGCGGCTTGAATTTGATGTTGACGCTTTTCGCTTTTGCTTAAAAAATCGATACTACAAAGTACCAGCTGATCGTTTTCAAAAGGGTTGCCTTCATCGTCGTCTAATGCTTCGCAACGGCTTTCATCAAAAATGGCAAAGGCCAAATTGACCCGGCGTAGCATTTCCACTAACCACTGATGAACCAGCGAGTCGGGTACGACAATAAGAACCCGCTGAGCTCGCCCCGTTTTCAATTGCTGATGAATTATGAGCGCGGCTTCTATGGTTTTTCCTAGGCCAACTTCATCGGCTAACAAAACCCGGGGTGCATGGCGGGTTCCTACTTCTGAAGCAATATGTAATTGATGAGGAATTAGGGAAATGCGAGCGCCCGCTAAGCCTATAGTGGATGAACGTAAATAGTCGTACTGATGGTTAAGTGCCCGCAGTCGTAAATCAAACCATTTTGGGTTGTCTAACTGCTCGCTGAACAAGCGACGCTCAGGTTGGTTCAACTGAATATGGTGATCGAGCAAAGTCTCAGATAAGCGTACTTGCGCTTTATTGTCCTCACGAATGCCCGAGTAAATACAAACGCCCTGGCTTTCTTCAATATCTGTCACCGTCATTTCCCAGCCATCTTGGCTTTTCACCGTTTCGCCAATATCGAAAATGAGTCGCGTTAGCGGAGCCTCTTGTTTGGTATATATCCTAACTTCATCGGTAGCTGGAAAAAGAATTTCTACCGAACGAAAATCGACACCAATTACAGCGCCAAGACCAAGCTCAGTCTCAGTATTACTTAACCAACGCTGACCAAGAGAAAACGGGCTTTCGGAACTCATATATCACCATCCTATTTTGCGGGGGCGGTATTGTACGCATTGCATCACGATAAGTCATTAATACTAGCCTATCGGTGTGTTTTTTGTTTTTTACTTGGGCAGTTTGTGTACAACGAAAAAATAAAACAAAGAAAAACAGTGCCAAATTCACCGTTGTAGATTATGGTGGAATTAAGCGCTCATAAAAACAACCATGGGCGTGTGAAGTAGACAAACGTTTTGTTGCTTCTCAGTCGACGCGATTAGGGGAAGAAGTCCTGTTTCGAACGACACCTTCTCTTTTTCCGTAACACTGTATCTTTGCAAGCCGTGCATATTCGGCGCGCTTGGCTATATTACCGGAGTGAAGGATGCCAAAAAAAAACACTAGTGATACGAAAATATACGTCCTCGATACCAACATCCTACTGCACGAACCCCATGCTTTTCTCTCATTTAAAGAACACGATGTCGTGATCCCTATGACTGTGCTCGAAGAGCTTGATTACATCAAAGACAGCAAGAAAGATGTAGCGCGGGACGCACGCGTATCTATACGCGCGATGGAGGACTTACTCCACGAAGCCACACCAGAGGATATGGTGGCTGGCGTATCCATGAAGGGACTTGGTGCAGGTGCTACCGCACCTACCGGCAGTTTGTCAGTTTTTGCAGACCTAAATATGGTGGAAACCCAACAGGTTTTCACGAGCAATGAAAATGATAATCGCATTATTAACGTGGCACTTCATTTACAGAAAACCTTTGTTGGACAGCACGTTGTACTGGTAACGAAAGATTTAAATATGCGATTAAAGGCTAAGGGAGCTGGGCTAGCCCATGTTGAAGACTATCGTACCGACCAACTGATTAGCGATATCAAATACCTCTCCCGCGGGTTCCACCACTTTGAGGGGAATTTCTGGGATAAAGTAAAAAGCGTTGATAGTCGTAGCGAAGGGCGCGATACCATCCACACTGTACCTAAAGCCTTGTTGCCAGAAGCTTATGTGAATGAGTTCTTGCTTGATGATAGCCAACAGTTTGCAGGTTTAGTTGAAGCGGTGAACGACGAAACGCTTGAGGTACTCGACCTTGGGTATGAGCGTTTAATGAGCCGTCATGCATGGGGCATTTCACCTAAAAATATAGGTCAGGCAATGGCGCTGCATGCGCTACTCGACCCCCACATCGATTTAGTTGTGCTTACCGGCCCTGCAGGCAGCGGTAAAACCTTACTGGCGTTAGCGGCCGCGCTTGAAATGGTGGTAGAACGCAATATGTATGACAAAATTATTGTCACGCGAAGCACGCCAGAAATTGCCGAGTCCATCGGTTTCTTACCCGGCACCGAAGAAGAGAAAATGTTGCCATGGTTAGCGGCCATTACAGATTCACTAGAAGTTTTGCATAAACACGATGAAAATGTAAAAGGGTCGATGAATTACATCATGGAAAAAGCCAATATTCAGTATAAGTCAGTCAACTTTATGCGGGGTAGAAGTATTCAAAACGCCATAGTTATTCTTGATGAATCTCAGAACTTAACGGCATCGCAACTAAAGACTATTATTACGCGCTGCGGTGAAGGTACCAAAATTATCGTGGGCGGTAATTTGGCGCAGATTGACAGTAATTATTTGACGGCGGTGACGTCAGGGCTTACCTACCTTGTGGAAAAATTTAAAAACTTCTCTGGAAGTGCAACCATGAATCTAGATGGTGTGGTGCGTAGTCGTTTAGCGAGCTTTGCCGAGGAAAATTTATAACCCCAAATAGCGCGGGGCGCTATTAAATGAACCCTATTCAATGGGCTCTATTTGAAAGCGACCCGTGTCTAAAAAGCGTAAGGTATCTTCAGATACCTGCCCAAACGGAATGAGAGCGGGGCCGGTAGGATCGTAAAGCACATACTCCTGCCCCTCAACATTGATGGTGGTATCAGTTTTCTTTGGGGTGAGTGCAATAGCCAATAGCGCATGATTCGGTAGCAACACCATGGCCATATCTGTGTCGGGAAGAAAGGCGCGAACCAACGCACTGGTAAGCACTGCTTTACTGTCGCAATCACCTAAGTTTTGTTGCAACACGCCTAAGGGAGGCGCAAAACCCGACCCATTACTCACTTTTCTATCTTCAAGGGTGTCGTAGGGAATACTCTGTACCCAGCCCAATAGTAATTTAAAGTATGCCCGTGCATCTGAGTCTTGTTTGATTTTCTCATAGAACGCTTGCGAGACAGGCACGAGTGCCTTTGTGGTTTCTTTAACATAGCGAATATGATCGGGTTTCACTGCTTGTTGCTGGAACAAGGTGGTAAAGCGAGTGAAATAGTTTTTCTCTAAATAGTCATTGTAGGCCTGCCGCTGCACTTCTTTTAAACTAGCCAATACTTCATCGGCCTTACCTTGTATTGGCGACCTTACCTCTAAATCGATGCGACCATTTTCATTGTTAATCGAAACGATTGCCTCGGTGGGGTCATAGCTACGGGCTTTTTTCATCAGTGCCACGGTAACATATCGTTGGGCGAGGGCGGGTTTATAGTTGGGCTGCAATGTTAACGCTGAGTTCGTTACACTCTCGGGCAGCGAGAAACGAATGTGCTGGGTGTTACCGTCCACATCGTACCATTGATAATCGAAGGTAGTATAGTCGCCCTTTTTGACGCGGTCGAAACTAAGTTGCTGGGCCTGCGCGCTAGGCAAAATTAAACTGAATACTGCGCCCCCCACAACCCAAAGAGCCCAAGCTAAGGACATCCTACCTGCGCGTGTTAAGGTAGTGTCGTTTTTGCTTCTACCAGACATATCACGGCCTTTTTCTCGCTTGTTGGTGCTATTTAGTATGAGCCTATAGCGATAAAGAGCAAGTGGCTTAATGACCAAACCAATCCAGTTCTTTTTGTAAACTCACTACACTGCCCACAATAATTAATGTAGGTGGTTTAAGCGCGCTTGTGTTGGGGTTACTGGTAATATCTTTTAAGATACCGGTTACCACTTTTTGATGCTCTGTCGTGGCCGACTCTACTAGTGCGATAGGGGTGGTATCGCTTAATCCGTGTTGGATAAGTTTTTCACAGATAATGGGAAGGCCAGTAAGGCCCATATAAAATACAATGGTTTGATTATGCTGCGCTAGCGCAGGCCAATTTAAATCGATACTGCCATCGCGTAAATGCCCGGTGGCAAATACCACAGACTGTGCATGGTCGCGATGCGTTAAGGGAATACCCGCGTAGCTGGACGCGCCGCTTGCAGCGGTAATTCCTGGTACAACTTGAAATTCTATGCCATGGCGAATTAGGGTTTGAATTTCCTCACCACCACGGCCAAAAATAAACGGGTCTCCGCCTTTTAAGCGTACTACACGGTTGCCTTTTTTTGCTTCATCAACCATTAACTGATTTATATCATCTTGCGGTAGTGTGTGGTTGCTTTTGGCTTTTCCTACATAAATTTTTTCTGCGTCCCGTCGTACAAGTTCAAGAATTTGTGGAGACACTAGGCGATCGTAAACCACAACGTCGGCTTTTTGCATTAAGCGTAATGCGCGAAATGTTAATAGATCCGGATCGCCTGGCCCCGCACCTACTAAATACACCTGCCCTTGGGTTTGTTTATTTTCCGCTGCTGCCTGAAGGGCAGTATCAAAGGCAGTATTGGCTTTTTCATCCTGCCCTTTTTCAACTAACTCGGCGATATCGCCATCTAATACATCTTCCCAAAAGTACCGTCGTGCGGTAACACCGTTTAAGGTTTGCTTAACTTTATCGCGAAATTTCTCTGAAAATGCGCCCAGCCTACTTAAATTACTCGGTAAAATGGTTTCTAACTTTTGACGCAAATAGCGCAGTAATACAGGCGCAACACCACCACTACTCATGGCTATAACAATGGGCGAGCGGTCAACAATAGAGGGGGTTATAAACTGACACAGCGGGGTATTATCTACCACGTTTACGAGCACTTTTCGTGCACGGGCTACATCATGAATATGCTGGTTAAGCGCACTTTTATCCGTGGCTATAAAGACAATGTCTTTGGCATCGAGGTCGCCATCCACAAACTCACGTTCAATAAGAGTAACCTTGCCATGTTGAGACAATTGTTTAACCGTATCGCACGCCCATGGTGCTACCACAGTAATTTGCGCGGGGGTTTTCATGATTAACTCAAGCTTTCTCGCTGCAACTTCACCGGCGCCGACAATTAAGCAGCGTAGCGAGCGAGCGTCTAAAAACAGGGGAAAGTAATCCATAGGGTAAACCGCACATAAAAAAAAAGAACTAACGCCATTTTGCGCTAATTCTTTCTTATTAGAAACAACGAAATCTGCCTTTATATTCTCATACGTTATATAAAGGCGTATTTTTCGACTGCTTAGTTCTTACGTCTTGCGCGGTTAGCACGATCGTTGCGTTCGCCGCCACGACCACCACGGCCTTCGCGCTTAGGAGGTGTATCAGCCCACTCACGAATACTTAAACGTTGACCGGCTACACGGGTTCCTTGTAGCTTATCACGGGTTTCTTTCGGCATACCTTCAGGTAAATCAACGGTACTGAAATTGTCATAAATTTCAATTGCGCCAATATGCTTAGAGTCCATGTTGCCTTCATTAGCAATGGCCCCAACGATATTACCAGGCTTAGCGCCGTGCATATGACCTACATCAATACGGTAGCGCTGCATACCAGCTTCCGGCTTGCGACTGGTGCGCGGAGCACGCGGCTTACGCTCACGGCTATCACGTCCGTCCCGTCCATCTCTGCGATCGCGGGTTTCACGAGGCGGTTTGCTATGCAAGTCAGGGCGATCGCTTTCTTTTAAGATAAGCGGCTCATCACCTTGCGCTATTTTAACTAATGCCGCCATGATGACTTCAGGAGAGGCTTCGGCTTCTTCTTTAATCATTTCGACAATAGGAATTAACGATTCAATGCTATCGTCTTGCGCTGCTTCTACCACAGACTGCTTGAAACGACTAAGGCGGGTTTCGTTAATTTCGCTAATTGAAGGTATAGGCATAACTTCAATCGGCTGCTTGGTGGTTTTCTCGATAGAGAAAAGCATGCGCTTTTCACGATGCGAGATGAACAAGATAGCATCACCTTGACGACCGGCACGGCCAGTACGGCCAATACGGTGAACATACGATTCGCTATCGTAAGGTACGTCGTAGTTTATTACGTGGCTAACACGTTCAACATCAAGACCACGGGCTACCACATCGGTTGCCACTAAGATATCGATCTTCCCTTGTTTTAGCTTATCTACCGTACGTTCACGGGCATTCTGAGGAATGTCACCATTTAACGGTTCTACATCGTAGCCGCGTGCCGATAGCTTGTCAGCCAATTCAACCGTAGCGGTTTTTGTGCGTACGAAGATAATAACACCGTCAAAAGGTTCGACTTCCATTATACGCGTTAGTGCTTCTAGCTTATGATGCGGGGCAACTTGGCAGTAGCGCTGACGTATGGTGCTTGCTGTACTTACTTTTGACGCAATTTTCACATGCTTAGGGTCGTTAAGATAACGTTGAGTAATCTTTTTGATTGGCCCAGGCATCGTTGCCGAGAACAACGCAGTTTGGCGTTCTTTCGGTGCGTGACTTAATATAAGTTCAACGTCATCGATAAAGCCCATGCGTAACATTTCATCAGCTTCATCAAGAACTAAGTATTTAAGTTCGCTTAAATCCAATGTTTTACGTTTGATATGGTCGATAACTCGACCAGGTGTACCTACGATAACCTGAACGCCACGTTTAAGTTGACGAATTTGGTTGTCATAAGATTGACCGCCATAAACAGGCAGTACTTTAATTTTTTGGCTAAAACTAGCGTACACTTGGAACGCTTCGGCTACCTGAATCGCAAGTTCGCGAGTCGGTGCTAATACCAGTAATTGCGGCTTACGTTGCTCAGGATCGATATTTGCCAACATAGGCAGGGCAAACGCAGCGGTTTTTCCTGTCCCTGTCTGGGCCTGACCGAGTAAATCATGTCCTTCAAGCAGTAAAGGAATACTTTCAGCTTGAATAGGGGACGGTTTCTCGTAGCCAACTTTTTCAAGGGCTTGTAAGATAGGTTCTGGTAATTTTAGATCTTTAAATGTCATGTCGACAGTTGTTGTCATTAAGGGTCCTGATGCATTAAGTAAGGAGGACGCGGTAAACGTGGACGACCTATGTAAGCGTCAGTGTTTAACCGGCAGTGTTGCAAAAAACGTTATTATATTCGAATAATGGTCAGGTTGCCACGAAATTGCACAATAATGATGAAAAAATACACAGAATTTGGTGTAAGCTTTGATGTGTAGACAACAAATAAACCAATGCAGGGCAAAGGGAATAACAATGAACAGAAAATCTTCACGCCGCTTTTTGAAGCGTTCATCGGTAGCTGTCATGCTATTGAGCAGCCTAGTTATGGCTGGTTGCACAGAAAAATCCATGGAGGAGCACCTTGAAGACGCTCGCGCCTATGCGCAGTCGCAGCAAGTTGATGCCGCTATAGTTGAATATAAAAATGCTATTCAACTTCAACCTGACGCCGCATTACCTCGCTTTGAATTAGGTAAGATGTATTTGCAGAATAATAATTTTACGGCTGCAGAAAAAGAACTAAATAGAGCGCTTGAACTTGGCCACCCTGCCAATGAAGTTATTCCACTACTGTCGATGTCATATCAACAGTCGGGTGCCGAAACTGCCCTTGCCGGAGTAGATTATCGTGCGCAAGGTATGACAGCGGTGGAGTCTGCCGAAGTTGGGTTTTATAAGCTACAAGCTTTAGTCCAGCTAGAAAAAAGTGACGAAGCCAGAGCGCTATTGAACGATTTAATGACGTTAGATACGTCTACTGTCTACAAAGGCTTAATTGATAGCTATCAATATATTTTAAATGACAATTACGCCGCAGCCCTCAGCGCAACTGAGGCGTTACGAGAGCAAGCACCGCAAAATAAAGACCTATTACTGCAACTAGCGCGCCTCTATTTACTACAGAATCAGCAAGAGAAAGCTATCGAAGTATACGATAATTATGTGTCTGCTTACCCTGATGACGTGCAAAGCAAATTCGCATTTGTGGCCTTATTGGTAGAGCAAAAAGAACTCGATAAAGCGGAACCTATTGTTGATGAGTTACTAAAAATAAATGAAAACCACCCTCTGCTTAATACGTTCAAAGGTATTATTGAGTCTGCCAACGGCAACTATCAAAACGCATTAGAGCGTCTTGAAATTGCCATCATGAACGGCAAAAGCGATCAGGTGGTGCGCTTGGTAGCAGGATTTAGTGCCTATCAAATTCAAGACTTTGAAGCCGCTCAACGACACCTTTCGATGGTAGCATCATCGTTACCGGCTAATCACCCAGGCCTACGCATGCTCGCCGACAGTATGCTTCAGCTAGGTGAAAGCGACGGCGCCTTAGATGTGCTAAATCGCGTCTCTTCGCAGTCAGATACCGATGCTGCTTTATTCTCAAAGGCCAGTTATCAACTGCTTAAAGAAGGGAATGTAGCGGGTGCCCGCGAAATGGTGGAAAAAAGTGAGGCAGTGAGTAATTCGCCAGAAGATTTAGCCCGTTTAGGTGTATTGCAGCTTTCACTTAATGATGTAGATGGTTTGGTGAATATTGAAGAGGCGGTAAAGCAAGCACCCGAATCGCCCTCTACGCAGAACACTTTGATACGTGCCTATCTTGCAACAGGGCAGTTAGAGAAAGCGAAAGAAGCGGCTAATGAATGGCGTGAGCAATCGCCGCAATTTGCGCTGCCAGTGGTATACCTAGCTAACATTGCTACTGCTGAAAAAGATTATGATGCCGCCGAGGGGTATTTAGCAAAAGCGGTGGCCCTTGAAGGGTCACAAGATGAAGTGGTATTTGCCCGCACTAAGTTGCACATTGTTAAAGAAGAGCAAGACAAAGCGCTCGCCGTTATCAAACAGTTTCTAAACGATAACCCTGAAAGCATTCAAGCAATAACGTATTGGTACGCAATTGAAGCGTCAAACGATAATAGCGAGGTGGTGATAAAGCATGCTACTAAGCAGCTAGATAAAGACCAAGACAATATTATGCTGCGCCTCTTATTAGCACGTATGCATTCTTTAAATGGTGATTTGGAGGAAACGGTAAGCTTATTGTCGAGCATTGAAGGAGATAGAAGTACGCCTATGGCGTTCTGGCGTTTGAAAGGCCAAGCACTTGTAGCGACGAATAAGGTAGAACAGGCGAAGGCGTTATTTGAACGCTGGTTAGAGCTTTATCCACGGGATAAAAATGCAGTATTAGGGACGCTGCTTATTCTTGATGCTGAAAATAACTTCAAAGAAGGTTTAGCATTAACAGAAAAGTTTCTAGATAAACGCACCGATCCGCAGATTTCACTGCTCAAAGCTTATTTCCTCAGCAAGATGGGACGCACCGCACCGGCTTGGGAAATCATAAACAATGCGTCTGACGAAGCCAAAGAACTGCCCTTTGTTCGCGGCATCATTGCGCGTTTGTATGTGTTTGATAAAAAACCTGAAAAGGCTTTAGATCATGCAATGGCTGCGTATGAAACAGTACAAAACGATGACAACGCACTCTTGGTTCTTGCTATATTAGATATGACGGATAAAAAGGACGAAGCTTATGCGTTTATATCCGAGCATGTCGAAAAGTACCCCAACGATATTCGTAGCGCTATGTTGTTAGCCGAGCGTCAGATTGTCAAAGACCAAGCCAAAGCGTCACAGACGTATGAAACTATCCTGCAAAAAACACCAGAAAACTTTGTTGTGTTGAACAATCTTGCGTACTTGAAATTGCAAGAGGGCGATTTAAACCGCGCTGAAACCTTAGCAAAGAGAGCGCTTGCCATACAGCCTGATCAAGCTGATGCAGTAGACACGCTAGCACAGGTACATGTGGCGCAAGGTGACAAAGAAGAGGCATTGTCTTTGTATGAAAGCATTGCTACTGAAACTATTCGCAGTGAAGAAGTGTATTTAAATTACGTTGAGTTATTACTGCAATTTGATAAAGATACGCTAGCACGGCGCCTACTTTCTAGCCGAGAGTTTAAGCAAGCCGCATCGCAGTCAAGGCTTGAAGGGTTTAAACAAAGCTACGGCATATAACTTTTTAGTGTTGTTGTCATCTGTTTTGCCATAACGGTAACGGCAGTATTATTGACGGGTGTTTGGCATATATAGCCGTGCAACACGCAGGCTAAGCAAACGCAGCGCTTAAAATCAAAACGCCGGTTTAGGACACATTAATCTACCTAAACCGGCGTTTTTTCTTTTTCTCTTCAAGGCTATTTATCAAGCTTAGCCTTAATGGTTTTTAGTTCTTTCATAATCGTGTCTAGGGTGACTTCTTCAAAGCCTTCAGCGGCTTTTTCGGCCTTAAGCAAGGCGAGCTTTTCAGCCCGCGCTTTCTCATTTTCCCGTTCCATAACGTTTACCACTATGCCTATCACCATATTAAGAAACGCAAACGCAGTGAAAAAGATAAAAGTGAGGTAATAGGCCCAGCTCAGCGGGTAGACCTCCATCGTTTCGTACATTACATCGGTCCAATCTTCGAACGTCATCACCCTAAATAGAGTAAGGAGCGAAATGGTAATGTCACCCCAAAGTTTAGGGTTAATTTCTTCAAATAGGGTGCTGCCTACGGCGGCGTAAATATAGAAGATAATGAACATTAGCAACATTACGTAACCAAGTTGGGGTAATGCTTTAACTAACGAAACCAATAAAATACGTAGCTCAGGAATAATTGATATCATGCGCAATACGCGGAAAACCCGCACCAAGCGTGCAATAACCGCAAGTTCAGCGTCATCAGCAGGGATTAAGCTGATCACGACAATAAGGGTATCAAACCAATTCCAGAAACTTTTAAAGAAGTAGCGTTTTTGACGCTCGGCTAAAAAGCGAATGGTGATTTCAGTGAGAAAAAACGCACTGATAAACCAATCTAATAGTAAGGTTACCGAGCCAAAACCCGCAGGGAGTTCGTAGGTTTTTGCCCCCACTAGCAGGGCTGAAATAACAATAACGCTAACCACAAAGGCTTCAAACCATTTATTGGCGCGGATCTGTTCAAAACGATTTTGTAACTCAGAGGCTTGCATGTCTTCTTCGCTTAAAATACAGGGAGGCTCTCTTTATACATTGACGATAGTGAATGTGAGAGAAACCATGGGATAAAAAAACGGGCGTCATCATGGATGATGTTTTACCTAGCTGGCAAGTAAAAAGATGCATAATAAAGCACAATTTTTAGCGTTTATTATAAATAGACACCTGAGTACATCGTGCAGGTGTTTTACCGCCAAGCACGCATCCGCGTATTTTTTACTGGTACAAAAAAGGCGGCCATTGCCGCCCTTTACCTAATATGTACTACGCTTTATTGGGTCGTTTCTACCGGCCGTAAACCACGGTTAATCATAGCAACATCTTCACCGGTAAGAGTTCCGGCAGCTTGTTTTAAGGTTACTACTGATTGAATGAAGTCGTAACGAGCACCCGATAGGTTTCTTCTGGCATCAAATAAGTTTCTTGTGCTGTCTAGCACATCAACGATTGTACGCGTACCTACATCAAAGCCTGCTTCTGTGGCCTTTAAGGCGCTGTCAGCTGAAACCACCGACTGCTCAAGCGCGCGAATGGTAGAAATAGCGGCTTTTACATCATTAAATGAACTACGTACCGATTGTACTGTTTGACGATAGGTCTGTTCCGCAATTTGGCTAGTAGCAACGTAGTTGTACTTAGCGCGTTTGGTTTGCGCAGTTATACTGCCACCTTGGTAAATAGGCACGCTTAATGATAGCGCGATTGACTGGCTATCTAAGTAGGGGGTTTCATAACCAAATGGCGTGGTAGAGCCATCATCATTAATAACTTCTGCATCTACGTCGTCTTTAGAGCGGCCATAGCTACCAGAGAGTGATATTGTGGGTAAGTGACCCGAGCGTGCAATAGCGATATCTTCTTTTGCCACGTCCATTGCTAACCGGTCAACCAATAGTGCAAGGTTGCTTTCTTGCGCAATTTCAAGCCAGTCATCAACCTGCGCTGGTGTTGGCATAGTGGCAGAAAAGCTTTCTGTGTTTAAGCCATACAGACGATCATGATATTTGCCAGTAATGACACGCAGCGCTTCTAGGGCAGACTCAAGGGCGTTTTTAGCCTGAATTTCTTGTGCTACCGTACTATCGTAGTTCGCTTGCGCTTCGTGTACATCGGTAATGGCGGTAAGCCCTACTTCGAAACGTTGTCGGGTTTGTTCTAATTGACGCTCAATGGCGCGCTTCTCCGCGCCTACAAACTCAACGTTATCGCGAGCGCGAAGTACATCGAAATAAGCATTCACGGTACGTACAATTACATCTTGCATACTGGCTGCAAGCGCAGCATCAGATTGCTGAGCGATTTTTTCAGCGCGGTCTAGTCCAAGCCAGTTTGCGTGGTCGTATAACGACATGGAAAGCGATAACCCATAGTCGATGGTGTCTACTTCAGTATCTGTTGTAAAAACCTGTAACCCGTCGTCACCCGCAGCTTGTTGAAAGCGCTCAGAATCTGAGATGGTGTAGCCCACTGAGCCTGAAATTTGCGGGAGTAAGTTTGCGCGGCTAATGCTAATCCCTGCAAACGCGGCATCGCGCTCAGCTTTCGCTTGGTTTACTTGGGGGTCGTTTGCGACCGCTTGTTGATAAACCTGGATTAAGTCATCGGCAAGGGCACCTGTGCTAATAGATAAACCTATTACCAGCGACAGAAGTGTTCGTTTCATGCTTACGTATTCCTGTTAAGTCAGTTGAGTCTTATGGACTGCGAATTTTATTAGTTTAAGAATAATTAACGGTAAACCGAAAGCGTCTTCTCGTAACAGTTATGGTTTAACTGTAACAGAATATGTGATCTGGACTTATTATTTCACCAGTACCCAAGCTATTATTTATATCGCTCTCGAGTTTTATCCAATGATGCGAAGCCTTTAGCGACATATACAAAAATGGAGTCAATCTGTACTATGCATGATAAACCGTTTAGAACCAAAAGTGTCTGCTAATGAGCAAGAAAATCCTTTCGTTTACCTCAAACGACGTAGAAATCACGGATATTACGCCAGTTTATCGTGGTTTTTTCACCATGCAAGAGTATCAATTTAGACACAAGTGCTTCAATGGCGAATGGAGCCCAACCATAAAGCGTGAAATTTTTGAACGGGGCCACGCAGTGGGTATATTACCCTATGATCCAGAACAAAAAGAGTTTGTGCTAATTGAGCAGGTTAGAATAGGGGCATTACCTACGTCTTCAACCCCTTGGTTGATAGAAATTATCGCCGGTATGATTGATGAAGGGGAGACGGAAGAAGATGTTTGCCATCGTGAGTCGATGGAGGAAGCAGGCATCCGCTTAACGCACCTTACCAAAGCCGTAAATTATCTATCGAGCCCCGGCGGCACAACCGAGCGGGTGCATTTATATGTAGCCAAAACTGATGCTACATTGGCCCACGGCGTGCACGGATTAGTATCGGAGTCAGAAGACATTAAAGTACATCGAGTGGCAGAAAGTACCGCTCGCGAATGGCTAGAAAATGGCTTAATCGACAACGCAGCAGCCATAATTGCGCTACAATGGTTTTTTATGCACAAAACAACGTTACTGGAGCAGTGGCAAACAAAGTGACTTTATATTCACAGCGGAAATACGTTCCGCATTTACCGACAATTCAGGCTCTTTGTGAGCTTAATTATTCGCACATCATGCGGATCTTGCCAGACTGCGATACTGAAAAGTTAAGCTACGAGTTTGCCGTGGGCAAAAGTATGACTTATCAGATATGTATTATTGAGTCGGCACGCTACACCAGTACGCTTACCGTACAACAGCTCACCAATGAAATGCCTAGTTACCTAAAGCCTGCCATGACGGTGCGTTTGTACCATGATGCGCGTATGGCCGAGGTCATTAACAGTCAAAATACGGGGGTGTTAGAACCCTCTTACGACTACCCTAATCTTAATATGCGTCAGCGAAATGAAAAACATATGGTAAATATATTCCTCGCGGAATGGCTTCATTTTTGTTTAACACGCAAACCTAAGGTGGCGTCACAAGTGTGAAGCGCCTACTGCATATCACCGATTGCCATTTATTCGCAGACCCTGATCGCACTGGTTACGGCGACATTAAGCCCTACTACTCGCTAGCGAGAATATTATCGCGTGTATTTAACCTATGTGAAAATGAGCCGCAGACAGAAGCATATGATGGTAGCGCACAGCCCACTACTCACGCCCCAGGTCATATTGATGGGGTCATCGTTACTGGGGATATTTCAGGGGACGATAGTAAGCAAAGCTATCTACATTTCAGGCAATTGATAGCGCGTTATGTTTCAGTCCCCTTGTGGGTAATTCCGGGGAATCACGACAATAACCCTTATTTTAGCCAACTTTTAGGTGACCTTTGGTTGCAAGCAGGGACACGTCAAGTGTTCGGGCAGTGGTGCCTTCATGGCCTTGATACCCGCACTACAGGCACGCAGGGTATAATAGATAACGACCAGCTTCTAAGCGTATCAAACGCGATAGCGCAGCAGGAAAGCCGCCATCACTTGCTTTGTATTCATCACCATGTTTACCCCACGGGCAGTTGGATGGACACCCATAATTTGCGCAACCCAGAACGTTTAATTAACTGGCTAAAACATCAAAGGGAAGTGAAGGCGCTTATTCACGGCCACGTACATACGCCGCTTCGACAGTTTGTAGACGCTACGAAAATACCTATTTTCGGCGCACCCTCTACCAGTTGGCAATGGCAAATGAGCGTTGACTTCTCAGTGAGTACGCTCTCCCCCGGCTATCAAATATTAACCTTACACCCCACCGGCAACCTTAGCGTAGAAATAGAGAGAATATAACGCGATGCAGCACATTTTATACCTTCATGGTTTTTTAAGTTCACCGCAGTCAGTGAAGGCGCAGGCCACCAAAAAATACTTTAGTGAACACTATCCTCACGTAACCGTTCATACACCTCAATTGTCGAATTACCCAGGCCGAGTAGAATCTCAATTGATTGATATTATTGAAAAAAATCCAGCAATTGTAGAAGGTGGGTTAAAAGTTATTGGTAGTTCTATGGGGGGGTATCTTTCAACCTTTTTGGTGGAAAAGTTTGGCGGTAAAGCCGTATTGATTAACCCGGCGGTTAAACCCTATGAATTGCTAAGAGGCTTTATTGGTCGTCATGTAAACCCCTACACCCAAGAAACCTTTGACATTGTTGAAGATGATATGCGAGTCATACAAAAGCTAGAAGCGCCGCTATTGCGCACGCCATCGGCGTATAAAGTTATGTTGCAAACCGCAGATGAAACCCTAGATTACCTTCTAGCTGAAGAAAAATACCAAGGCGGTCATTTAGTGATCGAACAAGGAGGGGACCACAGTTTTGTCGACTATGAAAGACATCTTCCTGATATCGCCCGCTTTTTGTTAGAAGAGCCTGCAATCAATCAATCCAATGTGGGATGACATAGGCTTTTCATTGCTAGGCTACACAAGCCTTGGTAACATCAAATGACGCTATTTCGCCATGCGTGCAACGCATGTTTTTCTCTATTGCTGGCTTAAATAACAACCATAACTATGTCAAATCAATATAATTCTGAAGCAATTGAAGTCCTAAATGGCTTAGACCCGGTAAAACGACGCCCAGGTATGTACACAGACACTTCACGGCCTAACCATTTAGGTCAAGAAGTTATCGATAACAGTGTCGATGAAGCGCTTGCTGGGCATGCCTCCAATATTAAGGTAATACTGCATGAAGACCAGTCTTTAGAAGTCATCGACGATGGCCGTGGTATGCCAGTGGATATTCACCCCGAAGAGAAAGTGTCTGGGGTGGAACTTATTTTGAGTAAGTTACATGCAGGGGGAAAGTTCTCCAATAAAAACTATGCCTTTTCGGGTGGTTTGCATGGGGTAGGTATATCCGTGGTAAACGCGCTTTCTACGCGGGTGGAAGTGACAATACGAAGAGACAGTAAGGTATACCGTATTGCGTTTGAAAACGGCGATAAAGTTGAAGAGCTTGCTGTAATTGATAGTTGTGGTAAGCGCAACACCGGCACCAGCGTTCATTTTTGGCCCGATTCACAATATTTCGACTCAGCCAAGTTTTCGGTAAGCCGCTTAATGCATAACCTGCGTGCGAAAGCGGTGTTAAGCCCTGGTCTGCGTATACGCTTTGACAACAAGGTAGCAAAAGACACCACTGAATGGTATTTCGAAGATGGTCTGAAAGACTACCTTTACCAAGCAGTAGAGGAATTTGAAACACTGCCTAGCGATGCGCCCTTTATTGGAAGTTACAGTGGCAATACAGAAGCGGCAGATTGGGCCGTTATGTGGCTACCTGAAGGAGGCGAGCTGGTAACCGAAAGTTACGTTAACCTTATACCTACTGCGCAGGGAGGGACCCACGTTAACGGGCTTCGTCAAGGCCTGCTAGAATCTATGCGGGAATTTTGTGAGTTTAGAAACCTGATGCCCCGTGGCGTGAAACTCTCGCCAGATGATATTTGGGATAGGTGCGCGTATATTCTCTCTACCAAAATGCAAGATCCGCAATTTGCAGGGCAAACAAAAGAGCGACTTTCGTCACGTCAATCGTCTGCGTTTGTGTCAGGTGTAGTAAAAGATGCCTTTAGTTTGTGGTTAAACCAGCATACTGAAGTGGCTGAAGCATTGGCGGAAATGTGTATTAACAATGCACAACGCCGCTTAAAACAAACCAAAAAGGTGGCGCGTAAAAAAGTCACTCAGGGGCCTGCACTTCCGGGTAAGCTAACCGATTGTTCTTCGCAAGACATTTCTTATTCAGAGCTTTTTTTGGTGGAAGGTGATTCTGCTGGCGGCTCTGCCAAACAAGCCCGCGATCGCGAGTTTCAAGCCATTATGCCCCTGCGGGGGAAAATTCTTAATAGCTGGGAGGTCGACTCTTCACAAGTACTGGCTTCACAAGAAATTCACGATATCTCGGTGGCCTTAGGTATAGACCCAGACTCAACCGATTTAAGTGGTTTACGGTACGGGAAAATTTGTATTCTTGCCGATGCAGACTCTGACGGGCTGCATATTGCTACCTTGCTGTGTGCGTTGTTTGTAAAACATTTTCGTACCTTGGTAGACCAAGGGCATGTATATGTGGCCATGCCACCGCTATTTCGAATTGACGTGGGCAAAGACGTTTTTTACGCGCTAGATGAAAGCGAGAAGCAAGGCATTCTCGATCGTATCGAAGCAGAGAAAAAGCGCGGCAAAGTGAATGTTCAGCGGTTTAAGGGGTTAGGTGAAATGAACCCAATGCAGTTGCGAGAAACCACGATGGACCCAAATACCCGGCGTCTGGTTCAACTTACCATAGAAGATGCTGAAGAAATGCTCGAACTTATGGACATGTTATTAGCGAAAAAGCGTTCTGGCGATAGAAAAGCTTGGCTTGAAAGCAAAGGCAATATGGCCGAAGTAGATTTGTAGTTAGAGTAAATTAGCTACAAGGGAAGGGAGATACATTAAATGTTTCCCTTTTCACGGGTTTTATTGAACTTTAGTATAGGTGGGGAAATAAGTTACTGGTATAGTGTTTTATTGGCGTTTAGTACGGCGTAACAAGGCCGACGAGTAAGGGTTACTGGAGACAGATGGAATTTCCCCACATAGAGCAAGATCAAAAATCCACCGATACTCCGTTTGTGGTAGGAGTGGGCTCCTCAGCAGGAGGAATAGAAGCGTTAATCAACCTCATAAGCGCGCTACCCAAATCTATTAATGCTTCATTTATTATCGCACAGCATTTATCCCCTTCTCATAAAAGCCAAATGACAGAAATTTTGGCCCGGGAAACGCAGTATGTTGTCGAAGAAGCCAGCCAACAATGTAAAATTAAGGCAAATACTATTTATGTTGGTCCTCCAGG
Organism: Alteromonas profundi; assembly: GCF_010500865.1. Taxonomy (GTDB): domain Bacteria; phylum Pseudomonadota; class Gammaproteobacteria; order Enterobacterales; family Alteromonadaceae; genus Alteromonas; species Alteromonas profundi. Next base: position 73,843 of record NZ_JAAAWN010000011.1, read on the forward strand.
GTACCACTTAAAGTATCAGTCCGCGCGCTTAGTCCTTGATAAACAGCCCAGTGAATTAGCGCCTAAACCTTCGGTAAACCTTCTTTTTGAATCTCTCGCTGATGAGATTGGCGATCACGCTGTCGGGGTTATTTTATCTGGAACTGGTAGTGATGGCGCTAGAGGGCTTAAGGCAATTAAAAGCGTAGGGGGCTTTGCCTTTGTGCAAGACCCGGCCACCGCCAAGTATGATGGTATGCCTAAGGCTGCATTAGAAAATGTGGCGGTAGACGGTATATTAGAGCCGCAGGAAATGGGCCAGGAAATTGCGCATATTACGCAAAATATGACCCGTAACTTCTTTAACTCGCAAGACGATGACCGTAATACGTTGATGAGCGAGTTATATAGCAAAATTCGTGAGTCCACAAAAATTGACTTTAGTTTTTATAAACAATCTACCTTGCTACGTAGGGTTAATCGCCGTCTAATTGCAACCCAAACTACTGATTTGAAAGATTACCTTCAATTTCTAGATGATAACGCTGACGAGGTAGTGGCGCTGTCAAAAGAGTTACTTATTTCTGTGACCGACTTTTTCCGTGATACTAGCGCGTTTAACGCAATTCGTCGGCACATTGAAGATATTGTTGATAGAAAAAAAGACGGCGATAATGTTCGCTTATGGGTAGCAGGCTGTGCCACGGGCGAAGAAGCGTATTCTATTGCCATCACCTTTTTAGAAGCCATTGAAAAGGCTGAGAAAGACATAAGTTTACAAGTTTTTGCCACTGATATTGACGAAGATGCCTTGGGCATAGCACGAAAAGGGACGTACTCGGTTCAATCAATGGGGGGCATCGCGCCGGCGCTGATTGATAAATACTTCCGTTACGCTAACGATGGCTATCAGCCGCAAAAGCCGTTGCGGGATGTGATCACCTTTTCGCGTCAAGATATCACCCGCGACCCGCCTTTTTTGAACCTTGATATGGTGTCGTTTAGAAACGTACTTATTTATTTCAATAGCGAATTGCAGCGTCGAGTTCTATCTTTATTCAGGTATTCATTACTTAAACATGGTGTGTTGTTTTTGGGAAAATCTGAGTCTATCGGCGCCACCGATGATATGTTTGTCCCATTAGACAGACGTAACCGAATTTTTAAGGTAAGTGAAACCTCTAAGCGCCCCAATTTACCGAAAATGCTAAAAAGCCATTTAACGCCCCCAAGAAACAGAGATACGGTTACCAGTAGCTACGAAAACATATTTACCCAAGCTGTACTTGATGGTTTTGGGCCTAGTTTGTTGATAAATGACAAGTTTACTATCTTACACTCCCACGGCGATTTAGACCCGTTTATTCGCTTTCCCACAGGATCGCCCGATTTAAACTTATCTAAATTAATTAGCGCGCCTTTTTCTGCCGAGTTAATTTCTTGTATGAATAAAGCAGGGCGTACCGGAGAAATTGCACAAAGCCGTGCTAAACAATTGGAGAGCGACCAAGATAAACAGTGGCAAATGCGCATCATGCCCCTTGAAAAACATGCGCCCTCCTACTTTTTAGTTAACTTTTTTTCAGTTACCGCGACGGTTGCCGCCGCGCCGGCAGAGGAAGTTGATAGCAGCGAAGCTGACATTGCCGAGCTTATTGCTGCCCGTGAGCAGTTACAAACCCTGACTGAAGAAATGGCTGCTTCAGCTGAAGAAATGCAGGCGTTGAACGAAGAAGTTCAAGCTGCTAACGAAGAACTGCAAGCCAATAATGAAGAGCTTGAAGCGACCAACGAAGAGCTACAAGCTACCAATGAAGAACTCATTAGTGTTAATGAAGAGAGCATGCGCAAATCTGCCGAGCTTGTTGCGGTTAACAGTGAGTTGGTTAGTGTCTACAACACTTTAGATTTTCCAATCTTAGTGTTTGATATGGACTTGTGCTTAAACCGTACAAATGATGCTGCCAATCGACGCTTTCATCTAAACAATGGTTCGTTTAACAAGCCTTTAGATGTGCTTAACTTCCCCGACTACTTTGAAGACATTGAACGACGTTTAAATAAAACGCTGCAAACCGGGGTGGCCAGTAACATTATTATTAAGCCATCTAGCCGGGAAACATATAACGTCTTCGTAACGCCAATTGTGAATACGCGAGAGCGAATTACAGGCGCAATTATAGTCATTATCGATAATTCAGAACTCGTACTCGCTCACGAGAGAATTGAAAAAAGCCAAGAGCAGTTGCTCTCCATTATGAATAATTCTTTGGCCGTAATCGCGCTAAAAGATAACGCGGGACGCTACGAATTCGTTAACTCACGTTTTGAAGAAGTATTTGATTTATCAGCCGAAGACGTAGTGGGTAAAACCGATTTACAAATATTTGAGCGAGAGCTGGCAAAACAATTCCGTGATAAAGACTTAGATACCATGCGTGCGCTTTCGCCGGTGGAAACAGTGGATGAATTCACTTTAGCTACTGGCAAGGTAACGTTAAATAGTGTCCGCTTCCCAATTTTTGATGCAGAGGGAACCATAAAGTCTATTTGTACCCAAGCTACAGATATTACCAATGAGCGTCATGCTAATGAGCAGTTGCGTTTGGCGGGGAAAATATTTGAGCGTACCAGCGAAGCTATATTAGTGATGGATGCCAACCGCACCATAGTGACGGCCAATGAAACCTTCACTCAACTAACCGGCTACGCAACCCGAGAGCTTACAGGAAATCCACCCGATCTTTTACATTCGAAGCAGCATTCCAAGGCGTTCTACAAAGAACTAGAAACCTTACTGCATGAGCAAGGGTTCTGGCAGGGCGAAATCATTACTACCATAAAAGATGGAAGTGACGTAACCCTTTGGCTTACGTTAAATGCAGTTCGCGATGGAGAGGGCAATATCGTAAATTACATTGGCTCTTTTAGCGACGTTGGCGAAATTCAGAATATGCAGCGTCGTATTGAATATCTCGCCACGCACGATGAGCTTACAGGGCTACCCAATCGAAGTGTTCTATTAGAACGTTTAGTCTTGATGATTGGTAACGCTAAGCGTGATGCTCAGTTATGTGCGGTGTTATTTATCGACTTAGATGAATTTAAGCCGGTTAATGATAATTTAGGTCACAAGGTAGGTGACTTATTATTAAAACAGGTTACCAAGCGTTTAAACAAATGTATTCGTGACACTGATTTGCTCGCCCGTCTAGGCGGCGATGAATTTGTGGCCTTGGTATCGGCCTCCTATGTGGATGAAGTTGATGACATTGCCCAGCGCATTATTGAAAACGTGATGCAAGAGTTTCGCGTGGCGAGCCACCGTATTTCGGTCTCGGCCAGTATTGGTATTGCTATTTACCCTAACGATGGGGTTACCTCAGATATTCTGCTGCAGCGCGCTGATGAAGCCATGTATCATGCAAAATCTTTAGGTCGTGCTCAGTATCAGTACTATACTAAACGTATGAAGGATAACGCCCAAGCTCGGGTCGACATTGAGCAAAAGCTTAGACAAGCCCTTGCCGAGGACCATTTTAGTTTGGTGTATCAGCCCCAATACGAAATTGCCACTAACAGCGTGGTAGGGGTTGAAGCCTTGCTACGGGTGACAGGCGATGACGGTGAAATTTTAGATGCCTCTCAGTTTATTGATGTAGCTGAAAAAGGCGATCTGATAGAAAGCACGGGTTGGCAAACGCTTGAATTGGTAGCAGAAGATATTAAAAAAGCGCTTAATCAGGGCATACAGCTTCCACGTATCGCCATTAATCTTTCAGGTAAACAGTTACTGGCTACCAGTTTTAATCAACAATTTAATGCCTTGTTAAAACGTACCAATCTCAGTGCCGAGATGTTCAAGTTTGAAATTTCTGAGCGCGATATTCAGGCGGGTGAAAAGCACATATTCCATCGGTTACATAACTTAAAAAGTATGGGCTGTACGATTTCAGTAGACGACTTCGGTCACTACCACAGCGCTATATCGCACCTACACCAAAGTGGTGCCAGTGAAATTAAATTATCACATGCGATAATGGAACAAATGAAAGACGACGATGCAGATGCGTTGTTAGATGCCTTTTTAAGCGTAGCCAAAGCATTGAACATCGCGGTTATCGCCGATCAGGTCGGCACTGAAGCCCAGCTCAATAGTTTTGTAGAATTAGGCTGTGAAATAGCGCAAGGTTATCAATTATCCGCACCTTTGCTATTTAAAGATTTGCTTGAGAAAGTGAGATAAAACATTTGAATAAAGACGACGAGAGCAAAACGTCTTCATCAACCCTGCCGTTAAAAACGCTATTGGCGAATTGTGAAAAAGAAGCGCTTCACCTTAGCGGGAAAATTCAGGGTTTTGGGGCGGCGCTATTTATTGAAAATGAATCGCTAGTGGTTACCGCTGCAAGTGAAAACGTTGCGAGCTACATTGGGCTCTCAGTGTCTACACTTATTGGGTTGAAGGTACATGAATTAGATTGGCTGCCGCTTGGGGTGCTTTATAATCTTGGGGTAAATCCAGGTAGTCGTGCTCATGCGTTTAATGAATCAGTTTATGGGCAACAGTTAAATTTCCGTAGTCACCGCAGTGATTCAGGTATCCTCATTGAAATTGAGCCTACTACAGCTAAAGTAACCCAGCGCCAATACTTACAGCTAAAAACCGCGATTTTACCGAATATAGGCAGTGACTGGAAAGAACAGGATTACTGGGAACAACTCATCACTACGCTTAATGAACTACTGCCCTGTGAGCGTGTATTGCTGTATCGATTTAATGAGCAGTGGTCGGGAGAAGTGGTTGCAGAAAAAGTAATAGATGGCTTGCAACCATACTTAAAACTTAAATTTCCCGCCTCTGATATTCCCGCAATTGCCCGTCAGATGTATCACCAAAACCCTTCTCGCTATATTGCAGATAGTGGCGCAGAGCCGGTTAACTTTTTAACTGTGTCAGGTGCTCCGTTAGATTTAACGTATTCAGACTTGCGTAGCGTATCGCCGATACATGGGGAGTATATGCAAAACATGGGGGTACGTACGTCGTTTTCTATCCCTATTATGCAACAAGGTAAGTTATGGGGGATAGTATCGTGTCATCACTCTTCGGTTACGCATATAGATTCCCATGTGCGCTACCAAGCGGAGAGTTTGGTAAAGTATTTCTCTATGATCTTCTCTACTTTTCAATCAAAGAGTAGGCTGTTTCTTCTTACCTCGCTGGATCAGGAAGTATCACGGCTTTCACACCTTATGGTTAATAAGTCGAGCGACAATATGAATATGCTTGTGGCCTCGGTTGCTAAGGCGTTTGCCGCCCAAAGCTGTGCACTTTTTCTAAACGATACATGGTATTTTACGGCTGATAGTGGCCTTGATAAAAGTGTGCTTGGCGACATAGATAAGTGCTGTCGATGGAATGCATCTGATGTGATCTTGCACGAGCAAGATATCCGCAATATCGAGGGGTTAGCCTCGGTGCAGTGTGACGCCACCAGAGGAATTATGCTTATACGGTTAAACTTTGAATTTGACAGTGCTCGCTTTTATCTTTTTCGCGTACCTGAAAAGCAGGTAACTCACTGGGCGGGCGACCCTGACAAAACCAAACAAAAGGTAAATGAGAAGGGCGTTTTAACCCCTCGTGCGTCTTTTGAGCGCTGGAGTGAAGTAGATGGCGAAAAAGGTATTCCTTGGAGCAAAAAGGATATTTTGCTTGCCAAAAAGTTAAGAGCCGCCCTCATACGATTATTGACCTAGTAACAGGTTAGCGAACGTGCCACATTATTCCTTTCGTTTCTTATATTCCTCTACACCAAGGAGTGATTTATGTCAGCAAATGCAATTTCTTCCGCGACTACCACTATTCTTTTCGATCACGACGGTACCTTGATTGATTCTGAAACGGTTCACTTTCGTTTGTGGAAGGAAATTCTGGCAAACTACGATGTGCAGCTATCAGAGTCTTTTTTCAATGACGTAATGGCAGGGATACCGGTTTACCAAAACGCACGGGATATTGTTAAGCATTTTTCTATCGATGAAGAAGCTGAGGTTATTGCACAAGCAAAACACGATAAGGTAGAGGCGTTTTTACACCAACAACCCTTTCCCCTAATGCCCTATGCGAAAGAAACAATTAAAGCGTGTTTTGATGCGGGTTATCGAGTGGGCATTGTAACCGGAGGAAGTAAACTCTCGGTGGAAAAAACCTTGCAAGGGTACGATTTATCAAGCTATGTCAGCACTGTGGTGGCAGTTGAAGATGTAAAAGTGAGTAAGCCCGACCCAGAAAGTTATGAGCTGGCTATGCAACAGTTAGGGGTAAAACCAGAAGAATGTATAGCAATAGAAGATACCCATCACGGGCTACAGTCCGCCGTGCAGGCCAAAATTAAATGTGTGGTTATTCCTACCCCGCAAACCGCAAAGCATGACTTTTCTCGTGCATCTGCGCGTTATGATTCATTACAAAAGTGGATCGATAACGAAATGTCTAGCCACTAGCATGTGTAGGGGTATTTCAGGTAACATTTTCGTTTTATCGAAATTGGGCGGCAGGAATTGAAGTAAATTATGAAGCGCGTTTTTCGTTGGCTGCTAGGCCTTTTTCTGGCTCTTCTTATGCTGGTGCTTGTTGCCGTTGTAGCAATTGGGGTTGCAGCGGTACAAAAACATCCTCTTGTGGAGTCGAATGCATCGAACCAGTTAGATGGGGCAGACAGCGTTAATGCGTTATTGTCCCAGCTAAATAGTGCCTTTTCAGAACGGGAAGAAGGGCACACTATCGTGCTTTCCGAAATGCAAATAGAGAGCTTAGTAGGCGTACTTCAGCGTGCCGCGCCCAATTTCAGAGGGGTAGTGAATGTAACGCGCTTTGGTGGTACGGTCGCATTTACCTTTTCACCAAATAACTACGATATCTATATCAACGTTTCTGCGCTTATTTTGCCGGGCGATGCACTTAAGATAGATACCATAACCTTAGGCGATTTATCTTTGCCTGGTAATATGGTGGTAGGGTTTGTTGAAACTGCTATCAATGTATGGACGCGTTCAAAAATTGCATCGCTAGCGCTTAGCCGCATTGAAGCGGTTAGTATGAGAGAAAATGAGGTCTCGCTTCAGATAGGGCCCCTTGATGAATTATTAGTAGAACTCAATACGGTGAGTAATAATTTATCCATTGATGCCGACAACGAACTGCAAGATTTAACCGCGTACTACCTGCGCTATATTTCTGGGCGAGAATTAGCCCTTTCCCCTAAACCTATGCCTTTAATAGAATATTTACGCGAAGGTATGGCGCGGGCCAGAGAGCGAAGTGAAACAGCAGAGGAGGCTGTGCTTCATAACAAAGCGGTAATCTTCGCCTTAGCTGCGCTGGTAGGACACCATCGTGTGGGGCACTTAGTGGGCGATATTCAGCCTAACCCCGATAAAGCCATCAAACCTCGCGCCCCGGCCATCTTAGTTGAGCGTAACGACCTTGCGCGGCATTTTATTATTTCTGCTGCGCTAGAGTTATTGGGCGAGCAAGGCGTGTCGTTAGCCATTGGCGAATTTAAAGAATTAATGGATAGAGCTCAAGGTGGTACAGGGTATAGTTTCGTTGATTTAGCCGCTGACATGGCGGGGGCGGAATTTGCGCGCGTAGCGCGTTCACCAGACCGCGCCAAAGAGCTACAAAATGCCATGGCCCGTGTTCAATCAGACAGCGACATTATGCCTGCTATTGAAGGGCTGCCGGAAGGGCTAAGCAAACAGGGGTTTATACAACAATATCAGCAGGTTGACAGCGAACTATATCTGCAAGAGGTCAAAGAAATCAAACGCCGCTTAGCGACTATTACGCTTTATGCCGCTGATTAAACATAGATAAACGAAATATCTCTGTAAGGTGGTAGCGGCAGTAAGGCTATCAATCATTTACCAGCGTTGTCCTATTGAAAAAGAATTAAACAAAATGGACATTGATGCGCTTGTTTCACGCGTTTCTAGCGCAGATGAATATTATTAATCGCTAAAGATACTCCATAACGATACCTAAATAGCGTTGTCCGACAATAATTACATTGAAAAGGAACTTATTCCTTTTGTAGACTCAAATTATCAGACTTCTGAATTTAGAATTTTAGAAGGTCACTCATTGGGTGGTTTACTTTCGTTATATACCGTTCAAGCTCGTCCTGAGCTATTTACAGCACACTATGCTTTCAGCCCATCCCTCCACTGGGGAGACAATAAAACAGTGGAAAAAATAATTACCTATATTTCATCCCGTAAGTCACTAAAGCAATTTATATACATGAATTTAGGCGATGAAATAGTAAAAAGTGAACATGAATCAAGAAATACAATGAGAACGTCTTTTTTAGGGTTACAAACCATTTTCAACGAAAATAGTATTTCAGGGTTAAGAGTGAAAAGTGAAGTTTTAAAAAACCTTCCCCACGCTGCAACAAGCATATCCGGGTTGGTCAATGCAACTAACGAACTTTATAGGTACTGGGTTTTACCTTTTGATGTGATGGAGAAAGGGCCTGAAGCAATATCTGAACATTATAAAAAGCTATCAACTGACCTTTATTATTAAGTGAAGCCGCGCATGGAGCCAATCAACTTCGCTGCCGACTATATGACCAATGGCGTCCACTCTCCAGAGAAAAGTATGAAGCTTTTAGAATATAACGCGGCATTATGCCCAGAATCTGCGTGGGTTAATTTTCTTGAAACCCTATGATTTTATTGATGTAATTTCTTTGAAGGCCAGAGATTAATTGCAGTCAGAAAGTTAAAAACGGCCGCTTTGGGTTCATGTCAGATATTCAGTGATACAAACCTATGGAGCCGCTTTTGTCTATTGGTGCCCGTCAATGCTCATGTTTAGGCAGTTCAGGGCGTAAAGCGGCTCTCATGCGCTACTTTTTTATTAGCGATTGTTGAAATTGAGCTATGGTCACCAAGGCTAATTCAATCTTTTTTATTAGCGAAGGTAAGGCAGCTTTAGCATCTTCGTCGGACATATCTTTTAGCAACTGCCACTCGTGTGCAATTTCTTCCACATAGGGGCCAAAGCGTTTCGCTGAGGTACTAAAAGGGCTGTCGGCGGCAAATACTGCGGCAAATTTACCCTTTTGATCTTGTTGTAAGCGATCCAGCGCCTGATCCGCATCTACCGCTTTACGGTAAAGGGTTTGGATGGTGTCTTGAAGTTGTTGATGAATAGCTTGCATGGGTACCCTTAAAGCTTTAGGTAAAAAACGGTTAAAGAATCTCAACAATGTGCCGATACACAAAGAGGTGGGCAATTCTGCCCATTTTTTTACTTTGCTACAAGCAACAAAGGAAATCGGTATGGATTTACAAGGTGCAAGTGCATCTGCAACGTCCGGTGCGTCACTTGAAGTTGCCTCTTTAAAGTTGGCTAAAAGCCAACAGCAGGAAGAAGGTAAAGCGACGCTTCAGCTGCTGGAAACAGCCGCTGACGTACCAAAACCCTCATCGTCTGATCCATCGCTTGGTGCCAATATAGACACCTTTGCGTAAATTAGGGATGTAAGTGTAAGTCGATAGGCGTTTTGCCGGGCTCACCGCCAATTTCTCTTACCAGTTTTGGCACTAGGAAACCCGGCAAACGCTTTATCGCTTGCGCCATAATATTCCGGCCTTCTTCATCGCTTACATAAAAGTGACTGGCACCTTGTACCTTGTCTAATACATGCAGGTAATAAGGCAATACTCCACTTTCAAACAGTGTTTCGCTAAGTGCACATAACGCGTCAGCACTGTCGTTTACTCCTTTTAAAAGCACGGCTTGATTAAGTAGGGTTACACCTTGGTTTCGTAATGGCAATAAGCGTTGTATTAAGTTCTCGCTTACTTCATTGGCATGATTAGCATGCAACACCAACACTTTTTGCAGCGGAAGTTGGGTAAACCATTCACTAAAGGTGCTATCAATGCGTTCAGGCAATACCACAGGCAAGCGAGTGTGAATACGTAAACGCTTAATATGCGGGATAGCGGCTATTTCATTTGCAAGCCAGCTAAGGTGGGTGTCTTTAGCCATTAAAGGGTCGCCGCCTGAAAAAATCACCTCATTGATATTGGGGTTGTCAGCAAGGTAATTGAGCGCTTCATACCATTGGCTTTTGCTTACCGCATTATCTTGATAAGGGAAATGTCGCCGAAAGCAATAGCGACAGTTTACCGCGCAGCCGGTACGTACCATAAGAAGTGCTCGGGAATCGTATTTATGCAATATCCCTCTGCCTGCCGTTTGATGTTCTTGTAGCGGATCTTCGCTATAACCCGGTGCGACGACAAATTCATCACTTAGTGGCATAACTTGTTTAAACAAAGGGTCGTCAGGGTTACCCTTCTGCATTAATTGGGCAAAATGGCGAGGTACGCGCATGGGGAATAATTGGCGTGCTTTAACGTGCTGTGCGTACTTTTTGGCATCCAAACCTAAAAATTCCACCAGTTTAGTAGGATCGGTAAAGCTATTTGCCAATTCTTTTTGCCAGTTTAGCTCTACAGAAATCGGTTTTTTAGGTATTATTTGTTCCACGAAACTTTTTGTACCTTATGTTTAGACAGAGGAATTATGGCTAATTACAGCACTAACGAGTTCAAAGGCGGCCTGAAAATCATGCTGGACGGCGAACCTTGCAACATTCTTGAAAACGAATATGTTAAACCTGGCAAGGGCCAAGCATTTAACCGTGTAAAAATTCGTAAACTTATATCAGGTAAAGTTTTAGAAAAAACCTTCCGCTCGGGTGAATCAGTAGAAGGCGCAGACGTTATGGATACTGAGCTTGCCTACCTGTACACCGACGGCGAATTCTATCACTTTATGAATAATGATACATTCGAACAAATCGCCGCTGATGAAAAAGCTGTGGGTGACAATGTAAAGTGGTTGGTAGAAAACGACGTGTGTACTATCACGTTATGGAACGGCTCACCTATTACAGTTACGCCTCCCAATTTTGTTGAGTTAGAAATTACCGAAACTGACCCTGGCCTTAAAGGCGATACTGCAGGTACAGGCGGCAAGCCAGCAACGCTTAGCACAGGTGCAGTGGTACGCGTGCCACTATTTGTGCAAACCGGTGAAGTTATTCGTGTGGATACTCGCTCAGGTGAGTACGTTTCACGGGTACAAAAGTAACAGTATTGTGCCGGTATTCACGTTGAAATACCGGCTTCTTCTCTTTCATTCATAGCCTTTACTATGCAGCAGTGGCAACCCACAACCTCACATCAAAACCGCGTTGCGCGGGCTAATTTGTTGCGTACTATTCGCGCATTTTTCTGCCAGCGAGATGTATTGGAAGTTGAGACTCCAACGCTTTCACAAGGTACAGTAACCGACGAACACCTAGATGCATTTGCCACCGACTTTTACTACGGCTCCACGGGTAAACCTGTATCTTTATTTTTGCAAACTTCCCCTGAGTACGCAATGAAGCGTCTATTATGTGCCGATAGTGGCGCAATTTACCAAATTAGCAAGGCGTTTCGCCATGAGGGGGAAGGGCGCTGGCATAACCCAGAATTTACTATGCTTGAGTGGTATCGCCCGGGCTTTTCTCACGTAGAGTTGATGGCGGAGGTAGATGCCTTATTAATCGCCACCTTAGATACTGAACCTGCGGATAAAATTAGCTACCAACAAGCTTTTATCGATGTGCTGGGGCTAGACCCCCTAACCGCCACTAACCATGCCCTTGATGATAAAATGCGATGTTGCGGCATTGATATTAATGCACCAGAAACATTAAGTATAGACAGTAAATTACAACTGCTTTTTGGCCAGGCTATTGAACCTATTATTGGCCGCGAACGCCCTTGTTTCGTCTACGGATTTCCCGCCTCTCAGGCAGCATTGGCAAGAATAAACCCCGAAGATAAGCGTATCGCCGATCGCTTTGAAGTGTATTTTCAAGGTGCTGAACTCGCCAATGGCTTTTATGAGCTATGTGCACCCGATGAACAACGTAGGCGCTTTGCGCAAGATAATGAAAAGCGCCGCGCGGCAGGCTTGCCCACAAAACCTATTGATGAATATTTTTTAAGCGCATTAGAAGCGGGATTACCTGATTGCGCAGGGGTGGCATTAGGTATTGATAGACTATTAATGATAAAAGTGGGGGCGCGCCACATTCAAGACGTCATTAATTTCCCGGTTAGTCGCGCATAACTTTTCCTTACGATAAATGTGGTTTTATGTCGGATCAAACGCAGTTGACTTTATACGCTTGATAATAAAGAATGTTATAACATCACAAAGTTAACTATTTTGTTCCAAAGGAAACCACATGAAAATGCGTTCACTGCTTAGTATTACCATAGCAGGGCTGCTTAGCACACCTGTGTTAGCAACTACCGTAACGGGGAAAGTCACCGATCCATCAGGTAAGCCTGTGGTAGGCGCCGAAGTGACTATCGAAGGCACTCGTCGCGTGGCCGTTACTGGCGAAGACGGTATCTATCGGTTTGATGACGTAACCCAGCCTCATATTCATTTACATGTATTTTCTTCGCAATTTATCCACGGAGATAACGATTTAGGCGATGTAAGTACCGATCAAAATGTGGATTTTGTATTAAAGCCAGCGTCAGTTGAAAACATTGTAGTAACGGCTACCGCGCTACAATCTTCTGTACTGGAATCCGTTACGCCCGTCACTGTTATAGGTGCAGAAAAGCTTCGCAAAATAGAGGCGCCCACGTTAGGAGAAACGCTAAAAAACTCGCCTGGGGTACACAGCACCTATTTTGGTCCCGTTGCGAGTAGCCCTATTATTCGCGGCAACGATGGCCCTAGAGTAAAGATTGTTCAAAACGGACTGGATGTATCTGACGTATCCCGTGTTGGCCCTGACCATAATGTAACCACGACCATGGCCAGTGCTACGCAAGTCGAAGTCCTTCGTGGCCCAGCCACCTTGCAATATGGTAGCGGGGCAATTGGCGGCGTGGTGAATGTGGTAGATAAACGTATACCTCAATATCACGTTGATGGCGTAGAAGGCGAGGTAGAAGCTAGCTACAGCACCGTAAACGAAGGCCAGTACACCCGTGGTGATGTTACGGGCGGGGCAGGCAATATCGTATGGCATTTAGATGGCTTTTATCGCGACACCGACAATGCAGATATCCCCGGTTATGCCTCGGCTGAGCCCGATGATGATGAAGAAAAAGGGGTATTGGAAAACAGTGCCATGGAAACATCAAATATCGTCGCTGGGCTTTCCTATGTGGCCGATGAAGGTTATTTGGGCTTTGCTGTAGAGCAATTAGATAACGAATATGGTGTACCCGGGCATAGCCATGATCATGGTCATGAAGAGGAACACGAAGACGAAACTGAAGAAGAGCACGAGGAGCATGCTGAAGAAGGCACCTTGCTTGATGTAGACATGACCCGCTATCAAGTGGCAGGTGAATGGCATTCGCCTATTGAAGGGCTAACCAATATTAAGTTTGCTGGTGCGTATACTGACTACGAACATGCCGAAATTGAAGACGGTGAGCTAGGGACAGTATTTACCAATGAATCAAGCGATATGCGCTTGTCTTTGTATCATGAAGAAGTGAAAGGATGGCATGGCGTATTTGGCCTGCAGGCTAACCACAGTGATTATACTGCGGTAGGAGAGGAAGCGTTTACGCCAGCCAATACCACGTCGAGTTATGCGTTGTATTTAATCGAGCAAAAAGTTGTGGGTGATGTGACCTTCGAGTTAGGTGGGCGTATCGAACGTACATCCTATGATGCAGATGACAGTGAGGTTGAGCTTCATGCACTGCATGTAGAAGATGACCACGACGAAGACGAGCACGATGACCATGAAGGCGACGATGAGGATCATGAAGAACATGGTACCGAATTTAGCTTTCCTGACTATGATTTTACCAGTACCTCCTTATCAGCGGGGGCAAATTGGGAGTATGTAGAAGGGCAATCTGTCGCAATTACATTATCACGCAGTGAGCGTGCGCCTAGTCAACAAGAATTGTTTTCAGCAGGTCAGCATTTAGCAACGGAAAGCTTTGAAGTGGGGTTAGTCTTTGATATGGATGATGAAGGCCATATTGAAGAAAACCTTCGTGGGGTAAATGAAGAGGTAAGCACGAACCTTGATATTACCTTTCGTAAATTCACCGGTAATTGGGGCTACAGTGTTTCATTCTTTTATAACCAAGCAGACGATTATATTTACCAAAGCAACACAGGGTTAATCGCGCTTAGTGAGGAAGAAGAACATGAGGAACACGAAGAAGAGGAAGCCCATAGCGATGAAGAAGGTTATCCGGTTTATTATTTCCAACAAGCTGATGCCGATATTTGGGGCGTGGAAGCTGAAACTTACTTCGATATAAACAACAATGTCCGTCTAACGGTGTTCAGTGATTATATTGATGCCGAAGTAGAAAGTGATAATTTACCGCGTACCCCTCCACTACGTGTGGGTAGCGAGCTTAGCTATGTGAATAATGGCTTAACTGCCGATGTAGGCTTTACTTGGTATGATGCGCAAGATGATGTTGCTGATTTTGAAACCACCACCGACGGTTATACGTTGGTAAATGCAAATCTTCAATATGAGTTCACGGGTGAAGGCGTAGATTGGGTTGTTTTCGCTAAAGGCAGCAATTTAACCGATGAAGAAGCGCGGGTGCATACGTCTTATTTGAAAGACAAAGCGCCGCTTCCGGGTAGAAATCTAACCTTTGGTGTGAGAGCGTTGTTTTAAATAAGCTTTAGCTGCGCAGACGAAGGACCTTCCTTTATTTGCGCAGCTTGCTATGCTCTACGAGGACGCCTTGAATTCACAAACCGAAAGCCATGTTATTGCATTTTTATCCACAGTGCCTGCGCAGCATTACGTACTGGGGTATGGCAGTTTACTTAGCCGCGATAGCCGAGAACGATATTCGCAAATATTTACCCCTGGGCTTCCTGTAAATGTTACGGGGTTTCAGCGCGCTTGGGTAACGCGCAGTATAGCCGAACAACAAACCTATGTGGGGGCCATAACTGATAGTAACAGCCAACTTAATGCATTACTTATTCCTACCGCCATTAACCCCCAGTTAAAAGACCGCGAAAAAGACTACCGTTTTGTTGAAGTAGGGGTCCAAGCGCTATCATTTACTGGTGCACCAATGAGTGAAACACTTTTCAATGCGTTGGAAAAACATACTTTTTGGATATGTGAAACGTTACAGGTGCTGCCCGCCAATGAGCAATTCCCTGTACACCAAACCTATATCGATACCTGCTTATCTGGATGTTTTGAACATGGCGGAGAGACAAAAGCGCACGCTTTTGTCTCTCAAACTAAGGGATGGGAACACCCTCGCTATAACGATCGAGAAGCGCCTAAATACCCGCGGGCCGCTAACCTAGATAGCCGTCAGCATAGTAAAATTGATGCTATTTTAAAGGCGCTTAGTTAGCTTTATCTTCAGTAGCTCTAATCGTTTAATCTACCTTAGGTAGGCGCGCCTCTATTATGCGTGTCATTTATAAGGAAATAAGCTGAGACATTTATGCATATTCAAACCCAACGTTTAACATTAAGGCCATTGAGCTTAGATGATCGCCAGTGGATCCTTACCTTAAATCGCGATCCTTTGTGGTTAAAATACATTGGTTGTAAGAATATATTCACCCTTGATGACGCCTGCGATTACATTGTTCAAACCCATGCTCAACAACAGGAGTGGGGCTATGGTTTACAGGCGATAGAGTGCAATAAAACACACCAGCCATTGGGGGTTTGCGGCCTATTTAATCGGTTTGCTTTTCGCTATCCAGATCTTGGCTTTGCGTTACTGCCCGAAGGGCGCGGGGCGGGTATCTGCAAAGAGGCTTGTGAAGGTGTCATTAAATGGGCTACTGAGCAAGGTTACGAATTTTTAACTGCTATGACCCACCCTGAAAATAGCGCATCTCAACATGTACTAGAGCGTTTGGGCTTTAAGCCGCGCGGCTATTATTATGATAAAGCCTTTCCAGGCCAAACCCTGTTCTGGTTAAATCTTACTTAACCAACTAAAGTGGGAGAGTGATTACAAATAAGGTTTCCCCCATGCGATCCCTAGAATTAAAAGTTCCGCCGGTAGCCCTTTTGCTAGTGTTTGTTGTGGCTAGTTGGCTTATAGCTCTTGGGTTTCCTGCCTATAACTTTGCGTTGCCCTATAGACATTACATAGCGCTAATAGTGTGTGCGTTAGGTTTTATATTTGCTTTGCTGGGTGTGCATGCATTTCGCCGAGCAGGAACTACTGTAGACCCCAGAATACCACAACAGACCGAAACATTAGTTGTGAAAGGAGTGTTTGGCGTAAGCCGTAACCCTATGTATGTGGGCTTTTTATTGGCATTAATCGCATGGTGCCTTTGGCTAGAAAACGGGGTTAGCGTGTTAGTCATTCCCGCTTTTATCGTTTATATGAATCAATTTCAAATAAAGCCTGAAGAACGGTTTATGCAGGCTAAATTCGGCGCCGACTATACCCAGTATACCCTTGCGGTTCGTCGCTGGCTCTAACCTATTATGATTGCTTCTTTAGTCTAACTTGGTGCATTCCGCTGTTTTTACTTGTCGTTTTTGTGCAGTGCACCATTGGTCAGTGAGAGTGCTTGTTAATGCTATGCGGTTCTTAATGTAAATTACGTGTAAAAGTGGTCGTGACGTTGGAAACGAAAACGTAGCTTGTCCTCACTGTTTGCTTATTTATCTCAATTTTTATGAATGCTTCCCGTGTTGGTATGCCTGTTGAATGTGTTGTGTAGACACCGCACCGCATAGGGAAGTGCGCAGAATAATAACAAGGTCCACCCATACGGGAATATCAACCTGACTGAGATAATAAAAACCATGACAACAAAACGCACATTCAAGCCCTTCACTTTTTCTATTATAGCGGGCGCTATAAGCCAAATATTACTTACCACACACGTTCAGGCGCAATCAGCCGAAGACACAGAAGCAAAAACTGAAGAAAAAATAGTAGTAACCGGACGGCGGGTATCGCAAAGTGATATTGCCATTGGAACCGATGAGGCCACCAATACATTGGCCGTTAGCCGAGAGGAACTACTTTCAGCGCCATCGGGGATCTCAGGGCTTAAAATGCTAGAAAGTTTACCGGGTTTTAATGTGCAAACCGATGGAGCGTTAGGGCTCTACGAATTTGGTAACTCTGTGCAGGTACGCGCGTTCCAGTTAAGCCAGATGGGCTTTGTACTTGATGGAATTCCGATGGGACGTTCTGATGCCTTTGGCGGGAGTCCAATTTTCCGCTATGTGGATAATGAGAACTTAGGTGCAGTGATTGCTTCTCCTGGGGCCGGCGATGTATCAGCCCCTACTTACGCATCACTTGGACCCATTGCAGAATACACCACTGTGCGTCCTTCTGATGAAATGGGCGGTATGGTTTCTATTACTGCCGGTGACTTTGATTTACAGCGTACCTTCGTAAAGTTGGAAACCGGAGACATTGATGGATTTAAGGCGTATGTGAGTCGCTCTAAAACCGACTCTGAACTATGGCGTGGGCCAGGTACCATCGACCGTGAACATATTGAGGGAAAAGCGCTATATGAATTTGGCAGTAGTTACATTAGTGCCACCTATGTATCAAACGATTTCTTTGACTACGACTCGCCATCCGCCGCTGCGTCAACCTTTGAAGATGACTACTATTACAGTTACGCAGATAGTATTCCAGAAGGGTGTATAGGCGCAGAGACTGGTGTGTATGATTTTAATGGCGACGGCACTATCGATGATAGTGATTTTACCCCCGTATTTACCGGATCAAACTGCACCAGTTATTACGAAGACCGCATTAATATCCGTGACGATAAACTTTATTCATTGGGCTTTGGTACCTATTTAACCGAGGAAATGCAACTTGACGTTACTGCCTATCACGAGTCTAAAGATGGCTATGGTGTGTCACCAGATAGCTATACTAATACGCTAAGTATTTACACCGATCAGGCTGCCGCTGGGCTTGATGTGGTTCATCCACGCGGTGTGCAATACGGGCTATCCACTGTGGGTGGCGATCGCGATGGCATAGTAGCAGGTGTTACGTGGTTTCTAGGCGAGCATAGAATTGAGTTTGGTGGCTGGATAGAAGACGATACCTATAACCGTACACAAGCCCGTTACAATAAAACAGGGGGGAGTGCTGATGGCGCGGTAATAGAAGATGAAGTGGCTTATTATCGCCGCGATTATACTGCGGTAAGAGAGACAACCCAGCTATATATTAAAGATAACTTTTCGTTGATGGACGACGATTTATTGCTTGAAATAGGCTTTAAATCTCTTTCGGTAGATTATTCTCTTGATGGTTATCGTGATTATGACGATTACGAAATCGATGGTGAGCCAGGTTATGGACCGCAATATGTTGAAGCTGAATATACCGATAACTTTCTTCCTATGGTGGGGGCGGTATATCGGTTAAATGATACCGATCAGCTCTTTGCGTCCGTGGCGCAAAATTTCGCGCTGCCAGCAGGTACTGACGATATATTTGATAACGCAGTGGGTTTTGATGCAGAAGCACCAGAAGGCGAAGAGGCAGATAACTATGAAGTTGGTTTTCGTACAAACCGCGAAACCTATAACGGCGCAGTAGCCCTATTTTATACTCGCTTTGATAACCGCTTAGTTGCAAGCAGTGTTATTAATCCAGCTACCCAGCAGCCAGAAACATTTTATGTTAACGCGGGGGCGTCAAAGGCTTATGGTATTGAATTTAGTGGCGTGTTCCAGCCTGAAATATTTGATCGCAAACTTTATTTCAACGCGAATGCCTCGTTTAAGAAAGCAGAACTAGTAGATGGTTTCGACAGTAATCCTGCCGGTAGTCAGCTTCCCGATAGCCCTGAATGGCTTGTTACCGGTGGCGTGACGTACGAACCGACGGAATGGTTGGTGGCTAATCTTTCAGCAAAGTATACCGATACCCGCTATACAGATTTCAACGAAACCTATGAGCTTGAAAGCTATCTTGTGGCGCAAGCCTACGTAGATATAGGGGGGCCTAACAATTTTGGAATGCCCGAAAATATGCGCTTACGTTTTAATGTGGACAACCTGTTCGACAAACAAGTTATGTCCTTTGGCTTTACCGGCTCATCCTTTGGACGCCCTCTTAGCCCACGAACTTTCCAAGCAACTCTTACGGTAGATTTTTAAATGATTAAACAGTTAACGCGTTCGTTATGCGCACTAACAGTCGCGGCCTCGTTAAGCCCTTGTTGGGCAGCCACTGACCCTAGTAAGATTCATGACTCGCTGGTAGTTATGGACACCCACCTTGATACGCCAGCGCTGCTTGTTCAGCCGGGCTTCGATATAATGCACGCGCACACCTACAGTGATGATTTTTCGCAAGTTGATGTGCCGCGTATGGATGAGGGGGGCCTAGATGGTGGGTTTTGGGTAATTTACACCCCCCAGGGCCCGGTCGATGAAGAGGGCTTTGAAGCGGCCAGAGATACGGCTTTGCTACGTGCAATGGCTATTCACAAAATGGTTGCCTCTCACCCAGATACGTTTGCATTAGCGAAAGAGCCAGAAGATGCGAAAAACATTGCCGCACAAGGTAAAAAGATTGTTTATATAAGTATGGAAAACGCCTATCCACTAGGTGAAGACCTGAGCTTGTTAGACACCTTTTATAAAATGGGCTTACGTATGATTGGTCCAGTGCATTTTAAAAATAACCAGTTTGGCGATAGCTCCACTGACCCTGAAGGCCCTAAGTATGATGGCTTATCTCCACTAGGTGAAAAATTGGTTAAGCGGGCGAATGAATTGGGCATAGTGTTGGATGGCTCTCACGCTCATGATGCGCTGGTGGAAGATATGATTGCGCTGTCAAAAACGCCGATCATATTGTCCCATTCGGGTACCAAAGCCATTTACGATCACCCTCGTAATGTAGACGATAGCCTACTTAAAAAGTTGGTAGAAAGTGGCGGCGTTATTCACGTTAATGCGTATGGCTCCTACTTAACCGAATTACCTAGCGACCCTGAACGAAGCAAAGCTTACGGCGTGCTATTTAAACAAATGGGCGATATTGCCAATATGACCGCTGAAGAGGTAGCCGCGCTTAAAGCCAAACGCAAGCAAATTGATTTAGAACACCCTGCGGTACGTGCCACGTTCGAAGATTATATGGAACACTTTCTACATATTCTTGAGGTGGCCGGGCCTAAACATACCGGCGTAGGCGCCGACTGGGACGGCGGTGGTGGTGTAGAGCGTATGATGGATGTGGCAGCACTACCGTTAATTACCGAGCGCTTGTTGGCTGAGGGCTATAGTAAAGACGATTTAGCTGATATTTGGGGCAATAACGCGCTAAGGTTGCTGCAACAAGCGCAAGATTATGCTGACTCACTAGACCAGTAGCGGTGCGTTAACAACGTAAACCCTCAAAAATAAAGCAAGAGGAGCAAGCGCAAAGCGCTTGCCCTCGTTTACATTTAATACGGCCTTGCTACAAACGCCGCTTGTTTCAATAGGGGTTACAACGGCGGTAACACAGTAACCTTTTTAATAACAATGGGCTCAATTGGAACGTTATTCGCACTTAGCCTAAGTGAGTATTCAGTTTCTACTTCCGACATGGCATCGACCACATCTTCGCCTTCAACAATCATTCCGAAAACCGCGTAACCCCAATCGCGGCCTGGATTTAAGCTTTCATTATCGTTCACGTTAAAGAAAAACTGACGATTGGCGCTATGCGGCTCGTTTTGGCGCGCCATGGCAATGGTGTATAAATCATTGGTTAACCCATTGCCCGACTCGTTAAAAATATCGGGGAAGTTAGACTTACCATCAAAATCCGTATTGTAACCGCCACCTTGCACAACAAACCCAGGAACGATGCGGTGAAAAATAGTATCTTCGTAACTGCGTTTATCAACATAACGCAAAAAGTTATTCACCGTAATAGGCGCTCGGCGTCTATCGAGTTCTACCACCACATCACCCATAGTGGTTTCTATTTTAACCCGGGGGTAATAGTTGTCTGGCTGAATATGTGAGCCATCATTTTTTTTCGCCGCTAATGCGCTTGTACTTACCGTTAAGCTGCTAAAAAACAGCGCGAAAATGATTTTCTTAAACATACTGGGCTCCTTAACGTTTAGCTGTTCCCAAAATAACAAATTTATTGTCACTGGCAATGATATTAGTCCCACCGAATAGGCGCTTCAATTTAATGTGGTACTCAAGGTGGCGGTTACCTACAACAATTAAATGGCCACTTCTCACTAACAAATCTCTGGCATCTTGAAACATTTGCCAAGCAATATGATCGGTAATGGCATTTTGTTGATGAAAGGGCGGGTTGCAAAGTACTTTAGTAACGGCTGGGCGTTCTGTTCTTTCTAATAAGGCTTCTAAACAGTTACTCGCAATAAACTCGCACTGGTCAATCTTATCGGGAAAGTTGTTGAGCACATTAAGTCTGGCACTTTCTACCGCCATAAACGACTCATCAACAAAAATAACCTTACAATCTGGGGCCATGGATAGCGCTTGTAAACCTAATACGCCGTTGCCACAACCTAAATCTACCACCACGTCATTACTGCTTACCGTCATGTGGGGAAGCATAATGCGTGCGCCAATATCAAGGGATTGTCGCGAAAACACATTGGCCAAATTTGCCAGTTGTACTGTTTGCCCCGTGGGTAGGGTACACGGCCACGTAGTAGGATAAGGAGACGTCACTTCTGCCTTCTTTTCATCCATTTGGCAAAAAACCAAGCGAGACTTCTTCTTTGCCAAAGATGTGGTTGTCTTTCCTAAAACCTTCTCAAACAGGCCTAGTACGGTTTTGGTAATGTTTTTTACTTTTCCCGCTGCAATAATTCGGGTGCTGGCCGTTGCTACCCTTTTTATATCAATAAGTTGTTGCTCTAAAAGCGCTAAGGTCCTTGGCACTTTTATTAAAATCATATCTGGTGCAGTAGGCGTGTTTATGGATAAACTCTCCACACTAGTGAGGCTTTTCACCACAGATGTTATTGCCCCGTCGGCAGTGACGTCAGGGTTGGCGTTATTTAGGATTAAATTCTCACGTAAACTACGCAATGCAATATAGGAATCGGAAATCCAAATGGGGTTATATTGCGTAAACCAACAACCTAAGGCACCAAAATCGTCATTAAAAATAAGCATGGGGCCGGTTAAGGGCTTTTCGCTTAACGCAGCCTCAACGTGGCTTATAAGTAATTCGTCGGCACTATCCCACGCCTGTAAACTGACGTGTTGATGCTTCTGTGGGTAACGAATTAGGGTAAACTGGCGGTCTGCCAGTATAAATTCTGTGTTCATGTTAATGCTATCTAAGGTTGTCGGGTATTATGCAATTACCACTGTTTTCGAATAACGAAAAAGTCGCGAAATCACCCATAACGCTTCCTTTGCCGGAAGCTCAAGTACGCTATTATCCGCAATGGCTATCCCCAGAGCAAGCCAACCTTTATAAGAATTCTTTAGAGCACGATTTACCTTGGCGTCAAGACAGCTTGCGGATGTTTGGCAAAACAATCCCCATTCCACGTTTACAGTCTTGGCATGGAGACCCCGAATGTCTATATAGCTACTCTGGTTTGTCGTTAAGCCCGGCGCCTTGGACTAAAGTGCTTATCGCAATTAGAGACAAATGCCGTGATGAATGCAACGTTCATTTTAATAGTGTTTTGGCCAATTGGTATCGCCATGGGCAAGATAGCATGAGTATGCATTCAGACGATGAACCTGAATTGGGCCCCAACCCTGTTATCGCCTCGGTTACGTTAGGCGCAGCGCGCCCCTTTGTATTAAAACACAAAGAAACCGGTGAGCGCTACGTACAGGTATTAGAGCACGGTAGCTTACTGTTGATGCAAGGCAGTACCCAAAGTCATTATTTACACGGGATAGCTAAGACGGCAAAACCAATTGGTGATAGAATAAATCTCACTTATCGAAAATTAATCATACGGTAGCCGAGTCATTAATGAACGTTAAAGATTTTATCGAAAACACCCTTAAAGATGCATTATCCCCCGTTTTTTTAGATGTCTTAGATGAAAGCCATATGCATAATGTGCCAGAGGGGGCACAAAGTCATTTTAAGGTTACTGTAGTCTCTAATACGTTTGAAGGTAAACGCCTCATTGCTCGCCATCTAGAAGTAAATACGTTATTAGATGAAGCGCTTAAAGGCCCCGTGCACGCGTTGGCACTGCATACCTATACCGAGCAGGAGTGGCAAAAACGGGGCGCAGAGGCCATGAAATCTCCGGCCTGTCTTGGCGGTAGCAAACAGGGCTAAACAACCGGTCAAATAACGCGATTAAGGAGCACAAGAAAACATGGAAGAGAAGGGCACTGTTAGGGCTTATGCGCAAATTCTTGAAACCCCCACTGTACAAATAGTGTTATTAGGTGGTGGTTTTCTGCTGTTAATGCTATTTGAATCTATGGGCGTTTTAGCTGGCTTTGATAGCCAGGTGCGTAGTTATTTAATGCAATTTGCGTTGAGCGACTGGCAACAAGATATTTTGCGTGATGCGACTGCGTTGGGCAGCAATAGTGTGTTGCTGTTTATTACCTTTGCTGTGGCATTAGGCTATAAGTTACAAGGCAACATGAAACTGGCCTCTGCGCTAGTGTTTACTGTAATAATAGGTTTAGCGCTTACCTTTGCGCTTAAATATGGTATTAATCGGCCACGTCCGCCGGTATCGCAACACGATGTTGATGTGTACACCCAAAGCTTCCCTTCCGCCCACGCTATGATGTCCACCATTGTGTATTTCTATTTGGCCAGCTTATTGGCGCATCGAGTGAATACCTTAAGCGTAAAGGTGTGGGGATATGCGGTGGCTGCCATTTTAGTGTTTTTAATTGGTTGTAGTCGTGTATTGCTTGGGGTGCACTGGCCCACAGATGTTTTAGCCGGGTGGCTGGGTGGCGGAGCATTTTTAGCGTATTGTTTCTTCTTAATAAAGTGGCAAAGACGGTTGCGTATTCGGCGTAAGTAATTAACCTCGATATTTGGCTGCAGATTTTGGGCGAGATTGTTGCGCTATATCTACTACTTTTTGCGCAATGCTTGCTAAGCTGGCATTCTCATTCATTGCTTGCTTTTGCAATCGGCGATAAGCGTCATGTTCACTTAGCTGAAATTGCTGCATTAAAATAAGTTTTGCCCTATCGGTAAGCTTGTGTTCGGTAATGGCTCGCTTCGCGTCCTCTAACTCTTTGGTCATATCTTTTATGTATTGCGCTTGTCCTTGAAGTAAATCGTAAAATGAACGGTGTGCCGATAACGCCTCTGCCTGTGTGTCCAATTCATGCCCGTTAATGTGCGGGCTATGATCATCGACTAATCCTGGCATGCTAGGATCAAATAAAAGGGTAAGGGGCGAACCTTCAGGAACATGTTCATCAGAAAAACTTTCAATAAGGCGCTGGTGGTTAGTCATTTCCTCTTGTGCGTTAGTAACTTTACGCTTTGCCGCTTTCACTAAACCTTCCGTAAGTGTGTCTTCAATGTCTTCCATTGCATCAATACGACGTGTGGCTACATCAAACCACACCTCACTAATTTCAGGCGCGATAGGGCTGCCATCGGCTAACTGAGCAATCATATTACGTAACTGCATAACGTCGTGGCTGGCGGGGCTGCTATCTAATTGCGCGAGTAACTGACGTTGTGGCTTTGTCGAAAACTCATTAAATACAGAGAAATGGTGTTGTTGGGCTTGCTGTAAGGTACTCAATTTATCGCAAAGGCGGGTATCAAAATGGGTTTCTGCAAACCCAATGGCGCCCCACGCACGCTCTTGTCCAGCATATTCTTTACCTTGCATTAAATTGAACAAGGCAACGAGCATACGAGTGATGGTTGGGTCACTGGCAATATCCGCAGCTTCAAATATTACCGTTAATAACCCGGCCACTAGGCGACAGTATGCCCGAGTAGACTCTAGCGCTGACAATGATAGCGATGAAATTTTATCTCGTAGTACGGGTAAGTAATCAATACCTTGCAGTGCTAAGGTTACGCTACTTAACAGACGCGGATTCCCATCAACGGTTTTATTGGTAAGAAAAAGCGACTTAAGTTGACTGCGTAAATTATCTTCTGCTGCAATAGCCGACTGAATATGGGTGTTACGTTGGGCGGCGAAGCGTGTTCCCTTCGAGGCAATATAAATATTGCTTGCCCCCCGTTCTCGTTGCAACGCGTGAACCACATGTTTCACCGCAATAACAATGCGACAGTTGCTCGAAAGCTGTTCTAATACATGTATTTCAGCGTGCTTTGCGGCCAAGAGAAAACGCTTAGTCACATCGCTTAAATGTGAAGCCGGTGGTGTGTCGCTGTCGGTGAGCATATGACGAACCCAATCTATCTCAAACGGTAAAGGTAGATACATCATTAGGCGATACGTGTAGTAAGAGAGTGTCTCGTACAATACCGCGTGGTGATATAACTGCATCTGTTAAGACCAATAGTAAACAACAAGCAATGGGTATGCCCTAATTGAAGTCCGTTAGTTGTAATATAACTTGTTGAAATTATTTGTTTTTTGTAAGGGTGTTGGAGGGCGGTGTCGACGTGTTTTCCCAGTTTGGTGCAACGTTAGGAGGCCGCTGCCCATCGAAGCGCAGTAATGGTGCAATGCCATACTGCGCGCTTTCTGCTTAGTGACGTACCACGCGAAGAAACCAACCTACAAATAATGAGATTAAGAAACCAAAAAAGGCCATCAATATTGTCATTGTCATAAGCTTGCCAGAGAAATCTGCGTTTTCCCCAGTCTGTTCGCTAATAAGCATGCCAGACGCCTGAAAAATAAATAAGGTGGTAATAGAAAACAGCAAAATAACCACTGTAGATGTAAGCGTCGCTTTCCAGTAGGCTTTTGGCGCCATCCAATGTATGGCCCCCGCTACAAGCACGCATAAAATAGTAAGAATATAAGGGACCACTGTTACTCCTTATGAGTCATGGGATAAATTAAGTAAAAAAGTACGAACGGGTCGTCATAGTATTAATATACGATGCTACGTATAGAACAAATTGTCAGCCTGATACAAATAATTCGTTGCTAAAACGCGTTTAGGTGATAAATGAAGACAGCGCAGTTAAACAGTGCGCCACTGCACATATTGCGAGGTTTGCGAAGCTCGTGGTTGAAAAAGCAACAATGCTTAACACTCTATTAAAAGATTTCCCCTATAAATGGTGGTAGAATCGCCAGCAAATTCCACAGACCCGTTGGTCACGGTTGATCTCCTCAACCGAACAAGCGATGTCTTAACTTTAATTTTTAACTCCTGAGAAAACATGTTTGATTTAATTACGAATCGAGATAGCAACGTAAAAAATGACGTGCTCTCTGGTATTACTGTTGCCTTAGCATTGGTGCCAGAAGCCGTGGCATTTGCCTTCGTGGCTGGTGTAGAACCTATGATTGGGTTATATGCTGCCTTTATGATGGGGCTTATCACCTCTGCAATTGGTGGGCGTCCGGGGATGATTTCAGGCGCCACGGGGGCGATGGCTGTTGTCATGGTTGCTCTTGTCGCCCAGCACGGTGTTCAGTATCTATTCGCCGCGGTTATTGTTGCCGGGTTACTGCAAATTATGTGCGGCGTGTTTAAGCTAGGTAAGTTTATTCGCTTGGTGCCTTACCCTGTTATGTTGGGGTTTGTAAATGGGTTAGCCATCGTTATTTTCTTAGCCCAACTCGGCCAATTTAAGGTGCTTAATGCCATGGGCGAAGTAACCTGGATGCAGGGCTCCATGCTGTATTGGATGCTAGGACTGGTTGCCTTAACCATGGCAATTATCTACCTGCTTCCCAAGCTAACGACTGCGGTTCCTGCGTCTTTGGTGGCTATAGTCGCTGTTACTGCATTGGTGCATGGGCTCGATTTGGAAGCACGTACCGTTATTGATTTTGTAAGAGATCTATTGCCCGCAGATCAAAAGGCGCAAGCAACCCTCGCGGGAGAGCTGCCTAGTTTTGCCATACCAATGGTGCCGTTTACGTGGGAAACCTTAATGATAGTGCTGCCCACTTCAATCATTTTATGCTTAGTAGGTCTTATTGAATCGCTACTTACTTTGTCACTTATTGATGAAATGACCGATACCCGTGGACGGGGAAATAAAGAATGTGTTGGTCAGGGCGTTGCAAACACCGTGAATGGTTTCTTTGGTGGTATGGGCGGGTGCGCCATGATTGGCCAAAGTATGATCAATATTAACTCAGGCGGTCGTGGCCGTTTATCCGGTATTACTGCCGCACTGGTGCTGCTTGGTTTCATTCTTTTCGCAGCCCCTTTGATTGAAATGATCCCACTGGCGGCGTTAGTCGGAGTAATGTTTGTGGTGGTTATCGCTACCTTTGAGTGGGCCTCGTTCCGCATCATTCGTGGTGTTAATAAAGAAGACGCATTCGTTCTCTTCCTTGTCACCGCGGTAACTGTTATTGCCGATTTAGCGATTGCAGTTGTGGTGGGCGTGATTGTTTCGGCCTTAGTGTTTGCCTGGAAGCATGCGCGTCATATCGAGGTGAAAAGTCATATTGATGATGACGGTTGGAAAGTTTATGAGCTTGAAGGGCCGCTTTTCTTTGGCTCGATTACGCACTTTAAAGACTTGTTCGATATTGCAAATGATCCAGAAGATGTGGTGATTGACTTCAAAGAGTCTCGTATTTGGGATTCTTCCGGCGTAGATGCATTAGATACACTGGCCGATAAATATGAACAACAAGGCAAGAAGCTACATATACGCCATATTAGTGATGAGTGTCGCTGTTTGTTACGCAAAGCAGATAAGTATGTTGAGATTAACGTAAATGAAGACCCTCGTTATCGTGTAGCTACTGACAAACTCGCCTAATGTATTCTGACTGATGTCTATGCACCAGGAAATGCCACACTTGCTTTTCTTTGGTGCATATATTCGGATGTTAAACACTATTTATTTTTACAATATGATTAAAATCATATGGTTACGCAGATGGCACTGATCTTGGATATAGAACTAATGTATGTGTAATGTGTGTAGAGCATTCTGCTCAAAATAATGTGTGAGTTGTGATTAGTCCATAATCATAGCGTTAGATAGGCAAAGAAGCCCGCTCCAACTTTTGGTTGGTGCGGGCTTTTTTTTGTCCCGAATATAGAGGAGAGACCATGACATCTCTGACATCAGAAAATCGAATTCTAATTGTAGGTAACGGCATGGTGGGGCACCACTTCGTGGAGCAACTACATCAAAACCACCCAGCCGCTCAAATTACTGTGTTGTGTGGTGAGTCGCGTCTCGCCTACGACAGGGTACATTTATCTTCCTATTTCAGTGGCGCCAGCGCAGATGATTTAGCACTTACTGATGCCGACACCTATCGTGAATGGGGCGTAGAGTTCGTCACCAATGCTATGGTGAGCGATATTCTTCGCGAAGAAAAAAAGGTTGTTACCGAAGCGGGCACAAGCTATGGCTATGACAAACTGATCTTAGCAACAGGGTCTTACCCTTTTGTTCCTCCCATACCAGGCAATAACCAACCTCATTGCTTGGTATACCGTACCATTGATGATTTAGAAGCCATTGAATCGTCAGCGAGAGAAAGTAAAACCGGTGTGGTGGTTGGCGGGGGGCTATTAGGCTTAGAAGCCGCAAACGCACTAAAAGAAGCGGGGCTTGAAACCCATGTAGTCGAGTTCGCTCCGCAACTAATGGCAGTCCAGTTAGATTCCACTGGCGGGCAAGTACTGCAAGATAAAATTGAAGACCTTGGGGTAACCGTACATACCCAAAAAGCCACGCAAGTTATTGAGCAAGGTCGCCAGGCACGTTATCGCATGGTGTTTGCCGATGATACCTTCTTAGAAACCGATATGATTTTATTTTCCGCCGGTATTCGTCCTTCTGATCAGCTCGCGAAAAAGGCCAATCTGCAACTCGGTGAGCGCGGTGGTATTGTGATTGATGATCACTGTGTTACGTCAGATCCCGATATCTATGCAATTGGTGAGTGCGCGTTATGGCAAAATCGTATTTTTGGCCTAGTGGCACCCGGTTACACTATGGCAAGGGCAGCGGTAAGCCACTTAACCGGCGGCGATACGGTATTTTCAGGTGCCGACATGAGCACGAAGTTGAAACTAATGGGGGTAGAAGTGGGCTCCATTGGTGATGCCCACGAACGTACGCCTGGCGCACAGAGCTATACGTACTTCAATCAGCCCGAAGGTGTGTACAAAAAACTGGTTGTAGATGGCGCTCAGAAAAAAGTACTTGGGGCGGTACTGGTGGGCGATACCAGCGACTACGACACCCTATTACAGTATGCGTTAAATGACATAGCGTTACCTGAACAACCTGAAAGCTTAATTCTTCCTAGCAGCGATGCGGCCCCTTCTTTAGGTGCCGATGCGCTACCCGCTACCGCCACTATTTGTTCTTGTCACAACGTCGCTAAAAGCGACATTGTTTCAGCTATTGATACAGGGTGCTGTAGCTTAGGCGATGTTAAAGGCGCGACTAAAGCTAGCACCGGATGTGGAGGCTGTACGGCACTGCTTAAAAACGTGGTAGATAGCGAACTGGAAAAGCGTGGTGTTGAAGTCTCCAAGGCAATGTGTGAGCACTTTGATTACACCCGTCAAGAGCTTTTCCATATCGTAAAAGTTAATGGTATTCGCTCTTTCGAGGCGCTTATTGAAAGCCATGGTAAAGGACTGGGCTGCGAGATTTGTAAGCCGGCTGTAGGGTCAATTTTAGCGTCCGTATACAACGATTATATTCTCAAAAACGAACACCTACCGCTGCAAGATACCAACGATATCTACTTAGGAAACATGCAAAAAGACGGTACATATTCCATTGTACCCCGGGTAGCCGGCGGTGAAATTACCCCAGATAAGCTTATTTTGTTAGGTGAGGTAGCCAAGAAATATAACCTTTATACCAAGATTACCGGCGGGCAACGTATCGATTTATTCGGTGCACGCGTTGAAACCTTACCGGAAATTTGGCAAACCTTGGTTGAGGGCGGCTTTGAAACTGGACACGCATATGCCAAGGCATTACGTACGGTAAAATCCTGTGTTGGTAGTACCTGGTGCCGATACGGCGTACAAGATTCTGTAAAAACGGCCATCGATTTAGAAAATCGCTACAAAGGCTTGCGGGCCCCTCACAAAATAAAGTTTGCAGTCTCTGGCTGTACCCGCGAATGTGCTGAAGCACAGAGTAAAGACATTGGGGTTATCGCAACCGAAAACGGATGGAACCTGTACGTGTGCGGTAATGGTGGTATGAAGCCAAGGCATGGCGATTTATTTGCCACCGACTTAGATACCGACACCCTGGTTCGCTACATAGATAGGGTTCTCATGTTCTACGTTCGCACCGCTGATCGACTCCAGCGTACCTCCGTGTGGATGGATAACTTAGAAGGCGGCCTTGATTACCTTAAATCAGTGGTCATCGACGATGCCCTTAATATTAACCAAGAACTAGAAGCGCAAATGAGCACAGTGATTGAAAATTATCAGTGTGAGTGGAAAACCACCATTGAAAACGAAGCGTCTCGCAAACGATTCCGTCAGTTTGTAAACAGCCAAGCTACCGATGCCAATATCCAGTTTGTTGAAGAGCGCGGGCAAGTTCGCCCGGCAACTGAGATGGAGAAAAAGTTAGGTAGCAATAAAGCCATTCCAGTTGAACTGGTTTAACACAGGGAGAAGACAATGACAGCAACAACCCAACTCGCGCCACAATGGTGTGATCTATGTGGTCTGGAGGACCTGGTCGAAAATAGTGGCATTTGCGCCCTCGTGAATAACCAACAGGTGGCTATTTTTACCGTTAACATTAAAGGTGAACAGCAAATATTTGCTATCAGTAATTGGGATCCTGTTGGTAAAGCAAACGTGCTTTATCGCGGTCTACTTGGCTCGGTAGGGGAAGAAATCGTGGTCGCCTCACCTTTGTACAAAGAGCACTATTCGCTTACCACCGGGCGCTGCTTAGAACGCGATGATGTAAGTGTCATCGCCTATAAAGTGCGACGAGAAGGCGACCGTCTTCAAATTGCCATTGAGTAAGTAAGGCACATAGCAGCGAGAAATCTTGCTGCGTAGTACGTTTACCAGCTTGTTGAGAATAAATAGGATGAATATGACTACACCAACCCCAGAGCTAACTAGGCAACAAATGAGGCAATCTACCTGCCCCTATTGTGGTGTGGGATGTGGTGTAGATATCAGTTGCAACGTAACTGGGGGAGCCGTTTCCCTGGACAAGATTACCGGTACCCCAGAGCATCCCGCCAATCATGGTCGCCTGTGTGTGAAAGGAACGAACTTGCTAGAAACAAACGACCTTAAGGGACGTTTGCTTCACCCAACTGTAGCAGGTGAGAAGGTAGCGTGGGACACGGCTACTAACCTTATTGCCGACAAAATATCACAGACAATTGCACAGTTTGGTGCGGATGCCGTTGCTTTTTATGTCTCAGGCCAGTTGCTAACAGAAGACTATTATATCGCTAATAAATTAATGAAAGGATTTATTGGTAGCGCAAATATTGATACCAACTCGCGGTTATGTATGTCTTCTGCTGTTGCAGCTTACAAAAGAGCGTTCGGCGAAGATGTGGTTCCGTGTAATTACACCGACATAGAAACAACCGACCTATTAGTTTTAACCGGTAGTAATACAGCGTGGGCACACCCCGTACTTTTTCAGCGGATTGCGCGCGCTAAACAGCGAAATCCCACTATGAAAGTGGTGGTTATAGACCCTCGTAAAACTGAAACTTGTACCATCGCCGATTTACATTTACCGCTTAAAGGCGGTTCTGATGTGGCACTATTTAACGGCTTGCTACGTTATGCGCATAGCAACAAACAGATTAACTCAGCTCGAGTGGCCACCTACGCACAAGGCCTTGATGCCGCGATAGCCGCAGCGAAGCCTTGGGATTTATCTGCCGTGGCACAGTATTGTGATCTAGATATCGAAGATGTACGCACCTTTTTCACCTGGTTTAGTCAAGCCCCCAGTGCGGTTACTTTTTATTCCATGGGCGTTAATCAGTCTTCCCAAGGGGTAGATAAAGCCAATGCCATTATTAACTGTCATTTAGCTTTCGAACAAATAGGTAGGGTAGGGACAGGGCCTTTTTCAATTACAGGTCAGCCTAATGCCATGGGCGGGCGAGAAGTAGGCGGGCTGGCTAATATGTTGGTAGCCCACATGGATATTGAAAATGAGGCACACCGCACTCGTGTGAAAGAATTTTGGCAAGCCCCGAGTTTATGTGAGACCCAAGGGTTAAAAGCGGTGGATATGTTCGATGCGATGGCATTGGGTAAAATCAAGTTCGTGTGGATAATGGGCACCAACCCAGTGGTGAGTATGCCTCATCGTGAGCGCGTTGAGGCTGCACTACGTAAATGTGATACCGTGGTGGTCTCTGACATCGTTGCAACCAACGACACCTTGGCATTCGCTGATATAGCGCTCCCTGCCACCGGTTGGTCGGAAAAAGATGGAATGGTGACCAACTCAGAACGTCGGATGTCACGGCAGCGAGGGATATTACCACCGCCAGGCGAGGCCAAACACGACTGGCAAATTATGTGTGATGTAGCCAATAAATTGGGTTATCTTGACGCATTTAGTTATTCTCACCCAGGGCAAATCTTCGATGAGTTTGCACGTTTAACTGCCTGTGAAAATAAAAACGAACGATTACTAAATTTAGCGCCCCTAGTGGGGATGAGTCAGACTCAGTACGATAATTTTTCCCCATTGCAATGGCCTTTGAAAGAAGGCGATGATGGCACACTTCATAGTGTACGCCCTTTTTCCTCGCTGATCTTTCCAACCCCTAACGGTAAAGCACGTTGTATTGCCGTAACCCCAGCACAACCCACCCAGCGTACGTGTAAACAATACCCCTATGTACTTAATAGCGGACGCGCTCGAGATCAGTGGCATACCATGACACGCACTGGCAAAACCGCAAAGCTCCATGCGGCTATGCCTCATGCTACAGTAACTATTCACCCAGACGATGCGAAAGCGTTAGGAATTAAACAACATAGTTATGCGCAACTATCAAGCGCTGTCAGCAAAGAAGAGCCTTGTATTTTTCCTGTTAAACTGGATAAAGGTATCCGAAAGGGAGATTTGTTTGTACCGATCCACTGGTCTGCCACTTGGGGTTCGCACAGTAAATTAGCCAAACTGTATGCCTCGGCTACCGATGCCATTTCAGGCCAGCCAGAGTTAAAACACGCAGCAGTAAGCCTTGGGCCGAAGACATTTAATACCTACGGCATGGTATGTATGCGCGAAGAAGACGCCCCTCTTTTTAACCAAGATTGCGTTAGCTATTGGGCCAAAACGCAATTGGAAAATGGCGTGAAGTGGGCTATTGCATGTGAAGAATTACTCGCCGAAAGTATCTCAGCAATTGTAGCGAACATACCAAAACATTGGGTGCTTTATCAGCGAAAAGACACGCATAGCGCGCAATTTTTCTGTACTGATAAAGACCAGTTGTGCGCCTACTTCTCTGTTGGTGATAGCTGTATGAGCGAAACGCCGCACTGGCAGGTGCCTGATGCGTGGGTTGATAGCCTGTTAAACCAATCCTTATCCGCAGAGGATCAAAGCAACTTATTATACGGCAAGGTTGATGAATCTTTTACGCAAGGCCCGTTGGTCTGTAGTTGTTTCGAGGTAAGGGAAAAAACCATTCAAGCAGCTGTGCAGACGGGGTGTCATAGCCTTGACGCACTGGGCACAAAACTTAAATGTGGCACGAATTGCGGTTCTTGCAAACCACGGTTGACCGAAATTATAGATGACACCTTATCTGAACTGGCGTTACCCCTTGCGACGTCACTAGATTAGGGAGGAGAGAACTATGCATATATTACCAATACGATTTCAATTATTTGCTAAAGCTAACCTTGAGGGAATGCGCGCATATAAGTATTGCCGCGAAAATTGGGGGGAGAATTGGGCCAAAGTCGCCTCTTATGTAACTAACAAAAAAACGGGCGCTGACCAGGCAGATAGCAAGCAATCTTCTGGTAAGGTGTTTATCGTTGGGGCCGGGCCTGGCGATGCTGATTTACTTACGATGAAAGCGGTAAAAGTTATCCAACAAGCCGACATTGTATTGTTCGATGCGTTAGTAAGCAAAGAGGTATTAGATGTTATTCCTTCTCATGTGGCACGTGAATTTGTGGGTAAACGTTGCGGCAAACATAGTATGCGCCAGCAAGACATCTGTCAGAAAGTGGTAGACCTTGCAACAAGCGGATTAACAGTGGTTCGGTTAAAAGGCGGCGATCCTGCACTTTTCGCGCGTACCTGCGAAGAAACCGACGCCTTAAGTGTAGCCAATATTCCTTTTGCAATCGTACCAGGCATCACTGCCGCATCGGGTATGTCAGCTTACACCGGCATTCCGCTAACGGATAGACGTTGTTCTCAAGCAGTAAGCTTTATCACTGCCCATTTTAGCGACCCCGATACTTGGCCGGACATGCAGAGACTGTGCGCTGTTATGCAACAGCAAAGTGTGGTGGTATATATGGGGTTAAGTCGTCTCGCTCTATTATCTGAACGCCTTCAAGCTGCGGGCTTAAGTGCCAATTGGCCTGTAGCAGCAATTGAAAATGCCACATGCGAAGACCAACGGTTAATTACCGGTACATTGGCAAGCTTGCCAAATAAAGTAACGCAAGCAAACCTTGAAGGACCTACGTTACTTGTATTTGGAAAAGTGGTAGAGTCAAAGCAGAACGTATCATTATCTCTGCTTCAATCGAATAACCATGTCACAGCAATTTAGCGAATATATAAAGATAATAGGAAAAGGCCAAAAAGGCGGGCGCAGCTTAACCCGCGAAGAGGCTTACCATGCCATGAAGATGGTACTCGCACGGCAAGTTACCGGCGAGCAACGCGGTGCATTCTTAATGTTGCTTCGCACCCGTGAGGAGACGCCAGAAGAAGTTAGTGGCTTTGTCGATGCGTGTAGAGAACTAATAGCGCCAGAGTTGGCAACGCTAGCGCCTCAATTAGATATAGGCTGCTATGCAGGTAAGCGGCGTCAACTTCCTTGGTATTTACTCGCGGTCGCAGTACTCGCGCAAAAGGGCTACTCAATCATGCTTCATGGTGCCCATGAGCCTGGCTCGGGACGTTTGTATGCAAGTGCCGCACTACCTACCTTAGGGTTATCAGCTGCCAACGATATTAGCCAAGCAAAGCAACAGTTGGCGTCCTACGGCGCCACATACCTTGATTTATCCCATCTGCTTGAACCACTAGACGACTTAATTAAATTACGTGAGGTTTTTGGTTTACGCTCCTGCGCGAATACGCTTGCCCGTTTGCTTAACCCTACGTTGGCCAAATTTTGCGTACAAGGGGTGTATCATATGCACCTTGACCACAAACATTGTCGGGTTAATGAAGCCTATCCTACGTTTGATGCATTGTGTTTTCGCGGTGATGGCGGTGATCCCGAAGTTAACAGTGAACGGGATACTGAATTATTTATCACTCGAAATGGCCATACTCAAGAGGTTATATTACCTCCGCAAACAGATAAGTGGGCGATGAAAGATAAGCAAATGTGCTGTGAGGATATGCTCGCATTCTGGGGCGGCAGTCAACAGCATAACTATGCTTCGCAGTCTGTTATAGCGACATTGGCCAGTTATATCATTTTATTAGAAAATTGCTCTACTACAGAAGCCCTTACGTTGGCGAATACGTGGTGGCGCGAGAGAAACGCCACGCAATTACCTTTTCGCCCACAATAACCGTGTCAGTTAGCCCCTGCCTCTTTCAGGGGCAGGGGCTAAATTTCTTGCTACTTCGACCTCAAACAGTGCACTAGATGCACTTTTTTTGTTCAATTATATTGCCAGCACAGTAGTGTTTTTTTGAAAAAAGCTTATATGTCAATGTGTTGAATTTTTGGCACAAACACTGCTCTATACTTTATAGAATAAAAATAAAACGCTCTCCCTTATTCAGAGGTAGCGTAAAACGCTAAGGTTTTAAAGAGGTCACCCTCTTAACTTAATACAACAGTCGTTTGCACGTCATCGATAAATGGCGTAAGCGAACATGGCAACGAAGCCCACCAGCAAATAATGCTAATCCATTATTTGCTGGTGGGTTTTTTTTTGGCTTCGAGGAACGCATATGTCAATCACAAATAAAATAGCTCGGTTAAAAGCAGCACCCCGAAAGATTACACAGCTACTGGCCGTAGCATGGTTAGTCAGTACCTCTTTTAGTATGGCGCAAAGCGAGCCTACTGTGGGTTGGCCGGAAAAAGAAGAGCTTAAGTTCGGCTTTATAAAACTCACTGATATGGCCCCCTTAGCAATCGCCTATGAAAAGGGGTTTTTCGAAGATGAGGGGCTTTACGTTACCTTGGAAGCGCAGGCTAATTGGAAAGTACTCCTTGACCGGGTGATTGACGGGCAATTAGACGGGGCACATATGCTTGCAGGTCAGCCGCTTGGTGCCACCATAGGTTTTGGCACTGAGTCGCATGTAGTTACCGCGTTTAGTATGGATTTAAACGGAAACGGTATTACCGTTTCAAACGACGTGTGGGAAAAAATGCAAGCGCACATTCCTCACCAAGAAGGTAAACCTGTTCATCCTATTAAAGCCGATTATTTAAAGCCTGTAGTTGATGAATATCGTCAAGCCGGTAAGCCCTTTAAAATGGGCATGGTATTTCCCGTCTCTACCCACAATTACGAACT
Organism: Alteromonas profundi; assembly: GCF_010500865.1. GTDB lineage: Bacteria > Pseudomonadota > Gammaproteobacteria > Enterobacterales > Alteromonadaceae > Alteromonas > Alteromonas profundi. The sequence goes on from NZ_JAAAWN010000011.1 coordinate 110,745, forward strand.
ACGCTACTGGTTAGCCGCCGGGGGGATTCACCCTGGCTATTATGCGCCACATAAAGGCGACACTTCTGGGCAAATCGACGCCGACGCATTGCTGTCAGTAACCCCGCCACCACAGATGCCCGCCACGATGGAAGCAGGAACTATTCATGGCTACTGCGTGGGTGAACCATGGAACCAACAAGCAGTTTTCAAAGGCATTGGCGTACCTGTTATCACTGATTATGAAATATGGAAAAACAACCCAGAGAAGGTATTCGGGGTAAGCCAAGCTTGGGCTGAACAGTATCCTAGTACTCATATTCGTGTAGTAAAAGCGCTTATTCGCGCTGCCATGTGGCTAGATGAAAATAATAATGCGAATCGTCCTGAGGCAGTAAAAATTCTTGCTCGCAGCAACTATGTAGGCGCCGATGAAGAGGTGTTAGCTAACAGCATGACAGGAACATTTGAGTATGAAAAAGGCGATAAGCGTGATGTGCCAGACTTTAACGTGTTCTTTCGTTACAACGCAACATTCCCCTATTACAGCGATGCTATTTGGTATCTCACACAAATGCGCCGTTGGGGGCAAATCGCACAGCCAAAATCTGACGATTGGTATAAAGAAATTGCTCGTAAAGTGTATAAACCAGACGTATATGCAAAGGCTGCAAAAGCGCTTATTGCAGAGGGCAAAGCAAACCCCGAAGACTTCCCAGAATTTGATAGCGAAACCGGTTTTAAACCGCCTCAAAGCGAATTTATTGATGGCGTGACGTATGACGGCACTGCGCCAAATGCTTACTTAGAGCAATTTAACATTGGTCTTAAAAGCGACACAGTTCTTTAACCTACCAGCCATCTGGCTATAGACGGAGAAGTTATGAGTAAAATGACGAATATTCTTAGCATAGCGCCGGGTAATACCCCTGCAGAAGGTGTATTAGGTAGAATTTACCAACGTGCGCCTGTGCTTTTGCTGCCGCTTATTGGTCTATTAATGTTTCTTGCTTTGTGGAACGGCGTGGCGAAAAATATTGATACCTCGCTAGGTGAGTTTCCTGGCCCTGCCCATGTATGGGAGCAGGTGGGTGTATTGATAGACGAGCACGCGGTGCAGCGGGAGAAAGCCGAAGCGTTTTACGTTAGGCAAGACGAGCGCAATGCGGCACGGGTAGCACAAGACCCTAGCTATCAGCCTAAAGTGCGTGATTTTACCGGCGCCCCCACGTTTTTCGACCAGATATGGACCAGCCTTTACACCGTGATGGTAGGTTTTGTGATCGCATCGGTAATAGCGGTGCCCCTTGGCATACTGTGTGGTTTGAGTAAATCGGCGTACACCGCAATTAACCCCCTTATCCAACTATTTAAACCAGTGTCGCCGCTTGCCTGGTTGCCCCTTGTCACTATGGTGGTTAGCGCCCTTTACGTTAGTGATGACCCCGCTTTTTCAAAGTCATTTATTACCTCGGCCTTTACCGTCGCGTTGTGTTGTTTGTGGCCTACATTGATTAATACTGCAGTAGGTGTATCTAGCATAGATAGCGATTTAATAAACGTGAGTAAAGTGCTACGTCTTACGCCCTTATCCCATTTAACCAAAATTGTGCTGCCTTCCTCTATCCCTATGATTTTTACCGGCTTACGTTTGTCATTAGGCATAGGTTGGATGGTACTGATAGCCGCGGAAATGCTGGCGCAAAACCCTGGATTGGGCAAATTTGTATGGGACGAATTTCAAAACGGAAGTTCAGAATCGCTCGCTCGCATTATGGTGGCTGTGTTAACCATCGGTGCTATCGGGTTCATTTTAGACCGCGCAATGTTATCTTTTCAGCGCTTAGTTAGCTGGGACAAATCCAGCGTATTGCGTTAATTATCTGGAGGCAACTATGCAATCTAAACACTTAGAATTATCGCAAGTAGGCATTGACTTTCCTACCCCCAAAGGGCCATTTACCGCGCTTACCGATGTGAATTTAAAAATAGCCAAGGGCGAATTTGTATCTTTAATTGGGCACTCTGGATGCGGAAAATCAACGGTACTGAATATAGTCGCTGGGTTACATCAGGCAACCACTGGAGGGGTTATCTTAGATGGCGCTGAAGTGACAACTCCTGGTCCCGAACGGGCGGTGGTATTTCAAAACCATTCTTTGCTGCCGTGGTTAAGTGTCTATAAAAATGTGGAATTGGCAGTTAAGCATGCAATGCGCGGCCAATCCAAAGCACAAATGCGCGAATGGGTTATGCATAACCTAGAGCTTGTTCACATGACCCACGCACTGGATAAATTACCCAGTGAAATATCCGGGGGCATGAAGCAGCGTGTCGGTATTGCACGGGCGCTATCCATGCAGCCCAAAGTTTTGCTTATGGATGAACCCTTCGGGGCACTTGATGCCCTTACCCGGGCGCACCTGCAAGATGCGCTAATGGAAATTCATGCCAACCTTGGTAACACCGTCATTATGATTACCCACGATGTAGATGAGGCGGTGTTGCTATCAGACAGAATTGTGATGATGAATAACGGCCCGGCCGCCACGATTGGAGAAATACTTGAGGTAGATTTACCTCGCCCAAGAGAGCGCTTAGCCTTAGCTGATAGCCCGGCGTATAACCATTATCGCCATGAAGTACTGACCTTCTTATACGATAAGCAAAAAAAGATAGAACCTGTTTCGCAACATCGCAAAGCGGGGAGCACAAAGGTGAAATCTGACAATAAAGCATCAAAAAGCTCAGATGCCGCCTAAGCGGTTCGCCGCTACCTAATTAAAAAGACGAAGTAAGCAGGCAAACATCTTGGCTTTTTAGCCGAGAGGGGCGCCCTTTACCGTTTTATTACTAATTGCATGCGCGCATAACGTCACGCGATACACTCTAAAAAAGGGAACGCACAATGAAAACTCAACAACAGGTTGCACTTACATTAATTGCTACAGCGGTTATAGCCGCCCTTAGTAGCCAAGCGAGTGCTGAAGATTGGCACGAGGCACTTAGCGAATCTAAGGCATGGGCCGATTTAAATTTGCGCTATGAGAATGTGGACCAAGATAACACGCTTGACGATGCCAGCGCTTTGACGTTGCGAACCCGTCTGGGTTTTCAAACAGGCACCCTAAACGGTTTTTCATTTACCGGTGAAGTGGAAGACAGCCGTATTGTGATGGGGCAAGGAGATTACACAGTAGGCCCTACCGGCTACAACGTGGGTGAGTACTCGGTCATTGCCGATCCTGAAACTACTGAGGTGGATCAGGCATTTGTTCAGTACAAACAAGATAGTTTAACCCTAAAAGCGGGGCGACAGGTTATTGCTTTAGACAACCATCGATTTATAGGCCATGTGGGCTGGCGCCAAGACCGCCAAACATTTGATGGAGTAAGTGCAAAGTATGTTATCAATGACAATATCGATGTTTTTTATGCGTATCTTACGCAGCGCAACCGTATTTTCGCGGAAGCGGCGGATATTGACAGTAAAGACCACCTAATAAACGCCAATTTCACCACACAAATGGGTAAATTTACCGGCTATGCCTATTTGCTTGAGGTAGATAGTGAAACCGCAAATAGCCTAGATACTTATGGTATACGCTATAGTGGCAAATACAGTAGTGAATCGGTGGCGTGGCAGTACGGTGGTGAATTTGCCACTCAGTCTAGCAGTACGGGAGGTGGTGAAGGTGCATCAGACTTCGACGCTAACTATCTTAACGGCTTTTTAGCTGCCACTGTGTCTGGGGTGACCGCAAAAATTAACTACGAGATGCTAGGAAGCGATAATGGCATGTATGGGTTTTCAACGCCCTTAGCCACGCTGCATAAGTTTAACGGATGGACCGATCAGTTTTTAGCCACGCCAGCCCAAGGGTTGGTGGACACGACCTTTTCACTTAATGGAAGTGGACTTGGCGGCAAGTGGTTACTTGCCTATCACAACTTCAGCGCCGATGAGTCTACTGAGGGCGTAGATGACTTAGGGAGTGAGGTAGATATTCAGTATACCACTACCCTAATGGAAAAAGTGAAGGTAGGTGTGAAGTATGGACGCTATATGGCAGATGATATTAACGTAGACGCAGATAAATTTTGGTTGTGGGTAGGTACGCGTTTTTAGGCGATTGTAATGGCAACTCATTCTGCTTACTTTGAACATGTTCATGCATTTTTGCTATGCGGTGGCCAGTCTCGCCGCATGGGCAAAGATAAGGCGACGTTGAGCTATCAGGGGGATACGTTTGAGCAAAGAGTTAAGCGTATGGCCTTGCAAAGTGGCGTGAAGGATATTTTTACTGTGGGCGGTAAGGGGCGAGATATTGTTGATGAAAAGCCCTTCCACGGCCCCGCCGCAGCGGCAATTTCAGCGTTAACCAAAGGGTGTACTACCGCCCAGTTGAAACAGTTTGAGATACTACTATTACTGCCGGTAGATATGCCGCTTTTAAGTAATAAGGTGTTAAGACGATTGATTGAATGTAGCATCAAAGGCCAACAAAGTTACTTTTTTAATTACGATTGGTTTCCTTTGGCTATATATCAGCCCTTTCGTTATTACGACAGCTTGAACCGCTTGCTTGCCGCTTCGCCTATGCCATCTATGAAAGCATTGGCACGTGTATGTGAAGCGCAAAGTATTTCGTTGCCCACATCGCTTCATCATCAGCTAATTAATGTAAATACTCCGTTAGAGTTCGCGCGTTTGGCAAAGGTGTCGTAGTAAGGCATGCGTAAGCGCAAAAGCGAGGCGTATACAATAGCAAAGTAGTGCAAGGAAGGTTAGAAACACAAAAAAGGCCGATACACTCAGTGTGTCGGCCTTTTTAATTAGAATTTAGAAGTGACTATTTTTGCGTAGATAGCCAAACAATAAGGTCAGAAATGTCCTCTAAAGACATATCTGCTGTAAAAGTGGGTTGATACTTGCCATTAATAATAAAGCTAGGCACGCCTTTGATATAGCCTCTATTTTTATCAATAAGCTTTTGGTTTTTACGGAGCATGCTATTAACCCCAAAGCTATTTGCAAGCTTATCGAACTCAGCACCATCCACACCGTTTACGACAAAGATATTGCGAAGATCTTTAAGGTTAGTAATCGATGCGCGCTGCTTATGAATGTAATTGAAGATGGCAGTATTCATTGCCTCTTCTTGCTTCATTGCACGCGCGATAACCATCGCTTTTGTGGCAGCATCTTGAACTTCTGGGCCAGTGAAGTTCATAAAGTTAACGTGTACTTTTGTGAACGTGGTGTTGTCGCCCATTTTGGCTTTAATATCTTTTACAATCGGTTCAAACTGAAAACAGTGGGGACACCAGAAAGAGAAAAACTCGGTAATTACCGGCTTATCTGTGGCTTCTTCGTCAAGCACTCTGTAATGCGTGCCTTCTTTCCATTTTGTATTTGCTTCTTGAGCGCACGCCGTTAAGGGCAGAAGTAACGCCATTACAAACAGTACTGCAAACTTTTTCATCGAGTAAGTCCTTCGCTAAGTTATTACATTTCCACGAAGCAGATTACCACAGGGTTTAGTAAGGCACTAGTTTCCGCGACCAATCAAAGATTTTATGCAACGAAAGGATTATAGGGGGATAAAAAATCACAGCATAAAGTAACACGCCCTCGATATGAGGGCGTGTTTGGTCAGACGTTAGAAGTATCTCGCGCCGCTGGAAAGCGCGAAATGCATCTAGTCGTTGAATTACTGAAAGTGATAACTGGCAGTTAGCATGGCGCGTTGTTCTTGCCCTGCAAAGCCCACAATATCCTCATACTCGGTATCAAACACATTGTTTACTTTCAAAGATAGTTGCCACAACTCAGACACTTTATATCCAATATTTACACTACCAAGAGTATAGGCTGAAAGCGCAATAGTTTGCGAAAGCGCAGGGTAGGGCGGATAGAAAGTGTCAAAGTGTGTTCCCGTATAGGCGAGTTTTGCGTAAACACTAAAGCGCTCGGTTCCTAAGTTAGAGTACAGGCTAAGCGAGCCTTGATGACGGGGGCGACGAAGTTCAGTAGTTTCAACCCCGAATGAGGTTTGGTCGGCATCAAGGTAACTATAGCCGGCCGATAACGTCGCCCATTGCGTATCCCACTTCGCCTCAATATCTACACCATTACGGTTACTCTCACTGTCAACGTTCGCAGCGGTAAATATTTGCTGTTCGGCTAAATAAACAGAGCCGTTTATTTCGTCCTCAAGCTGTGCAGAGTAAGCACTAACTTGCAAGCTCGCATCCTGCCAACGCGCTTTAACCCCAATCTCCCACTCTTCACTTTGTTCAGGAAGTAAGTCTGGATTGCCTACAAAAGTAGAAGGGAAATAACCATAAAGCTCGGTAAACGTTGGGGCTTTCACTGCCTTACCAACGCTACTAAAGAGCGCATAATGGCGATTTAGCTGCCACGTTAGGCCGGCGCGATAAGTAAATGCGTTGTCGAATTCGCTATTGTCATCATAGCGCGCGCTTAACGTAGTAAATAGGCTTTCGGTTAAGTCGCCGTTTGCTTCTACAAACACGCTGGTGGTGGTGTCGTGTCGTCTTTGATTTGGATCGCCATACACAACAAGCCCCCGCTGTTCATAGAAACGCTGAAGGTATTCCCCCCCAGCAGCAAGTTGCCAATTCGTAGTGCGATAAAAGGAGGTATGGTTAATATCAATACGTTCGCCTGTAGAACCTGTTGTAAAGGCGCCATCGGTACTATTGTCGATATCATCCTGATGATAATTAAGGGTAGTTTTCGCCTTATAGGCGGAATCATTGTCATCATAGCTCCACCCGAATTGGGCGGTAACTTGGTCTGCATCAGTGATATTGTCGCCGTCAACAGGTAAACCCGTGGTAACGAAGTCAATAGGGTCGTATTCGTTCTGGTAACCGGTATTGCGAAGGGTGGCACTTATTCGATGGCTGTTATTTATGTTATACCCTAGGTTTAGCCCCACGGTCATATTGTCATAGCCATCGTCTTCGTTGCCTAACCGAGAGATATTATCACCCTCTGTTTTTAAATAATTGGCATAGGCACGAAGTGAAAAATCGTCTGCTTGAGTAGCAATATTTACGCTGCCTTGGTAGCTCCCTTGCGTACCTATACCTGCCGAAATATCTGCGCTAGGGGTTTGCTCTGCATTGTTGGCCCCTTTTGTAGTAATACTTAACACGCCACCAATGGCACCACTCCCCCACATCGCACTTTGCGGGCCTTTTAATAGCTCAATACGTTCAATATTGGCAATAGTGAGGTGAGATAAGTCGATAACACTACTTTGGCCAATATCGTTGACAACGACGCCATCAATTAAAACCAGTAAATGGTTACTTTCGCTACCGCGCACGCGAACTTCACTGAGTCCGCCTGGGCTACCAGATTGCGCGAGACTTACACCCGGCAACCCTCTAAGCAAGTCTGTTAGTTGAAAGGCGCCGGACGCCGCGATATCTTGCTCGGTTAATACCGAAACCGAAGCGGGAAGTTTAGTAAGGCTTACCGGTAAACGGGTGCCTGTAATGGTAAGGGTTTCTATATCTTCTGGCGCCGAGCTCTTTGCAACTGCTGATGCGCTAAGCAGGGAAAAAACTGTGGTAGCAACGGCTGTTAGTGTGGTTTTTGTGTGTAAAGTCATGAGCGTTCTCGTTATGCGCTCCGCCCGAGCACATGCGTTAATAATTTAGCAGATTTGCTCTGCCGTGAAGCTTGGGCCGGTATCCGGGCTCACTCGCCAAATTATGGCTCTTTACCTTCCCATCTTGATGTTTTGACGACATAAAGACAGTGGTGTATAGAAGAAAATACGATGTGTATTGAGTTTACCGTTGCGGGGGCAGCATCAGCTTTTTACTGATTTCCCGTTTAACCCTTTATTTATTGCGTTACAAAAGGGCACCTAAGCGGGCGGGAGTATAGCTAAGTGATTGAAAAAAAGCGATGGTTGAAAGGCGGTGAGACCACGTACTTGAGATACTCAAACGGGGGAGGAGGGGAAAAAAGCCCCTCCCTTGCCCCCGCCTTGCGATTAATAACCTAGCTTTAAGGGCGCTTCTTGCATAGCTGATAATTGTTCTTTCAGGGCTAGAATTTGTCCTTCCCAATATTTATCTTCGGCAAACCAAGGGAATGCGCGGGGAAAGGCGGGGTCTTCCCAGCGTCTTGACAACCATGCCATGTAGTGCACCATTCGCATGGCCCGTAAGGGTTCGATTAACGCTAGTTCGCTGTTATCGAAGGGCTGAAATTCTTCGTAGGCTTCAATGAGAGTATCAAGTTGAATAAGCTGCTGCTGTCTATCGCCACTTAGCATCATCCATAAATCTTGAATAGCTGGGCCCATTCGACAGTCATCTAAATCGACAAACGTGGGGCCGTCGCGCCACAAAATATTGCCCGGGTGGCAATCGCCATGAAGGCGAATAGCCTTGCTTGTAACATAGCCTTTCGTGGCCTTCTCTATTACCGGGTTTAAGATAGCAAAAAACGCGGTTTTTAAATGTTCGGGTAACAAGGTACTTGTTTCTAAGACTTCACGGGGTTCTTGTAAGTAACTTTGAATATCTATGTCAGGACGATTTTCAAAAGGTTTTGCCTGCGCCACACGGTGAATACGGCCAATAAAGCGCCCCATCCACTCTAGCTGATCCAGATTATCGTTTTCAAATTGCCGCCCGCCTACTGAGGGGAAGACGGTATAGCGATAGTCACCATGGTGATGAAGGGTACTGTCATTAAGCGACAGCGGCGCGACTACGGGTATTTCACTCTCGGCCAATTCTTGCGCAAAGGCATGTTCTTCTAGAATTTGCGCATCAGTCCAGCGGCCTGGTCGATAAAATTTTGCTACGTAGCGCCGATTATCTTCCGCCTGAAACTGATAAACGCGGTTCTCATAACTGTTTAGGGCAAGAAGGCCGCTTTGTAAAAAAATGCCCTGGTTCTCCAGGGCATCTAAAATGGTATCTGGGTTTAGCCCAGAAAAGGAAAAGTCTGTCATCGATATATAAATTTCGTTGGCTCGTTCACCGTAACAGTTTCATCGCCATCGAGAGACGTTACCGTAAACTGAATTTCTGTTACCACATCTTCCAGATTATACGGGTCGGTTGCAACTGAAATCGGCGTGCTATACACCTCGCCCCCTGCTACCGTCACTTGGTTATCGCCAATAAAGCGATAATCAGGTAACCCTTTTACGTTTATGGCATAGGTTTGGGTTTGCTGTGACTTGTTGAGAACCTTGATGGTATAGACATTCTCAATAAGCCCATCATTGGTTTCACGATACAGCGAATTTCTATCTCGGATAATATCCACTTCTAGTGGAATGCGCGTGACAATATCGGCCACCAGTAGACCTACCATTACCATTAATACCACAAAGTAACCAACTAATTTCGGTCGTACTATGTGGGTAGTCCCCCCAGAAAGCCGTTCTTCAGAGGTGAAGCTGATAAGCCCTTTAGGGTAGCCCATTTTATCCATTACGCCGTTGCAGGCATCTACACAAGCCCCGCAATTAATACATTCATACTGAAGACCATTTCGAATATCAATGCCGGTAGGGCATACCTGAACACATAAGTTACAGTCTATACAGTCGCCAAGGCCTTTCTCCTTCACGTCTTCATAGCTTAGCTTGCGAGGGCGCGGACCGCGCTGTTCGCCGCGATTTGGGTTGTAGGCTACCGTAAAGGTATCTTTGTCGAACATGGCGGATTGAAAACGCGCGTAAGGACAGATATGCGTACACATGATTTCACGCATATAGCCCGCGTTAGCATATGTACAAACGGCAAAGAAAATTACCGAGAAACCGGCCCAAAAGCTGGTGTTAAAAGTAAAGAACTCGATAAATAGTTCACCAATAGGGGTGAAGTAACCAACAAAGGTTAACGCCGTGAGTAACGCAACTAACACCCATGCTGTATGCTTTAGCGTTTTACGGATAAATTTGTCGGTATCCATTTTTCGCGAATCTAACTTAATACGCTTATTTCGTGGCCCCTCAATTTTTTCTTCAAACCACGTATAAATGTATACCCAAGTTGTTTGGGGGCACATAAAGCCGCACCATACACGACCGGCAAACGTTGTCACAAAAAACAACGCAAAGGCAGAAACAATAAAAATGTAGGCAAGAAGCGTTAGGTCTTGAGGCCATAACGTTAAACCAAAAATACTGAAGCGTTGCTCGCCAATGTCGAGTAACACTGCTTGGTTACCGTTATATTGTAGCCATGGTATAACAGCAAAAAGCCCGAGAAAAATTAAACCGAAAAAACGACGAAAGGTTTCTAACGGCCCTTGCACCGCGCGCACATAAATACGACTACGAGAGTCGTGGCGCTTCCCTTCTTGTTCTGATGAAGGCTTGTGAACTTTTACCGGTGTAACGTTTTTAACTGGGATCTGTTCGTTCATGAATAAACCTTAGCCGACTACCTGCTGCTGCGAGCGGGCATTATAACAGCGAATAGACACACTGTTTTAATGTAGATCAATGATACCAGCTATGATCGCTCTTTATTTTGTTTCAGTCAATACTGAAAGTTCAGAAAACTAAGTGCATAGTTAAATTTTGGGGTATAGCTGACACAGGAAATGACGCTAAAGGTGTTATATATGGCGAGATTTTATACATTGCTTATACATGGGTATCGTTAATGGATCGTTACTTCGGTTAAATCTTGGCTAAAATAGCAGTTTTCAAGGCTAATTGAGGGGACCGAGTGCGACGTTTATTTGTTGTTTTTATTGAAATAGCATTACTTGTTTTGGTATTGCGCTCACCGTTTGCCCAATACCTATTAGCAGACATCCAAGGCCAGCTGTCCGACTGGATGCTTAAAATAGAGACGTTGCCGCATCAGCAAAAGTTAGCAAAGGTACGTGAAAACGTGCTGCATGATATACCCACGCTTAAGCCTTACCAGAGACATTATTTGAGACAAGTGACGGCCAATAAACAAAGTTTCGAACACTTTTATCGTACTTACTGTATGAAAAATGAGATAAATCCGAACTTTGTCGGCAGTGATAGGGTCATAATTTGTACAAACGCGAAGCAAAGCGAGCTGTTAACGCAAAGGTAATTATTGTTCATCCGTTATTCAGCTTACTGTGCTAAATTAACAGAGTGTTCATCGTTTTGTGGGGCAAGATTATGTCAGTGGTTAAACGAAACAGATCTAAAAGTATGGGTGTACTCAGCGTTTTAGCGACGTTGCCGCTTGTACCCGCTGCCCAAGCGGCAAAGGTAGAAGTAGAGTGGGTAGAGCCTACTAAGTTCACCGATGTTATGCCAAGTAACGATTCACGAAAGCGCTTTCGTGAACAAACTCTCGAGCAGCTAACCAGGTTTTTAGTAGAGCTTGGAGAGCAACTTCCCGAAACCCAAACCTTATCATTTAAAGTAACAAACCTAGATTTAGCAGGCCAGGTATGGCCAAGAAGCTTTGTGGGTTTTGGAAATAGTGGGGGAGATATTAGGGTTATACGCCAGATTGATATTCCCCGGATGACATTTAGCTATACATTAACCGAGCAAGGTAGGGTTATTTCTGAGCAAAAAGAAGTGAAGCTAAAAGACATGGCGTTTATGCAGTCGGCACCAAGAAGAGCGCTTCGGGAGCCGCTGGTGTATGAGAAAGCTATGCTTGAAGAATGGTTTGATGAAACATTTGCCAACGCATACGCGAAGCACCCGTAGTTTCAACTTTTGTTAAAATAATGCCGCTTGAATAAGCGGCATTATTGTTTCTAGCGGTTAATTATAAATAATCGAATTCGCTACCGGCCACCGCAAGAGTACTGTCTGGGCCTGCACAATAGGCTGCCTTGTGTGCATCACGGCGGGGTAAAATACGGGCAATATAAAAGTCTCTGGTTTTTTGCTTAGACGAGGCAAGTACTGCATTATCGCTGTTTGCTGCAGTATCGGCCATGCTGTACCACAGCACCCCTAACAATGAGTAGGCGGTATAGGCAAGGTAATCACAGGCTGCGGCCGCAGCGGTGGTCGCGTCCATGCCTAGGCAGTCCGCCGATGAAGCACGCCAGTCATCAAGTAACCCTTGCGCAAGGGCTTTATTTTCAGCATCTGACATATCTGTCACTAAAGCATTGAAAGCGTCGTAGGTGGCGGCCAGCATATCGCCGCCGTCGCGGGTTAGCTTACGTCCGATAAGATCAAGTGCCTGTATGCCATTTGTTCCTTCATACAGCATAGCAATACGCACATCGCGCATTAGTTGCTCCATTCCCCATTCGCGGATAAATCCATGGCCACCAAAAACTTGAACGCCGATGCTGGTAGTTTCAAGTCCCATATCGGTCATATAGGCTTTGCAAATAGGCGTAAGGAATTGCAGGACCTTTTCCGCTTGCACCTTTTCGTCTTCGCTACCTAACTTTTCGATATCCATGTGCTTAGCGTAGAAAAGCGAAAGGGCTCGCGCGCCTTCAATTTGTGCTTTCTGGGTAAGTAGCATGCGCGCAACATCAGGCTGAAAAACAATAGGATCTGCTTTTCCTTCTGGGTTTTGAACGCCTTGTGGAGCCCGTGACTGAACGCGTTCTCGCGCGTAGGCAAGGGCACCTTGGTATGATGCCTCTGCAGCCCCTAACCCTTGTAAACCTACTTGGAAGCGAGCATCATTCATCATGGTAAACATACACGCAAGACCTTGGTGCTCTTCGCCTACTAGCCAACCCGTTGCATCGTCATAGTTCATAACGCAGGTAGGGCTGGCTTTAATTCCCATTTTGTGTTCAATGCTTCCTACTGAAACATTATTAGCTTTAGCAGGCTCGTTATTTTCATCAAGCAGTAGTTTAGGCACCAAAAACAAGCTAATGCCCTTTACACCTTTAGGGGCATCGGGTAGCCGGGCTAATACAAGATGAATCACATTGCTGCTCCAATCTTGATCGCCCGCAGTGATAAAAATTTTATTGCCGGTGATTTTATAACTTCCGTCATCTTGCGGTTCGGCTTTGGTATTTAATAAGCTTAAATCGGTACCCGCGTGAGGCTCAGTGAGGTTCATGGTGCCAGTCCACTCACCACTTATTAGTTTGGCAAGGTATTTGTTTTTTAGGTCATCACTTGCGTGTTTCGTCACTGCCAATACTGCACTTTCTGTAAGCATAGTAGTTAAACGCCAACTTAAGTTCGCAGTATTAAGCATTTCGTGAACAGGTACCGCCATGGTATAGGGGAGTTCTTGGCCATCATATTCAGCGCTTCCTAGCATCGCATTCCAACCGTTAGCAACGTACTCTTGATAGGCGTCAGCAAAGCCTTTAGGGGTAGAAACCTTGCCATTTTCAAGCTTGCAGCCTTCTTCGTCGCCATCTCTATTGAGTGGCGCTACTACATCTACGGCAAACTTCGCCCCTTGAGAAATAATCTCAGCAGCTAATTCACTATCGAAGTCGCCAATACCGAGTTTTTCATAATGGGCATCAAGCGCCAGCCAATCTCTTAATAAGAACTGAAAATCGGTAGTAGGTGGGGTGTACAAAGGCATAAAGCGCTCCTATTTAAACGGTCGTTTAATTTTTTACTTATTATAGACACAAAAAGCATAGACAAAGTAGTCCGTTAAGAGAAAGTTAATGAAAAATTTACATCTAATTTTGTTTTATAGCGAAAACAGACAATCTTGGATTGTGGGTTTGCAATTTAGCGCGCCGCTGGCATGCTATGCCCCGGTGGCGGAGAAAATACGTAGAAGGCGCAATGAAAAAACAAAATAGACCTGTTTGTATAGTAACTGGCGGTAGCCTAGGCATCGGATTTGCTGTGTGTAAACAATTCGCAGAAGAAGGTTATCAGGTGATAAATTTAGACATTCAAAATTTTGCTGAAGACATCGCCGACAGCGAATGGGTGCACTGCGACGTAAGCCAAGTGAATGAGGTGAAACACGCAGTAGATGGCATTGTTAATCGCTATGGCAAGGTTGATGCGTTGGTGTGTAACGCTGGAAGGCATATTTCAGCAACGATAGAGGACACAGACGAAACCACGTTAGATAGTATTATTAGCTTAAATATCAAAGGTGCCTATGCAGCGATAAAAGCCTGCCTCCCCTCCATGAAAGCAAATAATTCTGGCGCCATTGTAGTGATGGGATCAGATCAGTGCTTTGTTGGTAAACGAAACTCGTTCGCGTATGGATTAACAAAGTCAGCCCTTGCCTCTATCGCGAAAACCACCGCCCTGGATTATGCTTCATTTCAAATTAGAGCCAATGCTGTTTGCCCGGGCACTGTAGAAACGCCTTTGTTCCACAACGCGATAGACAACTATGTGGCACGTAGCGGCGCAAGTAAAGATGAGGTGGTGGCTGAAGAAGCGGCAGCCCAACCCTTAGGTCGCCTTGGCCAACCAGAAGATGTAGCTGAGCTCGTGTGTTTTTTATGTAGCGATAAAGCAAAGTTCATCACCGGCAGCCTCTACGCGGTAGACGGCGGCTACACAGCACAATAACAAACGCTAACCACATATTGGACACCCACAGTCTCAGAGCGAGAAAGGTGGGTGTCCACAGTCCAAGAGAGGTGGGTGCCCTGTTTTTCTTTTGTGGTTTTCTTCTTACGTTTTATGTATTTAATGCTTAGATGTCGCTTGTGCGATAAAGTTGAAAGTCTAGGTTTTTAATCAATCACAAAGGTAACTGGCGTAATGACCTTTATCGATCCCCATGTACATTTTTTCGCTTTGTCAAAGGGGAACTATGGATGGTTGAAATCCCATAACCCCCCTTATTGGCCAGACAAAGCAGCGATTGCCCGTTGTACGAGCGAACAAAGCCTAATAGTTGCTAGTAACAGGGAAATTGCTGGGTTCGTACATATTGAGGCCGGTTTTGATAATGCTAGGCCGTGGCGAGAAATTCACTACCTCAACGCGCACTGCCATTTACCTTTTAAATCGATAGCCTGTATAGACTTAACTTCGCCTGGGGTATACGGCCATATTGACTACCTTGCTCGTTTGCCTTCAGTCATTGGCTTGCGTCACATTCTTGATGGCGAAGCCACAGACTTACTTTCTCATCCTAAAGTTAAACATGTGGTTAGATACATGAGTGAACGTGGGCTATTGTTTGAGGCGCAATTTGATATTAACAGTAATAGTGCTACCGCAGCCCTGTTAAACTGCATTGATTGCATCCCTTCTTTAACGGTTATCATTAATCATGCCGCAAGCGGAGGATTGAATTTAGTAAACAGCAATACGTTAAAAGGTTGGCAGGCGAATATATTGGCATTAGGTAACGCTACTCGAGTAGGTATGAAGCTATCAGGCTGGGAAATGCAGGATAGAAACTGGACATTGCCGGCGGCTAATCGCGTGTTCCAATTTCTGTTCGAACATGTGGAGCACGATAAATTGATGCTAGCCAGTAATTATCCGTTATGCCAGTGGCGGCTACCTTATCATACCTTGTGGCAAGCCTATAAAAGGCTGGTGTCACAATTACCCGTATCTTCGCAACAAGGCTTGTTAGCTGAAAACGCTAGGCGCTGGTACAAGATCGCGGCAAAATAAGGTGTTTAGCCCGTTATTATGCCGCGTATTGTTGGTGTTATAACCCTTTTTGTAGCGAGGTTATTTTAACGAGGTTACCGTCATATAGGGTGAGCGATATACCACCTCATCGTTTAAGTCTATGCCTAGCCCAGGGGTATCCGGCGCTTCAATAAACCCATTCACTGGCTGGGGGTCTTGTATACATAGCTCGCGGTTCCAATCTTTAATTGCATAGGTATGGTGTTCGTGAATTAAAAAGTTAGGGATCGCGGTTTCTAGGTGCAAGCTGGCTGCTGTAGCTACCGGGCCACCGCACACATGTGCTTGAATACGCACGTCATAAATATCAGCATAATCACATACTTTCTTCGCTTCAGTGAAGCCTCCGCACAAACCTACATCGGGCTGCAATACGTCGATAGACTGGTCTTCAAGATATGGACGCACATCCCAGCGATGATATAAACGTTCTCCCCCCGCAATAGGGACATTCACATTTTTCGCTACTTTATCGTGTAGTTTTGCGTTTAGGTAATTAACCGGTTCTTCATAGTATAAACACCCAATCTCTTCTACTATATCGCCAAGCTGAATAGCGGTTGATGCGCCGAGCAGACTGTGACATTCAAAAATTATATCGCCATCTTCGCCCATCGTGTCGCGAATAGCTTGTAAACGCGCTTTAAACAGACGCATCTCTGGCTTACTAAATAACTTAGTGCGATCAAAGTGAGTGTTACCGTCTTTATCATAAACGATGGGGTCGACTTTGACTGCGTCATAGCCGTCTTTGAGCGCTTTTTCTGTCGCACGTGCGTAATCTGCCGGGTCGTTAAGTTTGGTAACCTCTTTATCCCAGTCAAACTGTAACTGACTGGCATAGCTACGTAATTTGTGGTTAGTTTTACCTCCGAGTAATTCGTATACTGGAAGCCCTAACGCCTTACCCTTTATATCCCATAAGGCGGTATCGATCGCACTCATCGCAGCATAAATTACTGGGCCGCCACCTAAGCCCCAAAAGCCTTCACGGAGCATCCGAGACCAAAGCAGTTCAGTTTGAAATGGGTTGAACCCAATTAGCATTGCTTCAGATATTTCTTTTATCATATGGGCGGCAGCGCTATGCCCCCAGTCATACGCTAGGCCTGCTTCACCAACACCGGTAATTCCTTCGTCGGTATAAACACGTACAAAAACAGGGTTCCACTGAGGGCGTTTAGGGCACTCAATGTCGAATATTTCAACTTTAGTAACTTTCATTTAGTTTATCTCAATATAGTGTGTTAAGTCGGCGCGCTTACTATGCCTATTCGCAGAAGTCCGGGTCTAATTTATAGGCTTTACGAAGCATGGCTGGCCAGGCTTTTTGACCGCCGGTTTCACCGCTGTGTACCACGTTGGCTTGTTTGTAAATACCGTCGATAATGACTTGAGGGATATCGATGACTTCTTCATTGGATTGCATTAGTGCTAATTGTATTTCACACGCCCGTTGTAGATCATAAAAACGCATAAATGCATCGCCCACGGTAGGACCTAGTGTCAACCCGCCGTGGTTGGGCAGAAGCATATGGTTAGTGTCGCCTAAATCTTGTTGAAGTCGAGACTTCTCGTTCTCATCAACGGCTAAACCTTCATAACTGTGGTAAGAAAGGGAGGGCAACGAAAACAAAGAGTATTGACTCCAAGGTTTTAACCCACCTTTGACCGACGCCACGGCGATAGTGGCCAGTGTATGTAAATGTAATACACACTGAGCATCGTGACGCACTTCATGGATGGCACTGTGAATAGTAAACCCAGCTGGATTTATTTTATAAGGGGTCTTATCAAGTATATTGCCGTCTAAATCAACTTTTACTAAGTTTGACGCAGTAACTTCTTCAAAAGTGAGGCCAAATGCATTCACCAAGTAATGATCTGTGCCGGGCACTTTCGCTGAAATGTGCGTATAGATAAGGTCGCCCCACCGCATATCGGCGACAAGTCGGTAACAGGCGGCTAAATCTACCCGCGTTTGCCATTCTAGCTCTGATACCTTACCTTTAAGACTCATTGGCTCAAGCGAATACACGTTTTTCTCCCTTGTTTATGTGGATGACAAAATTAGCAAAGCCAACCGCAATCTACAATGGGCGTTGTGTTATGGGTTATGCTCTTTCATAGTATGGGCGGTAAACCCATCTCTAAGGGGGAGTAAATCTTCAGAAAACCGAAGTGCTTTATGACTGATTAAAAATGGGTCGACTTTCTTCAGGTATTCCACTTCAACTTTCGCCCATGCAGGTGGAGAGAAAGTTGTAGGTAGGTTGGCTAAATCTTCCCCGCCTTGGCATGCGAAAAGCGCCATTCCATTATCGGTAACCGTTAGCTTTGGCCCCACAAGTACGTTAAAGCCAGTTTCTTCCCACACCTCGCGGTGCGCGGTACAGGGTAGCGCCTCGTCATTATTGCGACCGCCGCCAGGGAAATCTAGCCGACCAGATAACCGATGCCCGATTAACACCACCTTATCTTGCACCTTTATAATGCACGCAGCTGACTTTTCGGTGTGCGTAGGTTGTGCTACTGCTCGACACATAGGCGCTGACGGCGCAGTGTCAGTACAGGCAAAAAGCGTTAGAACTACGAAAATAACTGTTAAGCGAAATTTGATACACATTCGTTTCGGTAAAATACTCGTTAGCAAAATTAAACAATAATAATAGTGAAACCTTTAGCATCATGGCTATGGTGGTCAAAGGGCTTCATTGCACCAACTTGGGTACTTTATCACGGGGTGCAGATTTACCAACAGGAAAGGTTATGTTTTCACGTATTTCCCTATCGCCATTACTTTTAGGTGTCGTACTGCTTGCAGGAGTGGTGGTATACCTTAATCTGCCGCAAAAGGCCGCCACAAATCAACCTATGCAACGCGCCACACCGGTAAAAACCACGAGGGCAATAAACCAGCCAATGGCTATCACTATTGAAGCCTTAGGCACTGCGGTGGCGAATGAATCAGTAACTATTACCGCCCAGGTTACCGACACGGTTCACGCAATCAATTTCGATGATGGCGATGAGGTAAGTGCAGGGCAAATACTGGTACAGTTAAACAATAACGAAGAAAACGCCCGTATTAATGAACTTAAAGCAAGCATTGATGAAGCAAAACGTCAGTATGCCCCTATCGTAAATTTACGCCAGTCGAGCGCTGCGTCAGAGCAACTACTGGATGAACAACAAGCCAGAGTGAAGGCGCTAGAAGCACAACTTGCCATTGCCCAAGCGCAACGAGATGATTTGCAAATTCGGGCTCCTTTCTCTGGTGTGCTAGGCCTACGGCAAATCAGTAAAGGCGCATTAGTTCGCCCTGCTGACACCATAACCACCCTTGACGATATCAGCGTGGTAAAGGTGGATTTTAGTGTGGCAGAAAACCATTTGGCGAGCCTGGCGATAAATCAAAAAGTTACGGCCACTTCGGTGGCATATCCGGAAGAAACATTCGACGGTGAAATTACGCATATAGATACCCGGCTTGACCCTATAAGCCGTGCAATTGGGGTTCGCGCCCATATAGAGAATAAAGACAAGCGTTTACGCCCTGGCATGCTACTCACCATAGTGGTAGAAAAACGTGTGCTCAATACGCTTGTTTTGCCTGAAAAAACACTGGTTCCGGTACAAGACAAGCAGTTTGTGTACGTGGTAGAAAATAATACGGCTCACCAGCGTGAAGTGACAATTGGAGAGCGACGTCCCGGCAAAGTGCAAATTCTGTCTGGGTTAAATGAAGGCGACGAAGTAATTAGCGAAGGGACGCTTAGGGTTCGAGACCAATCGCCGGTAACTGTGCTCGATACACCTGGGAAGGACTAATTTATGTTGCTTTCAGATATATCGGTTAAACGTCCGGTGTTTGCCACCGTGATGAACTTGCTTTTAATTATCTTCGGCGTCGTCTCAATCTCAATGTTGTCGTTGCGGGAATATCCTGATATCGACCCTCCCATTGTTTCGGTTAATACCAACTATACCGGCGCATCAGCCAATATCGTAGAAACGCGAATTACCCAATTACTGGAAGATAGAATTTCAGGTATTGAGGGGATAAAAAATATCACCTCAAACTCCCGTAATGGGCGTTCAAGTATTACTATTGAATTTAAGTTGTCGCGAGATATTGATGCGGCAGCAAACGATGTACGAGAACGGGTTAGCAGAGCATTAAACAACCTGCCTGATCAGGCTGATCCATCAGAAGTGTCCAAGGCGAATTCAGATGAGAGCGCCGTGGTTTGGTACAACTTACGTAGTACTAATCTTAATACCATGGAGCTTACCGATTACGCAGAACGCTTTTTGGTTGACCGCTTATCTATTGTAGATGGGGTTGCACGCGTGCAAATAGGGGGAGGACGCCGCTATGCCATGAAGGTGTTTTTAGATAGAAATGCCATGGCTGCAAGAGGTATTACGGTTACTGGCGTAGAAAACGTAATAAGAACAGAGAATGTTGAATTGCCCGCGGGGGAAGTTGAATCATTAGATCGCGATTTTGAAGTGCGGGTAGCTAGAAGCTTCTTAACTCCCGATGATTTTGCTGAACTTACCGTAGCGATAGGGGATGATGGTTATCTGGTTCGATTAGGTGAAATAGCCAAGGTGGAACTGGCGGCGGAAGACGACGAAACCGAGTTCAGAGGTGACGGCGTAAATATGATTGGGTTGGGCATCATCAAACAATCGAAATCTAATACTCTGGACGTTGCACGCGCAGCTAAAGAGCAAATTGCACGTATTGAAGAAACCTTGCCGGATAACATCTTTATTGTGCCTAGTTATGATTCCTCGGTGTTCATTGAAGCCTCTATCGATGAAGTATACGAAACGCTAGCCATTGCCATGCTGATGGTCGTTGTGGTGATTTATCTTTTCTTAGGAAATGTGCGTGCCACTCTTATTCCAGCGGTAACCGTGCCAGTATCTCTGGTAGCCGCGTTTATTGTGATGTACAGCTTAAACTTTTCAATAAACCTTTTAACCTTGCTTGCCATGGTACTGGCTATCGGCCTAGTGGTAGATGATGCCATAGTGGTGCTAGAAAATATTTATCGGCGAATAGAAATGGGCGAGCCGCCAATGCTCGCGGCCTATCGGGGCGCAAAAGAGGTTGGCTTCGCGGTGATCGCAACAACTTTAGTGCTTATTTCTGTATTCGTACCTTTAGTATTTTTAGAGGGCAATATAGGCCGTTTATTTACCGAGTTTGCCTTAGCCATTGCCGCCGCCGTGGCATTTTCAAGTTTTACTGCACTTACGCTCTCGCCCATGATGGCATCGAAGTTTTTAAAGAAAAAGACCCGCTCTTCGGGCTTTGGGCTGTGGATGGATAAGCGCTTTCGAGCCTTAGAAGGGCGGTATTACCGCAGTTTGGGGAAAACCTTGCACCAGCCTGTACTTATGGTGATTTTACTGGCGCTATCTATTGTTTCTGTGGTGCAGTTGTCTGAAAACGTGCCCAGTGAATTTGTACCAAAAGAAGATAGAGGAAACTTCTTTGTGCTAATGAGTGCACAAGAAGGGGCGAGTTTTGAAAGTAACGCGGAAAACTTAAAGCGTATCGAAGATGTGCTTATGCCCTATCGCGAAAGTGGAAAAGTTAAACGTTTGCTCGTTAGAACCCCAGGGTTTGGTGGAAACGCAGGTATTGCCATTATTGGCAGTGCAGACTGGGACGAGCGGGATTTTAGTACCTTTGAATTAATGGACGAAATTAGCCAGAAACTTACCGCTGTGCCGGATGTACGCGCTTTTGCGGTTATGAGAAGCGGTATTTCTGGTGGTGGCTTTGGCCGCCCGGTTCAATTTGTATTACAAGGTGATACCTATGAAAACCTAGTTGAGTGGCGAGATACGCTTATCGAAAAAGCGTCTGAAAACCCCAATTTGGTACGCATAGACTCAGACTATAAGGAAACGTCCCCCCAATTATTAATACAGATAGACCGCGATAGAGCGGCAGATTTAGGTGTGAGTATTAGCGATATAGGCCGGACGCTAGAAGTAATGTTAGGACAGCGCAGGGTTTCTACCTTTTTAGACAGAGGCGAGGAGTACGATGTGATAGTTGAGGGCATTGAAGCCGATTATCGCAGCCCAAGTAGTATCGATAACTTATATGTGCGTTCTTCCCGTAGTGGCGAGCTCATTCCTATGGACAACTTACTTACGTTTACCGAGCAGGCTACATCATCGAGCTTGAATCGCTACAACAGAATGCGTGCGGTGACGATTTCGGCAAACTTAGCTGATGGGTATACATTAGGCGAGGCATTAAGTTACTTAGAAGACATTGTGAGAACAGAGTTACCTGATATGGTATCGATAGACTACAAAGGCGAATCTCAGCTTTATCATGAAGCAGGAAGCTCTTTCGTGTATGTATTTTTGCTGGCGCTAGCCATTACCTACCTTATTTTGGCTGCACAATTTGAGAGCTGGATACATCCCTTAGTTATTATGCTAACTGTACCTTTGGCCTTACTCGGTGCGTTTATAGGGCTGTATTTTAGTGGTATGACGTTGAATATTTACAGTCAGATTGGGCTCGTCATGTTAATAGGTTTGGCTGCAAAAAATGGTATTCTTATTGTCGAATTTGCCAATCAGCTACGCGATGCCGGCATTGAGTTTGAAGAGGCATTAAAGCGCGCAGCAGCCCAGCGTTTACGACCGATTGTCATGACTGGTTTTACGACGGTATTCAGTTCTTTGCCATTAGTTTTAGCGTCTGGTCCGGGCGCTGAAAGCAGAATGGTAATTGGTATGGTGATATTTGCAGGCGTATTAGTTTCTGCATTTATGACATTATATGTGGTGCCTACCTCCTACCAGTGGCTCGCGAGAAACACCGGCTCGCCCCTGCGTCGAACTCAAGAAATTGAAGCATTAGAAGCAAAAATTCCCTACAAAAAAGGGGAAGCGGAGTAATACACATCTGTGTGTATCAAACCGGATGCACATCTGAATGATTGTCGAGAAGCTTCTATCGGCAATCATTCAGATTATCTCTTTTTCCCCATACAACCTAACGCCTTTACAATTATTGGTTAAAACTTTGCGTATACAAACTAATACCTAGGTATGGGTTTTGGTTTCAATAACGTTCGCGTTGTATTTTTCAAGCTATTGTTATTTAAAGTTAATCTTTAGTTTTTCACATTGTCTTCAGTGAAGATCACTATAATCAGCTGCCTGCCAGGCCCACTCTTATCAAAAAGTATAGTTGTAACTTTACTGGGGTTCTTTACACTCCCGCCTCGCTAAGAACAGCGGCCTTTTTCCTATTGTGTGGTGCGAACAATACGTCACTTATTGGCGGAGTCTTTAATCATGGCTAATACTTACGTTTAACACAAAACGTTAAATAACGAACGTAGTTTATAAGCGAAAGGTAAGGAATGACCCTCTGTTCTACATCGAATGAAAATCAAAAATCTTCGTGCAGTTTTACTACTCTGCCTATGATTTTAGAGGAAAAATAATGAAAAAATGGTTATTGGCGTTAAGCCTATTCAGCAGTGCCGCCTGGGCAGATATTGCTGTTATCGTTCATCCGAGTAATAACGATGTGTTAAACAAACCTACTATAAGCCGCTTATTTTTAAATAAAGCGAAGACGTTTCCTAGCGGTTCGCCAGTCACACCGCTGACGTTAAGTGAAGGTAATGCTTCAACGGACGAGTTTAATGGAAAAGTGTTAAACAAAACGTCAGCACAACTAACCGCCTTTTGGGCAAAGCTCGTTTTCACAGGAAAAGGTCAACCGCCGAAAGCCCTTGCCAGCGATAGTGATGCTATTGCTGCGGTTGCCAACGACCCAAGTGCAATTGCCTACGTTGACGCAAGTGCGGTAGATGACAGTGTACGTGTTGTCGCGACGTTCTAATTGAAAAGCTTTGTGTAAAATATTAAGGACTACCCATGAAAACCAAGTTCGCTTTATTCCCTTTAGCTGGCTTACTTACCTTCCCCGCTTTTGCAGACATTCAAATTAATGGCTTTGCTAATCTTATTGCCGGAATGACCCTTGATGACGACGATACTGTGTATGGCTATGACGATGGTTTTTCTTTCGATCCCGCTAGCGTATTTGGCTTACAAGTTCGTGGAGAGGTAAACGATAAACTATCGGCCACTGCCCAACTGGTTGGTCGCGGTAGCGAAGATTACAGTGCAGACTTTGAGTGGGCATACATGACCTATGCACTGAACCACACCACCAATATTAGCGCAGGACGTTTACGTGTTCCCTTATTTAAATATTCATCTTCATTGGATATTGGCTATGCTTATCATTGGCTTACTCCCCCTGACGCTGTATACGGCATCGACTTTAATAATATCGATGGCGTGCGTATTGATTACAGTAATTATTCGGGCGAGTGGGAATATGGTGCGCAGTTAACGTTCGGTAGCGCAAAAGCCGATACCACAATTTCAGGTACGCCAGCTGCCCTTGAGCTTGACAACGTTGTGGCGCTGTCGTTTGAAGCAACCCGTGACTGGTTTAGTGCGCGTACGCTGTATGCCCGTGCCACTACGTCGGCTGCAAATGAAGAGTTTGACACTTTTGTAGGTGGAATGGCGCAGTTTGGTGGGGTAGTACCCAATGCCCTAACGTCTGCTGCTGGCTTTAGCGTAGATGAAGATACAGGCACCTTCTTTGAAGTGGCCCTTGATGTAGATAAGTATGATTGGTTTATTGGTGCAGAATATACGCAGACCGAAGTAGACAACGCCATTATCGCTGAAAATAGTGCGTGGTATGTAACTGCGGGTATGCGTTTTGGCAAGTTTACACCTCATATCACCTTTGAAAGAGAAGAGGGTGACAATGCTAACCAGCTTGCGCTTGTTGCGGCGTTGCCTTCAACTATTGCCACTGGTGATCCAGACACTGACGGTACGTGGGCTTCAATTTACCAAGGGGCTGCAGGTATTGCAGCAGGCCAAGATTTAGAGGTTTCAGCGGTAACAGCTGGTCTTCGTTATGACGTGGAACCCGGCTTTGCGCTTAAAGCTGATGTTACATGGTATAGCGATGATCTTGACGATACCAATGATGCAACCTTACTTAAAGTGGGTGTGAACTACACCTTCTAAAGAAGAAGGTGTAGAGCGCTGACGTTTAGCGGGTTACGTTAAAATATCACTAACGTTTTTTTCTTTTAACACGATAAAAAGGAAGAGGCTCAAGTGATAAATGGAATAAAACTAAAATGAGTAATAAGCGGGAGAGCAGATGAACTTTGTAAAAAAAATGCCTATTGCGACCAAGATATTTTTAATCCCTGCAATTGCAGCGTTAAGCTTTTTGGTATACCTGCTTATTACCATCTTCACTGCGCTAAATAATGGCGATATATTGGAAGAGGTACAGGAGGTTCAATTTCCTGCTTTGCAGTTATCAGCATCAACGTTAGTGGAGATGCAAAAGTTAAGAGATACGTTAAGTAGCGCGGTTACAACAGGTGATCAAGATACCCTCGTAGTCGCAACTGAATTGGCTAAATCGACGAAATCAGATTTAGCCAATATAGCCGCAATTAGCCCTGCATTTCGTGACGATATTAACCGTATTACTTCTGGCTTTGATAATTATTTTGATGTGGCATATGACGTTTCACAATCAATGGTAGAAGGTACTGCAGACTATAGCCGTATAGGTGAACTATCAACGCAAATGAATGACTCATATGATGCGGTAATAGCATCAATGACACGCTTTAGGGATGAACAACAAGCTGAGTTTGAAAGTGCCTTCGATGATATCGACTCTGCGAATACCTCGTTGATAAGC
Source organism: Alteromonas profundi (assembly GCF_010500865.1). Lineage (GTDB taxonomy): Bacteria > Pseudomonadota > Gammaproteobacteria > Enterobacterales > Alteromonadaceae > Alteromonas > Alteromonas profundi. The sequence continues at coordinate 136,140 of NZ_JAAAWN010000011.1, forward strand.
ACCGGTGGCGTGATGACTCTAGTAGTGACACTCGTCTTATTTGCTACTGCAATCCCAATAGGCCGAGGCATTAAATCGAGTATTGATGATGTGGTACGTTCTCTTAAAGACATAGCGCAAGAAAATGGAGACTTAACAGTACGCATTAATACAAGAAGTGAAGATGAAATTGGCGAACTGGTTTATTGGTTCAATCAATTTATGGACAAGCTCCAAGGTGTAGTAAAAGATGTAGTGGAAGCCAGTCTGCCGCTGTCAAAGTTAGCCCAAAACTTGCGCACGCTAACCGAAGAAACACAGCGAACTATTGATGTTCAACAGCGTTCCGCCCAAGATACCAAGCATGCCGTAGACAGCATGAGCGGCTCTGTAGATGGAGTAGCACACAGTGCAGCGCAAGCGGCGAGCGATGCAAATAATGCCACGCAAGCAGCTAGCGACGGACGTCAGATTGTGCAGCAAACCGTTTCAAGCATAGAGCAGTTGGCAGATAACGTGCGCGAAACGGCGGGAGTTATTCAGCGCTTAGAGGCCGATTCAAATAAAGTAGGCTCGGTACTAGATGTGATTAAAGGTATTGCAGAGCAAACGAATTTACTTGCCCTTAACGCGGCGATAGAAGCAGCGAGAGCAGGGGATCAAGGTCGAGGATTTGCTGTAGTAGCCGATGAAGTTAGAACGCTAGCATCTCGGACGCAACAATCGACGGAAGAAATACAACATACTATAGAGCAGTTACAAAATGCCGCACACTCTGCGGTTGATGTGATGGCGCGGGGCACAGAGCAAGCCAGCAGTAGTGTAGAAACCGCGAATAAGGCGGGGAGTAGTTTAGAAAGTATCACCACTACTATTGCTCGCATCAATCAAATGAACGAACAAATAGCCCACAATACGGAAGATCAACGCACCGTAGCGGTAGATATCGTTAGGCATGTTGATGAAATTCATCTTCGTACAGAGGAAACCGCGCAACGCTCTAGCCAATTAGGTAGTATGTGCAGCGAGTTAGCGAATTTAGCACAACACTTAGAATCTATCGCCAAACAGTTTCGCGTTTAGTTGTAAATGTAGAAAAAGTTTCAACTTCGCGACCCTCCCATAAGCCTCCAATGGAGGCTTTTTTATATTGCCCATATCGCACCCACTAACCCTGGACACCCACAAAACTTTGGACACCCACCAACCCCTGGACACCCACTAAATCTGGACACCCACACAAAACCCCATACCCTTAGACATTCACAAAACTTTGGACACCCACAACTTAATAAGCGGGAAAAATAAGGTATGAAAGAAACATAGGCTATAAGGGTATAGAAACGATCGTCGGTTACCGCGTCACAAGTGAAAAATGGTTAAGGTGGGGCAGAAGAGAATAGGCGATAGACGCTATTATGAGATTAACCAAAATAACGGCACCCCACATAAAAAAATCCCCAGCAACAGCTGGGGATTTTGATAGAACATAACCACTTGAAACTTTATTCGTCCAAGAAGCTCTTAAGTTGCTCAGAGCGACTTGGGTGACGAAGCTTACGCAACGCCTTAGCCTCAATCTGACGAATACGCTCACGTGTAACATCGAACTGCTTACCCACTTCTTCAAGTGTATGGTCGGTGTTCATGTCGATACCAAAACGCATACGAAGTACTTTAGCTTCACGTGCTGTCAGGCCTGCAAGTACTTCCTGCGTAGCACCCTTAAGGCTGCCGCCTGTAGCAGAATCGAGGGGCTGAATAATCGTGCTATCCTCGATGAAATCACCAAGATGTGAATCGTCATCATCACCAATAGGCGTTTCCATGGAAATCGGCTCTTTGGCAATTTTAAGCACCTTACGGATTTTATCTTCAGGCATAAGCATGCGCTCAGATAATTCCTCAGGCGTGGGTTCACGTCCCATTTCTTGCAACATCTGACGAGATATACGATTAAGCTTGTTAATTGTCTCTATCATATGAACAGGAATACGGATTGTACGTGCTTGGTCGGCAATGGAACGAGTAATTGCCTGACGAATCCACCATGTAGCGTAAGTTGAGAACTTATAGCCACGGCGATATTCAAATTTATCTACTGCTTTCATCAAACCGATATTTCCTTCTTGGATCAAATCCAGGAATTGTAAACCTCGGTTGGTGTATTTCTTGGCGATTGAGATAACAAGACGAAGGTTTGCTTCGACCATTTCTTTCTTCGCACGACGGGCCTTCGCCTCACCGATTGACATACGACGGTTGATATCTTTGATATCAGCAATAACTAAACCAGTCTCTTGTTCTACTTGGTTCATTTTGCTAATACAACGCTCAATTTCTTCTTGGTTGTAAGCAAGTGCATCAGAATAAGGTGCATTAGCTTTAACAGCTTCAAACAACCACGCTGTTGATGTTTCATTACCTGCGAAAGCTTTAATGAAGTCTTTCTTCGGCATTTTTGCGTTTACTACGCAAAACTTCATCACCAAACGCTCTTGAATACGTACTTTGTCCATCATTGCGCGCATATTTTTGACCATACGATCAAATTGCTTAGGCACAAGACGGAACTCTTTAAATATTTCACTTAGCGCGTTAATTTGAGCTCGGGCTGCCGGGTGTGAACGGCCTTTTTTCTCTATAACGTCACGCGCTTTAATGTATTGATCACGAAGCTCAGCGAACTTAGCGCGCGCTAGTTCAGGGTCTACACCAGTATCTTCTTCTTCTTCATCTTCTTCATCCTCATCGTCATCTTCATCTTCCAGTTCTTCTTCTGAAAGCTCAGAGCCGATGTGGGTGGCCGTAGGGGCTAGATTTTGATCATCATCTGGGTCTACAAAACCAGAAATAATATCGCTAATGCGAATTTCTTCTGCTTCATATAAGTCCCACTGATCAAGCAAATAGGTAATTGCTTCTGGATATTCCGCCACTGAGCATTGAACTTGGTTGATACCGTCTTCAATTCGCTTAGCAATTTCAATTTCGCCTTCACGTGTCAAAAGCTCTACTGTGCCCATTTCACGCATATACATACGTACAGGGTCTGTAGTTCGACCTATCTCGCTTTCAACGGTCGCTAGTGCTTGAGCTGCTGCTTCAGCGGCATCTTCATCAGCCGATGCTTCTTGCATGAGAAGTTCGTCCGAATCTGGAGCAGATTCAGAAACTTGGATTCCCATGTCGTTGATCATGCGGATAATATCTTCGATTTGATCAGAATCGACAATATCTTGCGGCAGGTGGTCGTTAACTTCTGCAAAGGTTAAGTAACCTTGCTCTTTACCCTTTGCAATCAGGAGCTTAATCTGAGACTGCTTGCTTTGCGCCATATAACCTACACTTCTCACATTCAATAAGTTTGCAATAGAAACGACAACACACACATGTGCATGTTCCCATTCCTGCTGTCGTAATGCTGTTGTATCAACGCCGCTTCGGCTCGATGCCACGTTTACATGAACGATGCACATCTGCTCGGGTTTGGTTCTGCCCGTTATTTTCGGCTATACTATTGCTACTAACACAGCTGCATTTTTGTTCACATTTGTGACCAATAGTCTACTTGCAGCTAATTCGCCAGTATAGCAGAATTCAGGGTAGTTTTACCAGATTAGCGGCTGAATTTTTAGCCAGCTTTTCATATTAGCGGTTTTCGAACCCCGCTCGTTAGCTAGCTTTTCTGACGTTCCTTCATCAATAAATTGAGCTCTTCTTTCTCTGCCTTGGTTAGCGGTTGTAACCGAGAGAGCGATATCAAAGCTTCAATGCGGCTATCAAAATGCCAATCGAGCAGACGAGCAAAACTGTCACTGTAAACCCGTTCTGCATCTTCATCTTTGACTAGGTGTTCTTGTAACAACAACTTTGCGATGACATTAGAATGGGGATGATTGCGGAAGTTTTCAACCACCTGGGCAGTTGTTGCGTGGGGATTAGTAAGGCAATATTGGTGCACGCTAAGAAGTAAATCCATACCGGCGGCATTACTATGACTAAATATTTCTGGTTGCACGTCTTCACATTGAGAAGCAAGAGACGGTTTGTCGAGAAGCAAACGAATTAACATACGAAGTGGCGATAATCTTGCTTTGCCTACCTGATTTAAGTTGGGAGAGTAACCACGTTTATTACTTACGTTATTTGCCTTTGAGATATCCTGCTGTAACTTAAATCGATCGTATTCGCCCGTATGCTTGGCAAGTTCCTCAAGTAGCATTTGCTTTTGATCATCGCCTAACGTGCTATCGATCAATGGCATTGCTGCCTTTTTCAATGCAAGCTTCCCTTCAGCGGTGCCGACATTGTGGGTTTTAATTAAGTTATCAAAAAAGAAACGCGATAGAGGCATAGCATCGTTTAGCATGGTCATAAACGCTTGCTTACCTATCTTTCGCACCATTGTATCTGGGTCTTCGCCATCAGGAAGAAATAGGAATGACAGCCTAACACCGTCTTTTAAGGCGGGCAGCGCATTTTCAAGCGCCCGCCATGCGGCTTCTCTACCGGCACGGTCGCCATCATAACAGCAGACTATGTGGGGAGTTGCACGCACAAGCATCTGTATATGTTCAGGCGTTGTAGCTGTGCCTAGTGCCGCAGTGGCAATGTTAATATCAAATTGACTTAAGGCAACTACATCCATATACCCTTCAACAATGACCACAGTATCGAGTTGGCGGTTTTGTTGTTTAGCGTGATAAAAGCCAAAGAGTTCATGCCCCTTATGGAATATGCGAGTTTCTGGCGAATTGAGGTATTTTGGGCCCCCTTCATCGAGTACTCGCCCACCAAACCCCACTACGCGTCCACGTTTGTCTCGGATAGGAAACATGATGCGGTCGCGGAAAAAGTCGTATCTTCGACCCTGATCGTTTTGGTTTACCAGCTTAAGCTCGATAAGTTGCTTTATCCGCGCCTCATCCTTTCCGAAAGTGCTCAGTAGTGCGTCCCAGCTATCGGGCGCGTAGCCAATTTCCCATTGTTTAACAATGTCACCGCTAAGCCCGCGCTGTTTTAAGTAACTGATAGCTTTATCACTGTTGCTATTTTGTCTAAGCTGCTGCTGAAAAAAACGCGCTACTTGATCCATTAAAGAATAGTCATCTTGTAGCTGTTGCTTTTTCTCTTCGCTCATCGCGGGGCGACTACCCTTTTCGCGAGGCACTTCAAGCCCATGAAAGCGCGCTAATTCTTCAATTGCCTCGACAAACTCTAAGCGGTCAAACTCCATCATAAAAGAAATGGCATTGCCATGAGCACCACAGCCGAAACAGTGATAGAACTGTTTGTCTTGGCTTACCGTAAAGGAGGGGGTTTTTTCGTTATGAAAAGGGCAGCAGGCTTGATAATTCTTACCGGCTTTCTTTAATTTTACCCTGCTATCAACTATGTCCACCACATCAGTGCGTGACAAAAGATCATCAATAAAATCGCGAGGTATTTTTCCGGCCATGAGGGAGACACAAATGCTTAATTCGAAGAGTACTTTAACAGGGATGCCGTAAAATGAGAATGACAGCCGCGAGATTAGGCAACTGTCATTCGCTTATTACGTATGATTTAGGCGTTAAGACGAGCTTTTATTTTAGCGCTTAAAGCACCCATATTCGTGCGGCCTTGCACTTGAGGTTTTAATACCCCCATTACTTTACCCATATCTTGCATACCCTGCGCACCGGTTGAAGACATTGCGTCTTCAATTAGTGCTGACAATTCGTCCTCAGTAAGGGGCTGAGGTAAAAAGTCTTCAAGTACGGTAATTTCCTCACGCTCTTTACTGGCAAGATCGTCTCTATCTGCTGCATCAAACTGTGCGGCAGCATCAAGGCGTTGCTTCACCATTTTAGTTAACACCGCTAAAATAGCGCTGTCATCTAACGTGATTTGTTCATCAATTTCTTTCTGCTTAATTGCCGCTAGTGCCATGCGAATTGTACCTAAGCGTACTTTATCTTTCGCGCGCATTGCGTCTTTTTGTGCATTCTTCAATTCATCAATCAAAGCCATGGTATTACCTAATGTATTGCAAACGTGAAAAATATAGGGCCCAGAAACGCGAAAGGTGCTGCAAATGCAACACCTTTCAAGCTCGTAACTTAACCCTGTTTTAGTAGAGTTTTACGCGACGTGCGTTTTCACGAGCCAACTTCTTAAGATGACGCTTTTTAGCAGCGGCTTTCTTACGTTTGCGTTCCCAAGTAGGCTTTTCGAAGAACTCACGACGACGAACTTCAGATAGTACGCCTGCTTTTTCACAAGAACGCTTAAAACGACGCAGCGCTACATCAAACGGCTCGTTTTCTCTAACTTTAACGATAGGCATTAAACACTCACCTCAAAACTTTTGCTGTGTAATTCCGGGCAAATTGGTGCGCTAAAAAGGCCACCCGGGTTAAAAATGGTGCGGAATTCTAAACATTTCTGGGGGGAATGTAAAGCATGTTTTGCTAAAAAATAGTCAATAATGCCTGTTTCTACATACCGCCATTCCATGGGAAAGCGAATAAAGGTAAACTCTGCGCCTTGTCAGTCGAGGCTGAAAAGCAGCTAAAGGTAACTTTATTCGCCGATCCTTCTCGCAATTCGCGCAGATCCTACACAAGATCGCCGCAGATCGCGAGAACTAAGTTAATTGTTGAGCGTTATTTACGCAAATAGTTATTTGGTGGTTACGCTAGATTGGCCTTCTCTAGGATTACGTACATTTATAGGTTTTTGCACCATGCGCATATTAGGTATTGAAACATCTTGTGATGAAACCGGCATTGCCATTTACGATGACAAGCAGGGTTTGTTGTCTCATGAGTTATATAGCCAAGTAAAATTGCACGCAGATTATGGCGGTGTGGTGCCAGAACTTGCTTCTCGAGACCATGTGCGAAAGATAATTCCTCTTATAGAAAAAGCGATGGCTGATGCTAATACAACACCGGATGAGTTAGATGGTGTGGCGTTTACGCAGGGGCCAGGGCTTGTAGGGGCATTATTAGTGGGGTCATCGGTTGGGCGTTCGTTAGCATATGCTTGGAAAGTTCCTGCGGTGGGTGTCCACCATATGGAAGGACATCTGCTAGCACCTATGCTTGAAGCCGAAGCACCTGAAATGCCATTTGTGGCGTTATTGGTATCAGGTGGGCATTCTATGCTGGTGAAAGTTGAAGGTATTGGTCAATATGAAGTATTAGGAGAGTCTATTGATGATGCTGCGGGGGAAGCGTTTGATAAAACCGCGAAGCTATTGGGGCTTGATTATCCTGGGGGGCCCCTGCTTGCCAAGTTAGCCGAAAAAGGCGAAGCAGGTCACTATAAGTTCCCTCGCCCAATGACCGATAGGCCTGGACTAGATTTTAGTTTCAGTGGCCTTAAAACCTTTGCTGCCAATACTATTCGTGATTGCGATGGTAGCGAGCAAACCCATGCCAATATAGCCTATGCTTTTCAGGAAGCGGTTATTGATACGCTAATAATTAAGTGTAAGCGGGCATTAAAGCAGACAGGAATGAAGCGTTTAGTAATAGCTGGCGGTGTGAGTGCAAACACTATGCTACGCGCACAAATGAAGAGCTTAATGACCAGTATGCAAGGGCAAGTGTTTTATCCAAGCTTGGCGTACTGTACCGATAATGGTGCGATGATCGCATATGCAGGGATGCAGCGACTAAAAGCGGGTGAAACATTAGCGTTATCAGCGAAAGCTAAACCTCGTTGGCCACTAGACACCCTCACTGCTGTTTAAGGCTCACTTAGGGCTGTTTAGACAGGCTCAAAGGTAAATAAAAGTACCAATCGTAGTTTGCTGTGCACGTTCGTGATGTCGCGATACACATGATCAAAACAGCACACGCACGGGGAAAACGGGCAATGCAGAGCGCTATTCCTTAATATTGCCTTTTTCCCAAATTTTGCCCTCTGAGCGATTTACTAATCGGCGGATGTTTTCGCGATGTCGTAAAATAATGAGCAGCGATAGCATAGCTACGGGTAAGGTGTATAGCGGCTTAATTAACCAAGTAAAAAAGGGGGCTAAAGAAACTGCTACTAAAGCACCTAACGAAGAGTAGCCGGTGAAAAACACCACAACAATCCAACTTAGTACCAGTAAACCGGCTAAATCTAGACCTATGGGGAGCATAGCGCCAAAGGCAGTCGCCACAGCTTTTCCGCCTATAAAACCAAAGTATAGGGGAAAAATATGGCCCAGACAGGCGGCAATACCAATTAGCCCCAACCATACTGGCTCAATTCCCATAAAGTAACTTGCGTAAACCGGAAGTGTACCTTTAAGAATATCCATAATGAGAACCAATAGGGCGGGTATTCGTCCGCCAATTCGATAAACATTTGTGGCCCCGGGGTTATGCGATCCAGTAGTTCTAGGGTCGGGCAATTGAAATAGTCTACAAATTACAACCGCACTTGATAGAGAGCCCACAAGATAAGCAACCCCTATCATTAGAAGGGTGAGTGACATCATCATAATCGTTTAATACGCCCTCGCAAAAACCATGGCGTCACTTAGCCCCATTAATCTTCTATTAAAGCGCTTATCCGTGTTGCCCATATTGATGTTACAACGGTATAGTTGTGACATCATTGCATTAAGTATACTCATTGAAGGTAAAACTACTGTAATAATGTTGCACATTCCAGTTTCATGACGCGGATCTGCACATTTTACAAAGTAGTAAGACCAGTCTAACGGTGTCTCGAAGAAGGTTTATGGGAAAAATATATATAACAGGGCTCTGTGTTCCTACGCTTATCGGGGTTTATGACTGGGAGCGGGAAAGGCTTACTGAGCTTATTATTGATGTCGAGCTTGACGCAGATTTAGACAAGGCAATGGGCACAGACAATGTGGCCGATACCATTGACTATGCGAAAGTTGCTGAATGTATAGTAGAGGTTGGTAAGACAAGTCGCTTTGAGCTGTTAGAAGCGTTGGGTGGTGCAATAATGCGGGCGGTTTTGCAGCAATTTCCTGTGCACGCTATCGCAGTGAAAATTGTAAAACCGAATATATTACCTAATGCGAATACGGTAGCTGTTGCCTTATCTCAGGTTAGAGAATAAATGGCTGGGCACTGCATATTAATTAGCGTTGGGTCGAATATAGATCGTGAGTATTACACGCGGGCATCTATAAAAGCCCTTGCTAAACATTTCAATAGTATTCGCTGTTCATCTGTCTATGAAAGTGAGTCGGTGGGGTTTGCCGGTAGTCCTTTTTATAATCTAGTGGTAAGTGCGAAGACAACCCTTTCAGTGAACGATGTGTGCCAAGTACTTAAAAAAATTGAACGAGAGCATGGGCGCAAACACCATGAGAAAAAGTTTTGTTCAAGAACGTTAGATCTTGACTTGTTGACCTATGATGACAAGGTAATAAGCACACCTGTCGTACTTCCACGTGAGGAAATTCTCTATAATGCATTTGTATTATGGCCTCTTGCTGAACTCGTACCTCAGCGAAAACACCCTTCAACAGGTCGCAGTTATCAAAGTTTGTGGGATGATTTTGATAAACAAAAACAACATTTATGGCCAATAAACTTTAGCTGGAGCTAAGCAAAGGAATGACACTTTTCGAAATAATTATACTTGCTATTATCCAAGGTGTGACTGAGTTTTTGCCTATCAGTAGCTCCGGGCATTTGCTGTTGCCCGCAGAATTACTGGGTTGGATTAACCAAGGTCTAGCGTTTGACGTTGCAGTTCATGTGGGAAGCTTGCTTGCAGTAATGATCTATTTCCGCAAGGAAATTGTGCAGATGAGCATAGCTTGGGTAACGAAGGGATTTTCTAAAAATCAAAATACCGACAGTAAACTAGCGTGGTACGTAATTATTGCAACTATACCCGCTGTAATTGTGGGCTTTTTAATGAAGAGTTGGATTGAGGATAATGCGAGAACCGCCCTTGTTATAGCCGCAACTACAATTATATTTGGCTTATTATTGTGGTACGCAGACGCAACGGCAAAACGAAGCAACACGTTAGCTTCATTAAATTGGAAGCAATCATTGCTAATAGGCATAGCACAGGTTTTGGCACTGATACCTGGAACATCGCGCTCTGGCATAACCATGACCGCAGGGTTAATGTTGGGTCTGAATAGAGAAAGTTGCGCTAGGTTTTCGTTTTTATTGTCTATTCCTGTCATTTTAGGCGCTGGATTATTAGCGACAGTCGACTTATTGCAAGCACGCGAGGCGGTAGATTGGGAAGCCTTGTTGTACGGCGCCGGATTCTCTTTCGTTAGTGCGTATCTATGTATATTTCTATTTTTAAGTTGGATATCGCGAATTGGTATGTTGCCATTTGTGATTTATCGTCTCTTATTAGGCGCAGTATTGCTGTGGTTTGTTTTTGGATAAGCGTTTAGTTTTACTATTTATACATGGAGCAGAAAAATGTCGGACACCATTTTTACAAAAATAATTAATAAAGAAATACCCGCCGAAATTCTTTATGAAGATGATTTAGCGTTGGCATTTAAAGACATAAATCCCCAAGCGCCCATCCACTTTTTGGTTATACCTAAAAAGCCAATTGCGACAATTAACGATATTGAAGAGGGCGATCGAGAGGTGATTGGACACCTTTCATGGGTAGCAGCAAAAGTTGCAGGTGAGCTAGGTACCGCAGAACAAGGCTATCGTACAGTTATGAACTGTAATGAGTATGGCGGGCAAACCGTGTATCACATACATTTACACGTGCTAGGCGGCAAACTTATGGGGTGGCCACCCTATACTAATAATGCCAAGCCATTAGAGTAACCGCCGCTTCTGTATCCCTTGGACATCCACTGTTAAATAGACACCCACAGGGATTCCATACGATTACGCAGTTAACGAGACAGCCATCAACTTGTTAACTACTCCGTTTCAGATAGGCGGAATTTGTGGCTGTCTTAAATTCTCTTTGGTGAGCAAGTTAAATAATTAGATTGGTGGGTGTCTATTAGCTGTAGCTAGCGCTATTAAGTACACGGTTCATTGAAACGCTTCGTATTGGCAGTGCATTGT
>NZ_JAAAWN010000012.1 GCF_010500865.1 Alteromonas profundi
CCTATGGCTTCCTTCAGACCCTGCCGTTAGCCAACAACGCCCTTGCCATTCGGATTGTCTTCCCCTCAGTCAGGGTGATTCAGGTTTCTTCCAACCTGACGGGATTGCCAGCTTCGCTGGGCAAACAAAAAAGCCCGCGTAACGCGGGCTTTTAAACGCTAACAGCAACGTTTACCAACCCGTGGTTTCACGTAGTGCTTTGCCAATTTCTGCTAGTGAGCGAACAGTTTTAACACCGGCCGCTTCTAGTGCTTTAAACTTCTCATCTGCAGTGCCTTTACCGCCTGCGATGATGGCACCAGCATGACCCATACGCTTACCGGGAGGTGCAGTAACACCCGCAATGTAAGACACAACAGGCTTAGTTACATTCTCTTTAATGAATGCAGCCGCTTCTTCCTCAGCTGTACCACCAATTTCACCAATCATTACGATAGCTTCAGTTTGTGGATCGTCTTGGAACAACTTAAGAATATCAATGAAGTTTGAACCAGGAATTGGATCACCACCGATACCTACACAGCTAGACTGGCCGAACCCTTCGTCAGTTGTTTGCTTAACCGCTTCATAGGTAAGTGTACCAGAGCGAGAAACAATACCCACTTTACCAGGCTTATGGATATGACCAGGCATGATACCAATTTTACACTCCCCTGGTGTGATTACACCTGGGCAGTTTGGACCAATCATGCGTACGCCTTTTGCTTCAACGTACTCTTTTACGTAAAGCATATCTAGCGTAGGGATACCTTCGGTAATACAAACGATAAGTTCGATTCCCGCATCGGCCGCTTCTACGATTGAGTCTTTACAAAATGCAGCAGGTACGTAGATTACTGACGCTGTTGCGCCCGTTTCTTCTACCGCTTCACGTACCGTATTAAATACTGGAAGACCTAAATGCTCAGTGCCGCCTTTGCCTGGTGTAACACCACCAACCATTTGCGTACCGTAGGCAATTGCTTGCTCAGAGTGGAAAGTACCTTGACCACCAGTAAAACCCTGACAGATTACTTTGGTATCTTTATTAATTAATACAGACATTATTTGCCCTCCGCTGCAGCAACAACTTTCTGCGCTGCATCCGTTAGCGACTCAGCAGCGATGATATCAAGACCAGAGTTCGCTAGAACCTCACGACCTAGTTCGGCGTTAGTACCTTCAAGACGTACAACAACCGGAACATTAACGCCTACTTCTTTAACTGCGCCGATAATACCTTCAGCAATCATGTCACAACGAACGATACCACCAAAGATGTTAACCAATACCGCTTTAACGTTGTCGTCAGAAAGAATGATCTTAAACGCTTCAGCTACACGTTCTTTCGTCGCGCCGCCACCAACATCTAGGAAGTTAGCTGGCTTTCCGCCGTGTAGATTTACGATATCCATGGTACCCATTGCTAGGCCCGCACCGTTAACCATACAACCAACGTTTCCGTCTAGTGCAACATAGTTAAGCTCGAACTGCGCAGCATGTGCTTCGCGTTCGTCTTCTTGAGAAGGATCTTGCATCGCTTTAACTTTAGGTTGGCGGTATAACGCATTACCGTCAATAGCAAGCTTCGCGTCAAGGCAGTGAAGGTCACCGTCTTCTTTGATTACAAGAGGGTTAATCTCGATAAGTGCTACGTCTAAGTCTTCAAACATCTTAGCTAAGCCAAGGAAGATTTTAGTGAACTGTTTAATTTGAACACCGCTAAGACCTAGTTTAAACGCCATTTCGCGAGCTTGATAAGGCTGAGGACCAACAATTGGGTCGATTTCAGCTTTCAAAATCTTTTCTGGTGTTTCTTCCGCAACAGTTTCAATCTCAACGCCACCTTCAGTAGATGCCATAAACACAACACGACGGGTTGTGCGGTCAACTACTGCACCAAGGTACAATTCGTTTGCGATATCTGTGCAAGATTCAACAAGGATTTTGCTAACAGGCTGACCATTTTCGTCAGTCTGGAAAGTCACCAAATTTTTGCCAAGCCAGTTTTCAGCGAAAGCTTTAATAGCGTCTTTATCTTTAACTAGCTTAACGCCGCCAGCTTTACCGCGACCACCTGCGTGGACCTGGCATTTGACTACCCACTCTTCCCCGCCAATGCGGTCGGCGGCTTCTACAGCACTTTCAGGAGTGTCTGCTGCGTATCCTTCAGAAACAGGTAGGCCGTATTCTTTGAATAGCTGCTTACCTTGGTATTCATGCAAATTCATGGTGTTTCTATCCGATTTTTATTAAGACAAAAGCCGCGTTTGCGACTTGATTAGTTGAGCTGACATTATAGGGCGAATATCAGCGTTGCTTCAGGCGCTTAATGAACTAATGCACACCAAGCGCCTAACCACAATTACGTGAGAGAGAAGTCTTATACGTCTAGTAGTAGACGTGTAGGATCTTCAAGCATCTCTTTAACGGTTACCAAGAAGCCTACTGACTCTTTACCATCTACAATTCTATGATCGTAAGAAAGCGCAAGGTACATCATTGGTAAAATTTCTACTTTTCCATTAACTGCCATAGGACGGTCTTGGATTTTATGCATTCCCAAGATAGCGCTTTGCGGCGGGTTAATGATTGGTGTAGACATAAGTGAACCAAATACACCACCATTAGTAATGGTGAAGTTACCACCTTGTAGCTCAGCCAATGACAGCTTACCGTCACGACCCTTAAGTGCTAACTCTTTAATGCCTTTTTCAACGCCAGCCATACCTAACGTGTCAGTATCTTTCAACACAGGCGTAACTAGACCACGAGGTGTTGATACCGCAATAGATACGTCGAAGTAGTTGTGATAAACAATATCATCACCGTCAATTGACGCATTAACCTCAGGGAAACGCTTCAATGCTTCAGTGACTGCTTTCACATAGAAAGACATGAAACCTAAACGAATACCATGACGCTTCTCAAAGCTCTCTTGGTACTGTTTACGTAAATCCATAATTGGCTTCATATTAACTTCGTTAAACGTCGTTAACATGGCGGTAGAATTTTTCGCTTCTAGAAGACGGTTCGCAATAGTCTTACGTAAACGCGTCATAGGTACACGTTTTTCAGTGCGATTACCGGTAGGTAGGTCGGCAGTATCATCCGAGCTTGACGCAGCTGGTGCAGATTTCGACTCACTGTTACCGCTCTTAAGGTACTTTTCTACATCTTCTTTAGTAATGCGACCGTTTTTACCCGTGCCTTTTACTTTAGATGCATCTACGCCCTTTTCAGAAAGCAGACGGCGAACTGATGGGCTTAGCGCATCACTGGTCTCTTCTGAATCGTCAGCGTCATCTGACGCAGCAGATGAAGAGGCAGATGCGCCCCCTGAGGCACCTTCTACAAATTTAGCAATCACTTCTTCAGCAGTTACTGTAGCGCCTTCCTCTGCCACGATTTCTGATAGTGAACCGTCTGCAGGAGCAACTACTTCAAGCACCACTTTGTCAGTTTCGATGTCGACAAGGTTTTGGTCGCGGCTAACGGCTTCACCTACCGCAACATGCCAAGTAGCAATCGTTGCATCAGCCACTGATTCTGGCAGTACAGGCACTTTAATATCAGACGCTTTGCCTGATGATGCAGACCCTGTTTCCGCTTTCGCTTCCTGCTTAGGTGCAGCGTCGCTGTCATCTTTGCTTTCGTCAGACTTAGCCGGAGCGGCGCCGCCTTCTTCTAGCTTAGCAATAACTTGCTCACCTAAAACCGTTGCACCCTCTTCATCTAGAATTTCACCGAGGGTTCCATCCGCTGGCGCAACTACTTCTAACACAACTTTGTCAGTTTCAATGTCAACCAGGTTCTGGTCTCTTTTTACAGAATCACCGGCCTTAACGTGCCAGGTTGCAATGGTGGCATCGGCAACTGACTCTGGTAGAACCGGAACTTTTATCTCAATTGTCATTACTGTTCCTTATTTAATCGTGAGTGCGTCTTCAACCAGGGCTTTTTGTTGCTGGTTGTGAACGGATACGTAACCTACAGCAGGTGAAGAGGATGCTTCTCGTCCTGCATATGTCAATTTGGCACCATCTGGAATTGCTTGCCAGAAGTGGTGTTGACTGCAATACCATGCGCCTTGGTTTTGAGGCTCTTCTTGGCACCAAACCCAATCTTTAACGTGGCTATATTGTGCCACAATTTTAGCGCATTCCTCTTGTGGGAATGGGTAAAGCTGTTCTAAACGAATAATCGCAATATCAGATTGTTCGTTCTTGCGGCGTTGGTCTAATAAGTCGTAGTACACCTTACCAGAACACATCACCACACGTTTAACCTCTTGCGGGTCCAAATCGTCAATCTCGCCAATAACGTTATGGAACTTACCTTCTGCCAGCTCTTCCAGAGAAGATACCGCTAAAGGATGACGTAATAGTGACTTAGGCGACATAACGATAAGAGGTTTACGCATTGGACGTATAACCTGACGACGCAGCATGTTATAAACCTGCGCAGGGGTAGAAGGTACGCACACCTGCCAGTTATGATCGGCGCACATTTGCAAGAACCGCTCTAACCTTGCTGAACTATGCTCTGGGCCTTGACCTTCATAGCCGTGCGGAAGTAGCACAGTTAGACCACATAAGCGGCCCCACTTGGCTTCACCTGAGCTTAAAAATTGGTCAAACACAACCTGTGCACCATTGGCGAAATCACCAAACTGTGCTTCCCAAATCGTCAAGCATTCAGGCTCGGCAGTTGCATAGCCGTATTCAAAGGCCATTACCGCTTCTTCAGACAACACTGAGTCATAAATTTCAATCTCGCCTTGCCCTTCGCGAATATGCTGTAGTGGCATATAGGTGCTAGCATCAGCTTGATTGTGCAACACCGCGTGACGATGGAAGAAAGTACCACGACCAGAGTCCTGACCGGTAATACGAATATCTTCTCCGGCATCCACAAGTGTGGCGTAAGCTAAATTCTCTGCCATACCCCAATCTAGCTTTCTGTCACCTGCTACCATGGCCTTACGATCTTGGTAAAGCTTATTAACACGGGATTGCAGCTTATGGCTTTCAGGGTATGAGGTAATGGCTTCGCCCAACTCTTTGAGCTTTTCAACACTTAAAGCGCCGTCATAGTCAGTATCCCAGTCGTGACCAAGATACGGTGACCAGTCAACACTGTGCTCGGTCATAGGTCGCCATTCTTCTACAACACACGCGCCGTGGTCTAGCGCTGCCCGATACTCTTCAAGATATCGATCGGCATCACGCTGTTCTATTACACCTTCTGCAATAAGCTGATCGGCATATAAAACACGTGGCACAGGGTGCTTTTTAATCTTCTGATACATCAACGGCTGGGTTGCATTTGGCTCATCAGCTTCGTTGTGTCCGTGACGACGGTAACAGACAAGATCGATCACGACGTCACGCTTAAATTTATTACGATACTCAAGCGCCAATTGGGTAACAAATGCCACCGCTTCTGGGTCATCAGAGTTAACGTGGAAAATAGGAGCCTGTACCATTTTTGCAATGTCAGTACAGTATTGCGTGGAGCGTGTATCTTCTGTTTTAGAGGTAGTGAAACCCACTTGGTTATTCACTACGATGCGAACAGTACCACCCACCGCAAACCCGCGGGTTTGTGACATATTGAAGGTTTCTTGAACCACACCCTGCCCTGCAATTGCAGAGTCGCCGTGTATAGTAATTGGCAATACAGTGTTAGTGTCGTTATTGCGACGAGCAAAACGCGCGCGAACCGACCCCATTACTACCGGGTTAACAATTTCCAAGTGAGAGGGGTTAAAAGCCAACGCTAAGTGAACATTACCGCCTGGCGTAGCAAAGTCTGAAGAGAAGCCTGCATGATATTTAACGTCACCCGCACCCAGCGAGTCGTCATGCTTACCGGCAAATTCATCAAATAATACAGAAGGGTTTTTACCCAGTACATTCACCAAGACGTTCAAACGTCCACGGTGAGCCATACCGATAACCACTTCTTTGGTTCCCGCAGTTCCCGCTTTAGAGATTAACCCTTTAAGCATAGGAATAAGTGCATCGCCGCCTTCTAATGAAAAACGTTTTGCACCTGGGAACTTAGAGCCGATGTACTTTTCCATACCATCAGCAGCAGTTAAGCCTTTGAGAATACTTAGCTTTTCTTCTTTACTAATTTCTGGCTTCGCCTGTACCGATTCAATTTTCTGCTGTAACCAGCGCTTTTGATCAGTATCAGTTATGTGCATGTATTCTGCACCAATTGAGCCACAGTACGTTCGGTTAAGTGATTTAAATAATTCACCCAACGACATAGACTCTTTGCCTATGGCGTATGAACCTACATTAAACACACTGTCAAAGTCGTCTTCAGACAAACTATGGTGGGAAAGCTCCAAGTCGCGCACGCGCGGTTGTTGCCATAGCCCCAGTGGGTCTAGGTTAGCGTGTTGATGACCGCGAAAGCGGTAGGCATTGATAAGCTGTAATACTTTTACCTGCCTACTGTCCGACGCGCTAGGACCTTCAACAGGTACACTCGACATACGTGCCATAGGGCCGAGAGCTGCAAGTTTCCTAAACTGATCTTTAACACTTGTATGATTGGTTTCTAACTCAACGCCTTCAACCTTGGGGAGGTTATCAAAGATTTGACGCCAAGCATCGGATACGCTTTGGGGGTCTTCCAAATACGATTCGTACAATTCTTCGACATAGGCAGCGTTGGCACCTGCCATGTGCGAGGAATCCCACCACGCTTTCATCACGCTTTCTTGCATTTAATTTGCCTTGCTACGTTTTGTAAATTCTATTCACCATCGGTGTTTATTATAAGGTTATTCTTACCATAACCAAGTGCTATACCGATGAATACAAAAAAAAATAGCCATCCCGTCCGGATGGCCATTTAGAGCATTGCTATCTGTAACAAACAACGTTATCAGATTTTGGTACTAAACAGCCCGTTGAAGAAGCATAGACTTAATTTGTCCAATTGCTTTTGTCGGGTTTAAACCTTTCGGGCATACGCTTACACAGTTCATAATACCGTGGCAGCGGAATACGCTGAACGCATCATCTAAGTCGTTAAGACGTTCTTCAGTTGCAGTGTCACGGCTATCGATAAGGAAACGATAAGCGTGCAGCAAGCCTGCTGGCCCAATGAATTTCTCAGGGTTCCACCAGAATGAAGGACACGACGTTGAACAACACGCGCATAAAATACATTCATACAGCCCATCAAGCTTAGCACGTTCTTCAGGAGTCTGAAGATGTTCTCTTGCAGGCGGCTTTTTGCTGTCATTGATAAGAAACGGCTTAATTTTCTCGTACTGAGTATAAAATTGAGTCATATCAACAACTAGGTCGCGTACCACGGGCAAACCGGGTAACGGACGTACGACAATTTTTCCCTTGCCTAGCGCAGAAACAGGCGTAATACATGCAAGGCCATTTTTGCCATTCATGTTAACACCGTCTGAGCCACAAACACCTTCTCGGCAAGAGCGACGGAATGATAGCGTCGGGTCTTGCTCTTTTAGTGCTATCAATGCATCTAGCACCATCATGTCGCGGCCTTCATCTACTTCTAGCGTGTAGTCCTGCATGCGTGGCTTAGCATCTACGTCTGGGTTGTAGCGATAAATCGAAAATTGTAATTGCATGATCGTTGCCTCTCTTAATATGAACGCACTTTAGGAGGGAATGCTTCCCTAAGCTTAGGCGTCATATTGACATCACGTTTAAGCATTTTATCAGTGTTCGGATCGTAGATACTGTGACATAACCAGTTTTCATCATCACGATCTGGGAAGTCAAAGCGGCTATGAGCGCCACGACTTTCGGTTCTGAAGTTCGCTGCTACTGCTGTGCTGTACGCGGTTTCCATAAGGTTATCAAGTTCCAAACACTCAATACGTTGAGTATTGAAATCTGAACTCTTATCGTCAAGACGAGCGTTCTGTAAGCGTTCGCGAATTTCGCCAAGCTCTTTAAGACCGGTCGCCATTGCGTCACCTTCACGGAATACTGAGAAGTTAAGCTGCATGCATTCTTGCATATCTTTTTTGATTTGAACTGGGTCTTCGCCTTTGCCCTTCTCTGAGTTTTCCCAACGATTAAAGCGAGACATCGCCAAATCAAGGTCCGACTCAGATGCGTCACGTGTAGGTGCCATGTCAGACAAGGTTTTACCAAGGTGTAAACCTGTAGCACGACCAAATACAACCAAATCTAGAAGCGAGTTGCCGCCTAGACGGTTTGCACCGTGAACAGATACGCAGGCAATCTCACCACACGCGAATAAACCATTAACCACTTTATCTTTGCCGTTTTCATCAACGGTTAAGCATTGGCCATCAACGTTGGTTGGAATACCACCCATCATATAGTGACAGGTTGGGATAACAGGAATGGGTTCTTTCACTGGATCAACGTGAGCGAAGGTACGAGACAATTCAAGAATCCCTGGTAGACGTGATTCAAGCACCTCTTTACCAAGGTGGTCTAGCTTCAGTTTACAGTGAGGACCTAACGGGCCATCAAAACCACGACCTTCACGAATTTCTGTCATCATAGAACGGGCAACTACGTCACGACCCGCTAGGTCTTTCGCGTTCGGTGCATAACGTTCCA
The DNA here is from genome assembly GCF_010500865.1 of Alteromonas profundi. Classification (GTDB taxonomy): domain Bacteria; phylum Pseudomonadota; class Gammaproteobacteria; order Enterobacterales; family Alteromonadaceae; genus Alteromonas; species Alteromonas profundi. Next base: position 8,580 of record NZ_JAAAWN010000012.1, read on the forward strand.
TGAAGCGTTCGCCGTCTTTATTAAGAAGGTAACCACCTTCACCACGACAACCTTCTGTTACCAAGGTTCCCGCCCCGGCAATACCGGTTGGGTGGAACTGCCACATTTCCATATCTTGAACTGCAACACCAGCACGAAGTGCCATACCAACACCGTCACCGGTGTTAATGTGTGCGTTAGTGGTAGACGCATAGATACGGCCTGCACCGCCAGTTGCTAATACAACAGCACGGGACTTGAAGTAAACAACTTCGCCGGTTTCGATATCAATCGCCGTGCAGCCTACTACGTCACCGTCTTGGTTTTTAACCAAATCGAGGGCGTACCACTCTGAAAATACTTTTGTCTTATTCTTTACGTTTTGCTGGTAAAGAAGGTGAAGCAATGCGTGGCCTGTACGGTCAGCTGCGGCTGCCGTGCGCGCGGCTTGCTCGCCACCAAAGTTCTTAGACTGACCACCAAATGGACGCTGGTATACTTTACCGTTTTCGAAACGAGAAAAGGGTAAACCCATATTTTCCATTTCGATAATCGCCTCTGGACCTTCTTTACACATGTACTCAATGGCTTCTTGGTCACCAATGTAGTCCGACCCTTTTACGGTATCGTACATGTGCCATTGCCAGTTGTCTTCATGTGAATTACCTAGTGCAACAGTAATACCGCCTTGGGCTGATACTGTATGAGACCGGGTAGGAAAAACTTTCGATAACAGTGCACATGATTTACCAGACTGTGAAATCTGAAGTGCTGCGCGCATACCTGCACCACCAGCACCAATTACGACTGCATCAAACTCGTGAACGGGTAAACTCATCTTACACTCCCCACAATACAAATAGGCCGACAGCAACATAGCCAAACGCAATAACGTTTAGAACAAATTGTAATACTGCACGAAGACTTGACGCTTTAACGTAGTCAGTTAGTACCTGCCATAGGCCGATACGTACGTGGATCATTACTGCAATAAGTGTTGCTAATGTGAAAACTTTCATAGCTAGGCCAGAAAATAACCCTCGCCATTCGATAAAGGTTAGATTATCAGTGGTTATAAAAAACCACGCCATGAATACCGAGTACGCGAAAATTATTGCTGCTGTAGTACGTAACGAGACGTAGTCTTGTACACCATTACGTTTCATGCTTGCTTGGTTGGTTAGCATAGTGCAACTCCCAATACTACGGTCAGTATAATCCATAGTGCGATAATTGCTTTCGCACTTAAGTTACCTGACTCTAATTCTTCCCAGTAGCCTAAGTCCATTACGACGTGTCTTAAGCCGCCTAGAATGTGGTAAATCAGCGCTGAGGCTGTGCCAATTGCGACGAATTTTCCAAGGAAACCGTCCATGATTGCTTGCACGTCCGCGAACCCTTCTGGCGAGGAAACAGAAACTGCCCAAGCCCAAATAACAAAAAGAAGCGCGAAGAACATAGCTACACCGGTAACGCGATGGAGAATTGACGAAATAGCAGAAGGTGGAAATTTAATAGTATTGAGTTCTAAATTTACTGGTCTTTGCTTTTTCACAATGTATGCCTGTTTAATCCGTAGGGATATTGAATTACCCACCTTTTTTATGTCCTGTGTAGGTGAATTCGTTTATTACCTGTTAATTGCCTCGTCCACTGAGTTGTTAACAATTTGTGAATTATTCTTAAATGCCGTTAACAGAATAAATATTCTGTTTTTAAGCACCGCCGAGTATATCCAGCACAGTATATAATTACAATTTTTTGTGCGGATCTAAGACTTTAGTCTTTTTTCACACTTTATTAATATACACTGCAACGGATGTTCGGTCATTATTGCTTGCAACTTGCATGAACTGCTTTATTTACAAGGCGCTAAAGTGTATCAGGCCTAGCGCAGAATAACACTAGTTTAGCACTTGAAATTAATGTCTTTTAATGCAAATTTGTCATTGTGAAAGATTGTATGCACAATTTTTCATCGCAAGTGTTAATTAATTTAGCAAACGGTGGTTTACCTTTTGTGAAAAGAGATTGATAATTACCGGTATTGGGTTGAGTGCGATATCCAAAAGAAGCAATTTGATATTTTTAACAATGCATTATAAGTGCAGGCAATTTAGAATATTTATTGCGCATATATGCAATTAAATTGACTTCTAGGTACATAATAAAGTACAAATACGCCACTTTTCCCAACGAGACGAGCACATTCGTTCGTTTTCGCTGCAAACAGAACCATTCTGAGGAGAGCATTATATGGCAGATCAGAAAGCCATTCTTAAAGCCGGCGGTAAGGAAATCGAGCTTCCTATCTTGTCGGGTACCGAAGGACAAGATGTAATCGACGTCCGTTCAGTTGGACAACACGGTTATTTTACTTACGACCCTGGTTTTATGGCGACAGGATCTTGCGAGTCAGCTATCACTTATATTGATGGAGCAAAAGGTGTACTACTTCACCGCGGCTACCCAATTGAAGAGTTAGCGCGCGATGCAGACTACCTTGAAGTTTGTCATATGCTTCTACACGGCGAAGCGCCGACGAAAGAAGAATATGAAGAATTCAAAGACACAATTACCCGCCATACAATGGTACATGAACAAATTAACATGTTCTTTCACGGTTTCCGTAACGACGCCCACCCTATGGCGATGTTATGCGGTACTGTAGGTGCCATGTCATCGTTCTATCACAGCGACTTAGACGTTTCTAACGACGAACAACGTAAGCGTAGTGCCCATCGCCTAATTGCGAAAATGCCTACACTGGTCGCTATGTGTTACAAGTATAACGTTGGTCAACCTTTCGTTTACCCACGAAACGACCTGAGCTATGCGGCTAACTTCCTAAATATGATGTTCTCTGTTCCAGCAGAAGAATATCAAATTAGTCCTGCGGTTGAACGTGCAATGGACCGTATTTTTACGCTTCATGCCGATCATGAGCAAAACGCATCTACATCCACGGTAAGACTAGCCGGTTCGTCTGGCGCTAACCCATATGCTTGTATCGCTGCGGGTGTGGCATCACTTTGGGGACCTGCTCATGGCGGTGCCAACGAAGCGTGTCTTAACATGCTTGAAGAAATTGGTACGGTTGACCGTATTCCTGAATTTATTGAGCGTGCAAAAGACAAGTCAGATCCATTCCGTCTTATGGGCTTTGGCCACCGTGTTTATAAAAACCACGACCCGCGCGCAACAGTTATGCGCGAAAGCTGCCATGAAGTGCTAGGCGAACTTAATGTGCAAGATCCACTGCTAGATGTTGCGATGGAACTTGAAAAGATTGCCCTAAGCGACCCCTACTTTGCTGAGAAAAAATTGTTCCCGAACGTAGATTTCTACTCTGGTATCGTACTAAAAGCAATTGGTATCCCAACCAATATGTTTACCTGTATCTTTGCACTTTCTCGTACTGTGGGTTGGATTTCTCACTGGCACGAAATGATGAGCGATCCAAAACAAAAAATTGGTCGTCCTCGTCAGCTGTACACAGGTCACAGCAAGCGTAAATATACACCGATTAAGTAATATTGAACGGTTTTAATAAACCTTCGTAAAAATAGCGCCCTATGGCGCTATTTTTTTATTTGGAGACGTCTATGCCCTATTCTGCTGTTGTTCTCGGGCTAGCAGGCCTTATACCCTTTATATTTCTGCCTATAGCCTATGTAGCAAACTTGCTGTCGCTTACGCAAAGCGCACTGTATTTCATTCAATACTCTGGCGTTTTGTTATCGTTTTTTGGTGGTGTGCACTGGTGGGATGCCATGAAAGCGCAAAAATTCGGTACACAAATGTACGTTGCTATGCTGCCCACCATAGTAGGTTGGTTATCTTTGGTATTTAGCCACCGAGTAGAAGTACTGGGGCTACTGTCGTTAAGCTATGTCGGCATTCTAATGTACGATAAATTTACCCTTAGCTTGCCTAAGGTACAGATTGTTAGTTACATCAGCCTTCGTATAGCCCTAACCACAGTGGTAGTACTTAGCCATGCATGGATGATTTACCTAATAACATAATAAGCGCTTTTATGCGTAAGTATGTACAAAACCGAGCGAATAAAAAAAGGCACTATGGTTTTAACGTGACCATAGTGCCTTTTTTATACGTTTTTTACGCAAAGTTAAGAGTAGCTGAACTTAGCGGGCTTACGTTTACCCTATCCCATTTACACTAATATAAACGGCTATTCTGCACGAATAGCGGCTAACAGCTCCGCCGTTTTCTCTTCCATTAATGCAATATCGCCCTTACTTTCAACATTTAGCCGTATTACAGGTTCGGTGTTTGATTTGCGTAGATTAAAGCGCCAGTTTCCAAACTCTAACCCTAACCCGTCAGTGGTATCAATAACCTCAGCGTTAGGTTTGTACGTTTCTGTTACCCGCGCTAGGGCAGCATCTGCATCGTTTAATTTACTGTTAATTTCCCCCGATGAAGGAAACGCTTCTATACGCTGTTTTACCATGCTCGCTAACGTTTGCTGTTTTACACAGACTAATTCAGCAATAAGCAGCCAAGGGATCATGCCCGAATCGCAATAAGCGAAATCACGGAAATAATGATGTGCACTCATTTCGCCGCCATAAACCGCATCTTCTTTGCGCATACGCTCTTTAATAAAAGCATGACCAGTTTTCGACTTAATGGGCGTACCGCCCGCATTAGCGACAATATCTTCCGTATTCCAGTATACACGGGGGTCGTAAATAATTTTGCTGTCCTGATCTTTCTCAATAAAAGCAGCTGCAAGCAGACCTACAATGTAATAGCCTTCAATAAATTGACCGTCTGCATCGAATAAGAAACAACGGTCAAAGTCGCCGTCCCATGCAATACCAAAGTCGGCGTTATGTTCAATTACAGCATTTGCTGTATCGGCGCGGTTTTCAGGAAGTAGAGGGTTGGGAATACCGTTGGGGAATGTACCATCTGGCTGATGATGTACTTTAATAAACGTAATAGGTATCTGTCTATTTTCAAGCTCAGCTTCAAGAGCATCTAATGCTTTTCCAGCTGCGCCATTACCAGCGTTAACCACTATTTTCAGCGGGGTGAAGTTGGATAAATCTACATAAGAAAGCATATGGTCCACGTAGGCATCCATACAACTGTCTTCAACATAGCTCCCTGTTTCCGCTAACTTACTCACTTGAATGTGCGCTTTACCCTTAAAAAATGCATCAGCATCAATACTGGCGTTGTCGGTAAAAAACGCCAATCTGTCATTCACGCTATTTTCATCTAGCGATTCTGCGCGAGATTTAATCGCATCAAGCCCAGTGTCACCACTAATAGGCACAGACCCTGCTTTTACTAGCTTCATGCCATTATAGTTAATGGGGTTGTGACTCGCGGTAACTTCGATGCCGCCATCAACACCTAAATGTTTAGTCGCAAAATAAATTTCTTCTGTGCCAGCCATACCAATATCGGTAACATTCGCGCCGGCGTCAATGAGCCCCGCGGTAAGTGCGAGTTTTAAGGGCGTAGACGTTAATCGAACATCGCTTCCCACCACCACACTCTTTGCATTTAATTCTTCTGCAAACGCATATCCAATGCGGTAAGCCACTTCCTCGTCGAGTTGGCTATTTAATTCGCCGCGAATATCATATGCTTTAAAACATGTAATCGATTTTGTCATTATGTGAGGTCTCTGTTCCCTGCGATTTGGCTAAAACTAAAAAAGCAAAAACGTGGGGCCACGCTTTTGCTTGTCCGATTAACATGTTAAACAAGCCTAGCCATTGGTGCAACGCCCTAGGCATCTTAAATGGGCCCTTTGTGAGCAAATGTATAACGAGGTTTAGCGATCTCAGCGCATAGTGTTAATATTTCCCCAAAAGTTAGGTCGACAAGGATTCTCGCCCATGGGGTTGCATAAGGTCTTGTTTAGGCCCCAGGGGAATAACCTGGGTGGGGTTTATCATAGTATGGCTGAAATAATAATGACGTTTAATATGGTCAAAGTTTACGGTGTCTGCAATACCCGGTATTTGATAAAGTTCGCGCATATACGCAAATAAATTTGGATAGTCAGCTATTTGTTTAATATTGCATTTAAAGTGACCGTGATAGACAGCATCAAATCGAATAAGTGTCGTAAAGAGCCGCCAGTCTGCCTCGGTCAATGTATCAGCCACTAAATAGCGCTGTGATGAGAGAATCTGTTCAATCTTCGCCAGCGCACCGAACACATCATTCACTGCCTCCTCATAGGCCGCTTGAGTGGTAGCGAACCCTGCCTTATACACTCCGTTATTAATGTTGGGATAAACCAAATCGTTTATTTCATCAATAGCACTGCGCAACGATTCAGGATAGTAATCGATGGTATTCCCGGTAAGTGTATTAAAGCCACTGTTAAAAATACGAATAATGTCCGCTGATTCATTATTAACTATCTGTTTGGTTTTCTTATCCCACAAAATAGGCACAGTAACGCGTGTGGTAATCTCGCTATCAGCCAAGGTGTAAATTTCATGTAGATATGTTTTACCGTAAAGCTTATCGCCGGTGCTCCCTGGGTAATCATCGAAACTCCAGCCGTGGGAAAGCATGTGCGGATGCACGATTGACACATCTATATGTGCTTCTAGCTCTTTTAACTTTCTAACAATAAGCGTGCGATGAGCCCATGGGCATGCCAAGGCTACATACAAATGATAGCGTCCAGACTCGGGTTGAAACTTATTGTCGTCAGCACCAACAAAATGTCTAAATTTCGATGCTTGACGTTCAAACTTCCCTCCGGATTTACTGGTGTCATACCACTTGTCCTGCCATTTACCGTCAACCAATAGGCCCATAGTCTTTCCTTTCCTCAAAATTCGTTGCATTCATTACATTAGTTACGTGATTGAATCATGTTTGGACTTTGCTGTATTGCGTGAAAAAACGAATGACACGTTCGTGTAAGTCGAATTATTTTGCTAACCATGGGTTATAAAACCGCTATAAATAGGTCGGGGAATTATCTTCATAGCACGCCTTTAGGCCGTGTTTTGTTTGGCAAATGTAGAATACCCAGCGTCAATAACTTGCATTATTATGGTTTTTTGCGATCATGCGCGCCCTTAATCGTAAATGCTAGGGCCTGCTTCACGCAGCTTCTATTTTTGTGAGTATATGTATGTCTTATGACCCAAGGTTCGGCGGCATTGTTCGCCTTTATGGCCCAGAAGCCACAAATAAACTTGCCAATAGTCACGTATTAATTGCAGGTATTGGTGGCGTAGGAAGCTGGTGTGCAGAAGCGCTCGCTCGCTCGGGTGTGGGTAAACTAACCCTGGTCGACTTAGACGATGTGTGTATCACCAATACCAACCGTCAAGTTCATGCAATGTCAGATACCATAGGCCAACCTAAAGTCGAGGCGATCGCTGAACGTATTAATAAAATAAATCCCGCCTGTAACGTTACCTGTGTAGAAGACTTCGTACTTGCTGAAAACGTAAGTGAGTTAATCTCAAATGCATGTGATGCGGTAATAGATGCTACCGACAGTATTCGCGCAAAAGCTGCCATGATTGCCCATTGCAAACGGCAAAAAATTCCAATCGTTACGGTAGGCGGTGCTGGGGGGCAAATCGACCCCACGCAAGTGACCAAAGGCGATCTAGCAAAAACGGTACAAGATCCCCTTGCCGCCAAGCTACGCAGTGAACTTAGAAGAAACTACAACTTCAGTAAAAACCCTAAACGCCGATTTGGCGTAGAGTGTATTTATTCCACGGAACAACTGCGCTATCCACAACCCGATGGCAGTGTGTGTTTTAATAAATCCGCGATGAGCGGTGGTACACGCCTAGATTGCGCGGGCGGCTTTGGCGCAGTGGTTACGGTAACAGCCACTTTTGGTATGTTTGCCGCAGCCAGTATCATCAACCGTTTAACTGGCCAAAAATAGACAATTCGTCTTAACTTAAGCACAATGTACACTTTGCCCACGCAACTTCTGTGCTGGTGTTACCAAGGAACTAAGATGTCACCGAATGAATTAGAAGAATTAATGAGCGATAGTGCGGATAACGCGGTGAAAACTGCGCAAGCAGAGTTTAATACACCGCTTGATTTTACTGCACAAAGCATTGCTACGGTTGATGACTTGCTGTTAGCTTTTATCGAAAAATATCAAGAAAAAGCGCTTGAAGAAAAAGCCGTGTTCACTATCTGCAATATTTTTGGCGCCTATGTTGGCGAAACGTTGCGTCGTTATGTAAAAGGCACATGGATTTACGATGAATCTAATCCACAGGCCCCCTATATGCTCCTCGCAGTGGAAAGCAATACCTACGCATTTGCTGGCATTTGCTACGAGCGGTTAGTCAATGATAAAAGTGTTAGCGTTAAAAGCTATTTTGACCAAGCTTTAGCGAATCATCAATAAACCTTTTGTTGCGTCTAACGAGGTTAAGGCTAATGTATGTATTAGACAACGTGGGGCAAAGCGAGCGTTTGTGTTTCGCCCTACTTTTAGCGAATGCATTGTAGGGAGTACGTAATAGACGCTACGCGATACAAATAACAGTAGACAAAAATATTGACGCAATATCTTGCTACATAGCAACCTTGTTCATCTAGGCTTTTTAGCCAGCAGGGTTCGCCTCCCCTTTATCGTGTTGCGTAGGCGTTTGCCAATCTTCAATCATCCAGCGTAAATGCCGGCTTCGACACACCACGTAAAAACCAATCAAAGAAACAGCAATTTTAATTGCCGTTACTAATTCAAAATTCCAATGCAGTTTTACAGCGTGATAGACCTGAACCCCAAAAGAGCAGATTACCCCAATTACCATGGCAGGAATAAGCCAACGACACCACAGGATATAGTGGTGTTTCCATAAGCGTTCACGCTGACTAATTAAAACCATTGCGATAACCAATGGAAAACTACTCGCTAACGCCATCCATAAACTTTCGCTGTGGGGGTAAAAAATACGTAGCAATGTTTCTGTTTGCGTACGTGAAGCGAGGGAAAAAACAAAAGCAATCCAGTCTAGACAGAAAAAAGCGAGTAAACCATACAACCACACAGGCGGTAGTATACGCCCCGCCTCGTCGTAATATTTTAGGGGCAGCTTTAGCATGCTATGAAGACAGTTAAACAAGATATCATAGGCAGAATATTGGGCCGTTTTAGGTAACTTAAACCGTACTGTCTTATAATATAATTAATTTTCCGCTCCCCTTTATAAAAATACGCGAAACTGCTGCGCTTAGCAGCGACTTACTGTATAATCCGCGGCCATTTTAAGTACAGCATTAACCAGGTAATTTTAATGTCAGTAGAAACCTTTGACCCCAACAAAACGGTTAATAAAACCACCACGCTGGAAACACCCGTTAAAACACTTGATGCGAATAGAAATCGCGATGCAGCGAGCGGTAGTCGTATTGGGTTTGTTAGCTTAGGTTGTCCGAAAAACCTGGTTGATTCGGAGCGCATTCTTACTCAGCTTCGGACTGAAGGCTATGATGTGGTTCCCACATACAACGATGCTGACCTAGTTATTGTAAATACCTGCGGCTTTATTGATGCAGCGGTAGAAGAGTCTCTTGATACCATTGGCGAAGCGCTAAAAGAAAACGGTAAGGTAATTGTTACTGGGTGTTTAGGTATCAAAGAAGATGATATACGAGAAGTTCATCCAAATGTATTGGCCATCACAGGTCCTCATGCTTATGAAACCGTGGTTGAACAGGTACACGAACACCTACCAAAGCCGCAGCATAATCCCTTTGAGCACTTGGTTCCCGACCATGGGGTAAAACTCACGCCTCGTCATTATGCCTATCTTAAAATATCTGAGGGCTGTAACCACAGATGTACTTTCTGTATTATCCCCTCAATGCGCGGCGACCTTGTAAGTCGTCCTGTGGGCAGCGTGCTTGATGAAGCAAAACGCTTGCAAGCGGCGGGCGTAAAAGAGTTATTGGTGATTTCCCAAGATACCAGTGCGTATGGCGTAGATGTAAAACACCGCACCGGCTTTTGGAATGGCATGCCTGTTAAAACGCACATGCAGCAGTTGTGCGAAAAACTTGGCGAAATGGGAATTTGGGTTCGACTTCACTATGTCTATCCCTACCCCCATGTAGACGACCTTATCCCTTTGATGAATGAAGGTAAACTGCTTCCTTACCTTGATATTCCACTGCAACATGCCAGTAAGCGTATCTTACGACTTATGAAACGCCCTGGCAGTGCCGATCGTACGTTAGAACGCATTAAAAAGTGGCGAGAAATATGTCCTTCATTGGTAATTCGTTCAACCTTTATTGTCGGCTTCCCGGGTGAAACAGAAGAAGAGTTTGAAGAATTACTAACGTTTATTCGCGAAGCCCAACTCGACAGGGTTGGTGCATTTGCATACTCCCCCGTTGAAGGTGCCCGCGCCAATGATTTACCTGATCCTGTACCAGAAAGTATTAAACAAGCCCGTCTTGCACGTTTTATGGAAGTGCAAGGTGAGATTAGTGCTCAGCGTCTGCAAGACCGTATAGGTAATGAGTATCATGTAGTTATTGATAGTGTAGATAGTGAAGGCGCGGTAGGAAGAACTTACGCCGATGCCCCTGAGGTTGACGGCCTTGTTCATCTTAACGGTGTTTACAACGTGAAGCCAGGGGATCGTGTCTGGGCCGAAGTTATTCATGCCAATGAACACGATGTGTGGGCGGTGCTTTCCGAAGACCAAGATGACGCTAGCGACACGGAATAATGACACCTACACGCTGTCGCTTATGTCTTCAACACAGTTGTAATAGATGGCAAGAAAAACGATAACAGGATAACTTCCCTGTGCGGCGCCTCCTTTGTGGGGCGCTTTTTTTTAACCGCTCCCCCCATCAATGTTTCTGTAGACGCCATGATTAGGCTTAGTTTACAACTACCACGGTAATGTATCACCATTGGCGTGAATGAAACGACCAGCGTTCTCTACATTTAGTTCTTCTATACGAGTGACTAATCGTGCCGCCGCAGTATCGGCATCAATATCACCGTTACCATTGACCATTTCAGTTTGCACAAACCCAGGATGAAATACGCCAACAGCAATACCTTTTGGCCCTAAGTCATTCGCTAAGGATACGCCTGCAGCATTAAGCGCCGCTTTCGACATACGGTAGCCGTAATATCCCCCTGAACTGTTGTCAGCCATGGAACCCATACGGCTGCTAATCATGGCTACTTTGCTACCCTCATTAAGAGAAGGTAAAAGGGTTTGTGTTACCAGTAGAGAGCCTAATGCGTTGACGCGAAATTGATATTCGATGGTGGCGGGTTCCCAGTCATGAAGGTTCTCAACCCCTAGTACGCCCGCATTATTTATTAAAACATCAATCCGCGTGGCGACAATATCGGCGAGTGCAACTGCAAGGGTTTCGGGCTTTGAAAGGTCAACATTATTAATTATCTTAGCCCCACTTGCGTTTAATTCATCGCAACTATTGCGACAGGTAGCAAAAACCGTGTGGCCCTGAGCGACATACTGCTTAACCAGCGCAAGGCCTATCCCTCTGTTGCCCCCTGTTACCACTACATTCATGTTAACTCCTTAATAATGATAGGTTAGTGCTAACGCCTCTGTGGTTTGCCATAGCACGTTAGGTTGCTAACGTGCCTAATAAACGCCTTAGATCCTCTGGCGTATCAATTCCTACTGGTGGCTCCTCAGCGGCAATGTCGCAATGTATTTTGTCACCGTACCATAATGCTCGCAACTGCTCTAGCGACTCAATATGTTCCAGTGCACTTGGCGCGTAACTCACATAGCGTTGTACGTATTGCGCGCGGTAGGCATAAATACCAATATGACGATAGTAAAGATTCGGATCGGCCTGTTTTGGTGAACCCATCATTCTGTTCCGCTCAAAGGGTATGGCCGAACGGGAAAAATACATGGCTTCATTGCGCGCATTCACCACGACTTTCACCATGTTTGGGTTAAATACGTCATCACTTTTTTCTATCGGTGTAGACAAGGTTGCCATCATACAGTCAGTAGCATTAGCTAAGTTGCCAGCCACCTGCTTGATATTTTCGGCAGGAATAAAAGGTTCATCCCCTTGTACATTAACCACAATATCTTGACCGCTTATCGCTTCTTTCGTAAGTACTTCAGCGATGCGCTCAGTGCCCGATTGATGATCACTTGCCGTCATGCAAACGTGAGAAAAATGCTCAGCGACGTTTGCAATACGCACATCATCGGTGGCAACAATAATTCTACTTGCCCCGGCCTCTTCAGCACGCTCGACCACGTGTTGAATCATTGGTTTCCCTTGAATATCTGCAAGCGGTTTACCGGGAAAACGACTAGAGCCAAAGCGAGCAGGAATAACTACAGTAAATGCCATGGTTCTCTACCTTGTTGCATCAACTTCATCGAGGGTTAGCGATGATGCTTTGCTTTCAATGAGTACCGCAATACCGTCTGTAATGTCATAGGCAAGACGGTCGAAGCGGCAAATAAGTTGCGATGCATCATCGCTGAGCACCAATTTTCCCTTACACACGGGGCACGCCAATACTTCTAAAAGCTTTTTATCAAATGCCATTGTTCTTCCTCTTTTCTGTTGGCGTTACAGTTAAGCCAGCCTCAGCTAGCTTCTGATCGATTAACGTATAAAATTTGCTATCTATATTAGCTGACACCGGCAGATACCAGCAATTGTCGTGAGCGAAATCAGCGACTTTCACGGCGTCTTTTTCAGTCATCAACACCGTGCCAGCAGGAATGTCTTTGGCAGTAAATTGATGATGATCTGGAAACCCGTGACAATGAGATAACTGCATCCCCATTTGTTTAAGTTGGCCGAAAAATCGTTCGGGAGCGCCAATACCTGCTATCGCGGTGGTAGGTATGTTGGCTAATTTATCAAACCCAATTGTCTTATCAGGTTCACACACGGACGTAAAACGGCCAGGAGAAAGACGCATAATATATTGCTGCGTTTTGCCCGCATTAAGCGTTGGCGCATCACTGGCATGCCTGTTATGGATTAATGCATCAACCTTTGACAAGCGCCAGCGCCCTTCACGTAGCGGCCCCATAGGCATAAGGTAGCCACTGCCTAACATACGTTCATCCATAACCACAATTTCAACGTCTCGTGCCAATGCGTAGTGCTGTAAACCGTCGTCACAAATAATTAGGTCACAATGGCATTCGTTGCTTAAATAACGCGCGCCACGGCTTCGTACCGGGTCGATAACGACAGTAACATCGCTGCGCACTGCAAGTAGTTTAGGCTCGTCGCCCACTTCCAAAGGGTTATCTGTTTTTGTTACCACTCGCGGATAGTGCGCTGATTTTCCCCCGTAGCCTCGGCTCAATATACCTACCGTTAGCCCGCGTTTTTTATAATACTCGGCAAGAGCCAATACTACGGGTGTTTTGCCATTGCCGCCCACCGATATATTGCCCACAACAATTACCTTGGCGTCTACACGAACAGACTTTTTAAGTCCGACTTTAAAACTCGCCCGCCTTAATCCACTCAGTAGCCAGAAAATAACCGTTAAAGGCGAGAGGAGCCACACCCACCAGCGCCCTTGATGCCAGCGCTTTACCAATATACTCACTAATGACCACCAAATTGAAGAGCGTGAAGTTGCGCGTAGTGCCCACCTTTTGCAAGCAACTCCTCATGCTTGCCGCGTTCTATTATACGGCCCTGCTCTACCACCATGATCACATCAGCATTCTCAATCGTTGACAGACGGTGAGCCACAACCACGCTGGTACAGCGTTGCTGTAAGGTATCAAGTGCATCTTGAATAAGGCGTTCTGATTCAGTATCTAACGCTGAGGTGGCCTCATCGAGAATTAATATCGGGGCATCGGCCAAAATAGCGCGGGCAATAGCAATACGCTGGCGCTGCCCCCCAGATAGCATAAGACCATTTTCGCCCACTACGGTATCGATACCGTGAGGTAAGTTATCTAAAAACTCTTCAACATGCGCCATTTTAACGGCCTGCGCTAATCGCTCACTAGATACCTCTTCTTTGGCGCCATAGGCAATATTGTTTGCAATAGTATCGTTAAACAAGGTTACATTTTGCGAGACAAGGGCAAATTGCGAACGCAGGCACTTCAAATCTATGCTATCAAGAGGCTCGCCGTCTAGTCGCACTTGGCCTTGCTGCGGTGAATAAAAACGGGTAAGCAGCGACGATATCGTTGACTTACCACTGCCAGAACGCCCAACAAGTGCTATTGACTGACCCGGTTCAGCGGTAAACGAAACATCGGTTAATGCGGGAGATTGCTTACCCGGATAGGTAAAGGTCACATTATCAAACTCAATTTTTCCCTTCGCACGTTTAAGCATTACCCCGCCTTTATCGGCTTCATCTTCAACATCTAATATTTCAAAGATACTGGCACATGCCGCCATCCCTTTTTGGAACTGATTATTGATGGTGGTAAGTTGTTTTAGTGGCTTTAACAACATCACCATACAAAACACCACATTAATAAAAACGCCGGCAGTAAGTTGCTCTAACATTCCTGGGGTACTTGCAATAAATAGCACTACCGCCAGAGCAACAGACGCAATAACCTGGATAGATGAAACACTAAAAATTTGTGTTACCGCAAGCTTCATGGTTTGTTGGCGGTTATGGTTGTTTTTTTGCTCAAAACGATTTTGTTCTATCTGTTGGCCGCCGAACATGATCACCACTTTGTGACCTTTTACCGCTTGCTCTACCGCTGAGGTAAGATTACCCATCGATTGCTGAATATTTTTACTCACTACCCTAAATCGTTTGCTTACAAAAGAAACAATAACCGCAACAAGGGGCCCGATAAGCAGAAATATAAGGGATAACTGCCACGAGTAATAAAACATTACCGCTAACAAGCCAATCACTAACGCGCCTTCTCTAACCAGAGTAAGCAGTGCTTTACCGGATGCGTTTGCAACCTGCTCTGTGTCATAGGTAACTTTACTAATTAGGCCACCTACTGCGTGTGTATCGTGAAACGCCACCGGTAAGTGAATGTATTTTTCAAACAATTGCTGGCGCATACGCATCACCACACGCGAGCCAATCCAAGTAAGGGTATAGGTTCCGAGAAAATTAAAAATACCGCGTAATAAGAAAAGCGGCACTATGGCGTACGCGGCTAAACGCAAATATTCCTTATCATTATTTCCTAACGACTCATCAATCATAGGTTGCAGTTGGGCGAATACAAAAGTATCAACTGCTGAATACCCAATCATGCCAACGATGGCTGCAAGAAAAGGAAGTTTATAATCACGCAAATAGCGCAGAAATCGCTTAACCTGTGAGGCAGACGTCTCGGTTTGTTGCATTAGTCTTTGTTTATCCATTCGTTGTTCGTATTTTACCGGTGGTATTGTACAAGCTCTTTGTGTATTTCCCTAATCCGTGAGGTGCCTAGGCGGTTTTCTATGCAAGTACCAGCGGCGACGAATATCCCGGCGAAGTGGCGATACTATGATGTCATTAGGCGAAAATTCAAGGCGTATGTAACCATATTCACTGGTAGTAAATTGTGTTGCGCCAAATTTTTGGTAACGCTGATAGACGTTTTTAGTAGGAAATTTCCACCTATTTTCATACCCTTGAGTATGAATTACGACGTCTGGTGAGACGCCTTCAATAAACGCAGCGGTTGATGACGTACTGCTACCATGATGGGGTGACAATAATACATTTGCTGATAGCTTTTGTTGCGTTTTAATCAACGCATATTCACTAGAGCGCTCTATATCACCAGGTAGCAAAAGACTGTGATTAGCATCAAAAATTTTAACCACACATGAGGTGTTATTGTTATTTTCAGTATTGCCTTGCAATGGCCAAAGAAAGCGCACCTCTAACCCTTGCCAACGAAACTGCGTACCTTGACGGCAGCCGTTAGTAGGGGTAAACCACGAGGCAGCACTTTGGTGTTTAGGCAACCATTGTTGTAATGTTTTTACGCCGCCGGCATGATCCATGTCGTTATGACTAATCACCACCATATCAATATAGCTAGCGTTAATTTGTGCTAAAAACAAAGGTAACATATCGCCCATAATTCGTGATTCACCTTCGTAGGCGGGCCCAGTGTCTATAAGTATTGTTCGCTTGCCCTTCGTTATTGCTAGCGCTGTTCCCTGCCCCGCATCAAAAACATGCAAAAACCAGCGATCATCATTGAAAGCCACAACGCTCAATAGCAAAGGAGCAGTGAATATTGCGATACATAACCATCGGCTTCGCCACACTGGCAATAAAAATAACACCACAGCAACGAAAAAACTGGCTAACCCGAAAGGCTCAATACCCAGTGCAACGTGGCTAAAAGGTAACTGTTCAAAGTATATTAACGCTTTAAGCACGTAACTAAGTAGCCCGTCCAGGTACCTCAAGGAGGTAGAGGCCCACTCATAAAGGAATCCACTGGGAGCGATAAATAAAGTGAAAAGAAGGCTTAGCGCTATTGGTAATAGGAAAGTGATAATAGGCACGACCAATAAATTAGCAATAATGCCTATGAGACTTGCGCTTCCAAACCACATTAGGGTAAGAGGTAGCATGGCAACACTTATAGCAAACTGCATCACCACTAGGCCTATATACCAAGGACGCGACGTTAAACGGTATCGCCAATTCAACAGCGCTATAAAAACCACTGCACCTATGCTCAAGTAAAAACTTGCTTGAAGTATGGATAGCGGGTAAATAAGCAAACAAAAGAACACCATCATCACCATCAATGAAAACGGCGTTATGGCAACACGAGCGATAGCGGTTACACTAACTAGCAAAAGCAACAGGTATGCACGCATTACCGGTAGCGCCATACCACTAATATAGGCGTAACCGAAAGCGCTAACTAACACGACAAGCAACACCACTTGGCGAATACTGACCATAGTTTGGGTAATCGGAAACACTAAACGCACCAGCAAATAACCAACACAGCAAACGTAGAAGGTAGTTGCTGCAATAATGCCTAAATGCATTCCCGAAATACTAAATAGGTGCGCAGTGCCTGTGCGCTGAATTAATTGCCAATCTGTGGGTGTCAGTGCTTGCCGGTTCCCCAACAACAGTGCTTGCCACCACTGGGTATTTTGAAGTTCAAGCTGAATAAGGTGGGCATTTAGTGAAAACGCTACGCCATGGTGATGATCAATGTTTTGCCCGTTATCCCGTGCTATTAGGTTTTTTATATAGCCTGTAGCCACCACATTTTGGCTTACTAGATATTGCTGAAAGTTAAATCCAACAGGGTTAATACTACCGTAGGCTGGCTTAATTCTAACTAACGCCGAAAACGTATCTTGATTATGAATACAAGGATGAGACTCAATAGTACGCAATTGCATAATAAGGTTGGCGGGCATTTTTTCGCCATCTATTTGGCTAATACTGACTTTATAGGTATGCGCAAGGCGATTAGCGCCTTGGCCTTTATTATCAATCTGGTGGTAGTTTAAACACCCCCCTGATACCACTTGTCCTAAAACTGTGACATCTTGTTGAATTTTATGCTTTGGCAGTTGCCAAGACAGGTACGAATGCCCTACACTCGCCATCCATAGCACACCCGCAAGGGCGCCACTAACACCTATCCATAAACGGGAATAGGTAATTGCAGTATGCCACCAAAATGCTGTAGTTTTTGTGGTCACCTGCCCGATTACAATGAAAATTACTGCCAATAGCGCAATGCATAGCAAGCTTGTGGGTGAAGGAAGTGCTGACCAAAACACTGCGCTTAATGCGCTAGAGCAAAAACTACTGCACCAAATTGTGATACGATTAGCCATAAGTATACGTAGCAATAGTAGTAATGGCGATTTCGCCATAGGTTTACAGTAATGAACGAGTGTTATGCCTAAAAAATTTATTAGACGATTTCTGCCTGACCACCAGACAGTCAAGCAAAACAAAGCGCTGCGTATCTTTGGGAGTGTCTTACATGAACCCAATTTATGGCATTTAAATAGACGTTCCGCGTCAGGCGCATTTGGGATTGGTTTGTTCTTTGCGTTTTGGCCAGTGCCCTTTCAGATGTGGTTATCTGCTGGCATGGCTATTCCTTTTCGGGCCAACTTACCTCTCTCCGTTGCCACGGTATGGGTAACCAATCCATTTACTATGCCGCCCATATTCTACGGTGCCTACAAGGTTGGGACTACTGTACTTGGGACCAAGCCTGAACACTTTGAGTTTCAGTTTAGCTGGCAATGGGTGGTGGAAAGCCTAACCACAATTGGCCCCGCATTTTTGGTCGGCTGTGCTATTTGTTCGGTTATTTTTGGCATTGCGGGTTACGTTAGCTTAAATTGGATATGGCGTTTTCAAGTTAGAAAAGCGTGGGAAAAACGCAGACAAGCGCGCAATAAAAACGCAAAGTCAGCGTAAAGTAGACGCTCGAACCCACCATAACTAATTCGTTCAAACAGTAAAAAAGGGGCGCGATAATGACTATCGCGCCCCTTTTTTACTGTTTTTACCTCGTGGCTGTCACGGGCTGCCTATCGAGGGTTCGCATAGAAAAAAGACCACACTCACTTCCACGATTGCGCTAGATAGTACTGTTCCCTATTCGTGCTCAGCAAGAAAAGCGACAAGTGCGTCTTCGTCCCACACAGCTACGTTTAAATCTTGCGCTTTTGTTAGCTTAGAGCCCGCTTTTTCGCCTGCAACCAAGAAATCGGTATTCTTAGAAACGGAACCTGCTACTTTCGCGCCCAGCAACTGTAATTTGGCTTTCGCATCGGAACGCCCCATAGTGCTTAATGTTCCCGTTATCACGCAGGTCTGCCCTTCAAGGGGTAAACTTTCTCCCGCCGATTTTTTCTCGATATCCGGCCAATGAATACCGACATTAATAAGCGCCTCTATAACCTCAATATTATGATCTTCATTAAAGAAATTATGGATATGCGTTGCCACAATCTCTCCCACATCCGACACCGCTACCAAATCTTCTAGGTTCGCGCTACGAATAGCATTAAGGGTGGTAAAGTGCTGCGCTAAGTTTGCTGCGGTAGCTTCGCCTACTTCCCTTATTCCTAACGCATACAGAAACTTTGCCAACGTGGTGGTTTTTGAGGCTTCTAAAGCGTTGAGCAGTTTTACCGCAGACTTTTCAGCCATTCTCTCAAGCCCGATTAATGCTTCCACAGTTAGAGTGAAAAAGTCTGCGGGGCTATGTACCAGGTCGGCGTCTACCAACTGCTCTACAAGCTTATCGCCTAACCCATCGATATCAAAGGCTTTACGGGAGGCAAAATGCTTTAATGCTTGCTTACGCTGCGCCGCACAAATGAGGCCGCCCGTACAACGTGCCACTGCTTCATCAGCGAGTTTTTCTACGTTAGAGTCGCAAACAGGACAAGTACTAGGAAATACTATATCCCGTTCTGCGCCGTTGCGCTTTACCTCAACCACTGAGACAACTTGCGGGATAACATCGCCGGCACGGCGAATAATCACATAGTCGCCTACCTTAACACCAAGCCGTTCAATTTCATCTTGGTTGTGCAATGTGGCATTAGACACAGTAACGCCGCCGACAAAAACGGGTTCTAGCCGTGCTACTGGAGTAATAGCACCAGTGCGCCCCACTTGAAACTCTACATCGAGTAAGCGCGTCACCTCTTCTTGAGCCGGAAATTTTTGAGCAATTGCCCAGCGCGGCGCGCGTGCAACAAAGCCTAATTGTTGTTGCAGTTCAATATCGTTAACTTTAAATACCACCCCATCAATGTCATAAGGCAAGTTGTCACGCTTAGTTAAAATGAGCTGGTAGTAATCTAAACAGCCCTTCGCCCCTTTGGCCGTATCGATATCAGGGCACAGCGGAATACCCCATTGGGCTAATGTTTCGAGTCTCTGGCTGTGTAACGACGGTAAGCTAAAGTCACTTGGGCTCACTAGCCCTAATGAATATGCGTAAAACATTAGGGGACGTTTAGCGGTAATTTTGGAATCTAACTGGCGCAAACTACCCGCCGCAGCATTTCTCGGGTTAGCAAACACCTTCGCACCGGCTTGCTTTTGCTGTTCATTAAGTTTTTCAAAGCCTTTTTTAGGCATAAAAACTTCACCACGAACCTCTACACGTTCAGGCCAATTTGTCCCTCTTAAAGATAAAGGAACGTTAGCGATAGTACGTACATTAGCGGTAATATTTTCCCCTACCTGGCCATCGCCCCGGGTTGCAGCCCTTACAAGTTGACCATTTTCGTACAGGATACTTACCGCAAGACCATCAAGCTTTGGCTCGCAACTAAAGTGAAGAACCCGAGTATCTTTAAGCCTGTCTGAAACCCGTTTTTCAAATGCTAATAATGTGGTCTCGTCGAAGGCGTTATCAAGCGACAACATAGGCACTTCGTGGGTTACTTGCTCAAATGCTGAGAGGGCCTGACCGCCTACTTTTTGGCTTGGAGAGCTCGCACTTTGCAGCTGCGGGTGAGCTTTTTCTAGCGCAATGAGTTCCTGCATGTCGCGATCGTATTGCGCATCGGGAACGGTAGGCGCATCTTGAACATAATATTGGTAGTTATATTCAGCTATTTGGGTTCGCAATTCTTCAATGCGACGACGAGCATTTTGTAAAGATTCTGACATCGTTATTTTACACGTACCTTGATTAACAGTTAGGCGGCGACGTAGCCCATACATTATCTATACTTTGCGGCTTAAATAATTAAGCCTACATTGAGCAAGAGCCACGTGCCATTAGGATCTATATTAGCATTTCAATATAAAGAGGGCCTGATACGTATCAGGCCCTCTAGGTAACTCTACATTTTATACCCAGCCACGTATTATTGTCTGGCTATCATGCGTTTGCGTTCAAACTCGCGAATTTTCTCAACATATTGCTGTAAGCCTTGCTTTGTTAAAACACTGCGCCTGCCATCGAGCACCTGTGCATCAAACTCGTCGGCGAGCTTACGTGCGGCATTATGCATCATATTAAACACCTGGTGAGGGTCTGCTTCTATCGGCAGTATCATAAACAAAGAAACCCCCTGTGTAGCAAAGGTCTCAAGCTTATCAATATCAAACACACCAGGCTTAAACATGTTCGCTAAACTAAACAGTACGGGGCCTTTACCGTTGGAATTTACATGGCGGTGAAAAATATCCTGATCGCCAAATTTAAACCCTAAGGTTAATAACATGGGTAAAAGTACAGCCCCGTTAATAGGCTTATCTTCAGGCGCTTTTACATTTAATACTAATACTTCTGGCTCCAACGCTTGCGCCGCTTCACTATCGGTCTTAGCGTTATCTGGGGTACTAGGTTGCGACGATGAATCAATACTGTCATCAAAGTCGATGCGCATTTGATCGTCCCCAAACCGTGGCTCCTGTCTTTGCTGGGTGCCTGTTCTCGCCCGTTTAGGTTTGGTTCTCTTTGCACTTTTTTCACTTAACTCGCTGGCCGTAATGGTTTCAGGCGTCGCTTTAGGGGCCTCGGCGGGTTGTGACACAGCCTCTGTCCTGTGTTTTTTCTCTTCACCTTCATTGTATGTCGAACTGGCGTGACATTCAGCGCTTTGCGGCCCTTGCGTGTTCGCAGGCGCAATAACACCCTCAGTTGTATCGCTGTCTTCTTTTAACAAAAAACCCGGCGGTTCAGGAAACTCGGGGGCATTATCTGTTTCTGTGTCAGCTGTAGAGCGTGGCTGACCTTGCAAATGCGGTTTTGGGTTACTCACTACCGAACCATATAGCTTTGGCTCTTCGCTAACTAGCGTTTTAGACTGCGTTGCTCTGGCATCAAGCGGAGTCGCGTCTTTGTCGTTCCCGGTCTTATCAACACCCTTAGGCTCTTCATCTGTACACGGCGTAGCCGAGTTTTGGCGCTGCGTTTCCCCATTGTGGGATTGGCTTCCCTTATTTTCACTGTGGCTATTACCCTCCACATGAGACATAGGTTCATCAGGGTTACGTGTATTGGTAGGCGTGGCCGTTTGACTATCCCTTCTGTGCGGATCATCGTTGTCTGTGCCAGGCGCGGGCGAAACCACCCTAACCTTGCCAATGCCTAATTCGTCGAAATCTGCTTTCTCTTCGCCGGCGTAATCTTGATCAGGCTCTGCATCTACAGGTGTATTATCCCACTGACGAGGCTCTCTTCGGGGTTTAGTCACCGAACGATTATTTTTGCGTATCTTCCAAATACCATGCGCAAGCACTGCAACAATAAAACATGTGCCCGCAATCAATAGTGATAGACGTAATTCATCTTCCATTTTAACTTCGTCGCCCTTTGTTATGCTTCTGCGAAAGCTACTGCTTCGTCAACATCTACTGCCACCATCCTCGAAACGCCTGGTTCCGCCATCGTAACACCAGTCAAGTGACTTGCCATTTCCATCGCAATCTTATTGTGGGTGATATATATAAACTGCACAGTTTGTGACATTTCTGATACCAAGTTACAGAAACGTCCAACATTTGCATCATCCAATGGTGCATCAACTTCATCCAGTAAACAAAACGGCGCTGGATTTAGTCTAAATATTGCAAACACCAATGATAAAGCGGTTAACGCTTTTTCTCCACCGCTTAACAGGTGAATCGTACTATTTTTCTTACCAGGCGGCCTTGCCATTATCGTTACCCCGGTTTCCAAAAGGTCATCGTCAGTAAGTGCTAAGTATGCAGAGCCCCCTCCAAAAACTTTGGGAAATAGGGTTTTCAAATCGCTATTCACTTGCTCAAAGGTATTGGAAAAACGAGTACGGGTTTCCTTATCTATCTTTCGAATAGCACTTTGTAACGTTTCAAGGGCCTCATTTAGATCATTATATTGGGTATCTAAATGACGTTTACGTTCAGACTGGATATCAAATTCCTCTACCGCGGCTAAGTTAACCGCCCCCAATCGAGTAAGACTATTTTGGGTTTTTTCTAACTCTTTTTGCCACGTAGCCTCATCAGCGTTCTCGGGTAAGGTAGGAATTATGCTGTTAAGGGATAACTTGTCCTCAGCCAATTGCTCTATCAACGCATTGCTACGTACTCGGTAACCTTCAATATCAATGTTTAATTTTTCTATATCGCGGGTTCTACTTTGAATTTCTTTTGTTAATGCCTGCTGCCCTTTTTCTGTCTCGTTAAGCAATGACATTACTTTTTCCTGTTGGGCCTGATAGTCACCCCGTTGCGCTTCTAGTTGTTGCTTCTCGTCAAGTAAAGCCTGCAATTGTTGGTCTTGTTGCGTTTGCGGTGCGCTAAGCTGCTCTTTTTCCTCAACGAGGTTTTGCTGCCGCTTTTGATAGCTGGATAACTGTTCATTATTTCTATCTACTTGCTGCTGGTATAGCGCTTGGTGGTTTTCAAGCTGCTGATATTTTAAGGCTAAATCATGAACTTTCTGGGTTAATGAAGCAACTTTGCCGCGCAAGGTGTTCACTTTATTTTCATAATGCTCGCGCTGTGCACTCACCGTTTCAACGTGCACTTCATGCTCAAGAATTTGCGCCTCTGCAACCTCCAACTTTTCAGACAAAGCAGCAAGCTGTTTCTCTTCTTTTTGCAAAATTTCGTTGTGCTTAGCCAGCTCAGTGCGCACTTTTGACGAACGGGTCTGCTGTTGCTCTTGCTGCATAGTGAGTAAAGACAGCGAACTCGCTAAGTTCGTCACCACGCTTTTGGCTTCTTGCCAGAGCGACTCACACGTAGCGCGGGCTTCTTCCGCCTCTGCTAGTTTCTCAGTTATAATTGCGGCTTGGGCTTCTATCTGGGCATACTCTGTGTCTATTTGGGTCAGTTCTTGGGTAAGCTGAGCAATTTTATTCGCGCGCTGAATAACACCGTCTTCACGCTCACCAGGTAACACCACCCAGTCGCGCCCACACCATAGCCCAGAATACGCCAGCGCTGATTGATGGGACGCTAGCGTTTCTCTCGTTGCCAGAGCCCCCGCATCTTGCTCAAACAGGAAAATGTCATTAAAGGCCCTTGGCACCCGCGCAGAAGTAAGGGCTTTAGCAAGGGTACCGCTAGATTTTTTATCGGTAAATTGATGATTGATGAAAATAGGTACGCCTTTGGGCAGGCAATGGTCACTGTGTGGGTCAGTGATAATCTCATCATTGTTTAATAATACGTAAGGTTGATGCCATCCGTGCAACACAACTTCGGTACAACGGCTAAGTGAAGGAGGAACATCAAGAACCTGCCATAATGGCTTAATGGTGTCATCTAAGGTATCCGGAATGCCTCCCGCGTCTTCTTGTAAAGCCATAAGCGCAGCTTGAGTAGACCGTACTGACTGTTGACGGCCCGCCAATTGGTTCGCCTCGCTTTGTACACGCTTGAGTTGTTGTTGGTAATCTAACACCGTCTGCTTGGCATTTTTGTCGCTCTCTTCACCTAGTGCGCACTGCTGTCTTGCTTCCTCTATTTGCGCCTCTACCGTGGTAATTTTATCGGCCAGATTCTCTTCATCTAGCTGCGCCCGCTCATCATTTAGCTCGCTAATACGCTGTGATGTACGTAGCTGCATGCTCATGGTGGCTTGAATTTGACTATGGCAGGCTTGTACTTCTTGCTTTAGCCGGTGATAGGTTTGTTCATGTTCGCGGCTTTGTATATTAAATTCCCGTAGCTTTTCTTCTGCCTCTATAAACGCCTGCTCGGCTTGCTCATGCTCTTCTTCTACTAGCGCTTGTTGTGGCATAAGCTTATCTAACTCGGCGCGTGAGCGAACCAACGCGTTTTCAGCCTCACTCTTTGAACTGACCAACAGGTTTATTTGCTGCTCAATCTCTTCTAGTTCTCGGTTAATTTGATTTAGGCGTTGCTGGCGATGCAAGGCGTTTTGTTCGAGCCGAGTAATACTATTACTGGTAGTAAATATTGCCTGTTGAATATCGTCAATTGTCTGCTTTAATTCACTATGTTGGGTGCGATAACGCTGAATGCCAGCTTCATCGCCCTTACTTTGTGAGACTAATGCATCTAGTTGTTGTTGGTAGGTCGATTGCTGAGCTTGCAACGAGTCTATGTGTTGGTTAATTTGATTAAAACGTATTGCCGCTAACTGGCCTTTGAGTTCTCGAAGTCGTCCACGCAGTGTTTTATAACGGGTGGCTGCTGCCGCTTGACGTTGCAATTTTTCGATTTGTTGGGCAAGTTCATCGCGCACGTCGTCAAGCCGTGTAAGGTTATCTTGCGTGTGGCGAATACGGTTTTCTGTTTCTCGGCGCCGCTCTTTATACTTTGATATGCCTGCCGCTTCTTCGATAAACACCCGTAACTCTTGTGGCTTCGACTCAATAAGCCGTGAAATCATCCCCTGTTCGATAATGGCATATGACCGCGGCCCGAGCCCGGTGCCTAGGAACAAATCGGTGACGTCCCGTTTTCTACATTTGGTACCGTTAAGAAAATAACTCGACTGCCCATCTCGGGTTACTAAGCGCCGTACCGACAACTCGCTATAGTTTGCATATTCGCCGCCTATACGCCCTGCACTATTGTCAAAGACCAGTTCAACGCTACATTGTCCTACTGGTTTTCGTGCCGAAGATCCGTTAAAAATCACGTCTGTCATGGCATCGCCGCGTAAGTTTTTAGCGGAGCTTTCACCTAGTACCCAACGAACAGCATCAATAACATTGGATTTTCCACAGCCATTAGGGCCTACCACAGCGGTCATATCGCCGGGAAATGGGATATTGGTGGGGTCGACGAAGGATTTGAACCCTGCAAGTCTGATTTTCTTTAGCCGCACACGCTGCCCTTACGTTGGAACGTAATTATTGTAAAATGCTGTTTGGAATTGACACTTTTCATTGTTGAACGTAACACGACATTCTGTGTTGTCAGCCTCTGACGGGCATTTTAGTTATTATTATTCATCGACTTTACCAAATCTAATAGCTTGTAACAATTACCATTTAATGTGGTCTCTCTACACAGGTATACTATTAAAACCGCGGGTATGTGTCCGTGATTTACGCAAGGAGTAGAAATGCAATCCCACAGTGGTATCCATTATTTTTTCGAAGGTTTTTCGCTGATAAAAACAAAAGGGCTCAAACGCTTTGTTTTCGTTCCCTTAACCATCAACCTATTACTTTTTTCTGTGGCATTTTACTTTTTGTTTGGCCAAATAGAATTCGGTATAGCCTATGTTATAAGCCTAGTACCAGAATGGCTAGGATGGGTTAAAACTGCCATTAGCTTTTTCCTTTGGCCACTGGCTGTGATCAGTGTGTTGCTTATTTTTGCTTTAATCTTTGGCACCTTGGCAAATTGGATAGCTGCGCCCTTTAATGGTGTGTTATCGGAAAAAGTAGAGCGTCATTTAACGGGTGAGGATTTAGGGGATGAAGGCCTTTTTTCGTTAATAAAAGATATTCCTCGCACCCTAGGACGGGAACTGACCAAGTTAACCTGGTATATCCCCCGGGCCATAGGCTTCCTTTTGCTGTTTTTTCTACTTCCGGTTATTGGCCAGGTAATATGGTTTTTATTTTCTGCATGGATGATGGCGATACAATACTGTGACTACCCTTACGATAACCATAAAATATCGTTTAAGCGTATGCAGGGGCAATTATCGTTGCATAAAGGAAAAGCCCTGTCATTTGGCATAATGGTGAATGTTTTTTCACTTATACCCGTGGTCAATTTTATTATAATGCCTGTGGCTATTTGTGGGGCCACTGCCATGTGGGTGAACGAGTTAAAATCACAAGCGCTGGCCCCTTCTCCCCAATAAAACGTTATTTAACTAAAGTGGGTTGTGCAAACCCACTTTCATAAACATCTAGCCACTGACCGGCGCTGTCCGTATTGCCTTGCTTATGAAATGCCTGAAATAAATTCATTGATATGGGACGTTGGGCGTTGGGGTTTTCCAGTTGAGCTTGCCACAAACGTAAATATAATGCGGGGATAACCCCAATGTCGTGATGCTCCATAAATGTTACCTCTACACTGGGTTTATAGGCATTGCGCTGTATGGCTTCACACGTTTTTGCTTTACCCACTAACAAGCTACTAGGATCCCGTGGCAATGATGGGTTGTTATCGGCAAGAGCCTGCTGCCATAATTTCACTGTGGCAATAGGCTGGTAGGTAAGCATCCCATCTACAACTAAGTTTGGCGGGGCGAAATTGCCAATGCGTGTTGGCTGACAGTAGCGATTCGCCGCGCTCCTAGATAAAGGGTATTCATCAATAAACCCCGCAAAGTGCGCAAGTTCGTGCACGAATACAGAGTAATCATCGCTAATATCAAGGAACATTACCCCATTTTGTACGCTGGCCTTGCCTTGCGTAGATACCACTACAGCATGGGTTAACTGTCGCTTTTCCACCACTGGGGCGAGGGGTCTAATATCGCACCCTAATCGGTTGCTACCGTTAAAATTTTCGCTACAGTCTACGCTGTCATTTTCAAGCCAAATAGGCGGCGCGATGCATAAGGATAAAGGTTTTAGTCGCGTATCTTGTCGATACTGCTGGTATAACGCGTTTGCGCGGGTAATGGTGGATAGCGAGGTTGCGAATAACTGTATACGTTGATGGCATACTTTATCACTGGGCCAAACAAATGTTGAAGCTTGAATAGGCGTTATCGGCGAATACGTCTTTAATACGCGGCCCAATTCTGCGGCCTGCTTATGGCCACCGTCCGCCGCTTTTTTAAAGTAGGCTTTCGCCTGATTTCGTTTGTTTTCATCCCATAGTAAACGCCCATATTTGAACGCACTTTGCATGTTATTATCAGCTATTTTAGCCAGCCAAGGTTTCGCTTTTTTTTGCTCACCTTGCAACAGATACCAATCGGCCAGCGCCGCTTGGGCTGGTTCATAATCAAGGTTTGCGGCTCGGAGCAACCATGTCTCTCTTACCTCAGGATCTTCACTTGCCATCGCAAAGGTTAACTGGGCTTCTGGAACATTCCCCTTCGCTGCGAGATAAACAAATCGTTCTGAAGCTTGCTCTTCACCTAACAGCTGATATAAGGCCCATGCAGCGGACGCGTTGTCACGTTCCACTAACCTCTCTAACCAGTAGGTTACGCGATACTGCTGGGCCGTTTCCGCCAATAATTGTTCTGCTGGGGAGTACCCTTGTTGTGTAGCAAGCCACAATAAAGGTAACGCCGCTGCTTGCGGTGTATAGACAAAGTCTGGTTGACTAAAGGGGGCGGTTGACGCACTAGCCGACAAGCTCTCATTCACCAGTGGTGAATAAAGCGCATCACTGGCATTGCGGTAAAGTTGAGGCGCATAACGACCTGCATCGCCAGAAACAAGTAAAAGTGCCACTATGGCAAGTACAAAGCCTCTCATAACTGGCGCAAATATTACTCGGGTGCACGTTGGCGCAGACGGTATAGCTCCAATCTTGCGTATCTGTGCTCAACATAATCGTACACATTAGTACTTAGCGCTAATTTAAAATAATTAGACGCAATACCGCTATTTCCTCTCTGCTGATGGTATTTGCCTAAATAGAAGTAGGCTTCGCACAGTCTATCGGTTAAGCCGCGCTGGCTTTTGACCCCATTAAGCAGAGAGTTTAATACATCGTTTTCACTCTTAAGCCCTAAATACATATCAACAATGCTGGTAGCCCAATGGTCGTTATTTAACGCTGGACGTACGCCTGCTAAAAAGGATTCGCCTTGCTCAGCAGAGACTTCATAGTTGGCAAAGTATGCCCATAACGCACGAAAGGGGTCGCTAATATCTTCTTTTGCAAAGGTATCAAGATCTTTAATGGCCAGCTCTGCCCTACCGCCGTAATACAATGCAATACCGCGATTAAGAAAAGCAAAATGGTAATCTGGATTAATTTCTAATGTAGAGTCAAATGCATCGTAAGCTTGAATAAACTCACTTTGCTGAATGAAGTGAATGCCGAGTGAGTTGTACGCTTCGGCCAGATCCGGTTTTAGCTGTATCGCTTGATTGTAATCAAATTGCGCTAAACCAGACAACCCAACACTGTCATAAAGCATGCCGCGCTGAAAATGCAATTCGGCTTTATCGTCTTCTGACAATGCTGTACTGGTTAATATTTGGTTGTAACGTGCAATAGCCATTTCAGAACGCGGATTAACGGGCGCCGGTTCAGCAAGTAATAAGTTTCCCATCTCGGGTTTTTGGCTAACTTCTGGTGTTTGAGCACAACCGCCCAATAATCCAACAAACAAAAGAAAAAAAGTGAGACTAACGTTTCTGCGCATGGTAAAAAGCATACTTCAAGTAAGAAAATAAATTCCGCTAAAGAATAGTGCGACAGCGGCTACATAAGCCGCAACCTTCTCGCATTTAGTATAAAAAGTAAAGTCTATTAGCGGCGATAAGCAGGTAGCTATGACAAATAACAATATAAAATTACTTATTGAAAAGGCCTACAGTGCCCAACAACATTCTCACTCTCCTTATTCTAGCTTCAAGGTAGGAGCAGCGCTCATTTCAGATAATGGCGACGTTTTTTCGGGCTGCAACGTAGAGAGCGCTGCATTTCCCCTAGGGCAATGCGCAGAAGCAACAGCAATTGGCAATATGGTTACCCATGGTGGAAAGCGTATATCTCATATTGTGATTGCAAGCCCTAACGATGATTTTTGCTTTCCCTGTGGAGGATGTAGACAAAAAATTGCAGAATTCGCGCCGGACGACACCCCGGTTACCATGGTAACGAAAACAGGTGAAACTCACGATACTACCATTGGCGAACTATTACCTAACGCATTTCGAGCGCATGCTTTAGATAAATAACAGGCTGTCACACCCGCCTAAGGCATAAAAAATACGCTAGCTACTACGTGAGGTTAGCTAGCGTATTTTATTTTTCTTTTTTATCTCTATTACGATCGTCTTGCTTTTTATTAAGCTTAGCTGCGGCCACAAAGGCTATAAAAAATAGCGCAAAAATTACTACCCCAACCCATATAAGTATATTAACCAAAAAGTCCATAATTCACTCATTTAAGGTATCCAAGCTACCAGTCTACTCTTTTTATCCAGCGAACAGAATAAAAGCGCGGTATTCAATTATATAGACACCATAGTAACGCGGTTGGGAGGGGGTTCGGTAATCAGGCTTGAATGCTTATAAAAAAACAAGAAAGGATAACCGTATTAAATAGACAGTTTCTTCTTTTATTGTTTTGCGCGCTAAGTTACAAAAAGCCAGCTTGTGCTCAAGCCGAGGCTTATACGTGGATCTAATTTCTAGATGAAACGCCTATAAGGTACTATGTATATGATAATTAATAGCGAACCAGGGATAGGAATCGATGACTGAACGGAAATTACCAAGACCCGATAAATATGCATCTTGCCCAAGTGAAGGAAAGATACTTGAGTACTATGCAGGGACATTTGACACAGTTTTTGTCGCTTTCCATCAATTTTATGATAAAGGAAAAATTAGTTCTAAAGAGTTTGAGGGGGATAATTGGCCTGCTAATCCTGAAATTAGGGATAAATGCAGTAGCGTAACTTGGAGTGAAATATTGAAAATCACAGGCATACCTAGTTTGGCTGATTTGGATGCTGGTCTAAGAACTTATATCAGCGGCTTAAAGAGACAGTTTGAAAATAGAGATACAGCGAAAGCAATAAACGAACTTAGTGACAACATTGTTATACCTGCTGAAGGGTTTATTTGTCCGTTTGTAGAGGGAAAGCTACTCAATGCCTTGTTTTCGAATGGTGAAAAGTGGTTGTGGGTTGGTGATGAGTTCGGAACAGAAAGAAAACTATGGTGGATTGAAGACCTTTTGAGTAAAGAGGTGATACCGTCTTCGGCATGTAGCTATATTCCTGACAAGAGCATATCAGTCACGACACATTGGGATAGCCATTGCACTTTTATCTGTGGTAACGGAGATAAAATTAGAAAAATATTAAATGACGCTGATTTGGAAGGATTCTACTGCGACGAAAATACAGAGGTATATTGGGGCCTTCACTAAAAAACTAGGGCGTTCTTTCGAACGCCCTAGTTAGAAGTCCCACGTATAAGCCTCGGCCTGGCTTTTGCTGGCTACGTTTAATTTATTTTTTCTGCCTTGCGGCCAGTTTTTCTAACTGCTCGTTCGTGGCAGGCAGCTGATGGTTTTCTTTCCATTGTGAGTATGGCATTTTGTAAACCACTTCACGCGCCGCTTCGTAATCCACATCTTCCCCTTGCTCACTGGCGGCAGCGGAATACCATTTCGCCAAACAGTTGCGACAAAAATCGGCCAAAATCATTAAGTCAATATTTTGCACATCTTTGTTTTCATCTAGGTGCGCAACTAAACGACGGAAAACCGCGGCTTCAATCTCGGTCTGCGTTTTTTTATCCATATTTCACCTTTAAACCTATAATTTTTAGCAAAAAAAGGGAGCTAAGCTCCCTTTCTATAGTATCTTAATTTAGCGTACTGAAGGCGCACTATGCGCCTTACGCTTACTCTGCGTCGTCAGACTTTGGCGCAGGCTTTTCAAGAAGCTCTTTAATGCTAAGACGTACACGGTTTTGGCGATCGATTTCCATCACCTTCACGTCTACCATTTCACCTTCTTTAAGGTAATCAGAAACCTTATTTACACGCTCATGAGCGATTTGTGAAATGTGAACAAGGCCTTCTTTGCCAGGTAGTACTTCAACAAAAGCACCGAAATCTACGATACGGGTAATTTTACCGTTGTACGTTTTACCCACTTCGATTTCTGCAGTAACCTGTTCAATCTTGCTAATGGCAATGTCCGCTTTCGCGCGCTCGGTAGCAAAGATTTTAATGGTACCGTCATCTTCGATTTCGATATTAGTGTCAGACTCTTCAGTAATTTGACGGATCATAGCACCGCCTTTACCGATAACGTCGCGTATCTTATCTTGGTCTACTTTCATCGTGTAGATACGTGGCGCGAATTCACTAAGCTCTTCACGGTGACCGCCAATCGCTTCGTCCATCACTTTAAGAATATGCAAACGTGCTTCTTTAGCCTGTTTAAGGGCTATTTGCATAATTTCTTTAGTAATACCTTCAATCTTGATGTCCATTTGAAGTGCAGTAATACCGTCGGTAGTACCTGCTACTTTAAAGTCCATATCGCCAAGGTGATCTTCATCACCTAAGATGTCAGACAGTACAACAAAGTTTTCATCGCTCTTAACAAGCCCCATTGCGATACCCGCAACAGACGCCTTAATAGGTACACCAGCGTCCATAAGGGCAAGTGAAGTACCGCATACAGAGGCCATAGATGATGAACCGTTAGATTCAGTGATTTCTGATACCACACGTACTACATATGGAAAATCTTCTTCACTTGGCATTACGGCTTGAATACCACGCTTCGCGAGACGGCCGTGACCAATTTCACGACGCTTAGGCGAGCCAATCATACCTGTCTCACCCACACAATATGGAGGGAAGTTGTAATGCAACATGAAGCGGCTATCGCGACGACCTTGAAGTTCGTCAATCATCTGTGCGTCACGTTCAGTACCTAGCGTAGCTGCAACGATTGCTTGGGTTTCACCACGGGTGAATACAGCAGAACCGTGAGTACGTGGTAAAATGCCGGTGGCAACGTCTAGCGCACGAATCATCTTAGGATCACGACCGTCGATACGAGGCTCGCCCGCTAGGATACGTGAACGAACAACATCTGACTCTAATTCGTGAAGCAAGTCTAACACTTCTTTAGGATCTTGTTCTTCGTCTTCACTAACAATGGCATCAAGTGCTTTTTCTGTTGCTGCGGTTACTGCATCTTTACGCGCTAGCTTGTCAGAAATTTGGTAAGCAGCAATCATTTCTGCTTCAGCAAGAGCCTTAACTTTTTCTTTAAGGCTGGTATTTTCTGCTTCTGGCGTCCAATCCCATTTGTCGATGTTTACGTTAGACGCAAACTCGTTAACCGCTGTAATAACTGTTTGCAGTTGCTCGTGACCGTACATTACGGCACCAAGCATCACATCTTCAGATAGAACGTCAGCTTCTGACTCTACCATTAATACCGCACCTTCAGTACCAGCAACAACAAGATCCAATTCACTAGATTCTTGCTCTTCAGCACGGGTATTTAAAATATACTCGCCATTGCTATAACCCACGCGCGCTGCACCGATAGGACCATTAAATGGAATACCAGAAATTGCAAGGGCTGCAGAAGTACCAATCATTGAAATAATGTCAGTAGGAATATCTGGGTTTGCCGACATTACTGTAATAACAACTTGTACTTCGTTTTTGAACCCTTCTGGGAACAATGGACGAATAGGACGGTCGATGAGACGCGCCGTTAGCGTTTCGCCTTCAGAAGGACGACCTTCACGCTTGAAGAAACCACCAGGGATTTTACCCGCAGCATAGGTTTTTTCTTGATAGTTTACTGTAAGAGGGAAAAAGCTTTGATCTGGCTTGGCTTCTTTCTTACCAACAACCGTGACCAACACAGCAGTATCATCCATACTTGCCATGACGGCTGCAGTTGCTTGACGAGCAATTACGCCCGTTTCTAGAGTTACAGTATGCTGACCATACTGAAATGATTTAGTAATAGGAGTCACTATTTGTCCTTTAATTTCAATCTTTATTTATCGCTTATAATCGCGGCGCATAGTATAGCCATGAACCAGCGCTAATACCATTAACAAATTTTTTTGCGCGAATAATTTCGCTTCGCTGCACCGCATTTTTACCTGATCCTTCGATGTTTTTAGAAATCAACACCCAAGGTTAGTATACGTGTGCCTTAGGCAATACCGAGCCCTGTAGGTTCAACAAGGTTACTACCACGATTACACTGTAGCGTATATGGGGTAGTTTTGCGTGCAAACAGGGTATTCAGCGTTCAAATAACCTAATAACGGGATACAAAACTAACCAATTATGCAACGCTGTGTTTTATTACATTTTATAACGGTTAATGCGCCCGTATAACACTATATAAATTGTTCCTGTGAGATCCAATGTTCTATACAAGAATTTTATCGCTTCCTGTGCTCTTAAGACTAAAACCCGCTAGATTGCGTTGTAATTGCCTCAGGTTGGTTTTGCGCCTGTCCCAATGCACTTTGTTGGCTACTTACATCTTCTTTCATCGCCTTGAACCAAAGGCTTAACCAATCTGAACACATTTTATGTTCAAGTTCATGGGCTTCAACGGTAGGACAAAAAAGACTGACTTTAACAACCACCTTCGCCAATTCGTTGGTTTTTATTTCAACTTCAGGGTCTATGCGGATAAAGTCTTGCTCGAGATGACGTTCAATCAACCCCTTGTATCGTTCAGCTACGTCTCTGAAATATTCACAATGAGCCTGTGCCCGCGCGTGGAATGCGGGCAATAAACTATACGCATTAACCGTAGGTTCGTTAACAATTTCAAAAGAATGTAACTTATACCGACGCAAAAAGTTGAGATTGCGTACCGTTTGGGTAACCAGTTGGCTATTAGGTACATACACGTGCTTACCGGTATAATTAAACGTTTCTTTATCTACCTCTAACAGCGCGGTTTTAGCCCAGTCCATTTCAACTACTTCGCCGATAACACTGTTCATTTGAATCCAGTCTCCTACCCTAAATGGGCGGGCGCTTAAATAGTAAATGAACCCCATAAAACACTGAATAAACTCTCGGGTAGCTAACACAATGGCCACCATAAAAGCGGCAATAGAAATAGCTAATTTTTGAATTTCAGTAGACCACACCACCATCAACAAAATGATGATCAGGGCATTACCTAACTGCTCCATAATGTTAATTTGGTTGCGTCTATCTTCACCTTTATTCGAGCTACGCATTTTTATTAACCGCAGCAACCCTTTTTTGAAGAAATGAAGCACTATCAACAACATTATTGATGCGGCCAACTTATACTCGCTAACGAAGTTTGTTACGTATTGCCACATTAATGTGTAGTCGAACACATTCTCCATCAAAGCACCCCGGTTAACTCTCTGAAAATAAAAAAAAAGCGCTGTTTAAAAACAGCGCTTTTATTATGAAGCAAGGCACGGTTAGGCACAATGCCGACCAGTTATACTTTACGTTATTAACTTAGTCGCGAATTTGTCCTTCACCGTTCACCAAGTATTTTTCAGCCGTTAGCGATTCAAGTCCCATTGGACCATAGGCATGCAGTTTCGTGGTTGCAATACCAATCTCCGCCCCTAAGCCTAACTGACTACCATCTGAGAAACGAGACGATGCGTTCACCATCACCACACTGGCGTCCACGGCGCGCTGGAATAGTTTCGCACTATCGGCATTTTCAGTACAAATAACTTCTGTATGGTTACTTCCAAAATCAGCTATATGATCCACTGCCCCATTGAAGTCATCCACTACCTTTATGGCAATTTCAAGGCCTAAATATTCCTCACCGTATGCATCATCTGCGATAACATCTGCGTCTTCGAAATACTCGCTACCTTTACTGTTAACATGTACGGTCACGTTATGCGCTTTTAATTCTTTCGCCACACTTGGTAAAAAGTCGGCAGCCACTGCTTGGTGCACCACCA
This sequence comes from Alteromonas profundi, assembly GCF_010500865.1. Taxonomy (GTDB): domain Bacteria; phylum Pseudomonadota; class Gammaproteobacteria; order Enterobacterales; family Alteromonadaceae; genus Alteromonas; species Alteromonas profundi. Next base: position 44,089 of record NZ_JAAAWN010000012.1, read on the forward strand.
GCCCTTCTAGTGCGTTACACACTCCAGTACGCTGGGTTTTACCATTAAGTAGTAGGGCTAGCGCTTTGTCTAGGTCAGCGTCTTTATCAACATACAAATGGCAAACACCTTTAAAGTGCTGAATAACCGGTACTTTCGCATTATCGGTTACGTAATTTATTAGCCCTTCACCGCCGCGAGGTATAATCACGTCAATATAATCACGCTGTTCCATTAACTCTTGCATAAGCGCACGGTCAGGATTAGGTACCACAGTAACCAATGCCTTAGGCAAGTCGTGCTGTTCAAGCACGTTCTGCATTAACTCTGCAATGGCTAAACTTGTGTCTAACGCTTCTTTACCACCACGTAAAATAACCGCATTTCCCGACTTAAAGCACAGCGCGCCTGCATCTGCTGTTACGTTAGGACGTGCTTCGTAAATCATGCAAACAACGCCTAGCGGAATACGCATTTTTTTAATCTCAATGCCATTAGGGCGCGTGCCAATCACCCTTTCTTTACCTACTGGATCATCAAGGTCTACAATAACTTCAATGCCTTCGGCCATGGACTCTATGCGCGCATCATCTAAAATTAAGCGGTCTATCATGGCATCATCTAAATTATTTTCTTTCGCTCGAGCCACTTCTTTTTCATTAACCGACTTAATTTTGTCTTTATTAGCACGGATAGCGGCAGCCATATCCTTCAATACGGCATTTTTTTTCGCTTCATCTAAAATAGCTAATGTTTGAGCAGCCTTTTTAGCCTGCTGTGCTAATTCTGTAATAATACTCATTCTTTCTCCAAATTTGCTACGTGCTGATCAGAAATGATAGGGCCAGTTTTTTCTTCGAATTCACTGGCGAATTCGTCATTATCCTGATTAGCAATAAAATTAAGTAAACAACTGCTGTAATTCGATTTTGCTTTAACCAACTTGGTTCCATCTTCTTTACGAACCAATATGGTGTCACCCACAGAGAATTCACCCTTTACATCGATGATTTCACTACTGGTAAGTTGTTCACTGTCACGTTCGAGTGATTCATCAAAGTCACCTTCAACGATAACTTCACCTTGCGCGTTTGATGTATGGCGCATCCAATGCACGTTCTCTAGCATTGGTTTATCGTACGGGCTGAAATGAGTACCTGGGTTTTCTCCTTTCAACAACATATTAAACGATAACTCAGTAAAGCCATTAATAATGTATGTATCGATACCATGAGATACGGCTTTTTCCGCGGCCTCAATTTTGGTACGCATTCCGCCAGTACCTACGCCACCTTTTGCCGCGCCTCCAGCCATTGCATAAATGCTCTCATCTATCGTATCTACGCGCTTCAATAGTTTCGCATCATCATGATCATGCGGGTTTTTATCATATAAGCCGTCAATATCTGAACAGATGATAAGCGCATCCGCGTCGGCCGCTGCGGCTACCATAGCAGACAAATTGTCGTTATCGCCTACTTTAAGCTTATCGGTCGTCACAGTATCGTTTTCGTTAACGATAGGGAGAATATTATGGTCAAGCAAACTAAAAATAGTTTCTCTGATACTTACATAACGTTCTCTATCACGTAAATCCGCGTGAGTTAACAACATCTGTGCCGAGGGAAAGTCAAACAACTTATCCCACGTAGATATCATTTCGGTTTGGCCCGCGGCAGCCATTGCCTTTTTAACCGCGATATTCGACTTTTCTTGGTCTGGGAACATGTGCGCACCAGCGGCGACAGACCCAGAAGATACTAAAACCACCTGAGTACCGGCAGCTCTACAACGAACAATGAACTGGGCGATGCTCAACAAGTAGTGGCTACTGCACCCCTGTTGATTCGGCGCAATTAATGCACTGCCTACTTTAATGACTACGCGTTTCCAATTCGGATGACTCATAATATTTACTTTCACCTTAAGCTTGTTTAACTGCTAATTCACTGTTGGTTTCTAAAGAAAGTGCTTGTGCTGCCTATACACAATGGGAAAACCCCTTAACACTTACAAAAGGGGCGCACAATCACGCGCACCCCTTTGAAAACTTTTACTAACGCTTTACGTCCTAAGCACTACGGTGCTGACGCTACGTGGCGCGCTTATGCCACGTGTAACAGACATATAAACCAAACAGTACCTTCGCAGCACCGCGAATAGCTTGCGGCAACTGCCTTGCAATGAATGCCCAATTTATACGGGCATACCACTACAAGTGGATTAAAAATGGCTAAAACGCCAACTCCTGTACTATGATTTTCACTCTATCCATTTTTAGTCTATCTATTTTCGTTTTGCCGAAGATGCTCGAAAAACGCCATTATTTAAACATCGGTTACTATTTATTAATAAGGCCAACAAAAAACTACCCTACTAGCGAAAAGCCCGTATATATTAAATTGAGCAAAAATGATTAGAGCTCTAATAATATATAGCGTTGTAAGAAAATTTCAAGCTCGATTTTTATACAACACGAACAAATATAACGTCTTAACCGAAAAGTGAATCAAATAGTTTCACGGACAATAGGTAACTCAAATAACCATTTTTAGCTATATTTATCAACATATTACCAAATTATACCCAGCATTGTGAAACACACCCACTTGCCTCGCTAGCGCCTATTTCAGCGACCTAATAGCATCAGCACTATCATTTATTATTAAAGTTTCATTAGGCGAGTATTTGAACAAATTAACCTTAAGGGAAAGCCTTTACCGCTTGACTGTCATTAAACCGCGAGCACAAAAAGCTACGTCTCTAGACAGCGTTAGATTGCGCGATTTTTATCCATACCCCCCCATTTTTATACTTAATTATAATTTCGGGTGAAGGTAATCTTTATCGTTGAAACTTTCCTTATTACTTATAAATGCTGTGGTTTATTTTAGTTGTGTAGTTAGCTAAGCATAGTCTCTGGAGTGCGATCACCTAGCTTGTTTAGTGAAAGGTGTTCATGGCACTACCGATTCTGAAATCAACATAGATATGCATTAGCTTATGATAAGGGTGTTAACATAAAGATAGCCGGTTGCGGTTTAAGGTATAAAGCGTATTTAATAAATCCAAGGTGAATAATAAATCTAATGTGAAACACCCCTTACCTATCGTAAAACTAAAAAGCGAATTAACCCAACCTAAAACATTAGACGTTAGTATTAACCCTTAAAATGGTTACTAATCAATCACTTTTGAAATTTTCACGCAGTGAAGCAAATATTTCAAACTTTCGGTAAATATGAAACAGTGGCGGCAATTGGATAACCTCCAACCACCTAAGATGTTTTCCCCCTCGTCTACATCAAGTATCTACCACGCTCCTTAACAAACTTGATATACCGCTATAAATCAACAAGTTAAGGAATTTTAGCTAGGTATGCGTTTGGTCAACGTTAAAAACGTTTTATTCATTGTGATACGGTACATAAATTGAATGTATAGCGAGTAAGCTTTTCTGTATCTAACGAAATATGCTGGCACTACGCAAACACCAGCACAGTTACATTTTTCTTAACGTTAGTTTTACAGCGATTTTTTGCGGTAGTTTAGGAGGACTTATGAATAAGTCAGACAATGAAAACCTCAGAGCGAAGATAGCACCGACAGATCAAGTGCAAGTCGCAGCAATATTTGATGACAAGCATCAAGCTGAGACTACTATGCAGCAATTGACGAAATCTACTGAGGTTGACAGTAGCCAGGTAGCGCTAATTGATGCCAGTGACAGTAAGTTAAGTGAAAAATTAGAAAGAGAAAGCAAAGCCATTGGCAAATCTCTATGGAATTCCCATTTAGTCCTCGGCGGCGTTGGGCTACTAATTGGCCTAATAGCAGCATTCTTGCTTGTAGAGTTTGGCCCTGCACTTACCCAACAAAATCCGTTGTTTACGTATATAGCGCTTATCAGCCCCGGCATCTTCACAGGGCTATTTGTCGCGGGTCTTGCTGGGCTACGCCCAGACAGGTCGGAGATTGTGCAGACGGTGCGCCATGCTGTTAGGCGAAACAAGGTGGCGATAGTGGTCAATTTGAAAAAATCACAATCAGTATCTGATATTGCCGAATTTTTAAATCATCGCGCGAAAACGGTGGTTGAAGCGGTAAGGTAATTGAGAGGCGCCTCGCCCTCTCCACCCCTAGGCGGTCTGCGCGATAAAAAAATCGCGTTAAAAAATAAAGTAGCGTTGTAAAGCTGTGCAACGGAAACTAGTAAAAAAAAAGGGCTAATGCCCTTTTATTCTTTTATTGCGTGGATTGCGTAGCAGATTACCAACCTATCTCTTTACGCTCACGAAAGAATTTTCCATTAGGGCCATTTGCATCATGAGTAGCAAGCCATATAGCGGTATCTGCACCTTCTTTAGGCGATGTGGGCGCATCTGAGCCTCCCATGCGGGTGTGTACCCAACCTGGGCAGGCTGCGTTAATCGTTACATCTACATCTTTTGGGATAGTATTTGCTAAATTAACGGTAAGCGCATTTAACGCAGCTTTGCTTACAGCATAGGCGGTCGGCCCTTCCATACCCTGGTGAAAACTTCCCCACCCTGAGGACATATTAACTACCCTGCCATAGCCGCGCTCTATCATACTCGGTAAGGCCTGCTGTATTAGGGTGAAAGGGGCAAAAGTATTCACTTGCAGGGAGCGAGTTAAACTCATGGTATTTAGTGATTGCCACTTAGTATCGTCTAGTTCACCTGCATTATTAATAAGTACGTCAATAGGGCCGTAAACTGCTTCTGCGCGTACATAAGGGTCGATAATACCCTGTTCGTTGTTTAACGGCATTTCAACAACATGTACATCACCGCCCACAATATCTTTTTTCGCCGCTTCACCTTTCTCTTCTTCTCTACAGGCAAGCAGTACCTTATACCCCTTTTGCGCAAAAGCGCGCACAATTTCTAAACCGATCCCACGATTCCCGCCTGTCACCATGACATTTTTCGTCATACTTCTTCTCCTTTACGTGTTTGCAGGTTGAATGAGCGCGCTTAGCCTTGCAGAAAGCATAAAACATACAGGTAGAATTACCGCCCATATCGCGCATAGTACAATATAGGTAGTGGTAACAGGATAGCCCAGATCAACTGCGCCCAACTTTGCCCCCGCAATGTAGCTTAAGGGGGCAAATAAACCGCCAGCCAGAGCCGCAATGGGTAGCGAACCTCTTAGACTGGCTAAACTGTGGGTTAGTGTTGCTGCAAATGCCCCCCATAAAAGAACGAGCCAAAAGGGGATGAACCATTGCCCCATACTGCTATCAGCCACTACCGCCTTGCTAAATATGAAAATCCCACTCATAGTTAATAGAGAGTCGATACAAAAACCTATTGCCATTATCGTAATCATCAACAATCCGTCTTCTCGTCGTGTTGGCGTTAACAATAGCCAGAGGGCAAATAACCCAATAACCACAACTATTGCACTAGACTGAAAGAGGATGACGAGCCACCAGATGGTTTGAAACCAGATGAAATTGAAAATGTTTAACTGCATTTTTCTCGCCATTAGTACTCTCGCATCGACGTTCGCTCTCAAGCGCGTTGGTAAAAGTTAATACGTTAATGCCTTTTTCATAGTTCATACCTGCTTTTAATCATACTAATAAACGAAAACCGCACTTTACCAGTACCAATTGTGTATCTAATAGCAAGCAAAGGATGTGTGAAAGATGAAAATGGTTAAGTACTACGTAATAGGTGCGATATTAGCGTGCATACTATCTTGGTATAGCAACTACATTGTGGTTAGCGTTCTCTTTGCGTGGATTGGTTTTTCACTCATTGCCGTAAGTAGCGCATACCTTCTTAGGTATCCATCTTTGTTTAGAAAACGCGAAGATGGTTCCATTCCCCTTTACATTCGCTGGATCTTTATTCCCTTTCTACTAGGCAGTGGTCTTTACAACGAATATGCAAGACGTACCGATAAGGTTCCCCCCTTACAAAAAATAGGCGATAAACTTTTTTTGGGCTGCCGTATGTCTTCACAACACGTTGACCTGCTTCGTGAAAACAACGTTGATGCTATCTTAGACGTTACTGCTGAGTTTGACGGCTTAGACTGGACAGCTTATCAGGAAAATTTTGCTTACCTTAATATCCCTGTTCTTGATCATACAAGCCCAACGAAAGAACAACTCATGCATGCCATTAACTGGCTCGATCAGCAAATAGCCGCAGGCAAAAGCGTAGTGGTTCACTGTGCTCTCGGTCGTGGACGTTCTGTGCTTGTAGTGGCGGCTTATTTATTAGCGATAGACAACACCTTGTCGGTAAAAGATGCGTTAACAAAAATTCAATCTGTACGCTCTACTGCACGATTAAACAAGCGGCAATTAAAAGCCTTAAGCAGAATAAAGCATGGTGGCGAGCTGCGGTTGACTAAGAATTTAGTATTGATTGCCAACCCTGTAGCCGGAGGCGGCAAGTGGGATGTTGAACGGGGCGAGATTCTTGCCCAACTAAATGAAAAGTTTTTCGTAGAAGTGTTAGAAACCACCCCTGATGAAAATGGCGAGGTATTAGCGCATCGTGCTATGGAAAAAGGGGCCGATATTATCGTTGCATGTGGCGGTGACGGCACTATTACCGAAGTTGCGACAGCCGTGGCAGGCAGCGAAGTTGCCTTGGGTATTATCCCACTTGGCACAGCGAATGCGCTAGGACAAGTGCTGCATGGCTATACCAGTAAAATCGTTCCTATCAGTATTGCCTGTGATGTGATTGTGGAAGGCCACACCACCACTATAGATACCGCTCGCTGCAACGGTAAGATGATGTTACTTGTTGCCGCGGTAGGGTTTGAAGAAAGAATGATTTCTGCAGCTGATAGAGAACAAAAGGACAGCGGCGGACAGTTTGCATACCTTCGTGGTTTGTGGGAGGCAATTTCAATGAATGACGACCTACACTTTACTATTCAATTCGACGACGAACCTGCACAATCTATTCATACCCCTAGTCTCGTTATCGCCAACGCGGCCCCACTAACCACTGCGCTAGCACAAGGCGGCGAGCCGCCAGATCTCACCGATGGAAAGTTAGACGTAACCTGGTTGGCGCCTCAAAGTAGGGCCGACAGGCAGTTTCTTTCTCTCGCCGAACTGGTGTTTAGTACCACCGAATCTAAGCTGACTTCAGAAACCATACAACACACGCAAGCGCGTTCGATTCGTGTGTCTTTCGACCAAGAGATTTCATATGCCGTAGATGGAGAAATCTATCAGGGCAGTGAAGTTCATGTGGAGACAAAACCAAAAAATTTAAAAGTTTTAAGCCGAAAAGATTAGAACAAGGAACATTAAGCGAATGTCTACCAGCAATTTCGATACATTAACCAGCTTTTTAAAAACACGCTTTCATGATCAAGCTGAATATTTACAAGCAACAAGCGAAGTACTTAGCGATATTATACCCATTTACAGCGCTAACGAACGCTATAAACACTATGATATTGCACGGCGTCTATGCCTTCCTGAGCGTATTATTTATTTTACTGTTACCTGGATGAACAGCGCCGGGGAAGTAGAAGTTAATCAAGGTTGGCGTGTACAACATAATTCAGTAATGGGGCCCTACAAAGGAGGCTTACGGTTTCATCCATCAGTGTCTCTTTCGGTGCTTAAGTTTTTAGCGTTTGAACAAACCTTTAAAAATGCTCTCACTGGCCTCCCTATGGGCGGCGGCAAAGGTGGTGCAGACTTCAATCCTAAAGGCCGAAACGAACGAGATATTATGCTATTTTGCCAAGCCTACATGCGGGAACTACAACGTCACATTGGTGAACAAACCGATGTTCCAGCCGGTGACATTAATGTTGGCGCACGGGAAATAGGTTATTTGTATGGTGAATACCGTCGTTTAAATAACCGTTTTGAGGGTGTATTAACCGGCAAGGGGCTTGAGTTTGGGGGCAGCCATATACGTACAGAAGCCACAGGATTCGGCTTGGTTTATTTTCTAGACGCTGTGTGTACGGCGCAAAATACAACGGTTGAAGGTAAAAAAGTAACCATCTCTGGTGCTGGGAATGTAGCACTTCATGCGGCATTAAAGTGTGTTCATATGGGAGCAAGGGTACTCACCCTCTCTAACAGCCGAGGCTTTTTGTATTGTGAACACGGCTATTCTGAAAATGATATAAACTGGGCTATTGAACACGCCAGTCAATATGACAATATTCTTACTGCGCTGAAAGAGCATAGTCAACACCCTATGAACTGGTACTCCAATGAAAAACCATGGGGTATTAAAGGAGACATTGCCCTTCCTTGCGCTACACAAAATGAACTGCTTGAGGAAGACGCTCAACACCTCCTCGCGCACGGCTGTCAAATGGTATTAGAAGGGGCTAATATGCCCTGCGACCAAGATGCACAAGCGGTTTTTAGTCAAAACAACATCACCTTTGTTCCCGGCAAAGCCGCCAATGCAGGTGGCGTTGCCCTTTCGGGCTTAGAAATGGCACAAAACGCGGTATTTTCACAAGATGATAGAGATGTGCTAGATAATAAGCTTCGCAGTATTATGCAAAATATTCATCAGCGCTGTTTGGAGGAAGGGCAAACGGATTCTAATACCAATTACGCCAGAGGCGCAAATATCGCTGCATTTAAACGTTTGGCGGAAGCCATGGTGGCACAAGGCGTATAACCTCGCTAAACATGCAAAACGTTTTGAGCAATTGTTCAGGGTGCAGTGTAATTTATGCACTGCATTCTCGCCATAATTCACCCGAGGCTTTCCATTTTATAAAAAAACCGTTAATTTTCATTGAATTGTGATTACAAATAAACTGGAACAGTTCTCGCATTTACCTCAATAGTACACCACTTATATTGAGGACTACCCATGAAGATTTTTGAAGCTATTCGTCAAGATCATGAAAAGCAACGACTGTTGCTGAAAATTTTAGCGGAAACAAGCGGAGATACGGCAGCCCGACGTGAATACTATCAAGATTTAAAAGCGCAAATTAAGGGTCACGCCGTGGCAGAGGAGCGTCACTTTTACGCTAAGCTTATCGACAAGGAAGCAGCGCCCGACTTACCCCGACATGCCATCGCAGAACATCATGAAATTGATGAGATCCTTGAGAAGTTAGATGAGACCGAAATGAGCTCCCCTGTTTGGTTAAGGTATTTAAAAAATCTACAAGAAAAAGTAGAGCATCATTTAGCCGAGGAGGAGCAAGAGTTTTTTCAGGTTGCAGGTCGCTTACTGAATGAGTTTGAAAAGGAAAGTCTTGCTGATGAATATAGAGAAGAGATGGCACAAGAGTTGGTAGCAAACTAGCATCTATTCAGTGTTAAGTTCCCAAAATAAAAAAGGTCAGCATATGTGCTGACCTTTTTTGTAACTGTCCGTCTTACGCTATTTTTTCGCAATAATATAGATTGCATGGATCAAGCCAGGGAAATAACCTAACAATGTCAGCAGAATATTTATCCAAAAATGCGCGCCTATACCTACTTGCAAAAATACGCCTAGCGGCGGAAGTAAGATTGAAAGGATAATGCGAATAATGTCCATAATAATTTCCTTGTTCTTGAAGTAATTTCACGGTTAACCAACTTATAGCGTAAAAAAACACTACTTGTAGTCAGCATAGCCTATGTAATGCATATTCGCTGCCAACTGCAAAAGAAAATTGTAATGGGCCCGCCCACGCGGCCATTATGCTGCCCACTACCTTATTGGTATACGGCGCACCACGAAACAGAAAAAGTAAAAATACACGTTCATTCACTATCTCCAATGTAAGGCACTACTGAGGGTGATAGCCAAACCAAGCAGCGAGCCTTTTGCGAATGAGAAATAAAAATAAACCGATAATTAGCGCCACTACCCCCGTCCAAAAATCTAGCACCCCGCGCCATAAAATATCACCTAACTCCCCTACTTTTCGGTAAACTACCTGGAGGCGATCGACTTCAACATTAACACTTAACGTTTCAGCGGCTTTTGGTACATGGGCACCTGAGCAGTCCGGTGTTTGGAAAAGCTTGATATCAGCACTTACTCTAAACATCCCAGCTTTTTTCGGTGTCAGCGTGAAGCGCACTGTAGAGCCTGTTGGATGAATCTCAAAGCAGCTATTAGTATTTGCTTGCGCTTCAATATCAAAATCGGGGGCCCGAGGCGTAACGAGGACAAAATCAGCGATGGCGGGGATGTGTGAAGTGTTGATAGCGAAGTCATCGGGTGTAGCTGTTTCTTGGTCAATCCCCCCTATCCAAACCCGCAGTTCTCCTTTGATGCCCGGTATTTTCATATTTTTATCGACAGCTAACTCTACCTTGTAAAGCTCATCTACAGACGCTGAAGGTGCACTTCCAGCTATCGGGATTACTTCAATATCAATATTTGCGTGCTCCATGTCATCGTAATGACTTATAGACATAGCTGCGTCTGTTTCGTAATGCTCATCTCCATTAGGCGTAGGTAAATCAGGTGCGTAGTTGTTGTCGGGCGACGCTCCACCTATCGACGGGCGTTCGCCAATGGGCTGTGGTTCAGTGGGCGTCATTGGGCTAGCGGGGCGACGGGATGCTGTTTCCACCGCGGACGCTGGGGGAGGCGGTGGTGGCGGTGGCGGTGGCGGTGGCATACTAGCTGGCTCACCGGAGTCTTGGCCCTGTGTTAATAATAGCGACCTCTTCCTTACCTCCATGAATACTATTATCTTTAAAAGGCGTTAACGCGCAGGAGGAAAGTGAGCAGCATATGAAAAGCACGCCTAAAAACGATTTTAGCCCCGGCGCCGCCTTTAAAAAAAAGACAGGGTAAGGGGTTTGGCGGCTGCGAAGAAGGAAATCACCAAGTGAAAGCATAATAGTAACCATGTTTGTGTTTGGCTAACTCGTCTGTAGACCACTTTACACTTAGCACGATAATACTAGCTTTAAGCTTATTAGAAATTAGCACCCAAACCAATGATTTGCAAACATCGCCCTCAAAATAAACCTGCTGATCTCACCTTCCTCAGCGCTAGAATATTATAGACATGTCCGTGACATGGATGTCTTTCGAGAAAACTTTTGAAAATTAAACGCAGCGTATTAGGGCAACGGTTTAAAGCTACCAAGCTAATGCTCTCAAAGCGTTAGTTGCTATAGGGCGATGAATGCAACCACTCTTCTAAGTTGCTACGGGCGAGAGGACGGCTAATATAATATCCTTGTACAACATCGCATCCCCACTGCTGCAGCATCGCTAACGAATCCTTATCTTCTACCCCTTCGGCAACAACCTTTAAGTCAAAGGCAGTGGCTAAGCCTAATACCGCGCGCACAATTTGCTGGTCATCTTTGTCGTTAGCTAATGCCAAAATGAAGCTCTTATCTATTTTGATGGTTTTTACCGGCAAATTTTTCAAGTAAGCGAGTGACGAATACCCAGTGCCAAAATCATCGATTGCGAAATGAAAGCCTTGCGCAGTTAAAGAAGATAGGTTCTCGATTGCCAATGAAGCATCGGCCACTAAATCACTTTCGGTAATTTCAAGCTCAAGTGACGCTGGCGATAACCCCGCTCCGGCAAGTATCCTCACCAACTTATCCAATAGCTTTTTATTTTGGATATCTTGGGTTGAAAGGTTCATTGCCACGGTGAACTCATAGCCTTGTTGCCTAAAATAAGCCAAATCACTAATCGTTTGATTCATGACCCAGGTGGTAACCTGCTCTATAAGACCTGCTTGCTCAGCAATAGTAATAAACTCATCCGGCGGGATAAACCCGAGGTTAGCATTGTTCCATCTGATCAGGGCTTCCATGCTACACACTTTCATGGTCTGAACATCTATTTTGGGCTGATACACCATGGAAAGTTCATTTTGCTTTGATGCCAATGCACGCTTTAATTCGGTAGTAATGGTCAAACGTCTTACGTACCGCGCTTCTAAATCAGGGCGATAATGGACGCACCAGTGCCCTGTATGAATTGCTTCATCAGAAACAATATTCATTTTTCGAAACAATTCTTCACTGCTATTGGCGTCTTCTGGGCATTTCACTACGGCCATAGCGATTTTAATAGGAATAGCTATAAAGTTGGTTTCTACGGGTTGCTCAATAATATGCTTAAGCGTTTCGAGTTGCTCTGCAGTGAGCGGTGTCTGTGTAATGTATAACACTTCCCCGCCAGCTAGCCGTGCCGATGTTCCTGGCCACCGTAGAAGGCGCTCTGCAATCGTTCTTATCGCATTGTCCCCGTTAGAGTACCCATATAAATCGTTGATTGTACGAAATCCAGTGACGGTTATTGCAACAACCTGCAAGGTTTTTTGCGCTTGCATTTGTTCTTCAATGTACTGTTCTACATAGTTTCTATTGAACAACCCCGTCAATACATCATGCTGGGCTTGATAGCTAATTCGCTGTTCGCGCTGCTGAATCCTCTCTTGCATGCTATCTACAGCTGTCGCAAGCGCCGAGATTTCTTTTAAATTCGAATTTTGATTCGTCACAGCGCCGTATTCACCCTCGGCTACCCGGTTTACCGCTTGTACTAAGTTTGATACTGGCCGACTTACATTGCGTGCCAATAACATAGAAAATCCAAGTGCAATGACTATTGCAATGCTAGTAACAACAAGAATGGATAACTGAATATGTGTAAATGACCTATAGGTCTCTGAAACATCATTGGCAATAGTGATGTTAACCGCTAGCGCATCCATAAAAGGAAGCGAACCTGGCCGAACAATATAAGTATGTTGCTGATTAAACGTAACATCAATCCAGCTTGGAGACGTGTCGCTTGCCAGTATATGTTTGGCATCTTCTAACGGTAAGCTAGCTGTTAGCAAGTGGTTATCGTGCCTACTGCTAATAATAATCTCAGCATCTACAAGCTTTTTAAGGTCTTTTAATAGCTTCTCATCAAATTTAATTCCAATTATCAAATAATAACGAAGCGTAGGGATTTCTACAGGAAAAAGACTTAGGTGCACCAATGTATCGTCGATGAGAAAATAATCACTTTGCCGATTATTGCCGGCTAACAGGGTGCTTGCGGGGAAGTGCTCACCAGGACGAACTAACTCGGTATGAGAAGCAATGACCTTATGATCTAGGTCAACTAACGCCATAACATCAGTGTCAATACGTTTTGCGTAACTAGCAAACGCGGTTTCAATAGACAGTCTGTCTGCAGTGCCTACTGCGCGCCTAAAGTCGTACGATTTTGATAATACATTCGATACACTGTTTATTAGAACCTGGCGATCCTTAGTAAGACGATAGAAAACCTTTTGAGTAATCTCAATATCGTGGTCGATATTCTGTTCTACCAATTCGTTCGCCGACTGCCATATAGAGGCAACGATTAAAACGGCCGCAGTTAGAATGCCAATTAAAAGGGTTCTAAACAGACTTTGAGTTAGGGAAATTTGCACGCTAGTGCTCCTAGCGAGTTTGAGTTTGCATGTTTATTATTATCGTTTCGCTTACACAGCCCTTAGCATAGCCCAATTAAACTAATACGAATAGTGTTTACCCCACCCTATTTAACCAATTTATAGTATGAGTGAATCGTTGCCATAAATTTTTCTCTAAATTTATGGCAACTAGGATAAATACAATGGCTGGATACAAAAAAACCCGTATATCTACGATATACGGGTTTCTAAATTGGTGCGGAAAGCGGGACTTGAACCCGCACGAGCTATGCTCACCACCCCCTCAAGATGGCGTGTCTACCAATTCCACCACTTCCGCTAAAACTTAATTTGGTACGTCAGACGTATTTTCTTCCACCTGAGGAACATCATCCCCGGCTACCGGCGTGTCAACGACAGGTACATCTTGATCAGCTGATGTTTGAACAGGTGCTTCAGCTGCTGGAATTTCTAAATTTTCCCAGTCATCTACAGCACTTTCTTTATTCGCTGTTAACGCGCCAAGCGTTAAACTAATAAAGAAGAACAAACCGGCTAGAATTGCCGTGGTTCTGCTCATAAAATTACCTGAACCTGAAGAACCAAATACTGTGTTAGAGCCGCCACTACCGAAAGAAGCGCCCATATCTGCACCTTTCCCCTGTTGGATAAGTACAAATCCAATAAGCAGTAACGCTACAACCAAATAGGCTACAAGTAGCACTTCATAAACCATAATTACCTCGTCAGTTTGCCGCTTGGCAAATTGAAATAAAATCTTCTACTTTTAAGCTGGCGCCACCAATGAGGCCACCATCCACGTCGGCTTGAGCGAATAATGTCTTCGCATTATCCGGTTTTACGCTACCGCCGTATAAAATGCGCAAACCGTTCGCAAGTGCTTCGTCTACTTTAGCGAAATACTCACGAATAAATCTATGTACATCTTGTGCTTGTTCAGGTGAGGCAGTTTTACCTGTACCTATGGCCCAAATTGGTTCATAAGCAATCACACATTTTGCGAGCTCATCTACACTTAGTGCAGTGATTAACGCATCTAATTGCTCTGCAATATAACTTTCTACGTTACCTGCTTCTCGTACTGACAAAGGTTCGCCTACACACACGATAGGGGTTAGCTTACCTGCGAGTACTTTTTTTGCTTTATCGGCAATAAGGGCGTTACTCTCACCGTGGTCTTCTCGACGTTCAGAATGCCCCACGATAATATATTCACAACCCGCTTCTTTAAACATGTCTACCGACATATCACCGGTATGCGCACCATTATCTTGCGCGCTTACATCTTGTGCACCTAGGCTAAATGACGCTGAGTTAAACGATGAAAGAAGCACAGCTGGTGGACAAATTACAACATCCACATGTTGAGCTACGTCACTGTCTAGTGAAGCAACAAAACTTTCAACTAACGAACGGTTTCCGTTCATTTTCCAATTGCCTGCCACAAATGGCTTTCTTTTATTATTCACACTACAGACCTTAGCCCTGTCTTAAAGCGGGCGTGATATTAACGATTTCAGTAAAAATATACAAGCATAAAACGCAAAATTTCCTGACAGGCCAATCAATTGGCGACTTTACGAACAGTTTCTGCGATATGTTGCGCCCACTTATCCGATTCGGCGCTATCATCTGATTCCACCATAACCCGAATAAGGGGTTCAGTTCCACTTTTGCGCAGCAATACACGCCCTCGCTTTCCTAAGGCCGCTTCTGCTTCCACTTGAGAGGCTTTAACTTTCTCATGGGACAAATAGTCTACCCCCGCATTTTGATAGCGAACATTGATAAGTCGTTGTGGGAACATATCAAAACCACTACTTAAATCGTGTAAATTCATATCGGCGCGTAACATAGCAGCAATAACTTGCAACCCAGCCACTATGCCGTCTCCTGTTGAAGATGTAGAAAGGTTAAGGATATGGCCAGAATTTTCGCCCCCTATGGTCCATCCTTTTTCTTGCAGTAATTCCATCACATAACGATCGCCTACATTGCTGCGGGCAAAAGGAACACCCAGACGGCTAAGGGCAACTTCCAAGCCCAGGTTACTCATTAGGGTGCCAACCACACCGCCGTTAAGTTTGCCGCTTTTAAGCGCATCGCGAGCAATCATATACACAATCTGATCGCCATCAATTACGTTACCGAGATGATCTACCATCATAATGCGATCACCATCGCCATCCAGCGCAAACCCTAAGTCAGCCTGATGGCTTTTTACTGCCTCAACAATCGCAGCCATAGAGGTAGCGCCTACATCTTGATTGATGTTCAAACCATTTGGAGAGGTGCCAATTTCTACCACATTGGCCCCGAGCTCACGAAGCACGTTAGGGGCAATATGGTAGGTAGCACCGTGGGCACAATCTACGACAATTTTTAGCCCAGTTAATGACAATTTCGAGGGGAAAGTCCCCTTACAAAACTCGATATATCGGCCCGCCGCATCATTAATGCGCGTCGCCTTACCCAATTTATCTGACGCAACGCATGTCATAGGTTCATCAAGCATGGCCTCAATTGCAGTTTCAATATCATCATCTAACTTAAAGCCGTCCGCTGAGAAAAATTTAATGCCGTTGTCGTAGTAAGGATTATGTGAAGCACTAATAACGATACCGGCTTCCGAGCGGAAGGTTTTAGTTAGGTAGGCAATGGCAGGTGTGGGCATGGGACCAAGTAAGCCGATATCGATACCCGCTGCGGATAAACCTGCCTCTAACGACGACTCAAGCATATACCCAGAAATCCGAGTATCTTTACCAATAAGTACTTTATTGGTACCTTTTCCGGCAAGCACTTTTCCGGCTGCCCAACCTAATTTTATGACGAATTCGGGATTAATATTACTCTCACCCACTTTGCCGCGGATGCCATCAGTACCAAAATATTTGCGCTGCGCCATTTATCGTTATCCTTATTAAATCTGGTTCAACATGTTCACAATTTTTACTGCATCACTCGTTTCCTGAACGTCGTGAACACGCAGAATTTGAGCTCCCATTTGGGCAGCAATTGTAGCGACTGCCACACTCCCCGCCAAGCGTTCATCAACATTTCTATTGAGCAGGTTGCCAATCATAGATTTACGGGACATACCCACCAATAACGGAAACCCTAACTCAAGAAGGCGAGGAAGGTATTTCAATAACGCGTAGTTATGTTCTAGGCTTTTGCCAAAGCCATAACCGGGGTCGAAAATGATGTTCTCTTTTCTTATACCGGCATCAATACACACCTGTGCTTGTGTACATAAAAACGCCCCCACTTCTTCGACCACGTCATCATACTGTGGGTTTTGTTGCATACTGCGGGGCTGCCCTTGCATATGCATTAAACACACAGGAACACCGGCTGCAACCGCTGCATCTAACGCGCCCGGTTCACGCAACGCCCTCACATCGTTAACGAGCGCGGCTCCCGCTTTTGTGGCTTCTTCAATCACCACGGCTTTACTGGTATCTATCGAAATAACGCAGTCTATTTCCCGATTCAGTCGTTCAATAACGGGAATAACTCGGTCTAATTCCTCTGTTTCATTGACAGCCTTGGCGCCGGGGCGCGTGGACTCACCGCCCACATCAATAAAACTTGCGCCTTGTTCTACCATTTTACGCGCATGCGCTATTACTTGATCTAACGAAGTGTGCTGCCCCCCATCAGAAAATGAATCTGGGGTAACGTTCAAAATACCCATCACTTGCGGGCGAGATAAATCTAAGTTACGGGTGGCAAACTGCATAGTGCTCACTTTTTTATTCTAAGGTGTAAACAAAAAACGCCAGATTAACTGGCGTTTTTTTAAACTCTAAATGAAAACCAACGCGTTAGCTTGGTATATCGCCTGGCTTACCTACAGAGGGCTTATCAACGCCATCATTGGTAATTTCGCCTTCACGAGCTGGCTTACCGCCGCTTGGCTTATCGCCCCCTTTCGGCGCGCGGTCATCCCAATCTGCAGGCGGACGAACTTCTTTACGCTTCATCAAATCATCAATTTGCTTAGCATCTATGGTTTCGTACTTCATAAGCGCATCTTTCATCGAATGAAGAATATCGATATTTTCTTCAAGAATTTTATGTGCGCGATCATAGTTGCTATCAATTAACGATTTAATTTCTGCATCAATGGCTCTAGCGGTGTCATCAGACATATTCGTGGCCTTAGACATAGATTTACCTAAGAACACTTCACCTTCATCTTCCGCGTAAAGCATAGGTCCCATCTTAGTAGAAAGACCCCACTGTGTAACCATTTTACGGGCTATCTCAGTAGCACGTTCAATGTCATTAGAAGCACCCGTAGTCACCTTGTCATCGCCGTAAATAATTTGTTCGGCAATTCGACCACCAAACAAGCTAGATATCATACTTTCAAGGTGTTGCTTAGAGTGACTCACGCGGTCTTGCTCTGGCAAGTACATTGTCACACCTAACGCTCTACCGCGAGGTATAATAGATACTTTGTAGACAGGATCATGTTCTGGAACCAAACGACCTACGATAGCGTGACCCGCTTCGTGGTATGCGGTCATTTCTTTCTCAGACTCTGTCATAACCATAGACTTACGTTCTGAGCCCATCATGATCTTATCTTTGGCTTTCTCAAATTCTTCCATTGAAACCAAACGCTTGTTACCTCGAGCGGCAAACAACGCAGCTTCATTAACAAGGTTGGCTAAGTCAGCACCAGAGAAACCTGGAGTACCGCGGGCAATCACGCTGGCTTCAACGTTGTCAGACACAGGCACTTTGCGCATGTGCACTTTCAAGATTTGCTCGCGGCCACGAATATCCGGCAGACCTACAACAACTTGACGGTCGAAACGGCCAGGACGCAATAACGCAGGGTCAAGAACATCTGGGCGGTTGGTCGCAGCAATAACAATAATGCCTTCGTGGCCTTCAAAGCCGTCCATTTCTACCAGCATTTGGTTAAGCGTTTGTTCACGCTCATCGTGACCACCACCTAAACCTGCTCCACGCTGGCGACCTACTGCATCAATTTCATCAATGAAAATAATACAAGGGGCCGCTTTCTTCGCTTGTTCAAACATGTCACGTACACGGGATGCACCCACACCAACGAACATCTCAACGAAATCAGAACCAGAGATAGTAAAGAACGGAACTTTTGCTTCACCTGCAATGGCTTTTGCTAATAAGGTTTTACCCGTGCCTGGAGGACCTACCATAAGCACGCCCTTAGGAATTTTACCGCCTAGCTTCTGGAACTTAGAAGGATCTCTTAGGAAATCGACGAGTTCAGACACATCCTCTTTCGCTTCATCACACCCTGCTACATCAGCAAACGTGGTTTTAATTTGGTCTTCGCCTAAAAGACGGGCTTTACTCTTACCAAACGACATTGCTCCGCGACCACCGCCGCCTTGCATTTGACGCATGAAAAAGATCCACACACCAATAAGCAGAAGCATGGGGAACCAAGAGATAAAGATAGACGTTAAAATTGACTGTTCTTCTGGTGGTTCACCATAAACTCGAACGTCGTTTTTAACTAAGTCTGATACTAATTTATCATCGAAGTAAGGTACGTTGGTTTGAAACGTTTCCCCTGAACGCTTTGTACCACGAATCTCGCCATCATTACTGATGCGAACTTCACGGATATTTCCCTGTTCAGCTTCTCTTAGGAATGTTGTGTAATCTGTTTGTGACCGAGCTGATTCACTAGGTGAAAAGCTCTGGAATACAGACATCAACACAACGGCGATAACCAACCATAAGATTAAATTTTTTGCCATATCGCTCAATGCTACTAACCTCTAAAAAAACCGAAAGTCTGCTTGTTAGAGTAACAATATTGAATATTGTTCACTTAACCTACAACCTTTCGCAACGAAAATCGCTTACTCGAAAGAGTACTACACTTTATACCCACAAGCCACCAAATACACTTCACGAGAACGCGAGCGGGATGAATCTGGTTTACGTGTTTTTATGCTGGTAAATGAACCGCGCAATGCCCGCAAATATTCATCAAAGCCCTCTCCCTGAAAGACTTTAATTGCAAAGCTACCGCCTGGTTTAAGTACCTGATGACACATATCTAACGCAAGTTCGCACAGATACATAGATCCAGCTTGGTCAACAGATGCGTTGCCTGACAAGTTAGGTGCCATATCAGATAACACTACGTCTACGTTCTTTCCGCCAATTCTGTTCAAAAGTGCATCTAAAACTGCATCTTCGCGAAAATCGCCTTGTAAGAAGTCTACCCCTACAATGGCATCCATAGGTAAAATATCACACGCAATAACTTGTCCGTTATCGCCGACTAATTCTGCCGCTAACTGAGACCATCCCCCTGGCGCAGCACCTAGGTCGACTACTGTCATACCCGGTTTAATAAGCTTATCTTTTTGCTGCACTTCTTCTAATTTGAAGAAGGCACGAGAACGCTTACCCTGCTTTTGTGCTTTTTGCACATAATGGTCATCAAAATGTTCTTGTAGCCAACGTTTACTGCTGGCGGAGTGTTTCTTTTTTGTCATTCTATTACAATGTCATTAGGATTGTAGAGAAGATGGCGTTAGAATACGTTATTTCAAGCTAAAACTTATAGATAAATTGTAAGAATATTGACTACATGAAACTTTCAAATAAACAGAAACAATTTCTTAAAGGCCTTGCGCACCCGCTCAAGCCAATTGTGCAACTAGGTGCAAACGGCCTTACAGAGGGGGTTGTAGCGGAAATAGACAACGCCCTAAACTTCCACGAATTAATTAAAGTTAAGGTACCAACTGACGATCGCGACGAAAAATCGCTCATCATTGACGCTATAGTTCGTGAAACCAATGCTGAAAAACTTCAGGTTATTGGTCACACACTAATACTATACCGCCCAAGTGAAGAGCGTAAAATACAGTTGCCAAAATAAATCACTCACCTTTGCCGGTTTCGGCCGGCATCGTAGTTTTTCCCCGCCTTACCCGTTAAGATTATGTTAATAACTATAATCTAATTCACGGGAAATATATGCAATTAGAAAATTTAACTGCCCTTGTAACTGGCGGCTGCTCCGGTCTTGGTCATGCCACCGCAGTAGCGCTTAGAAACTCGGGGGCCAACGTTTGCTTACTCGACATGAATGGCGATGTTGGCGCGCAGCGCGTGGCCGAGTTAGGCGAAGAACATACCTTTTTCGTACAGGTAGATGTACGCGATGAGTCGAGTGTCGCTAATGCGCTCGAGGCCTGTAGCGATAAATTTGGCGATATTAGGTTATGCGTTAACTGCGCGGGTATAGCCCCGGCGAAACGAATACTCGATAGGGAAGGCACGCCTGCGCCTTTAGCCGAATTTCAATCAACCATTGATATTAACTTAGTGGGTAGTTTTAATGTCGCCCGTTTAGTTGCCAGTGTTATGGCAAAGCAAGCGCCTATCAATGATGAGGGTGAACGCGGTGTCATCATAAATACCGCCTCTGTGGCCGGCTATGAAGGTCAAATTGGTCAAACTGCCTACGCAGCCAGTAAAGGTGGCATTATTGCGCTAACGCTACCCATGGCGCGAGATTTAGCGCCTTTGGGAATTCGTGTAAACACCATAGCGCCGGGAGTAATGGGCACGCCTATGCTACTCGCGATGCCGGAAAAAGTACAAGATGCCCTATCGGCGAACGTGCAATTTCCTAAACGTTTAGGGTTACCAGAAGAATTTGCCAAATTAGTTATACATTTGGCGCAAAACAGTTATATCAATGGCGAAACAATACGTTTAGACGGTGGTTTACGGATGCCCGCTAAATAATTGAGCGCCCGTAGACACATTACCCCTCCTCTAACAGCGTAGGAATTATATCAATGGCCACTTGTTATCGTGGCCATTTGTTATCGTGGATACGGTTGCAGGCAAATTAGGCACCGGAACAAGGGGCATAGATAAAGCCTATCGCTATTCGCCCTCCCCCCCATTGACCATGAGGGAAATATTATAAAGGCGATTCAATGCATGGTAGTTAATGGTATTTTTTGGGTAGCGGCCGCGACTACTTAGCACACCAGCATCTTGTTGCATAAGAATGGCGAGCGCGTCATCTACCGTTTCCACCGTATATATGTGAAACACGCCTTTTTTCACAGCTTCAACCACAGTTGAGTCTAATACCAGGTTAATAGCGTTAGATTTCGGAATGATAACCCCCTGTTTGCCGGTTAAGCCACGGTGCTGACAGAGGTCGAAAAAGCCTTCTATTTTTTCATTCACCCCGCCCACCGCTTGAACCTCGCCATACTGATTGATAGACCCAGTAATAGCCAGTGCTTGTAAGCAAGGGATCTCGGTTAGCGCCGAGATAAGCGCGACTAATTCACCAAGCGAGGCACTATCACCATCAATATGCCCGTATGATTGTTCTAACGCTATATTTGCAGAGAGAGTTAATGGAAAGTGTTGGGCGTACTTGTAGCCAAGATAGCCAGTAAGTAACATAACCCCCTTTGAATGAATAGGTTGGCCGAGTTCTACTTCACGCTCGATGTCTACCACGCCGCTAGCGCCGGCAAATACGGTAGAGGTAATTCGCGCTGGCGTACCAAAAGCGGTATCGCCTATATCAAGCACGGTAAGCCCGTTTACCTTACCTACTGCATTTCCGTCTGTGGCAATAAGCACATGGCCTTCTTTAATATCGTTCAGTAATGCTTGGCTTACTCGCCCTGTACGTCTTTTTTTCGCTGCCAGTGCCGTCTTTACATGGTCAAGTTCTAAAGTATCACTGCCTGCTTTCACGCAAAAATAATGGGCTTCGCTAACTAACTCGATGACTTCTGCGAAATGGGCAGAAAGCTTTTCTTGGTGTTCAGCCATGCGCAGAGAATATTCCACCAAACGGCACATGGCGTTTGCCGTGATCCCAGCTAAGTTGAGGCTTGTAAGATGCATTCTTACTTTTCCAACGAAATCGAAAAGCGCTTGTCTTGTTACCGGAATTTCTAAATCAAAATCAACCAATACACGAAACAATTCATCAAATTCATCATCAAAATCTTGCAAGGTGTAATAGAGATCCCGTGAGCCCAACAGGATGATTTTCACCTGCAAATCGATGGGTTGCGGGGTTAAGGTAATAGCGTTAACCATCCCCACATCTTGTTGTGGCAGGTCCATTTTTATGCGACCGGATTTAACCGCTAGCTTTAATGTATCCCATACATAGGGTTGCTCAATAAGCTGATCGACATCTAATAACAAATAACCACCATTCGCTCTATGCAGTGCGCCGGGCTGTATCATCCTATAATTCGTATATACACTGCCGTGAATATTGGTGTACTCAATTTTGCCAAATAAATTCTGATAAGTTGGGTTAGGTTCGTAGATTATCGGTGCACTGTCGCCAAGGGTATTTGATACCAATACATTAGGTAGAAACTGCTCCTCTAAGAACAAACGTTTATCGAATTCGTCGCTCTTTTCGTCTTTACGCTCTTCTTGCACTATTACTAAAATAGCGTCTACCAATGCAGTTTTAAGTTGTTTTAAGTATTTTAAAATGCCAAGTTCTGCTGCGTACTTGTGTTCTAGCAACTTTATAAGCGGCTTAATTCCCTGCTCTGCTGTCAGCTTATCGAGGGCACGCAGGCGCTCCGAATTTTCTCTTTTCCACGACGGAAGGCTTAATAAACTCTCACTTAAACGGTTTTCGAGATCATCAATTAGCGCATAAAACCCTTCTCTGTCTGTCTCGTTAAGGGTGGCAAAATCGCTGTCGTTAATGGGTTTTCCATTTACTATAGGTGAAAACGATATGGTGCCCTCTTCTTCAAACATCGCCACGCCGTTGGCTTTTGCATAGCGTTCTAGCGCTTCAATAGCGCTATCGTATTTTTTATCAAAGTCCCGCGAAATAGCGGCACGACGGCGTTGGTAGCCTGGGTTATCGAACGTCACTGGCAATGTATCAAGTACATCGTCAATCAGCTGCTTTATATCAGCGTGAAAGGCTTTACTCCCCGCGGTAGGAAAACGCAGCGCAACAGGTTCGCGTTCGTCATCAAAATTATTTATATAGCACCAATCGTCAGGTGGATTTAATGCCATTACATGGCGCTCTATATAATCTTTAACTAACGAAAAGCGCCCGGTTGCCGGTTCACCCATTACATACAAATTATACCCTTTGGCATGTATGCCTAATCCAAAGGTAAGTGCTTCCCGCGCCCGCTCTTGCCCAATAAAAGTAGCATGGAGAGCTTCATCGTCTTTAAGCGCACTATTAATCGCTCTACGATTGATGGTGGGAGTAAGAGAAGAAGGAGTAAGTGCTGTATGCTTAATTTCGCCTGACATAGTTCTTATATTTTGAATCTTTGTGGTAAGTGAAACCCGTTAATGAAGGTCTGTCAAACCCTTATGCTGCATTATTACACTTGGCCTCTCTAATAGATGAATAAAGCAGCAAGTTTTAATAAAAAACCGAGGCTTGATCGCTAAAACACGCTTTTTTGAGGTCCCGTTTGGTAATTGTATTGCCTTCGGCTTTTTAAAAACCAAAACAGAACCCTGTTACAGTGAGGCACGAAAGCATGAGACGGTAAATAACTTTAAAAAACTCACACAGGTTCATTTCAGCGAAATTAAGCCGTCTATTAGTCAGGAATGATTAGTTTTTCAACAAGCACAGATAAATATAGCACTATAACTCCCTAAGCTATTGAGCGCGGATACGTCGCTAGGGTATTCTATAAGGCTATATGTAAGTTAAATTTCTATAAATACGTTTTCGGCTTATGCCGTTTAGCCTTTGCGCGTAT
This sequence comes from Alteromonas profundi, assembly GCF_010500865.1. GTDB lineage: Bacteria > Pseudomonadota > Gammaproteobacteria > Enterobacterales > Alteromonadaceae > Alteromonas > Alteromonas profundi. Next base: position 68,268 of record NZ_JAAAWN010000012.1, read on the forward strand.
TCATAGAGGATTTATTAACGTTAAACCTATATTAATGTGGAAGCCTAAGTTTCATGGCCGAAAATCAGTACAACCCTAAAGAATTAGAACAACGTGTTCAGCAATACTGGGAAAAAAATCAGTCATTTAAAGCAAATGACGATGCAGATAAAGAAAAGTTCTACTGCCTCTCTATGTTCCCTTACCCCAGTGGTAGACTCCATATGGGGCACGTTCGAAATTACACCATTGGTGACGTAATCAGTCGTTACCAACGTATGCAGGGTAAAAATGTACTTCAGCCTATGGGATGGGATGCGTTTGGTCTGCCTGCAGAAAACGCAGCTATTAATAACAAAACAGCCCCAGCAAAGTGGACTTATTCAAATATAGATTACATGAAAACTCAGCTGCGCTCGCTAGGCTTTGGGTATGATTGGGATCGTGAAGTCGCCACCTGTAAACCTGATTACTATCGATGGGAACAGTGGTTCTTTACCCGCTTATATGAAAAGGGTTTAGTCTATAAAAAGAACTCTACGGTTAACTGGGACCCTGTTGATCAAACCGTTTTAGCGAATGAACAAGTCATCGACGGCCGTGGTTGGCGTTCAGGCGCGCTGGTGGAACAAAAAGAAATTCCTCAATGGTTTATCAAAATCACAGATTATGCAGAAGAGTTGTTAACTGATCTTGAGCAACTAGAAGAGTGGCCTGATCAAGTTCGCGCCATGCAGGCAAATTGGATTGGTCGCTCAGAAGGTGTCGATATTACCTTTGATTTGGCAAAAAACGCCAGCGGCATACATGATCTTACCGTCTATACCACCCGTCCAGATACATTTTACGGTGTTACCTATGTTGCCATTGCAGCGCAACATCCTTTAGCAGAGTTTGCGGCTAACAATAACCCTGAACTTGCGGCTTTTATTGACGAGTGTAAAAACACTAAAGTAGCGGAAGCAGAGCTTGCGACTATGGAGAAAAAGGGGTGCGCTACAGGTATTGAAGCTATTCACCCCCTTACCGGCGAGTTGCTGCCTGTGTGGGTAGCAAACTTCGTATTAATGGATTATGGCTCTGGCGCAGTTATGGCCGTACCCGGACACGACCAGCGGGATTGGGAATTTGCGAGCAAGTATGGGCTAACCATTAAGCAGGTTATTCGCGCGCAAGAAGACGCACAACAAGAGTGCGATCTTACGCAAGCGGCATTTACCGAAAAAGGCACCTTAATCAATTCTGATAAATTTGATGGGTTAGCCTTTGATGAAGCCTTCGATGCTATTGCAAAAGAACTAGAAAGCAAAGGTCGAGGTAAGCGTAAAGTTAACTACCGTCTTCGCGACTGGGGCGTTAGCCGCCAGCGTTACTGGGGTGCGCCTATCCCTATGTTAAACTTAGAAAACGGCGAGTCTGTTCCTGTTCCAGCCGATGAGCTTCCCGTTGTATTACCCGAAGACGTTGAAATGGATGGCGTTATCTCGCCTATTAAAGCCGATCCCGAGTGGTCGAAAGCAACCTATCAGGGGCAGGCAGCCACGCGTGAAACTGATACCTTTGATACCTTTATGGAATCGTCGTGGTACTACGCGCGTTACGCGAGTGCAACTAATCACGATGCAATGCTTGACCCAACGTCATCGAACTATTGGTTGCCGGTAGATCAGTATATTGGCGGTATTGAGCATGCAATATTGCACCTATTGTATTCACGTTTCTTCCACAAGTTACTTCGTGATGAAGGCTTAGTAGATTCCGATGAACCATTTAAGCGTCTGCTTTGTCAAGGTATGGTACTGGCCGACTCTTATTATCGTGAAGATGAAAACGGCAAGAAAACATGGTACTCACCTACCGAAGTATCCGTTGAAAAAGATGAGAAAGGACGAATAGTTAAGGCGTGGTTAACCCGCGACGGCGAGGCGGTTATTCATGGCGGTATGACAAAGATGTCAAAGTCGAAGAACAACGGCATCGACCCTCAAGAGGTTATTAACCAATACGGCGCTGATACCGTGCGTTTGTTTACTATGTTTGCCGCGCCACCGGAACAAACGCTTGAGTGGGTAGATTCTGGTGTTGAAGGCGCAAACCGTTTCCTACGTCGTATTTGGAAGCTGGTTACCGAGCATCTTGAGAAAGGCGACGCGGTTGCAATTGACGTTAAAGCGCTGAACAAAAATCAGCAAGCACTGCGCCGCGAAGTACACAAAACAATTCAAAAGGTGAGTGATGATCTTGGCCGCCGTCAAACATTTAACACGGCCATAGCAGCAATTATGGAATTGTTAAATCATCTTCAAAAAGCGCCTCAAGATGAAGCGCAGGATATAGCCGTTATGCGCGAAGCGGTTGAATCGGTACTGCTGCTACTCAACCCTATTACCCCGCATATTTGTCATACCCTATGGCACATGCTCGGCTACGACAGCGACATCGAGCAAGCAGCTTGGCCTGAAGCGGATAAGGATGCGCTAGTAGAAGATGAAAAGCTGATTGTAGTGCAAGTGAACGGTAAAGTTCGTGCGAAAATTACGGTGGCCGCGGATGCCAGTAAAGAGAGTATTGAGGCAGATGCAAAGGCGCAGCCAAATGTACAACAATTTATTGACGGCAAAACAATCCGCAAAGTCATCGTAGTTCCTGGCCGCCTTGTTAACATAGTGGCGAACTAATGATGCGCCGTTTTTTCCTCTACACAGTAGCAATGATGGCAGCGGTAATCATTTCAGGGTGCGGCTTTCACCTACGCAGTGCCCCGAGTCTGCCTGACAACGTTAATGCGGTTATTATAGGCAGTGCCAAGGCACATGCTCCTCTTAGCCGCGCACTCTATAAGCGTTTAACTGTGTATGGCTTAAACGGCATTTATCAACAACAAATTACCGAAGAAACAAAAAGCGGCGTGGCTGTGTACCTTATGCCCGAGGCGTTAGAGCGCCGCTTACTGTCTGTATACCCGTCAGGACAGGTAGCTGAGTATGAACTTATTTACAACGTTCGCTATAAGGTCCAGTTTCCTGATAAGCAGGCTATTCTCGCGAATTTTGAAGTAATCCGTGATTATCAAGACGACCCTGATCAGGTGCTTGCAAAGTCAAGGGAACTCGATTTAGTGCTAGAAGAAATGCGCGTTGAAGCGGCCGACATCATTATTCGTCGCTTATCCAGTCAAGCCAACGTACAACAGACTAACCTCTAGTTTATGCAAATTTATCCTAACCAGTTTAACAAGGAAATAGCGCAAGGGTTGAAACCGTGTTATCTGGTATTTGGTGACGAGCCTCAACAAAAATTCGATGTTATCGAAAGTATTCGCGCCCTTGCTAAGAAAAATGGCTTCGAAGAACGTACGGTTTTAGTCGCCGATACAGGGTTCTCTTGGAACCAACTGTTAGACGCCACCCAGAGTATGTCGCTATTCTCTTCTCAGCAATTTATTGAGTTAGAGTTACCCACGGGCAAGCCAGGGGCAGAAGGCAGCAAGATGTTGCAGCAAATAGCAGACACATTGAACCCAGATATTTTATTGTTGGTTCATGGCCCCAAAATAGGTAAAGACGTGCAACGGGGTAAGTGGTTTAAAGTACTTGATGCGAAAGGCGTTTCAGTACTTTGCTATCCCTTAGAAGGACGGCAACTATCCAGTTGGTTAAATCAGCAACTTCAACATCATGGTTTGTCCGTCAGTGCCACCGGGCTTAAAATAATTGCTGATTTTTGTGAAGGGAATATGCTTGCTGCCAAGCAAGAAATAGATAAATTGGCCCTGCTCTACCCAAAAAGTACCGTGACCGATGAGCAAATTGAGTACGCAATGGTGGATCAATCCCGCTATAACGTTTTTCAATTGGTTGATGTCATGCTAGCAGGGGATAGTACGCGCTGTGTAAAAATGCTCTATAGGTTAGAAAGTGAGGGGCTAGAACCCAATATTATTATTTGGGCGCTAATACGCGAATGGGAAACCTTGTGGAAGCTTCACGCTGCTGCCCAAAGCCGCGAGCCAATACAATGGCAAAAATACGGTATTTGGCGAAACCGTCAAGCTTATTACCAACAAGCAATGAATCGTCTTAACGCGGAAAGTTTATTGAGTATACAACAGGCACTCACTGAAGCTGACTTAGCTTTTAAACAAAATGTGGTTAGCAAGCCTTTCGTAAAGTTATGTCACTTATGTATGCTATTTATGGGCATTAATATTTATCACATTCCGCTTATGGAAGCCTAGCAATATGGCGTTGCGTGCAATACTCGGTGGCACCTTCAATCCCCCGCACTACGGGCATATTAAGCCCGCCTTATCTTTACTTGATAGCATAGGCGTTTCTGCTTTAGGACTCATGCCCTGTAAGATAGCGCCGCACAAACAGGTGTCAGTGAATGAAAACCATCGGGTAAACATGGTGGAATTATGCTGTACCGAAGACCCCAGGTTATATGTAGAATCGCTGGAACTGTCATTGCCCAGCCCATCATATACCGTTCGTACACTGGAATGTTTACAGCAAAAACATCAAGATTCAATCTGCTTTTTCATTGGCGCAGATTCTCTGTATAATATTGAGTCTTGGTTTGAGTGGGAGCGTCTACTCGATTACTGTCACTTAGTAGTGATGCGTCGCGATGGCGAGCGTTTTTCGCCTCCATCGTCGATAGTAGCTTGGTTAGATGCTAATAAAACCGACGATTATTCCCAATTACATGAAAAACAACATGGTTGTGTAATACTCGCAGATACCCCACTTCACCCCGTGTCTTCAACCGAATTGCGCAGCGCCGTCGCTTCGACATCGTCAGCGCAGGCAGACCTATTGAAAAAATGGGTTCCGCCTAAGGTTATAGACTATATCGACACACATCAGTTATACCAAGATTTATCAAATTAGTGAGGAAAACACTTGGAGAGTCAACAACTCAATCAGTTCGTTAAAGACAAAATAGACGACATGAAAGGCCGCGACATTATCGAACTGGATGTTCGTGGCAAATCTAGCATTACAGATACCATGATTATTTGTTCAGGTAACTCTAAACGCCATGTGGTTGCAATTGCAGAAAATATGGTGGTAGAAGCTAAACAGGCTAATATCGCACCTACCAGTATTGAAGGTAAAGAAACTGGAGAATGGGTCCTTGTCGATTTTGGTGATGTTATTGTGCATGTTATGCAAGATGAATCGCGTGACTTTTACCAGTTAGAAAAACTCTGGTCATAGTCTACATCGTCTAAATACACGCCACCTTGCCGTATTTTTTGCGGCATAGGTAGCCATGCAAAATAGCAAAGGAACCTGTAGTGCGAATACAAATTGTCGCTGTTGGTACTAAAATGCCAGCCTGGGTTAATACAGGCGTAGATGAATTTATTCGCCGCTTCCCTGCCGACCTGCCTGTCTATTTTACTGAAATAACCGCAGGTAAACGAGGTAAAAACGCTGACATAAAGCGCATCCTTGATAAAGAAGGCGAGCAAATGCTTGCTGCCATTCCTAAAGGTAATAAAGTGGTAACCCTTGAGGTAACTGGAAAACCTTGGGATACCCCTACCTTAGCGAAACAATTGGACAGTTGGAAGATGGATGGCCGTGACGTCAGTCTACTTATCGGTGGCCCTGAAGGGCTCGCGCCCTCGTGTATTGCTGCCTCTGAACAAAAGTGGTCATTGTCTGCGCTAACCCTGCCCCACCCACTTGTACGTATCATCCTTGCTGAGAGCCTGTATCGCGCATGGTCAGTTACGCAAAACCACCCCTATCACCGAGAGTAATGGACTTCTAGCCTATGCAGCGCAAGCGTCAAATGATTCGCGATCACTCGGCAGAAGCCAATTTATTTGCGCGTCGGGCAGTGATTGCCTTTGCTGTTGTCGTGCTTATGTTAGGTATTGTGCTTAATAATCTGTATTCGTTACAAGTCGAACAGTATGAAGATTATCAAACCCGTTCTAATGGCAATAGAATAAAAGTACTGCCGGTAGCCCCTAACCGCGGCCTAATTTTTGATAGAAACGGGGTGTTGTTAGCCGAAAACCGCCCAGTGTTTAATTTAGAAATTATTCCAGAACAAACCGACGATTTAGAACAAACGTTGCGCCGTCTTACCCAACTAATGGGAATTACCACCGAAGAGCGAGAACGCTTCGAGAAAAGTTTAAAGGGCCAACGCCGTTTCAAACCAGTTGCTATTCGCACCACGTTAAGCGAAGAAGACGTCGCCCTTTTTTCTGCCAGTAAGCACTTGTTCCCTGGGGTGCAAATAGAAGCTCGCCTCGCCCGCCATTATCCGTACAAAGAAACCCTAACCCATATGCTTGGTTACGTGGCGCGTATCAATAAAAAAGATTTACAAAAACTGGTAGAAGCTGGCCAAGAAGCCAATTACGCCGCCACTCACGATATTGGTAAGCTGGGTATCGAGAAGTACCATGAAGAATTACTTCATGGCACCGTAGGGTATCAGCAGGTGGAAGTGAACAACCAAGGGCGCATAATTCGCGTGCTCGATACTACCCCGCCGGTCCCTGGCAAAGACATTGTGCTTAATATCGATATTGAATTGCAACTAGCTGCACAAAAAGCCTTAGAGGGTCAGCGAGGTGCGGTGGTAGTAACCGATGTGAAGACCGGGGGGGTTTTAGCGCTTTATTCTAACCCTAGCTACGATCCAAACCTATTTGTTCATGGCATTAGTAGCAAGAATTACTCTGCCTTACTTAATTCAACAGATCGCCCTTTGATAAACCGAGCAACCCAGGGCCAGTATCCCCCCGCCTCGACTATAAAACCACACTTAGCGTTACTAGGCCTAGAGGAAGGCGTGGTTACAGAAGACTATACTATTTTCGACAACGGCCGCTACAAGCTACCTAACGTATCTCATGTATGGCGCGATTGGAAAAAATGGGGCCACGGCGAAGTAAATGTATCAAAAGCGATTGAAGTATCTTGCGATACCTATTACTACGATTTAGCCTATAAGCTAGGGATTGATAAAATTAGTGAAGCCATGTATCAATTTGGTTTTGGTGATTTTACCGGTGTCGATTTATACGAAGAGTCAGATGCTAATATGCCTAGTAGAGGGTGGAAACGCGCCCGTTTTAATCAACCATGGTATATAGGCGATACCATTCCTGTGGGCATTGGGCAAAGCTTCTGGACAGCCACACCAATACAATTGACCAACTCGCTAAATACGCTTATTAACCGCGGCGAACGCGTTATCCCGCAAATTATTCGAGGCTATAAAAATAGCGATGACAGCGTAGATGTATTGCCGCTCAAACATCTTGCACCAATGCTAATAAAAGACCCAAATAACCTCGATATCGTCCTTAGCGCTATGCATGATGTTATCCACGGTGAACAAGGTACTGCACGGAATGCGTTCAAAGGCACTGAATACGACCCCGCCGGAAAAACCGGTACTGCACAGCTTTTTTCGGTAGGTCAAAACGAAAAATACGACGCAGAAAAAGTTGACGAGCATCTACGCGATAATGCCATGTACGTAGGCTTTGCGCCGTTCAACGACCCCGAGATCTCCCTGACTGTAGTATTAGAAAACGCCGGCGGCGGTAGCTCCAATGCTGCCCCCGTGGCGCGTCAAATTATGGATTTTTACTTCCGCGATAGATTGTTTGAACCTGCCATTGCCAAGGGGCACCCCTAAGCATGAAAAGCAATACCTTAAACCCTAACAAAACCAACTTCTTACAACGTATTCATATTGATGGTTGGCTATTATTAGGCTTACTCGTATTAATGTCTGTTGGCCTTGTTACCTTATATTCGGCTTCAGGCCAAGATGAGGGGCAGGTAGAGCGACAAATAACCCGTCTAGCTATAAGCTTTATCGTAATGATAGTACTTGCCCAGTTTCCCAGTGGCGCATATCGGCGACTCTCGCCATACGCCTATATTGTGGGGCTGTTAATGTTAGCGGCGGTGCTGCTGTTTGGTGATGTAGGTAAAGGAGCGCAGCGCTGGCTAGATTTAAAGGTTTTGCGGTTTCAGCCTTCAGAGCTAATGAAACTTGCGGTACCTATGATGGTTGCTTGGTATATCAGTCAGTTTAATCTGCCTCCCCGTTTAATGAATATTGTCATCGGTTTCGGTTTGGTAGCTGTCCCTACGGTGCTTATTGCCAAACAACCGGATTTGGGCACTGCACTGCTTATTGCAAGTTCTGGCGTGTTTGCCATATTCCTCGCCGGTATGAGTTGGCGATTAATCGGCTTCGTTAGCTTACTGGGCGGCGCATTTGCACCCATTATGTGGTTTTTCCTTATGAAGGAGTATCAAAAGCAACGGGTACTTACCTTTTTAAACCCAGAAAGCGACCCGCTTGGGTCGGGTTACCATATTATCCAATCGAAGATCGCCATAGGTTCTGGCGGTATCGATGGCAAAGGCTGGCTACAAGGGACTCAATCGCAATTAGAGTTCCTTCCTGAGCGCCACACCGACTTTATTTTCTCCGTATTTAGTGAAGAGTTTGGGCTTACAGGCGTAATGGTATTGCTTGCCATCTACCTTTTTATTATTTTGCGGGGACTTATTATTGCTAACCGAGCACAAGATGCGTTTTCAAAGTTACTCGCTGGCAGTATTACTCTTACCTTTTTTGTGTATGTTTTCGTTAATATGGGAATGGTATCAGGGCTATTGCCCGTGGTAGGTGTGCCCTTGCCGTTGGTAAGTTATGGAGGCACGTCAATGGTGACATTAATGGCTGGTTTTGGCATGCTCATGTCAATTGCCACACAAACCCGATTAATGTCACGATGAAAACCTGCTACTTTGTTATTTTTTTCGTTGCTTGTGCCTTGTTAGCTGGCTGTCAGACAGCGCCTAAGAGCCGCTACACGCAACAGCAAGATTCAGCCCCCCGACATGTGGCCAAAAAGCCTGAAACATTAGATGCGGTGCCAAGGTACGAAGCCTATCGAATGTTCAATAGCCGCCCCTATGAGGTACTAGGCAAACAATATACCCCGCTTACAACAGGCAAAGGGTTTGAACAAGTTGGCTATGCCAGCTGGTATGGTCAAAAGTTTCACGGCCACCTTACGTCAAACGGCGAAACGTATAATATGTTCGCGATGTCTGGTGCCCATAAAACGCTGCCCTTACCTTCTTACGTTAGAGTGACCAACCTAGATAATTCAAAGCAAGCCATCGTTCGGGTGAACGACCGCGGGCCATTTCATGATAACCGTATTATCGATTTATCTTATGCTGCGGCGGTAAAATTAGATTACCATCAAAAAGGAACCGCTAAAGTGAAGATTGAAGTAATTCACTTTGATGAAGACAACAATGTAACGGTAGGTAAGCAGCCTACTATTAGCTATGATGAGTATATTGGTATTACTCCCCCAACAGAACCCGCTTTGCTTTCTAATGTTGAGCAAAACAACGAAGTATCCGTGCAAGATGGTATCTATATACAAGTAGCGGCACTATCGGACATGGCCCGGGCAAAATCTATTTCAAACGTACTTTCCGCCCTCTATCAAGTGCCTACTCAGTTGCCTCTTGTGGATAATATATACAAGCTTCAATTAGGGCCTATTGCCGATGATTCAACCGCCGAGGCGTTGTTAAATCAACTTAAAGAAAATGGCTACCCGAATGCCTACACGGTAAAACGTACGTTATAAGCACACGCAGCTATGGGCAATTGTGGCGACAATAAGGCACAGCGAGGCAGAATTATCGCCGTTTACAGTTCATTAGGGGGCATTCATCGCCTAATCCCTAGTTTCTAGTAAACTTTTTCGTTAAAACCTAGTCGTAGTAGATGCCATACGTTAGAATTCCACCCTAACAGTACTTACGGCTAACATGGGTTCGCCCAACCGTTAGCTATACACGGATAATAAACGGTCAAAGAACTATAATCATGCTCAGAACAAGTCAACGCGCTAACCCGTCTTTCCTTTCTTTCGCTTTTTTACTGATGAGTGTTTTAACCCTCGTCGCTAATTCTGCGAATGGTGCTGTGGTAACACCACCGGCACCGTCAGTTGCCGCTGAAGGTTTTCTTTTAACCGACTATGAAACAGGCCATGTCATTGCCGATAAAAACGCAGACATGCAACTTGCACCAGCCAGCCTTACAAAAATAATGACCATTTATGTCATCGGTAAGGAATTGCAAGCAGGCAACATTAGCCTTGATGATGAAGTTACTATCTCAGAAAACGCCTGGGCTAAGAAATTCCCCGATTCGTCTAAAATGTTTATTGAAGTAGGCACGCAAGTTTCTGTACGCGACTTACTGCGCGGTATTGTAGTGCAATCAGGAAACGATGCGTGCGTGGCAATGGCCGAGCATGTAGCAGGTTCGCAGGCCGCCTTTGCAAGCATGATGAATGCTCACGCTGCAGCATTAGGTATGACAGGCTCAAACTTTGTTAATGCCCATGGTTTACACGACCCTGATCATTACACTACGCCCCGCGATATGGCTACGCTATCCCGTGCCCTTATCGCTGAAACGCCTGAGATGTATAAGCTATACAGCGAAAAAGAGTTTACCTATAACGGCATTAAGCAATACAACCGAAACAGCCTTTTATGGGACAAAAGCCTAAACGTAGATGGCATTAAAACAGGACACACTTCAGATGCTGGCTATAGCCTTATCACCTCAGCTGAGCAAGGGGGTATGCGCCTTATTTCAGTGGTCATGGGCACAGATAGTGAGCGCGCCCGTAAGGTAGAAAACAAAAAGCTACTAAAATATGGCTTCAGATTTTTTGAAACCCTTACCCCTTACCAAGCGGGGCATAGCTTCGTAGCCCACCGTATTTATATGGGAGACAGAGAAACAGTAGATCTTGGAATTAATCAATCTACCCCCATTACTATCCCACGCGGCCAGGCAGCTAACCTAGAAGCGAACTTTGAACTAGATAAAAAGCTTGAAGCACCGCTGGCAAAAGGTGAAGTTGTAGGTACGCTTTACCTGCAGCTAGATGGTGAAGATGTAGCAACCTATCCATTGGTTACCTTGCAAGAAGTAAAAGAAGGCAGCTTCTTTAATCAAATAAAGGATTACATTATGCTTCAACTGGGTTTCGATGACTAAATAAACCCGTTTAAAGCTAGTTCAAGGACGGCCAGATTTGTTATAATCCGGCCGTTTTTGTATTTAACGACTGTACCCGAGGATATCGCATGGATACCCGTTTTGACGAACTTCTTGATTTTCCAACCCATCAAACCTTTAAAGTGATGGGTGTGGCAGATGAACAACTCCCGCATCATGTTATTGCCTGCTTACAAGAGCATGCACCGGGCGATTACGCCCCTTCTGTAAAACCTAGCAGTAAAGGTAACTACCATTCTGTATCGGTAAGTGTGCGCGTAACCAGTAAAGAACATATGGAACTTATTTATACTGAGTTGGCAAAACTAGAACTTGTTCGGGTTGTACTATAAGTGAGTGCAGTGACCGACACGGTGCTTATTCGCCAACTGGGACTGCGTGATTATGAGCCAGTATGGCAGGCCATGCAGGCTTTTACAGATAACCGTGATGCGTCTACGCAGGATGAAATCTGGCTGGTCGAGCACCACCCGGTTTTTACCCAGGGCCAAGCGGGCAAAGCCGAGCATATTCTTATGCCCGGAGATATTCCTGTGGTTCAGGTAGACCGAGGCGGCCAAGTTACCTATCATGGTCCTGGTCAACAAGTTATCTATTTATTGCTGAATATTAAACGCCGTAAGCTAGGTGTACGTCATTTAGTTACCGCAATGGAAGAAGCGGTGGTGAATTTTCTCGCTAAATTCGATATTACGGCATACCCTAAGCCCGATGCGCCAGGTGTATATGTGGACGAAAAAAAGGTTTGCTCATTGGGGTTACGTATTCGTAACGGTTGTTCATTTCATGGGCTAGCATTAAATGTTAATATGGATCTATCACCGTTTCAGCGTATTAACCCTTGCGGTTATTCCGGTATGGAAATGATTGATACTGCAAGTTTAAATGGGCCCGACTCTCTGAAAGACGCAGGTCAGGCGCTAACCAACCTGCTACTAGACGCACTTTCAATCACGGACAAAGAATTTAAAGAAGGTTTTGATGAGTAACGCACGACCTAGAGCTGGAGTCAAACTCCGCGATGACGAAAAAGTAAAACATATTCCCGTCACCATTGTTCCTACCGAAAAGGAAGAAATGCTGCGTAAGCCTGAGTGGATTAAGATCAAGTTGCCTCGTACCACTGATCGTATTGACCATATCAAGAAAACATTGCGCAAAAATAATCTTCACTCGGTATGCGAAGAGGCCAGTTGTCCTAATTTGGCCGAGTGTTTCAATCACGGCACGGCTACGTTTATGATCCTGGGTGATATTTGTACCCGTCGTTGTCCATTTTGTGATGTTGCGCATGGGAAGCCTCTGCCCCCAAGTGCGGAAGAACCTGAAAAACTGGCTAAGACCATCGCTGAAATGAAACTACGTTATGTGGTTATTACATCAGTAGACCGTGATGACTTAAGAGATGGCGGCGCGCAGCACTTTGTTGACTGCATCAATGCTATTCGTGAGCATAGCCCTGAAACGACAATTGAAGTTTTAGTGCCCGATTTCAGAGGCCGTATGGATCGCGCCTTAGAAATATTTAAAAATGGCGTGCCTGATGTATTTAACCACAACTTAGAAACGATACCTAAGCTATATCGCGAGTGCCGCCCTGGGGCTAATTACCAGTGGTCACTCGATCTTCTAAAGAAATTTAAAGCACAACATCCTAATGTACTAACCAAGTCTGGTTTGATGATGGGTATGGGTGAAGAAATTGAAGAGATAGAAGCGGTACTTCGTGATTTGCGTGCCCATGATGTTGACATGCTAACGCTAGGGCAATACTTGCAACCTAGTCGTCACCACTACCCGGTGAAGCGCTATGTTCATCCAAAAGAGTTTGATGCCCTCGGCGCATATGCCAAAGAAATAGGCTTTACCCATGCCGCCAGCGGCCCTATGGTTCGTTCTAGCTATCATGCGGATCAACAGGCTGCCGGCAAAGAAGTTAAGTAAATAGCTTAACCTCAAAGGCGAAAAGGAAGCGGCATGTTAGCCGCTTCTTTGCGTTTTAGTATTACCTATAATTAAAAAATAGTACCCAAAGGTTACTTCATGCGTAAGCACATTTATATTGCCTATACAGGCGGCACTATCGGTATGAAGCCTTCCGCGCAAGGCTATGTGCCAGCGGCAGGCTTCTTAGGGAATACGCTTTCAAATATGCCCGAATTCCATCGGCCAGAAATGCCCTTATTCACGTTACATGAGTATGATAATTTAATTGACTCTTCTGATATGGACCCGTCTGACTGGCAACGTATAGCTGAAGATATATTAGCTAACTATGACAAGTATGATGGGTTCATTATACTGCATGGTACTGACACCATGGCTTATACCTCTTCAGCCCTTAGTTTTATGTTAGAAGGGTTGAGTAAACCGGTTATTGTAACTGGCTCTCAAATACCGCTCGCAGAATTGCGTTCAGATGGCCAAGTAAATCTTCTTAACGCTCTCTATGTGGCGGCAAACTACCCTATTGCCGAAGTTAGTTTGTTTTTCAATAATCGTTTGCTACGTGGCAACCGAAGCAGAAAAGTAGACGCCGATGGATTTAATGCCTTCGACTCACCCAACTTTCCCCCATTATTAGAAGCTGGAATAAATATTCGCATGAAGGCGGGCGAAAAAGCCCAGCCAAGTAATAAGCCATTGGTAGTATCGCCCGTAGAAGCGCAACCTATTGGCATGGTAAGCCTGTATCCAGGTATTTCTTCTGAAGTATTAAAGAACACCTTACAGCAGCCGGTTAATGCACTTATTTTGCTTAGTTACGGTGTAGGCAACGCACCACAAACAGCGTCTCTTATAGAGCAACTCGATTATGCACGGGAGCGAGAAATCCCGGTGCTTAACTGTACCCAATGTATGCGCGGGCGTGTAAATATGAGTGGCTATGCCACCGGTCACGGTTTGCAGGAAGCCGGAGTTCTTTCTGGTAGCGATATGACGCCAGAGGCGGCCCTTGCTAAGTTGCATTACCTACTAAGTAAGAAGCTGCCATTTAATGAAATGAAAACACTTCTCACCCAAAATTTACGCGGTGAGTTAAGTGAATAGGAAAGATTAATAATGACAACTGTATATACAGGGGCGCTTCGTAAGATGCGCCCTCTTGCTGATGAAAATAACCATGTGTCGTATCAATTGCCCATTGGCGAGGCAAGGGTCGAGCTGAATCCTTTGATTGGTCAACAGGTATCTGTTCGCCACCTAGGCGAGATAAACTGCGTTCACTGTAATCGCAAGACTAAAAAGAGTTTCAATCAAGGCTATTGTTACCCGTGTTTAATATCGTTGGCACAATGTGATAGCTGTATTATTAAGCCGGAAAAATGTCATTATCACGAAGGTACATGCAGGGAACCCGAATGGGGCGAAGAGTTTTGTTTTAGCGATCATTTTGTCTATATCGCAAACACCGGCACGCTAAAAGTGGGAATTACTCGCCATGTTACCGACCAAGTTTCGTCACGTTGGATAGATCAAGGCGCTACGCAAGCTACAGTGATGCTAAGGGTTCCAGACCGCCTTACCAGTGGATTAGTGGAAACCCTATGCAAAGCACACATAGGCGATAAAACGAATTGGCGTACTATGTTAAAAGGCCAACCCGAAGGAGCAGATTTAGCCCAGGTGAAACGCACGCTGCTTGATAATATTGCTGATGGCTTAGCGTCACTACAACAAGAAAAAGGCCTACAGGCGGTATCTGAAGTCGATGGCCCTATCCATGATATCCACTACCCGGTTACCGCCTACCCCGAAAAAATAAAGTCTATAAACTTAGACAAAACACCGGAATTTAGGGGTATTTTGACAGGGATTAAAGGGCAGTACTGGATGCTTGATAACGACCGTGTTATCAACATCCGTAAATACGCAGGTTACCAAGTAGAATTGGCGCTGGATTAGCGCCAAAATTCAAAGTAATCGCTGGCGTCGCGTTGCGGCTTTGGCGCTGGCTCAAAAGAAGGTGTTCCTAGGTATAAAAAACCAACCAACTCGTCTTCTTCAGCCAGCCCCAAGCCGCGGCGTACAATTTCACAGTGAGCATAACTTCCTGAACGCCACATGCCGTTAAAGCCTTGTGCTACTGCTGCCATTTGCATGGCCATGACACCACATGCCGCTGACGCGACTTGCTCAACTCTAGGCACCTTTTCATGCTCTACATATTTTGCGGTAGCCACAATAACCATAGGCGCACGATGCGGTAATTGCACTGCCCTTTCTATCTCTTTTTCACTCTTGTCATTCGCTATGGCTGACTGTTCGAATAAGTTACCTAATTTGTCGAGCCCTTTGCCTTCACATACAATGTAACGCCACGGCGTCAAACAAGCGTGATCAGGGGCGCGTAACGCGGCTTGCATAATGTTCTCTAATGCTTCTTGGCTAGGCGCTGGCGCGCTTAAACGAGGTTGTGAACTGCGGTTTAATAATAGGGTAAGTGCGTCCATGGGTTATCCTTTCTAACAGGCTTAAGGGAGTTACGTGTGATCCTACGATTTGTCTACCAAAAAGACCAGTGACAAAGAATGATTTTAATCCCGTGAATTAACACGCTACTATGGCATAGCAACAAGGCTATATTCGGGAGAAATTAACTGCGTGAAACACAAAGCAAAAACGTCCTCCAGACAAGCTATGGCCAAAAAGCCAGGCTCGGCACTTAACCGGTTATTCACCCGTGGCCACCAAAAGGTGCACTATAAAAAGGCAAATGGCGAACTAATGATGTTGTTTAGCGAGAACGAGCATAAACGTATCGCACAACTTATTGCGCAATGGATAGCACACGACGATAATAGTGACGCTTAAATGCTAGTGTCATCAGGTTACAAAGAATTACAATTAAGTTATCGATCTAACTAGGGCGCGGTAACATAATAGGGATAATCTAACTAAAGGTAGTAATATATATGGCAGCCAAAGGAAACTGGACTAAGTCCTTGTTCACCGGCTTATGGGCGGTATTAAATTTTTCACGAAAACTATTTTTCAATATTATATTCTTAGTACTTTTCATCGGTATTATCATAGCCATCGCATCCCAAGACGATAATAAACTCTCCGTTAAGTCGGGCAGCGCCTTAATGCTAACCCTAGAAGGGCGTTTGGTAATTGAAAAAGTTAGTGTCGATCCTTTCGAACAATTTTTGCAAGACGCTTTAGGTTCAGAACCAGAAGAAGCCGAAATTTTGGTTAGAGATGTCTTAAAGGTGATTGAAAACGCTAAACAAGACAGACGAATTAAAGCCCTTGTCCTTGATCTTCAAGGCTTATCCGGCGGCGGTCTAGATAAGCTTCGTACCATTGCAAATGCCCTTGATGACTTTAAAACCTCTGAAAAGCCTGTTTACGCAATTGGCGATTATTACACACAGGACCAATACTACTTAGCTGCTCATGCCGACCATATTTACCTTAACCCAATGGGTTCAGTGCTTCTTGATGGCTATGGCCGCTACGGGCTATACATTAAAGACTTGCTAGATAAGCTTAAAGTCACTACCCATATTTTCCGTGTTGGCACCTACAAATCTGCGGTAGAACCCATGATCCGCAATGACATGTCAGAAGCATCTAAAGAAGCGTCGAAAAAGTGGCTTGAAGCCTACTGGTCACAGTATAAACATGATGTAGCTGAAGCCCGTGGTGTACCACTATCAAACTTTGATGAAACCTTAGATGGTTTGGTGGCGAAGTTTGAACGTGTAGGCGGCGACTTTGCACAGTATGCCCTCGACAATAATTGGGTAGATGGATTAAAAACCCGCGAAGAAGTGCGCAGCGAACTTATTGAATTAGTGGGTGAAGATGATAACCCTAGTGGTGTAAACATTACCGCCTATGATACCTATTGGAATGTAATTAACGCCCCTGTGCCTGAAATACCTAACGATTTAGATAAAATTGCGATTGTGGTAGCGAAAGGAACGATTGTGGACGGCGACCAGCCTGCAGGCACCATAGGCGGCGATAGCACAGCCCGTCTTCTTCGCAAGGCTCGGTTAGACGACGAGGTAGAAGCAGTAGTATTACAAATCGATTCTCCTGGAGGTAGTGCCACTGCGTCAGAGGTAATACGACAAGAAGTATTAGAACTTCAAAAAGTAGGCAAGCCTGTGGTAGTTTCAATGAGTACCTACGCAGCCTCTGGTGGTTATTGGATTGCTGCGGGGGCCGATCGCATATTTGCAAGTCCCAGTACAATTACCGGGTCAATTGGCGTATTTGGTATGTTCATGACCTATGAGAACTCTCTTGATTATCTCGGTGTGCATACTGATGGCGTCGGCACTACTGAACTAGCGGGTTTCTCACCGCTTCGTCCTTTGCCGCAGCAATATGGTCAAGTTATTCAATACAGTATTGAAAATACCTATTCAAAATTTCTTAACATTGTTTCGAGCGCTCGTGAGCTAAGTATTCAGCAAGTTGACGATATCGCGCAAGGTCGCGTTTGGGTGGGAACAGATGCATTGGAACGCGGTTTAGTTGACGAACTGGGTGATCTTGATGACGCTATCGCATCGGCCGCAGAAATTGCAGAACTCGATAATTACGATACGTTTTATGTAACTCGCTCGCTTTCTCCCCAAGAATTATTTTGGAAAGAGTTTTTCGGCCAAGCGCTTGCGGTAGTCGGAAAGTGGCAGTTCGCCCATTCTAATACTGCACTTATAGGTGAAGTAAAACGTGTACTTGGTGAGTTTGATACGTTTAGCAAACTAAACGACCCTATGGGCACCTATGTGTTATGTTTGCCTTGTAACGTTGAATAATAAAGGGTAGACCCTTTATCGCTACTTACGACCTAACATCGGCACAGCGTCAGCGAATAGCGGGGCGTGTCGATGTTTTATACCAACAGGCTGATGCCTATTTCAATCGTACTTTCCCCCGCCCTACACTCTCTTTTCGACGTTCAGGAAAAAACGCCGGTACTGCATTCCTTCAGCAAAATAGAATCAATCTACATCCACTGTTATATAGCGATAATGAATCGGAATACCATGACGATGTAATACCACATGAGATTAGTCATTTACTCGTATGGCAATTATTTGGAAAGGTTAAACCCCATGGTAAAGAATGGCAATCAATCATGCTGGGTGTGTTTAAACGTCCCCCGAATACTACCCATAGTTTTGATATTAATGCTGTGTTAGGTGACAGATTTGCGTATCAATGTGGATGTGGTGAACACCGACTAAGCATCCGTCGACACAATAAAATTCAAAAGGGTACGAAATACCAATGTAAGCGCTGCAAGCAGGTTTTATCGCCGGTTTAACGAAACCATTGCTGGGTAAATACCCTATCTAAGTCGCTAAACGCAGTTTTCAACAAGGCGGCTAATTCTCGATATCGAGGTTTTGATTTTATGGCAGCAACATTGCAGCCTTGAGCGCGCATTTTACCATGAATTTCCTGATACCACTGCTTTAGTGCGGGGGGCAATTGTTGGTTTGAGCGATGACCTAACCAAAGTAAACCTTGAAGGGGTAAGCTTAGGAAGAATGCCCCAATAGCGATAGTTTGCGGTATATAACTTATCCCCATATTCTGTAAAAGTAATGCGCACGCCAATATCGCCGCGGGCGGCATGGCTTTTATTGAGAAGCGAGTAGCAGAGACCACACGACAGTCAGGAAAATGAGCGAATAGCTCCTTTCGAACCGGCCAAGTATCTAAATATTGCTGCCCATCTTTTAGCATCGTCACCATAGACACAGACATATAGCACCCCATTAACTTTTACGTAAAACACCCTTTAG
This sequence comes from Alteromonas profundi, assembly GCF_010500865.1. Lineage (GTDB taxonomy): Bacteria > Pseudomonadota > Gammaproteobacteria > Enterobacterales > Alteromonadaceae > Alteromonas > Alteromonas profundi. The sequence continues at coordinate 87,152 of NZ_JAAAWN010000012.1, forward strand.
ACGCCCAATGTAAGCGCTTTGAGTATAATGACATTAAAGCGCATAGTAGCATAAATTGGAATACGCTTTTTGACTAATACCCTGCTTACTATCTAGGGGAACAGCATTAACAAAGCCCTTAATAAGGTTCACCCTTTAATATACGAATAAAGTATAGCCTAGCGTATACGTTAAGTGACATTTGTTTGCCATAGAGGCATCATATAATAAAGTACGAAGTATATTATCTCAGGATTGAGATAATAGGTTGAAAACAGCCGGTATCGTCCTCAATTAGCAAAGTATTATAGAATTTGTTCCTCGTGCGGAACATGAATTGGAGATAAAAATGACAGAAAGTAGACATGTTCGTCTTCTTATATTAGGTTCTGGCCCTGCTGGCTATTCTGCTGCCGTTTACGCAGCCCGCGCAAACTTAGAACCTGTTCTTTTGACTGGTATACAACAAGGCGGACAGTTAACAACTACAACTGAAGTTGAAAATTGGCCCGGCGACCCTGAAGGATTAACAGGGCCGGACTTGATGGTTCGTATGCAAAAGCATGCTGAGAAGTTTGATACTGAAATCATTTTTGATCATATCAATAAAACGGACCTCACTAAGCGCCCTTTTACCTTATACGGCGACAGCGGCACTTACACATGTGACGCACTCATTATTGCCACGGGCGCGTCTGCAAAATACTTAGGAATGGAGTCAGAGCAAGCGTTCATGGGTAAAGGTGTGTCTGCCTGTGCCACGTGCGATGGATTCTTCTACCGTAACCAAAAAGTTGCAGTTGTAGGCGGCGGTAATACCGCTGTTGAGGAAGCGCTGTACTTATCAAACATCGCCTCTGAGGTGCATGTTATCCACCGTCGCGATAGCTTCAGAAGTGAAAAAATCTTAGAACAACGTTTACGGGAGAAAGCAGAAACCGGTAATGTTGTGCTTCACTTAAACCGTCAACTTGACGAAGTATTAGGTGATGAGATGGGCGTTACAGGGGTGAGAATTAAAGATACCCAAGGTGATGGCACTGAAGAATTAGATATTATGGGCCTATTTATTGCTATCGGGCATAAACCCAATACCGATATATTTGCTGGCCAGCTAGACATGAAAGACGGTTATATTACAGTAAATAGCGGCACCCAAGGCAACGCAACGCAAACCAGTGTTGAGGGTGTATTTGCCGCTGGCGATGTGAGCGATCATATCTACCGCCAAGCAATTACTTCTGCTGGCACCGGATGTATGGCCGCGCTCGATGCAGAGAAATTCCTCGATGGCATGATGCCAGAACAAGGCTAGCCTTTAATGTAGCCAAAAGCCCTGCCCTGTTACGCAGGGCTTTTTATTTGCAAAATTATGATAACGCTTCCCAAATTAGATTCAGATACTCCTTTTCCTCCGGTAGACGAGGCGCTCGCAGAACCAAATGGGCTACTCGCATTCGGTGCAGACTTAAGTCCGCCTCGACTTTTTAGCGCCTATTCGCAAGGAATATTTCCATGGTTTAGCGAAGATGAACCCTTACTGTGGTGGTCGCCTGCGCCCCGCGCTATTATCGAGCTGGACGACTTTATTTGTTCAAAAAGCTTAGCGAAGTTAGCGCGTAAACGCCGTTTTACCGTAACCTTGAATAAGGCATTTACGGCGGTTATAGAAGCCTGCGCCAGTATTCCTCGACAGCAGCCCTCAGCAGGGAATATAAGCAACGAAACTTGGATAACCTCCGATATGCAGCACGCCTATACACAATTGCATACCCTAGGTTTAGCGCATTCCGTTGAAGTGTGGGATGGCAATGAACTCGTTGGCGGTTTGTATGGTGTAGGTGTGGGAAAAGTCTACTGCGGCGAATCTATGTTTCATCGCCAAAGCAACACATCTAAATTGGCGATGTTAGCATTAGTTAAGCACATGAAATCTCAAGAAATGGCCTTTATTGATTGCCAATTACCTACCGAGCATCTTGCGTCGTTAGGTGCAAAACCTATCTCCCGGGCTCGTTTTATTGCTATGCTGCAACAAAATAACCATACGTTGACCGAAGAAGGTAGGCTAACGCCTCGCTACCAAGCTCAATGGCAGTCACAGGATATTACTCCATGAAGTTCGGCATTACCCAAACGTTCGATTGCAGTTATTTACCTGATCGTAAAGAGCAGCTTCTCGTTTATGCTGAACAAAGCTCGCAGCAAGCTTTACGCTATGGGCAACTTATTCAAGTAGGGTTTCGTCGTAGCGGTGAACAAATTTATCGCCCACACTGTCCACAGTGCACTGCGTGTCAATCTATACGCATACCGGTTGATGAATTTGTCGCGTCTCGCAGCCAAAAGCGCATTTTAAAGCGTAACGCTTCCTTCCGTACTCAGATGGTGACTACGCCTAGCCGCGATTATTATCCCTTGTACGAACAATATATTTGCGCACGACATACCGAAGGCAGTATGTACCCGCCCAATAAAACCCAATTTGAACACTTTATTTTGTGTGAATGGCAAGGACCGGCGTATATCGAAGCCTATGATGGCGATAAACTTATTGCCGTGGCTGTTACTGATGTTATCGATAACGGCACTGGTCATCGCGCACTATCCGCTTTGTACACATTTTTTGATCCTAATTACGCCTCTGCTTCGTTAGGAACTTGGATGATTATGATGCAAGCGCATCATGCGAAATTGCAAAATCGGGAATATCTGTACTTAGGTTATTATGTTGCCGGAAGTCAGAAAATGTCCTATAAGCAGCAATTTTTCCCCTTCGAACAGTTTAACGGCAACAAATGGCAACGTTTTTGCAAAAAACCTGCTTAATTACTTTACACACACCGCAAGATTGGTTAATGTCTGCGCGGCAAAAAATTTGAATTACTGAGGTAACTGCTTTACATGGCAAAAGAAGATTGTATTGAAATGGAAGGTACGGTACTTGATACCCTACCTAATACTATGTTCCGAGTTGAACTAGAAAACGGTCACGTAGTGACTGCACATATTTCTGGTAAGATGCGTAAGAACTATATCCGAATTCTTACTGGCGATAAGGTCACCGTTGAGATGACTCCGTACGACTTAACTAAAGGTCGTATCATTTATCGCGCCAGATAATGAGCCATTAAGCGGTAACACCGAATGAAAAAAGCCCGACGTGATTGCGTCGGGTTTTTTGTTGGTATTAAAGAAAACCAAAGCCAATAGGTTTTGGTAATGAGCCTAGCGTTAGCTAGACTCAGCTTCTTCTTTTAACGAATCAACTTTGGTATAAGCAAACGACAATTTGTCATTGTCGAGATCAACTTTAACGTTACCGCCTTTCGTTAACTCGCCAAACAAGAGTTCGTTCGCCAACTCTTTTTTAAGCTCTTCTTTGATAAGACGTGACATGGGTCGGGCTCCCATCGATTTGTCGTAGCCTTTTTCAGCAAGATACGCGCGCGCTGCTGGGGTTACTTCAAGAGATACCCCTTTCACATCTAACTGGGCTTGCAGTTCGATAATAAACTTATCAACAACTTGCAAAATAATCTCTGAATCTAGGTGATTAAACCAAATAATACCATCCAATCTGTTTCTAAATTCAGGCGTAAACACTTTATTGATTTCCGATAACGCATCATGACTATGGTCTTGCTGCTTAAACCCTATCGACTTACGCACGGTTTCCTGGACACCCGCGTTTGTAGTCATCACTAGCACTACGTTTCTAAAATCGACTTTACGCCCGTTATTATCGGTTAACGTACCGTGATCCATCACTTGCAGCAGAATATTGTAAATATCGCTGTGTGCCTTTTCGATTTCGTCTAATAGCACCACCGAATAAGGGTTTTTAATCACCGCATCGGTAAGTAATCCACCTTGGTCGAAGCCAACGTAACCGGGAGGAGCACCTATTAAACGACTGACTGCGTGACGTTCCATGTATTCAGACATATCGAAACGTACAAGCTCAACCCCCATGATTTTCGCCAGTTGCTGAGTAACCTCGGTTTTACCTACACCGGTAGGACCAGCGAACAAAAAGCTCCCTATGGGCTTTTCTTCAGCCCCTAACCCTGAGCGAGAAAGTAGAATGGCGTCATTAAGGGTCTCTATCGCCTTGTCTTGACCAAACACCACCATCTTAAGGTTACGCCCCAAGTTCTTCAGAACTTCTTTGTCAGACGCTGATACAGACTTTTCAGGGATACGCGCCATTTTCGCAATAATTTGCTCGATATCACCTACCCCAATCGTTTTCTTACGCTTCGATTGTGGTAACAAACGTTGACTCGCTCCGGCTTCATCCATTACATCAATGGCTTTATCGGGTAAATGACGCTCGTTAATGTATTTCGCCGACAATTCTGCGGCAGCTTGAATGGCTTTTTGGGTAAAGCGTACACTGTGATGATCTTCATAACGGCTTTTAAGGCCAAGTAAGATTTTCGTGGTATCGCTAACACTAGGCTCGGTTACATCCACCTTCTGAAAGCGACGAGCTAGCGCACGATCTTTCTCAAAAATACCTTGGTATTCCTGGTACGTGGTAGAACCAATACAACGTAATTCACCACTCGATAGCTTTGGCTTGAGTAAATTCGACGCATCCATAACCCCACCTGACGCCGCACCGGCCCCAATGATAGTGTGAATTTCATCGATAAACAAAATGGCATCTTTGTCTTTACCTAGCTCTTTTAAAATTGCTTTTAAACGCTTTTCAAAATCGCCCCGGTATTTCGTTCCCGCCAGTAGGCCACCTAAATCTAATGAATAAACGGTACTATTACTAATAACATCAGGTACATCATCATTCACAATGCGATAGGCTAAACCTTCTGCAATCGCCGTTTTACCTACGCCAGCCTCACCGACTAACAAGGGGTTGTTTTTACGGCGACGACAAAGAATCTGAATGGTACGTTCCACTTCAGAATCGCGCCCAATTAGGGGGTCTATTTTCCCCTCTTTGGCGTGCTTATTAAGGTCGGTAGAATACTTACTTAACGCCGATGCGTTGTCATCTGCACTCTCACTCTCCTCTGATGTCTCTGGGTTGATAGGCGCATCGTCTTCAGATTTGCTCACACCATGGCTAATGAAATTTACAACATCGAGACGGGTAATATCGGATTTTTTAAGAATGAATACCGCTTGCGACTCTTGTTCACTAAAAATAGCAACCAATACATTCGCGCCGGTAACTTCATCTTTACCGGATGATTGCACATGGAAAACCGCCCGTTGCAACACCCGTTGGAAACCAAGTGTAGGTTGGGTTTCTCTTTCATTAAGTTGGTCATCAAGAATAAGTGGCGTAGTGTCTTTGACGAACGCTATCAATTCACTTTTCAATGCTTCTACATCTGCACCACACGCATGGAGTGCTTCGCGAGCTGCGGAGTTATCCAACAATGCCAACAGAAGATGCTCAACAGTCATAAACTCATGACGGTGTTCTCTGGCAAATACAAACGCATTATTTAACGTTTGTTCTAATTCTTTATTTAACATATCGCTCGCCCTCTACAAATTGACTTACGCCTGCTCCATCGTACACATAAGTGGATGGCCTTGTTTACGTGCATATTGATTCACTTGCATCACTTTTGTCTCTGCAATCTCTGCAGTGAATATGCCACACACTGCTTTACCTTGATAATGCACAGTGAGCATGAGTTGATTAGCTTTCTCAGCATCCATATTGAAAAAATGCGTGAGTACTTCAATGACGAAATCCATGGGTGTGTAGTCATCATTGTTTAACAACACCTTGTACATGGGTGGCGGCTGCGGTTTTTGCCGCTGCGCGTCTTTCTGTTTTTCCTTTTCGATATCGATAGCGTTGTCTTTACTCATAACTTAATAATAGTGCTTTGTTCGCAGTTGTCGTCATAACTTTTGAATAAAATTAATTCACATTAGCTCTTGACATAATATGGTTAAAAAATCTACATTTTGATAGTGGTACTTGCTAACAGCAATATCGCAATGCGTCCAATTCTATTGTGGGGGCATAAACGTGTGAGTTCAAGGATTAAGAGGAAGTCGAAGTATGGCGGTTGGAAAAGTTAAATGGTTTAACAACGCAAAAGGGTTTGGTTTTATTGTTCCCGAGGATGGTGGAGAAGATATTTTCGCGCACTACTCTACAATCCAGATGGAAGGATATCGCTCACTTAAGGCGGGTCAGGAAGTAACCTATGAAGTACAGCAAGGCCCTAAAGGGTTACACGCTGAAAACATCGGTTTCTTAGAAGAACCTGAACGTTAAAATAAATTAATTTTTAAAGCTTATTTCCCACACACCCAGTGTGACGGAAATAGGCTTTATTCGGCTGGTTGTTTACTTAGCTTCCGGCTTTGGTAGTGTTGTGCCAAATAAAATCATGACTCTGTTGAAATCATGACTCTGTTGTAATTGTTGTGCCTATTTTCACGGTCGATTTTTCGAATGTGTTTGCCCGTAACCAGTGGCCGTGTGGCGAATTGCGTGCTTTTTTTAGTGAATAAACCCGTGGGGCCCTGTGCCCCCAGCCGTTAAGTAGATGCTAAGTAGCTGTTACGTAGCGCCTGCATCAATTGTTGTAAACCCACGTAAAAACGCCTCAATGGAAGTAAGAAAGCCCTATTCATTGCTATTCTTACGTCTGCCTCCTCAATCGCTGCGAGGATAAATAAAAAAGCCCCTAAATAGGGGCTTTTTAGGTTTAAAGACGTTAGAACTTATGCGCCAAGGATGGCTTTAAGTGTCTGGCTTGGTGACATAGCAGCAGCCACCTTATCTTCGTCTGGGTAGTAGTAACCGCCAATTTCTTGCGCGTTACCCTGTGTGGCATCAATTTCAGCAAGAATAGTATCAATTTTTTCTGAAAGTTCGTCATAAACTGGCTTAAATTGCGCAGCCAAATCGGCATCTTCTGTTTGAGATGCTACTTCTTCTGCCCAATATAGACCTAGATAAACATGGCTGCCACGATTATCAAGTTGCCCTGCTTTACGCAATGGCGACTTACCGTTATTTAGCAGTTTTTCGGTTGCCTTATCTAGTGCTGTTGCAATGATTTTCGCTTTATTATTAGAGTGCTTAATAGCAACGTCTTCAAGCGATACTGCAAGCGCTAAAAATTCGCCAAGTGAATCCCAACGCAAGTGCCCTTCTTCCACAAACTGTTGCACGTGTTTAGGTGCAGAACCACCTGCGCCCGTTTCGTACAAGCCACCACCGGCCATTAATGGCACGATTGACAGCATCTTAGCACTCGTACCTAGTTCCAAAATTGGGAATAAGTCAGTTAGGTAATCACGTAAAACGTTACCCGTTACCGAGATAGTATCTAAGCCACGAATAGCTCGCTCCATGCTAAAACGTATAGCACGAACAGGTGACATGATAGAAATATCTACACCATTTAGGTCGTGGTCTTTTAAGTACTTCTCAACTTTCATAATAAGTTGAGCATCGTGAGCACGTTCGTCATCTAACCAAAATACTGCAGGCATGCCCGATTGGCGTGCACGGGTTACTGCCAGCTTAACCCAATCTTGAATAGGTGCATCTTTCACCTGACACATACGCCAGACATCACCTTCTTCTACGTTGTGTTCAATAAGAACGTTGCCGTCTTGATCTACAATTTGAACCGTACCGTCAGCTTCCATTTCAAACGTTTTATCGTGAGAGCCGTACTCTTCCGCTTTTTGCGCCATTAAACCAACGTTAGGCACTGTACCCATGGTTGTTGGGTCAAAGGCACCGTGTGTTTTACAGAAGTTAATCGCTTCTTGGTAAATAGTGGCGTAAGTACTTTCTGGAATAACCGCTTTGGTATCGTGTGCCTTTCCATCTGGACCCCACATTTGCCCAGAATTACGGATCATTGCAGGCATAGAGGCATCGACAATTACGTCACTTGGTACGTGTAAGTTAGAAATGCCTTTGTCAGAATTTACCATCGCGATAGGAGGACGGTCGGCGTAGCATTTGTTGATGTCAGCTTCAATTTCAGAACGTTGACTTTCCGGTAACGTCGATATTTTATCGTAAACACTGCCTAGCCCGTTATTTGGGTTTACGCCTAACTCTTCAAATAGGTCACCCCATTTATTGAATAGGTCTTTATAGAAAACTTTGACACAGTGACCGAAGACGATGGGATGAGACACCTTCATCATGGTGGCTTTTACATGCAACGAAAATAAAACGCCTGTATTTTTAGCGTCTTCGATTTGCTCTTCGAAGAATTCACACAGTGCCTTTTTGCTCATGTACATGCCGTCGATAACTTCGCCAGCTAACAAATCAACACGAGGTTTAAGGGTTTTCTTAGCACCATCTTTGCCAGTGAATTCAATGCTTACGTAACCGTCTTTTTCAACCGTCACCGATTTTTCAGCAGAATAGAAGTCCCCACCGCGCATATGTGCTACGTGTGAGCGTGATGCCTGAGACCATTCGCCCATTGAATGCGGATGTTTACGGGCATAGTTTTTAACCGCAGTAGGCGCTCGGCGATCTGAGTTCCCTTCGCGAAGAACGGGGTTTACCGCACTTCCTAATACTTTTCCATAGCGTTCACGAATCTCTTTCTCTTCGTCTGTTTTCGGCGAATCTGGGAAAGCGGGAACATCAAAGCCTTTGGCATTTAGTTCTTTAATGGTGGCACGAAGTTGAGGAATTGACGCACTGATATTAGGAAGCTTGATAATATTGGCATTGGGGTCTTGGGTCATCTCACCAAGCTGTGCTAGCGCATCTGGCACCTTTTGCTCTTCGGTCAGATAGTCTGAAAAGTTTGCCAATACACGGGCGGCAAGGGAGATATCGGTGAGCTCAATATCAATGTCTGCTGCGCCAGCAAATTTTTCGATAATTGGAAGCAGCGAATACGTCGCCAGCATAGGCGCTTCATCTGTCTTCGTGTAGATGATGGTAGACTTGGTCATTATATACCTCAATGTTGTCGGTAATAGGTTACCGTTTTCGTCCATTATGTCGCACTCATCAGAAAGCGAGGTTATGCTAACCTACGATCAATGCGAAATGTAATTGATGTTTTGTACGCCGCCAGCAGTTCGCTAACAGCACCACTTGTTGTTGTCATTGTACTAGCTTATAACGTCCCTCAACACCTAATACAATGTGCAGCGTTTATAACTAGCTGCGCCCATTAGTATAGGGTCGAAAGTTGTAGTTACAAGTCATACCATTGTCTTATCCGTTAGGATCGTTGAATTTAACTGAAATGGTTAACCAATTTAGCCACTTTCTCCCCTTCATCTGCGACTTCGTGGTAAGCTACTATGCCTAAGTTTTCCGTTTCAACTGCGACCGCAAACATGCAAAATAACAGTAAAATTGTACTTTTTAACAAGCCTTTTCAAGTCCTTTCTCAGTTTACCGACGGTGAAGGCCGAGAGACACTGAAGGACTATATTGATATACCAGACGTCTACGCAGCTGGCAGATTAGACCGTGACTCCGAGGGTCTATTGGTGCTGACCAATGATGGCAAACTACAACACAAACTCGCGCACCCTGAGGCAAAAACCAGTAAAACGTACTGGGTACAAGTAGAAGGGATCCCCCACGAAAAAGCGCTAGAGGCTTTGCGCAATGGGGTTGAGCTAAAAGACGGTATGACAAGGCCTGCAAAGGTTAAACGTATAGAGCCACCCGAGGTATGGGAGCGTCATCCCCCCGTTCGTTTTCGCCAAGCCATTCCCACCAGTTGGCTAGCTATCACTATAAGCGAAGGACGAAATCGGCAAGTTCGCCGTATGACTGCCCATGTGGGTAATCCTACGTTACGACTTATCCGTTATCGCGTAGGCAATTGGACCATTGATGGTATCGACAACGGCGCGTATCTTGTCCTGTAGCAACACAGGTATTCATGCTACGGGTTGAGGCCTGTGGGTTAAGTAAGACGTTCGATTTTTCTATGTGGTGATTTTACGTTAACGAATTTGCGGTAGTAGCGTTTTGGCATTACATATAGCCTTTTATTCCTATCCGCCCCCTATTGTTACCCTTGAAAGTAACCAAAACAGGCTTATTTAATTCGCAATCTTTGGACGGCTAAAGAAGTTTTACTTTAGACGTCTGAAATGTGTGAACTGGCTAGATTATTCTGTTAAAATCCGCCACCTTTAAACCCAGCCAAATATGAGTGTGAATCACGTTGTGACTGATATTGAATCAAATGCTAGCAAAAAAGTTATCGTCGGCATGTCCGGCGGCGTCGACTCTTCTGTTTCTGCTTACCTCCTTCAACAGCAGGGGTATCAGGTAGAAGGCCTGTTTATGAAGAACTGGGAAGAGGATGATAATGACGAATATTGCTTAGCGGCTGAAGATTTAAAAGATGCACAAGCGGTAGCTGATAAGCTCGGCATTGAACTTCACACTATCAACTTTGCGGCAGAGTACTGGGACAATGTATTTGAGTACTTCTTAGCCGAGTACAAAGCGGGCCGTACCCCAAATCCCGATATCATGTGCAACAAAGAAATTAAGTTTAAAGCGTTTCTTGAATTTGCAGCGGAAGACTTGGGCGCTGATTATATTGCTACCGGCCATTATGTTCGTCGCCGTGAAGTTAACGGCAAATGGCAATTATTACGCGGCTTAGACACCAATAAAGACCAAAGCTATTTTCTTTATACTCTTGGTGAAGAACACGTAGCAAAGACCCTTTTCCCTGTAGGCGATATTGAAAAGCCATTAGTACGCAAAATTGCCGAAGAGCAAGGCTTAGTAACCCATGACAAAAAAGACTCTACGGGTATTTGTTTTATTGGTGAACGTAAATTTAAAGACTTTTTGTCTCGCTACCTTCCAGCTCAGCCTGGCACTATAGAAACTGCCGAAGGCCAAGTGATCGGTCAACACGAAGGTTTGATGTACCATACATTAGGCCAGCGTAAAGGCTTGCATATTGGCGGACTCGCTGAGTTCGGTGATGAACCTTGGTACGTGGTTGACAAAGATGTTGAGCGCAATGTCTTGATTGTAGGGCAAGGTGCCGACCACCCTCGCCTCTACTCAAAGGGGTTAGTTGCTAAGCAATTACATTGGGTAGATCGAAAAGACGTTGACGGCTCATTTCGCGCAGTGGTGAAAACCCGTTATCGCCAAACAGACATCCCTTGCACAATTAGTCCTGTGAATGGCGATCAAATAGAAGTCATTTTCGATGAGCCACAAAAGGCTGTTACGCCCGGCCAATCTGCTGTGTTTTATCAAGATGAGGTTTGTCTTGGCGGTGGAATTATTGAGAGCTATATCCGTTGATGTTAGAAAAAGACGTTGAAAATAATTTAGCGCTGGCGGGTGTTTGCCAGTCGGCGGCACTGGTACAAAGCTTAGCGCGCAAAGGCAGCGCAGATACCGAGGCGTTAGAAGCAAGCCTTTCGAGCATATTAGTCACCGATCCTGAAACACCTCAACAGGTGTTCGGCAAACTTAGTAATTTAGACGTGGGCTATAAAACCTTAGTAGCTCAACTATCTGATAAGCAAGCCAGTAAAGACACAGAACTAACGCGGTATATCGCAAGTATTTTAGGCCTTGAGAGAAAATTAGCTCGCAAACCGGGCGCAATGAATGAACTTGGTGAACGTATATCTCACGTTCAGCGGCAACTTGCTCATGTAGATTTTCACAGCCCGCAGATAGTGTCGTCGTTAGCTAGTATATACAGTGACATTGTTAGCCCGCTGGCACCGCGTATTCAAGTTGCGGGTAATCCAGAGCACCTTGGCCAACCCGCCACGCAACATAAAGTGCGTGCACTATTGCTTGCGGGCGTTCGTGCCGCTGTAATGTGGCGTCAAATGGGCGGTAAACGTAGAAATATCCTGTTTCGTAGAAAACAAATTTTAAATAGTGCTGTAAAGGCGCTTAGGTTGATAAACTAGTTAAGGAGCTTAAGGTGGAACTGAGTCAGTTAACTGCAATTTCCCCTGTTGATGGTCGATATGCCGGTAAAAGCGTTGAATTACGTAGCATTTTTAGCGAGTACGGCTTACTGAAATACCGCGTTCAAGTAGAAGTACGTTGGCTACAAATGCTTTCGTCGAACCCTCAAATTGAAGAAGTTCCTGGGTTTTCAGAAACATCAAACCGTCTATTAGATGCCATAGTGGCAGAATTTAGCGTTGATGATGCTATGCGAATTAAGGAAATTGAACGCACTACAAATCACGATGTGAAAGCGGTTGAGTATTTTCTAAAAGAGAAGGTTGCTGATAACAGTGAACTCTCTGCTGTGAATGAGTTTATTCACTTCGCGTGTACGTCTGAAGACATTAACAACCTGTCTCACGGCTTAATGTTAACGGAAGCACGAGATACCGTATTGCTTCCTTATTGCGATAAATTAATTGATGAGCTAACCAAGCTAGCGAAAGCCTATCGTGATATTCCTATGATGGCCCGCACCCATGGTCAGCCGGCCTCTCCTACAACTATGGGTAAGGAAATGGCAAACGTAGCGATGCGACTAAAACGCCAACGACGCCAAATTGCCCAAGTTGAGTTATTAGGTAAAATTAATGGCGCGGTAGGTAACTACAATGCCCACCTTTCTGCCTATGCTGATGTAGACTGGCATAGCGTTTCAGAGCAATTTGTTACCTCGCTAGGGCTAACTTGGAACCCTTACACAACGCAAATTGAGCCCCACGACTACATTGCTGAATTGTTTGATGCAGTAGCGCGATTCAATACAATTCTTATCGATTTCGATCGCGACGTTTGGGGTTATATCGCCCTTGGTCACTTTAAGCAAAAAACTATTGCGGGAGAAATTGGTTCATCGACTATGCCGCATAAGGTTAACCCAATCGACTTTGAAAACTCGGAAGGAAACCTTGGGTTAGCTAACGCGATATTCGATCACCTTGCAGCGAAACTGCCCATTTCTCGCTGGCAGCGCGACTTAACCGATTCTACGGTTTTGCGTAACTTAGGTGTAGGCGTAGGTTATGCAGTTATCGCTTATCAAGCTACGTTAAAAGGCATAAGTAAGCTGGAAGTAAACGAGGCGAGCTTGCGGGCGGAATTAGATAACAACTGGGAGCTTCTTGCAGAACCAATTCAAACCGTTATGCGTCGCTACGGTATTGAAAAGCCTTACGAGAAACTGAAAGAGTTGACCCGTGGTAAAAAAGTAAATGCCGCAGCCATTGCAGAGTTTATTGATAATTTAGACATGCCTGACGCTGCTAAAGCTGAGCTAAAAGCGCTTAACCCAGCTAATTATATTGGTGACGCAATCAGGCTAGTAGATCAGTTATAACGAGTGCGTTAGTGCCTTATATTAAAAGCGCGGTAATTACCGCGCTTTTTTTGTTTTGGAACTTCGTATGACACCAAAAACTGACACGTTAAAAGTGAAGGCTCTGCTTATCAACACCAGCCGCCTTTATGCCGTTGGGCTGTGTTGCCAAATACCTTTACTCATCGCCTTTGCCCCTCGCCCCGCTGCGTGGATTAACTTATTAACGCATGTTGCCATTGCCCTTAGTGCGGTTATTTTTTGCTATGCCAATTTTGTGCGAACAGGGCGTACACTTCTGCTTCTTGGCTATTTTTCCTATCTTGTTGGCGCTACCTTGATATGGCAAAAAGACCTCTATATTCAACACTTTTTACTTATCGGCTGTTTGTGTAGCGCATTTTATTTTAATTACAAAGAGCAATATTTAAAACTGTTTTGGGGGTGGCTATACGCCGTTTCCTTTTGTGTTATTGATATTCACTTTAGTTTTTCGTTAGCCGGATGGGAAGCTGCTATTCGCCGCGGCAATGCACTGTCGCTTACTTTAACGTGTGTGGCAGTGATAACGGCAACCCATAAATACAATCAGCATCGTTGGAATGCGCTAAAACAACAGTTTACGCGAGCACGGGATTTGCTCTACCAATCTACGCCCGCGGTACAGCTTATCTTCGACTCCAGTGAGGTTAAGCGCCAGCATTTTCAGTTTTGCTGTGTATTGTTCGCCGATGTTAAGGGCTATCAACAGCTGGTTGAACGCTATGGAGAAACAGCGGTTATTGATAAGCTCGATGGCTTCTACAATACCCTTGATCATGTTGCTGCTACATGTAGCGTTTACCCCCTTAAAACCAATGGAGATGAATATATGGCTGTGTGCGGTATTGGTGATTCAGCACATAAGGCGGGCGTTCACGTATCCAATATTGTTGCTTTCGGCGAACAAATTAGCCATGGTTTTGCGCAATTCAGTTGCGCTCAAAATTGGCCCTGTCAAATTCGTATTGGTATTGCCACCGGCCCGGTAAGTGCCGGTATGCCCAACCGACAACACGGTACCTTTGATGTGTGGGGTAAAACAGTTAATACCGCCGCCATGCTTGAACAAGGCGCTGAGGTAAATACGCTTGTGCTTTGCCCTTCCAGTTATCAACACTTACCCGCCCATCGCCAGCAAGCATTTAGGCGCGTAAATATAACTGCCAAAGTAGGTAACTTATCTGCGTATTGCATTATTGTCAGTGGCATGTCTAAAAATAAAAGCATTATAAATGCGCTAAGCAATCCGGACGTATGACGGGGAGCAAACAGAAATTATCGAAACAGGGTGAGTTACCTAACTTGCTACCCTGCTTTACTGGTAAGGCGCTTTTGAATACCGCATAATATGCGCCTTATTTTACGTGGGCTTCGTTATGCAAACCTTTGATATCGATCATTTCCTTTCCCACTATTGGCAGCAAAAGCCAGTAGTAATACGCGGTTTATTCACTGAATTTTCAGATCCTATCGATGAACATGACTTGGCAGGGTTAGCGCAAGAAGAAGAGGTTGATAGCCGTATCATTCGATGTGTTGACGATAAGTGGGATGTTGAGCAGGGTCCGATCACGGATTTCGCGTCGGCATGTAAGGGCGCATGGACTTTATTGGTGCAAGGGGTAGACCGTTATATTCACGATGTTGCCCCCGTTATAGAGCCATTTCGTTTTTTACCTAACTGGCGCTTGGACGACCTTATGGTTAGCTTTGCCAGCAAAGATGCCGGTGTTGGCGCGCATATCGACTTGTATGATGTATTTTTAGTACAAGGCAAGGGCAGTCGCCGCTGGCGGGTAGGCCCCCCCGGGGGCTATGATGGGATATTCCCCCACCCCAAACTAAAACAGATTGCTGGTTTCGACCCTGTCATAGACGAAGTACTGCAGCCAGGGGATGTGCTTTATATTCCCCCGGGTTGGCCCCATGATGGCAAGGCATTAGAAGATTGCCTAACCTATTCAGTGGGCTTTCGAGCGCCTGATACCCATCAGTTAGCCGACAGTTTGTCATTTATGCTAGAAAGTGGCGCAGGTAACGCTATGTATACCGATGCTAAGCGCTCCCCTGCTGAACTGCCTGCCCTTATCAGTGAAAGTGAAATACAAACCCTAAAAGAGCAACTAATTAAAACCATACAGTCTGATGATTTTACTCACGCTATGTTAGCGTCATTAAGTGAACAAGGACTACCAGAGTATCCGCCAGAACAACTTTATAGTCAGCAAGATGTGACAGAGGCGTTTAACGCTGGTATTCCCCTTGCCAGTGCCCCTGGCGTACGTGGCATAGCCTTGGCCACTGATAGGAGTGGGGTGTTCTATATTAATGGTGAAGGTTTCAGTTATACGGCTGATGATGAAGATTGGGCCGAAATACTGGTTAATTCCCATATTATAGACGTACAAATGCGCGATAAGCCGCCGAGTTTTGCATTTTTCGAAACCTTAACTACACTGATTAATAAGGGTTATTGGGAATGGTTAGGTTAGTTAAATACTGTAATGACGTTTACCATAGAGAGTGTTGATTGGGAACAACATCAAAGTAGACTTAAGGCGTTAAGGGAACATGTGTTTGTGCTAGAGTGGCAAATGCCCCGGGAAGCCGAGTTTGACGAACGGGATCATCACGCTTTTCATGTGTTGGTTATAGGGGAAAATAACACCCCTATCGCCACCGGCCGCCTTACCCGCTGCGGAGAGTTAGGTCGTATAGCAGTAAAACGAAAACATCGTCATCTATCAGTTTATCGGGCACTTTTTGCCGCCCTTATCGACCTTGCTAAACAACACAAAGTTCCTACCGTAAAAGTTAATTTAACCCTCGACAGCGTTTCCTACCATCAGCAGCTTGGCTTTAAAATTGATGGCCAAGTATTTATGGACGGCGGTGTACCAAGGCAAAAAATGTGCTGCCCAGCAGAGCGTTTTCCTCTGCCAGACGTATCACAAATGCACTAAGCCACTAACTGCAATAAACATTGCAATGGGTGTAGGGGTTTGAATTTTTCTATTCTTGCTACTTGGCTACGACAGGAATAGCCCGTTGCCATTACGTTATTTGATGGGTAGCGTTTCACTGCTTGTTCCCAACTTAAACCATAAATAGCCAAGGATCTTTCCTTTTGCTCTGCCTCGTGCCCATAGGTACCGGCCATGCCGCAGCAACCTACTGCAACAATATCTACAGGTTGATTGAGCTTATTGAAGATAGATTGCCATTGTTTTTCTGACGCGGGCATTGCCGTTTTCTCTGTACAGTGACTTAGCAATGCCAATGGCTGGGTCTTGGAACCTTTGGTTTTACGTTGCACTTTTTGCTGCCAAAGTGAATCTGGCACCATGGCTAACCATTCATGCACGGTAAGTACATGAAAATCACCCCGCGCTTCCCCCAACGCCTTAACATACTCGTCGCGATAGCAATGCACCAATGAAGCATCAACGCCTACCATTGGAATATTTAGTGAAGCCACCTCGTTAAGAAAACCGGCCGTATTTTTTGCTGTATTGGCGAAACGACGTAGAAAGCCTTTTACGTGCTCAGGTTTACCATTGGGTTTGAACGGCAGTAACACAGGAGTGAAGCCTAACGCTTTAGTAAGAGAAACATAATCCTCTACTACCCCGGCATCATAAAAGCTTGTAAAAGGGTCTTGAACAATAAGTACGGTTTTACTTTTCTCATCATCACTGAGCTGATTTAGCCGGTCAAAATGATAGTGTGCTACTTTCTCTTTCACCCTATTTGCTAACGTAGGCTGGGATAAAATAGGTGTATCAACATACCCCACTGCCTTTTCAATAGCGCCTTGCATCCAGCCTTGCTTTAAAAAGCCGTTCACCAAAGAGGGGGCTTTTGCCATTATCGGTGCCATACGTTCTATATTTGCCACCAAGTGATCTTTAAGCGGGCGCATATAACGCTGATAATAAATAGACAGAAACTTAGACCTGAATTCAGGCACATCAACTTTTACCGGACACTGGCTAGAGCATGATTTACACGCCAAACAGCCATTCATCGCTTCAAGTACTTCGTGGGAAAAGTCATCTTGGTTGTGTGTCGCGCGGCTATTTCGCCATCGTTGCCACCACGAAGTATCAAACTGTTCTGCGGTGAGTGACTTGGTATCCACGCCCTCTTTACTTAACAAGCGTATCCATTCGCGGATAAGCCCTGCCCGCCCTTTAGGACTATGGCGTCTATCTTTTGTCACCTTGCTAGAGGGACACATAGGAGAGCGAGTATCATAATTGAAACAAAGGCCATTGCCGTTACATTCCATTGCTGGTGCAAAAGCTTGTTTAAACGCAATTGGGATAGTTCTATCTAAGGTGGCGCGTTTAGGATCGCTAACTTTAACCAGTTCATCATTGCTTCCTACTGGCGTACAAATTTTACCTGGGTTCATTTGGTTTAGTGGATCGAAAGCGCTTTTAATTTTGCGTAATTCGGTAAATAGCATATCGCCGAAAAATTCCGGGCCATATTCACTTCTAAAGCCTTTCCCATGCTCTCCCCACATTAAACCGCCGTATTTTGCGACCAGTGCAACCACTTCATCAGATATCTTATGCATTAATTTTTCTTGCTCAATATCGCATAAGTCTAATGCGGGGCGAACGTGCAATACCCCGGCATCAACATGGCCGAACATGCCGTACTGTAAGCCGTGGCTGTCAAGCAATGAACGAAATTCAAGAATAAAATCGGCAAGGTTTTCAGGCGGTACAGCAGTATCTTCTGCAAACGCAATGGGTTTTTGAACCCCTTTCGTTTTCCCTAGTAAGCCTACCGCTTTTTTGCGCATAGCGTAAATGCGACCTATATCGGCTTTATCAAAGGTAACTTGATAACCGATAACGCCGCCTTCACCCGTTTCAGCGGCTTTTGAGAGGCTAGCTTCAAGGGTAGCAATACGTTGTTTTATTTGCTCTTCATCGTTGCTGTTATATTCCACCATATTAAGGCCCAATAATTCTTTATTGGGCACATCGGTAATGAGGTCCGCGATGGAGTGCCAGATGATATCGGTTTTTGCTAGGTTGAGAACCTTTGAGTCCACAGTTTCAACCGACGTAGCATTTGCTGCCACCATGGCAGGCGCATGGCGAAGTGCAGATTCAAACGTGTCGTATTTAATATTAACCAATGCTTTATAGGTAGCAATGGGCGTTAGCGATAATTTAGCTTCAGCCACCATGGCTAATGAGCCTTCTGCGCCGGTAATTAACCGGCTTACATCAATAGTCTCATTTTTATCGTTATAAGCATGTTCTAAGTCGTAACCGGTTAAGAAGCGATTTAAGCGTGGAAATTTAGCAATGATAGCCTTGCGCTTATCCACACAAGTAGCGATAACTTGCCGTAAAATAGTGGCATAACTATCGCTGCCTTTTGCCATTTCTTTGGCTGCGGTTACACTCATAGGTGAGGTTTCGAGCACATCGCCATTAGCAAGCACCGACGTTAACCCCAATACATGATCGCTTGTTTTACCGTACACAAGTGAACCTTGACCAGACGCATCGGTACTTATCATCCCCCCCACGGTAGCCCGGTTACTGGTAGAAAGATCCGGTGAAAAGAAAAATCCGTGGGGACGAAGTGCATCGTTTAGCGCATCTTTTACGACCCCGGCTTGCACCCTCACCCATTGCTCATCCACATTAATCTCTAATACTTTATTCATGTATCGAGAAACGTCGACGACAATGCCGTCGGTAAGACTTTGGCCGTTAGTACCTGTGCCGCCCCCTCGCGCTGAAAACTTCACTAGCGGATGCGAGTTTACCAGTTTGCCAAGTAAGGAAAGGTCTTCAACCCCAGTGGGAAACACCACGGCTTGGGGGAGCTTTTGATACACTGAATTGTCGGTTGCTACCGCCAGTCGACTTGCATAACTGTACTCTATATCGCCCTTAAAGGCCGATGAAGACAATGCATTAATATAGGCTTGATAATGTTCTGAAAGACTCTGCTTAGGTGCAACACGTGGCAAACTCAATGCGATATAACCTCTGAAATATGTGTTGGGCGTTAGTATAACTAAGGCGCACTTGTGTCTCTATACAATTGAACTAATTTTCATGAGTTTTAATGCTATAAGCTAGAATATAAGGTAAGAATAGATAGCGTAGCGACACTGCCTGACAAAGATATTTACATATTAATACGCGAGATTTACATTTCAGCTATTGGCAAACGCTGTACCGTACTACACAATCAGTACGTAATCTAACACGTTTATAAATGGCGTTTTCTCCTGTAGCGAAACACATTTTTTCAATTGCTAGGTATACTTGTTAGTTATACAACGCTTGCCAGGCGAACCACTAAGCTCGGTTTACGCGAAGCCAACAACATTAGGTAAACAACCATGAAAATAATTCGATTAACGTTAGGTGGGTTACTTCTCATCGCGGGTATATTACTAACGTTGCTGCCAGGCTCTATTTTACTGCTTATTGGCGGGCTAATGCTATTAAGCTACGACTGGCCTCGTGCTCGAGGGTGGCTTAAATTCAGTCAAGCCACTATGCGTAATAGCGCACGTAAGCTAGACCGTTTTATGTTGCTTCGAAAGCTTAATAAATTTAAGTAGAACAAAAGCATGAGGTAAGCCGTTGCGCGTCTGAAAAAGGTGTTGCAATATTGTGTAACGGCAATGTATCTATGCCTATACCTCTTATCTATTCCTCTACCTCGCTTGCCCATTCCTCTCATCTTCATAAATTCGCGATGTT
This sequence comes from Alteromonas profundi, assembly GCF_010500865.1. GTDB lineage: Bacteria > Pseudomonadota > Gammaproteobacteria > Enterobacterales > Alteromonadaceae > Alteromonas > Alteromonas profundi. Next base: position 107,205 of record NZ_JAAAWN010000012.1, read on the forward strand.
GTCATCGTACTTTACGCACTATTAATCTTTACTTTATGTTAATTTCTTCAACACGTGCTAGGGTTATAGCCTGTTGTAGGGCAATGACATTACACCCATTATTACCCACCTATGTTGTGAAACAGGCATCGCAATTTAGGGTATAAAGCTACATTCAAATACATTTGGAGACAACACCATGGTAACGTTTTCCGTAAATGGCAAAACACATGAATTTAATGGCGATCCCACCACACCTGTACTTTGGTACTTACGTGATGAACTTAACCTGACGGGCCCTAAGTTTGGCTGTGGTATGGCGCAATGCGGCGCATGTACCGTACATATTGATGGCACAGCGCAACGTTCATGTGTTTTGCCATTAGCGGCGGTAGCTGGTAAGAAAATCACCACAATAGAAGGGTTAAGTAAAGACGGCGAACACCCGGTTCAGCAAGCGTGGGTGGAACATAAAGTGCCCCAGTGTGGTTTTTGCCAATGTGGACAGATGATGCAGGCGGCCAGCTTATTGGCTAGCAACTCCAATCCCAGTGATGATGAAATAGTAGCAAACATGTCTGGCAATATTTGCCGGTGTGGTACCTACCCGCGTATTCATAAGGCGATAAAATCGGCGGCTAAAACCATGTCAGCAAATAACGGCGTTAACTACTTTAACCCAAATGACACGGAGGCATCGGCATGAGTACGTATTTTGATGTTAACCGCCGTAAATTTTTAAAAACCTCTGCTTCGGCCGCGGGCGCGCTTTTAGTAGGCACTTATTTCGTTGGTGCTGCGCCACGGGTACTCGCTGGCGTTCTTTCTGAGCCTTCAACACAAGCAAAACAAGCCAACTTATTTGTTGCATTACGTCCTGATGGCATTGTAGAAGTTACCTGTCATCGATCGGAAATGGGCCAGCAAATACGTACAGCCATTGCACAAATTGTCGCTGATGAGATGGAAGCCGACTGGAGTATGGTAAAGGTCATTCAGGGCAAAGGCGACCCTAAGTATGGCGATCAGAATACCGACGGTTCGCGCAGTATTCGCTATAACATGCAACGTTTACGCGAAATGGGCGCGAGTGTACGTTATATGATGCAACACGCAGCCGCTGCGCGCTGGGATGTGGCTCCTGATACCTGTGTGGCCAAACAACACACCGTCACCCACAGTTCTGGTAAAACACTTAGCTACAAAGACTTGGTACGCGATGCATTAACGTACACGCCGCCGGGTAACGACGCGATAGAGTTAAAAGACAGAAGCGAATGGCGCTATATTAACACTGGTATGGCACATATCGACCTTCACGATATTGTTACAGGTAAGGCAACATTTGCGGCAGACGTACTTGAGCCTAAGGCGCTCGTGGCGGTAATACTGCGTCCACCGGTTGTCGGTGGAACCATAAAAAAGGTAGATGCGAGCGCCGCTAAAGCCATTAAAGGCGTGGTAGATATTGTAGAAATTCCGGCGCCAAAAGGCGCGTTACAGTTCCAACCCAAAGGCGGCGTAGCCGTTATTGCCGAAAATACTTGGTCAGCCTGGCAAGGCAGAAAAGCGTTGAACGTTGAGTGGAATGACGGCGAGAATGGACGCTACAATTCAGAGAAGTTTAAGCAGCAGCTGTTAGATACTGTAAGCCAACCTCAGCAACACGTTAGAGAAAAAGGCGATGCTGTCTCTGTTCTTGAAAAAGCGGAGGACAAACTTGTTGCCGACTATTATATACCTCACTTGGCACAAGCGCCTATGGAGCCACCCTGCGCCACTGCAATGTTCAGCAACAACCGGGTGGAAGTATGGGCGGCAACGCAAAACCCGCAAGCTGATATGGCGACTGTGGCGACCATGGTGGGCATACCAAAAGAAAACGTTTTGGTACATGTCACCCTACTTGGGGGCGGTTTTGGACGTAAATCAAAACCTGACTTTTCTGCAGAAGCGGCTTACCTGTCGATGAAAACAGGTCAGCCTATTCGCGTACAGTGGACCCGTGAAGACGATATTCAACACGGCTTCTACCATGCGGTGTCAGCGCAACATGTTGAAGCGACTTTAGACGACAATGGCGCTATACAGGCCTACCTACATAGAACCGCATTTTCCCCCATTGCAGGGTTATTTCAAGAAAACGCAAACGCACCTATGGACTTCGAATTAGGTCTAGGATTTACCGACAACCCCATTAACACGCCCAACCTAAAACTAGAAGTGGGTAATGCTAAGGCAATGGTACGGGTTGGCTGGATGCGCTCTGTTTCAAATATATTCCATGCTTTTGCCATTCAGTCGTTTATCGCAGAAGCTGCGCATAAAGCCGGCAAAGATCAAAAAGACTACTTACTCGCAACCATAGGCCCAGACCGTATTTTAAATGTGAGCGAACAAGGCGCTGAATATGGTAATTACGGTGGCGATAAGACTGACTACCCTCTCGATATTAGTCGTTTACGTCACGTAATTGAAAAAGTGGCAGATATGGCTAGTTGGGGGCGAAAAATGCCCAAAGGTCGGGGGTTAGGTATTGCTGCGCACCGTAGCTTTTTAACCTATGTGGCCACAGTGGTAGAAGTAGAGGTGTCGGATAGCGGTGAATTAACCGTTATTAAATCGTGGTCTGCTATCGATGCGGGAACGGTAGTAAATACAGACACCGTTAAAAACCAGGTGCAAGGTGGCTCTATCTTTGGTATGACGGCCGCGCTAAGCGAGGGTATTACTTTTGATAAAGGGCGTGCACAGCAAAGTAACTTCCATGATTATCGCGTTCCGCGTATGAGCGATGCACCGTTAGAAGTAGAGGTTGAAATTGTGCCAAGCGAAGCGCCGCCAGCAGGCGTAGGCGAACCGGCTACGCCTGTGTTTGCGCCAGCTTTGTGCAATGCTATCTTTGCTGCTTGTGGCAAGCGTATCCGACATCTGCCTATTGGCAACCAGTTAAAAACGTAGCGGTTACGCTAGCCAGTTAAAGCCACACAAGCAACCAAAAAAAACCGCTTTTACAAGCGGTTTTTTGTTTTATTTAGCCGTGTTTTTCAGCTAAATACAACCAGGTTTCTACTACAGTATCGGGGTTTAGCGATACCGAATCGATGCCCTCTTCAACCAACCAAGCTGCGAAGTCTTCGTGATCAGAGGGTCCTTGCCCGCAAATACCTACGTATTTCCCACGCTTTTTCGCCGCGCGAATAGCCATAGAAAGTAACGCTTTCACGGCATCGTCGCGTTCGTCAAATAAGTGCGCAATTAAACCGCTGTCTCTATCAAGGCCAAGGGTTAACTGGGTTAAGTCGTTTGAACCGATAGAAAAGCCATCAAAAATATCAAGGAACTGATCGGCAAGTAACGCATTAGAGGGTAACTCACACATCATAATAATGCGTAAACCGTCTTCGCCCTTATGAAGCCCTTGCTCAGCAAGAAGCTCGATAACTTTGCGGCCTTCCTCGAGGGTACGTACAAAGGGGATCATGACCTCAACATTGGTTAATCCCATTTTTTTACGTACCCGTTTAATCGCCTCACATTCTAAAGCGAAACAATCACGGAAGTCTTCGGAGATGTAACGGCTTGCGCCTCTAAAACCCAACATAGGGTTTTCTTCATCTGGCTCGTACTGATACCCACCCACTAAGTTGTAGTATTCATTCGACTTAAAATCGGACATACGCACAATGACTTTCTTCGGCGAGAACGCCGCGCCAATGGTAGAAATTCCTTCAACTAACTTCTCTATATAGAATTCATTGGGGGAATCGTACCCGGCAATCATGTCATTAATTTCTTCTTTCAACTCTTCAGGCTGACTATCGAAATTAAGCAGTGCTTTCGGGTGAACGCCTATCATGCGATTGATAATGAATTCTAAGCGGGCAAGCCCTACGCCAGCACTAGGTAAGCGAGCGAAATCGAACGCTCGATCTGGGTTGCCTACGTTCATCATTACACTTAACGGTAAATCAGGCATGGCATCGATGCGCGAAGTAACCACATCGAATTCTAGCTCATCGCCATAAATAAACCCGGTATCACCTTCGGCACACGATACAGTAATACGATCACCGGTTTTAATACTGTCAGTGGCGTTTGTGCAGCCCACGACGGCCGGAATTCCCAATTCACGCGCTATGATGGCCGCATGACACGTACGTCCGCCACGGTTAGTTACAATGGCCGATGCTTTTTTCATGATCGGTTCCCAATCTGGATCTGTCATATCAGTAACGAGTACATCGCCAGCTTGAATCTTATCCATTTCATCAATAGAACCTAGTACTTTAGCTACACCGGCACCTATTTTGTGGCCTATAGCACGTCCTTCACAAACTACGTTACTTTGGCCCTTAAGCTGGAAGCGTTCAATACTTTGAGAGTCTTCGCGGCTACGCACGGTCTCGGGGCGGGCTTGCACAATGTACAGTTTACCGTCTACACCGTCTTTGGCCCACTCAATATCCATGGCACGTTGATAATGTTTCTCAATGATTTGCGCTTGCTTCGCCAGTTCCATAACCTCTTCATCGTTGAGTGAGAAGGTTTTACTGTCACTACTATCAATGTCTACGATAGACACTTGCTTACCGTGCGCTTCATCGTCTGAGTAAATCATCTTAGTAAGTTTGCTACCAAGATTACGACGTACAATGGCCGGCAAGCCTTTATCTAGCGTAGGCTTATGCACGTAGAATTCATCGGGGTTAACTGCACCCTGAACGACCATTTCGCCTAAACCGTATGAACTTGTGATAAATACAACGTCTTCAAACCCCGATTCAGTATCTATGGTAAACATCACCCCGGAAGAGGCTATGTCACTGCGTACCATTCGCTGTATACCCGCCGAGAGTGCCACCCCTTTATGGTCGTACCCTTGGTGCACGCGATACGAAATTGCACGATCATTAAATAAAGACGCAAAAACGTGTTTAATGGCTACCATTACCGAATCGTAGCCTTTCACATTCAAGAAGGTTTCTTGTTGCCCCGCAAACGACGCATCTGGCATATCTTCCGCAGTTGCTGACGAACGTACAGCAAATGATGCTTGTTCGCCTGCATCACCTTGAAGGGTTAAGAAAGCCTCTCTAATCGCTTCTTCGAGTTCTGCTTGAAATGGTGTGTCTATGATCCATTGACGAATATTGTTTCCCGCCTCCGATAAGGCATTAACATCGTCAACATCGAGGGAATCTAAGGTTTCATGAATTCGGGCTTCTAGGCCACTTTGCAATAGGAATTCATTAAAGGCATCGGCGGTTGTCGCAAAACCTCCCGGTACCTGCACCCCAGCGTTTGCTAGGTTTGAAATCATCTCGCCCAATGATGCATTTTTTCCGCCAACGCGATTTACATCATGCATGCCTAGCTCTTGATACCACAGTACGTATTCTTGCACAGCCCAAGCCTCCAGCTTATTTTTGTGTAGGGTATGAGGTTAATTTCAGACGCAATATCTGAAATAACAAATTATTGTTGTCGAAGCGTGTCAATGACACCTGTTGTTCACGATAGCTGACAGTAGTAAGGAATATCCCGCTACCAACTACAACAACTATCTAGCTTTTCGACAGAATCATCATAGAATGGGCAAATTTATAAAGTAAAATATTTATTAATCATGTAATTAAATTACAACAATGTTAAGGATATGTTGTGCGTACAGCTTTCTATATTTCTGATGGTACGGCCATCACGTCTGAGGTGTTTGGCCACGCCCTGCTTTCCCTCTTCCCTGTTGAGTTCAATCACAACACCATTCCATTTGTCGAAACGGAGGAACATGCCCATAAAGTTTTGGAGAAAATTTCCGAAAGTTTTCAAGAGACCGGAGAGAGGCCGCTCGTTTTTTATACAATTGTGAATGTAGATGTGCGCAAGATAATCTCCAAATCTGTAGGAATTAACTACAATTTTCTCGATCAATTTGTTGCGCCTTTGGAAAAAGTGCTAGGTGTTCCATCAAAACCTGAGAAACATCGTACCCATAGTATTCATGAAACCACGTACGATATTCGTATAGAAGCTGTTAACTATGCTTTGGCCAATGACGATGGTTCTAATTTAAAGGATTATGATGAGGCTGATCTCATCTTGGTGGGGGTATCACGTTCGGGTAAAACCCCCACTAGCTTATATTTAGCGTTGCAGTTTGGTATCAAGGCCGCTAATTACCCCTTTACCGAAGAAGATATGGGGGACATGTTAAAGCTGCCCCCCGCCTTAAGAAAATATAAAAATAAGCTATTTGGGCTCACCATTCAGCCAGATAGATTGCATCAAATTCGTTCTGAGCGCCGCGCGAATAGTCGCTACGCGTCTTTACAGCAATGTCGGATGGAATTAAGAGAAGTAGAAAACCTTTATAGGAAAGAAAAGATCCCTTTTCTTAATAGCACAAAATACTCGATAGAAGAGATTTCTGCCAAAATCCTTGCCGAAACAGGCTTAAAACGCCGTAAGTATTAAAGCCTGTGACCTTAACCTGAGTACGTTTTACTTCGGTAAAGGTCTTTTCTTTAACGCAAGTACTTTAATAGCGTAATAGACTTATTTAAACCGTTTCAGTAACGGCGATAAGTGTGCCTCAAACGGCTTCCACCTATCTTGTCCGCTACGGTTGATAGGTTGCCTCACCTGCTCTGCGCTGGGGGTTTTTATAAGCCTTTCAGTGTTATAAAAATCGAGACAAGCGCTATCAAAAGGCACACCAATATAATCTAGCATCCGCTTTACTTGTAACGCTAAATCGTCTAACACCTCTTCGTGTGTAACGCGCAAAATTTGACCTGGATACACCTTGTCCCAGTGTCGCATAAGCTTAGCATAAGCCTCGAAGTAGCGTCCAATTTCCTCCAATCCGTAGGAGAATTCTTGGCCATCACCAAATAACTGCTTAAAGTTGCTAAAGCAGCAATCCATTGGATCGCGACGCGCATCTATAATTTTTGCGTTCGGTAGTATCTGCTTTATGAAACCAATATGCATAAAATTGTTCGGCATTTTATCGATAAAAAATGGCGCGTTGCCCCGATAATATTTGGTTTGCTCTATATACTGTTTGCCTAGATTATAGCGTTGCTCAAAGGTAAGTTCGTTAAGACAGAACGGGTAAGGTTTTTGCTGATTGCTAATAGACGACGCTAGGCTCAGTATATTGTGTAGTTCCATGGTGCCATCAATGTCACCTTGTGAGGCTAAGATTTGCTCGAGTAACGTAGAACCTGCTCGCGGCATCCCAACGATAAATATAGGTTCAGGTGAAGGAAAACCCGTAGACTCGCGGTTAAAGTCCTGCTTACTACTCACCGCTATTTGCGATTCAACGGCCTGCTCCGTCCGCGTAATATCGAATTGAACTGAGGCAAGCTTAAATTGGTTACCACGGTTATAATATGAAAATGCGTCGTCGTATCGCTTCATATCTTCAAGCGCTTTACCAATGGCAAAACAGACATGAATTCGATCATCTAACCCAATCGAGGGTTGCTGTTCCAACTCCAGCATACGACTAACTTCTTTGTCATCAAACCGATAAGATTTTAGATTAGCAAGACTCCAATACGCATCACCAAACTGAGGATGGTAGTAAGCGGCCTGCTGATAGGCAAAAATTGCTTTATCAGTTTTTCCTTTCGATTTATAAGCGTGGCCTAACGCCAACCATACCGCGGGTCTGTCTTTTTCCTTGGCAAGTAAATCATCATATATCGCTATTGCCTCGGCGGTTTTATTCAGCCCTAAGAGCGCATTAGCTTTAGCCATAATAATTTGAAGGTTATCGGTAAACCGCTCTCGCTGCATTTCGGCGATTTCGAGCACTTTTTGATGCTTACCCAGCTTGGCTAATAAACTTAAATAGGTAATTATCGCCCGCAAATTGTCAGGATAAAGTGTGCTGCAACTTTCTAATAAAAACTCAGCATCATGGTAGACCTTAAGCTGAATACCTAGCTCAGCGAGCAGAAGCATTGCTTCAGGATGGTGCTTATTTTTTAGTAAGAACTGGCGGCATATTTGCTCAGCACTGGCGAGTTTCTTTTCGTACATTAGGTCGTACGCGCCTAAAATAGGTGCTGGCAGGCTTTCTAAGTATTCGAGTTGTTGAAGCGCTAACTGTTCAGCATCTTTATCATTATGTTTACGATAAACTGTTAGAAGTTTTTTCCAGCTACTTATTAGCGCGGGATTATAATGAGTAGCGGTAAACAGCGCACTGGCTGCTTCTTTTGGTTTATTCAATGCGTCATAATTATACGCCAACTCTTGGTGTGCGCGGCCGTAATCAGGACGCATATTGAGTAACGTATTAAGGTGATGAGAAGCCGCAAGATAATCGCCACTTAAGCGACAGGTTACCGCCGTAAGATATAGAACTTCAACATGTTGCGAAGCATTCAAATCCTTCGATTTGAGTTGAGAGAGTAACTGATTGGCGTTGGAGAACGCAGAGCCCTGCACCGCATGTTTAATTTTACCAATGTGTTGTTGAAATTCCGTTGCGTTCATAGCCTACATTACAATATTCAAAAGATTTAATTCGCGATGTTATCTGGAAAAAAATGGCAGGCTTTCGCCTGCCATTTTCTATTCACATGTTAAATAGACTGTATGCCCATATACTGTTTGACTCAATAATAATCATAAGAAAAACGTAAGCCTATTGTACGGGGGCGATTAGTCACTACTTTAGGCGTGTATTGCTGCGTATCTACATTAAGAATAGCTGACTCATCAAACACGTTGTCAATAAACGCTTCAACCTTCCAGCTTTCATACGTCATACCCACTGAAACATTGCCAATAATATAGCTCTCTTGAATATAACGACCGCCGCGAAGCACCTCGCCATCAGAGCCTGGGTAGGTTGCCCCTTCAAACACATCTGCTTCATCTTCAATTTTAAGGCCCGATCCTGTGCCATATATCAGTTGGGTTGCATCTTCCATCGCGTAGGCATTCATCACCATACCGGCTAAACGGTCGCCCGTATAAGAAAGTGACGCATTTACGTAGCCCTCTTTACCACCGTCTAGTTCAAAGAAGTAGCGCGCACTAATATTGCCTGAAAAATCAGCCGAATAGGGTAGCTTACTGCCAACACCCGCTGCAATACCCTCTAATTCGGGATTAATACGAACAAGTTCGGTATCTAAGATACTAAATGCCGCGTTGATCACTAAGTTATCGCTAGCCAACCACGTAATATCCGCGTCTATACCTTTCACTTCAGCATCACCTACGTTGTCAGTAAACACTAAGAAACTGATGTTTGCAGGATCGAAGCGAGACGTTTGTAGGTCGGTTATTTCTGAGTAGTAACCCGTGGCATTAACACGCAATATACCGTCTAAGAAATCACCTTTTATGCCAATTTCATAGTTATCTAGCGTATCTGTAGTTGAATAAACTGGTACACGGAAATCAGCGAATGCGCCAGAACTGTTAGCAGCTGCATCACCACCTAGACGGTTCGTTACAGGGGGCCTGAAACCTTCTGAGTAATTGGCAAACATGAGAACGTTGTCGTTAACTTTCCAGTCTAAACCAAACTTGAAGATGGTGTCATCTACCGTTAATACGCCGTCGTCATCCAACAAGCCTACATCAAGTGAACCGTCTTGAATAGCGTCGACAACACCTTGACCATCAAGGCCTAAGTCGTCGTAAACTGCTGGGTCTACTATACCTTGACCATACGCTTCCAAACGACTTGTAACATCACGGGTAGATGTTGCGCCGCGATAAATATCGTCAATTTGATACCAACGAGCCCCAATTGTAGCCGTTACTGTATCAGTGATTTCATAGCCCAGTTGACCAAACACCGCGATTTGTTCAATCGTATGGGTTACATCGTTAACAAAACTAATTTCTGGCGAAAATGGCCCGCCGTCGCTGTTGATACCCTTATCGCCTGCTAAGCTATTCCAAGGACCCGCAAGGTTTTCGAAAATTTCAGGGCTTGCGATTTTGAACTGTCCCACAGAGCCCACTTCTTGCTCGTCATAAAATACGCCTGCGGTTACCTGCCATGGTGTATCCATGGTGGTGCTAAAACGAAGTTCGTGGGTTAAGCGGGTGCTAGTAGTATCTTCTTTGTAGTACTTGGTTGGATCTAAACACCGTGCATCCGCTGGGTTATCAGGAGTCTCGTAGTGCGTACACAGATAATATGCTGAGTACAAGCCACCATTGGTGTAACCGGTATAATCGGTTAAGGTGTCTATCTCACGGTCGAGGTAACCGCCAGTATACACCACATCAAGTTTGTCCAGACCACCATTTAATGTCCAACTTGTTAGCCCAAACGTGTCTGAGTTTTCATCACCTTGAAAACGAATGGCTGAGCTTTCCCCGTCCACTGTAGGGTCGTAAGCAAAAACACCCTCAGTATCGAGAGTTTGTGCAGTGTGCTGTACAAGTAAGTCCCAATCTTCGTTAATAATATACGACAAACCAAAACGCGCTCCGGAATACATCGCATCATTAAAGTTATCTTCTACATGTTCACTATTACGTGGCGTAACCACCGCTGCTTCACTGCGCGAAAATCCGTTTATTTCACGGCGCGCGTCCATGTCAGCAGGATCGATACCTTGTGCTTGTAATTTCCCCCCGGAAATACGGTCGATAACCACCGCGCTACCAATGTAACCGCCATTGTTCGGATCATTCTCTATGTTATCAATCCAACCGCCTTGGCTTTCATTGTATGCGGCTACCCGCAACGCTAAGTTATCAGTGGGTACAATATTAAAATAGGCCTCTACAGAGTTGCTCATATCGCCACCTTTTGTGGTGGAGATACTGGTATCAAAGCCTGCAGAAAAGCCACTATGATCAGGCTTGTTGGTAATTAGGCGCACTGTACCTGCCTGTGAACTAGCACCAAACAACGTACCTTGTGGCCCTGGAAGCACTTCTACACGTTGTACATCGGTTGCGTAAATGTCGAGGTTACGCCCTGCCATAGACACTGGCATCTCATCGAGGTAAAAGGCAACGGACGGTTGTAATGCCTGAACAGACGATAATGTAATACTGGATTGCGTAGTCGCGGCACCACGAATATAAATTTCGTTTTGGCCCGGACCAGTGCCTTGGAATACCACATTAGGTAAGAACTCGACATAGTCTTGGAAATTATCTATTCCTAGGTTCTCTAACGCTTTTCCATCTAATGCAGAAACCGCAACCGGTACGTCTTGAATCGACTCGGAACGTTTTGTTGCCGTAACTTCTATGGTTTCTAATTTAGCAGGAACATCAGATTCTTGGGCTACGATGGATGTGGAAGCCAGCGCAGCGACAATTGCACAGCTAAGCTGAGTTTTTCTCATGGTGTGTGTTTTCCCTGTGATTTATTTTTTTTCTTTTGATACTAATTTCTCTGAATTAGTATCAAAAGGTGCTTATCTATTAACCCATAAACAGAAATTAATTTCTACACTAACGATAACTTAATAAACAAAAAGCCCTTATTAGTCTTTAGAACAGGGTTTAAATCACATTTTGATTAATTTTTACTCAGAATAATCAACTGTACTCTAATAATTACTATTAAAGTTTATAAAAATTGCTCCTTCAGGTATATTTCATCGTATAAACTCTAATTTTACAGAGAAAACAAAGGATTTTTACTGCGTGAACGATACTCAAAATAACTCACCGCTCAATAAACCTGTTTTTTTGACCTCATCCCTTGTCATTGTGTGCCTGCTTATTTTTGCTGCAGCCGCGCCCACCACAGCTGATGCACTTTTCAAATCCATGCAAAGTGCAATAGTGACCAACGGTAGCTGGTTTTACGTACTCACAGTTGCCATTGTGCTGCTGTTTGTGGTGTATCTTGGCATGTCGCGATACGGGGAAATAAAGCTTGGCCCCGATCACGCAACGCCCGAATTTTCGTTTAAAACCTGGCTTTCAATGCTGTTCGCTGCGGGTATGGGTATTGGTTTAATGTTTTTTGGGGTTTCAGAGCCCCTAATGCACTTTCTGGCGCCCCCTACCGCTGAAGCGCAAAGCGTAGATGCCGTAAGAGAAGCTATGAAAACCACCTTTTTCCACTGGGGGGTTCATGCTTGGGCAATATACGCGGTAGTAGCACTTATATTAGGTTATTTTGCCTATCGTCAGAATTTACCGCTTACCTTACGATCTGCCCTCTACCCGCTTATTGGAGATCGAATCTATGGTTGGCCGGGACACATCGTAGATATATTCGCAGTTACTTCTACTGTTTTTGGTGTATCCACATCACTGGGATTAGGTGCCTCGCAAGTTAACGCTGGTTTTAACTACTTATTCGGAATGCCCTCTAGCGTAACCATGCAAATACTCATCATGGCTGGTATTGTGGGGTTAGCTGTTATTTCAGTAGCCACAGGCCTTGATAAAGGCATACGTATTTTGTCTGAAACCAACATGGTTTTGGCAATTCTATTGCTGCTGCTCGTGCTTATACTCGGCCCTACCGTATTTCTGTTACAAGCCTATATGCAAAACACAGGTGCATATCTCTCAGATATCGTACGCAATACATTCAACTTATTCGCTTATGAAAAAACCGATTGGATTGGTGGTTGGACTATTTTCTATTGGGGCTGGTGGCTTGCATGGGCGCCGTTTGTTGGCTTATTCATCGCTCGTATTTCTTATGGCCGTACTATTCGTGAATTTGTAATGGGCGTGTTGCTTATACCGTCAGCCTTTACCCTTTTCTGGATGACAGTTTTTGGTAACGGTGCTATTGAACAAGTAGTGGTACAAGGCAAAGATGCCATCATTCAAATGGTGAACGAAGATACCGCGGTAGCCCTGTTCGTCTTCTTAGAGCAATTCCCGTTCTCCTCGGTACTTAGCTTTATTGCCGTATTGATGGTGGTGGTCTTCTTTGTTACTTCATGCGACTCAGGGGCTATGGTTGTAGACATGCTATGTTCGCGAGGTCGAAACGACACGCCACTATGGCAGCGGGTATACTGGGCTGTGGGCGTAGGCGTTGTAAGTGCAGTGCTACTATATGCAGGGGGCCTAGGTGCGCTACAAACCATGACAATAGCCTCGGCATTGCCTTTTGCCATTGTATTGCTTATAGCCATTGCAGGGTTATTAAAAGCACTTAGAATAGAATCGTATAAGCGTGAAAGCTTACAAGTGCTAACTGGCACACCGCTACATAGCGATGTTGATAAAAACTGGAAAGGTCGTTTAGAGAATATCGTTACGTTCCCAGATGAAGCTGCAGTACGCCGCTTTGTTAACAAAACTGTGAACAGCGCCATGGTTGAAGTGGGCGATGAATTTAAGGCACAACAATTTGATGTAGCAATTGAAGACACTGCAGAAGCATTGATGCTAACGGTTTCAATGGGTAATGACCCCGAATTTGTTTACTCGGTATACATTACTGCCACCGAACAGCCAGAATTTGGCCCATCTGATACGCCTAAGGTAGACGAAAGCGAAAAGCCCACGTACTATCGCGCAGAAGTGCACTTAAGTGAAGGTGGGCAAAACTATGACATCATGGGTTGGTCTAAAATTTCTGTAATCAACGATGTGATTGACCAGTTCCATAAACATCAGCACTTTATACATTTGCTTAAGTAACGATTGGTTACTAGTTCGTTGGAAGAAGAATGCGAAAAGAAGAAGAGTTGTTAGTAGCACTACGGCGTATTATTCGCGCCGTAGATTTACGCAGCAAGCAATTAAGTAAACATGTGGGGCTAACTGGCCCACAGTTGTTGGTGATGCAGAACATACAAGAGCGCCCTGGCATCATGGTGCGTGAAATTGCAGATTCCATTAACTTAAGTCCTGCGACTATCACCAATATCCTTGATAGGCTAGAAGCAAGAGATTTAGCAACGCGGATACGCAGTACCCAAGATAAACGTAAGGTAGGCGTGTTTCTTACCGAACGGGGTAAAGCGGCAGTGGTAGACGCCCCTCGCCCGCTGCAAGAACACTTTGTTGATCGCTTCGCGCAGCTTAAAGAGTGGGAACAAAGTCAGATGGTTGCAACGGTGCAGCGTATAGCCACCATGATGGATGCAGAAGATATTGATGCGTCACCATTCTTAGAGCTTGGTAGCATTACAGAAAAAAATCTTTAATTAGACACTCTTTTTGCGTACCCGTAAAACAAAAAAGCCAGCATGCTGGCTTTTTTAGTTAAGGGATAATGCCTATAAAAGCGTGGCTATTTGCTTTTTCCGGTTGCATTGAGATTGGCGATGCTACTTCGGATTTGCCGTGTCCTTTTCTGTTTCAAGGGTCTGTTTATCCCCTTTAGTTTCTTTGGCTTTAAGCGGGTTCACCCTGCCGCCTGTCACTTTATCGGCACGCCCTTCTTCTTTGGCTTTCTCGGCGCGACGTTTACGAATTTCTTTGGGGTCGGCGATGAGTGGTCGATAAATTTCAATACGATCGCCCTCTTTTACTGTGTCACGCAGCTTTACCACCCGACTCCAGATTCCTACCTTGCTATTGGCTAAGTCGATATCGGGAAATTGCTGCAATATACCTGACGTATTGATAACGTCTTCTACAGAAGCCCCAGGTTTAATGGCTAACTCTATTAGTGCTTGCTGCGTAGGTAGCGCATAGGCCACTTCACAATTTATTAAGTCATCACTCATGCGTAAACTCTTTTTGCCCGCTCGGTAAAGGCTTGCACCATATTCGTAGCCAAACTGTTAAACACTTTACCAAACGCCAGTTCAGCCAATTTACTACTAAATTCAAAGTCTAAACGTAGTTCAATTTTACACGCTTCTTCAGACAACGCTAAAAACGTCCAACCGCCCGAAAGTGAACGAAATGGACCGTCGACAAGGTGCATATCAATGCGTTTCCCCTGCTCAAGCATATTATGGGTAGTAAACCATTGCTTAATACCCGCTTTGGCCACAAGCAACGAAGCTTTCATATTATTCTCTGAAGCCTCTAACACCTTACTGTCGCTGCAACCTGGTAAAAATTGTGGATACGCAGCCACGTCGTTCACCAATTCGAACATCGCCTCTGCGCTGTGTGCCACCAAAGCACTGCGTTGAATACTCGGCATATATTCCACTACTTCAAAATTAAAAGCGGCATTGTAGCACAGAATTTTCGCCCCGCTCACCTTCGCTTTTGCGGTTTTGGCCCCATATTGGCTTGTGTATGAGTTTAATATTAACTTACAAAAACCGTTACGCTCGAAGTGCCAAAATTTCCTTCGCTTGTACAGACATTCTTTCACACAATCAGTATACTAGCGCTTATGAAAAAGAATAAAGCCAACAAAAATACCACCGGAAACATCGCGCAAAATAAAAAAGCGCGTCATGACTATTTCCTCGAAGACAAGTTTGAAGCAGGCGTTGCCCTTCAAGGCTGGGAAATTAAGAGTATCCGTGCAGGTAAAGTAAACATTACCGATGCCTACATTATCATTCAAAATGCAGAAGCCTACTTGGTAGGGTGTAGAATAAGCCCGTTAAACCAAGCGTCAACCCATGTCGTTGCTGAGCCAGAACGAGCCAGAAAGCTACTGTTGAAAAAGCGTGAACTAGACCGCTTAATGGGCGCCCGTGACAGGCAGGGTTACTCCATTGTAGCCACGTCTATGTATTGGAAGAAATGCTGGGTAAAACTAGAAATACACCTTGCTAAAGGTAAACACGAGCGTGATAAACGAGACTCGTTAAAAGATAAAGACTGGCAACGCCAGAAAGAAAGAATGATGAAGCACAGCGTTTAGCGCTGTGCCCATTACACCGGTTACCCTTGGCTCAAGCGGTAACAAGTGATTAGCCTTATATAGTCGAATTTTCCCGATGGCGTTTGTTAGCCGCAACGTCTCGCTTAGTCATTGCCTTACGATGCATTAAATCGAGCAACAAACTCCACAAAGGTGATGGATTTCTAAGGGTTGTTAAGTTGTTACCTAAACGTCGCAGCTGACGTCTTACCATGGCCATGTTCGCCAAACTTGCTAATGATTTATCGCGCCAAGTGCAGTCAGGAATAACACCAGAGTAACTCCATTCTTGCTGCCATTTTTTCGCTAAATCTGGGGTGAAGGCTAACGCACTTGCAAGACCCACGAGTTCACACCCCTGCCCAATAACCTTTTCAGCCACTGATGCGCGTTTAATGCCTCCGGTAGTCATCAACGGGATATCCGTTTTACTTTCCAAAGTTTGTGCAAATTCTAAAAAATAAGCTTCGCGGGCCAAGGTGGTATTGTCGCGCGTTTGCCCTTGCATGGCAGGTGCTTCATAGCTTCCACCAGACAACTCTACCACATCGACACCTAAGGCTTCTAAGCGGTTAACCACCTCGCAAGCATCATCAAAACTAAACCCGTTTTTCTGGAAATCAGCAGAATTCAACTTCACCATTACGATAAAATTTTTCGGACAAACCGCACGAACCTGGCTAACGATATTAATCAACAATCGGGCGCGGTTAATAAGAGAACCGCCCCACTCATCTTGACGTTGATTAGTAAGCGGCGACAAAAACTGAGTGAGTAGATACCCATGTGCAGCGTGTATTTCTACCCCGTCGAACCCGGCTTTTTCTGCCTGCTTCGCAGTTTGAACAAAACGCTGACACACTTCATGAATATCTGCGCAGGTCATTTCCCGGGGTTGAGCAAAAAGTTTTGAATGCTTGCCCATATCAAGGGGAACGGCAGAAGGTGCAATAGCTTTACCCTGCATGTTCTTAAACACCTGGCGCCCAGGATGATTAATTTGCATAACTGCGAGTGCCCCGTTGGACTTAATAATTTTAGCCCAGCGTTCAAACGCTTCTAAAGGCGTTTCTTTTTCGAGCGCAACGCCGCCAGGGCCGGTCATCGCCTCTCTATCTACCATTACGTTACCGGTAATTACCATACCTAAATTACCGTGAGCCCAGTAGCGATATAGTGTATAAAGCGCACTACCTGGCAAATTACCTGCACTAGACATGTTTTCTTCCATAGCAGATTTTACCAAACGGTTACGCACGGAAACGCCACAGGGCAATGTGTATGGTGTATATATTTTGGAATTTACAGACATTGGCACTTCAAAGGAAATTCTAAGCCCCGATACTGTAAAGGTTCTTGACGATAAATGCATCATTTGAAAGTGATTTTATAAAAGAAACGTTTAACACACTAACAGTTATGCTATAATGCAATTTCACACTCGGGGCTGATTAGGATTCGACAGGATCTAGGAAGCCGGAGGTGCATGCAGAGGTGCGGCTGGCCTCTTAAAAAAGCCGCAATTAAATAGTCGCAAACGACGAAAACTACGCACTAGCCGCTTAATAACCGGTATAGGCCCTTCCACCACAGCTTAGTTTGCTAGCGTGGATTCGGAAGGTCATATAAGCAAACTAGCGAGGGAAACTCTCCTGAGGTTGAACCGCGAAACAGTATCAGGACAGCTACTAGGAACCCTGTTTGTCGGGGTCCGAAGTAGTTAAAGAAAAGACAAACTAAGCATGTAGTACCAAAGGTAGACATTTTCTGGACGCGGGTTCAAATCCCGCCAGCTCCACCAATTCAGAGGTGCAAATCGTTTTAAAACAATGATTTGCACCTTTTTTGTTTGTGTTGCTACAACGGTGTGTCACGATTTGGTGTCACGAAATGAAAAACCGTTATCTACATAAGAACAGATTTGGTGTTTACTGTTTGCGCTTTAGTATATTGGCAAAAGCAAAGCAGGGACATCTTCAACTTCAATTCTCATTAAAAACCAAAGAATACGCTCTCGCATTCGAACGCTACTGTGCAGTTATGCCCTCGGCGAGCTCCATACTGACAAAATTTAGAATTAATAAACATATGAATGACTCAGAAATCACTCAACTTAAAGACACTCTAAAAGAAATGATAGAGAGGGTTGTAGAAGCGAAAACCGATCCCTCGATTGTGAAGTGGATGGCCCCCATCAGACAGCGAAGATTGGACAATAAAGTCGACGATGTATTCAAATCTACTGAACAACTTGAAGAAAAGGTTCAACGGTTAGAGCGCGAATTGCGTCTTTCTAAAGACAAAGAGAATACTTTGCTCTCAGCTCTAGCCACAGGGGCTTCGGCAACTCCTAGCTCAACTCCTAAGTCAACCAACTCCCGCTCTCTCGGTGAGCTTATAGACAGCTATTACACATACAAAGAGAGTACTTGGGGCGATAGAACGGCAAAGCAAGCATTGTCGAACTTTACCCGATTTGCGGAGATAGTCGGTTTCGAAACAATGTCGACATCTTTGGATAGCAGAGCAATAGAGCGTTATTTTAACACTCTTAAATCATTACCTAAGAATATTGGTAGAGAACGATTTAAAGTCAATCTAGAAAAGGCCGATGAGATTTCAGCTTGGTGGGCGAATGCAGCCAAGCGTTCAACTGGAACCCCCCTCTCAAGTGGAGGGCTTGAGAAGCACTTTTCAGACATAAGGGGATTCCTTGCATGGTTGCATGAGCGACACTTTGTCGATTTGGACTACTCAAAGCATCTCAAAGTTGCTGTATCAAAGGGTAACAAGGTTAAAGAAACTCGCGGCATGTATGAATCACTTCACATAAAGAAGATTTTTGAAAGTTACATTTATACAGATGAAAAGCGTTTTCGAGAGGCGCCAAAAAGCTTCCACTTTTGGGCCCCTCTCATTGCGACACATTCGGGGATGCGCATATCGGAAATCGCCTGCCTCGAAGTTCAGGACATAGATACTGTTGAAGGCGTACTCGTGTTTTCAGTTAATGATATCTGGAAAACATCTGACCTCAAAGATGGGGGAGTATCAAAGTCTAAGAAAACATCGGACTCGATTCGGAACATCCCAATCGCTGAAGCCGTTTTAGATGCAGGCCTAATCGAATTTATCGGTCGAAGAAAATCAGGTTTACTGTTCCAAGACTTAAAACTAAGCTCGAATAAAGGCCAAGGCAATATGGTTTCTCGATGGTACAACGAATTCTTCGTTGAGTATGCCAACGTACCTCGAAAAAATGACCGAGGCATTCCCTTAGCGTTTCATTCGTTTAGGCACACCTTTGTATCTCTACTTGATAAAACACAAATCGATGGAAGCCCTCTGAGGCACGATGAGAGTTATTATGTTACAGGGCACAGGGATGACAGCGTGCGCACCCAAACTTACAACCACGGTAGCTACAGCCTCCCTTACATAAAGAAATACATTGATGCCATCGACTTTGGCTTTGATTGGAAAAATGTATCTTATGAAAGGTTCATCAAGAGACAAAAGTACTCTGGCGTATAGAGGCTGTGTACTTCAACAGTCCATTCGTACAGTATCGAGTATACACTTAAATCGTCTATAGTAATCCCCTAACAACAGGAGGATTACATGACTAGAATAGAGCTCATAAACCAGGTTGACGAGATAGAGTTAATTGCATCATTAATAAATGAATCAACTAATTCTCATTCTTGTTCAGAACGTCAATGGGAACTACTAAAAGAAGGGACTGAATTAATTAGACAAAAGCTTAGCTTAATGCAAAACGAACTAGAATTGAGTTCTCTAAGCTAAACCACAAAGTAAAACTTGGTGCGCAGGGTTTAACGAAAAAGCGCTCCTAGTTAATGACTAATTCAATTCACTGTTCCGTTCTGTCGCTAGAGTACAGTATTTCCCAAGCTTATAATCCGCTATAAAAATGGGTTTTAACTCCTTTTTATATTTTGGAGTCCAAACCACTCTGAATTCATGTTGCCCCGAAAATTCGGGGCCTTTAATAAATGCCGGGTTCATTCCCAAGTTTTTACCGTCCCAGTGCTCATCTCTGCTTTTGTAGACAACAGGCATCCAGTCAACTCTTTTAATCAAAACCATACGATTAATTGCAAGAGTAAGCGTTTCAATAAACCCTTTAATATCATGTATTCTGGCACAACTATTAGAGCCTTCCAGTTCTTTCAAAACATCTGTATCGCAACTCGTTGAAAAACAGAGTACATAGCAATCAGCTGCATTAACGTTGCCGCTATAGCTCAAATTTTTGATACTCTTAAGGTCATCTTCTAATGAAGTACCTGCTCCGTACTCATACCCGTTAACATCCTTTTGAAGGTAAGCCACCATATCTTCTCCGTCTGGCCCTTTCATTTCAACTCGACGCCCTGACTTGACCCTACTCCCAGTCATATTAGTAAACAGTTTTTTTGTTCCCTCAAATTGGTCTTGGATCCCCTTACCGTGTTCCATGCGTCTAAAATCGTATAGGGTTCCTATTCTTAGTATTCCTAGCGCACACAAACTAGTATTGAATCTGCGTTCTGTGAATCTATAAATATACTTCAACTTGTAATTCCTTTTAACATGGGCTCTCTAATCCTAGCAGGAGTACTCTGTAATACACTGCTTATTTCGAGCTCTTCACTTCTAATCGGCGCAGGCCGCTAACTGATTATTAATCACTCTGCGTTCGCGGGGTTTAAATTCCAATTTAAAAACTTCTGTAATTTTAATGAATTTGTCTAAGTACTTGCATCGATAAGAATGGTTTGAAGGCATCCACGTAGAAGGTCCCTTCGCCCCCTTTGAACGATTGGCTCTGGAATAAACAGCGATTGTGTTAATAGGGGCGTTCGCAAACTCTCTCCTTAATGCAAGCGGCCAATCATCAGCGCCATGCTCATAAGCCCACTTTAGAGGCACTATGTGGTCAATATCGAGGTCATCATCATCGTAATAGACTTTATCAGTGTAGGGGTCGTACCAAGCCCCTGTAGTTACCTGACAATTCGACTTATCAGTGAATACAACTGGGATACTTGATTGAGTAATTAAAACCTCGGCCCTTGTGTCTTGGCAATCTTTGTCATCATCAACCCAGTGCGGAAACAAATCCCTACTGTATTCACTATCTATACCCTCTCCATTCGTTACTCGATAACCTGAGTACATTCGCCCACCTTTGGCTAAACAGGTGTCGATTGTCGCGTAGACTTTGAAGCGCTTAAGTTTAGAGTACCACCGGCTATCAATATCATGACATATGCCGGATGAAGACTTCTTAACCACATTGATATGCTGAGCTGCATGACTTTGACTAAGAGTGATTGCGAAACATGAAATAGTTAAAGCTGTTACTACTGACTTCACTGACTACCCTTATACATCACCAGAGGCGCTTTGAATCATAGTTTTTAGTTCATCAACGCTAAGTGTTTTGTCTTTTCGACGATGTACTATCGAGTGACAATTTGCACATAAGGGAACTAAGTCGACTTCAGGATTTAAAGCTCTAGGCTCTTCATAGGTCGAAACTGGCACACTGTGATGAATGTGAATAAAGCCTTCGGCATATTCACCATAATATTCACCAAAGTTAAAGCCGCATGCTTTGCACGAATCTCCATGAATAGCTATCGCTTGATTACGATACTTTTGATTTCTTTCATAAGTAGTAATATTGCATGTTCCGGCCCATTCCGATCACCCATTTCGGTTCAATCCGATCACTGATTTCGGTCTAATCCGATCGCTTATTTCGGAGTTATCCGATCAAAAATGACGTTTTTCCGAAATCACTGATCGGAATACCGAAATCTTCTTCTTTTTCTCACTAAATCAATTGGTAAGCTCAACTTCATCACTTTATTGAAGGAACGAGTTGCCATGGCGAGAAAGAGAACCGATATGAGAAAGATTAAAGACGTCCTGCGTCTCAAATTCGAAGTAGGATTAAGCCATCGAGACATCGGCCAATGCTTAAGTCTCGGCCCTTCAACCGTGAGTGAAATCCTCTCGCGCTTTAAATCCAGTGATTTATCGTGGCCGCTGCCGGAAGCGCTAAACGATAAAACGCTCGAAGCGCAGTTGTATAACACTGGGCCAGTTCAGCGCCAAAAACGGCTGCCTGACTTCATGCTTATGCAGCAAGAGTTGAAGCGCAAAGGCATGACTAAGCTGTTACTGTGGGAAGAGTATTGCGCCGAAGATAGTGCGTCAGCTTATGGT
>NZ_JAAAWN010000013.1 GCF_010500865.1 Alteromonas profundi
CACTTTTTGAAAATTTATTTTCTGAAGCGTTTCTTCTAAACTCCCGTCTTTACTGACCTACAAAGGTAGTAGAGACTTACTTCAGGAGGCTTGCTGTTTTGCTTTTCCCCCGAAGCGGATGCGCATTTTAGAGATCTCAAACTAAAGATCAAGCACTTTAATGCAAAAAGTTGAACAAATTGAACTAAGCGACTATTTTTCACTCAAATGACATAATTAGTAGACAATATGGACTAATTACTAATAGGATGAGATGTTAATTCCTATAAAGTAGTAGTCGATAAAACGTCTTAGTTAGTTACGACTATGCAATAATTACAAGGTGGATTTTATGTTTCGTGTTACCACAGCGCTAACTGCAGCAGCGTGTGCAGTATGTTTTAGTGTGCCGTCACTTGCACAATCCGCAGATGAACAGGCTACTACTATTGAAGAAACAAGCTCTTCTAATCTACACAATAAACATTTTCAAACATCCTTCCTTGTACGTCAGGTCGATCAAACTATGTCTGTGGGCCGCGCTATAAGTTCTATAGCAGGGCATTATCCAGAAGAAATAGTATCTATTGTTGATATCGCGTTAGATACCTATCCAGATAAGTACCGAGAAATTATCTTCGCAGCTATTTCGGCACAACCAAGCTCAACCGAAGAAATTGTACAACTTGCTATAGAAAAAGAAGTTAGCTCGTGCCCTAGTATTGTTCAATTAGCTATTCAGGCTGAACCTACTTATGTTGACTTTGTTGTTCAGGCTGCCGCTTTATCTACGCCAGAAGAATTAGATGAGATTGTACGGGTAGCTGTACTGACCCAGCCCCATGCTGCAGACAGCATTGTACAAACCCTGTCTAAAGAGCACCCTAGTAAGTTAGTAGAAATTATGACTAGCGCACTAAACGCCGTTCCCTTTGTGGGTGAGTATGTAGTAGATGCGTTATTAGCAATTTATCCTAACCGCGCGCAGGATGTTGTAGAAACTGCGGTACGCGAGTCGGTTGAGCAACGTGAGCAGGTAATGCGTATATTAAGCACTGCGCAGCATGCGGGCGTTCAGCATAACAAATTAAAAGAATATGCAATGGCGGCAGGGCTGAGTGAAGCCGACTTTAATTCCGCCATTGAAGCTAATTAGCATGAACATTTAAGCAAATTTGTAAAGTTACCGTAAACAGCTAAACCTCTTAACCATAGTGCAGTCTTAATAAACATACGCTTTATTTTGATATTATTATGGTTACTTCAACACATTCTACTCGCGCTACAGTAACGTGCTTAACCAGTTTGTCTCACTCTGGCTCCACCGTGTTTTCTATGGCGTTAGCCTGCCATCAAAATACGGTTTCGTTAGGCGAAATATATCAAGTGCTAAGAAAAGGTCCTCAGTTTTGGCTTTATGCCACTGAGAATACCTGCAGCTGTGGCCAGCCTGCCAGTACATGCGACTTTTGGGGGCCAACCTTACGTAAGCTACTTGCCGAAGATATTGTATCGCCTACCTCCCCCCACTATTTTCAAAACGCTTATCGGTTGCTACTACGTGAATTCGCTAGAATATACACTACCGATATGCGGGCAATAGATACTTCTAAAGGCGTAAAACACTTAAAGCTACTGGCAGACGATACGCAGATAGACCCTACCGTCGTATTTCTAATTCGCGACGTTCGTTCTTACGCGTGTTCGCAAACCCGGCTAGCACGCTCGCAAAATAGAAAAGGGGTAAAGAAAGTAAAAGGGCACCATTGGTATCAAATGTTGCGGTGGCATAAAGACAACAAACAGAGAGAGTCGCTGTTAGCCTCACTAGGGCTTCCTTACATTACCGCCGGCTATGAACCTTTTTGTTTTGATCCACCTGCAATACTGTCGCTTACCGATGACTTTTTGGCCTTACCTAAACGACAAGAAAGCGCAAACTTAGCGCAATCTAAGCATCACGTGCTCTTTGGTAACCCTATGCGCAATTGCGAAACGCGTAAAAAAAAGGTGCACTATGATCATCGCTGGTTTAACGAAACCGATTACCTGGCCCCGGCGGCGCTGCTTCCTTTTGTTATGAAGTACAACAAACAGAAGGTGTACGGTGAAGGTAAAGGTAAAGGTTAGGCCGGTATCCTGTTTGGTTTTGGTTTAGATGATTGATAGGTTCTTCGTTTAACTTATCGCTTATTTTACTGATAGTCATACGACAGTAGCGCAGCCGCTACCTTGTATAAGGCGAGCTCAGCTTTAAGTAGGTCAACCTGCGCTTCAATTTCTTTCATCTGGGCTTTAATTTCAGACGATGCGCGGGCATTTAGCACAAACATATCGCTATCGCCCGCATCGAAACGCTTTTGTTCCATTAACGATAACTCTCTGGCTAACCGGGCGTTCTGTTGTTGAAGTGCAGCAATATTCTTAGCTTGCTGCCAGTACGTATATGCTTGTTCAAATGACTGAACGATACGCTCTTGGGTAGCCGTTAATTTATCTTCAATTTGGCGCTTCTTCGACTGTACCTTAACCACTTCTGCTTTGGCTTTGCGGTTACCTAAAGGATACGAGAAGGATAAGCCTAGTTTCCCCTCAGTTTCTTCTAACGACGCAGCGCCCGCACCAATGTCCCGTGCAATTGACGCTTTTATATCTAACTTAGGTAATAGCGTATTTTGCGCCAACGCAATTTTGTTTTCGTTTTGCGCCTGCTCTATACGTAAACGGGTAAGCACAGGATGGGCAGCTATACGCTTCTTAAGCGCGTGCACTTGCGCCTCGCCCACCCAAAAAGGCCATTCAATGTTGGTAGGCATAGTGGTAACACTGGCCAAATCGATAACTTCACCATTAGTATCGCGCCAGAAATAGGATACCGCGCGGCTGTACCCATCACGCTTTTGTTTCAGTGTTTCCACCAGCAATTTTTGTTGCAGAATATTGGCTTTAAACTCGGTAAGTTCAATTTCAGCCATATCGCCTTTTTCAACCCGGGTAGAAATTGCTTTCTCACGTTCAGCGGCATTATTTAAAAGTGACTGGACCGCTTGAACCTGTAAGGCGCTTTCATACCAAATAAGGTAATCGCTAATGCCTTTATAGATAAACTCGTTCAATAGTAAATTAGCTTCGGCTTGCCATAACTCGGCCTGCAAACGCGCGTTCTTCATTCCTACCCGGCGTTTATCGATATCTCTACCTTTTAAGAGAGAAAGTGCTACCCCTACGCTGGCTTCTCCGCCTGAAAGGGTTTGGTATTCTTGTTCATACACAGGAAAGTCACCGTTGGTAACACGGTATTGTGAAAACAACGAGGCATTGTAATTTTCTAAAGGCTTAATAACCCGTTGCTGCAAAGACGTACCATCGTAATACCCCGACACGCGCGAAAAGCTATCTTGTTCAACGTAGGGGTCGAACGCACTTTGCGCGATATCTATATCTGCCTGCGCCTGAATGCTGCCTTCATTTATTGCCCGTGAATAAGGATGGCGAAATTGCATTGATTGAAGCAGCGCCGTTAACGTGGGTGCTTGGGTGCCTTGCTTAGCAATAACTAGGTGTTCACTTTGAACTTCGCTTTTTCCTCCTGTTGTTACATTCGAACTAGCTTGTGCGTTCGACGCTAGCCCCACTGCCGCCAACAGTAATACGCTATTAAAGTGTTTTATGCGTAATGAACGTATGAGTTTCAGCCGTTTACGTTTTTGTATTGCTACCACGATGTAGACACCTTCTTTGAAGTTTGCTGTGTGCCTTGCTGTGATGTTTGCTGAGGGGGGAAATTATTTAGCTGTCGCCACAACTCATAGCCTAGTTTAACTTCTTCAAGTAGCACCCATGCTTTTACCCTACTGCCCAACCGCGCCGAACTTTCTTTTGGCCAAGGAACATCAGACTCGTCGGGTTTAATCCATACTTGAAAGGCGCCGGTTTCGTTAGCAAAAGGCTCTACATAAACCACTTCACCGCCAAAAGTACCAATAGCACTACCGGGCCAACCACTAAACTGGAACACCGGCCATCCCTCGAATTGAAGGCGTGCTTTTGCACCGGGTTTTACCAGCGGCGCATCTAGCCCTGTAATCGTTATGCGTACACTTTTCTCGACATTGGCAGGAATAAACTGCCCCAATACCTGCCCCGCCTTTACGTAAGTTGAAACACCGCCAGAAAAAAGCCTTACTATTGTACCGTCTACCGGCGCTACCTTAGTTAGCGTAGCTTGACGAGACAAGCTCATACTTACCTCATTAATATAGGAAACCGACGCCGCTGCTTTAGCTTTTAACTCTTGTAGCTTTATTTGTGCTTGTTCTACCTCTTTACGCGAAACCAACCCTTGGGCCTGTAACGCACTTTGCCGTGCTAAGTTATTTTGTGCGTTAGCTACGGCCGTTTCGTTCGCTTCGTTTTCAAGCTTTGCCGCCGCTAACTGAGACTCTAATTTATCTAATCGTTGGGCATCTATGTCTACCAAGGTCACAATAGGGTCGCCCGCCTTAACTTGCATGCCTTCACGCACATGCCACTGCTTAATTTGCCCGTCTATCAGGGCGCTTATCGCTTGGGTTCTATTTTTAGGGTCGAGGGTATCTACTGCGCCCGTACCATAGGCGGTTTGCATCCACGGCGTAAAATACAGCACCGCCGCCGCAGTTATTACTAAAAATACAATGAGCCCACAAATAACGCGATGAAGCTTAGGTATTGTTACCCGTGTTAATGAGCTAACGTTGTAAAGAAAACGCTTCTCTGCACTATTCATCACTCGCTCCTTTCGTAGTACTGCTATTTACTAACTCAGTTACATCGTCGTGAAGATGAATGGTGCCCGTAAACCTATCGCTTTGTGGCGTATTGGTAAAATACAGTACAGTGCAGCTAAGATCGTCGAGTATATCAAGCAAGCGTACCCGCAATTCTTGCGGAATTGCGTCGAAATGCTGATTGATAATAAGCACTTTAGGTTCGGCAATAAGTATGGCTGCTAGCTTTAACAACAAAAATTCCAGCGCTTGTAAAGGTGCCCCTAACACCGAAATAGGTTCTGACAAGCCATTCGGTAGCGCATCAACGGTGGCTAGAAGCTCTACCTTCGTTAGTGCACTGCGCATTTGCGCTATGCTGGTACTAGGGTTTGCTAAACGTAAGTATTCTTCAATAGTGCATTCCACAATAAGCGACCTATCGAGAATAGTAATGGCTTGGCGCAGCTCGTATGTGTCGTAGTCGTAAAGGCTCAAGTCGCCAAGTAAAATTTCACCCTTATTCGGCTTTTCATACCGTTTCATTAAACCGGTAAGCTGTTTTTGTACCCAGCTTTTGTTTGAGGTAACAAAATACTTGCCGCCCGCCTTTAACGTGGTATCGATAAAACAGCTATCGTCGCCATGGCTAATAACCAAATGGCTAAACACTAACTGGGTAGAGCGCGGTACACGATTAGCATCTTCATTAACCTCTTCTTGAGGAATAGTTAGCGCCGAGCCAATTTTGTCGGCAGCGCCGTAGAGCTCGTAATACAGTTTTAGGTATTGGGTAAAACGCGATAACCCAAAAAATACCGCCGACATAATTAGTTCTGCTGCCACCAGTTGCCCAATAGACAGTTGCCCCTGTACCACTAACACGCCCCCTATCCCGAGCAAAGCAGCACTAGCAAAGGCGTATAAAAGTAGAAACATCACTACCTGTGAAAAGGTATAGCGGAAATGGTTTTCATGTTTATCGATATAATTGCTAATAAAGCCGTCGGTTTTTCTGCCCGCGTGCTCAGCATGATCCGCCGACTTAAAAAATTCATGGGCGGCGGCAATGTCGTTTAGCCACTTAGCCGACTCGTATTTAGCATTCGATAATTGTATAGCGGTGCGCTTCGCCCCTGCCCCCCAAATTTTCCATATTGCGTACATCACCAATATAAGCACTAAATTAAAAGCAAATAAGGCGGGGTGATAAAAAGACACTAAGGTAAACCCCACCAGCATCTGTAATACTAAGGCAAAGCCATCGATCATGAGCGAGGGAATATTTTTTTGCAGCGTCATAATGTCGAAATAACGCTGGGTAATATTGGTGTTTTTTCTACCTTCAAAAAAACTATGCGGGGCCATAATAGTACGCAAGCTTAGCGCTGCGGTTAGCCTGGCATACACCTTACGCTCGTAAAACTCCATAATGCGCATACGTAAGGCACTGAATATACCCGAGATAAACAAGGTTAAAAAAAGCACCGTAGCCAGAATGATAACCGCCCGGGTAGAGCCAATGTTTGCAATACTATTAATAAGGGTTTGTACCGCAATAGGCACCGCCAATGTCATTAAACTAATGGCCACCCCATAGGCAATGGCAACCCAGAAAAAGCCGGCCTCCGGCTTTAATAACCGAAATAGCGTTTTGCGGGTTTTACGTAAATCGACTGTTTTTCCCATAACCTCTTCTTAATGAGCACTGTGTGTACTACATGTATGTACTGTAAAACAGGAATGACCAAGAATAAATCTGTTATATTCTTAAAAGAACATCGATAAAAACTGATTTATGCACCATCTCAATTATCATCATTTGTACTATTTTTATGTTATTGCCCGCGAAGGAAGTATTTCGAAAGCCGCTGCGTTACTTCACGTTACCCCACAAACAGTAAGTGGACAACTTAGCACCTTTGAGCGCCAGCTTGGTTATGCGCTATTTGAACGGGTAAATAAACGGCTACATTTAAATGCAAAGGGCAAAATAGCCTATCAGCATGCCTGTGAAATATTTCAAAAAGGCAATCAGTTAGCTGAAATACTAAAATCGCCCATTGATCATGCCAATAGCGAATTTGTAATAGGTATTACTAACGGCATTCCAAAGGTGCTGTTTTATGATTTTGTGCACCAAACTATGGGCGCGTTTTCAAACGTTAAATACATTATAAGAGAAGATAGCTTAGATGGATTACTTAAAGAGCTAGCCATTAATGCTATCGACTTTATTGTTTCAGACAGAGGTATAGCGCCGGGCACGCAAGTTAACGCAAATAGCCACTTTCTTGGACACTCAAGTTTAAGCTTTTTTGCCAAGCACACGCTTAACAAGCATCAGCACTTTCCCACTTGTTTAAACGAAATGCCCCTGCTGCTACAAAGTAGTAGTTCGGGTATACGCAGTGCGTTAAGTAAATGGTTAATTGATGAACAAATATTTCCCAATATTGTGGCCGAATTTGACGATAGTGCACTATTGAAATTATTTGGCAGCGAAAACTTTGGTGTGTTTTGTGCGCCTTCTGCCATTGCCGCCCACGTAGAAAAGCAATATGGCGTACATTGTATTGGCGAGGTTGTTAGCATTAGCGAACGCTATTTTGCTATTACCGGTAAAAGCAGAACCGACTATACCATTAGCGAAGCCATTATATTGCAGGCCAAAGCGGTATTGGGGAGTGCTGGGGGCTCGGCGCTGTTGACAGGCAATGAGTAGAAATAGCGTAAATTAACGGCATGAAAGAGTAGCAAAACGTACAACTAGTATTCAGCATTAAAAAAGCGACATCAATTCGCACATTCGACGTCGCTTTTTTATAAATTACTGACAGTAATAGCTGCTACACCAAAACCGGTAGGTTAGTTTGGCCTATCGATTAATCTGCGCCAAATAAGTCGCGGCTGTATACCTTATCGATAACATCTTCAATATCGGGTAAAACTCGGTTAGCCACAATAACATCAGAAATCTTCTTAAACTCTTCTAAGTCGTTCACCACACGCGAGCGGAAAAACTCTTCTTGTTCAAGTACCGGTTCGTAAACCACCACCTCAATACCTTTAGCCTTAATGCGCTTCATAATGCCTTGGATAGCACTGGCGCGAAAGTTATCCGACCCCGACTTCATAATTAAGCGGTACACGCCAACTATTTTAGGGTTGCGGCTAACAATAGAATCGGCAATAAAGTCTTTGCGTGTGCGGTTAGCATCTACAATAGCTTGAATCATGTTATTTGGCACTTCACTGTAGTTTGCCAATAACTGTTTAGTATCTTTTGGTAAACAGTACCCCCCGTAACCAAAGCTGGGGTTGTTGTAATGCTTACCAATACGGGGGTCTAACCCTACCCCTTCAATAATTTGCTTAGTATCTAGGCCGTTACGCTCGGCATAGCTATCAAGTTCATTAAAGTAGGCCACCCGCATGGCCAAGTAGGTGTTGGCGAAAAGCTTAATAGCTTCTGCTTCTGTACTATCGGTAAATAGCACATCTATTTCTTCTTTTATTGCGCCTTGCTGCAGTAAGTTAGCAAAGGTTTCAGCGCGTTCACTACGTTCACCCACAATAATTCGGCTTGGGTATAAATTATCGTACAGTGCTTTGCCTTCACGTAAAAATTCAGGAGAAAAGATAATATTATCTGTACCGTGACGTTCTTTTGCTTCTTGGGTAAACCCTACTGGCACAGTAGATTTAATAACCATGACTGCATCGGGGTTAATGCTCATCACAGTTTTAATAACCGCATCAACGCTATTGGTATTAAAATAGTTTGTTTGGGTATCGTAATCGGTAGGTGTGGCTATTATTACGTAGTCAGCATCTTTATATGCTACTTCGGGGTCTAATGTGGCTTCTAGGTTAAGTTCCTTCGAGACTAAGTATTCAGTAATTTCCTTATCTTCGATAGGTGACTTTTTGTTGTTTAGTAGCGCTACTTTTTCCGCGACTAAATCTACCGCCTTCACTTCGTTGTGCTGCGCTAGAAGTACAGCATTTGACAGCCCCACATAACCGGTACCCGCTACCGCAATTTTTAGCTTCTGCATCGCACTTTCCATTTACCCTCTCTCCAGTGTGTTCTCTCTAATATTGACGCTAGTTGCAATGTTAACCGCAATCTCTCTAATACTCTTCTTTTATCTTTAACGAAAAGTTTTCTCGTTTACGCGTTAGGTTGGGATTGTATGCTGGGTCAGCATCTATAATAGACTGCCACGAATTTTTTAAATAGCGAAGCTCTTTATTAAACCTAGCCGCTTTTTCAGGCGAAATATCCAACCCGCGACTCACCGATTCATGATGATAAAGCTCGGCTTCTGCACAATATAAATTCCTTACTCCTAACTCTCTCACGCGTAAGCAAAAGTCTACATCGTTAAATGCCACGGTAAGGTTAACTTCATCTAGCCCTCCAACAGCGTCAAAATGGCTTCTTTTTACAAGCAGACACGCCGCTGTAACCGCACTATAATTTTGCGTAGCCACCAAACGCTTTAAGTAACCAGGGTGGTAGCGGGGAAAATATTTATGCGCATGCCCTGCCCCGCCTCCGTAACCTAACACCACACCAGCATGCTGAATGCGACCGTCGGAGTACAGCAGTTTAGCCCCTACACATCCAATATCTTCTCGCTGAGCGTGGGCTACCATATCGGTTAACCAGTTGGGGCTAATCACCTCTATATCGTTATTGACTAAACCTATAATGCTGCCATTTGCATGCTTAACCCCATAATTATTTATTGCAGAATAATTAAATGGGCCAGGGTAAGGAAGCACTCTCACCTTCGGTTGTGTGGCTAACTGGGAAAAATATGCCAAGCTGGTTTCGTCTGTGGAACCATTGTCGATGAGTAATATTTCGTAATTCGTATATGTGGTTTTTTGTTGAATTGATTCAATACAGGCTTTAACCAGCTCCCACGCATCTTTGGTGGGGATAATAAGAGACACCAGTGGCTGCTCTTTGCTAAGCCAGCTTACTTGGTTTATACGAAGTTCATTGTTAACCGATACAGAGGCTCTACCGCCTACTTTTATTTCGTGAGCTACCCCAGACAAGTACGCTTTTTCTTTTGCTTTATTTTTATGTGCGTGAACTAAGGTAAAAGGTACATGCCCTATCGTATTGGTAATTCCGTTTAACCAAAACCTAGCGACAAGTTGGGCTATTGTAGTTAACTTATTACAAATACTAGTGTTTAATTGCGCTAACAGAGCGGGAGACATTAGTACGCCAGTACTTACATATGCGCTACTAAAATGCAGGTCGGGATTCCATGCAGGGAAAAAGTTGGGTTCGCTGGGGCGGTCTGCTTTACTTTGCTTATCGGTATCGCAATATACCAATGGATAATCGGTAAGAAAATTAACAAAGGTAGCTAACGCCCTTTTAGTAAGCTCATCTCCCTCGTTAAGCATAAGCAGAGGTAGAGATAAATCTAACGCGGCTATTGCGTCATTGAATGTAGAGACCACCTGAGTATTGTTACGTAATTGCCCATGTCCTGGCGCATTAACATTTGATGTCTCGTGCTCAATTACTACAACATGATTAACCTGCTCATTGTGCTTTAAAGAGGCCAGCGTAGCTTGAGCATTTTTACTCCCAAAGATAACTACGTTTACGCGCTCATTGCTAACATTGCCACTGAGTACAGCATCCTGCTTTCGCAAAAAATCTTTGTACATGGCCATACGTTTCTTTTTACTTGGAAAGCCGTAAAACAAACCAGAACGCTGAAGAGACCGACTATAAAACTCTGTCAGTTTGGCATTTTTCTTCAACCTACTTTTTAAAGAAGGAGGCAACAGCCCAATAACTCCTTTAACGGTTAGCATTGCATACTTCTTCATGCTGTCTCTTTATTCCTTAGCGCGCTAAATAAAAAAGCCGCAATTATATGCGGCATAAATATCATATCACGATTTAGGGTAAGCGGGGTTAGCTACCCGCCCCTAAACGCTCACCTTGGTAACTACCGTCTAGTACGGCTTTCCACCAATCTTCATTGTTTAAATACCACTCTACGGTTTTACGTATACCGCTCTCAAAGGTTTCTTGTGGTTTCCACCCGAGTTCTCTTTCAATTTTCGAGGCATCTATGGCATAACGCATGTCGTGACCAGGCCTGTCTTGCACGTATGTAATTTGATCTGCGTACGTTTGGTTATTAGCGCCGTCTTTAGGCTTAACATCATCTAAAATGGCGCAAATGGTTTGCACTACTTCAATGTTCTGCTTCTCGTTATGGCCGCCAATGTTATAGGTTTCACCAATTTCGCCTTTAAGCGCAACCAATACCAATGCACGGGCATGGTCTTCAACATATAGCCAGTCGCGAATTTGGTTACCTTTACCATAAACAGGCAAAGGTTTACCGGCAAGCGCATTAAGAATAACTAAAGGAATAAGCTTCTCAGGGAAGTGATAGGGCCCATAATTATTAGAGCAGTTAGTTACCAGCGTGGGTAGCTTGTAAGTACGAAGCCATGAACGCACTAATTGATCTGAACTTGCTTTACTTGCTGAGTACGGCGAGCTAGGCGCATAAGGGGTTGTTTCAGTAAAAAGAGGAAGCTCAGTTCCTGGTTCAACTTCATCTGGGTGGGGTAAGTCGCCATACACTTCATCGGTAGAAATATGATGAAATTTAAACCTTGCTTTTTTATCGTCTTCAAGGGCCGACCAATACGCCCGCGCTTGCTCAAGTAAGGTGTACGTGCCTACCACATTGGTTTGAATAAATTCGCCTGGCCCATCTATGGAGCGGTCTACATGAGACTCTGCCGCTAAATGCATAACAATGTCGGGTTGGTGGGTAGTAAAAACCCGCTTTAGTTCTTCTGCATCGCAAATGTCTACCTGCTCGAAACTATAACGCGGGTTATCTGAAACAGAGGTAAGCGATTCAAGGTTACCCGCATAGGTAAGCTTATCCAGGTTTACTACCGTGTGATCGGTATCGTTAATTAAATGGCGTACCACCGCTGAGCCGATAAACCCTGCGCCACCTGTAACTAAAATTGTTTTACTCATGTTTTATCTACCCAACTCAAATTCTGCTTGTAGTTACTTATTGCGCCGCTTTAATCTCGTCCATCATGGCCGATAGCTGCTTGCGCCAGTGCGTAGGATGACAAGACGCAAACGCCTCTCGTGCAGAGGTTTTATCTAATACACTGTAGGGCGGACGTTTAGCAGGCGTTGGATATTGGCTGCTTGGTATAGGCAGTACCGGTATGGCGTTTTCTAATAAGCCTTTTTCAATGGCCAGTTCTTGTATTGCTAATGCAAAGTCGTACCAGCTAGCTACACCTTCGTCTGTCCAGTGATACACGCCTACGATTTTATTTTTTGCAGCACTTACGCACGCATCAGCCAAGCCTTTTGCCCACGTTGGCGTACCTATTTGGTCGTCTATCACCGTTAGTTTAGGTTTATTAGCCATAAGGGTAAGCATGGTTTTTACAAAGTTATTGCCATGGGCCGAATACACCCATGCGGTGCGAATTAGGCAGCTTGCATCAGGCAAAATGTCTAATAACGCTTTTTCACCGTCTGCTTTTGTTTTTCCGTACATGCCCTGGGGTTCAATGGGGTCGTTTGGTAAGTAAGGCGACCCTTTGTGCCCATTAAATACATAATCGGTAGACACATGCACTAAAAACGCGCCCGCTTTTTTGCAATACTTTGCTAAGTTTTCAACCGCCGTAGCATTAATAGCGTGGCACACATCAATGTCTTCTTCGGCTTTATCTACCGCAGTATATGCAGCAGCATTAATAATAACATCTGGAGAAAGTGAAGATAATGTATCCGACAGTACGGCTTCATTAGTAATGTCTGTATCTTCTGGCCCTAAGCATATTGTGTTGCTACCTAATATACGTACCAGCTCGTAAGACAATTGCCCGGCGTTACCAATAACTACAATTTTCATTGTTCGTCCTTTTGTTTGCTCTTTCGCTTAAAACGTAGGGGCATCTTCAAATGCTAAACCATCTTCATCTTTTGCAGAAAGCGAAGGCTTTTCTCCGTTTACTAAGGGCCAGGTAATGCCAAGGGTTGGGTCGTCAAACTTAACCGACACTTCCGATTCTGGATGGTAATAATCGGTACACTTATAAACAAACTCAGCCGATTCACTGGTAACATAAAAGCCATGGGCAAAGCCCGCAGGCACCCATAGTTGGCGTTTATTTTCTGCAGAAAGTAACACGCCTACCCATTTACCATACGTAGGTGAGTTTTTGCGCATATCTACTGCTACATCGTACACTTCACCGCTCACCACACGCACTAGCTTGCCTTGGGTTTGCTCTAGCTGATAATGAAGCCCACGCAGAATGCCCTGGCGCGATTTAGAATGGTTATCTTGCACAAACTCTACATCGGCACATTCTTTTTTAAACCAATCGGTGCGAAAGGTTTCTAGGAAAAAACCACGTTCGTCACCAAAAACTTTAGGTTCTATAATTTTTACGTCTGGGATGTCTGTTGTTACTATTTGCATAGAGATTCCATATACAAGCTAACCGCTATATTACAAACGAAGAAAATTGTACCTACCATGAATTAGTTCTTAACTCTATCGTTTATGACTTTAAGTAGATAATTCCCATAACCACTTTTTTTAAGTGGCGCTGCTAATTTTGCAAGCTGCTCAGCGTCGATATAACCCATACGGTAAGCTACCTCTTCAGGGCAGCATACTTTTAAGCCCTGACGTTTTTCGATTGCAGCAACGAAATTGGCAGCGTCTAATAACGAGTCTAACGTACCTGTATCTAACCAGGCAGAGCCACGGCCCATCAATTCAACTTTTAGACTTCCATCTTGCAAATACAGGTTATTCAGATCGGTAATTTCTAGCTCGCCGCGATGAGAAGGTTTTACTTCTTTTGCAAAGTCCACTACACGATTATCGTAGTAATAAAGCCCAGTAACCGCGTAGTTTGATTTGGGGATTTCAGGTTTTTCTTCTATAGATAGCGCATTCCAATTTTCGTCAAAGTCTACCACACCATAGCGCTCAGGATCGGTGACGTGATAGCCAAACACAGTAGCACCATGCTCTTGTTTATACGCATGTTGAAGTGACCGTTTAAGATCGTGGCCGTAGTAGATATTGTCGCCTAACACTAATGTGCAACTGTCATTACCAATAAATTCTTCGCCAATTAAAAATGCTTGCGCTAAACCATCGGGAGATGGCTGAACTGCGTACTGAACATTAATACCTAAATCGCTCCCATCACCGATAAGTTCAATAAAGCGCTGTTGCTCTGACGGTGTGGTAATGATAAGGATATCTTTTACCCCCGACATCATTAACGTAGTCAGGGGATAAAATATCATGGGCTTATCGTAAACCGGCATCAGTTGCTTGCTTACCACTTTTGTGAGTGGATGAAGGCGTGTGCCAGAACCACCTGCGAGTATTATTCCTTTTCTCATAGTAACCACTTTTTTAATGGGCGAATTTGATTGTCCAAACCAAACCTTTGCTGAACATGCTGATAAGCTGACTCCACTGTTTCACTTAGCGCGAGTGAGCGTCTATTTTCATACACTAATTGCATTTTCTTGGCTGCGTCCTCGATAGAAGCAGACGCCCATTTAGCATCTTGGGCAAAGGGGTATTCTCCAGTCTCTATTGCCACTAGGGTATAGTCAACCAAAAGGTCGTAATCTTTAGGAAACAAGTCGGTGCTACCTGAATAGTTAGTAGCAATAACAGGCAACTTTCGCAACACTGCATCAGCCATAGTTCTGCCAAACCCCTCACTTCTATGTAGCGAAACATAACAATTAGCGGTATCCCAAAGCTGACAAAGTTCTGCTTCGGTTATTAACCCTCGAATCAGTTTAATGCGCCTATCGGATGCCGCTTTTTGTTCAACGTTTTGCCAGTGGGCGCTTTCAGAGCTATTAGAAACTTTTATAACTAGCTCTACATTTTCATAACGTGAAAAGGCAGATTGAAAGGCATTAACTACGGCAAGGGGGTTTTTACGTTCTATGAAAGAGCCCGCATCAAAGATAAACAAAAAGCGAAACGGTTGATTTTGCGTTTCTTTAGTTCTGTTATTGATCTTTGGGGGCAAGACAACTGGTGCGCTGTAAAGTGTATTATGGTGTACATTCTCCAACGCTTTTGTGACAAAACCAGATATTCCCCATACCTGTTCGAAGTAAGCAAGTGTAGCCGTCCATTCATGTGGCGTTTTTTCAAGCTCCCAAGGCGGAACAGCAACGGCTCGGCCGAATGTGCTATCAAAGCTGTTGTATAGATTAACGAGCTTTTCTAATTCTATCGCGTTGAGGAAAAATACAGAGCGGTCGAACGTTGGTAGCCCCTCTTTCGGGTGGGTATAATTTAGCGGGTCGTCGGTAGGGTGACCAATGTGCAGTATAGAGTATTCTACGTTCATCTTATCGAGTAAGGCGGCATAGCCTCGAATATCCTCGCCTAACCCTAACCGCCCTCGATTGTAGCCTATTAGATTTACCCCTCCGGTTTTTAGCGTTAAACATTCATTTACACTACCTGAAAGTACGTTTTCGAGGTCATCGATGTTAAAAATGCTTCTACCATACTGATTGAACCAACTTATAAGTTCCGCGCGCTTGTTAAAGGTTTTTAAATCTGCATGCCCATGAAGTTTTTCGTATAGCAACACCATAAGGTTAGTCACTGGGATCTTTTGATCTTGTTCTACATTTTGGCTGGGCAAAAGTAATCTCTCCCAAACCTCAGGGGCGATTTGCTTAACCCTCTTCAATGTCCATGGAAGATAGTGGTTAAATGAATCCATAGATATATTGAAAACCTTAAAAACGGTAGATTTATGACTAATACATCGAAAAAACAGCAACTAAATTATATAGGGTTATTTTGCTCTAAAATTTTTAATGTACTCTGGCACCTTGCTGTATAAAGCAAAGCAATTATCAACCCATTCTTCTGTAGTTACATATTCATCAGCAAACTTGCCTTCTGTGTGTGAAAACCCTAAGTCTAATGCTTGGGCTACATTCGGCAAAATAGGAGGGTATTCATGAGCCAGCAACTCAGGTCCCTCAATTAGGGGTTTTTCTTTAAGCCCCAATTTATCAAACAAAGAGCCAAGAAAAATACTTAGCATATGATTGCTAGGATGATTATGGATGTGGAATAACTTCGTACTTTTAAAGTTTTGCGCTATTGCCTCTGATACAGGTATATCTACCCCCGCCATTACCTCCCTCTGTCGAAGAACACTTATACTTTCATTGCAGCTATTCACAATATCATCGGAGCTAAGAAGTTCATGATTTACAAGGCGAGAGTAAGTCTCGCTTACGGAAAGACCTTTTTGGAAGCAATGTATCAAGAACTTATAATGTTGAACGCCACAAACCTCAATATGGCGCTTATACTCGTCAAATTTATTTAATTCGACACCAAACTTAACCAAGCCACTGTGGTAGCCTGCAAAGTAGAGGTTTGGAATTTTCAGGCGCTTAGCCTTAGGCACCACATTTTCAATATTCGCTGAACGTGCAGTTTTAAAAGTCTCTGATTCGACTGGCTGATAGATTATTAAGTCTAGTTTGGGAAGCCAGTTTTCTAAATGCCTGAAATGTTTATCCTCCATCTGGAACACTGGCGGAAGCATGACCTCAAGAAAGTTAGCAGAAAAGTCCGTATTCTTTTTTAACGCTTGAACTATAGGTCGTCGTTGGCAATTAGCAATAATGGCAAATCTTTTCATATATAATCCCTTATACTCACTTTGAAAAAGAAATTTTTCTAAAATATTTTTGAATGGAACTAAACCATAAAATGCTAAGCTTGGTAAAAAAAGAAACATTCTTTTTTATCATCGCTATACGCTCAGGCTTTTTAATGTCGGCATTAACATCCCAGTCATTAACTAACTTATTGTAGAGACTCTGCTGAGCCACATTTTTATACGCAAAAAACTGTTTCAACAGACGTTCAAAATCCTCATCGGAGATATCTTGCCTCTTAAAAGGTTTCTGTTGTATGGCCATACACTCTTTCACAAACAGGTCGCTCGCATGTACGTCGTAATTGTTACAAAAGTTTTGTAACACGCTAACGTATTCTTCTTTATATAAATTAAAAGTTTTAGCGGGAATTAAAGAATACCCCGTGGCGTTAGCTGAATAAGACTGTAAAAACCTATCCAACACGGGCTGAAGCTCACCTAGCTGAAATTGATTGAACCACCGCTTAAACTCTAAAGCATCAAGAGAGTAAGAGGTATTTACACGCTCGTGATTAGTTTCTGAATGGCATACTGAACTTGGTAAACCTAGCACGTGACAAAAGTCGCTAATGAGCGAGCCACCTACATAGCAAGCGTCATGATATGGCCTTAAAATATAGCGCTCTTTACCTACACTTTTAATAAATCGCTCTAGCGTTTTAAGCTGAAAAGACTTAGGTTTAGCTGGAACACCTAGCTTTTTTACTTCCCCATGCCGTTTAACACCTTGGTTATAAGACGACTCGATTACTTCAACCGGGTAGCGTAAATATGCAATAAACTTAGCTGTAGGAAATACCTCAGCTAAAATAGGGTGTTGAAGAAAGAAAAACTCGGAAGAAAGCAATAAGGTAGAACACCCTGATAACTCAAAATCGCGAAGCAATTCTTGTTTTTTGGTTTCTGAAAATTCTAGTTTACCTTTTTTTACCCGGGTGAACAGAGACAATAGGTTTCCAGAACTAACCCCATTAGGGTCGATTAGGTGCTTTGGATAAAAAACGCCCTGCCCTTTAAGCTCCTCAACATTGTTCAAGAGCCATTTTTGAATAGCTGATGTTCCCGATTTTGGAGGACCAATATGTATAAGTATATTCAATTTTCGTAACTCAACTAAAAAAGCTGCTCAATGAGCAGCTTACATAACAAACTAACCTATAACCTTACTTATTGACTTCAGCAGTAATTTGCAACTTAAGGCTAAGTAGAGAGCTACGTGAAAAGCCTATAAGCGTATCAATGTTGTTCCAAAGTTGTGGCCTTGGGCTCTCTGGCTTCTCAAATTTAATCTTGCGTTTGTCGCCGCCAATTAACCAAGTGTCAAGCCTTAGATACTTATACAAGTTCACGAACTTATCTGTTTTTAGCAAAGAGACGGTAGGAACATGGTGAGCAAGACCAACTACACATCCATGGAATTTCATGCTGTAGATTAATGAACACTCGGCAATAGCCTTTGTCACTTCTTCATCAGTTTCAAACGTTTTAACGGGAATTTTCAAATCCCACGATCGACTTCCTTCAATATCCCACTCTTTTTCTGGGCCGGTTGATGCAAGAATTTCTACAACTTCGTAGCCGCATTCTACATAGATATCGACTATCTTTCGCATCTGCTCAATTCTATTTGGCTCATAGTTTTTTTGGTGGCGAGTAATGATACCTACACGTTTTTGCTTGGGCTTTTGTACACTTACTCTATCCATAGAGAAAGCAATATCAGGTGTTACATAAAGCTTCTCAACTACCGAAGGCGCTTGCTTTGCAATCCAGTTGTAGCTTTCAATATCACGTACACCGATATATTTAACAGCGTCATTTTTTAGAAATTCTACTATTTGAGCAATTACTTTCTTTTCATGGCCCAACCACGTAGCTACCCCTATTCCATAGAGAAAAACAGGTTTGCTTAAAAGCTCTTTATACCAATAGTTTATTTTTCCTTGTGGGCGAATCAAATCCCCTCCACCGATTAGTAGAGCGTCAATGTTATCAACAAACTTTTCTCTGTCTGCAGGCTCCGAATGCATGCATTTAGGGATTCCTGTAACTTCCTCGAATGTAATTACCTCAGCATCTGAGAACTCTTTGTTCCACACTTGATGGAAGAGTTCATCGCCATAGTTACCAAAACCAAAGTACCCTAAAATCCCTAATTTCATATTATTACTCACTAAAAACTCTATCTATAAATTCTTGTTTAGTTTCAAACGGTTGATGAAACAATAATAGCGAGTCTATATCGCTAGATTCATATAAATTATTAAACGTTACCCGACCTGTGGGGTTATTAAAATATTTGTAAAGTGAAAACAATGCAGATTGATCGATCCACCAAATATTACTTCCTTCTCCATCACCATATATGGAATAAAAATAGTTTGAAAAACATTCCAAAAATGACAATGCGCCTTCTGTGTTGTTGAATACAACAGTATTGGCTGGTATCAGCCGCCAAGGAAATAAAGTGCTACCATTTCTCAACTTAAACGATACATCGGCTGGTTCTTTTTCAAACCCAAACTCAGATAATTTCCCAGCAAACCCGACATCTATATCGGTAATTAAAATGGGAGACTCATAGTAGTTAAGCAATTGGGGCGCTATTAAAAAGCGTACTGAAGCGTATAGCGCTTTTATATTGGTTGAACTTTTAGCGTTACTGAAAGAAAAGTTTACGCTTTCCAATTTATCTTGATACTGTTCAACGTTCTTTATTACTTCCTTAGAAGGATTTACGATGTGAAAGTGTAATAAATAGCCGGGGTTTTTCGACTGGAACGATGTTCGATAAATCTCGAAAAAAAGTAAAAAGTATTTACTGTCACTTGCTACAACCGTTACTAGGTCATTGCCAGTGCGCTTATTTCTTTCATCGAAGGTTATAGTTTCGTGCTTGGCCACCGGAAGGTTATCAATTTGTTCAGAAGACCTTACCGTTATTGCGCCTTTATCGCTTGGCAGGCTATATAACGACTCGTCTGCACTATTAAATTTAGCTACGGCCTGATCAAAGTTTCCAGCAATATGCATCATATGGCCAGAATATAATGAGATAAAACTATCAAGATCACTATTATTCTTTGCCGCATCAAGAACAACTTGTAGTTCATTTAACAAGGGTTGCTTAGCCAAGGTGTTACACAAAGACTCGCCATAATACCTAAATATATAGTTTTGAATTAAGGCTGATGGTAGAGGTTTGCCAATGAAAGGCTTGAGTATAGAAACTACGCTTATGAACTGGCGCTTCTTAAATAATAGCCTTGCCAGTGCAAACGCTACCCAACTGTTCTCATAAGGTTTTAACCTTTTTAGCTCATCAATAGAAAGTATGTGCCATTTGAAAATGTTTTCGTTTTCAACTTTCTCAAATTGTGCCACTTTAGAAATCGCTAAGTCATACTTCTTTTCTTTTACTAGGGCTTGAAACACTAAAAAAGACGCGCGAGTCTTATCCTCTCCAGAAAACTCAAATTTTTCCGCCAGTTCTACGGCGTTTGCAAATCGCTTAGTGCGTAAAAATGCTTTAATAAGTGTTAATGCGTTACTTTTATTAGATGAGAGTAGTAACGAGTTTAACTGGGCTATTTCTTCCCATTTGTTTTTAGCTTGTAAAGCCCGAACATAAAAATTCAGTACACCTGGGTCTTTTTCGTAAGCCTTATTGTTACTTGAACGCGCAATAAGTAAGTCGTGCATTCCCGCCCTAACACATGCACGAGCAAAAAGCCTCTCTTCTGGTAAGCTCAAGTTATCTGAGTGCTTCAACTCTTCTACTACTGATGAAGGCTCTTCAATCACCCGGTTCTCTAGAACTGAAAGGTTCATCTGCTTACCTCCAAAAATTCGAGAGAGTCTGGCTTTTAACTTTAATAAAGTCGATTTCATCATTACTTAGCTCTTCAGTAAGATCTACCTCGTTTTTTTGGGGCGCTTTATTTAAGAGCGGATCCCACGCTTGTTCATTTCGTGAACGCGTCATATTGTTGGGATCTATGTAATCAACACCTATAAATTGATACACATTTTCCAGTGTGTTATCAGGCGATGTTGTCAAATCTCCATAAGGAACCACTTTTACGCTCTCAGGCATTTCATCAAGTAGCGTATTAATATTGTTATTAATACTATTAAGGTACTTCATGTAATCTTCGGTTGAATGGGCGAGCCACGCAATTGATGGGTCGTTTGCAGACTTCCCTAACTCAATTTCCTTTTTATACCTTTTTTTATGGGAGGCTATTATCTCACCTGGAGATCGAGTACAAATAAGCAGTTTTGCTTTCGGAAAAGTTTCTAATATTTCATTAGCACAACGAATATGAGCGGGAGTTTTTTCTACAAGCCTTTTTTCACCTAGATGTTTCCAAGAGCTATAAAAAAATGCCCGATTTATATGTTTATAACGTCTCTCAAACCAGATTTCTTCCCGTTTGGGGTGGTTTAAATATTGGCGCGACATTCCTTCCAATGAAAGCATCTTATTTCTTTCAATTAGTGGAACTATGCTGTCTTGAAATACCTTTAAGTTCTTCTGTCCTAGATAGACACGCATTT
Organism: Alteromonas profundi; assembly: GCF_010500865.1. Taxonomy (GTDB): domain Bacteria; phylum Pseudomonadota; class Gammaproteobacteria; order Enterobacterales; family Alteromonadaceae; genus Alteromonas; species Alteromonas profundi. The sequence continues at coordinate 21,084 of NZ_JAAAWN010000013.1, forward strand.
CGTAGTTTTCTGGACCAGCGGGCTCTAGTAACAACCAAGGCTTTACAAAACAGAAGGTTTCTACTGTGGCATGAGAAAAGTCACAAAATTTTGGATGATTAGAAACCTGTTGGAACAATAGACTTGTTCCACTTCTTTCCGGCCCTACTATAAAAACGGGTTCCTGTTCATAGGCCCATTCCTTTAACATTTTTTTGTATAACTGGAAATCCATTAACTTAACCGAATAAATTGATAAAATTGCTGATATGTCGCACGTTGTATTGTTGGAACACATCCTTGGAGTTTTTAGCTAAAAGCTCATAACGGCTGTCATCAAGCGCACATAGGTTTTCGACCATGACTTCTATTGAAGCCGCTTTATGATATGGGTCCTTCGAGGGGATGCCGACCATTGCGTCGTTTGTAGCCAATAATGGCTTATTATAAGCTAGTGCTTCTAGCGACTTGATTTTTAACCCCGTACCGCCCACCATTGGGTTAATAGCAATATCTATTTGGCGATAAAACTCGTCTAAATCGTCTACCATTCCAACTATATCAAAAATTTCGTTCATTTCCGAAAACGCCTTACATACGGTGCCGCCTAACAAAAAGTTAAACGACTGCATAAGTGATGGGTTTTCCATTACCGCTTGTTGAAACACGCGTAAACTTTCAATATTGAATGGGTTGCCTGAGCCAATATAGCCAATAGTTAACTTATCATTCTTATTACTTACCAACGGCTGATTTGGAACAACATACCCCATAACTTCAACGGGCGTACGTGTAATGCTTTCAAAATATGCTTTTTCTTCATCTTGAATAGCCAATACTAAATCGGCGCGAGCGAGTGCGTGGGCCTCTAGCTCCTTGGTGGTATAAAACCATACAGGCTCTAATCCCGCTTCTTTAGCTACAATATGACGATCACCAAATACATCGTGAGTATCTATCACTTTTTGCGTGGTTTCTGGCAGTACATCCAGCACCTTTGAAAACCACACATAGTTGGTTACACAGACATCAAAATGCCACTGCTGAGACAGTTCATCTACGTAGTCTGATACTCTGTCGTCGTACCAATCATCTATATCGAAATAGTCGCCAAAAGAGGGCTCGGCCGCAGGCCCTTCGGGCTTAATAAAATGAAAATAATCCCACTGCTGCTCCATATCTCTTCGCTGTTCTTCACTTAACCCTTCCATACCGAAGTAAAGAAAATGAACGTGATAACCCGTTTGCTGAAACATTCGATTTAAGCGGAAAATACGTGCGCTATTGCCCTGAAATTGCGGATGCGAGGGTATAGGAGACACTATTAATACGTGTTTGTTCATAGTGGTGCTTCTTCCCAATTTACAACAATACCAGAAAGTGAGACGCTTAATTTGCGATCGCCCACATCTACACTCTTCTCAGGCGCTATAAACACTTCAGCCATGCCACCCTCTTCACTCGCATAATAGGGAATTGAAATAGTGTCGCCACCATATATTTCACACGTTTTGGCGAGTTTACCGTTAATAAAGCAACGCACAGGTGTATTGGATAGCCCTTCAACCAAAGAGAAAATAGAAAACGACAATACGTAGTGGCCTGCGGCACGAAGCGGTAAAAATAGCCGGCAGCCTTTATCTCCTAACCAACGCCAATAGTTTTCACCATCAGAGTCTATATCGTACAGGCCAATATTCAGAAGATTATCAAGGTAATACCAACGCCTACGGTGAACCAGAAGGTCGTACGTTTCTCGTGCAAGCAAATCGTGTTCGCCCGCTAAGGCAGGCCAACACTGGGTAATCATCATTTCCATAGATAGGCGCGCACTAACCTCTGGGGCATGGTGGGCTAGCAAGTTTCTTACTTGCTGAAGTTGCGCTTTTGATGGCACTAGCCAACAGCTCTTAACGCTAGTTAGCCCACCTACTGGCTCTAAATAGTTATCGACAAGTGTATAGCCGTTTTCTATACACCAGGCAGAAATTTCATCTGTGTGGGTTGCAAGAACGCGCCCACTGATAAGTGGCCTATGTTTAGCTACGGTGTGTTTCGCTGCCGCCAACATCTTTGGACACACCGTATTTAGCGCTAACCAGTTTACACTACGCCTGCCGCCTAAAAAGGTATCTGGTGTTTGAAGCCGAATAGGTTCTGGCTTAGCCGATAACTTTTCAAAACCGGCCTCAACTCTTGCTTTATATACGCGTTGCTGCGGTTTAGCGGCTAATGCGATAGGAAGAACATTTACACTTTTACTTGCGTGTATAAAAGGCATGCCCAATTGCTCGCAAAGTTGCGCATTGGTGAGATAACTGACCTGCGTACCTGCCGCTATTGCTAAATTAGCGATAATACTTTGCGGCATTACCTCTAATATTGCACTTTCAATATGGGGCATGCTTCGAATGAATGCGCTAGTTACTAATATATCAAGGTTGATATTATGGCGCAGCGCAGCTGATTGTAAGGGCTTGTACGACAACAAACTTTGATTGTTATTCATGTTAGCTCCCTGCTTCTAAATGAGTAACTAACCATTTAAGTTCGCTTACCCCATTGTTATACGCGGGCGGGTTAATATTGGCCATCCACGAACGCTTAGTTAACGCAAAAACCCACTGTTCATTATGCTGCTCTGCTTTCATGTTCATATCTATATCTAAGGGACCGGCTACTGTTTTCTCAACCGAGAAACCCGCCGCTTCCATATAGCTTTGCATACTGGCTCTATCAAGCGCGTGCATACTGGGCTCAATACCGGAAATGGCCAGTGAAACAATGGCGGTAGCCCCTAACGCTAGGCGTGTATTTAACTGACAAAGCCATTTAACAGGGTCGTTTGCAAGTGCATGAATATCTATATTTACCGCCGCTGCAGCAACCTGTTCGCCATTCTCACTAGGTTCACATAGCGCAGAGGCAGAAAGCACTGATAACTGCTTTTGGCTGTAACCGTACAAGGCGCTAAGCACTTCTGTGGTTGCTTGTGCCTCGTTTGTAACCACCAGCACTGAGGGTGCGCTTAAAGGTAGCAGGTTCGCTTGCCACCAAAGATTGTTGTTCTCGTTAGAGGGTGCATTCTCCAACTGCCATTGCCGAATAGACGCTTCCGTTAAATAGGTTTCCACTTGGTTATTTAACGCACGGCTTTCAAACGTAGTTGTATCGGTAAGTTTTCCCGCCTCTTCTAGGTAGGCTTTCGTTGTGGTAGCTATGCTGTGTGTTTTTTCTACCCACTTTTTCGCGTTCATGCCAATTGTTGCGCGATATTGCTGATCTGAAATTAAGCGCGATAGTTGTGATAGTAAGTTACTATCAAAGTCATCATTCCAGTCTAACTTAACTGCGCAATGCTCTGGCAGCTCTGCAAAAGGCCCAATATTTACGACCACGCAGCATAACCCCATACCCATAGCACGGGTTAACGTACCTGAAGACTCGCCTCCTGTGGGGTAACGCAAGTTAACAATAAAGTCGGAAGATAGCATATATTTGAAAAATGCATCTTCGTCTAAAAAGCCCGTTACTATGACATTGTCGGTAAGGCCATGCTCAGCAATATCTTGGAAAACATCGTACTCATGGGGTTTGCATTGCCCCGCTAACACATACGTAAAATCGAGCCCTTGTTGTTTTAGCTCTGATAACGCACGAAGCACCGCCTTTATCTGTTTAGCTTTGGCAATAAACCCCATAGAAGTAATAACAGGTTTATTACCTGGTACACCAAGCTCGCCCCGGTATTGCATTTTTAACTTTGCTTGAAACTTTCTCGCCGCGGGCGAAAAGTGATGAGGAACAACACTAATATTAGGGTGCCCTAACGCACCTATCTTGTTTGCCGAGTATTCTGAGTGCACTAATATGCGCTCTGCAGCACTAATAATACTGGCATTCATCATAAGTTCGTGAGGCATAAATTTGCCTTTCCAGCCGAACTTAGTAAGTTGCTTACCAATAGCGGAGCCAGCCTCACCATAATTATTTGCCAATGCTAAGGTATATCCGTCTTTATCACCCTGAGATAAGTTTGTTAAATCAATAAGGTAATGCAAATTCAGATCGTGCACTACCACCAACCCCGGCTTACTCAATAATACCTCTAGCATATATTGTGTATCGGGGTTATTACCTACATGATAAATGTGGGGCATATTGGCGTATGCTTTTTGCTGCCACATATACTCTTCAAGCCGAAGAATATTAACCCGAGGTGAAATATTGATAGGCTCTGGGTGCGTATTTTCAATGACCACCGTAACTTGCGTGGTTCTTAAAAAAAGTGGGATTTGCTCAGCAAAATAGTCGGCAATACCGTTAGGCTTAGGTGGTAGCGGACAAAATACAACTACCTCAGATGGCAAATTTGTCATTATTTCCCTGATTCTAGCTGCTTCTTAATATAGTCAAATTCACGTTGCATACGTTCGTTTTGAATAGCGAGCAAGGCATCCATTCTACGCTCTACTTCAACAGAAAATTCACCAAGTACATCGGTGAAACTGCTTTTAAGTGCAATAGGTTCGCTTGTTACACGCTTACCATTTATATACAAATGTGCATCGCGCGCTTCAGCTGAAAAAGGCAGCATATCAAGTTGCAAGGTAAAACCGTGGCATCCATTACCTACACCCGCCGCAACCAAGTCTTCACGCAAGGTAGCTGCTGTAGTGCGGGCCAATACCTTATCGCCCACTTTAAGCTCTACACTACAAGGGCTGGCTGGCGACGTAGTATTTACCGCCCAACCTGTTACCAAATCGCTCGATACTGCGTCGATATGGTAGTTAAGTTCACTGCGCCCCATTAGGCGTTTTACTGCGTTTTTTAACTTTTGTTTCATGCTTTGTTTTACTTCCTATCCGTGCGTGGTGCGATATTACCTTAAATACAAACAGTGTTCACCATCTTACTAAGGCCATTAGGCAACAAATAAGCGCTATTCTACATACCACTTACTGTGTTTGTGAACGGTATCATCGGCTAACAGCTCGGCCTTATCGAACCACTTGTATTGGTTATGTTGCGCACTAGGTAAACGGCTAATGTCTATATCGCTAACTACCTTGTAACCTAGCACCACATAATGGGTAGATTCACCTTCACCAAACACGTAATCATCATAAAAATGCTCGTACGGGCCTAAAAACTGGGCGCTATCGCGGGTAAATACTTCGCCAAGTTCGGCAAGGGTTAAGCGCTTGAAGGCATCGTCCATGGTTTCGTCTTTTAAAATACGCCCGCCAGGTACAAACCAGTAACCTTGCGCCGGCCTATTGTTGCGATACCCTAGTAACACTTGCCCTTTACTGTTTTCTATAAGTAAGTCTATCGACACCAATGGCGTACTGCTTATTACTGTTGAAAATACGTCTTTTTCTAAAAATGCCATGGTTTCCTCCTCTTCTTTACCGAATACAAAAATACCGGGCTAACCCGGTATTTTTTAACTCTAACAGACTGCAAAGATACTAGCCTCTAAAATTATCTTGGTTTGCTAAGAACCAGTCAAATGCATGCTGTAAGCCATCTTCTAAATTATAGGTGTGCTTCCATCCCAGCGCATGCAAACGAGACACATCCATTAATTTACGCGGCGCACCATCAGGCTTTGAACTATCCCACGTAATTTTGCCCGAAAAGCCGGTAACCTTGGCTACCGTTTCTACTAACTCGCGAATAGTACAATCTTCACCTGTGCCTACGTTAATATGGCTTAACATAGGTTGGGTATTTTCTTGATAGGAGCTGTTGTCTAATTCCATTACATGTACGCTGGCCGCAGCCATATCATCAACATGTAAAAACTCACGCATGGGCTTACCACTGCCCCACGCCACTACTTCACTGTCGCCACGTTGCGCAGCTTCATGAAAACGACGTAAAAGAGCAGGTATTACATGAGAATTTTCGGGGTGAAAATTATCATTAGGCCCATATAAATTGGTAGGCATAACGCTGCGGTAGTCGCGCCCGTACTGACGGTTATAGCTTTCGCACAACTTTATGCCTGCAATTTTAGCGATAGCATAAGGTTCATTAGTTTCTTCCAATGTGCCCGTTAACAATGCTTTTTCGGTCATTGGCTGATTTGCAAGTTTAGGGTAAATACAACTAGAGCCTAAAAACAACAGCTTTTGCACATTGTTGGCGTGGGCCGAATGAATAATATTCGCTTCTATCATCAGGTTTTCATAAATGAATTCCGCTGGATAGGTATTATTAGCGTGTATACCGCCCACTTTAGCTGCTGCCAAATACACTTCGTCAATGGCGTTCTCGGCGAAAAATGCAGATACCGTTGCCTGGCTGGTTAAGTCTAGCTGTGACCGTGTACGGGTAATAACGGTAACATCATTTCGTTGTTCTAGTTGCTTAACAATGGCAGCGCCCACCATGCCTCGGTGGCCTGCTACAAATACTGTTTTCATGTGGCATCCATATCTTTAAAATAGGAAACTTGGCGGTTTTACGCCAAATCAAATAAAAACGCCATAAGCCTTAATTGCTCAAATTGGCGAAAAATAGATTATTAATTTCAGCGTACCACAGTAAATCTATCTTTTACTGGGGTATATGCTTATAGCAATGAGGTAAAGGAATCTAAACTTTCCTTCCTTTCAATCCAATTTACGACTCGCAGCAGTTTCAAATATCGGGAAGGAACTAATATACTCTTAATCTAGTTTACAAATTAAACGTTTCATACTTCTTATTCTTCTTCGATAACGAACCTAGTAAGAAGTGCTCGCCAAGAAACTTCATCGCCCTTGAAGCTATTAGTCCCATCGCCATTAAAACCTTTACGCTCGATAATAGTCGCAGTTACGCCAAACTCTTCACGGTTATATTCCGTTATAATATTTTCAGGAAGATCACCAATTATTGTTTTGGACTTTACCACTAAGATTGAAAAATTATCGTGCCTCAAGAAACCTTTAATAATTGTAGATAGAGATAAAATGCTTTCATTCTCAAAAGCGTTAGGAAGCTGCCGATCGGGATGACCTGAACGCTGCCAGCGAACAAATAGAAGCCTCTTCTGCTCTTTTTTCAAAAACTCTAAGTTTTTGTAAGTATGGCAAAATCGTGATTTTGCGTTATCTAGCAAATCTGTTTTGTATAGTTCAAAAGGAAGCCCTTTATCATTTACTCCTGCTATCTCTTCAAGCAATTTGAGCTTAGTCGCTGGGAAGTCGTGATGATGAATTATTTTGGTTCTGGTATCTACTAATGAGCCAAGTTCACTACGTTCAACTACGTCATAACGCAATATAGAGTATGGATCGAATTCGCTATTGAGTGTCGACTTTAGAGCACTAAAGGGAGTGATAGTCCAGTCGTATGGAAACGACGTTGTTTCAATATCATTATTCTTTTTAAATTCATTTACCTGGTACGCAGTTCTACACCAGGCCCCCAGAGGAATGAGTTCGCTATTTATTTTTTCTTTCAAATTCATACTTTAAAAACTACCGTTTTGAATACCCTTATCCATTTTAGTCTTATATCAACAAATACCATAAATCATAAATTCTAGGTAAACTGCCGTAATCGGTTTATATATTCTATTTTTTCCAATGGAGACAGTGTTAGCACTTCTTCTCTTCCTAGAAATTCAAACCCTTCGAATATAGAGTTCAGTGAAGGATTTCGCGCGAATATAAAACCATCGAACGAAGTGGTATGCCTATCGAAAGAAGAGGTTACCTCTATAACATAACCAAAGCTTTGTAGCTGATCTTCAACTGCTCTATGAAGATCCTCACTGTGAGTTGAAACGAATACATAATCTACCTTCTGTTGGCTTAAGGTTCGCGATGCACCTTCAAGCATTTCAACCTCATAACCTTGGATGTCAGAATGCAAAATAGTAAGTCGCTCTACATTGTGTTCCTTAAAATACTCGTCTACTTCAAAATGCCCCTTACCTACGAAACTTTGGATAAAAGTACCTTTGAAGTTATTTTCTTTAAAGTTATGTTTGCCTGCATCTAAGTTTTTACCATCCGGTTCAATAAGAACTACGCTGCTATCAGGTCGATGTAAAAGCAACCACATTGAATAGTGGCCCCAATACGCACCAAGCTCTAGCATCGACACTTTCTGATTGGAGAGCTTTTTTAATAGAGATTGAAATACAAGCTCTTCGAGTGGTTCGTGAACGCCTCTATTGAATATGAGTATGTCACTGAAGGAATCATAGTACGAAAAGTCGCCCGCTATCGGCACTTTTAAACCATTGTGCAAAATAACGTTATCTCCCTCAGTAAGACCCGCATTAGGGTGCCTTCTAATAACGTTATTTAAAGGGTCCGAGATAATCTCTCGGAACCTTCCCCTAAAATCAGATGCTTTTGCTTTAGGTATTCGAAACATAATTATTCTTTAGCTACAGCTACTGCATAACCGTGTTTCTTAAGTAACGCATGCTGCTTTGCCTTCTCAAGATCACACGCCACCATTTCTGCGCACATTTCTTCTACTGTAATTTCAGGTACCCACCCAAGTTTTTCTTTCGCTTTTGACGGGTCGCCTAGTAGGGTTTCTACCTCAGCAGGGCGGAAATAACGAGGGTCTACTTTAACGATAACGTCGCCAACACTTACGCCAGGCGCTAAATCAGCATTAACGTCTGTTACCGTGGCTATTTCGTCTACGCCTTCACCGGTAAACTCTACCGTAATTCCTGCGTTTTCACAGCTCATACGCACAAACTCACGTACGGAAATTTGCTTACCCGTAGCAATAACAAAATCTTCAGCGGTATCTTGCTGTAACATCATCCACTGCATACGAACGTAGTCTTTAGCATGGCCCCAGTCACGAAGGGCATCCATGTTACCTAAGAACAGGCAAGACTCTAAGCCTTGTGCGATGTTCGAAACGCCCCGCGTGATTTTGCGGGTAACGAAGGTTTCGCCTCGACGTGGAGATTCGTGGTTAAACAAAATACCATTACAGGCGTACATACCATAGGCTTCACGATAATTTACCGTTATCCAATATGCATACATTTTCGCTACTGCGTAAGGGGAGCGAGGGTGAAACGGCGTAGTCTCTTTTTGAGGAATTTCTTGTACCAAACCATAAAGCTCAGACGTAGATGCCTGATAGAACTTCGTTTTTTTTTCCATACCCAAAAAGCGAATAGCTTCTAGCAAACGCAGCGTACCCATTGCATCAGCATCGGCAGTATATTCTGGGGCTTCAAATGAAACCGCTACGTGCGACTGTGCGCCTAAGTTGTATACCTCGTCTGGCTGCACTTCTTGCAAAATACGGGTTAAATTAGACGTGTCTGTTAAATCCCCATAGTGTAAATGAAACTTAGGGTTTTCATTGTGAGGATCTTCATAAATATGGTCGACACGTTCGGTATTAAACAAAGAGGCTCGGCGCTTAATTCCGTGTACTTCGTACCCTTTTTCCAATAAAAATTCGGCTAAATAAGAGCCGTCCTGGCCGGTTACACCGGTAATAAGTGCTTTTTTCAACTTACTTTCCTCTTACATCTGTTTCTACCCGAATGCGGGCTCGATACAAACTAGCGTTAAACTATATAGTTTCTATATTTTCTTTAAATTCTAAATTTGAAAAACGTATTTACGAGTTAAACCTGCAAAGACTTTTTATGTTTGGTAGACACAATAGCTTGTTACTCTCAGCGTAATCACTTAACGATACAAATTCGCTCCAATCTGTAACAAACAAAAAGTCAAGATCAAACTGTTTAGCCACAATGTGGTCAAAACGACTATCTCCTATAAATAAAGCGGGTAACTGAATATTGTCAGCCAATAGTTGCTGTTCAACTATTATATCTTTAGCAGTGGGGCTACCGTAGATACCGCCAGCAAAAAATTTTGTAAGGTCTCGTTTATCAAAAATATCCCGCAACTCTTCTTGTGCACCACCTGAAGCAACTAACCAGGTAGATTCAGTAGTCAACTCGCGTAATTCAGACAACCCCTCTGCGATATCACAACTAAGTAAACCTCTGCGAACTTCTTCAGCATATTTTTCGAGAACCGCATTAAACTCTAGTTCAGATGCTTTTCTACCAAGGATATGTTCGAAGAAATAATCAAATTTTTTAAAGCGTGACACGCCACCATACTCGATGTGATAGTTTACTAATGCTTGTGCTCCATCTCGACCATAAGAAACAACTGAATTGTAAAACGCTTCTGTTTTTACTTTGTTAGAATTTAGGATTACACCATCACAATCGAATATGAGAGTCTGATATTCATTCAATTCTTTTTTCATAGAGGAAGTAAGCCTTCTCTCACAATACACTCTGCAAGAATAAAATCCTCTGGCCAATCTATGTCGTGCGCAGTTAACCTATCTAACGTGTAGAGACGAGGTCTATCACCTATTCGGTCGTCTAGCTTTCTGTATATATCGCTAGAGGCCAAGAAGACACCACTATTCACTTCATCTATAGGAGTAAGCGTTTGCGTTCTAGGCCACTTTTCTAACTCACGACTATAATTGATCGGCTTTTCATTCTGCCACAAAAATCCATGAATCTTCGTTGTAGTCATTAGAGAGTCGTATCCCTCCAAAAGAGACTTTTTATAGGCGTTAATAATTTCAGTATAACGCTCCGCATTGATAAAGGGCGATGTAACGTGGGTCCACAAAATATGCCCGTTTGGTATCAACTCTAACGCATGAGCTACCAAGGAGTCGGTACTCGTCTCACTACTCGATAGATTGCCTGCTCGGTGATGAATGCGTAACCTTTTATTTTTTATCTTATTAGCATATGCCAATATATCTTCGTCGTTAGTGGAAAGTACAACTTCGTCAATGTTAGAAGTATTGAGTAATTGTCTAAGCTTTACTTCTACTAGCCCAAAACTAAAACCTGCAAATGGCTTTATGTTTTTGCGGGAAACTCGCTGACTCCCCTGCCTACAAGGCAAGAAGCATGTAACCTTTTCGGTCATTTTTTACATTCCATATATACTTAGCTTATTTACATCATAACGTGTTGGCGTAACCGCAACGAGATCAACTGCCCCCTCCGTTTTCTGATATGTTTTAACTACACTATTCATCTCTTCGTTACGAGGGTCACCACTTTCATATCCATCGAACCCTGCAAGAAGAATACGGTTAGCTTTTCCGCTTGCTAACGTTGCGAACGCGTAGGCCATTACTAATGAAGTAGGAGACTTACACCCACACTCACCGAATTTAAAACCATTCTTATCAACTTCTAAACCAAAGTTATAAATTGTTTTTTCAGATAAAACATCCAGTATAGCTGGTGATAAACTTGAAGTTGGCGCAATCAATGGCTGTGGCAGTTCTGCATGGCGAGAACAATCCGCAAGCATTCTAACTGGATGGCAAGCAAACCGAACGCTAATTAGATCACTGTCGATTGCTGACTGGGTATTAAGTACAGCGACTATAGGCTTCCGTTTCAATATGTAAGTCTCAATCGCTTTCCTATGCTTTTCTACCCCCGCACCTGTACCAAGCAGTAAAACATCTTTTCCTTCAAACAAAGAAACGGGATCCCAATCTCCTTCCATAACACTCTCAACAGAATTACGCGCTGTATATAAAGTATCTAGGCTGAAATTCTTTCCACCTTGTTTTCGTAAAAGCTCGATTACGGCGAGTATATCTTCTTCGCTGAACCTATTATCACTAAGCATCTCCTGGATATAAGTAGGATGAATTCCGTACTTGCCGGATAGATAATAATAAGGATTTGAACCCCATCCACACGCGTTTTTTAACGGTTGAAAATAGCTACGAATGATACTCATCAACGGTACCATGTTAATGCTAACGCCACGGCGATCTGCAATCTCAATAGCAAGTTCTTCAGTTCGCGCATTGCCAGGCCCTCGCCCCATACCTGTAACCGTTGCATCAAGCCATGTTACGCCGTTGTCTAACGCTGCAATTGTGTTTTGAAGCGCTTTACCCATATTATCATGAGTGTGAATACCTAATGCACCATCCCAGCTGGTCCGCAACCACCTGATAATCTGAATACATTGCTCTGGATCCATGCTCCCCATAGAATCGGCAAAGTAGAGGGCATCAATATCATACTTACTAGCTTCCCTCGCTAGCGCTTCTACTTCCTCTTGGGTACGATCTGCAATTTGCATTAAGTTAAAGCCTACCATATACCCTTTAGACTTTAGCCAGTTCGCTGCAGGGAGCGCTTTAACAAACTCATGTGTATGGCACGCTATCCTAACAACATCTACTGGTGAGCTCGCGCTAACATTCGGAAATAACTCTTCTAAAACAACCTCTAGCTTTGTATCTTTAACCAACTCAGAAGCATTAACCATCACTGCGACTTTAAGTGCGTTAGGTACCTCTAATGAACTTATAAATTCATCTGTGGTATATGCTGCTGCACCTTTAAAACTATTGTTTACACATGACCTAAGGCCAAGCTCTACAAAGTCAACACCTGCAGACGTCATCGCCTGCAGATATTCGCCGATTATGGCTATCGGAAAATCCCATGAATTATAATAACCTCCGTCACGCAGGGTACAGTCTAGTAACTTCACAAATTAACTCCCGATAATTTTTCTTTTAATTTATTAATTTCTTCATTAATTAATTCGCTTCGTGTTTCTAATAACGAAGCTAAATGATTATGTAACTCTTCCTTACCCTTATATAAGCGAAACAAATTATCCTTAAAATCCTTTTCATATTCAGCATTCTTAATACCAAGTAACTTCTGAATATAGCCTTTATGCGGTTCTTTACCTTCTAAAATATCCACCAACAATATATTACGTAATACACTTTTATGAACCTCAGCCAAGACTGCAAACTCATTTGCGTTAGATTGCTGCTTATGAAAATCTACAGCGACCTCTGAAAAAAAAGACATACTCAATTTAGAGAAAAAAGCCAGCGAGGGGCTATTTCCACTACTAAAAGCTAGGTAAGAGAGAATATTAGTTAACTTTACAAGGTTATACCCCATTGTACCTCGAATAGTTAAACCACTCTTTTCTCTGGCAGTACAGATTTCCAATAAAAATTTAGTAATGCATTTAAAAAATTCACTCAAATCTTCTAAAAAAATATTCAGGTGCCATAAAACTGTATTCACTGACAATTCTAGGTGCCCCTTGTTATGGCGTATGCTATTACTATGGTTTAACTCATCAGATCGCTGTAGTAATTTATTTAAGATATTTTTCGACTCTGCTGCTTTTTCTGAGTCATTCAAGTCCATAGAATTATAAGCATACACTACCGCCATGCAAATTCTTACGGGAAGGGAGCATTGAGTTGAAATTGCAACTTGTCTTGCACTAAATGCGGACGTTTCCAAATCAGGCGATCGGTTGGGAAAGTCAATAAACTCAGTGGAAAAGAAGTTACATTTACCTCCAATACTTTCACCAGTGCCTTTGACAAAAACCTTAAACTCTATATCGACTAATGGGAGCGAATTTAAATCAATTTCCATCTTGAAGTCAGAGAGCTCATTCAGGCCGCCTGAGAATCTATAAAATTCTTTTTTTTCTTTGAAGTTTACTTGTATGTCTACTTCGAGTTGATCTTCTTCAGAACATAAGCCATTACATTCAAGTACTAAATTATTTTTACGTACATAAAAATCTACACATTCACTTTGCATTACCAATTTAATCCCTAAACTTAACTATTATTCCCGTAGTTCGATAGAAGTTCTTTGACGTTTGAGACATGCTGCGAGTTGGGAAATAGTTGCCTTGTCCAAGATATATTTTTTCTAATAACTTTCGCAGGTACACCTACCGCAAGACTCTTGGGCGAAACACTCTTGCTTACAACACTTCTAGCCCCAATAACGCTTCCATAACCTATTTCAACGTCTTTTAATAGCAATGCGTCTTGTCCTAGCCAAACGTGAGGACCCACAACGATTCTACCACCCGCCTTACTATTGTGATTGAGCGTTTTGGACGTATTCAAATCAATAAGAGCATGCATATCACTGGTCCTTAGGTAGATACCATTAGCAAACATAGCATCTTCACCAATTAAAATTTTACAATTTCCGGCGACTGATAAATGAGCTCCGTTAGAACTAAATCTCTTTCCAATATATATAGCATTATTATTGTTGTTGACTTCTGCCCGCACATAGGAAACTCCAGCTGAATTACCCATAAATAAGAGAGTATTGAAACTTCCATTTATATTTATTTGGCCTTTTAGCTGACTTCCGGATCCAATTATTACTTTATTGCCAGAAGAAGAACCTATAAAATTAATAGCTAAATTAACACCTTGGCAATCTGAATCTATTATTACTTCATTCTCTTTGCTACCCTTGATCTCTATATTCGAACTTTCTTGATTTATTATATTTCTGAAATTTACTGTATCTTCAAAATCACTAAAACCAGGACTTCCGATTATTTTATCAATTCCAGACCGCATTTAATATCCTAATTCTTCCATAACAGCCCCATGATATCTCTTAAACTTTAATACATCATCGTCCGATAAATACTCTTTATAAGTATTTACTTTCTTCTTCCAAAAAAACTTCCCTCCATCATTTGTACGCTGTTCCGCTAAGTTTTTTGCAGCCAAAGCCTTGTTACTATCTAAACCCAATTTTGTAAAGACAGGAGTTAGAGCAGCTTCAAAGTCTTGAATCATGTCTTCGTACTTAACGAATAATACTCGATCCGGATTTTCATTTTTTACTTTAATCCAATTACTAACATTCTCAATGTAATTTCCACTATCTCGAAAATATGGATCTAGAGTCCCATATACGCAGAACGCACTAAAAAGGTCCGGTATCATACCTTGAGATTTAGCTGTATCTACATCACTGGTAGAAACTAATATGCCACCGCGATTGCGTTCAAACCCTCTCAACAGATAATTAAGTTGAGAGCAAAATACATCGTATGGGTTTCTTACAATATAAATAATAAAATCGTTTTCAAAATCTTCATCCCTATATTTCGTGACTTCATTCTTACTGTGGGATTTATAAATGCTCCAAATTCGGCCATCATCTGCTCGTAACGGGTTTCCGTTTATTCCTTTTTCATATATATCAGGTATCGATACAGACGTATCCCCTGTATCTCCGAATGCTGCCCGTAATATTTCCCGCATCCACGTGTTTCCTGATTTTGGAAATGAGTATACACCGCACCTATTTATTTCTTTCATCAATATCTCTCATACAATTTATCAATCATGTTTTTAGCTATAGCTTTCCAACTAAGCCTATGTCTGCCTATTCTGATGTCATTATTGATACCATCTAAATTACTTAAAATAGATAATACTTCACTGGATTCAGAATAAAATAATCCGTTATTTTTTGTGTAAAATCTTGACGATTTCAAATCGGATGTCACAATCAGTGTATTTGCCGCTATAGCTTCTAATACTGCGTTGTTAGCCGCTCCACCTTTCAAAGGAAGAAACATCAACTCAGCTCGTCTATAGAACCAATGCAGCGTTCTATCTTCTACCCCCTCATTAAACAACAGTATGTTTTTGTCTTCATTACTAAGCTCTAGTTCTAACCCGCGAGATAGTGCAACGAAATAAACATCTTCTCTTTCTCTGAATGCTCTAGCAACTTCTAAGAACATATCATAGTCACGCAGCCAGTTTCCTACAGTAAGGCATACCTTTTTACCTTTTAGCTGGCGCTGAATGGTCTCTACCTCACTTTTAGCAGGGCCAGCTAAATCGAAAGCGATACTCGGCTTGTAATGCTCAGCTGACACACCATGGGGCACTACAACTAGTTTTTCTTCTGGAACACCCAATCTAAGGAATGCTTCTTTTTGGCACGGCGACATTAAATGAATAGTATCAAATGCACTTAAAAAAGATGGTTCAGATACTAGTTCTTTCATTACATCATCAGGCTGGTGGAATGTGGCTACTATTTTAGGGCCATTATTTAACAAGCCTTTCATTTTAGCCATGGCCACAAGTAAGCCCGCATGCTCACCATCAACAAAATGTATTACGTCGTATTGATTAAAATTCTTTAATATTTCGCTCTCTATATCGAAAGAGTTGACTTGATACGACTTTAATATTTTGCTAAATTTTTCAAATACTTCCCATCGTTTACCATCATTGGCGAATTTAGCATCTTGATGACCTAAAGGGACAAGAACCTCAGTAGCTTCATAGCCATTTTCTGGTAAATATTCTACAAAACCACCCGGGCCCGATAGCTTAGTAAAATGTCCATAGTGGGTTCGTACTACCAGTATTTTTTTTAGTTTATGATCAGGGTTCGTATTTGCGTCTTCTTGCTGACAAGAAATCCTCTGTTTTATATGCTCACCAAAATCGCCCAATAGGGTTTGTAAATAGGACGAATGATAAAGCCGAGGAGATAGTGGCTCAAATGTACTCTCACGCAATGTGGTAGCTAGCTGTTGAGAATTACCGTATTCTACCGAACCAAACGTAGCCCCAATGAGTGTTAACTCTTTCTCATGCCATGTATTGGCACTTACTATTACCCTTTTCCCCTGTGCGTGGCGCAATACGTCCCAAAGGACACCCGATGTTTTGTGGCCATATCCTTCAGGGTCGTATAGCATTAAATAACAAGAGGCCGAAGCTAATAACGCTTCATACTGCGCCTTTTTAAGGTTACCCCTAATTATGCTTACATTTGGCGTACCACTATTTTCCAGCTTATTTATGAGAGGCTGATAAACATCTGAACCTGGAAATTCGTCATTATAGTGAAAGACAAATTCTGTATCTGGGCAGCTATTACCAATCTCGCAAATAGCGTCTACCGTAAACTCAATTCCCTTATCCCATTTTGGCCCGCCTAGGTACGCAAGCACTTTGTTACCGCTAGGCTTATTCACTTCGATGCCTCCGCCACAAACGGATGGATGTAAACGTACTTCACCATTAGGCCAAATCATTTGATACGCATCAACGTACATTTGAGTAGGGCTATCAATGAAAAAGTTAACTCCTTGTTCATTTTTCAACTTGTCAAACAGCGAGAATGCAAATTTATGCCGCATGAACTCACGGATAGAAGCGGTAGTGCACTCACCAAACTCTACTACCCTACCTGGAGAAAACATAGTGGAAATAAAAACCGAGTACGAAGTAGCGTTAAGCTTCAAAAGTACTCTGGCAATTGCTTCGTATAAATAGCTAAAGGCAGTATGAATGATTAAACAATCGTTTTGGTTTAATTCAATCAAATTAAATAGAGAAAGTAATTTTTGGGAAAAGTTGTCTCGAATTTCAATATATTCGGCATTGGGTAAGTTATGGTAATTTACCGGGTATAAATTAATATCGAAGAAAGGAATAATTTCAGCATTTAAATCTACTGTGCTGTGTTCCAAATTTTTTCCAGACACTATAACAACGTTATCGTCACTACATGCTGATACAATTTGGTTATTAACTACCATATGGTGGGAATCTTGGTGCTCAAAACCAGGGTCAATGACTATCCATCTACGACTCATTGACTAACTCCTTTACAAAGCCATTGAAATAATCTGCTATTTTATCAGAATTGTTGGGATACGGGTAAACGTCACACGTGGTATCGACAGTGCCGGTAAGTAAAGCAAAACGAAGAACGGAAAGGTCGAATTTACTGTGTATTGGCGCGAGCAGTATACGAGATATAGGTAATGAAAGACTACGGTTTGCCCCCCCATTTTCCGGCTGTGCTTCAAGATTTATTTCAGCGTAGGTATTACATGGCGATAACGATTTGAGGACGATAAATTGCGCTTGGTTAAAAGAAAAATAATCAAACTTTTCAAAATGGAACCGGTTATCGGAATTATTAAGCCTACCTAAAACCGTATTTTCGTCTAAAAAATCAATTCTTACGCTTATGTAAATGTCTTTATCAACATTCGCCTCAGAAAAAATTTCAAGTTTCTCCCCGGCCCAGTTAAAATCATCTCCACAATAAACCTCTCTGTCGTAGGTACCTACAACAAGTAAACGCTTATTGTCTTTTACCTGAAGCGCCTGCGCCTCTAAGACGTCCATGCTTGTAACGTGAGAATTTGCGGTAAACTCAAAAAGATTAGGCATGAACTAATTCTCCCTCTATAGTTTTGGCATAGAGTTCAACTAGTTCGTTGGCTATCTTTTCAAACGAGTACCTATGAAAGCACCTCTGCCGCCATTCAAGGGCCGTTTCGTTTAAGCTAGGTAATTTGCCCCCTAACACTAGATCTATCATTTGGCGCGAAAACTCTTTCTCTGACATACTATCAACCAAAACACCATTTTCATTTGGAACCACAATATCGGGGATTCCGCCAACGCGAAAACCTAGCACGGGGCAGGCGCACATTAATGATTCCAAAATGACATTTGCAAAATTTTCTTCTATTGATGTAAATGCCAATAAGTCTGCTACCCGAAACAAGTCTCTTACCTGTTCTTCTTTCAGTATACCTAGGTGTCTATAACCTACATTTGGGTGAGTAGGCTGCAATTGGTGATTTCCACCTCCAAATGCCACAAACGTAATACGTTTGTTAAAACCGCTTCCGTATAAACTTCGATTCAATGCTTTGAATGCTTGCTCGAAGTAATTAAAACCTTTTCTAATCTCGTGGTTGTTTTCAGCGCCTGAAACTATCAATATTTCATCGGAATCAAAACCAAAGGCCTCACGAATAACTTTTTGCTGCGCGTATGTAGCAGGGGAAAAGAAGTCTGTGTCTATACAGTTTCTTAATACCGTACTACTTTTCTTACCAAGTGACTTTCCAATTGTTGACGCTTGATATGCTTCATTCAACCAGTCGCTTGGAAATATGTAGTGGGGTTTTACGTAGCTGTAACAATCGAGCTTTTCGCGCATTGAAGCGCTGATTAACTTAAACTTATCATTCTTTAATTGTGGACAAGTCTCACACCCAATAGCAAACCCATTACAACCGGCGTCGTAATGGCATGCGCCAGTAAAGTGATTCATATCATGGCCGGTTACTACA
The DNA here is from genome assembly GCF_010500865.1 of Alteromonas profundi. GTDB lineage: Bacteria > Pseudomonadota > Gammaproteobacteria > Enterobacterales > Alteromonadaceae > Alteromonas > Alteromonas profundi. The sequence continues at coordinate 40,073 of NZ_JAAAWN010000013.1, forward strand.
ACTTTTATATCATTGTCTTTTAGCTTTTTGAGGAGCGCGGAGCTCACAAGGTTAGAAGTCCAATGACAATGTACAATATCAAAGCCCATCTCTCGTATAAACGCGAATAACCGTGCATCGAACGTTGTTGTTGAGCGCCAAAGTGACATGTAGGTATTGCTGATATCTGTCCTGTTATTCTCCAAATAGTTTTGAAAAATAAGATCGGTTTTTAAGAATTCAGGCATAGGTGCAGAGATATATACATCATCGCCATCAGAGATAATGTCAACACTACTACTTTGCCAATCTTGACGCACATACAAATGTTTAACTTCGTGGCCCGCTTTTCGTAATGCAATGGCTTGACGATTTGCAGCTGTCGTCGCGCCTCCCCCACTATTTGTAGATATTTTTAATATTTTCATGCTGTGATTGCTTGTTACTGCCCTGTTGACGAATATTAAATTTATTAATTCTTAAAACTGCAAAGTAAATGCGAGTTACCAAAATTTTTGTTTTGCTAAAGGTAAATAGTACCAGTCATCCCACTGCTTCTCGATCCTCTCGTAACCAATTTTAGATAACAGTTCAAAAATGAGCCCCCGTTGTGCCTCGAAATTATGTTCAACAGTTATTAAAGCAATATTCCACTTATCAAAGGGGAAACTATGTAAAATGGAGTATTCGCTCCCCTCTGTATCTATGCTTAAATAGTCAATATTTTTAGGCGCGTTATGTTTCAATAAAAAGTCATTTAAAGAAACAGTTTCTTTTTTGATTATCTTTCCTTGATTCTCGTAGTCTTTTACTTTCTCTTTATGCATTCCTTTAGCTGCAAAGTCCTGTATACCGCCGAACTCGTCTGCCAAAACAAAGTCGACGGTATCTCCAGTTTTGGATGAGATACATTCGTTGCTACAAACTTGCTTGCGGTTTGTTTGCAATTTTTCAAAAAATTTAGGGTTAGGCTCAGCTAGTAAACCTGCCCAACCAAACTCCTTTTCAAGTAAAAACGTATTACTAAGTAAAACGCCATCTGTTGCGCCAAACTCAACAAAGAAGCCGTTTCGTTTATAAGAAAACCATTCTAATACCCAGAGATCTTGCCCAAGCTGGGAAGGGGATAATGCCGACAAGCGCTCTAAAAAACTTGCTTCATTGTCTGATTCACTCGTTTTGGTGTATAACTGATTTTTCTGGTGCATCAATGTGATGTTGTGATTTACCAATTCTAATTCAGTTTTAATAGAATTTAGTTTCGCATCAATAACTGAAGGGCGTGCGCTCAAATCAATACCCGCAACATCTGTCGTCAACTTATCGCATGCATCTTTAACTAAACCTAATGAAGATAATTCAGATGTATACCTAATTTCTACTAGACTTTTCGCTAACGCGCTTCCGACAACGAAAGCCAGCGCTTCTTCAAAATAAAGTCGCGCCTTCTTACCATCGCCCTTGAGCGCATGAGCTCGAGCTACTGTGTTTAGCAGGTTTGAAAATATCACTCGGTTAATTATATCGGCATTTAAGTTTTTACTTTTTGCTATCTGCATAAGTTTACTAGATTCAGCGCTATCACCCATCTCGTGATAAGCGGCTGCAAATAAAACGGCAAACCAGCCATACTGATCCTGCGCGGAAATACTCTCATATTCACATTCAACTAAACTTTCCCAACTAGCTGTTAACCAAAGAAATTTAATATGGTCGCTTTCTTTATTTGAATGGTTGTTATTGATAATTTCTATGTCGAAAGGCAAGAACTTTGTCATCTTAGTCGTGCTCTACTGACTGGTTTTCATTGAAAAAGAAACTTTTCAGCAAAGCCATTTGGTGCTCGACGCGTTGAAGCTCTTCGTCTAATCTTTGTTGACGATATTCTAGTTCGTTATTCTTTTTCCGTAACTGTTCATTTCTATTTTTAACTTTTTGCAGCTCTTCACTTTTGTTCTGTAACTCGGCCACTTTGTTCTGTAACTGTTCGGCGTGTTGTTTTTTTTGCTGATGCTGAGCCCTAAACTTCTCTAAATTTCCTGAAAGTTCTTCATTTTCCTTTTGTAGCTTTACAACTTTACTTTGTAATTCTTCTGCCTGTTGGTTCTTTTTATGATGCTGGGCTCTGTTTTTTTCTAAGTTTTCCGAAAGTGTACTGTTTTCTTTAGCCAATAATGTATTCTGCTCTTTAAGCCCAGCTAGATCTTTGTCTAAGTTTTCCGAATTACTATTAATTTCTTTATTTTCTGATTTCAAAGCTTCTATTTCTCTTTTAAGTGAAACTGTATTTTTTTCGGCCTTCTTCAGCTCGTTTTTTAATTCACTTATTTCAGGTATATTCTTTAAGAAAAGCACAGTATGGCTGTCAGTAGTCGTCGTGTGTATCAGCTCAAAACTTTCAATATTCGCCATGGTACTACTACTTTTTTCGTACAGATCGTTTTGAGGCATTTGCACACATATATAGTCAAAACAACCTATCTTTTCTAAAGGTAGGTTTTGGAGCAATGCATTCTCAGCACCTTGCGCTGACACGATAAGTAAATTCGACTTATTTTGGTCTTTTTCTAAGTTTGATAACAAATCCCCAATGTCTATTCCATTCACTTTTTTCTCTGAAATAAGCTTTATATTTGGGAATACTTCAAATAATGAGGCTGGCTTGCAAAGTGAGTTGAAGCGGGGATTATTAAAAAAGTAAGCAGTGTGTTTTTCACTGTCAGTGGGTAACACCCACTCATTGATGACCTTTATGAATGGGTATTCTTTTGCTTTCCTTTTCAAGGCATCGCACAGATCGCCACAGGCCTCGACAGCAACCAATGAACCAGGCTGTGCTTCGCACAGGGTATCCATTACGACGCTGCTTCCTGCACCTATATAAACTACTGTTCCCAGGCTTTCTCCGATATTTTGAAGTAAACCCTCTAAATATTCCCTCATAAACTCACTCTTTTTTTAGCTTTTAAGCCATGTTATTAAATTTTTGAACAGGCAATCGAAATAACCACTCTCTTTCAATTGCGTATCTATGGCAGCGGGGGGAGTATGGCTACCGGCCTCAAATGAATACCTATGTCCGATTCGGTCAAACTCGCGTGATAGCCAACACCGACCGTTTAAAACAACTGGTATTGAAAAAAAGCTAGCTAACCACGCTAACCCTGAACTTTTATATTGGTACACTCGCGGGTTGTAAGTACAATAAATAGTATCTAGCGTACCAAACTTTTCTACTAATTTGTCCGGGTCCCAGAATTCGTTAAAAAGATGAACCTGCTCGTGCTTAGCGCTAAGCTTATTCAACGCTTCAATAGTTTGCTGAAGTTCTGCATGCTCCCAAGCTAACGTATATTGTATTAATAGCGTGACGTTTTCGTTGTAGTCACTTAATAGTTTACTAACTAAACCAGGCACGCTACAAAACCCCTTGTTCATTTTCGCGTCACCGAAGTACAATAATATACAGGGGGGCTGGCCAGGATGCTTATAAGACACTTCTATCTGCTCCCAAGGAAGTAGATAGCAGGGGTGTATACCCTTCAATTGTACATTCAAACCTTCATAATATTGCAGCGTTTCAATATCAGAAGCGTACAGTTGAACCCCTTTCTTTTTAGAAAGTGCTGAAAAAGCTTGGCCATAACGGAAGTTACCTAACACATCATGAACATTATTAGGCGTAAACATGCAGCAAATTTTATGCGTACAATTCGCCAAATGACTAGGTTTATTCTGCGCTAAATAGAGAAAAGCTAAATTCAATGCTGCGGCATGATCGTAATTGAGGCAAGGATAGAAAAAAGTAATCTTTTGTGTGTTACTATGTTTTGCAATAGCTATACACCAAGCTTCTACATACTCGCTTGCAAGAGTTCGAATATAAGACTGAATTTGGGGATTCCCAACAGAATAGGCTGTATCGTAATTCTCGTAAAAATTAGTGTTAAAGTGCTTCACAACTTCAACACCACTTTTACTTGCTCGCGAAAGCAGAGCGGAATCTAGCAATTGATGAGAGATAAGCGTCAAACCTATACTTTCAAGCTCTTTATATCCCAAAAGGGTGCTTATAAGGGCCGCGTGGTGCCCACCCTCTTCCCTCATTCCCGGATCTATTACGTATACCTGAGCCATTAACTGCTACTTTTTACTTTTCTGGTTCAAGATATTTTTCCAAAGAAGTTTGATTAGTTCATCTATATCGTTAGAAGCATGAATAGATTCCTGTAGTTTACTGTAGATACCGCAAGCCCATTTAAATTCACTGGCATCTTCTACTTGGTTCAACTCTTCTAGCTTCTCAAGGGGAATTTTTACGTATGGTCCGTATTCGTCCTCGCCAAAAAATTGAGAGTGATTGTAAACAACCTCACTTGTACCATCTCGAAATTCCAAATATGTCTCTGCATCAAAAGTTTCGGAATTAATATTTTCAGCTCTCAACTTTATTTTTGTATCGTTTCCAGGTTGTGAAAAAACGATATGTTGGTAACTGCCTTCGCTTACAACTTCTTCATATATGAGGCTATATCCCTCTAACTCACCGGTACTTCCAGTTTGCTCACTTACTAAATCTTCATTAGGTTTAGCGGGGACACGGTTGAGGACAGCTTGTACTGCTGAGATCCATTGTTCTTTACCGCGAACTATGTCATTACCATCTATTCTAAGCTTTTCGAGAATGCTCGCTAGATTATTTACTAAGTGCTGGATTAATTGATAGTCTTGTAAAGCGATATCGCTTAAAGACTCTACATCATCAATAGCTATATTCAATTTTGGGCCAAATTCATCTGTTTCTTCCGGAGGCCACGTAACCAAAGGTGCAGTACCATCGTTCATCTCCCTAAACTCTATATTTATAAAGTCTGAAAATTCATTGGCATTAGATGCGCCGATAGCGCTAGCAGATACTTTAAAATCGAGGGAATTCCGCCAAACGTCACCGTGTAATATATTAGTAAAAGTTAGCCACAAATGCTCGTAGCCTTCAGTTCTGTATTCCTCTCGCAAATAAACATCGTCAAAGCTAAGCCAGTTTGGTAACGTTGGAATATGTTCAGCAAGATCTATAGCCGCTTTACGCCACTCTCTCCAAGTTTGTGGAGTTACTTCCACAGATGAAGCTATATCAGTATTTAACAGAAGCTGAGATATTACGCTTATACAACCCATTATAAGCAAACGCTCACTTGCATTTAACCGTTCAAGTACTTTTCGCTGAGTTTCAGGCAATTCTCCTTCAGGAGTAAGCATATAGCGCAAATAGGGGCCGTATTCATCAGTGGCGTCTTCATATGCTCTAAATAGTCCTTCTCCCCCCTGCATTCGGAATTCAATGCCAGGTAGGCCGCTAATTAAAACTAGCTTTACCTCAAGTTCATCTAAATATCGCCCGGTAGGAAACGCAACACTTGTCAGCTTAAGATGAATGTCTTGGTATCCATCTGTTATATATTGCCCTGTGACTGAAATTGCTTTCGCAGATACTTTATCAAATACTCTATGTTGAATTGCGTTTGTACTCATGATGGTGCTACTTAATCCTGTATTAAACGAACTTTCCATTTCTTGCATAGCTATATAATAGCTTTCAACTTCATCTTGTAGCTGTACTACTTGAAGAGATGCTAACTCGAGTTCGGTTGTTATTCGCTCAACATCTACATTGCTATTTAAAGCGGCTTCATTTTGCTTACTGAATTTATTTTGAAAGCGCGAAACTTCATCATTTAGGCCCTCTTTCTCCCTGACAACTTTTTCCATTTCATTATTAAGCGTCGATAGCTGCTCTGTAAGGGATGCGTTTTCCTGCTTAATGCTATCGCTAGTGTTAATCAATGACTCTAGTGCTTCTGCATTCTCTAGATAAGTTTGTTCTTTTCTCTTAAAATCATCCAGTACACCAAATGTGGCTTCTAGTTCTTCTTGCAATTGAGCAACTTGTAATTGGCTTAGATCTTCTGATTTTTGCTCTGTAGACAATTCAAGTTCTAATTGCGCTACTTTACGTTGAAGTTGTTCGCGTTCATCTAAGATTTTTTCGTAGGCTTCACGATTAGCCACTAACAATTCCAACTCTTCTTGCAATTGTTCAATTTGTAACTGGGCGAATTGAGCCTCTTCATTTATAGAGTCGAGCTCCTTCTCTAAATCAGAGATACGGCCTTCCGCCTCTAACTTTTGCTTCGTTAACGCGCTCAATGTCTCGAGCTTTTCTGTATCACTCTGTTTTACCGAGAAAAATTCTTCTTTTAATTTTGCTAACTCTTCTTGCACGTTTTCATACTCACTACTTTTAAGCACATACCCCTCGTTACTCTGATCCAATTGTTGCTGTAAACGCAAAACCTCATCTGAGATGTCTCTCAAACTATCAGTTAACTCTTGCAGTGTATTTTTATTGGCTTTAAGGGTATCGGCATTAGGACTTAAATGAACGGTAAACTCTCCGAACAAAGTTCCCGAGGAAAGCGCATCATCGTATAGCTCGTATAATGCGTCACTATCTACTAGTTCCGCGGCCGCGATAAGCAAAAATGCCTGTTCTATTAGAGTGGGCTCAGGGGCTTTTATTGAGGGCTCGTACTCCTTGCCAAACGCATTTTCTATAAAATGTTTTGGGTTCTGGCATATATCGTCTAGAGAGCTCAGCTTAATGCCATCGTTTCGTTCCGAAATTTGAATGGCTTCGCTTAAATTCGCTTTCCATTGTTGCATGTGCTTTACAATTGATATGTCACCTTCAGCACTAGCTAATTTTTGCGCCAGATAAGTTTCGGGCGCACTGTAAACTAATAGAGTTTCAATATTGCTGAACGCTTTAGCTTGCTTAAATACGTTGTTTTGAGTGTGAACACATAGACATTCGGGTTGCGGACGTTCAACGTTTGCTACGCTACTAGAATCGTCTATATTTTTTAAAGCTTCTGCATTTGTAACGGTAACAATTTCGCAGCTTATGCTGTGCTCTTCTAAGAGGGTTTTAATAGGGTGTAGAGACAAGTCTCCTACAGCAATGATAACAGCACGTGGCATGGTTTCTCCAAAAACAACCGTGAACTATAGCGTCCTTTTTATAACGCTTAGTTTACCCAGTTTAAGGGGCGATTAAAACTGTAAAACTAAAAAGCCGACGTTATCGTCGGCCTTTTTAACATTAACTATTTGTTCGTAGTTACTTCGCTACGCGGCCATATCTATCAGAGAAACGAACAATGTCATCTTCGCCTAAATATGCACCAGACTGAACTTCAATAAGTTCTAGTGGAATTTTGCCTGGATTTTCTAGCGCGTGAACTGCGCCAATTGGAATGTAAACCGATTCGTTTTCCGTAACCAATTGGGTTTTATCATCGATAGTAACGTTGGCACTGCCTGAAACCACAATCCAATGCTCAGCACGGTGGTGGTGCATTTGCACTGAAAGCTTCTCACCCGGCTTAACTGTAATACTCTTAACTTGGAAACGTGCGCCGCTGTCTATCGAGTCGTAACTTCCCCATGGGCGGAACACTTCACGGTGGAATTCAAATTCAGGGCGATGCTCAGCTTTAAGCTTATTTACTACGTTTTTAATGCTTTGGGCATCATCTTTATGGGCTACCATTACTGCATCTTTGGTTTCTACAACAATAACGTCTTCTAAACCAATAACCGATACTAGACGTTGCTCTGCGTTTACATAGCTGTTTTTAGTATTTTCTAAAATAGTATCGCCTACGCAAACGTTACCGTTGTCGTCTTTTTCTGACGTTTCCCAAAGCGATGTCCAGCTGCCTACATCACTCCATTGTGCATCTAACGGCACCATAGCAGCGCTATCGGTTTTTTCCATTACGGCGTAGTCGATAGAGTCGTCTGGGCAAGTGGCGAAGATATCGTGATCAACACGGATAAAGTCTAAATCAGGTGTTTCTGTGTCGATAGCGCGCTTACATACATCTAGCATTTCAGGGTTGTACTTTTCCAACTCTTCTAAATAGCGGCTAGCCTTAAACATGAACATACCGCTATTCCAGTAATAGCTACCTGAATCTACATATTCTTTTGCTGTTTCAAGTTCTGGCTTTTCAACAAACTGGGCTACTTCAAACCCTTCATCTAGTTTGCTTCCGGCTTTAATGTAGCCATAACCCGTGTGAGGTTGGTCAGGAACAATGCCAAAAGTTACAAGCTTACCCTGTTTAGCCAGTACTTCTGCTTTTTCTATTGCAGCGTGAAATGCTGGTTCATCTTTAATAAGATGGTCGGCGGCTAAAACTAACAAAATAGGGTCTTCACCCGATATGGTAGCGTGTAACGCGGCCAAGGCTATAGCAGGGGCCGTATTGCGGCCTACTGGCTCAAGTAAAATACCACCGTGTTGAATATCTTTCTGGCGAAGCTGCTCTGCAACTAAAAAGCGGTGGGCATCGTTACAAATAAAGATAGGGCTAGCTGCTTCAGTACCCTTTAAGCGAGTAATGGTATCTTGCAACATAGAGCTATCAGAAGTTAAAGAAAGAAATTGCTTTGGAAGTGCGGCGCGAGATTTTGGCCAAAGGCGGCTACCGGTGCCGCCGGCAAGTACTACTGGTTTCATTGGTATTCCTTGATGTGTGGATACTATGTCCACGTCCTAATCGTTGCATGTTCTATTGGTAGTATACAAAGGTTTGTATTACGAATAAATGGCAAAGTTGTAACTAAATTACGCTAAACTAGCTATAACCGCGGCTACACTATTTGCCTATTATTGCAGGTTGTTAAAGAGGCTTCCTGTATCGAAATAGTTGGGTAGTGCTCACTCTAGCACTCTACCATAGCTACATCCCCACATAACTACATAGCTACCCAACTACATAGCTCTGAGAATACGTATTTAATTCTGCAGTACAGAATTGATTATTTTTGGCGAATGCCTGACATAATAAGTTCGCTATTTTTTTCGAGCTAAAATTGCCTAGTACTACCGCGTAATAGCCTGGCTTGCTCTCGGAAATGCCTACACCGTAGGCCATATTAAGCGATACGATATTAAAATATTCATTGATGTCATGTGCGGCTGCTATCGCGCTTTGTTCATTTAAAAACTGCCCAAGTACCACAGTGTACGAAGATACTTGCTTATTTTGATCGGCTTCTCCCTTTGTATCGTCAACCATTGAAAAGGAGGGGGTAATGGGCTGTTCTGTTGGCTGATGTCTAAAGTGGGCGGGCTTTTCGCCAACATTCGCATGCTTAGAAAGTTCTGTTAGTAGTGTAGTCAAGTCGGCGTCTAACGCTGCTAGCTTGTCCAATCTCTCTTTATTTTGATTAAACGTGCGAACTTCTTCTGCGCTGAGTAAAACCTCATCGGGTTGCTGTAAACCGCTACGTTGAGACGAAAGCGTACCAGAAGCGCACCCTGCAATTAACGTTAGCGAGGCAACAATAACAAAGCCAAATTTTTTAGAACGCAATATCGGCACAGCGCCTCCTTTTAAACGTAGCACATCGCAGGCTTACCCAAAACAATGCTTGCAACTTTGCCACATACTTCACTATATCTTGGTTAAACTATGGATGAGTTGTAAGCACAAACTACACCAGTGTGAAACACTCTGAAGCATTTGTCTCAACAATATTTTTCTTTTCACGCAATCTGGCCATGATTTTGCTAAGTTTTCTCGGCAACGTCTATGGTATTTTATCAATGGAGCTTAAATTAATGAACGGAAGCGCGAGAAACGCATTATTGCTGCTGTGCTTACATACCACGTTTTTGTTTGGTTGCGCGGGTAAAACAGCACCATCGCCAAACGTTTATTTTCAGTCTGAGGTTGCTGCCGTTTCCAACAATCATTCGACGAAAACCAACCAGCTATCTGTAATAATCGATCTTTGCGTACAGAAAATGTTGAACTCCGAGAATGGGATAACGGCAGATACCACTATCGCTGTGGCTGATTTTGTCTCGTTAGCGGCAAATTATGACCGCCCCTCAATTTTAGGGCGCTATTTTGGGCAGGCATTTTTAACCGCCCTGCATAAAGCGGGCGTATCTACCGTTGACTACCAAACTACTGGCGATATTAGAGTTACGCCTGAAGGTAACCTAGGCCTTAGCCAAGACTATCTGGAACTATCCAACGAAGTTGATGCAAATAGTGTATTGGTGGGTACTATTACTTCTGCCCCCTCGGGGTACAACGTTCACGTTAGAGTGGTAGACAATACGTCTAAACGCGTTATTGGAGCAGATCAGTTTTTTTTATCGAAACAAGAGGTGAACGATAGTGTCAGGGTTTCTCTATAAAGCGTTGAACGCCTTCTTATCATATTTGTTTTACGCCAGCACTTGCATACTTATAGCTGGTTGTTCCTCGTTTTCAGGTTCTAATAGTAATGCTGTGCGTCCAACCGATGATGAAAAGGTAGTGGCAGCTGTGAAACAGTTGTTAGGCAATGAAGAGCCTGAAATAGAACGCAATAACGCAATTCAGTTCAACGGGTTGCGTCACGGCGTTTCACTTCGCGATTACGCTGACACAATAGCTATGCGTTTTTATGAGCAATTTACGCCCTCGGCTGGTGTTACGGTAGCCAGCTTTGTTAACTATGATGCCACACTGAATAATACACATGCCTTGGGCAACCAGCTTTCTGAAGCCCTTAAAACCTCATTAACACAGGTTGGCTATCCTATCGTAGAGGTGAACCTTGCACAGCAAATTGACATTACTAGCAAAGGAAACTTTGTGCTAACCCGCAAAAGCGATAACAGATATTTCGAATATGTTGTAATTGGCACAATGATACATAGAAAACACGGGATAGATATTGACGCCCGGTTGATTGAAGCAAAAACGCAAAAAACCTACGCCGCGTCTAGTCTAACCATCCCAGCATTTATGTTTGAATAGTACGCACTGCGCAAGAAAACCATAAGTTATTAAAATTTACCTAAAGGTATGGAATTGAATAACTTCCCACATTGGTTTTCTTTGACTTAATAGTGAAAACACCTAACATAGACACACATCGTACAAATTTAAGCCTAAATAGCTGATTCAAAACAAAAGCTAAAGTAAGACTAGTTGCTGCCGATAAGAACTGGCGTATTGTACGCTTATTTCGCTTTTTGAAATTTAAAGGAATAAATATGAAGTTACTAAACAAAATGATCGTCAAAGCTCTAGCGGGTTCGGCACTACTTTCTGTGGCCGGTTCTACTTTAGCAACCGAAGTTACCGTTCAAGCAAGTACCACTGTCGACAATGCTATTGATCTTACCGTAGCAGGTACGCTTAACTTTGGTACTGTTCGCGCTGTTGTGGGTTCTGCAGATGGTGATTGTGCAGGCCTTACACTACCCGCCGAAGATGGCCAACCTCTTGAAGCTGCCTCAGGCACTGCCTTTACGGCAGCCTGTACTGCGCCATCAGATGCTGTTCTTATTGCCGTAGATAATAGCGTTGAGAGACCAGAGTTCACTGTTGCTGGGCTTGCGCCTTTTACAAACGTTACCCTAAGCGCTATCAATGGCGGTACTGACGGAAGGCTTGAAATAACAGGTGCGCCAAGCACTATTCCATGGTTTGTATTAACCGACTGGACAGCGTATCAGTCGAGCGGCTTCTCGCCCGCTGCCATCGACTTAACCACAACAGGCAATATTGCGGCTGATAGCAACGGTGAAATTGTATTTACTGTGGGTGCTACACTGCAAACGGCAGCTACCCCTACTACAGATGGCATTACCGCCGCGTATCAAGAAGAAGCGCATGAGGGTGAATTCACCGTTGAAGTTGTTTATTAAGCTATAGCTATGGATTATTGCCATCAGGGCAAAGGTATTAAATTGGTGAAATACGTTGTTATTTCACCATTTTTTTTATTGCCTCCTTCAGCGCTGGCGTTCGATTTTATTACCGACAATGAACTGAGCTTCGGCCGTTTAGCTATTCCCCGCAATAATGTTACTAGCACGGTAACAGTAACCCGTACCGGTCGAAGTTGGAGTAGAGGTTCTATTTTCATCTTAGAGCCTGGCACCCCGGGCGAACACACCATAACAGGGCTGGCGCCCTACACCAATGTAAGCCTAAGTGTGAGTGTGCCGGTTGAGTCGGTAAACGCCTTTGGTGGCCCAACACTGCGTATTGCTGACATTGAAATGCAAAGCTCAGGTAACGCAGACATAAATGGTGAGTTTTCGTTTTTTATGGGGGCCACCCTTAGTACAAGCGGTAGCGGTGAGAGCTATATAAGCGGGGCAACCTATAATTTTTATATACCGCTAGAAATAACGTTTTAATTAAATCTAAATTTAACATACACCGTGACAGGATAATGAGTTTGCCTATTTTTACCTTTTTCAGAGTGGCTGTATTTAGCGGAGTTTTGCTCTTCTCTTCCCACGCGTTCAGTAATTTACTTATCCACCCTACACGAGTGAATTTAACGCCCGACCTTAGAACATTTGTGATAACAGTGGGTAATACCGCTAATGTAACAGCCACTTACGAGCTCAGTTGGGCTGAAAAACGCGCGTTACCTCAAGGGGGGTACGAATCGTTAGATGGCAAAGAGAATGAAGCGGTTAATAGCGTAAGCGAAATGGTTCGTTTCTCGCCAAGGCGTGTAACCCTAAAACCCGGTGAACGACAAAGTATAAAACTATTATTAAGACGAGCGAGAGGCCTATCTGACGGCGAGTTTCGATCGCATTTACGTTTTAAGGCGGTGCCAAATAATAGTGAAGCATTTAATGGGGTGTCCCAATCAACCTCGATGAAAGTGAACGTTGTGCTGAATTTTGCTATCCCTGTAGCATTACAGGTAGGTGATTATGACGCCGCCATTGCTATCGATTCTGCCAGCATTGCTATAAACAAAGATGGTGGTGCGGGTGTAGTAACCACTAGGTTCGCACGAGAAGGTTTGCATTCAACGTGGGGCGATATCGAAGCCTATTGGAAACCCAATGGTGGCAAAGAAGTATTGCTGGCTAAGTCTGGCGGAGTAAATGTATGGGCAGAACTTGATACCTTAACGCAAGACTTAACCATGGTAAATGGCAATTTTACACCTAATGACGGTGAACTGCGTGTTGTTTACAAAGGGATAGGTGCCTATTCAGACATTGTCTATGATGAAAAAACATTCACTATTTCTAAGCAAGATATTCAGGTTCGGTGATTGTGTTTTTTGCGTTTCTTTGTTTATAAGCTCCTTCGGTTAAAATGTGAAAACGGACAGTCACAATTCAAAGCTTACTTGGTACCGTCGTTTGCAATCAGTTGCAATGTTTTCGGCGTTATTTTGCGCGCCGGCTTTGGCGCAGCAAACCAGCTGGCAAGACACCATTTCGCGTTTAGCAAACTATTACGATAAACAAAGCAAGCAACCGCCTTCACCTACTTTTCATCCACCCACAGATGAGCCATCTGGGTTTTTATCCCGATTTCCTGCAGGGGAAGAATTAATTTTTACCGTGAACGCAGCGGGCTATAACCGCGGTGAAATATTCGCGATTAGTTCTGAACAGGGTATGAAAGTCGGATTGGCCGAACTATCTGCATTATTGAACTTTAATATTGAAGTTAGTGCAGATAACACATCGGCTAGTGGGTGGTTCTTTCACACCTCTAATGAATTTTCGCTACAACAAAGCGAAGATGAACAATTAATTATCACAAGCGGCGATAGCAGCCTAACCGTTACGCCCTCTGACTATTTGATTGATGGTGATATTTTATTGGAAGTGGGGGTGATAACCGAGGCGCTCGGTTTGACGTTTGAAGCCGATGAAAGCCGGCTGGTGTTATATGTTTCATCGCCACGCATGTTTGCGTTTGAATCAGCAGAAGCTAGGCGAAATAGGCTTGCAGGAGGGCGCTTCTCACGAGCGCCATCAGTACTCCCTCAAAAAGATAATGGCTATTCGTTGTATACGCCGCCCCTATTTGATGCGCAACTTTCTGTTCGCACCACTGACACCTCAACATTTAGCGGCTATTCAATAGCATCAAACCAAGACCTCGCTTATGCCAATACGCAGCTATATTTAGCTGGCGACGATGAGGATTCGCTAAGGGAGGCCCGTATTACCCTTAGCCGCGATTCTCAAAAGGCAGACGTATTAGGCTTGCCACTTACCTATGCCGCTATAGGTGATGTACTGCCTGTGAACACAGGCATTGGACAAACGGCGAGTTTCGGGCGAGGTTTAGCGCTTTCTAATGTTAAAACGGATTTGGCTGATAACCGATTGGTGAACTTTTCTGGTGTTATTCAAGCCGGTTGGGATGTAGAACTTTATCGAAATGGCATTTTGGTGGCCAATACGCTAGATATACAGGAAGGCCGCTATGAATTTACCGATATTGAATTGTTGTTTGGGAATAACGACTTCGAACTGGTGTTTTATGGGCCCCAGGGGCAAATTCAGCGTGAAGAGAAGTCTTATGTAGTTGATAGTAACTCTTTGAAACAGGGCCAAAGCAGCTTTAGATTTTCAGCAGTAGACAGTAACGAAACCGTTCTGGGTATTAGAAAGGTAACCGATGATCCAGAACAAAAGGGGATTACCGCGGGCTTTGTATACGACCGTGGGCTAAGTGATTGGTATACCCTAGGTGTAGGGGGGACTTATTTCAGCCCAGATGAGGGCGAAACGTTTTCAACGGTATCATTACGAAACAATATTAGTATGGGCACGCTAGGCTTACTGAACTCTGTCGTGCAGTTAAATAGTGAACAGCAAAAAAACTACTTAGTAAGTTATAGAAGCCGATTTTGGAACAATAGCCTTTCTGTATTATGGAAAAAGGACGAAAGCGTTACATCGTCAGAGCTAGACGATACGCTGCAATTCGAAGACCAAGCACAAACCATTAGCTTAACGTTCAACGGTAGAGTTAATGACACCTTTTGGGCGCCTGTTGATTACGAAAGTACTTGGTCTAGGAGTTGGGACAACCAACAAAGTGAAAGCGAAAGCTTTAGGCAATCGTTATCCACTAATACTGCAGTTGGTGGTTTAAATTATTCTTTCTTGGGGGTTAGAAGCAATACACTATCAGAAAATTCTGACTGGACTTACGAGAGCGAATTAGGCTACCGAAATAGGTTCGGGCGCGTCTTTACACGGCTCTATACTACCTATACCCATTCACCTGACACTACCTTTGATAGTGTAGGCGCTACGATAAGCTATCCCTTCTCAAACCAATTGAGCAGTGAATTCCGCTATTCTTATAGCGCTATAACCGATAACGCGAGCTATAACGCTCGATTAAATTGGTTTGGCGACAAAGTAACAGTGTCTAGCTATGCTAATTACAGTGATGATGACCAATGGAGCATAAGCTTACTCGCTCGATTTGGTATTGGTTTAAACGCTGACAAAGAAAGTTTCACCCTCTCCCCTCGCCCTATTAGCACCGCTGGTGCACTCGCCGTTAGGTTGTATGAAGATCAGAATATGAACAATGAATACGATGATAACGAGCCATTGCTCGACGGCGTTACAGTAAACGCAGCGCAAGTTTCACGAAGCGCAACTACTGAGGATGGAATGGCCTTTATAGAGCGCTTACCGAAGAACAGGCGTACCGATATAGTTATTGATGAGAGCACCCTCCCCGATTTCACTTACACGCGTACTGATGAAGGCTTTTCAGTAACCGGCAGACCAGGGTTACTTCAATTTGCAGACATCCCTGTTGTTCGTTCTGGAGAACTAGACGGGACAGTCTACCTCAGCGGGTCAAATGGTGAAGAACGCGCGTTAGCATTTGTGAACCTTCAACTCGTAAACGCTTCTGGAGAAACGGTAGCAACGACAAAGAGTGAATACGACGGTTTTTATTTGTTTGAAAAAATATTACCAGGTAGCTACAAAGTGCTTGTCGATCCGAGAGATTTACAACGGCAAAATGCTGCTATCGATGTTGCCAATAGCCTTGATGTATCTACAAGGGGCGATGTTTTCACTAATGTTGATGTGGTATTAAGAGAGCTGACTAAAACGTCTGGCTACATGGCGCAGATAAACACGTTTACCTCACTACCTCTTTTAAAAGTTTACTTTAGCTTGATTAACAAAAGATTACCTAAGGGCACGTTTAAAGACGCCTTTTATCTCACAAGTAGCAGCGAAAACTCATATAGCCTTTCGCTTGGCTTCAGCGACGATAAAGCCGCTATTGAACAACTGTGCAAACAAATACAACACCATGACGTTGACTGTAATGTGGTGTCGGTGGAACTAGGACAATAAAGATGAAACGCACAATAACAAAGCACTTACTCATTGCGACTGCATTTATGCATTTAGCTGGTTGCTCATCATCTGGAGCGCATAAAAAAGACGATGATATTCTGCGTTCGCTCACCAAAGAGCAAAAAGTTACGCTTTTGGCAATGCTAGAAGAATACGAAGACAATCAAAGGGCCATTAACGCTTGGAAATCCCACCAACCAAGCTTAATCCGACTAAGCGAGATAGAGGAAGATCTGAAAACGCTTATAGTTCAGCTTAGTGTATTAAGTCAAAAACGTACCACAGATAGTACTACTAAGTCTTCACAATCGCCCTCTAATAGAGTGCCCACCCAACCGGCGCTAAAGCCTTCACCCGCTTCACCCACCGCTGTACCAGCTAAACGAGAACACAGTGATGTAGCAAAGGTTAGCGAGCCTAGAATAGGGTATGCGGTGCAACTCACTGCACTAGACTCAGTAGAAAAGCTCAACGCTTATTGGAACCAGATTAGTCGGGGTTACCCCACTATTGTTGGAGCGCAGGTTCCGTTTTACGAAAAAACAGTGGACGACAATGGAAAAACACTTTTGCGATTAAAGTTTGGAGAGTTTAAAAGCTACCGAGAAGCCAACATTACGTGTGAGCAAATGCGTAGTAAAGGTGGGTCTTGCTTTGTTAATAAGAACACTGAAGGCACTGATTTATTGTAACCATA
Organism: Alteromonas profundi; assembly: GCF_010500865.1. Taxonomy (GTDB): domain Bacteria; phylum Pseudomonadota; class Gammaproteobacteria; order Enterobacterales; family Alteromonadaceae; genus Alteromonas; species Alteromonas profundi. Next base: position 57,004 of record NZ_JAAAWN010000013.1, read on the forward strand.
TTAAACAATACAAAAATACGGTTATGATGAACGTTGTTCAAAGCAAAAAAAAAGCCGGTGAATTATCACCGGCTTTTTTCTATTCGAGTATTAATTACTCTTCAGTTGCTTCTACTGCTTCTTCTTCAGCTTCTACAACTGGACGGTCAACTAGCTCAACATATGCCATTGGGGCATTGTCGCCTGAACGGAAACCGCATTTTAAAATGCGAGTGTAACCGCCTGGGCGAGCTTCGTAACGAGGACCAAGCTCGTTGAATAGTTTACCTACAACTTCTTTATCACCAGTGCGGGCGAAAGCTAGACGGCGGTTTGCAACGCTGTCTTCTTTAGCCATAGTGATTAGAGGCTCAATTACGCGACGTAATTCTTTCGCTTTTGGTAACGTAGTTTTGATCACTTCGTGCTTGACCAAAGAGCCAGCCATGTTTTTGAACATAGCTTGACGATGGCTGCTGTTGCGATTCAACTGACGACCACTCTTACGATGGCGCATAGTTTTATCCTTCTCTACAAATCAGTTTGATAAAAACCTGATTAATCTTTTTCAGCGATGCTCTCTGGCGGCCAGTTTTCTAGGCGCATACCTAGAGAAAGACCACGAGATGCTAGAACATCTTTGATTTCAGTTAGCGATTTCTTACCAAGGTTAGGCGTTTTAAGTAGCTCAACCTCAGTGCGCTGTACCAGGTCACCAATGTACTGGATAGCTTCTGCTTTCAAACAGTTTGCAGAACGTACTGTCAGCTCTAGGTCATCAACTGGGCGAAGCAGAATTGGATCGAATTCTGGCTTCTCTTCTTTCGCTTCTGGCTCTGATACATCACGTAAGTCTACGAATGCATCTAGCTGTTCTGCTAGGATGGTGGCAGAACGGCGGATCGCTTCTTCAGGATCTAAAGTGCCGTTCGTTTCCATGTCGATGATCAACTTGTCTAAGTCTGTGCGTTGTTCAACACGGGCAGACTCAACAGTGTAAGCAATACGTTCAACTGGGCTGTATGAAGCGTCAACTAACAAACGACCAATTGGACGATCATCTTCTTCAGAGGAGCGACGGGTAGAAGCTGGTACATAACCGCGACCCATTTCTACTTTAATGCGCATGCTGATTTCAGCTTCGCCAGTTAAAGTACAAACAACATGGTCAGGGTTAACAATTTCTACGTCGCCATCATGCTGAATATCACCAGCAACAACAGGGCCAGCGCCAGATTTCACTAGAGTTAGGGTTGCCTCAGTTTTACCTTCTAGGCGAACCGCTAAACCTTTCAGATTAAGCAAGATTTCGATAACGTCTTCTTGCACACCTTCTTTGGTGCTGTACTCGTGAAGAACGCCATCAATTTCTACCTCGGTAACTGCGCACCCTGGCATGGATGACAGTAAAATACGACGTAGGGCGTTACCTAGAGTATGGCCGAAACCGCGCTCTAGTGGTTCCAAAGTTACTTTGGCACGAGTAGGAGAAACGTTTTCGATCTCAACTAATCTCGGTTTTAGGAATTCAGTCACAGAACCCACAATGCTTCCTCTTTAGTTAGCTTTACTTAGAGTAAAGTTCGACGATCAACTGTTCGTTAATTTCCGCAGACAGGTCAGTTCTTTCTGGAACGCGCTTGAAAGTGCCTTCCATTTTGCTGCTGTCTACATCAATCCAGGTTGGCTTCTCACGTTGGTCAGCCAGTTCCAAAGCAGCTACGATACGCGCTTGCTTTTTAGCTTTTTCACGAACAGAAACCACGTCTTCGGCAGAAACGTTAAACGATGGAATGTTCACAACTTGACCATTTACCATGATCGCCTTGTGGCTTACTAGCTGACGTGCTTCAGCACGTGTGCTAGCGAATCCCATACGATAAACTACGTTATCAAGACGCTGTTCTAAAAGTTGTAACAAGTTTTCACCTGTGTTGCCTTTTAGACGTGCAGCTTCTTTGTAGTAGTTACGGAATTGCTTTTCAAGTACGCCGAACATACGACGAACTTTTTGTTTTTCACGCAACTGAACACCGTAGTCAGACAAACGGCCACGACGGGCACCATGTTGACCGGGCGCAGCATCGATTTTACATTTAGAATCGATTGCGCGAACGCCGCTCTTAAGGAACAAGTCAGTTCCTTCGCGACGGCTAAGTTTGAGTTTTGGACCCAAATATCTTGCCATGATCTTTCTCCAACTGTCCGTCGATTAAACGCGACGTTTTTTCGGTGGACGACAACCGTTGTGAGGAATAGGGGTCACATCGGTAATGTTTGTGATCTTATAACCTGTAGCGTTAAGAGCACGGATCGCAGACTCACGGCCTGGACCTGGACCTTTAACGAATACTTCTAGGTTCTTAAGACCGTATTCTTGTGCAGCTACACCTGCACGCTCTGCAGCAACCTGTGCAGCAAATGGGGTAGATTTACGTGAACCACGGAAACCTGAACCACCAGATGTCGCCCATGCTAATGCATTGCCTTGACGGTCTGTAATAGTCACAATTGTGTTGTTGAAAGACGCATGGATATGAGCCATACCGTCTGCAACCTGACGTTTAGCGCGCTTACGCGTGCTACGAGCTGGTGCTTTTGCCATAACTTACTCCCCGTTTACTTCTTAATTGGCTTACGAGGACCTTTACGGGTACGCGCATTAGTTTTAGTGCGCTGACCACGTAGAGGCAAGCTACGACGGTGGCGAATACCACGGAAGCAACCCAGGTCCATCAAACGTTTGATGCTCATAGAGACTTCACGGCGTAAATCACCTTCAACGGTAAATTTAGCCACTTCGTCACGAAGCTTATCAATAGTCGCTTCGTCTAGCTCTTTGATTTTTGTATTTTCTGCAACACCAGCACCCGCACAAATGCTTTTCGCACGTGTGGGTCCAACGCCGTAGATCGCTTGGATAGCGATGACAGCATGCTTGTGCTCAGGAATGTTAATGCCAGCGATACGGGCCATTAACAGCACTCCTCTTGTTTATTTGTCGACGACCTAAAAAGCCCGATAGGATACTTACCCGTCGACTAAATTGCAAATTTTGGTGCAAAAAACTTATAAACAAAACTAGCAGAACCTGATAAGTATGAGTCAGGTTCCGCTGATTAGCTTTGCAAGTATTCTGTACCGCTTAGATTAGCCCTGACGCTGCTTATGCTTAGGGTCAGAACTGCAAATTACGCGCACAACACCGTTGCGTTTGATAACTTTACAGTTACGGCAAATCTTTTTAACTGATGCACGAACTTTCATTACATCACTCCCCTATCTTATAAATTAAGGGGCTAACTTAACGGCCGTAGCCTTTAAGATTAGCTTTCTTCAGAACAGACTCATATTGACTACTCATCAAATGCGTCTGCACCTGTGCCATAAAGTCCATGATAACCACCACGATAATTAGAAGCGACGTACCACCGAAGTAGAACGGCACATTCCAGGCAATTAGCATGAATTCAGGCACCAAACAAATAAAGGTTATGTATAGTGCGCCAGCCAGAGTCAGACGAGTCATTACCTTATCAATGTAACGTGAGGTTTGTTCACCTGGACGAATACCAGGGATAAACGCGCCAGATTTCTTCAAGTTATCTGCTGTATCACGCGGGTTGAAAACCAACGCCGTGTAGAAGAAGCAGAAGAAGATAATTGCTGCTGCGTATAACATCACGTACAGCGGCTGACCAGGCGATAGCATTAATGCTACGTCTTGCAACCATGCTGTTGATTCATTCTGCCCAAACCATCCTGCGATAGTACCTGGGAACAGAATAATACTGGAAGCGAAGATGGGTGGAATAACACCCGCCATGTTGACCTTCAGCGGTAAATGCGTGCTCTGCGCGGCAAAAACCTGACGGCCCTGCTGACGCTTTGCGTAGTTTACCACAATTCTGCGTTGTCCGCGCTCTACAAATACCACTAGGTATGTAAGGGCTACAACAATCACAGCAATCAACAACAAGAACAACAGATTAATGTCGCCTTGTCTTGCTTGTTCCGCTGTCTGACCTATCGCTGTAGGTAGACCGGCAACAATACCAGCAAAAATCAAGATAGAGATACCGTTTCCAATACCTCGTTCGGTAATTTGCTCACCTAACCACATTAGGAACATAGTTCCTGTGACTAAGCTCACCACTGCCGTAAAGTAGAATCCGAAGCCAGGGTTTATCACCAATCCATTAATCAGGTTGGGCAGACCAGTCGAAATACCAATTGACTGGAAGATGGCCAGTACCAACGTTAAATAACGTGTGTACTGACTTATCTTACGACGACCTGCCTCGCCTTCTTTTTTAAGCTCGATCATCGGTGGATGAACCACCGAGAGCAACTGCATTATAATGGACGCAGTAATGTATGGCATAATGCCCAAAGCCAGAACGGATGCACGCTCAAGCGCACCACCGGAGAACATGTTGAACATTTCTACAATGGTACCTTTCTGTTGCTCGAACAAGTCTGCAAGCACAGCTGGATCGATGCCAGGGATAGGAACGTAAGAACCTAGTCTGAAAACAACAATCGCACCAAGTACGAACAACAATCTTGCCTTAAGCTCACTCAAGCCGCTTTTGGCGCCTGAATCCAATCCTGGTTTAGCCATCTAGCTTATTCCTCTACTTTACCGCCAGCAGCTTCAATCGCTTCTTTAGCGCCTTTAGTAACCTTCAACCCGCTTACTGTAACAGCGCGTGATATTTCACCGCTCTTCATAACTTTAACGAACTGGATCTCTTTTTTGATAAGACCCGCTGCTTTTAAAGTTTCAAGAGACGCTGTATCACCTTCAACCTTCGCGATTTCAGCAAGAGTTACTTCATCAGAAACGAAGCTCTTGCGTGAAGTGAAACCGAACTTAGGAAGACGACGCTGGATAGGCATCTGACCACCTTCAAATCCTGGCTTAACGCGGCCACCTGAACGGCTTTTTTGACCTTTGTGGCCTACACCACTCGTTTTACCAAGACCTGAGCCGATACCACGACCAGTACGCTTACCAGATTGTTTAGCTCCTGGTGCAGGAGCAATAGTATTTAAACGCATAACTTACTACTCCACTATCTCGACCATGTAATTAACACGGTGAATCATGCCGCGTACACTAGGCGTATCTTCCAGTTCACGAACATGGTTGATTTTACGAAGGCCTAAGCCTTTAAGCGTAGCTTTGTGCTTTGGCAAACGGCCAATCGCACTTTTAGTTTGCTTTACTTTAATCGTTGCCATGTCTGATTACCCCAAAATTTCTGATACAGACAATCCACGTTTCGCAGCAACTTTCGCTGGAGAATTCATCTCTGTCAGCGCGTTAATTGTTGCACGAACAACGTTGATTGGGTTCGTAGAACCGTAACATTTTGAAAGTACGTTCTGTACACCAGCTACTTCAAGTACTGCACGCATTGCACCGCCGGCGATGATACCGGTACCTTCTGATGCAGGCTGCATGTAAACTTTAGAGCCAGAGTGACGACCTTTAATAGGGTGCTGTAACGTGTGGCCGTTAAGGTCTACGTCAACCATGTTGCGACGTGCCTTTTCCATAGCTTTTTGGATTGCAGCAGGAACTTCACGTGCCTTACCGTAACCAAAACCTACGCGACCATTACCGTCACCCACTACTGTCAATGCAGTGAAACTAAAGATACGACCACCTTTAACCACTTTAGAAACGCGGTTTACAGCAATCAATTTCTCTAATAGTTCACCGTTCTGAACTTCTTGTTTAGCCATTATAAACTCCTAGAACTGAAGACCAGCTTCGCGAGCTGCATCAGCTAATGCCTTAACGCGACCGTGGTATTTAAAACCACTACGATCGAAAGCCACTACTTTGATGCCTTTCTCAATAGCACGTTCTGCGATTGCTTTACCGACTACCGCTGCTGCTTCAGTATTGCCTGTAGACTTAAGATCTTTTGCAAGACCTGTTTCAACAGTTGAAGCCGCTGCCAACACTTCAGAACCGCTAGGAGCGATTAACTGAGCATAGATGTGGCGAGGTGTACGGTTGATTACCAAGCGATGCGCGGCCAGTTCACGAATTTTTGCACGTGCGCGAGTTGCGCGACGAATGCGAGCTGTTTTCTTATCCATCGTATCACCCACCTACTTTTTCTTAGCTTCTTTACGACGTACGTGTTCGTCAGCATAACGTACACCTTTGCCTTTGTAAGGCTCTGGCGGACGGTAAGCGCGAATGTTCGCCGCAACCTGACCTACCACCTGCTTATCGGCGCCTTTAACGACGATTTCAGTTTGGCTAGGAGTTTCAACGGTAATGCCTTCAGGCATTTCGTATACTACAGGGTGAGAGAAACCTAGCGTAAGGTTAAGTTTGCTACCTTGTGCTTGCGCACGGTAACCAACACCGTTTAGCTGAAGTTTTTTCTCAAAACCTTGTGAAACACCTTGAACCATTGCATTTAGGATAGAGCGAACAGTACCAGCCTGTGCCCAACTGTCAGCGAAACCTTCACGTGGAAGTGCTTTAAGTTGGTTCTCTTCCTGTACAACTTCTACAGCGTTATTGAAAACGCGGGTCAAAGTGCCTTTACTACCTTTAGCGGTAACTTCTTGGCCAGAGATAGAAACTTCTACGCCTGATACCAAGTCTACTGGGGCTTTTGCTACTCGTGACATTTCAACTCCTCCGTTATGCTACATAACCGATGATCTCACCGCCCATGCCAGCGTTACGCGCTGCACGGTCAGTCATCACACCTTTAGAAGTCGACACGATCGCGACACCCAATCCACCCATAACCTTTGGAAGCTCATCTTTTTTCTTATAGATGCGCAGACCAGGGCGGCTTACACGCTCAATAGTGTCAATTACTTGCTTGCCTTCGAAGTACTTAAGCGTAACTTCTAAAACAGGCTTAACGTCACCAGAGGCTGCATAGTCAGTAATATAACCTTCTGCCTTCAATACTTCACAAATAGCTACGCGAAGTTTAGAAGACGGCATAGTTACAGATACTTTCTGTGCCATCTGGCCGTTACGGATGCGGGTAAACATATCCGCGATAGGATCTTGCATGCTCATTATCAGCTACTCCTTACCAGCTGGCTTTTTTAAGGCCAGGGACTTCACCGCGCATTGCAGCTTCACGAAGCTTAATACGGCTTAGACCAAATTTGCGTAGGTAACCATGTGGACGACCAGTAACGCGGCAGCGGTTACGCTGACGAGATTTACTAGAGTCACGTGGCAGTTGTTGTAGCTTCAGAACAGCGTCCCAACGCTCTTCTTCAGAAGCGTTAACATCGCTGATAATCGCTTTAAGTGCGGCGCGCTTCTCAGCATACTTAGCAACTAGCTTAGTACGCTTAGCTTCGCGTGCCTTCATTGATTCTTTTGCCATAACCCTACACCCCTACTTTTTGAATGGGAAGTTGAACGCGTCCAGCAGAGCACGTGCTTCGTCATTAGTATTCGCACTGGTAGTGATAGTAATATCCATACCGCGAACTTTATCCACTTTATCGAAATCGATTTCAGGGAAAATGATTTGCTCACGCACGCCCATGCTGTAGTTACCACGACCGTCGAATGATTTTGGGTTCAAACCACGGAAGTCGCGAACACGTGGAATAGCGATTGAAATCAAACGCTCTAGGAATTCCCACATACGCTCGCCGCGTAAGGTTACTTTACAGCCAATCGGATAACCTTCACGGATTTTAAAGCCCGCTACTGATTTTCTTGCAACTGTGACTACAGGCTTCTGACCGGCGATAGCCGTCATGTCAGCTTGAGCATTCTCAAGTACCTTTTTGTCAGCAACTGCTTCACCTAAACCCATGTTTAGAGTGATTTTTTCAATCCGAGGGACTTGCATGACGCTTTTGTACCCGAACTGCTTAGCAAGTTCAGCTACTACTGTTTCTTTATAGAAATCATGCAGTTTCGCCATCGTACTCTCCAATATAATTAAACAAGTTCACCGTTTGACTTAAAGAAACGAACTTTCTTCTCGTCTTCAACACGGAAACCAACGCGATCTGCTTTGCCCGTTGCCGGGTTAACAATCGCAACATTAGAAACGTGAATAGAAGCTTCTTTCTCAACAATACCACCAGCAATACCCATTTGAGGGTTAGGCTTAGTGTGTTTCTTGACGAGATTAACGCCTTCTACAATTACACGGTTATCAGCAATAAGCACTTTAAGGACTTTGCCTTGTTTGCCTTTGTCTTTACCCGCTAATACGACTACTTCATCATCACGACGAATTTTATTAGCCATTATCGTGACTCCTTATAGTACCTCTGGGGCCAATGAGATGATTTTCATGAAGTTTTCACTTCTCAACTCACGGGTTACCGGTCCAAAGATACGCGTACCAATTGGTTGCTTGTTTGCATTAAGCAAAACAGCCGCGTTACCGTCAAAACGAATGGATGAACCATCAGCACGACGAACGCCTTTTCTAGTACGCACCACCACTGCATTCAGTACGTCACCTTTTTTAACTTTACCGCGAGGAATTGCTTCCTTAACAGTAACTTTGATGATGTCACCGATACCTGCATAACGGCGATGCGAGCCACCAAGAACCTTAATACACTGAACCCTGCGAGCGCCGCTGTTGTCTGCAACGTCCAGGTTAGTTTGCATTTGGATCATGTTAGTGCTCCGCTCTAAAAATTAAGACTCTCCCGAGTCGTTTAAGCTGCTAACTCCAACAAGGATTTGCTGAAATTATATACATACCCCCACAAAAAGGGCGCGAAATGATAACAGAAAACTTGGGGTAGTGATAGCAGTAAATTGAATTATTTTTAAACGATGGGGAAATAAAGAGTGGCTCTAGAAATTCTACAGCCACCGAAGGGATTATAGCTTATTACGCAGACGTTTTCAAAGCATGTTCTGATAAGGCTAGGTGATACTGCAAGCATTTATGTAATCGGCTTGTTCCCACGGGTTTTGAGATAAAATCGTTCATGCCTGCTTGTAGGCATTTCTCCTTTTCGCCATTTAACGCATTTGCGGTAAGCGCCACTATGGTCATTGCTTCGCCCTGCCCGCCTAGCTCACGTATACACTTAGTGGCTTGTAGGCCATCGAGTATAGGCATATGACAATCCATAAATACCAAATCGTAAGGGCGCTGCTCGGCAATAGAGGCCTTTACTTTAGCTACGCCTCTTTCACCATTGTCTGCTAAGTCTACGTTAACACCTATTTCTTTAAGCTGTTCTTTAATAACAATTTGGTTTATTTCGTTATCTTCAACCACCAGCACTCGTGCTTTCTCTAACGCCTCTCGAGATATTTTTCTACTGCTATTGGCTCTTACGCCCAGCGCGTTTTCGCGCCTAATTTCATCTGCGCTGTTTAAAATAAGGGTTACTACAAACTTAGCGCCCTTCCCTATTTCGCTGGCAACCTCAACGTTACCGCCATAGTGAGACACTATTTTTTTGACAATGGCTAACCCTAAACCAGTGCCGCCAAAGCGCCGTTGCGTCGACTCTTCAGCCTGATGAAATGGAGTAAAGATGACTTCTTGTTGGGGTTGGCTAATGCCAATGCCAGTATCGGTAACAATAATTTTTACGCGAAACCTGCCAGCGCCATACTCCGTACAACGCGTGGTAAGCGCAACAGAGCCATTAGGCGTAAACTTAATGGCATTGGTTAGCAAGTTTATAATTATCTGGCTTAGGCGTAACCCGTCTGCCACAAACATAGTGTTTTTTAGCGCTTTAGTATTTATGTTCAGCGCCAAGCCTTTCTTATTCGCTAAACGGGTAAACATGGGTACTTGCAGTTCAATTATCTCATCTAAACTTACCGTGGCTTCTTCAAACCCCATATGGCCTGAGTCAATTTTAGAAAAATCGAGTACATCGTTTACAATACCAAGTAGAGAATCGGCGCTGCGTACTGCAATATCTAAATATTGCTTCTGTTTACTGGTTAGTGGGGTATTTGCAAGGGTTTCTAACATACCTTGCACGCCATGAATGGGGGTTCTAATCTCGTGGCTCATGTTGGCTAAGAAGCCGCTACGGGCTTCAAGGGACTTTTCGGCTAATTCGGTTTTTTCTTGGAGCGACTGTAGGGTAAACATGCGCTCGGTAATATCTCGCGTGGCACCAATTACCTTAATACATTTTCCATTTTTCATAACGGGGTGTGCGCGGGTTTCAAGCCAGCGAGTTTCGCCCGCATCGGTAAGCACTTCTAATTCGTAGGTGCAATCTTCGCCAGTTGCAATGATTTCGGTAAACTTTTCTTGGTATTGCTTTTTAGTGGCCTCTTTTTTAATTAGGCCAAGTACCCGCTCTGCACTCATTTTCTCGTTCACATCTATGTGCACGATGCCTTTTAACATATCGCTCCACTCTAGCGAGTCATTTAAGAAGTCATATTCCCAGGTGCCTACTCCCGCCAATTCTGTTATTTGCGTTAGCATAAGGTTTTGCGCCTCTAGCTTCGCTTTCTGTTGTACCATTTCATCAAATGATTGTTGTTTGGTAATGTGCGAACCTATCCAGTCTGCCAGTAATAGTAGATAGTCGTAATCAAGATTAGAGAAGGCGGCTTCTCGGGGGCATGTTGAGGAAAAATTTAACGTACCGTATAGCTGATTGTTAACGCGAATGGGAGCAGCTACGTAGCTTCGTAAGTCGTATTTTTCATAACAGGGGTGTTCGCTACCTGGAAATACTGCAACATCGTGATACGACACTATGTTATCGGCTTCGATGGTATCTTTGCAGTAAGTATCGGCAAGTAAATAGCTTGAGTTAGGTTTTATCTTCTCGTCTGGCGATACCGCATACATAACTTTATAAGTATTACCGGTAATATAGCTCACTATTGCCGTTTCAAGGCCCAACACTTCGCTGCCCATTTTTAATAGGTGTGCAACTTTCTCCACAAACGCTAAATTACCGTCTGTGGAAATTTCATGCAGGCTCTTAATAACACTCATGAGGTTCCCCCTAGTTAGGATCTCTTACTTACGCAAGCAAAAAAGGCCACTGCGCTATACAGTGGCCTTCATTAAGATAATCTAAATTGAGTGTTTTAACAGCAAAGTAGACTAAGCAATTAGTCTACTTTGCTTAGTTATTAACTAGTAAAGGATGTTTATTTCGTAGCCTGTTGCCGTATCAGCTGGCTCAACAGTAACAATATAGTTCTCTTCTTCAGTAAATCCGAACAACGATGTTCTGTCTAGTAGCACCTGTTCTTCGTTGTCATCTTCATATACTGCAATCACTTCGTAGTAGTCTGATGGAAGGACTTCTGTCTTCGTTTCACCAAACTCTAGGTTTTGTAGGTCGTACTCTGCGGTGTCGATAGTTTCATCGTTACGTACTAGGTAAAAATCAACATCATCGAAGTCGCTAACCAAATTAACGAAGTTCACCGTTTTATCGTAGGCCTGTGGAAGTCCGCTTTCGATAAACGTGGCTGCGCCAAGCGCACCATCTTGCTCGTAAATAAGAATGGCTTTACTTTCACCTTGGTTCAAGGTGATGAGTTTATTGCTTAGGCTGGTAAGTTCACCGCTTGGATCGGTTACCGTTACACGGTAGTCACCATAGCGAATTTCTGAGAAGTCACTGAGTTCGTCAGCAGATAAAGTAAATTCTACATCTTCTTCGTCGGTATTGCCGCCAAACGTTACTGTTAAGTCACTATCAACATTGGTTGAATTGTAAATACGGTACTGTGCATCGGCTTCTACATCGGTAAGCGCTGTTACCGACGATGAGTTTAGAATGGTATCTACCACTACGCCGTTTTGAATTGCGCCACTTACGTCGCGTATGGTGAGTAGGTACTCAGTCTCATAAACAAAGTCGAGGGTTTGTGATTCGAACACCACATCTGTGCTACCTGGCTCGGTAAGATAAATAGTGTATTCGCCTTCATCAAAGTTGTCGCTGTCATCATCTTGATCCCAGTACTCGAACTCTATCATTTCATTGGCGGTTACTGTTCCTAGGAAGTTGGCTGCTTCAAAGGGGTCGCCCGAGTCGCTTAAATAGAAGTCATACGAATCTTCATCTAAGGTTACAGACAAGGCGAATAGGCGGAAGTGATCTTCCATTGTATCCCGTTCATAGGTGTATTCTGAAATAACCGGGTTATCAAAGTCGCCGCTTAATACAATAAGGGTTTTTACACCGTATTTTAGTTTGACGGTGTAGTTCCCAACCAGTACTTCTTGGTCGTCTGAGTCAGTACGAATGAACTCTAGGTCTATTTCGTCGTTGTCCATAGAGTACATTGCGGTAGCGTCACCGAACTGGGCTGAGCCGAAGCTATCGCCATCTTCTTCACGCATCTCTACATTTGCGCCGTTTGGTGATGCATTGTAAAACTGAATGTAAGCATATGAGTAATCTGAACTGCTATCAGAACCACCGCAGGCACTTAAGCCTAGTAGCGCGATAAGTCCAAGGGCTACAGTTCGTAACCAAGCTGGAGAGTGAAATTGCATAAAGTAAATGTCCTTACTGAATCATTATTGTGTTGAGCATGGGTATGTTTAGCTCAAATAGGGGTGAACTATACTGCCGTATGGCAATAATGAGATGGCTCAGTTCGCACCTTTACACTTTCTTTGCAAAGCTGACATTTTGTAGGGGTTTCTATTATGGGGTGAAGCTCTTAGCAGCAAGAATAAAAAAGCCCGCGAATGCGGGCTTTAAGCAAAATAAAACGCTGTGTTTCGTGCAGTAGCTAGCGCTAGGCCTGGCGCTGACGAACTATCTCATATAAACAAACACCTGTAGCAACCGACACATTTAAGCTGGTAACGCTGCCCGCCATAGGCAGTTTCACTAACTCATCACAGTTTTCTTTGGTTAACCTGCGCATTCCCTTGCCTTCTGCGCCCATTACCAAAGCGGTGGGGCCTTTAAGGTCTACATCGTAAAGGGTTTTATCGGTTTCACCTGCGGTGCCTACAATCCACAATCCGCGGGTTTGTAAATGCTTTAAAGTACGCGATAAATTGGTTACCTGAATAAGGGGTACAACTTCCGCCGCCCCACAGGCTACTTTTCGTACCGTGCCATTTAGGCTGGCAGACTTATCTTTTGGCACAACCACAGCATGAACGCCCGCGCCATCGCCGGTACGTAAACAGGCACCTAAGTTGTGCGGGTCGGTTACCCCATCTAGCACCAAAATAAGTGGCTGCGATTGGCTATCAAGAATACGGTCTAAATCGGCTTCATCTAATACACGGGCCGGTTTCGCTCTTGCTACAACACCTTGATGTTGCTCGCCGTTAACTTTGTCGTCTAACGCTTTGCGCTGACAAAATTGCACTGAAATACCGAAGCGACGCGCTTGGTTAACTATATTGGTTAGGCGTTCATCATTGCGCCCTTTCAGTACCATTACTTCCATTACCCGCTCGGGCTCTTGCTCTAATACCGACTGCATAGCATGTAGCCCGTATAACCATTCTTGCTGCGCCACTACCCTTTACCCCCATTTTTTGAACGCTTTGGCGCTCCTTTGCCTTTCGGCGCAGAGCTTTTTGGACCCCGTTTGGCAGTTCTGGTGGTTTTTTTCACCGATTTAACTTTCACCTTCTTGCCTTTAGGGCCGCGCAGCATAGACTGATCCAACAATAAATCAATCTTTCTTTCATCAAGGTTAACCGCAGCCACTTTCACTTCTACGGTATCGCCTAAGCGGAATTGACGGTGGCCTGATTCACCTGCCAAAATTTGTTTTACTTCATCGTAACGGTAATAGTCATCATCTAACGAGGTGATGTGTACCAAACCGTCGATATGATATTCGGTAAGACGGATAAACAAGCCGAAATTAGTTACCGAGCTCACCACACCTTCAAAGGTATCGCCTACGTGATCGAGCATAAATTCACACTTGAGCCAGTCGGCCACATCGCGGGTAGCGTCATCGGCTCTTCGCTCCGCTGTAGAACATTGTTCACCTAGCTGCTCTATTTCCTCGGGGGTATAATTTTTAAACCCAGATACGGTGTTTTTACCGTTTTTCTTAGCAAGAATACCTTTTATGGCGCGGTGAACCACTAAGTCGGGGTAACGACGTATTGGCGAGGTAAAGTGGGCATACGCATCGAGGGCTAAACCAAAGTGGCCTACGTTATCGCCATCGTAAACAGCCTGCTTCATAGAACGAAGCAACATGGTTTGAATAAGCTCCTCGTCTGCCCTACCTCGGGTTTTTAATACCACATCGGTAAAGTCGGCAGGCTGGGCTTCTTCGGTAATATTATGCGGTACACCAATTTCAGCTAAGTAACTGGTAAACGCGGTTAGCCTATCGGCATCGGGTTTATCGTGCACTCGATACAACGCTGGTGCTTCATACTTCTCCAGCATTACCGCGGCACTCACATTCGCCAATATCATGCACTCTTCAATGAGTTTATGGGCGTCGTTTCGTACCAAGGGCACTATATTTTCTATTTTGCGCTGCGCATTAAAAACAAATTTAACTTCATGGGTTTCAAACTCGATGGCACCCCGTTGCTGCCGTGCTTTTTTCAGGCTGCGGTATAAATCGTATAAATTCTTTATATGCGGCACGTGGGCTTCGTAACGTTGATGAAGCTCTTTGTCGCCTTTTAGAATGTTCCATACCTTGTTGTACGTCAGTCTGGCATGGGAATTCATCACGGCTTCGTAAAACTGAAACTCTTCTAGTTTGCCCTTTGGTGAAATGGTCATTTCACATACCATGCACAAACGATCGACTTCCGGGTTTAGTGAACACAGGCCGTTAGAAAGCACTTCCGGTAGCATGGGAATAACTTGATCGGGGAAATAGACAGAGGTACCCCGCTCTTGTGCTTCATCATCAAGCGCTGTTCCGTTACGCACATAATGACTAACATCGGCAATGGCCACCCATAATTGCCACCCGCCATTATCCAGCGGTTCACAATATACGGCATCGTCAAAGTCGCGTGCGTCTTCGCCATCTATAGTAACAAGGGGCAACTGGCGTAAATCTACTCGCCCTTCTTTCGCTTCATCTGGCACAGAATCGGTTAGGTTATCTACCTGCTTGGTTACTGCTTTAGGCCACTGATGAGGAATATCGAAGCTGCGTAGTGCCATTTCAATTTCCATACCTGGCGCCATATGCTCGCCTAGCACTTCAACCACTTTACCTACCGGGCTCATTTTGCGACGGGGGCGCTGGGTAAGTTCTACCACTACCACCTGCCCCATGCGGGCGCCATTGGTGTGTTCAGGGGGTATCACAATTTCGTGCTGTAAGCGGCTGTCGTCAGGCACTACCATGCCAAAGCCTTGCTCAACGAAATAGCGCCCAACAATAGGCTCACTTCTTGGTTCTATAACCTGGGTGATAAAGCCTTCTTTACGACCACGTCTGTCTGTACCGCTAATGCGCGCTTCTACTATGTCATCGTGCAGGAACAAATTCATTTGGCCGGCACTTATAAATAAGTCGCCACTTTTGTCTTCTGGGCGTAAAAAGCCAAAGCCATCTCTATGGCCGATAAGTTTTCCACGCACTAATTCATCGCGATCTTGCAGTATGTACTTTTTCTGGCGTGTGAATTGAACTTGCCCCTCGCGCTCCATGGCGCGTAAACGTCGCTGAATACCAATTCTGGCATCTTCTTCTTGGGCGTTAACGGCGGCACAAATTTCTAGAAACGATAATGGCTTACCGGCTTCTTGTAACACTTCCATTAAATACTCCCGGCTTGCTACCGGGTTTTCATACTTTTCTTTCTCGCGCTGAAAATGCGGATCATCACTCATGTATTTGATATTTACCTTTTATATATTTTACTCGTTCATTGACGTTATATTTATTGCTACTTGCAAAATCACAATAAGTTCAATGGTTAATTGCTGCACAGTATAACAGCAATTGACGAAAAACACTGGGGAATAAAACCAACCCATAGTTTTAGCGCAACTAGGCTTATACTAAATAAGTTGTATTGAAGTTATATTAATCGTGCTTAGCTATTTGACGGGCGTTTCGCTTCGCGCACCGCTTTTGGGTGCATTAGCTTTTCTAGCCGGGCGAGGTAATTGGCAATTTTATCGTGCTGAGCTTTATTGTCGGTTACCGAATGATGCAGCCAGTGATAGGCATCTTGGTAATCGTAAGGGCTACCATAGCCTTCAAAAAAGAGCTCTACCAAACGAATTTGGGCATTTAGGTTGTTCAGCGCAGCAGCTTCGCGCAAATAAACCACGGCGCGGTTTTTATCTTGCTGAACAAGCGTGCCTTTGGCGTAATAGCGGCCTAGCTGCTCTAGTGCAGCAGGCAAACCTTGGTTCGCGGCATCTTCCATATAGCCAATGCCGCGAGATGGGGCTGCGTCTACACATACGCCCCACGCCAGCATGTCGCCCCATAAAAACTGATACGCTGGAATTTTTAACACATCGGCGCGGGCTTCAATGTCTTGTACCAACTGACATCTATCTGCCACAACTTTATCTAAATGCGTGTTGTTGTTTATCATCTCAATAAGCGCATCTTGACTGTACAGTTGAACTGCACGAATTTCCTCAACCGTTTCACCTTCAAGTGCAAAGGTAGATGGGCTGCTTACTAGGCAAAGTAAACTCACTAAGATTGATAAAATGTAAGGCTTCATAACAGTGTCGTTTGTGGTAATAGCTGGCTTATAAAGGTTATCGGCAGCGCGGCCCATATACTTAACAAATTACTTACCCCTAACAAGTTTGCTAAGGGGTAAAGGTTTATAAGCTACGCTAACGACAATGTTTGGCTAATGGTTTCCTTTTCTACTGCATAACGCCGACTGGATATGTCGGGCATGGTCGGCAACGTCAATGCCTAAGTCGGTTAAGTACCCGCCATCCGATTGTGTAATCATACCTTTTGCATACAGCCTACTGGCTGCGTTAACGATGGACTGGGTTGCGTCGTGATGAATTTTCAAGCCTTGTAGCAGACTGTCGGTTGGAAATTTTAAGATGAGGTTAAGCTCATCTACCATGTCTTGATCAAAAATACTCATACACCCACCTTAAGAAAAAAGGGTTATTGTTGTTATTAATTAGCGCTGTGTGCTCATTGGCAAAGCGCACATCAACCGCCTACCTATCACACTATTATTTGACTACCCTGTCCAGATCAATTTTTTTGCGCCCCGTACAAGGGCACTATACTGACCGCTTACCATAAAATTCGATTAACCCACCAGGTTTGTCCATCGAACTGATCGGACTTTCCCCGCAAATAGTATATTCTTGCTTATAACATTAGTCTGCGGATACCCCCTGTTCAAATGAAGTACAAAGATTTACGTGACTTTATTCACCAGCTAGAAGCTAAGGGTGAACTGGTTCGAATTAGCCAGCCCATTGATACCAACTTGGAAATGACAGAAATTGCCGATAGAACCCTGCGTGCTGGCGGCCCTGCATTGCTGTTTGAAAATCCCAAAGGCCATAGCATGCCTGTGCTCGCCAATTTATTTGGCACGCCCGAGCGTGTAGCTATGGGTATGGGCCAAGACTCGGTAGAAGCCTTACGCGAAGTAGGCAAGTTATTGGCATACCTAAAAGAGCCTGAGCCGCCTAAAGGGCTCAAAGATCTTTGGCAAAAGCTGCCGGTATTTAAACAGGTGCTAAACATGCCGGCTAAGGTGGTGAAGAAAGCCCCTTGCCAGGAAGTTGTTATTTCAGGTGACGATGTAGACTTAGCGTCTTTACCCATACAGCGCTGTTGGCCGGGCGATGCCGCCCCGCTTATAACGTGGGGGCTAAGTGTTACCAAAGGACCGCATAAAAAACGGCAGAATTTGGGTATTTATCGCCAGCAAGTGATTGGTAAAAACAAGCTGATTATGCGCTGGTTATCCCACCGTGGTGGCGCGCTAGATTTTCGTGAATGGTGCCAAACCCACCCCGGTGAGCCTTACCCGGTGAGCGTGGCACTAGGTGCTGACCCCGCCACTATTTTAGGTGCAGTTACGCCAGTGCCCGATACCTTATCTGAATATGCCTTTGCAGGTTTATTACGGGGCGACAAAACCGAAGTGGTTAAATCGATAAGCAACGACTTACAGGTTCCTGCCAGTGCGGAAATTGTGCTTGAGGGCTATATTGCCCAAGATGAAACCGCCCCTGAAGGGCCTTATGGCGATCATACCGGCTACTACAACGAAGTAGACGATTTTCCGGTATTTACTGTTACTCATATTACCCACCGAAAAGACCCTATTTATCACTCTACTTATACCGGTCGCCCGCCCGATGAGCCTGCCATTTTAGGTGTGGCGCTTAATGAAGTATTTGTGCCTATATTGCAAAAGCAATTTCCAGAGATTGTTGATTTTTATTTACCGCCTGAGGGCTGCTCGTACCGCATGGCTGTGGTGACAATGAAAAAACAATATCCAGGTCATGCCAAGCGCGTAATGATGGGCGTATGGTCATTTTTGCGTCAATTTATGTACACCAAGTTTGTTATTGTGTGTGATGACGATGTGAATGCTCGAGATTGGAACGATGTAATTTGGGCTATCACTACCCGTATGGACCCCGCTCGTGATACCGTTATGATAGAGAACACGCCTATTGATTACCTCGACTTCGCGTCTCCAGTGTCAGGATTAGGTTCCAAAATGGGTATGGACGCAACTAATAAAATGCCCGGTGAAACTGATAGAGAGTGGGGCGAGCCCATTGTTATGGATGAAGAGGTAAAACAACGGGTAGATGATATATGGGATGAACTTGGTATTATGACTCCTTCATCGGCAAACCGTTAACCGCAAACGCAAGAAGAGATTACATGTCAGAGATTAAATGTCAGGTTGCAAGCATTACGCCTTTAACCGACGTCGTATACAAAATTGAACTTACCCCTCCTGCACCAGTAGAGTTTAAGGCGGGCCAATATGCTATGGTGAAAATGGGCGAAAAAGACTTACGCCCCTTCTCAATTGCCAATGCTGCGTATGATAATGAACGTATTGAATTACACATTGGTGCCGAGCCGGGTAATAGTTATGCCACCGAAGTGCTAACACGCATGCAAGAGGACGGCGAAATTACCCTAAGTGCCAACAATGGCCAGGCGTTTCTTCAGTCTAATGGCTTACCAATGGTGCTCATTGCCGGTGGCACTGGCTTTTCTTACACCTATTCTATTTTGCAGCAGCATTTGCATAGTGGTGATACCACACCTATTACCTTGTATTGGGGCGGCAAACACGCCAGCGACCTATACTTAAGTGAACAGTTAACTGAACTGGCCGAAAAATATGCGCATTTCACGTTTGTTCCTGTGGTTGAATTTGCCCATGACGACTGGCAAGGGCGTACCGGCTGGGTACACCATGCAGTAATGGCAGATCACGCCGACTTTGCCGCAGTACAAGTGTATGTTGCAGGCCGTTTTGAGATGGCAAAAACCGTACGAGACGATTTAACCGTGCGCGGCCTAAAAGCAGAAAACCTGTTTGGTGATGCTTTCGCCTTTATTTAGGCTAAAACCAAGTATACTGCTCGCCAATAGCATAAATGCATTTTGTGTTATTGGCGGCACTGCTTCTCTTATCTTCCCGGCTTTTCCCTACGTAAAGATAGCGTAAATATTTTCTACTTTTGCGCTAAAAACCCTGCTAATATCGCTCGGCATTTGCACAAAACACAATAAAAAGAGTAATTATAGGTATTGGCAAAGTAGCCCTATCCGTGGCAGGACGCTCATAGGCAAATCTGTTATTGACGAGGCACTCTACCTGCCTTCTAGGGAATAACATGAAAAACAGAAATAGATTTTTGGCCGCTGGCGTACTTGTCTCTTTGGCAGGCTGTGGCGGCGGTGGCTCAGACGATTCAGTGGTATCGCCCCCCACTAACCCAGGCACTCCCCCTCCTAGTTCATCCTATGAACACATTGTAAGCGCAACCTATTTTTCTAGCTGCGGCGCTATCACCCCACAAACCGACGCGATGATCATTCGCCATGGTAGCGACGGTTCTGCTGTTGCTGTATATGAAGCCGATGCAAACGGCGACATTGCAATTGACTATGAAGACATTGCCACTTATACCATGCTAAACGTGGGATATAGGAATGGCGAACCTTACCCTCGCGTTCACACATACGTGAATATTACGGCAGATAAAATTGCTGACCGCAGTATTATTTCAAAGGATATAGGGGATGCAGACGCATGCGAGTGCAACACAGTTACCCTAGATATCAGCAATGTCCCTGTAGCCTCGCCTAGCGCTAACGTTATTGTATCAACTACCACCGCTAGAACTGTTTATGAGGATGGTGATTTAGATGACTTCGTGGAAGTTGAGGTTTGCCGCCAAGGCAGCGACGAATGGCCTGCCATTGCGCTAACCCTTAGCAACGCCGACGAAGACGTACCTGAAGATTACTACACCGCCCTGGTTGCTAATTACACCTTTGATGAAACTCTGGTGGTAGACAATGCCGTACTAAGCAGAAAAGTGCCTATTACTGTGTCTAATAATTATGAAGAGACTAACTATAGCGTACGCCTTTCACTACGTGGACGGGTAGACAATGTTATTTACTTCGGTGACAACATAAGTGAATACGATATTTCTGCGCTCCCCTCCAGCATTCCTATGTTTGAAAACCCTACAGAAATGACCACGGGCATTGACGTTTATAATACCGAATACGGAGATTTTTACGATTTTGACGACAGTATCAGCATTGTGTCTTACACAGGTGCAGAAGTAAGACTACCTTCAGATAACACCGCCACCGTAGATTTGCCGATGATGAGTTATAACCTGTTTGCCGAGCAGGCTATGACTTTCTTTACCACTGAAAGCTACGATTTCTCTGCGGTAAATGCCGACTCTGTAACCTTAGGTTATTCAGCAAGAGATGCTGATGATAAACTGGTCTTATTCTTTTCACTGACCACCTCGGGGCAGGGCTCTCTCGACATTCTCGATACGTTAGAGGCAGATGATGTCGATTTTGCCTTGGATTGGGATTTTGATACCGAAGAGCCTGAGTCTGGCTACATGTTTATTGAGGCTAGGGATGTTATTGGTACAGATAATTACATTGAGTCGCTAGGTAGCGATGATGTTACTTCCTACGGCATTGTGTACTTCGACTTTTAATACACTGATGTAACAACCTGTATTATTGTGGTGGCGTGACAGTTTACTTTCACGCCACTTTTTTATTGTTGCAAGTACAGTGGTTTGACACGGCTAAACTTTACTTCATACTCAAGGAAGAATCTTAACCCCCACTTTACAGCGTATAAACAAACATCACGTTGTTTTAGGAGATATTGCTGTGCTGGTAAGAGTTATTGCGTTACTTACTCTTGGATTACTGTCTTTTGGCGTACACGCCGATACGTTAAAATTAGCGGCTGCCCCGTTTGAAACCTATATTACTGGCGACGGTGAGCCTGCAAGAGTGAACCGTGTTATAAACGCTGCATTTGAAAAAATGGGCCAGCCAGTAGAATTACAGATTATGCGCGAAGCATTTTTAGGTAGTTCGGTAAGAGCAGGCCGCGTTGCGGGCGAGTTTGCCTATATTGATTTAGGTGAAAAACAGCAAAACCTACTGTTATCCAAGCCATATTTACCCCTTTACTTATATGCCACCAGCAAAAAGGGCAGTGTTAAAAATATAACGTTGGTGCCGCACCTAAAAGATATGCGCATTGCGATTGAAAACAAATTTGCCAATACGCCAACGTTTCGCTTACTTAAAGACGTAAAGTGGTCGCGAAACCCCACGGCCTATGATGCCTATAAACAGTTAGCCGATGATAGAGCGCCGCTATTAATTACTTCCCGGTTATTAATAGAGGAGTTTAATTTACTTCTGGACTCTGTAAATCAAGAATTACTGCACTACTCCGCCGCCCCCCTTGTCACCACAGGCTTTCAGTTGGCACTAAATGCCAATACGCCTAACGCACAGGTCATTATAGATAAATTCGATACCACCACTAGCACTATGCAAAAAGATGGCAGCTATAATGAATTACTGGGCATACATTGGCTAATGAAGGATGTTAACCAAGATGGTGTAGCTGACTATATTGGTAATAGCCGCATTACGAAACAAAGTGCCCCGCTTACCGGTGCCTTCCCGCTAGATAGCACCCTTCCAGGAGATGAGAGCGTATTTATTATAGACAACCAAACCTATAACAATTTTGCGGCAGCCCAAGCTAAACTTCACGACACGCCCGCAAGAGAAAGTTTGCTCGACCCTGAAGTGTACGACACTATGCTAAAGCGCTGGTAAGCGCGTTAGCATAGCCTTTGTCCCTATTAAGGTTACGGCAGCGTAAGGTTTGCCTAACAGGTACTGATTTATGTATTCGTATTTTTATGAAGCTGGGCGCTTTAGATCTCAGACTGCTCACTCTGCGCCTTTCTAAGAGTACGAATATCTTCAATGAGATAGTTTACCGACGCTGCATTTAGCCCATTGTAAATCCCGCGTATATGCTTATTTTCATCAATAAGTAGCAAGCTTTCAGTGTGTAGAAAGTCTTTATTTTTCTGCACATTTCCTAAATCTTCGCTGGCAAAGTAAAAGCGCTTGGCAATGTGATAAATCGCCGATTTTTCACCCGTAAGCAAATACCACTGTTGGTTGTTAATGCCGTTTTTCTTCGCATAGGCCTGTAATATTTCAGTAGTATCGGTTGATGGGCGAATAGAGTGCTGCACTATTTTTACGTTGTTATCGTTAGCAAAGGTTTGCTGCACCTTAATAAGCTTAGAGCGAATAGTAGGACAAATACCCGGGCACGTACTAAAGAAGAAACCGGCGACATACACTTTGCCGTCTAAGTCTTCATTGGTAATAGTGTTTCCCTGCTGATCGGTAAAACTAAAAGACGGAATAGCGTGAAACGATGCCAAGTCGATATCTTCTTCTGATAGCCAATGAGGCGTAAACGATGCATCGTTATAATAAGGAAGTTCTTGCGCCGCTGTATGTGTACTAAGCGTCACCAGCTTGAGTGCGATAATAATCCACAGATATTTTTTCATCTTCTAACCCCACACAGTTATTCGATTTTCGAAGGCCAAATATTCGGCCATTTTTGTATTCAAAATTGCTAAACAATTTACCGTTTTTGCGCCATGCCTGCTGTAAGCCGGTGGGCTGCCCCGCGCTATAATTAAAACGCTTAAATTTGTTGCCGTTGCGATACCACTGCCATGCTTCGCCTTCAGCTCTGCCCTTTTTATAAAAAAAGCGAGAGCGCGGATTACCATTAAACCACCAGCTTTTTGTAACGCCTTCCCGCACGCCATGGCTATAGTGCGACTGATATGCCAAAACGCCGCTTTTAAACCATTTTCTTACTCTGCCATGACGCCGACCTGCATCAAATTGCTCTATAGCCGCTAAAGCACCATTTGGATAATAGGTAATAACCTCGCCAGTAAAGGGCGTGTTGTTAAACACGCGTAATCCCTGATCATCTATTGATATATTGGTATTGAGCACCCGCACCGGGCCTTGGTTTAGGTACATACATAAACCAAGGGTGGCTACCACCACAATGCCAATCGCTTTTATCATCAGAATGTAAGCCTAATTAACGCCGTTAGGTGTTCCCTGAAAATCACCGGGGAAAATAAGATAATAATCGCCGTTTAAATAACGTTCGGCAGAAACATGGTAATGGTATACCGCGTCTTCATCAGATGAGCCTGTGAACTGAGTAACGGCAGTATGGCCATTAGATTCGTCTAAGTCTGTTGGATAGTCGACACTGGAATAACACCGTCTCCCATAAATAAAGAAACCATCGGACATGATTCCCACTAAGCTGTCATCGTCATAGGAGATGGCTTTGGGTTCTAGATGATAGTGATAGGTTTGCGGCCCAGTGTGTGCCCCATTGCGGTCAAACCCTTGGATAACCCCAAGCGAAACATCGCCGTTACCTTCAGAGTCGTTAAAAATAGGCGCGCCACTGGTAGCTATACCTATGGCACCAAGCGGTGTAGCCGAAGATGAACTGGCCAATTCAGGTTCAACCGGCACAGTTAACTGAAACACATTGATGTAGTCTTCAATATCGCCAGGCGAACGCTGCTGATCAAATAAGGTGGCATCTTCTGGTTCAACATAAAGCCCACTTTCGTTGCCTGCATCCCAGTATGAGGAGGTATGGTTTGGCTTACCGTTCGCTTCCACGGTTACAGTACAACCATCGGCAGATAACACGGCGGTAACATTGGGCGACGCATTAAACTCTAGGAATATAGCTGGCAGCGAGGTAACTGGATTATCGCACTCTTGCGTTGACGATGAACCAGTACCTGTATCTGTATCTGTATCTGTATCTGTCGACACGGTATCGGTTGTGTCATCGATGATGCTATTACTGTCGCTGTCACTACCACACCCGTTTAGCGCCAAAAGCGCGATTGTTGCAAGGAATATATTGGTACCAAGTCCACGATTCGCCATGATCAGCCACCTTATGAATGACGTTAAAAATGTATGAGAACGTCAGTCTACAAACAAAAAGTGCAGAAACAGTGCAGGATCAGTGGGGTTCTTACGTTTTTTGCATTTATACGGTAAATATTAAAAGGGACAAAACAGTGTTGCATCTGTTCAATAGAGGCGAAAAAGCTTGATCTAAATCAAACCTAGGCATAAACTTTCAGTAATTTCTGAAAGTTCAGCAGGTATAGATATGAAAATGACGCCACTTATTACCTCAGCCGTTATGCACTTCGGTGAAATGGGAAGCCGATGGGGGTTTAACCGCACTGTAGGCCAGATATTGGCATTAATTGTTTTGCACGATAAACCAATTTCTGCGCAGGAAATTGCTGACGGATTAAATATTTCTCGAGGCAACACCAGTATGGGGTTAAAAGAACTTCAGTCGTGGCGTCTTATTAAGCAACATTTAGTGCCTGGCGAGCGTAAGGAATTTTTCATTCCTGCAGGAGACATATGGACGCTGGCAAATCGGGTTTTTGAAGAACGAAGAAAAAGAGAAATTGATCCAACCATGAGTTTGCTACGTGATCTCTTATTAGATACACCAGCAAATGACACCGAAGCCAATGCTCAGGAGAAATTAACTGAGATTCACGATTTATTGGAGTCGGTAACCGCGTGGTCGCAAGAGCTTCAAAATCTTGGGCCCGAAAAACTAAACACTCTCATGAAGCTTGGCTCCGGCGTGGGCCGTATGCTTGAAATTAAGGACAAGTTACTTCCGGGTAAAAGTACCGTTAACTAGGAGGCTCCCTGTGGATGCATTCTTGCTGTCGCGTTTACAATTTGCGTTAAATATAAGTTTTCATATTTTATTTCCAACCATCACCATGGCAATGGGCTGGTTTCTCTTTTATTTTAAGCTACGTTCAAATATTTCTGATCACCCTGTATGGATGCGTATTTACCGCTTTTGGGTACGGGTGTTTGCACTAAGCTTCGCGCTTGGCGTGGTGAGCGGTGTCACTATGTCATTCCAGTTCGGCACCAACTGGCCTGGCTTTATGGAAAAAGTAGGCAATGTTGCAGGCCCCTTATTAGGCTACGAAGTGCTTACGGCCTTTTTCCTAGAGGCAACCTTTTTAGGCATTATGCTGTTTGGTATACGCAAGGTACCTAACTGGCTTCATACTGCTGCCACGTTAATAGTTGCGCTTGGAACTACGGCTTCGGCATTTTGGATCCTGGCACTAAACAGCTGGATGCAAACGCCACAGGGTTTCGAGTTAGTTGATGGCGTGGTATACGCGAAAGACTGGAGCGCGATTATATTTAATCCGTCCTTCCCCTACCGTTTTGTTCATATGATGCTAGCCTCAGGGCTTACCGCCAGCTTCTTGATTGCCGGTTTATCGGCCTATCGTATGCTTAAAGGTGACGATAAAATAGCGCCTAAATTAGCACTTAAAACGGCAACCTACACTGCCGCGGTTCTCATTCCTTTGCAGATATTTGCAGGCGACATGCATGGGCTAAATACCTTAGAGCACCAACCGCAGAAAGTAGCGGCAATGGAGGGCTTGTGGGAAACCACCGAAGGTGCTCCCCTACTGCTATTTGCTATTCCCGATGAAGAAAGTAGAGAAAACCATTTTGAAATACCTATTCCTAAAGGTGCCAGCCTTATTCTCACCCATGAAATGGATGGTGAAATAAAGGGGTTAAATGAGTTTGAAGGAGAGCACCCGCCCGTAGCCCCTGTGTTCTTTGGCTTTCGAGTTATGGTGGGCATGGGTATGCTAATGCTGGCAGTGTCCTGGGTAGGCAGTGCTTACTTATTGCGGAACAAAACTTTTCCTCTATGGCTTAAGCGTACCTTTGCTGGTATGGCCTTTAGCGGATGGGTTGCTACATTAGCCGGTTGGTATGTTACCGAAATAGGCCGCCAACCCTACCTAGTCAGTGGCGTACTTAAAACCCAAGATGCAGTTACTCAACTGCCCCCTGCAAATGTTGTCTTTTCGTTTACTTTGTATGCCGTTATCTATGCTGTGTTGTTAGTGGCCTACATGGGCACACTTATGTTGATGTGTCGTAGAGCGGTTGAAATTGAGGAAATTTCTACTGAGGAACGGGAAATGGCAAAAGCAGCGAAAATGTCGCCGGCGAATACCTAAGGAGTCTCCATGCTTTTCGAAAATCTTTCTACTGAAACCTTAGGCGACATTTACATAGGTTTGCTGGGGTTAGCAATATTAATTTATGCCGTATTAGACGGGTATGACTTAGGCGTGGGCGTATTGCTTCCGCCCCGCGAAGAGAAGTTTCGCGATGATATGATTGCGTCTATTGGGCCTTATTGGGATGCCAATGAAACATGGCTAGTGCTAGGCGTAGGGTTATTACTTTTTGCCTTCCCCGAAGCCCACAGTGATGTTTTGCAGGCCTTATACATACCGGCCACGTTAATGCTAATAGGGCTTATTCTTCGGGGCGTGTCCTTCGACTTTAGAGCGAAAGTAGTACAGGTGCAAAAACGTAAATGGGATCTTACCTTTAAGTATGGCTCATTGCTTACCACCTTAGCGCAAGGGTACATGTTGGGCATTTATGTCACTGGCTTACGCACCGACTTATGGGCACAAGGCTTTGCCTTACTGGCGGCGTTTGGTGTTACTGCGGCTTATGCGTTTATAGGGTCTTGTTGGTTAATATTAAAAGCTGAAAACAATTTGCAGGCCAAAGCCTACTATTGGGCCCGGCGTGGGCTAGGCGTTCTTGCAGGTGGTATTATCGCAGTAAGTATAGCTAACCTTACCTTGCACGAGCGTGTACAAGAGCTATGGTTTTCTGCGCCTTGGGGCTACCTATTAATGGGTATACCTATTGCCTGTTTCGCGCTTTTGGTGCTATGCGGCGTATTGCTTAAAAAGCTTCCCGATGCGGGTGGCAAAGGCGAATGGCTCCCCTTCTTTATTGCATTACTGGTGTTTGTATTGTGCTTTGCGGCGTTTGGTATTAGTTACTACCCTTACGTGATACCCGGTGAACTCACGGTTATGGACGCGCTAAGTGATGCAAACTCGTTACGCTTTCTATTAGTGGGTGTGGTTATAGTAGTGCCTTGCATTCTTGTTTACACCGCCATGGTGTATAAAATTTTTGCCGGAAAATCTGAAAAGCTTTCCTACTACTAATTCACCGCCAACGCTTTTTCTTTAGCCTAAGCGCATCATGAATTTCACGTGATGCGCTTTTGCCTTTTATCGGCTCATTGGCTTTTGCTTACGGTCTCTCTACCGGCGTTCTACCCTTCTATATCGCTGCCTACTTTCTGCTCACCCTCTACTTAAATGAAGTAAAAATTAGGTGATCTTTTTTTCATCTAGCGAGAACTAATTAATAAGAGCGTAGCGTTTTTTCCTCGCGCGCCGGTTAGACGCAACACGTGTAACATAGTTGACATAAAACTACAACTTGACTATATTACATATGGGAAGATAGATTTTGAAAGGAGCAAAGTATTATGAATGTATTCAAACCTTTTTCACGGTTTTTCACACGTGCTCATCCCTACACTATTGCCCACTACATCGGGCGCAAAAATGCACAGCGCGCCTTAGGATGTAAGATCAAAAAGAAGAAGAAGCTATTTGAAGAACAAGAACGGGAAGAACACCAGAAGCACGGATAAAAAGGGCCTTTAGCAAAGGCCCTTTTTTGATATTAAACAGTAATTAAAAGAACCCCTGCAGACCCGTCTGCCCACGACCTAAAATTAATCCGTGTACATCGTACGTTCCTTCATAGGTATTGACTGTTTCAAGATTAATCATATGCCGCATTACATGAAACTCATCTGATATTCCGTTGCCACCGTGCATATCCCGTGACATACGAGCGATGGATAAGGCTTTAGCGCAATTATTGCGTTTCATTAGCGATATCATCATAGGATCTACGTTTTTACTATCAATCAATCTCCCTAACCGTAACGAGCCCTGTAACCCCAATGCAATATCGGTTTGCATATCGGCTAATTTGGTTTGAAATAACTGTGTTTGGGCAAGGGGCCGGTTAAACTGGTGTCTATCTAACCCATATTGGCGCGCAGCATGCCAACAAAATTCCGCAGCGCCCATCGCGCCCCAGGAAATACCGTACCGCGCCATGTTTAAACAACTGAAGGGGCCTGTTAAACCGCGCACATCTGGGAACACGTTTTCATCAGGTACAAACACCTTATCCATGACTATTTCGCCAGTAATAGAAGCCCGCAAAGATAGCTTACTTTTTATCTCTGGAGCACTGAGCCCCGCCATGCCCTTGTCTAAAAGAAAGCCACGTATTGCATTATCTTCTGAGGTGTCTTTCGCCCACACCACAAATACATCGGCAATGGGCGAATTGGTGATCCACATTTTGCTGCCACTAAGGCGATACCCTCCTTGCACTTTCTCAGCGCGGGTTTTCATGCTCGCAGGATCAGATCCAGCATCGGGTTCGGTTAAACCAAAGCACCCCACCCATTCACCTTTTGCCAGTTTTGCTAGGTATTTTTCTTTTTGCGCCGCACTACCAAATGTATTAATGGGGTGCATAACTAACGACGACTGCACGCTCATCGCACTTCGATAGCCGCTATCCACACGCTCTACTTCTCGTGCTAACAGGCCGTAAGACACATAATTAACCCCGCTACAGCCATAGCCCTCAATGGTGGAACCTAAAAAACCAATTTCACCTAACTGGCGCATAATATTTCTATCGAAATAGCCTTTTCGATTGGCCGATAGTATGGTTGGCATCAATGCTTGCTGACAGAAGTCATGAGCACTTCGCTGCACCATACGCTCTTCATCGCTAAGCTGCTGATCTAATAATAAGGGGTCGTGCCAGTGTGGATGTGATTGCGTCATTGGGTAAACCTAATAAAGGGTAATCATGGGTTTACTTTGCGCTTTAAGGCCAATGCTTTCAAGGTTTTGCGCCCCAAAGCGGTACATTTTAGGCTTGGGGGTGTAAAGCAAAAATGGCTATAGGTGATGTAACGGTAGTGCAGTGGTGTACTTTATTTGCTCCATAGCAAAACTAGAGGTAACGTCGTTAAGATCTATGCCGTTAACTAAGCGTTTGTAAAAAAGATCGAAGTCGTCCATATCTTTTACCAACACTTTAAGTAAGTAATCGTATTCGCCAGACATACGATAAAACTCTACAATTTCATCGAATGAGGCGGCATGCTTTGCGAAATCATCGAGCCATTTGCCATCATGTCGGGCCGCTTTAATTTGCACGAAAACCGTCATCGCAAGACCTAACGTTTTCGCCTGCAATAAGGCTACCCGTTTGGCTATGATCCCTTGGGTTTCTAACCGCTGTATTCGTCGCCAACATGGCGTAGTCGTTAGCCCTACTTGCTCTGCTATATCGGCCACCGGGGTATCAGCGTTCTTCTGAAGCTGCAACAATATAGCTTTATCTACGCCATCTAGAGTAAATTTTTTCATTATTGGGTTAACTCTTACAGGTTGTTGCTCATATTTTAACGCAAAGGACAACTTAACAGTAGTTAGCGGTTAGGTGCAGGTAAATAACGCCCCGCGCCTGCCTACGGTTAAGGCTGCCACCAAGGCTTAGCAAAATTAATGTCTTCTGGCTCAATAATAAGCGTAAAGGGGGGCTCAAACGGTTGCCAAAACGCCGCTTCATCATCGTTATGTTTAAACGTGAATGCGCCCGCATTTGCGTATTGCTTTAATAGCTGGTGATACGCTTCTACCGGAAACTGAGGGTTGGTTTGCTGGAAAATAACGGTGCCCCCAAATTCCTCGTACAGCGCTTTATCGGTCTGCCATTGCAATACCTGTTTTACGCCAATTTCTTGTCGTTTAGCGGCCGTCGTATTTTGTTCATCTAGGCTTGCCTTAAACACCCTTTTAAAGTCTTCCACTAATTCACGGTTAACCGTAATGTTGTTTTTCTTTTGGTATTCTTCTATTACCCTATCGATAATTTTGCTGGCTAAGTTTTGCTGGCGCATGTTTTCAACCGCGCTTTGATATTGCTGTGCAAAAACGTCTTTGGCCTTCTTCTTTGCTGCTTTATTGGGCTCTATATCACTGGCACTAACAGGGTTACCGAATAAGGTGGCCACGGCTTTTTGTGGCGCGTTCGTTTGTGCAAAAACACCAGACGATAAAAAGAAACCGATAAGAAGAAGTGGTATGTACTGCCATCGTTTAGTGACTATTGCCGTCATGTTTATATCCTTAACTTCGTACGTGTCACTAGAGTAAACCATTAAGTAGAAGTAAGTTAAACCACTGTGCTGGTGAAAGCGAAAATAAAAAGGACGTTCGAAAGAAAACTAAAGGACGAATAGGATAGATTAGGTACTAGAAAGAAGCGGGGAATACGGCGAATAAAGAAAGGGATGGAGATAACACAAAATAGCAAGAAAGAAAAACGGCGGTCATACTGACCGCCGTTTTTGAATTTCTTAGATGGCTTGCACGTTAGCAGCTTGAAGACCTTTTTGACCTTCTTCAACTTCAAATTCTACGCGCTGACCTTCTGGAAGAGTTTTGTAACCGTCAGAAACGATTGCACGGAAATGAACGAAAACGTCCTTACCGCCGTTATCTTGAGTTAGAAAACCATAACCTTTATCAGCGTTAAACCACTTAACGGTGCCTGTAACTTTAGACATGTCGTATAGACCTCAAATATCATTTTAAAATGCGCAAAAAATGCGCGTGTTGCGTGTCTTTAATTAGACAGTGTTATTGGGTCTTACTTACGAATGGAGAAACAACTTACAACAAATCACATGGTAACTTGAGCGGTTTTACATATAGCAAATAAAAAATAATCACGTCTATTTAAAGACTGTTGGCTTAAAGCCGCATTCACTATAACACTCTTCGGACTGATTAATATACAATTAATTAATAAATAGCGTAAATTCTTAGGTTTTTTTGTATGCGACGAAAAGCTAGTTTGTGCCTCGCCACGCACAAAGCCAACAAATTACGCCTAACATCCCGAACGTAGCAGGCACATACCAAGCAATATCGTAAATAGGTAATATACCGCTAAGTAAAACGAGGGTGGCCCCTACTATGCCCCAATGGGTTGTTCGTATGGCTTTTTGCTGCTGTAACAGCAAAGCTTCATTGGCGCGCTGTTGCTGTAGCGGCATACGTTTTAGCTGCTGCAAGCTGTCGTAAAGTAGGTCGGGCATTTCGGGTAGCTTTTCAGACCAAAACGGCAAATTGGCTTTCACTTTACCTAACATTGCAGTGAAACCAATTTGCTCACGCATCCAGTTTTCTAAAAACGGTTTTGCGGTTTTCCACAAATCTAATTGCGGATAAAGCTGCCTGCCTAGCCCCTCAATATATAACAAGGTTTTTTGCAGTAGCACCAATTGTGGTTGCACCACCATATTAAAACGGCGGGCTGTATTAAACAGTTGTAGCAATACATTACCAAATGAAATTTCAGCCAAAGGCTTTTGAAAAATGGGCTCGCATACCGTACGAATAGCCATTTCAAATTCATCTATATTGGTGTCGGCTGGCACCCAACCCGAGTCGGCATGAAGCTGAGCAACCTTTCTGTAGTCGCGGTTAAAAAAGGCGATAAAGTTTTCTGCTAAATAGCGTTTATCTTCCTGGTTTAACGTGCCTACTATGCCAAAGTCGATAGCAATATATTTGGGTTCTTGCGGGTGTTCTGTGCTAACGAAAATATTGCCCGGGTGCATATCGGCGTGGAAAAAACTGTCTCGAAAAACTTGCGTAAAGAATACTTCGACACCACGCTCCGCTAGCTTCTTCATGTTGGTATTTTGCGCTAATAATGCGTCGATATTGGAAATGGGTAAGCCGTAAATTCTCTCCATTACCAGTACATTGTGCCTGCAATGATCGCTATAAATTTTAGGCACATACAAAGAGTCTGAGCCTTCGAAGTTGCGCCCTAGTTGAATACCATTTGCCGATTCACGTAGTAGGTCCAGCTCATCCACAATTGTTTTACGGTACTCCACCACTACCTCTATGGGGCGTAGACGTTTACCGTCAGGTAACCACCTTTGCAGCACAGTGGCTAAGCTAAATAACAGCTCCATGTCGGCAACAATAGTGGCGCGAATGTCAGGCCTTAATACCTTTACTACTACATCTTCGTTATTGTGTTTTAGTTTCGCAGCATGCACCTGCGCGATAGAGGCCGAGGCTAATGGAGCTTCGTGAAACTCGCTAAAAAGTTCGCTTAAATGGCTAAGCCCCAGCGACGTTTTAATGATTTCCTGGGCGGCGCTTGAGGAAAAAGGTGGAACCTTATCTTGCAGGCGCGCGAGTTCGTTAGCGATGGATGGCGGTAAAAGATCCCGGCGTGTAGAAAGCATTTGGCCAAATTTAATAAACACAGGGCCTAAGCTTTGTAGTGCTAACGTAATGCGCTCGCCTGGGCTTTTGTCTTTATGTTTATTGCGTATCCAGAATATACAATGACGCAACACCCTTGCGTACCAAGGAAGCCATTTTGCCGGGATAAGATCATCCAGCCCATGCTCTAACAACACTTTATTAATTCGATACAGCCGTAAAATGCGCATGGACGTCTCTTAATTCACTTTTTTTATCATTGTTGTTCTAATTTCTGTAGGCGAGCTTCAAGCTTAGCAACATCATCTCTTATACTGTTCACCTGGTCGCTAAAGTGCATCACGGCTAATCTATGGGCGGCTAACTGCTTTTCTTCAACAAGGGCATTGCCCGTAATAGTGGCTAAGTTGGCAAACACCCGCTCGGCGTGCTGCCCTATACGTTCAGCCACCCGCATACTTTGGTGAGCAATAATATCATTGGTGTAGCCCGCAACTATCTCTTCTACATCTATATCGAGTTGTTGAAACAAGCCACTCACTTTTTGGGCAACGGCTAGCTCACCTTCTACTTGCAATTTATTTTGCTGAATAAGGCGAGTAAGCATATTGGTGTTTTTAAGTTCAGGAAGGGTTTGCAATGAAGTTTTAATGCAGCAGTCTTGGCTTCCTAGTTGGGCCACGATAGTGTCAAAGGACTCAGGCACCATGAGCACATCAATCTGCTCTGAAAACACCAACATAACCCCTTGCGGTAGGGGATCGATAAAGGCAATTAAGCGCGCGCCTTGTAACTGTGCTAGGCGCGCTTGGCTATCTGGGTCTAACTGCAGCAGCTTATTTACCGAGCTTTCTACCACTGCACTTAATAAAGCCGTAGCAGGCATTAAAATTTGTATCCTCGATGCAATGCCACAATACCGCCAGTAAGGTTTTGGTAATCACATTGCTCAAAACCGGCGGTTTCAAACATACCTTTTAAGGTTTCTTGGTCGGGGTGCATACGAATACTTTCTGCCAAATACTGATAGCTTTCAGCATCGTTGGCCACCAACTGGCCCATTTTCGGCAAAATATGAAACGAATACATATCGTAGATTTTGCTCAACTGGGCCGATGCGGGCTTAGAAAATTCCAAAACCAATAAACGGCCGCCTGGTTTTAGTACGCGGTAAATAGAATTTAACGCGTTTTGCTTTTCGGTAACATTACGTAACCCAAAGGCCATGGTTACCACATCAAAGTGATTATCAGGGAACGGCAGTGCTTCTGCATCGGCTTGAACATAGTCGATATTGCCAACCAAACCACGATCGCGCAGTTTGTCGCGCCCTACTTTAAGCATTGATAAGTTAATATCAGCAAGCGTCACTCGCCCTTTTGGCCCCACGAGGCGGGAAAACTTTGCGGTTAAGTCGCCGGTACCGCCTGCAATGTCTAATACTTTTTGGCCATTGCGCACACCTGAGCAGTCGATGGTGTAACGCTTCCATAAGCGATGCACACCCATGGACATCAAATCGTTCATCACATCATACTTTGCCGCAACGGAATCAAAGACGTTAGCAACCATAGAGGCTTTTTGATTCTTTTCCACCTGCTGAAAACCAAAATGCGTGGTTGGCGTTTTATCAATTGATGTATTGGTTTGATTGTCGCTCATGACATTCCTGTGTGTGCTACTGACTAATTGCTAAAGTGTATCGGATTGTCAGGCCTAGCAACAGCGCTTTACTGACAAAAAAACCTAACTAGGGCATAGTTCTATTCGTACCCCAGCTGTACGCTACCAGCAGACTCAACTCTTGCAGTGAACGACCGCTCTCTGCTTGCCATTGACTAAATGCTGCGTTGGCCGCCTTGAGCGTTTTCTTGCTTGTAAGGCCACCATCAATAATTAAATTTTTACGTAAATAGTCTTCCACATCTCGGGTGAACAAAAATGTGTCTATGCCTAACGAGCGCAGCATATAGGGGCCTGTGTTACCCCCTAACCGGGCGCCATGTTTTTTCAAATAAAGCCATAACTCGGTGATGTTGTCGCTATCAAAGCTAGCCACGAATTGCCCAAAATTGCCGTGGTGTCGGGCCACGTCTTTAATCATTTGCGCATTTTCACGTACCGTAAGCACCTTTTTATAATTGCGTACAATACGTTTGTCGGTGGCTTTTTTCTCTAACATCTCATCAGGCATTAAAAGCACTTTGTCGATGTTAAAGCCAAAGAATACGTCTTCAAATGCCTCCCACTTTTGCTCAATCACCCGCCACACAAAGCCTGACTGGAATACCTTTTTAGTCATAGCAGCGAGAAAACGATCATCACTAATATTCGCCACTTGGGTAGCGGGAAGTGGCACGGCAAGCAACGCTTCTACTGCCTGCTCGCCGCCCTTTCGTTCACACGCTCTTTGATAGATGTCGTTGAACCGCTCCACTAACTAGCCCTTAATACCGCTATGGCGTAGTAACGCATCAACCTGTGGCTCCCGGCCTCTAAAGGCAATAAACAAATCCATTGGCTCGCGGCTCCCCCCCATTTCTAGGATGTTTTCTAAAAACGCCTTGCCGGTATCGCGATTAAAAATGCCATCTTCTTCAAACTTGCTGTAGGCATCGGCAGAAAGCACTTCAGCCCATTTATAGCTGTAATAGCCAGCGGCATAACCCCCAGCAAATATATGTCCAAAGCTATTTTGGAAACGATTAAACGAAGGCGGGATCACCACGGCTACTTCGCTACGCACGTCATCTAATACTTGTTGTACGTTTACATTTGCGCCATCTTTACTGTGCAAAGTAAAGTCGAACAAACTAAATTCAAGCTGCCGTACCATTTGCATGGCCGACTGAAAATCTCTTGCCGCTAACATTCGCTCAAGAAGATCGGCCGGTAAAGGTTCGCCGGTTTCGTAGTGGCCAGATATAAAGTTAAGCGCATCTTCCTCCCAACACCAATTTTCTAAAAATTGGCTTGGAAGCTCTACGGCGTCCCATGGCACCCCGTTTATGCCTGATACGCCCGCAACCGACATTTTGGTTAACATGTGATGCAGACCATGACCAAACTCGTGGAATAAGGTGACGACTTCATCATGGGTAAACAGTGCGGGTTTGTCGCCTACCGGCCCGTTGAAATTACAGGTTAGGTAAGCCACTGGCAGCTGCACGTCGCCCGAGGCGGTTTTACGACGCACACGACATTCGTCCATCCAAGCACCACCGCGCTTTTTCGCTCGCGCATATAAATCGAGATAGAAACTGCCACGCATGGCATCAGCACTATCAGTAATGGTGAAGTAGCGTACGTCTTCGTGCCACGTATCAACCCCAGGCTGTTCAATTATTTTAAGGCCGTAAAGGCGATGAACAACTTCAAACAACCCAGATAGCACCTTTTCTTCTGGGAAGTAAGGACGTAGCATTTCATCCGAAATGGTGTACTTCTCTTGTTTCAGCTTTTCACTGTAATAGGGCAAATCCCACGCTTGTAAATCGGTTACACGATGTGTTTGCTCAGCATAATCGCGCACTTCTTGAAGCTCTTTTTCAGCTTGTGGCTTCGATTTAGCCGCTAAATCTTGTAAGAAACTTTCTACTTGGTCTGTCGACTCAGCCATTTTCGTTGCTAACGAACGTTGGGCGTAGTGCTCAAACCCCAATAGGTGCGCCAGTTCGGTTCTAAGTGCAAGTATCTCTTGGATAACATCGGTATTGTCCCACTTTCCACCGTTTGGCCCTTGTTCAGAGGCTTTAGTGGCATACGCACGGTACATTTCTTCGCGTAGTTCGCGGTTGTCGGCATAGAGCATAACAGGCAGGTAGGAAGGAATATCAAGGGTAAACAACCAGCCTTGTAAATCTTTTTGATGGGCCGCTTGGGCGGCCGCTTCTTTTGCTGAATCTGGCATGCCAGCTAAGTCTTCTTCATTCGTAATATGTTTCGTCCACCCCATGGTGGCATCCATAACATTATTAGAAAACGTTGATGACAACTCGCTTAACTTCGCTTGAATTTCGGCAAAACGCTGTTTTTTGTCAGCGGGCAATGCCACACCGGACAATGTGAAGTCGCGCACGGCATTATCGATAACTTTACGACTTTGTTCATCAAGCTCTTCATACTCTGATGAAGCTTTCAGCGTTTCATACGCTTGGTACAACCCATGGTGCTGCCCTACCCAGGTGCCGTATTCTGACAATAGCGGTAAACAGGCATCGTGGGCTTCACGTAAGGCATCAGAGCTGACCACCGAATTCATGTGGGAGACAGGAGAAAAAATTTTACTTAGCCTGTCGTCCACTTCTTCTAGTCGTAACACAAGGTTGGCGTAACTGTAGTCTTTAGACGCCACTACATCTTCAATCTCTTGCTTACAATCTGCAATGGCTTTTTCAATTGCGGGTTTAATGTCTTTTGGTTCGATAGAAGAAAAAAGGGGAAGGCCGTCGACCATCTCAATAGCGGGTGTCGTCATAGTCATAATCACTCTTGTCTGTGCATATGAATAAAATGTTGGGTCGGGCGAGACAAAAGCAAGGCTTGGATGAAAAATTACACGTAAGGGGGCCAAAGGGTGTAAGTGGTTATTCGTTAAAGGGAATGCCGCTAACAAACAGTTACTGAGGCGTTGTCGCTAAGAATACACTGAACACTGTTCGCCTACTGTTTCTTAACGACAAAACAACCGCTAATTTCTAAACGTCAGTTCCTGCATCAATTGCTCACCCATAATACGGCGCATAGTGACACGTTCCCCGCTTTGCTCTTCCATTTTATCGAGGCTTTTCTTCGACCACTCTATCCAAGCTGCATAACGTTCTTCGTTCTCAGCTTCTGATGCCCAGTCGGTAAAAATGGTAAGCAAATAGAGTGATGCTTCTCCATCCCGGGGGTGAAGGTTACTAATAACTTTATAGTCGACAATCCATCCCTTCGATTTGGCAAACTCCATGGAAGAACGCCACTCATTTGCCAAGTGATTTCCATAATTTAACCAATGTCCATCTTTCACTTCGATGGCTGCAATTTCCCAGTAATTACCCTCTTTGAATACCCTTTCATCCGCCATAGTGTTAAATGACGTTACAGCGATAAAGTATGCTACAACCACGATAAATAACTTAAACGTGCGTTTCATAACATAGTTCCTTCCGCTTTAACTTAGTTACACCTTACCAAAACAGTAAAGTGCATTTTTTATACAACTTACTTAAAGTAGCACATGTTCGTTTTTTAACCAGATCCAATTACCGCTAAAATACGTTCTGATCCAGATTGGCAGAAATTAATCGTTGGTAGTTACGGTCTAGTGATATTGTATTTGGTGTGCCAACACCCCATTTCATGTAACAATAACATTATGACTATTTGCCCCAACGGACGAGAAGACATTACGAATGACACATTTTGATTATATTTGTATAGGTGGTGGTAGCGGCGGTATCGCTTCTGCTAACCGTGCCGCTAAACATGGTAAAAACGTAGCTATTATCGAGGCAAAAGCCGTGGGCGGTACCTGCGTTAATGTTGGGTGTGTACCTAAAAAAGCGATGTGGTACGGCGCACAGGTGGCCGAGGCCATTAATCGTTATTCTCCCGAATACGGTTTCGACGTAACCCTTAATAAATTTAGCTGGGACGGATTAGTGGCAAGCAGAAACGCCTATATCGAGCGTATACATGCTTCTTACGATCGCATACTTACTGCAAATAACGTTACCTTAATAAAAGGTTTTGCACGATTTGTTGATAACAACACCGTGGAAGTAGATGGCGAGCAATATACCGCTGACCACATTACCATTGCTACCGGCGGACGCCCGATTATTCCCGACATACCCGGTGCTCAACACGGTATCAATTCAGACGGGTTCTTTGCCTTAAAAGAGCAACCTAAACGCGCCATTGTAGTAGGTGCCGGTTATATTGGGGTAGAGTTAGCGGGCGTGTTAGACAGCTTAGGCACAGACACACACTTGGTAGTTCGTGGCCATACGCCGCTGCGTCACTTCGACCCACTTATTCATGACACGCTTGCCGACATGATTCATGCCGAAGGACCTACCTTACATAACCATGCCAGCGTAGAAAAAGTTGAACGCAAAGACAATAACACCCTTGCTGTGCACTTAACCAATGATGAAGTGCTAGAGGCAGATTGTCTTATTTGGGCTATTGGACGTGAACCCGCCACCGATGTAATTGCTATTGAAAACACCGATGTGGAACTAACCGAAAAGGGTTTAGTTAAGGTAGATAAATACCAAAACACCACAGCCAAAAATATCTATGCAGTAGGCGATATTACTGGCAAGGCGGAACTTACCCCTGTGGCAGTAAAAGCAGGACGCCTGCTAAGCGAACGTTTATTTAACGGCCAAGAAGATGCGCATATGGACTACACCACCATTCCTACCGTGGTGTTTAGTCATCCGCCCATTGGCACCATTGGCCTTACCGAGCCAGAAGCTATTGAGCAGTATGGTGAAGATGAGATTAAAGTATACACGTCAAGCTTTGCCTCTATGTACACGGCGGTTACCCGTCATCGCCAACTCACCAAAATGAAATTGGTCTGCATGGGTAAAGACGAAAAAGTGGTTGGTTTACACGGTATAGGCCACGGCATGGACGAAATTCTGCAAGGCTTTGGCGTGGCAATAAAAATGGGCGCTACCAAAGCCGATTTCGATGCGTGTGTGGCTATTCACCCCACTAGCGCAGAAGAATTCGTTACTATGTAGATCGCGTTCTGGAATGTTAGACTGTAGCTGAGCACTTTCTGGAAAATGTACTACCCTTTAGAAATTCTTAGATTCATTCGGGGTAGTACATGACTTACGTGATTCAATCAAATCCCTTCTCTGTGCTTCCCCTTTCGGTACCCAATAGTGGGCATATTAAGCTGGAAGGTATCCCAACTTTTTACTATTCAAACCACGAATATATTACACCTGTAAATCTTTGGATAAATCATCTAGTCAACTACAGGAAGGCGAAAGATTTAAACTCCACGGTTCGTGCTTTAAAGCGCTACTTTAATTTCTTGGAAGAAAACTCATTATCTTGGGATAAATTTCCGACTGCTAAATATTTAAGACCTACCTATAGGTTTAGAAACGATAATTTACTAACAAACGCAAGGCTAGGACAAATCCAGTTCTCTACGGCATCTCTTTACATGAGGCATGTCGTAAAGTTTTACGAGTGGTGTATCCACCAAAAATTTCTTAACGTTAACGAATCCGGTAAACCATTTGACTACGAGATGGTGAAAATCAGAAACACCGGAATGATGAATCATCTTAACCCTCATTACATTGTCAGTAGCACGGACCTTCGCGTAAAAGTTCCTTTAAAAGAGCGAGTGCAATCACTCAATCCGCTATCAAAAGATGAGCTAGAGCCCTTTGCGAAAGCACTCTCCACGTTCAACATAGAGTTTATAATCCATCAACTCTTGCAAGTACAATCAGGTTTGAGATTACAGGAAGCATGTACTTTCCCATTATGTTTAGCGTTGGAACTTGAGTTTTCCGATAAATCAGAAGTGAAAATTGGTCCGATGAATGGTGTAGCTACAAAGTATGGAAAAGAAAGAAAAGTCGAAATCTCTCCCAGCCTCAGAGCTCTACTTGTTGGCTATGCAAAATCAAAAAGGCGCAGGCTAAGGCTCAAAAAGAACAATAGTTCATTTTTGCTAGTCTCGAAATCAGGTGCTCCATTTAGTCCTAACAACGTTCAGCAATCGTTTAGAAGATTAAGAAACGCTGTTGAGCGTGAAACGTCTTCGCTATTTTCTCATACCACTCATGACCTCAGAGCCACGTACTGTACGTACCGCCTTGCATCGCTTTTAGAGATAGGGATGCAAAAAGACGCAGTAACACAAATGATGGCATGGATGGGACACAGTAGTGAAGCAACAACTTGGAAGTACGTCGACTTCTTGGAGCGTAAAAAAAACGTTAGAGAAGCAGCAAGCTTTCTAGATACCATTCTTGAAGAGTCGCTATATGAGTCAATCTGAGCAAGATAAAAGCCTCATCATTAGTTTGAAAGTAGGGATAGCTCGGTATCAGCAATTCGACTTCAATAGATTTCGATACCTCAATGTGCCGCTAAAAAAGGAACTAACTGGCGGTATATATGCAAATAGAGACGAGCTTGTTCGACGCTGGTTTACAGCTCTTCGTGATGATCAAAACTACTCAGACAGAACGAAGTTTGGATATGTCAATGACCTTGTAAGATATGTCAAATTTGTAGATTCGTCGAATCTCGACTTGGAAACTCACGATTCCATAATTGCGTGGGAAAGGCATCAGGTCGAAAAAGTGAGGCTTGGCTCGTTGAATGTCAATACAGCTCGTAAAAGAACAAGTTCTATAAAGTGCATGCTTACTATACTAGGGTTACCTTGTAAGGATTGGTTTTCTCCGAGAGGGCTTTTCAGACGCGAACTGAACCCTACTGAGGGCTATTCAGACTCTGAACTCAAGTCCCTTTTAAAGCCAATCTACTCAACGTTTAATAAGCTTTTTGAACAAATACTTAGCACTCCAGAACTGCATTTATACACAGAGCCAAGAGTTGCAACTGCTGAAATTGCTTTCGGGCCCCGGAGAATAGAAGTTGCGGGGGCCATCACAAAATGTTTTTCACTTGGTTATTTCCTCATGTCTTATTTTACTTGGGGAAACATGACGTCCTTATTATCTATGAAAAAGTTTAAGGAGAGTAACTTCAACGAAGAGCGCATATACTCGCAAAGCGTTCTAAAAGCCAGGGCGAATAAGTACGTAACGATATCAATCGGAGAAAATAATCGTCAAAATGTACCGAAACATTCGCTGCGATTCATAAAGAAACTTTTACAGTTGAGCCACGCTATCGCGCCGAATAATGAGCATTTGTTTTTTATGGCTTGTAGGGGCAAGTTAAAGCCTCTTGAACCAAGCCATTTAAGATCCACTAGTATTTGGCTTCAATCTACTTTTAATCTACACACAGATGACAATCTACCGCTTAGGCCTATGGCAAAGAGATTTAGGGCGACTGGTAGTGCTCGATATTTAGATTTAACAGGCGACTATGCTGGCGCTTCTATTTTATTAGGCAATACACCAAATAC
The DNA here is from genome assembly GCF_010500865.1 of Alteromonas profundi. GTDB lineage: Bacteria > Pseudomonadota > Gammaproteobacteria > Enterobacterales > Alteromonadaceae > Alteromonas > Alteromonas profundi. The sequence continues at coordinate 98,996 of NZ_JAAAWN010000013.1, forward strand.
TCTTCGTCAGCACTATACTACGGGTAATCCGATAGAAAATAAAAAGCAGTTACAAGCTGCCACCCATACATTGGAAGCTGTTGCACGATGTTCTGACCTTGCCCAGGCGAAAAGCTATGCGAAATCGAAACTGGATGTTGAAGTACTCCCCTATGAGCAGTTTCTTGCTAAGTATGGTGATTTAAATAAGCACTCTAAAAAGACAGCCCTTGGCTCTGGATGCATTTCACCTTTCGGTAAACAAGCTAGTGTTTACAGACGAAAAATGAATTTAAGTCCAATGCACTTTGATGTTGATCATTTGGCTTGCGCCGATATCTTGAATTGCTTTGACTGTCCCAATCAGGTGATTATCGAAAAAGTTGAGGATATTTGGTGCTTAATGAGCTTTCGGGAAGTAATTGAAGAATCAATTATCGACCATAAAAGTCATTCTCAGTTCGTTAGAAACTTTGCTTCACTGGTTGAAAAAATAGACTTGTGTATTTTTAGCGTTGACCCGAAGGTACGCCGTAAAGCAACTAAAAAGCTCAAACAGGAAGGTCGTCACCCCATTTGGCCTGAAGGTATAAATTACAACTTTTAGAGAGCACGATGCAAATACTTCTTAGTCTTCCTGGAAATGTAGTGAATGAAAACCTCGATGGTTTTCAAAAAGTACTTGAATCCTATAGTAAGTTGGACTTCAAGTATCTAGATAACGTGCCAGTGACTAAAGACCATGCGGGGACTACAGTTAGCTACTTTGGCGATGAAGAGTGGATTTTATCTGCTTACATAGATAGAAAGATAACCAACAAGGATAAAATCACTTTTTCAGAGATCAGTTCTTTTGAACTTGCTACAGAGCTGAAAATGATTTGTTTTTCTTGGCTTTACACTAATGCAGGCAGAGGGAACTCTTACCCACTGAAGCCATCAACAATTATCTTTCAGCACAGTAAGTTGCTGCAAGTCTATAAGTTTTTGGAAAAAATGAAATGGGCTAGCATTTCCAAACTGTCGCATGCCGTTTTGTTTTATGAATTTTGTACATACTTAACATCTTTGCAATACAGTTATGGCAACACCGTCCAGATATTCAGCATGTTGAATAAAGTACAAAGGGCGGATCACATTCTTCCCATAGGCCTAGTAATCCCTACCGATCAAAGCACGAAAGCCTTAGCAATTGAATGCTGCGCGGTTGAAAAGACTAAACCAAATCAGTTTTACGCTATGCCTACAAGTATCATGGAGAAAATTTATTCGAGAGCAATCGATTATATTGAAAAACTCTATCCGTATAGAGTTTTGCTAAGTGAACTGATACGAGAGTTGCGCATAAATTACGAAGTAGGCAAAAAGGTTGTTGATCGCAAAATAAATGACGGGAGTTGGAAGTGGTTAACCCCAAATTCCGCAGACTATAGGGTAGAGGTAAATAAAGCTAAGCCTCAGAGCTACTCATCCATTATTGAGTTGTATCTTCAAGGGACGCCATTAGAAAAACATATTTTACCCTGGCGACAATTTGAGTCGTGGTTATCAAAAATCCAGGCCGCTTGTTATATCGTTTGCGCAGCATTTACAGGAATGCGACGCAGCGAACTGTACTCTTTGCATCCCGATAGTTTTAAGACTAGAACGTACAACGGTAAAATCATTCACACTGTACAATCATACCACCACAAGATGACACAAGGACGAGGACAACTATCTGAGTGGGTAACAACAACTATCGTAGGAGACGCCATCTCACTCGCTGAGGCCTTGACGCAATATATGCGAGAACAACTGTTCAATCATCCAGACCCGATGAAAAACCACGAGGCGAGTTGTTTATGGCTTACTCAAACAAAGAAAAGTGAAGCTCCAAAGATCATCTATGAAGAGCATTTTCGCAACAAATTTAATGAGATAGCTAAAGAGGCAGGAGCAATTGTAGATGACGAGGCCCTTGAAGAATTTTACTTGATCAACCCAAACCAAAACTCTGTTTTATCTAATAAAAAAATTGCACTTGGATATATATGGCCCATTACTTCTCATCAATTTCGAAGAACTTTTGCCGTATTTGTAAGACGCCACAACCTCTGTTCCACGATAGCCGTTAAAGAACAGTTTAAACATTTGGATATACCAACCAGTGAGTGGTACGAAGAAGGCGGTGCGGCAGCAGTACTTAGAGGGATTAATACCGATAGCGAGCTGTCAGAATTGATAAAAAATGTTCGTAATGAAGTTATTACTGAAACTGTTTTTAAGTGGTACAACCGAAAAGATAAATTATTTGGCAAGCGCGGCCTTGAAATAATGAAAGATAGAGGGTCAATTCCAACAGAGCATAAAAGTTGGCAAGAAATTCACAATCACGTTAAAGCTGGCAGAATAGACTTTGTAGGAACGTTACACTCCTATTGCTTAGCAGGATATCAATGCCAAATGAGCAAGGTCGCCTCACCAGCAAATTGTTTTAAATGTGAAAATCAGTTAATAGATGAAGAACAAGCGAAGGGCTGGTCAATAAGACACCAACAGTGTATCCAGCAGATAAAATACCTTAAGAGTATAGATTCTTTTTCTAGTTCTATTGAAAGCCATTACCTTTCACAAATTAAAGCAGCCGAGCGAGTCATGCACTTCTTTAACATTCCATTTTCTGAGTACAAACAAGACGGGGGAAATGATGACTAAATCAGAAGTTACGAGAGCGAGGATTGAAGAGGCTCTAGACAGAATACTGAATAAAGCCACAACAATTGTCCCGTACTCCCAAAAGCTCTCGGTTAAAGCGGTTGAGGAGGAAGCAGGCCTAGGCAGCGGTTCAATATACTATTACGAAGATATTGTCGAAGAAATTTGGGCTTTAAAAAAACAAAGCTATTCAGTGAGTATGATACCCGAACACTCCTCAGACGCTCTTTCAAAACTGAGGTTACGACTCAAAAAAGAAATTAAATTGAAAAGAAAGTACAAGAGCGAAGTAGCTGAGCTTCGTGAAAGGCTATCCAATATGGCTAGCCAGCACAATTCTTTTGCATTAACCATCGAAGAGTACAAACAGAGAGTGGCAGAATTAGAGTACCAGTTAACAAATGAATAGCATGTCTAATTTATCTTGTATCGTCACATCGAAATAACTTGGTGTTCACACGCTTGTGTGGAGTAGGCAACATTTGATTTAACAAAATTGCTAGAAAGCTTGCGCAAATCTGACAGTTTCTCATTGCACATACTGCGCTCGCACTCTCATTGAAGCTCATTGGCATCCATTAGTGCGTAAGAACTTGTCTGTAAAAGCATACTAGGTTAATTGGTTGCTGATCATTAAAGAAGAGATTTTCTATTAACATAAGACAATTAGGACAGTACCTTCTGAAAATAGGCCTGCTACATGTGTAATTATGGTAGTGTGCCAGAAACGGCACACTACATGCTCCTTAACTTAAGCGGCATAACGGCCTAAATCTGGACCTATAAAAGCAACAATGTCTTTCACAGTGATAGCAGTCAGCTTAGGTGCTGATGACCGGTAAGAATTTAAAAATTCAATGGCCCTGTCATGTTTCAATAGCTCACATCCACCACATACGACTAAGTAATCATCGTATGCAGAGCGTGCCGCGTCCATTACTGTATATCCAAGTTTCTCTATAGCAGTGCCGGCAGATTCTTGATACTTAACAACAACTTGAATTGTGCGTATTGGTGTATGAACGACAAAATGTGCATAGTCCCTTTTATCCGAGAAAATACTCGGATATTTGACATTTCGTTGGTACGTCATTGGCTTTTCGTTAGTATTTTCAGAAAACCCAAGCCCCTGAAAAGTACTAGTAATATCGTTTAGTAAATCTTTTCTACTCATTAGTAGTTACCTCAATAAATTTTCTAAGATAGGATAAGCCTAAAAAACAGGCTAATTCCGAGCAAAAACTTACCGCTTCCCACATTTTTATCTAATAAACGGCTCAAAATATTGAGGTGAACATCAAAGACATGTACTATCATGACTCTTAAAGATTGATAGGCTGTTCTTCAATGGACAAGCACTTCAGTGTCGTGTCTTATTCTTTCTGTTGGCGCAGATAAATAAATCACCTCACAAAAAAAGCACTTTTCAGTAACACTGATAAGTGCTTTTTTATTTCTCCCTTCTAACTCCTTTGAACGGCTTCCGATCACTTTTGACGTCCATAAATTGTCCGGTGTTTGCATCACGCTTGACCCAGTGACCTGAACCAGTTTGAGTTTGCGATCGTTTTCGAACAGCTCCGCAACGGCGGTTATCACCGACTTTTCCGTTAGTTGCCATATACAACCTCCTTTCTTCATTAGGATCTATATGTTAGAGACCAATTCTCCAACTATGATCAATCTTACGATCAAAAAACAACCAAGTCAATTCTTGCGTAAAGTTTTTATAAGTGAAGATGAAAATTCAATAGCATAAAATCAACAACAAAGACCGAAATCAAAATACGAAAGTAGACTCTAAGACATTAGTGAAGTAGTATTTAAGCCACATACATGACTAGATATACTGATAATGCTTACCTATAAAGACCTAAAAGAACAATATACAAATACTGCAGATCGCCTTGCATACATCGACTTTATGTTGCGCTTCACTGGTATCGTTAAACGTTCTGACATCGGTGAAATGTTCAATTTATCTGATGCGGCGGCTTCAAAAGTTCTAGCTGATTACAGTAATATTTGTAAAAGAAATATTGTGTACAACAGAAGTGTAAGAGCTAATGCTATTGTAAGAGATAGTTATGAACCTCTCATAGATTTTGACGCAGAAACAGCATTAGGCATGTTAGCTAATGGTTTCAATAAGAACAAACTCTCTCTACCGGCCAAAACTATAATCCCCTTTGAAAAAATAGGGAAAGTAACTAACAATCTCTCAACTAATTTTATTGGGAAAATTACAAGAGCAATTAAAGGTAAATACGCTATTAGTTGTGAGTACCGTTCAGAAAACAGTGATAATCATCATAGGCGAACAATCATTCCTCTTGCAATGATGCACGATGGGGTTAATTGGATGTTTAGAGGTTATCATCGAGACGACGAAAATAAGGTATTTTTTAAGAATTTCCATTTTTCAAGGGCGTTTGATGTTGTTGAGCATTTTGGAGAGAAAACATATAAAGCTCTATCCCATGAAACCTTAGATTTTGACAAAGAATGGAATTTAATCCTTCCCCTTCAGCTCCAGCTTCATACCGATAGAAGTGAATCACAAAAAGCCAGAATCAGAACTGATTTTGGTATCCCTGAAAACAAAAACGAGATGACCACATCAGTACGTTGTGCATTCCAGTGGATTATCGAAAAAGAATGGTTTATCGATAGCAGAAATGGAGAGGAAAAGTTAGAGGATAAAACTCCGAGATTTTATAAATTTAAACTCTTAAATGCTGAAATGCTGAAGCTTTTAAAATCAAGCAACATCTAAAATGAAGCACAAGTACTAAAGTATCGATAGGTTTAGATGTTTGAGCGGTTGGAGGAAAAATACTGAAATGCAGTTATTGTTAGCAAAGCATAGCTGTTGGAAAAATTCCTAATGTGTACGTAAATGGTGAAGTTGACACAACGGTATCCGCAAGGCATCAAAAAATGAAAAATATTCCCTGCGATGATTTAACAAGAAAAATTGTGTACCTAGCAATAAAAGACGCCGGTAAGAAATGATCGATACTGATTCAAAACTGGCCTCTCGGTACTAGCATTGTTACGTTTAGTAGCCCATATTTGATCTAGCACTTTTAGATGTAGGTTAAGATGTCATCTGACAGGCAGCTTCAGACAATTATCGGACAAACAGATTATTGGCTTTTTTGAGTTTTGTACTAATTGCGGATATCTCCTCTGTAGCCAACGTAATTGTTGAGGTCATAAAAGCCCATAGGAAGTGTGTGGTAGCATTTTTGACGATTATTAGAAGCTATGAAAGGTCTGAAAAAACCTGCTCGATTCAGACCTGTAATAAAAAATGCTTAAGGTTTTCTTAAGTTTTTTTGTATATCCTTAAATTTACTGAGAAATTATGGGGATCTTATGCGCATACTGTTAGTTGAAGACGATAAGCCTTTGTCCAACGCGCTTAAAGTTTCATTAAGAAAGGCAAACTATACTGTAGACTGTGTCTACGATGGTGCCAGCGCAATAAGTACACTTCGCCCATCGCAAAATGATATTGTCATTTTGGATCTAGGTCTACCAGACCAGGATGGATTAATCGTTCTCAAGAGTATTCGAAAAACTAATCCAGTACTGCCAGTCTTAATTCTGACCGCAAGAGACAAGACCTCTGACAAAATATCAGGGCTAGATGCGGGTGCAGACGATTACCTCCCCAAACCCTTTGAAATTGATGAGTTGCTGGCGCGCTTACGGGTTTTAGAGCGCAGATTAGGTACGTCTTCAGAAAGTGTGATCACTGTGCAGAACGTCAGCCTTGATACAAAGCACCATACATTGACTATTGATAGTGACATAGTACATCTTCCGCGTAGAGAGCTTATGCTTTTGAAAGCGCTAATTGAAAACGCGGGTCGCATATTGAGTAAGCAGCAACTTGAGAGCAAACTCTATGAATGGGGTGAGGAAGTTTCAAGCAATACAATAGAAGTGCATATCAGCAATTTAAGAAAAAAGATGCCAGAAAACTTCATTCGAACCATTAGAGGCGTAGGGTATTGCATATCCAACTCTGGAGATTAACGTGACGTCGATTCGTCGCTTTCTTATTTTAACTCTTACCAGTGCTTTAGTCCTTATTGTCTTCAGTGCGGCGCTCCACGGCTATCGTGCCACAATAGGTATATCAACTACGCTACTAGACAATGAACTCACCGCGTTAAGTAGTGCCGTTGCTTCGTTCAATGGTGGCTCACCAGGTAAAGATCACGCTTTGTTATTTCAAATCTGGCAGGACGATAAGCTGATAAAAAGTTCAAGCAAAGTGTTAAAGGCCCCACTCTCTGACTTTAAAGACGGTTTCTCAGAAAAAAATGCTCTTGGAACACGATGGCGTGTGCATACCTCTTATGTAAAAGATGATGGCTCTTGGTACATGGTGGCGCAACCATTGAGTAATCGCTTTACGTTAGCAGATGCATTAACCGTTGCTTCCATTACTCCTTTTATTGTCAGTGTTCCCCTTCTTGTCGTAATTTTGTTTTTAGGAATAACCTGGGGGCTTGCCCCCCTAAAACAGCTTTCTCGAAAATTGGCTAAACGAACAGGTAATAACTTTTCTACCATTGCACTTGATAGAGAACCCAGTGAACTTAAACCTGTTGTTTCTACGCTCAACTCAATGTTTTCTCGACTAAGTGCTGCGTTTGAAAGAGAACAGCAGTTTGCGTCCAACGCCGCACATGAACTGCGTACACCGCTAAGTGTGATGAAAATCAATATTCACAATATTGCTGAAGAATTAGGAGATAGCGGTAAACTACTTGAAACGCTTCAACGCGACACCGATCGGATGATTCACGCGGTGAATCAATTTTTGTTACTGACACGTACCAGTCCGGAGACATTTGTAGAACAAAAAGAGGCAGTTAATCTGCACTTTGTTGCGCAAGAAGTGATTAGCGATCTATATGGAAAAATTGAAACCAAACAGCAAGAGATATCCTTAGAAGGCGATGAGATTTGGTTAAACAGCGTACATTTTATGTTGTACACCTTATTGCAAAATCTTATTACCAACGCCAGTAATTATTCCCCTGAAGGGGCACAAATTGTTGTTCGAATTGAACAACTCGCATCAAACGTAGTTTTGAGTGTCGCGGACTCGGGTCCTGGCATACCAATAAGTGAACGAGCCAGCGTATTAAAGCGATTTAACCGCGCAGCACAAGCTAAGACGACAACAGGCAGCGGCCTTGGTTTGGCCATAGTATTGCAAATTGCTGCTCTGCATAATGCCAATGTTGTGCTTGATGATGCTAAGATCGGAGGCCTTGAAGTGAAGGTGGAGTTTGAAAATGAACTCTTACTTTAAATTTTCTATTGGCCTTTTTATTGGCCTTTTATCATTTTTCTCTCCTCGTGCGTTTGCACTAACTGAAGTCGTGATAGAAATTAAAGATCATCTTTTTTACCCGCAGAATGTAGTGGTTCCAGCGGGGAAAAAGGTACGTCTTACTTTCATCAATTTCGACGATAGCCCCGAGGAAATAGACAGTTTTTCCCTTAACAGAGAAAAAGTGATTTTTGCCAAAAGCAAAGGCAGTATTTACATTGGACCGCTGACACAAGGTGAATATCCTTTCTTTGGAGAATTCCACCCTAACAGTGCAGTGGGCAAAGTAGTCGTAAAGGAACAAGAGGAGAAGCCTGATGCTCATTAATACGGTCGTACTCTTCTTAAGAGACACATTACCTATTTTTCTATTGCTCAGTGTACTTCTTGCATTACCTGGCGTTTCACGATTGTCGCTAGTATGGCGAATAGCCTCACTGTTAGTGACCGCAGCAATGACATATTCTTATCTAGGCGTTATCTCTCAACTGGCAGAGGGCGCTGGCTTTGAGTTATTAAAATCGTTACTCCTAGTGAGTGCCTGGATAGGTATTTGTGTGCTAGTCATTTGTCCCTTTTCAAAACGTAACTTCATCAGAATGGGTATTACGTTGCTTGTGCTGGGTATTGGGTTACCTAACAGTTTGCATTTTATGGTGTACTTTGTGTCAGGGCTTACGCATAACAGTGATAGTACGTTGCTTTTTCTTGGTACTACAATTGGGCTGGGGATCAGTATCAGCATCGCTATTTTGCTCAATATCGCACTAACGCACTTTGTAAGCCACAAAGCGACGTTTTGTTTCACGACTCTTTTTGTCGCCGCGCAAGTTGCAAACATCGCGCTTCTTTTGGAACAAATAGATATATTTCCTGCCCCACAACAAGTTTGGGATAGTAGTCATATCGTTAGTGACAACAGCGAGTATGGGCATTTATTGAACGCATTAATTGGCTACGAAGCCACTCCATCAATGAGTTACATGATGTTATTTATATTTACTTTGGTTGTGCCCAATACTATTGCTGCGACAAGGAAGCGCATACCTGCGCTGTGGCAACAAGTGGAGGTTACACAATGAAGCGCACTATCTTATTATTAGTTGTCCTTCTTGCCGCATTTTCTGTGAGCGCTGACAATTTTACCGTAGACAGAGTCTATCACCCTTATGTATTGCCTTTTGAACGCGAATTCGAGTGGCGATTAACTTCACGCCAAAATGATAACGGCAATGTATTGATGCAACGCTACTCGTTTGGACACGCCCTTTCTGAGTTTGTAATCCTGGAGGCTTACCTTGTGGGAGCTCGCGATGAAAACCGAGATTTTGGGATAGAATCTTATGAACTTGAGCTTCGTTGGATGGTCACTGAACAAGGAAAGTATTGGGCTGATTGGGGAGCCTTATTTGAATTAGAAAAGCAACACAATACGGATGACTGGGCAGCTAAGGCCGGCATTCTGAATGAAAAAGAGTTTGGTCAGTTTAGTCTAACTACTAACGCAAGCCTAGTATATGAATGGGGTGAAACCATTGCCAATGAGTGGGAGAGCGAATTCAAAGCAAAATTTCGCTATCGCTGGCTCCCAGAGGTTCAACCCGGTATTGAGATATATGTAGGAGAGGACTATGTGGGCGCTGGTCCGGTTTTTATGGGAATTAAACGCTACGACAGGCAAAAGCAATTAAAATGGGAGCTTGGCTTTATTGCAGGGCTCAATGGTGACAGTAAAGATCACACATTGCGTATGTCACTGGAATACGAATTTTAATGCTCAGACGTATTATAGGCTTAAGCTTTTCTTAAGGTTTTTACTTTCATACACACGCCATATGCATCGATAGACGTTGGTGTAGCTCTGTCTGCAAAAAATCTTCCTTCATTGCTATGGGAGATTATTCATTCAGTAACTCCTGAACAAACTGAAGTCATCGTAGGCGATGACGGTAGTGATTACAATACATCTACATTACTGGCCACTTTGGCAGGATCATTCCCTTTACTTTAAGGGGGAGTGGACATCTCCAGTTGCAGAAAGAGCACTTCTGGTAATCGCTGCTCACGGAAAATGGATTGTTACGTTAGACGCTGATGGTTAAAACGATCCTGTGGATATCCCAAAATTAATAGAAACAGCTAAACAAGTAAATAGTCCCCACTTTTGCGTCATTGGTTATCGACAAAAAAGAAAAGATACAAGATGAAACGTGTGCAATCTAAAGTAGTGAATTGCATTCGTCAGAATGTTTTAGGTGATGCTAACCTGATACGGGCTGTGGGTTAAAGCTGCTTCCACGACGTACCTTTCTATTGCTTCCATATTTTGATCAATTGCATCTATGCCTTCACAAAGCGGCTAGCATAATATGAAAAATCTCATCGGAAGATTGGTGCTAATTCAGGGGAAAAGTCACTGTGAATCATCTAGCTCGCCATGAAGTCAATCAAATTACAATGCTTGGAATAGAGATTGGGCTGGTATTGTAGATATGCTCGGCGCCAGGTGGTTGATGTAGTGTAAATAAACTCGGTTCCATCAACGTGATATTCACGCATAAAAAGTGAGTATTTTCCTCTTATGCGTACTGTCAGTTTCCTGATGAGGCAGTGGTTAGTTACCTATCAGTTCAAGTATCCAGTGACATTCTTGAGCACATAGCACTGATCCAAACTGGTTAATATCTTACATAGCGAAACTCAGCACGGAAGAAGTATTCTTGGTTTTGAGTGCCTTTGTGGTATTAATGACACTGGGTATTCCCCGGCAAGCTGTTAGCTTTTTTGAGGGCGTGGCTTTGGCCCATCTGAGGGTAGTATTATAGCGCTACTACTTACCTGTATGTCCGCAAGTGCAGCCTATCTATTGGTACGCGGTTCTTTTAGAAAGCTCATAGCCAAAGCCATTAAATCAGAAGTTTATGAAAACCGTTTTTTACAATTGCGCGTGTACTCCTGAAAAGCAGCTTTCGAACAATACTTATGGTTCGACTGTTCCCAATAGGCGCCAATGTTGTGACCAATACTATAGGTGGCGCGTTTCTAGTACTTTTAATTCCTTTCATTATAGCAAGTGGGTTAGGCTTTATTCCGCAAACCTTACTTTTCTCAATGCTAGGAGGTGGCTCTCGTTATATTAATGCCGTAGAAAAACCTATCCATATAGCAGGCCTAGTAATTAGCGTTTTGCTAATACTTTCAATGTTGCGCTTTACTCACAAGGACCATGCGCAGTGACAAATATATTTCGTCACGAGCGTAAGATTTTCGTACTTTTTGTTGTTGCAGCCATCATTATTTTCAGTGGTTTAGGCGTTCTCGATGCCTGGCCGCCCGACGAACCACGTTTTACGTTAGTTACCAAAAAAAGTGACCCACTTAAGCTACTCTTAAGGTAGCGCGGTAATACTCATACTATCGAAGAACACAAGAGTGTACGTATGAGCCTTACTTTATCGGTAGCACCAACCCCCCTCGACGATGGGGAGGCATTTCAGCACAGAAGACAGCGCAGATCACTTGCTTTTGTTGCTGCAAATCTTACTTACCCAGCAAGGCAACAAATTGAAACCTTTATCGCTAATGGCTTCGCTACTCGCTATAACGCGCATATCACTTCATTCATGCCTATGTTGTTTGCACTTGAATTTAACGGAGTAAAGGCTGCCGCCGGTGCGAGATGTAGTGCTACTGACAGCACCAACCACGCACTTTTCATCGAGCAGTACTTAGATAGCACTATTGAGGGGGAATTATTACGTCATGGAATTAGCACGCAAAGACACGAAATTGTAGAAGTAGGTAACTTATTTAGTTGTTCACCGCGATATACGCTACCACTTTTACTGTCACTGTGCTTTTTATTCTCTCAGCTTGGTAAAAAGCACGTTGTGTTTAGTGCGACGACCCAAGTAAAAAAACTTCTTCAAAATTCAGGTGTTTCGCTTATTTTCTTGGCGCCAGCTAATGCAAAAAAACTGGTATCCAGTCACGATGATTGGGGTACGTATTACGATACAGCACCACAAGTAATAGCCCTGGCCCTCAAAGAAGTTACCCATCAGGTAATGAACAGTGTACTTCTTCGTCAATACTATCAACAGGCAATTGGACTCATCACTGGTTCAAATTTCGAACAACAACTAAACGATGCCTTAGTTTGCTACCCAAAAGGAGCCTCGCATGTTGCTTGAGCACTACTTAAACGGTGACGACTCAGCTATTGCGCTGAAGTACAAAGATAAATCGTTGACGTATTTGGCACTTAAAGAGGCAGTTACTCACCTTGCCAATTGGATCACAAACAACAATGTGAGTCGCATTGCTATCGCCTTTGACAATAGTTTTGCGTGGGTGGTAGCTGACCTTGCATGCCAAGAAGCACAAGTTTGCTGCGTACCTATTCCACTGTTTTTCAGTGAGACACAGCAGCGACATGTTATCGAAGAGAGTCAGTGTGAATGCCTACTCACGACCGAAGTCTTAAGCTTCTTTCCTTCTTCTAAGAAAGAAGTCTTGAGTGATAGCTTAAACATTACTGGATATATGCTAACTCCGCTCGCAGCATCGGTGAGTATGCCTACAGGCACTAACAAGATTACTTTTACGTCAGGGTCGACAGGCACGCCAAAAGGTGTATGCCTTTCTAACGAATCTCAGTGGCAAGTTGCAAGGTCTATTGATAGTGCTTTTCAACAGGACGAAGTCAATCATTTGTGCATACTGCCTCTTTCTACATTGCTTGAAAATATAGCGGGTATTTATGCGCCACTACTTCATGGCGGTACTGTACAGCTTGCATCCGCAAGTGCGAGAGGTTTTGAAGGTAGTCGACTTGTAAACCCGCAAACATTACTAAAACTAATAAACGATGTGCAGCCAACGTCAATTATCTTAGTACCGGATTTACTCATGGTGCTTCTCCAAGCATGTTCAAAAGGCTGGCTGCCACCGACGTCGTTATCGTTTATAGCAGTTGGCGGCGCTCATGTTTCACCTTTCTTATTGACTGAAGCTCGAACCAGAGGCTTACCCGTTTATGAAGGCTATGGCCTGTCAGAGGCTGTTTCGGTCTCTACACTCAATACACCAAACTGCAATGTGCTTGGTTCTGCAGGCAAAGCGCTTGGTCACAATACACTTCATATAGACAAAGGCGAAGTTGTCGTGACGGGTAATCATTTTTTAGGATATTTGAATCAACCAGAAAGTTTTTATCCATCCGAGGTGAGAACTGGGGACCTAGGCGTTATTAACGATGGCGTTTTAACGTTAAGTGGCCGTAAGAAAAATATTATGGTTAACAGCGCAGGTAGAAACGTGTCACCGGAATGGATCGAATCTTTACTGATGGGGAGTGGATTATTGCGTCAGGCGCTCGTCTTCTGTGAAGCTCGCCCCCACAGTGTTGCTTTGATAGTTCCTTTATCACCTCAGATCTCAATGGACAGAATTAGAAAAGCCGTTGAACTGATTAATCAACAATTACCCGACTATGCACAAATAGAAAACTTTGATGTCGTTGCGCCGTTTACACCAGAAAATGGGTTGTTAACTCAAACAGGTAAGGTCAAACGGGACGATGTAATCACTCATTACAGCTGTACTTTAGCCGCACTGTATTCAACCTCTTACTTTATCTCGCACGCTGAAAACAGTGTGTATAAAAACATTATCTCTGGAGAGTAAATAGTGTCATTTTATCAACAACTTCAAGAAAGTACCGAGCAAGCTAGAAACACGTTTTTACAAGTGCCAATAATTCAACGTTGTTTTAACAATGACTTTTCCCTTGATGATTATATAGCGTTCCTTCAACAGGCCTATCACCACGTTAAATTCACCGTCCCGCTTCTTATGGCTACTGGCGCGAAATTAACCGAAGAGAAAGAATGGCTTCGCGAAGCAATTGGCGAATATATTGAAGAGGAAATGGGACACCAAGAGTGGATTTTAAACGACTTAGCAGCATGTGGGGTGGATAAGAACGAAGTTCGCTACGGCCAGCCTGCACCCGCTACTGAACTTATGGTTGCCTATGCGTTTGACGCCATTGCGCGTAAAAACCCACTTTATTTTTTTGGAATGGTGTTTGTACTGGAAGGCACAAGCATTGCGCTGGCTGATGCTGCGGCAAAGCAAATTAAAGACAAGCTGTCGCTCCCCAAGTCAGCTTTTAAGTATTTGACTTCACATGGTGCACTGGACCAAGAGCATATAGTGTTCTTTGAGGGGTTAATGAACAAAATAGTCGCCCCTCAAGAGCAGGCCATGATCATACACAGCGCTAACATGTTTTATCGCTTGTATGGTGATATTTTTCGCGAACTTACACCAGAACATGGTTTACACCCCGTTGCACAAACTGCGTAACTTGGTGAACACTGTTTTAGCTAGGGATAACGCAAGGTAAAGTATTATGAATATTCAATGGCAAAATCAAGTAATACTAGTAACAGGTGCCAGTGGTGGCATTGGACACGCCGTTGCTAAAGCATTTGATGAAAAAGGTGTACACCTCATTCTTACTGGCAGAAATGAAATACGTCTAAAAGAATTACAGCAGTCGCTTAAACACCACCATACTATTGTAGCTGCAGACATATCGCACCATGAAGGTCGAGTTAAGCTTATTCACGTTTGCGAGCGATTACCGGTGAGTATGCTGATTAACAATGCTGGTACAACCCATGTTGGTGAATTTACCAATGCACCGATCGAGTCAGTGGTGACCACTAACCTTTTGTCGCCCATGTTGCTTACTCAAGCCTTACTTCCCCTTTTGTCACAGCGTCCTCAGGCGCATGTTGTCAATGTGGGATCAGCGCTCGGTAGCATTGGTTTTGCGGCTCACAGTACTTATTGCGCGACTAAGTTTGGAATTAAAGGTTGGAGTGAAGCCCTGCACCGCGAATATCACAACAGCAACATTCGGTTTCACTATTTGGCGCCTCGAGCGACCTCAACGAAAATCAATGACGAGAGAGCTGTTGCACTCAATAAAGCGCTGGGTAATCAAGTTGATACTCCAGAAGTTGTTGCACAAGCGCTTATTAAATTAGTAGAGCAAAACAAAACTCGCTTTAGCATCGGCTTTGCTGAGCGATTCTTTGCCAAATTGAATGCCATTCTTCCCACCATTGTAGATAACGCGTTGGCGAAAAAGCTACCCATTATTAAACACCACACATTCAGCAAAAGAGAGCAGAGTGCACGCATAGACAACGCGCAAAATACCAACGAATTATCTAGTAAGTTGATTTAGTACCGGAGCGATCATGATGAAAAATTTAGCCCTTGTAACCCGAATTACTCTACTTACATTATCTCTGGGCTTTGTAAGTTACACATTTGCCCAAGATAACGTAAGACAGTCATTAAACGAAGTATCAACCCCGTCGATGCAGCAAGAGATTCAATCTCCTCTTTCTATACTTCAACACGAATGGGCTCATATCAACTATGAGTTGGAGGATAAGCAAAAAGAAAAAGCCTTTGCCACGCTTATGGAAAAAGCGAAGTTTTTTGTTAGTAAAGAACCCAACAACCCTGAATTAGTCATTTGGCAAGGCATTATTCAATCGAGCATAGCGGGGGCTAAAGGCGGGTTAGGTGCACTCGATTACGCCAAAGCTGCGCGTAAGAGCTTTGAGCAGGCTATGCGATTAGACGAAAATGCATTGGCAGGTTCAGCCATGACAAGCCTAGGGGTGCTTTATCATAAACTACCGGGCTGGCCGATAAGCTTTGGCAATGACAAGAAAGCGGAGAAACTGTTAAAGCATGCCCTTGAAATCAACCCAGATGGTATTGACCCTAACTACTTTTACGCTGAATTTTTATATGACAATGGTAAGTACGACCAAGCACGAGCGTTTGTCAAAAAAGCGAAACAAGCTCCTGCTAGAGCAGGACGCCCGCTTGCCGATTTAGGAAGAAAGCAAGAAATTTCTCGACTTGAAGATAAGTTAGCTCAAAAGAGCTAACATTTTATCGTCTAAAAAACGCTCGCAATTTAAATGTTGCGGGCGTACTTTCTCAGTTCGAAACAAGTTACTAATCGGTCTCAAAAAGAGAGCTTAAGGTAAAAATGTCCGCTCTACTTACAACAGGACTCCACAAGCAGCCCCTTGCAGCATAAACTTTTATAGATTCTATGTCGTCCACCTCGATGCCTAAAGAGCGGACAGCGCTCTCTAACTTCTTATGGCGGGGCAATAGTTGGACAAACCGAAGGTTTTTGTCTTCTTATAGATAAGATAAGGCTTGGTTCTACGCTTCGAATGGGGCTGTATAGGGGTATCTAGCCTGAGTTTGTCAATCCATCTATGAAAAATACGATTGAATTGACTGGTAGATATGAGCATAAGATGAATTGATGCGTGACTTCAAAAGGTAGTCAGAATCCGTAGCCAAGTTTTCTTTACCCAGGCTAAAATCTATTTTCCAGTGTTCGGTATTATCTCAAATTGAACAGGACTGCCTGTTTTTTGCTGAACAACGTGTGCTCTCCGTAGAGCTTTACGTCCGCATACCACGCCTGACACTTTCAGTTTCACAAGATTAAATAATGCGAGGACTCGAGTTTGCCCTTAAAGTTCTAAACGAATTCTGATAACCCATTTGTGTGCTAATTGAAGAGGCTTTTTCTGCTCGATAATAGGGGCTTTATTCCAAGGTGTATCAATTTGAATTACCCTAATTTGTCTCCCATTTATGAGAAAACTTAAGTGAAGAAGGTACTGAACATTTATATCTCAACCTGCGCATAAGTGATTCTTTGAATAGAAATCGACTGGTTCCGTTCAGTAACTCTTTAGTTTATCTCGTTATCATATTCAATATGAATAACGTCTTGTGACTAACGATCAAGGCTTATACTAGTCCTGCTACTTAGTTTAGTGGGTGCACAATTACCTCTACAGAAATTTTTCCACAATGGTAGGAGTGGCAAAGCAGTCACTTTTACATAGATGGAGCATTAACCTACTGTAAATAATAAATTTATTCTGAAAGAGAAAATACGTTTGAACTTGTTCAATCGTACGCTAATAACCGCTTCAAAATTAACTATCTGACTGTGCGAAATTCATACTTCCGGTTCAATAGGCAAATTCATTTATTCGGATACAATTTCCCAGAAAGGGGTATTCAGGTAGCGAATTCGATGGCTGAGCGAAAAAACTTTAAAACGTTTAAACTAAATATTCTAAAGCGTTACACGGAGTCTGGCTGGAAATTTTTTGTTGCTTATGGTGATTCAAGCACTGGTTTTGCCGCTCACATGGTCCTCAAGACAAAATATTTTCCATAGCAAGACAAGGTGCTCGTGTGTGCAGGTCAGGGTCTAGGGGGAAAGTGCTACGATAGCTGGTCAAAACACATTCCTATAGCGTTCACTCCTTAACAGCCTATTTCTTCCTTCCTGAGCGATTAGGACATTTTTACCTCAATTAAAAGACTCTTCATAAGGTTACCTTAAGTTTCATTTGTTAGTGTTTTTTTATCGAAAATAGAATTTGCTTGATTTTGAGGCTTTGACAGAGGGCTACGTGCGAATTTCAGTTGTTATACCAGCGAGAAACGAAGAAGAAAATTTAAAACCCTTAATTGAGGAAATTTATAGCGCGTTAACAGATGTAGCAAACTTCGAAGTCATCTATGTCGATGATGGAAGTACGGATAAGACATTTGAGAATTTGCTTTATCTGAAAGCGAGTGGCTTTCACAGAGTTAACGTGCTACGGCATAGGCATTCGGTGGGACAAAGTACAGCTATTTGGACAGGGGTGAGCCATGCTGATGGAGAACTTGTAGTTACACTTGATGCGGATGGGCAGAATGATCCTGCTGATATACCAAACCTCCTGACTATGGCCTCTCAATTTCCGTTAGGGAGTCACTTTTGCATTGCTGGTCATCGTAAAAACAGAAAGGATACAGCTTGGAAAAGATTTCAGTCAAAACTAGCAAATTCGGTAAGAAATAAACTTCTTAATGATGATACACCTGACACCGGATGTGGGTTAAAGGTCTTTCCAAAACAAACATTCCTCGATTTACCCTATTTTGACCATATGCATCGTTTTCTGCCAGCACTGATCCGGCGACAAGGTGGGATCATTAAAGTTGTTGAAGTGAATCACAGAGACAGGCAATTTGGAAAATCAAAATATAATATGTTAGGACGGCTTGGGGTCGGACTAATTGATATGGCAGGAGTTTATTGGCTTCAGAAACGTAATAAACTTAATGATGTCATCTTAGAAAATGAAGAGAGTATCTAATTGAATTCCAGTCTCCTTCGTTTCTTCATTCTGGTACTTACCATTCTGTTTTTTAGTCATTTGATTTCGGTCTCTCCCTCATTTGACGCATTTAATCAGGAGTGGATAGACAAGCATACCCGTAATAATGGAGTGACAGGGATAGCCAAATTTTTAGCCGTCTCAGTATTTTTACTTTCTATCGGACTTCCACGCCAGTTAGTCGCATTTATGGGGGGGTATGCCTTTGGATTTGCTGAAGGTGTCATCTATTCAACATTAGCAGCTACCCTCAGCTGTGCAACAGTTATGGCAGTATCCCGATATTTCGCTAGACCGATTATTATTCAACACTTTGAAATGCGGGTGCGCAAGTTAGACCACTTTCTAGTTCGCTCTCCCTTTCTTAAGTCCGTTATCATTAGACTGTTGCCAGTAGGAAATAATCTACTCACAAACATTTTTGCTGGCGTTTCAAAGATTCCACGACGCTCTTTTATTCTTGGGTCTACTATTGGCTACATCCCTCAAATGGCGGTTTTTGCATTGATGGGTAAGGGTGTATTAATCAACTCTGAACTTAAAATAATCATAAGCGCCCTATTATTCGGGATTTCCAGCTTGCTAAGCGCATATCTTTTTAAGGTTTATCGTCGTCAACATAATGACGATAAAACTCTTCGTTCACTCACAAAAAGCAGCAAATGTAGCAATGAATCAGACGAGCTTAGCCATTAAACATAAGAACAAGCACCCAAACTATACTTTCTGGCTTTTTGTACTGGCTAGCGTGTTGATATTTATCGGGCTTGGGTTAAGAGATCCCTGGCCTGCTGACGAACCTCGTTTTGCACAAGTTGCAAAAGAAATGGTTGAAACAGGTCAGTGGTTCTTTCCAGCCAGAGCGGAAGAGTTTTATCCTGATAAACCACCTGTGTTTATGTGGTCTATCGCTTTTTTCTTTGCGCTATTCGGGTCAATTAAGATTACCTTTCTGCTCCCATCTGCTTTATGCAGCCTACTCACACTTTTTTTGGTGTATGACATCTCAAAACGACTGTGGAGTACAAAAGAAGCGCTGATCGCAACGTCACTTCTTTTATTGAGTTTTCAATTTTTGCTTCAGGCCAAGTCTGCACAAATAGACGCAATGGTCTGCTGCTGGATAACAATAGGATGCTATGGTCTTCTGCGCTTTTTCTTAGTTGAAAGACGATGGCGTTGGTATTACCTCGCCTTTTTCTTCATGGGAATTGGCGTCATCACAAAAGGGGTCGGATTTTTACCAGTCCTGATGCTGATACCATACTTGATACATCAACGCGTTTGGCCTCAGCGGGACATAACTAAGAACCAAACGAAAAACTCCGTATTACCGTGGTTAATGGGTGCAGTGGTGATGTTACTGGCTATATCACTATGGTTTGTACCTATGTTGATATTGGTCGAAAATAGCCACGATCCATCACTTGCTCTATATAGAGATAACATTCTTTTCAGGCAAACGGTCACTCGATATGCTGATTCCTGGCATCACATAAAGCCATTCTGGTATTACCTCGTTGAGGTTATTCCATTATTCTGGCTGCCAATTAGCATCGCTCTTCCATGGCTCATCCCATTTTGGTATCGCGCAATTAAAAAAGGTGATGCCCGCATACTCTTACCGTTGGGTTGGATTGTACTTGTCCTACTTTTCTTCAGCGTAAGTCCTGGCAAACGGGGAGTGTACATATTACCCGCATTGCCGATGCTGGCACTGATCTCTGCGCCTTACTTTGATTCAGTTGTTAATAAAAAAGTATTTTCCTGGCTTATGTGGGCTGTTGTATTTTTACTATCAGTAGGCTTATTGGGGTTTGGTTTTTCCGGCATAGTAGAAGCATCATTCGCCCTAAAATTAGAAGAAAAGTTCGGGCTTTCTCCGTGGATGTTTTTTTTAGTAACGGGGGTACTGACGTGTCTGGTTACGGTGATTACTTCTAGAGGGAAGCACTGGAAAGCCTGGCCTTATTTCTTGTGTACTCTTTGGGGCATGTACGCTACATGGGGTTACACTTTACTTGAAGATGTAAAAACCCCTAAAAGCGTATTTGGAAATATTGAAAAAGAAATTGGCAAACATGATGCAACTATTGCACTTGTTGATTTTTCTGAACAGTTTATTCTCTTCTCGCCTTATCCCATCGTCCACTTTGGCTATCATACCCCTACTGATGAGCAATTATCTGCCGCCTACCAGTGGCTGGAGAAGACTGACAAGGGAAGATATATCCTCGTAGATGAAAAACACGTACGCAACGATTGTTTTAAAAAAGAAATGGCAACGTCTGTAGGATATGCACATCGCGTCCACTGGGTTCTATTATCGCACGAGGCATTAACCGAAAAATGTCCGCTTACGAGAACGACGACTGAGATCTTTAGTTATATCCCAGACAGGCCCGTTACGTGAGGGTTACATATTTTCATACAATTAAAAAATAATGCGAAAATTTTCATTCCACAGTTTTTCTTAAGCGTTATTTAAGTTTTAACAGGTAACTTGTGTGCTAAGAAGTACACGAGAACCTTATTGTGAAATTTCCAAGAACACTAAATTTCAATCCTACATCAGCTCAGTTCATTTTACTTTCTTCATTATTTATCGCAGCAATATTCAACGCACCATTTCTGTCTGCTGTTTATGAAGTTGTAGCCCCTGTAACATTGAATGAGTGGGTGTTTTTTCTCTCTGTACCGCTCTTGCTAACCTTTTTTAATGTTATTTTTCTAAGTCTTTTTGGTGCCCTATTTTTGCCGCGCACCACAGTTGCAATTACTTTCGTTGTAAGTTCTCTTCTACTTTACGGCACCTTGGCCTATGGTGTCATTTTCGATAAGAGCATGATACAGAATGTAATGGAAACAAATTCTGGTGAAGCCTTTTCCTATCTAAATTCAACACTTTTTTTATTCTTCCCTATATTGGGATTAATCCCTGTATTTGCGATTTTTAACCTGGAATTAAATGGGAAGCTCAAGGCTCGAATCAAGCACCTTCTAGTGCTGAACTTATTAGCTTTATTGGGTATTGCAATTATAGCCACGTTCCTTTTTAAGAGCTATGCAGCTGTCGGCAGAAATAACAAAGACCTAACGAAGTATATTATTCCCTACGCCTTTTATGATTCAGGGTACAAGTACCTTCGGGACACTTACTTCTATCCGCCTTTATCCTACAAAGTATTAGACAAGCGTCCCTACATAAAAGGGAATGCTGATATACATCCGTCTACTACAGTGTTTGTGGTTGGCGAAACGGCCAGAGCTGACAAGTTTTCAAGCAACGGCTATTCGAGGCGTACTACGCCTAATATCCAGAACGCAGGTGCAATCAGTTTTAGCAAGGTGACATCTTGCGGCACTGCTACCGCAGTCTCCGTGCCATGTATGTTCTCAAGACTTTCACGAGAAAATTATGATTCGCGTATTGCAGACAGTCAGGACAATGTTTTAGACATCATTCATCGTGCAGGTGTTGACGTCACCTGGATTGACAATAACAGTAGCTGTAAAGGAGTATGCAAGAGGGTAGAGACTATAGACTTCAACCCGTCAAGAGATCCCAAGTTGTGCGATGGAGATTATTGTTATGATGAGGTACTTGTTGACCTTTTAAGAGAAACTCTTTCAAGGCCATCTAAAGAACATAGAGTTATAGTCTTACATATGATTGGCTCACACGGGCCTACCTATTACCGGAGATACCCAGAGAAATTTGCTAAGTTCGTGCCCGATTGTCCCAGAAGTGATATTCAAAATTGTGAAGAGGCAGAGCTGACAAATACGTACGATAATACTATTGCATACACAGACTACGTGCTAGGCCAGATTATTGAACAGCTTTCCACTATTCCTAATTCGTCGATGCTTTATTTATCGGATCATGGTGAGTCATTGGGAGAGAAAGGGCTTTATTTGCACGGTTTCCCCTATAATTTAGCGCCTGTTGAGCAAACTCATGTACCAATGGTTTATTGGGCCTCCAGGTTTAGCCAACCCCAATATAGTGATTGTGTAAATTCGTTATCCAGTCATCCTTATTCGCAGGACAACCTTTTTGACACATTACTTGGTCTTACTAATGTGCAAAGCAGCACCTACCAACCCACTCAGGATATTTTACGAAAATGCGAGTCATAGACGAAACCACATCAGAAATGCATTTCGACCCTAAAGCCAAACCAAAGGGTATGTTGCGTATTGTATTAGCAATGAAAAACTCTGTAAGAGCTATATCATGGCTTGTTAAAAACGAATCAGCGTTCCGCCAAGAACTTATCTTACTTATCTTAGCAGGGGGAGTGCTTGCTCTTTGGTCTATACCCTATATGGAAAAGGCGATTTTACTTTCCTCCATACTCTTCGTCCTGTTCGCTGAAATTGTCAATACTGCAATTGAAGTCACTATTGACCGTATCGGAAAAGAGATTCACCCACTGTCAGGCTTAGCAAAAGACTTAGGCTCAGCGGGTGTTTTCGTGGCTATCGCAATTTCATCTTTGTTATGGTTAGGAGCACTGTGTAGGTATTTTTGATTCGAATCTGTTGGCACCACAATATGGTAACGCTCGGGCATGAGTCAAACTTTCCATTACGTTCATATTGCTAAAAGCAGTAAATCTCTACAATTCACAAACTTTGAAATGGGAAGTTAAAGTCTGTTTTAACTATGAAACTTATCACAAATATCACTAGATGCAGTAATCCGCTAATTGAACGTAACTACCTAAAAGACGCAGCAAGCCAACGGCTGCTTTACGTCTTGAGTTCAATTGGTGAGTGCAACGCTATCCTTATTAAAGGAGGAATGTTGCCATGAAACAAAGAAAACGTATCTATTACTCACCAGAACAGAAAGCACTTATTTGGGACAGGTATAAGCGAGGTGATTCGCTGCATGATATCGCTAGAATGTTTGACCGCTTTCACTCTTCTATTATGCCAACCATTTATCAAACTGGTGGGTATCGGCCACCAGAACGAAAAAGACATCTACAGTCTCTTTCGCTTGATGAAAGAGAAGAAATATCACGATGCTTAGTCGGTAAACAATCCATTCGAGAAATTGCCAGACGTTTGTCTAGAGCGCCATCTACAATTAGCTGTGAAGTAAAAAGAAATGGTGGGCTGAAGCACTACCGTGCCGTAAGAGCTGAACAACGAGCATGGGACGAAGCATTGAGACCTAAGCCATGTAAGTTAATTGACTCTCCAGATTTATGTAAGCTGATAGCCGTTAAGCTTAAAAGGGCATGGTCACCACAACAAATTGCAGGTTGGTTAAAGCGACAATACCCCAATAATCAGGAAATGTACGTGTCTCACGAAACCATCTATAAAACACTCTTCATTCAGACGCGAAGCGCTCTAAAGAAAGAACTGCAAAAGTGTTTGCGGTCAAAAAGAGTGGTTCGCAAGTCGCGTCAATCTTCACTGAAAAGGTTAGGTCTAGGAAAAATTCCTGACGCCGTTTCTATTAGTGAGCGACCTGCATCAGTTGAAGATAGAGCGATACCTGGTCACTGGGAAGGCGACCTTATATGTGGTTCTAACAACAGTTACATAGCGACACTAGTAGAGAGGCACTCTCGATTCGTAATGCTGGCAAAAGTGGATGATAGTAAAACGTCGACCGTGATTGCTGCACTTATTAAGCACGCTCAAAAGCTACCTAAGGAACTATATAAATCTCTAACTTGGGACAGGGGGAGAGAAATTAAAGACCACAAACAGTTCACTCTAGCCACTGATATAAAAGTCTATCTTTGTGATCCTTACTCACCGTGGCAACGTGGTTCCAATGAAAACACCAATCGATTACTACGGCAGTATTTTCCAAAAAGTACCGACTTATCAGTACACAGCCAACAAAAACTTAGCAGCGTAGCGAGACAACTTAACGAAAGACCAAGAAAAACGTTAGACTATGAAACACCAGCACAGAAATTTAACCGATGTGTTGCGCCCATCGATTGAACTCAAGGTACGCAACAGACTGTCAGAATTGATACCACCCTGTTATCAGATCTGTCAGTTCAAATGACGACCAATCCATCTTATGTTGTTAACACCAAGCGACTTTGTCGTATCTTAATTACCAAGCGATTCTGTCGTAATCGCTAATTACCAAGGGAAACTGTCGGTCACTTTTTTACATGTCTGGTAATGTTCTTTTTTTGAATATTTGAGGCATGTTGAGGATGATCATGATGGATTCTAAAGCTCAACTAACCGTTGATATTATTGCTAAAGTGGTTGAAGGCAGGATAACAATTGTCAATGCTGCTAAGTTACTCAGCAAGTCTCGACGCACCATTGAACGCTACGTAAAGCAATATCAGCAAGTTGGTATTCAATTCGCTATTCATGGTAACAGTGGTAAAGCCCCACTCAACAAAACGCCGGAATCAATAAAAAAAGCGGTGCAGGTCTTAATCAAAGAAAAGTATTTTGATTTAAATTTGCTCCATCTTGCGGAAAAGCTAGAAACTGATGAACACATTGTCGTGAAACGAGAGACACTGCGTGGTTGGGCACATGATATTCATCATGTTAAACGAGCCAAACGAAGACGTAGCAATGTTCGAAAACGCAGAGAGCGCATGGAAGCACCGGGTCTAATGATGCAAATGGATGGCAGTCCACATCTCTGGTTTGGGGATAGAAAGCACTGTTTAATTGCCATGATTGATGATGCAACCAGTGAAGTCTACGCCGAGTTCTTTCCCTCAGAAACGACGGTTGGTTGTTTGCAAGTGATGCGAGATTGTATTGAAACCAAAGGCGTGTTCAAAACGCTTTATGTCGATAGAGCCGGTATCTTCGGCGGCCCTAAACGCTGCAACTTCTCACAGATGCAGAGGGCTTGCGAAGAGCTAGGGATTGAAATCATCTTTGCCAATTCACCACAAGGCAAAGGCCGTATTGAGCGAGCATTCGATACCTTCCAAGACCGTCTTGTTCCCGAGCTTAGGCTGAACAATATTAATGATATTGCTGCCGCCAATGCCTACCTTAAATACGTCTTTATTCCGCAGTTCTGGCAAACCAAAATTCAAGTTAAATCAAAACAAGCACCTGAATTTACGCCTCTGTCGAAACACATCAACCTTGATGATATCTGCGTCATTAAAGATCACCGCAAAATACGTAATGACCATACCTTCAGTTATGGCAACAAGTTCTACCTAATAGATTCACCGCTCAAGCACTCCATTACCAATCAGAAAATCGAGATAAGGAACACGAGTAAAAAAGGGTTTACCGCTCACTTCGCTGGTCGCAAACTGAAGATCTCGGAAGTTAATGAACCAAGCAAACTGGCATCTGTAGTGGTCAACTAATTTTGGCCACAGTTTTAGAATCTTGGTATATAACCTCAGATTCATTTGGTGCTAAACCAGCATTATAATGATGTGGCCTAACGTTGTTGTAATACCCGTTGATATAATCA
>NZ_JAAAWN010000014.1 GCF_010500865.1 Alteromonas profundi
GCTGTCGCTTGCCGAATACGATTCACTATGCGACAGTGGAAAGCTGCACTCAAATGGTACAGCTCTATAGTAGACGGGGCCTGGGCCGGATGTGCATGAAATTAAATTCGTGGGGATCCCTCAGGGTTAGTGTACCCTTTACGCGTATGGATTCTGGTGTGTTAGAAGAAGCGCCATTGTGGGAGCAACCCGGATTTTTGCCTATACTAAAACTTATCGTGGGTGGGTTAGTTATAATAGTGCTTATCATTTTTGTGATAAGACCTATGTTACGTCGTTTGATAAATCCAGATGAGAGCAAAGATGTTGAAGACTTTGATGCTGATGAAGGGCTGGATCTTGGTGATGAAACGATTAGTATGCTGTCTTCAGACTTCGATGAAGGTCAGGTAGGCTTCGCGGCCGATGGTTCACTAATGTTACCTGACCTGCATAAAGACGAAGATGTATTAAAAGCGGTTCGTGCGCTCGTTGCAAACGAACCTGAATTGTCAGCCCAAGTTGTTAAGGGCTGGCTGATGCAAGATGAGTAAGTGAGAGCGTATTATGGCTGAAGAACTCGCCAATATTGAAGAGCCGTCATACGACGTCAGTAAACTTGAAGGTGTTGAGAAAGCGGCAATCTTATTGTTGAGTTTATCAGAAGAAGATGCGGCACAAATCCTTAAGCATCTTGAGCCTAAGCAAGTGCAAAAGCTAGGTTCAGAGATGGCTAAAGTTGATGATATGACACAGACAAAAATTACTGCTGTGCATAAACACTTTATTGAAGAAATTCAAAACTACAGCACCATTGGTTTCCAAAGCCAAGATTTCGTCAAGCGTGCGCTTACTGCTGCCTTAGGTGAAGACAAAGCCGCGAACCTTATTGATCAAATTCTAATGGGAAGCGGCGCTAAAGGCCTGGACTCGTTGAAATGGATGGACTCGAAGCAAGTCGCCAGTATTATTCGTAACGAACACCCCCAAATTCAAACGATTGTGTTGTCGTACTTAGAGCCTGAACAAAGCGCCGAAATTTTGGCACAGTTTCCTGAGAAAGTGCGTCTTGACTTACTGATGCGTATTGCAAATCTTGAAGAAGTGCAGCCTGCTGCGCTGCAAGAGCTTAACGAAATTATGGAGAAACAGTTTGCTGGTCAAGCGGGTACCCAAGCGGCGAAAATGGGCGGCCTGAAATCTGCAGCAAATATCATGAACTACCTCGATACGGCTATTGAAGGGCAGTTAATGGATGCTATCCGCGAGCAAGATGAAGAAATGAGCCAGCAGATTCAAGATCTTATGTTTGTGTTTGATAACCTGATTGATGTAGACGATAAAGGTATTCAAGCTATCTTGCGTGAAGTACAGCAAGACGCCTTGTTGAAATCTATCAAGGGCGCAGACGAAGAGCTTAAAAACAAGATCATGAAAAACATGTCGAAACGTGCCGCTGAGATGCTATCTGACGATTTAGAAGCCTTAGGGCCCGTGCGTATTTCAGAGGTCGAAACCGCTCAAAAAGAGATCCTCTCTGTGGCCAGACGATTATCCGATTCAGGCGAGATTATGCTTGGCGGTGGTGGTGGCGAAGAGTTCTTGTAAACGCGTTATGAGCTCTTTTTTCGTCTATTTTGTTGCGGGTGCGTCTACGTGCATTGTGCTCAATAGTCATTTTAATTCAGCTAGGTAGTCACATGTCATCTACTAAAGGGTTTAGCGAGAACGAACGCAGCGAAGCAAAGAAATGGGACATTCCGTATGTAGAGGCGAAAGCAAAACAAACGGACGACGGCAAAACCAATGCATTAAACTTTCGCTCAGATTGGAAATATGAACCACCGGAGGAGGAGCAGGAGATTCTGCCGCCTACTGCCGAGGAAATAGAGGCCATTCGTCAGGCTGCACATGATGAAGGTTTCGCCCAAGGCAAAGCGCAAGGTTTTGAAGAAGGGAAACGAGAAGGATTAGAGCAAGGGTTAGCTGAAGGTCGCGAGACCGGTTACAACGAAGGATTAGCGCAAGGGCAGGAAGAAGGGCGAGGCGATGTTCAGGCCCAGGCTGAAGTATGGCAACAACTTGCCGAAAAATTACATGCCCCTTTATCACAAGCTAATGATGAAACCAGAGACCAATTAGTTAAGCTCGCGGTCACCTTAGCACGCTCGGTACTTAAACTTGAGCCTGTGACTAATTCTGATGTCATCTTACAAGCCCTAAGTGAGGGCATGAAAGCGCTGCCTATCAATCAAACCCGCTACCAAATTCATATGCACCCAGAAGATATCGAATTGGTTACCTCTCACTTTGGTGAGCAAACCATAAAAGATAAAGGCTGGTCGTTTGTAAGTACACCTACCATGCAGCGCGGTGGTTGCGATATAACCACTGAGCATAATGCGGTAGATGTTTCTATCGAACGTCGCTGTCGTGATGTTATTGATAAGTTTTTACTGAACCAAGGGTTATCTGATGACTAGTCCCTGGCACGAGCATTTAACGTCGTTAACTAAGCAGGTAACTTCGCCTCCTATTGTGGCGGCGGGAAAGCTTGTACGGGGGATAGGCTTAACGTTAGAAGCTATTGGATGTCAACTGCCGGTGGGAAGTCAGTGTTTAGTGCAGACCATTGAAGGTGAGATAGAAGCGGAAGTCGTGGGTTTCGGCGATGATATTACCTACCTAATGCCTACCGAAGCGGTGAGGGGGATAGTCCCCGGTAGCCGCGTTATGCCGTTAAATCGCCAAGGTGGTTTGCCTGTGGGAATGGGCCTATTAGGCCGTGTTGTCGATGGTAACGGTCAACCTCTTGATGGTTTAGGCGAGATAGAAGCAGAAAGCCGAGCGCCCACTACCCGCCCACCCATGAACCCATTATTGCGCCGTCAGATTACCCAACCGATGGACGTAGGTGTACGCGCAATTAACGCACTTAATACCGTCGGCGTAGGCCAGCGTATGGGGTTATTTGCCGGCAGTGGTGTGGGTAAAAGTGTGCTACTTGGTATGATGACGCGAGGCTGTGAAGCAGATGTAGTGGTGGTGGGCCTAGTGGGGGAGCGGGGGCGAGAAGTAAAAGAGTTTATTCACGATATTCTCACCGAAGAAGAGCGCGCCCGCGCTGTTGTGGTTGCTGCGCCGGCGGATACCTCGCCATTAATGCGCTTAAAAGGCTGCGAGGCGGCGGTGACTATCGCTGAATATTTTCGCGACAAGGGAATGAATGTCCTACTTCTTATCGACTCTCTTACCCGTTATGCCATGGCTCAGCGAGAAATTGCCTTAGCCGTGGGCGAACCCCCTGCAACTAAAGGGTATCCACCTTCCGTGTTCGCCCGCTTACCTGCGCTGGTTGAAAGGGCGGGTAACGGTAGTGAAAAGCAAGGTTCTATTACTGCTTTTTATACGGTGTTAACCGAAGGTGATGACTTACAAGACCCAGTAGCAGACGCGGCCAGGGCTATATTAGATGGTCACGTGGTGCTTTCCCGCGCGCTTGCTGATAGTGGACATTATCCTGCCATAGATATTGAGGCGTCGATCAGTCGAGTGATGCCTATGGTGGTCAGTGATGAGCATCAAACGATGGCGCGGCGTATACGCCAGGTGTACTCGAACTATAAGCAAAATCAAGATCTCATATCCATAGGAGCTTACGCGAAGGGTTCTGACCCCCGCATCGATTTAGCTATAAGGGCAGAGCCTGCTATCAATGCATTTTTGCAACAGGGGATGAAAAACACATTGCCCTATGATGAATGTTTAGAGGGCATGGCGGCGTTAGCGAAAGGGCTAGGGAATGGATAAGGAGCGTTATTGTGTCTAAACAGTTAGAGCGTCTTGCCGAGTTCGAACGAGAAAAAGAGCAACAAGCGGCCCAATTATTTCAACAAGCACAATTAAACGTGAATCAACAAAAGCAAAAGTTGACGAGCTTAGAGCATTACAAACTCGATTATATACGCGGCATTCAACGCACCGGACAAGCAGGTGTCAGCGCCCAGCATTATCAACAACATTTATCGTTTGTAGGCAAACTCGATAAGGCCTGCGAACAACAAATGAACGTAATAGCACGCGCTAACATGGCAGCAGATCAACGCAAACAAGTGTGGCTAAAGCAGCAGCAAAAAGTAAAAGCAGTAACTCTTTTGCTAGATAAAAAGCAACGCGCCGTTCAAGTGAAGGAAGCGAAGGCTGAGCAGGCAATGATGGATGAATTTGCCAGTCAGCGTTTTTTCCGCGCGAAGAAAACGTCTTTCTAAACCCTATCGTTACCTCTCCATAAGGGCCTGGCGCCACGCCGCGCAGAAATAAATATCCGAAGTGGAACGCTCCTTGCAAAACCAGCATATATAAATGCCTATGGGGTGGGTAAAGCGAGCTAATTGATCGTGTACTCATCTCACTTTGTACCAAGATGAAATATTAAAAATCAGCGTAATATCAACGCAATAAGAATATCGTTTAGGTACAACAATAATAGTTTACTGACTGTATAGTCACTGTAGGACGGTAAAAACATATGATGCAACAAGTTGCCGCGAGTCATTCAGAGGTTGCCGCTTTACCCTTTTCTGCCAGTAGCACTGCGAAAGCGGTAGAGGCGGGCTTAGAAGCTGAAAAAAGTACAGATAACAGTCAGGCGTTTCAGGCACTGTATCGTGATGCAAAGTCAACAGGCGCCCAGCCACGCAATCATCACGATAATGCGCGGCAATCGCAAAACACAGATACAGCATCGTCGTCACTAGCGGGGAAACGAGATTCCTCCACCGACGTCAATACGGATTTACCTGATGCACATACAGATGCTACAGATACAGATGGCCACCAATCTGCTACCCCGGTGGCAGGTAAACGAGATACCTCTACCGATGTAAATACTGACCTTCCCCCGAGACACACAGATACATCCACTGATGATGCTAGGAATGTCGCTCGCCTAGAGAGTGAAAAACGAGACAGCGCTACAGACGTACATACCGATCTGCCGTCGGCGCCAACGGATAGTAACGAGGAGGGGATTTCTCAGCAGGTTACGATTGTTCCCGATAACGATCAACAATTATCAGGCGGTTTACACCCAGCAGATAATACCTCTGGGGAAGGGACAATCCCTGCCACATTGAATGGGTATTCCCAGCCTCATCAACAAGAGGGTATAGACGAAGTATATGAGGTGGATAAAAACGGGAAAAAGTTAGCAGATCCTATTTATACCAGCCTGCCTATCGATGAAGAAAGCGCATCAGCGAGTGATTTCTTAACGCAAAGCCAAGCCGACAAAGCGGCAAATCAAACCGATACATCTTGGGTTGATTTTATCGATGCGGTGAGAAAAACTCAGGGCAATACCTCACTTGAGAAACCGGGACAGGATGGTGGTGTCAAGCATGATGACATGAGCGAGGCGCTTGCTGCTTTGGGTATGTCTGCGAGTAATAGCGCAGAAGATACCGAACTAAGTGCGCTAATGCGTCAATTCAGTGGCGAAGGTGTAGATGCTGGTGGTCTAAACGAGACAGAGACGGTAAAAATAGCCGAGCAGCTATTCACGCAGTTATCGACAGACGACACTAAGCTTAGCGAAGAAACTATCGCCTCTTTAAAAGCACTTGCAGCAGCCTTGAGCGACATGAGCGGTAGCACAAAGGCGCCATCTAGCGGCGAACTAAAAAACGGCGAAGTAAGTGATGAAGCATTATCACTAGATGCATTGCTTGCTCAATTCGCGGCCCCATCTGAGAAAACGGCCACACATCCAAGCAGCACTGGCGAACAAGATGTTGACAGTAACCTACGCGATGGCGAAGCCTTAGCCGATGAAACTACACCTAACCAAGCCCTAAGTGAAGATGAGCAGCTCATTCTTAGCTTATTCAACGATGCATTAAATGAAGCCGCGCAGCGGGTTTCTGACGCGCAAAGCAGTGCGGCACAAACTAGCAGTACCGAGCAGGGTTTAACCAATAGCGCCGAGCCTACGTTGGCGGGGCAAACGCCTTTTGCTAGCAGCACTATAACGGGGGAAACGGTGGAAGAATCTGGCCGTTTATTATTAGATTCACTCGCCAGCCTTAGCCCTCAAAGTGCGCAAAAGGCCACAGAAGCCCTTGCTGAACGTGTGGTTTCTAGTTTACCTGTAGCCTCTAGCACCAATCAGCAAGAGGCAATAAAAGGTAATATCATCGCAGGTATTAATGAGTATCAACAGCAGGTAGCGCAAGGCCGAGAGCCTGGCATCGACCTTTCAACTATCGTCGAGCAAGCGGCCCTTGATGCAGGTTTACCTTTAGCACACGCTCAGCAGCTTATGGCAGGCGTAGAAGCACAGGCTGGTCAGTTTTTACAGTTAGTTCACAACACCCAAAGCGCCGCACACAACGCCCTTGCAACCCAGTTTTTAACGGTAGACAGCCAGATAACCGAAACCCAACAAATACGCAGCGAAGCGTCAAAATCTCAACAGCAATTCGAGGGCTTTGATAAGGCCGTCAATATTCATAAGCCGGAAGGCCAACAACAGTTAAACGAAAAAATTCGCTGGATGGTTAATGCGCGTAATACCATGGCGGAAATTAGACTGGACCCTCCAGAACTTGGCAGTATGCAAGTTAGAGTGAATGTGTCCGGCGATGCAGCCAGCGTCAGCTTTGTAGTGCAGTCGCAACATGCGAAAGAAGTGCTGGCTGATGCCATGCCGAAGTTGCGAGATATGTTAAGTGAACAGGGCATTGAGCTAGGTGATGCCCAAGTACGAAAAGATAACTCATCTCAAAGTGGCGAACAAAATGGCCAGCAACTTGCAGGTTCAAATAACAACGATGGCGCTGCCGATGCTGACGGTATTGCCGCCGGTGAGGGACAAATTATTGAGCAGGCGGTAAGCCGAGAGGCGAAAGGTGGGATTGATTACTATGCATAATCAGAGAAAGTCGCGCATTTGTTGATGCGGGCGATAGTATTAGGCGAACGATTGCTCGTAAATGCGAAATATCGCCCTTCTCAGCATTGCCATTTATAGCTGAAACTTGATAATACCTACCTAGACGTAATATTAACGGAATAAACATGGCTGACGAAGAGTTACAAATTGAGGAAGGCGGCAATAAAAAAAGCAAAATGATGCTTATTATCATTCTTGCCATTGTGCTAGTAGGTGGGGGCGCAGCCGCTTATTTTTTCTTGTTTGCAGGGGATGATTCGCCAGCAGTTGATCAACTCGCAGAGGTAGATCAGCAAGCTGCATCGTCAAGTAGGGCCGCCTCAGCGAATGCTGAGATAGGCACAGCGCTATATGTAGCCATGCCACGGCCCTTTGTATTCAATGTGCCGGGGACCGGGCGAGATAGGTTAGTGCAAATTAAAGTGCAGTTGTTAGTACGCGGCAGTGATAACGAAGAGTTGGCGAAAACGCATATTCCGCTTATCGAAGGCGCACTATTACAGGTGTTTAGTAGCGCAAATGCCGATGATTTAGTCACCGAAGCCGGTAAAGTCGAGTTACGTGAGCAAGCCGTAACAGAAGTGAAAAAAGTACTACGAGATTTAACGGGAAGCGACGTGGTTGAACGCGTTTTGTTTACCGGTTTCGTAATGCAATAACAGGTATAAAACTGTGAGTGATTTACTATCTCAAGATGAAATCGATGCCCTATTACACGGGGTAGATGATGTAGAAGAAGAAGAGGTTGGCGGCGCCGACTCTGACGCTTCTACACTCGAGTACGACTTTTCCTCGCAGGACAGAATTGTGCGTGGGCGAATGCCTACGCTTGAAATTGTGAACGAGCGATTTGCGCGGCATATGCGCGTTAGCCTTTTTAATATGATGCGTCGGTCTGCTGAAGTGTCGATAAACGGCATTCAGATGATTAAGTTTGGCGAGTATATTCATACGCTATTCGTGCCCACGAGTTTGAATATGGTGCGGTTTCGTCCATTAAAAGGTACCGGGCTTATTACTATGGAAGCCCGCTTAGTTTTTATTTTGGTGGATAACTTTTTTGGCGGTGATGGACGATATCACGCCAAAATTGAAGGGCGCGAATTTACGCCCACAGAACGACGTATTATTCAGATGCTACTGAAAATCATCTTTGAGGATTACAAAGAGGCGTGGGCGCCCGTTATGGATGTGTCGTTTGAGTATCTCGACTCAGAAGTTAACCCAGCGATGGCGAACATTGTCAGTCCAACGGAAGTGGTTGTTATAAGCTCGTTTCATATTGAGTTAGATGGCGGGGGAGGCGATTTCCACGTTTCACTACCCTATTCAATGTTAGAGCCTATACGTGAATTGCTAGACGCTGGTGTTCAAAGTGATAAAGAAGACACAGACTTACGTTGGAGTAAGGCACTGCGTGACGAAATTATGGACGTGAAGGTGGCACTTACCACCCACATGTTGGACGTTGATGTGCCACTTCGTGATGTTATGGAGTTTACGCCGGGTGACATTATTCCAGTGGAAATGCCGGAACACATTACGGTGCTTATTGAAGAGTTGCCAACGTTTAGAGCGAAACTAGGACGTTCACGAGACAATCTCGCGCTTAAAATAGTAGAAAAAATTGCAAGGCCGACTTCTGTGAAGTCTGAGCTACAGTTATTAACCCGCGGCGGGCGCATTATTGATAATGACGCAGAGCTGCAAGTACTCGAAGAAGACCTGTAAGGTAAGGGGAGACTCCCATGAGTGAAGATGGTATGGACGACTGGGCTGCTGCGATGGCAGAACAGGCAGAATCTGAAGATGCGGAACAAGATGGTGATGACGTGCGGGTTGCCGAACTTGACGAATTAAGCGACGATGCGCCTATCAGCCAAGAAGAAAAAAAGAAACTGGATACAATATTGGATATCCCCGTCACCATTTCGATGGAAGTCGGTCGTAGTCAAATTAGTATCCGAAATCTGTTACAGTTGAACCAGGGCTCTGTGGTTGAACTGGATCGTGTCGCCGGTGAACCATTAGATGTATTGGTAAATGGCACGTTGATTGCTCATGGTGAAGTAGTAGTGGTCAACGACAAATTCGGTATCCGGTTAACAGATGTTATTAGTCAAATTGAGAGAATTAAGAAGCTTAGATAAATCTTCTTTTAAAATAAGGGGTTGCGCAATGCTTCCCCTATTATTTCCCGGGTTTGTTAGCGCACAATCCACCCAGTCGATAACGAACCCCACGTCGGTACTGTCAATTTTCTTATCGTTATTATTAGTTGTAGGCATTATTTTTGCGCTCGCGTATATTGCGCGACGGTTTAGTGTCGCAAGCTTAGGTAATCAGCATGTCAAAGTGGTGGCGAGCATGGTTGCAGGCACACGGGAAAAAATAATGGTGATTCAAGTAGGTGACGAACAGCACCTTATTGGTGTCACCAGTCATAATATCTCCCATTTAAGTAAGCTTGAAAATAACATTGTGATACAAAAAGACGGCTCCAACGGAACCGGGAAAGACCAGTTTAAGCAAAAATTAGTTGCGGCTATGGCAGGTAAGATAGACCCTAACCATAAGGGAGATAACACGGATGCGTAAATATACCCTGGCCCTAATAGCGTTATTAGGCACCCTCTTTTTTGTCGATACCGCCTTCGCGCAACAGGGTATTTCAGCGGTAAAGGTAGTGACCAATGACGATGGAACACAAGACTACAGCATGACACTACAAGCGCTGTTTATTATGACAGCGCTCAGTTTAATACCGGCGTTTATTATGATGATGACATCGTTTACCCGTATTATTGTTGTGTTATCTATTCTACGCCAAGCAATCGGATTGCAGCAGTCGCCCTCCAACCAAATACTCATAGGCGTAAGCTTGTTTCTATCTATGTTTATTATGGCGCCGGTATTTGAAGAGGTGAACGAGCGAGCATTGCAGCCCTATTTAAACGAAGAAGTGACAAGTCTTGAGGCTATAGAGCAAGCAAAAGGCCCAATGCGCGCTTTTATGCTTTCTCAAACCAGGGTAAAAGACTTAGAAACCTTTGTGCGCATTGCAGGCGATGAGGGTAAGTATGCCGATACGGATGAAGTTCCATTGACTATATTAATTCCCGCCTTCGTTACCAGTGAATTAAAAACCGCTTTTCAAATCGGATTTATGTTATTTATTCCTTTCCTAATCATAGATTTAGTAGTGGCATCTATACTTATGGCAATGGGGATGATGATGCTTTCGCCAATGATTGTTTCTCTGCCGTTTAAGCTTATGCTATTCGTGCTGGTGGATGGTTGGAATCTCATTTTTGGTACGCTTGCCACAAGCTTTGGTATGGGCGTCTAGGGGGACATATGTCACCAGAAGTATTTGTAGAAATACTCCGCGAAGCCATGTTTATGGTAATTGTTTTGGTGTCTGCGGTTATTGTTCCCAGTTTGATTGTAGGGTTAGTGGTTGCCGTATTTCAGGCCGCTACATCTATTAACGAACAAACCATGAGCTTCCTTCCGCGTTTGCTCGTCACCTTACTTGCATTAAGCTGGGGAGGTAACTGGCTGGTGCAAAAACTAATGGACTTTACTTTCCACATGGTCGAAATGATCCCGCAGGTGGTGGGGTAATATGGAAGTTGAGCTGGCCACTATTAACCAGTTTCTCGCTGATATGTTAATGCCATTTATGCGTATTAGCGGCTTATTTGCCGCCATGATAGGTTTTAGTGGTAAGTCGGTTCCTACCCCCGTGAAAGCATTGTTGGCCATAATGCTGACACTTATCATTATGCCAGTGGTGCCGCCATCACCGGTAACTGATTTGGTAAATGTAGGGACATTCGTGCTCGGTATTCAGCAGCTTATAATAGGCATAGGTATAGGCTTCATTTCGATGATGGTGCTAAACACCTTTGTTTTAGCGGGCCAAATAATTGCAATGCAAACAGGTTTGGGGTTTGCCTCAATTGTTGACCCAGTAAATGGAATTAACGTGCCCGCAGTGGGCCAATTTTACTTAATTCTTGCCACCTTATTGTTCTGGACCTTTGACGGTCATCTAGCAATGATCCAAATGATAGTGATGAGCTTTCAGGCGTTTCCGATTGGCGAAGCGTGGTGGACGGGAGAGCAGTTTCGCAGTATCGCCCACTGGGGGGGCTGGATGTTTATTTCTGCTGTCACCTTATCGTTGGCGCCTATAGTGTCGCTATTGATAGTTAATCTAGCCTTTGGCGTTATGACGAAAGCCGCCCCCCAGTTAAATATTTTCAGTATTGGTTTTTCTATAGCTCAGGTAATGGGGCTACTGATTATTTGGGTGAACCTCGATAATTTCACCGTGCATTTTGAAACTCAGTGGATACGCGCTCAGCAACTTATGTGTGAACTGCTAAGGATTTGTCCGTGATGCATTTAACTTCGATAGCGCCTACTAACTTGAAGCGAAGCGACTAGATGGCTGATTCAAGCGAAAAAACAGAAGACCCCACGGGGAAAAAACTCGACGATGCCCGAAAAAAGGGCCAGCTTGCGCGATCAAGAGAACTTTCCACTACCTTGGTGTTGGTGGTGAGTGCGTTTATGTTTTTAATGGTAGGGGGCTGGATAGCTGAGTCAGTTTTTAAGCTTACCCAACGTATGTTTGTTCTTTCTCGTGATGAAACTTACGATACGACACATATGTTTGCTGCGTGGGGCGAGGCCTTTTCCAGCATAGCGGCGCCGGTATTAGTGTACATGGTAGTGGCTATGATAGCCGGGATATATGGCTCTATCGCCTTAGGTGGCTTTAACTTTACGTGGGAAGGGGCGAAGTTTAAAGGCAATAAAATGAACCCGTTAAGCGGGTTTAAACGCATGTTCGGTACCAACGGCTTGGTAGAATTAATCAAATCTATCGCTAAGGTGGTGGTTATTATCGGGATGGCCATTACAGCGTTATTGTTCTTCCAAGATGAAGCGCTTCACCTTGATATGGAAGTGTACCCAGGCAATTTGTTTCACGCTATGGATATGCTGCAGTGGGCGTTTCTTATGCTGGTATGCGGTATGATCCCTATTGTCGTCATCGATGTGCCTTATCAAATGTATAAGCACAACGAAGAAATGAAGATGTCGAAACAAGAGGTTAAGGACGAGCATAAGAATGCGGAAGGCGATCCTATGGTTAAAGGTAGAATACGCCGTTTACAATATCAAGCAGCGACTAAGCGTATGATGCAGGATGTACCTAAAGCCGATGTTGTGGTAACTAACCCCACTCACTATTCGGTTGCTATAAAATACGACGAAAGTGGCCATCGCGCCCCCGTTGTTGTTGCTAAGGGCGCTGATGAGCTGGCCATGCACATTCGTAAAATAGCCACAGCCAATGATGTTCCACTAATACCTTCGCCGGTGTTAACCCGTGCCATTTACTACTCAACAGAGGTTGATGACGAAATCCCCAACGGCCTATTTATGGCTGTGGCACAAGTATTAGCGCACGTTTACCAGCTAAAGGCCCACCGTGAAGGTAAGGGCAAACGACCTAGTCCGCTTAAACGAGATCTTCCAATACCACCAGATTTGCGCCGTTAAGTTAGTGTTTTATTAGGCGCTAAGCGCCCCGTATTTGCCCCGTTAGAAAAGCTGGCACGTTAGTTGTAATACTCGCTACAGATAATCAAAAGCGTCAATTTTCTGTTAGAGAGACTTCCTTAAATGCAGTTATCCGGTTACCTTCAGCGATTCGACAAAAGTCAGCTGCAGAACTTTACGAGTGGCTTGGGCGCACCCATCGTTTTACTCGCTATTATGGGCATGGTTATTTTACCCATGCCTCCGTTCTTATTAGACGTACTATTTAGTTTTAATATCGCCCTTTCTTTGGTCATTATCTTAGTGGCGGTATTAACCCAAAAACCCGTCGATTTTGGTATTTTTCCTTTAGTTCTGCTTATCGCAACCGTATTACGCTTGGCGCTAAACGTCGCCTCAACCCGTGTTGTATTACTCTACGGCCACGAAGGGGGAGATGCCGCCGGTAAGGTTATCGAAGCCTTCGGTGCTGTGGTTATCGGGGGTAACTATGCAGTGGGGGTTGTCGTTTTTGCTATCTTGCTCATTATCAACTTTAAAGTGGTTACAGCAGGGGCTGGACGTATCTCAGAAGTAAGTGCTCGCTTTACGCTTGATGCTATGCCAGGAAAGCAAATGGCTATCGATGCAGACTTGAATGCTGGGTATATCGACCAAGATCAAGCCCGCGCACGTCGTGAAGAAATTACCGCAGAAGCCGACTTCTATGGCTCTATGGACGGTGCGTCTAAATTTGTTAAAGGTGACGCCGTTGCCGGTCTGTTCATTATGTTAATTAACATTGTAGGCGGCTTGTTTATCGGTATGTTTCAGCACGATCTAAGTTTTGGACGTGCCATCGAGGTGTATACCATATTAACAATTGGGGATGGCTTGGTTGCGCAAATCCCATCGCTACTACTTTCCGTGGCTACCGCCATTATCGTTACCCGAGAAAATGAAACCCAAGAAATGGGTAAAGAAATTCGCGGTCAACTTGGGAATAATCAAGCCCTCTATATAGCCGCGGGCGTCTTGTTCGTAATGGGGATTATTCCAGGTATGCCCCATGTGGCCTTTTTAGGTTTCGCAGTATTAATTGCTGGCATTGCGTTTTGGCAGGGGGTAACAGCGAAGCGCAAAGCGGCACAACCGGTTGAGCCTACAGGCATGGTAAAAGATGAAAGCGTAGCGCCTGAGGTTAAAGAGCTCGGGTGGGATGACGTTCAGCAGGTAGATACCATAGGGTTAGAGGTGGGTTATCGACTTATCCCACTGGTAGATAAGTCGCAAGGCGGCGAGCTACTTACCCGAATTAAAGGGGTAAGGAAAAAGCTGTCGCAAGAGTTGGGGTTTTTGATCCCGCCTGTGCACATTCGCGATAACTTAGATTTAGAACCCAATACCTACACCATAGCGATGTTAGGTGTCACCATTGGTGATGCACAAATTAGTCACGAAGAAGAGTTGGCGATAAATCCAGGCCAAGTATTTGGAAAACTTGAAGGACGTGCCACCCAAGACCCAGCCTTTGGTTTAGACGCGGTATGGATTAAACCCAGCAAGCGTGAACATGCGCAAACCTTAGGTTATACGGTAGTAGATGCCGCCACAGTAGTTGCAACACACCTTAGCCAATTGCTTACCAACAATGCTTATCAGCTTTTAGGCCATGAAGAAGCACAGCAGTTATTAGATATGTTGGCGAAGCAACATCCGAAATTGGTGGAAGGCTTAGTACCAGATATATTGCCGCTTAGCACCATGGTTAAAGTGCTTCAAACTTTATTGTTTGAAGGCGTGCCTATTAGAGATATGCGCACCATAGTGCAAACCCTTAGCGAGTACGGGCCCCGTAGCCAAGACCCAGATGTATTGGTTTCTGCCGTACGTATTGCGCTTAAGCGTTTAATCGTCCAGGAAATTACCCAAGGCGCCAAAGAAATACCTGTCATAACCTTGGCGCCAGAGTTGGAACAGATGTTGCACCAGTCTTTACAAGCAGGTGGCGAGGACGGCGCTGGTATTGAACCAGGACTGGCAGATAAGTTGCAAAAATCATTGCAACAAGCGAGTCAGCAACAAGAACTTGAAGGTGAGCCTGCGGTATTACTCACCTCCGGCATGTTGCGCCCAGTACTTTCTCGCTTCTTAAAATACTCCGTTGCAGGCCTACATGTACTTTCGTACCAAGAAGTGCCTGACGACAAGCAGATAAAAATAGTCAGTTCGGTAGGTCAATAATCTGACGCTGGGTGATTGGAGAAGGTTGCAATGAAAATCAGACGTTTTTTTGGTAAAGACATGCGTGAAGCTCTGAGTCAGGTAAAAGCAGAGCTGGGAAGCGAAGCAGTTATCATGTCAAACCGAAAGGTGGCCGATGGAATTGAATTAGTCGCGGCCTATGACAAAGAGCCTGAAGGGCAATTCGCGGTAAAAAAACCGGTTCAACAGGCGGCTGCTAAGCCAGCGCAACAAAAAACCACCCCAAGTTTAAGTGAAATTATTGGCGACGATGGCCCTGATAGTTTAAAAGCGCTATTAGAAAAGCAACACGGTGGTAATAAACCCCAAGCTAAAGGCTACGAAGACGCACCCCGTCCAGTAGGTGGCAATCCGCAACACGCCAATGATATTGCATCGCACCTCGATTTTTCCGATGCGTTTATCGATGATGTTGAAGAGCAGCAGACTGCGAACGAATTTCCTGCACATCAAGCCGCGGGAATAGAAGACGTACCGCAGGTGCCATCAGCAGAGCTTTCGCAAATAAAGGAAGAGTTGGCCTCGTTACGTAACGTACTGCAACATCAAGTCGCCGACTTGATGGAAGCCAAGCAGCGCCGCCAGCAACCCGTTCACCATTATCTTATTCAACGTTTGACCGATATGGGCTTAAGCCCCGCTCTCGCAAGCCAGCTAATTAGCTATACGCCATCACACTATAACGAGCGTGATGCATGGGTATACCTTTTAAACCTATTGGCTAATCGTATTAATACAACAGGTAACGATATACTCAGCGAGCAAGGTGCAGTTGCATTAGTTGGTCCAACCGGCACGGGGAAGACAACAACAGTTGCAAAATTGGCTGCGCGTTACGCACAAAAATATGGCGCAGACTCGGTAGCAATGATTACCATAGATACTTATCGTATTGCTGCCTTTGAACAATTGGCAACCTATGGCAAAATCATCGGTTGTACCGTGAGAAAAGCACAAAGCAGTGAAGAACTCGCTGATTTGCTATTTCAATTACGGCACAAGCGTTTAGTGCTTATTGATACTGCGGGCTTTAGTCAGCGTGACAGTAGATTAATTAAACAAATTCAGCAATTTGACAATGGGCAAATGCAATCAGTGAAAAAATACTTGGTCGCGCAAGCGAATACCCAATATCCTGCATTGCAACGCATCATTGAAGCGTATGATGGTATTGAATTAAGCGGTTGTATCTTCACTAAGTTAGACGAGTGCTACTCTTTAGGAGAAGTGCTTAGTGCAGCGGTTGAATATCAACTTCCTGTAAGCTATGTGACGGACGGGCAGAAAGTTCCAGAAGATATTAAGGTAGCGGAAGCAAAATCTTTAGTATCTGCTGCTGCAAAGCTTTATAAAAAGTACGGTTTGAATCATACTAGTACCAATAATGTGATCAGAACAGCGCGAGCAGTATGATTGATGATCAAGCGAGTAGCTTACGAAAAATGAAGCAATCACGGCTAATTAAGGTTATCGCCGTCACCGGTGGTAAAGGTGGCGTGGGAAAAACCAATATTACCCTTAACACCGCTATTGCGATGGCTAAGCAAGGGAAACGTGTCATGGTATTGGATGCAGACTTAGGTCTGGCCAATGTTGATGTGATGCTAGGACTTAGGGTAGAAAAAAACCTATCTCATGTTCTTTCCGGCGAATGCACACTCGATGAGGTGTTAGTTACAGGGCCCCACGGAATAAAAATAGCACCAGCTACGTCTGGTTCTCAGTCTATGGCGGAACTCTCCCCTACAGAACATGCTGGGCTTATTCGTGCATTTAGTGAACTTCGTTCACAGATAGATGTGCTAATAGTGGATACTGCGGCCGGTATATCCGATATGGTACTTAGTTTCTCTAAGGCATCTCAGGATATCATGGTGGTAGTATGCGATGAGCCTACCTCTCTTACCGACGCCTATGCCCTTATCAAGATTCTTAATCGCGAACATGGCGTGTTTCGCTTTAAAGTTGTGGCCAATATGGTTCGCGATGTACGTGAAGGGCAAGAACTGTTTAGCAAATTGTCAAAGGTGACCGGGCGCTTTTTAGATGTAGCATTAGAATTAGTAGCAACCGTTCCGTTTGATGAAAATATTCGCAGAGCTGTGAGAAAGCAAACCTCTATTGTTGATGCCTATCCAAGTTCGCCTGCGGCAGTGGCAATCAGTCGTTTAGCGACTAAGGCACTCACCTGGCCTATTCCTTCTCAGCCAGGGGGGCATTTAGAGTTTTTCATTGAACAGTTAGTTTCAAACAAAGCAGTAGGAAATCAGCGTTGAACAGTAAGGCAGCCGCTTATCGACAACAAACCGATAAAGCGCAATTAGTTGAGCGACATGCGCCGTTAGTTAAGCGTATTGCCCACCACCTAATTGCGAGATTACCTGCCAGTGTATTAGTGGACGATTTAATCCAATCTGGCATGATAGGATTACTTGAAGCCGCACGAAATTTTGACGGCTCTAAAGGGGCCAGTTTTGAAACGTTTGCAGGTATTCGTATTCGCGGTGCCATGCTAGATGAAATAAGAAAAGGCGATTGGACACCCCGTTCGGTACATAAAAATGGACGCGCTATTACCGAAGCGATTTCTCAAGTT
This sequence comes from Alteromonas profundi, assembly GCF_010500865.1. GTDB lineage: Bacteria > Pseudomonadota > Gammaproteobacteria > Enterobacterales > Alteromonadaceae > Alteromonas > Alteromonas profundi. Next base: position 17,352 of record NZ_JAAAWN010000014.1, read on the forward strand.
GAAGGAGAAACGGGGCGCGACGCGCGCGATGTAGATATTGCTGCAAAACTGAATGTTAGCATGCAAGACTATCACCAGATGTTAAATGAGGTAAATGCAGGTAAGCTTGTCGGCATTGAAGATTTAGGTGTATCAGAAGACGTTATATCCACTGATAAAAATCGCGGCATTGATGCACCCCTTGATGACCTTATGCAAGGCGCCTTCCAAAAAGCGTTAGCACAAGCTATAACCACGTTACCAGAGCGAGAAGCTATTGTACTGTCGTTATACTACGATGAAGAACTTAACCTAAGAGAAATAGGTGAAGTGCTTGATGTGAGTGAATCGAGAGTCAGTCAAATTCATAGTCAGGCCATGTTAAAACTCAAATCTCGAATGAAGTCTTGGCGAGCTGACGAAGAATAGATATTAATAACAATTAACCCCTCACTGGAGGCTATTTTGGATAAAAATATGAAGATTCTTGTGGTTGATGATTTTTCCACCATGAGACGTATCATAAAGAACCTGCTTAAAGATTTGGGTTTCGCCAATATCCAGGAAGCGGACGACGGCAATACCGCGTTACCTATGCTTCAGCAAGGCGACTTTGACTTTGTCGTCACCGACTGGAATATGCCTGGCATGCAAGGTATTGATTTGTTGCGTGCTATCCGCGCCGACGAAAAACTAAAACACCTGCCTGTATTAATGGTAACTGCGGAAGCCAAAAAAGAACAAATTGTTGCCGCCGCACAAGCGGGCGTTAACGGATATGTTGTCAAACCTTTCACGGCCGCAACCTTGAAAGAAAAACTCGATAAAATTTTCGAACGTTTAGGTTAATCCAGGCGCTCACAAGAAAAATGAGGTTTACTGGATGACAGCAAACGTAAATGTGCCCATTTCCCTAGACGAAGCTAAACAGTTAGTCAGGTATTTGGAAGAAGGTGACAATGCGTCAGCGAGTGCCATCTTAGAAGCGGTTTCAATGAAAGAGTCGATAGAGCTCTTTGCAGAGGTAGGAAAATTAACCCGTCAACTTCATGACGCGTTAAATAACTTTCAAATTGATGAACGCATTAAAGATCTCGCCAACGACGATATCCCAGACGCACAAACTCGTTTGACCTACGTTATTGAAGAAACAGAAAAAGCCGCCAATACCACGATGGACGCTGTTGAAGAAAGTATGCCTATCGCCGAGACTTTGTCAGGGCGAATTGAAAAGGTGATGCCAGAGTGGAAAAAGCTGATGAGCCGTCAAATAGAACTAGGCGAGTTTAAAGCCCTGTGTGGTGATCTCGACGAGTTACTTGAAGAGGGCGTAGATCAATCAGCCAAACTAACCCAGTTACTTACCGAAGTGCTAATGGCACAGGGGTATCAGGATTTAACCGGACAAGTTATTCGCCGGGTTATAGATTTGGTGAAGGAAGTAGAAGAAAGCTTAGTGAATATGCTTACCATGTTCGGTGAGCCTGAGTCGTCAGATACGACCAAACCAGCGGTCAAGACAGTCAAAAAAGCCGATAATGTTGTGGCAGAAGGCCCTATTATCGATGCTGAGAAACGCGATGACGTTGTTTCGGGGCAAGATGACGTCGATGATCTTTTGTCTAGCTTAGGTTTTTAGGGGAGCAGGCGCATGTCGTTTGATGTTGACGAGGAAATATTACAGGACTTTCTGGTGGAAGCCGGAGAGATACTTGAACAATTACAAGAACAACTCGTTGATCTTGAGAACCACCCAGAAGACGCTGATTTACTTAATGCGATTTTTCGCGGCTATCATACAGTAAAAGGCGGGGCTGGCTTTCTTTCACTTACCGAATTGGTAGAAATTTGCCACGGAGCGGAAAACGTATTTGACGTTATGCGTAATGGGCAACGTACACTTACACCCGAGTTGATGGATATTATTCTACAGGCAACCGACGTTGTTGTAGATATGTTTGAAAAGGTGAAATCGAGAGAACCTTTGGTTCCCGCTGATGCGCAACTTGTCGATACACTTCATAAACTCAGTCACCCCGAAACCCCTGATGAAAATATTTTTGCTACGGACAGTGAAACGCAACAATCCAGTGAGCCAGTGGAAGAGTTTTCAATAGAGAAACCAGCCACAGACCCATTTTCATCAAAAAGTGACGGCGGAATTGACGAGATTACTGAAGACGAATTTGAAGCATTATTAGACGAGCTCCATGGCGCTGGTGGCCCAAGCGGTAGCAAGCCCACTACAGCCGCACCTACGCCAGTTGAAGCCGAACCTTCAACCGCCGGTGATGATATTACCGATGATGAATTTGAAGCCTTGTTAGATGAGCTTCATGGAAAAGGTCAGTTTGGCAAAGAAGATACGCCGCCAGCGCCAGCTGCACCTGTAGTGACAGAGCCCTCTACAGATACTACCAGTAATGGTGATGAAATATCGGACGATGAATTTGAAGCTTTGCTAGACCAATTACATGGCGCAGGACAGGGGCCATCAACGTCGGTAAGTGCGCCCACCAATAAGCCGCCTGTAGATACAAAGGCGACTGATGCCATAAATAAGGCGAAGCAAGAACAGCAAAAATCCACGCCAGCGGCCCCCGCTAAAGCACAACAACCTGCTGCGAAGAAACCAGAGGTTAGTGCGCCTGCTGCGCAAAACAAAGGCAAGAAAGAAGACAAAAAAGACGACAAAAAAGCGTCTCCTTCAGCGCCTCAGGGTGAAACTACAGTTCGTGTAGATACCAAGCGACTCGACCAAATTATGAATATGGTAGGGGAATTGGTATTGGTGCGAAATCGGTTATTAAGTTTAGGCATTAACTCAAACGATGAGAGTATGTCGAAGGCAATCGCCAACCTCGATGTAGTTACCGGAGACCTACAAGGCGCGGTAATGAAAACCCGTATGCAGCCAATTAAGAAAGTGTTTGGCCGCTTCCCTCGGGTAGTACGCGATCTTGCCCGTAGTCTTAAGAAAGAAATTACACTTGAGCTTGAAGGCGAAGAAACAGATTTAGATAAAAACTTGGTAGAGGCGTTGGCTGATCCTTTGGTTCACTTAGTGCGAAACTCAGTGGATCACGGTGTAGAAATGCCTGATGAGCGCGTGGCAGCAGGCAAGCCTCGGATGGGAACAGTTAAACTGTCTGCGTCCCAAGAAGGGGATCATATCCTACTTACCATTGAAGATGATGGTAAGGGGATGGATCCTGAAAAGTTAAAAGAGATTGCTATTAGCCGTGGGGTGCTCGATGCAGATGCCGCCGCACGCATGTCAGATGTTGAAGCGTTTAATCTTATCTTTGCGCCAGGCTTTTCGACCAAAACTGAAATAAGTGATATTTCAGGTCGGGGCGTGGGCATGGATGTGGTAAAAACTAAGATTAACCAGCTAAATGGTACGGTTAATATCGACTCACAGCTTGGTAAGGGTACGCGCCTTGATATCAAGGTACCACTAACATTAGCCATACTGCCTACGTTAATGATTGTTGTTGGTAAACAAACCTTTGCGTTACCCCTTGGGGCGGTGAACGAAATTATTAATATGGACATCAAAAAGACCAATACGGTAGATGGCCAGTTAACAATGATCGTGCGTTCAAAGGCGATCCCACTCTTTTTCTTAGCAGAGTGGTTAATACGTGGTCCAAAGGATATCGAAAGGGACAAAGGCCATGTAGTTGTTGCCCAAATAGGAACACAGCAAGTGGGTTTTGTAGTTGACGCGCTAATTGGTCAAGAAGAAGTGGTGATAAAACCGCTGGACGCGTTACTCCAGGGTACTCCGGGAATGGCGGGTGCAACGATCACTTCCGATGGCGGTATCGCACTCATTTTAGACGTTCCAAGTTTACTCAAGCGCTACGCACGTAAACCCTTGAAGTAAGACGACGAAGCAAATAGGAATAAACATCCATGGTCTTTAAAGTCCTGGTCGTGGACGATTCAGCTTTTTATCGTCGTCGAGTACGTGAAATACTTGATGATGATAGAGAGCTAGAAGTCATTGGCGAAGCCAGAAATGGTCGTGACGCCTTAGAAAAAATTGAAACGCTATCACCTGATGTCATCACAATGGATGTTGAAATGCCGGTGATGGACGGGATTTCGGCGGTGAAAGCAATAATGGCATCGCGCCCTCTTCCTATTCTAATGTTTTCCTCGCTTACCCATCATGGCGCGCAGGCGACCCTAGATGCCTTAGAAGCCGGCGCCCTCGATTTTCTACCGAAAAAATTTGAAGATATTGCTAAAGATAGAAAAGATGCAGCGCGATTATTGTGTACTAAGGTACGTTTAATTGCACGTAGGGGTTTAGGTCTAAGACGATTAACCACTAAACGCATAGAGCCAAGAAAGCTTCCCGACAATGCACCAGCGCCAAGGTTGATACGATCATCTGGCTTATTGTCGGGTAGGCAAGGGGCCGCTTTGCAGCCTACTGTTTCGTCTGTCAAAGCCTCCGGAAAGCATTATCATTGTTTAGCCATAGGTGCGTCCACCGGCGGTCCTGTAGCCCTTCAAAAGGTCTTAGCCCCCTTACCGGCTAACTTCGCCTATCCCATTGTATTGGTTCAGCATATGCCAGGAACCTTCACCACCGCTTTTGCCCAACGATTAAATGGGCATTGCAACATTAATGTGAAGGAAGCTGAGCACGGCGATATATTGAAACCGGGCTGGGCTTATTTGGCACCCGGTGGGCGACAACTGTTAATTGAAGCAAAAGGCCCTTATAAAACCATCGCCATTACCGATGCTAATCCGGGCGGGAAGATAAGTTATAAACCCAGTGTCGATTTAACGTTTGGGTCATTAGCAAAAGCCTATGGTGGTGACGTGTTAGGCATTATTCTTACCGGTATGGGAGCTGACGGTAGAGAAGGTAGTCGATTACTGAAAGATAAAGGGGCCACCATATGGGCGCAGGACCAAGATTCCTGTGTCGTTTATGGTATGCCACAGGCGGTAACTATGGCCAATATTTCGGTGAAAAGTATTAATATTGATGATATGAGTAACTGTATACAAACTGAAATGAAGTAAATGTTTTCATTGAAAAGGCGTATACACGCATGCGTTGTGCTAGGAATTGCTAAATGAAAGTGTGGACCGTCGCAAACCAAAAAGGTGGTGTAGGTAAAACCACTACTACCGTATCGCTCGGTGGCTTGTTAGCACAGGCGGGAAAGCGGGTGTTAATGGTAGACACAGATCCTCACGCGTCATTAAGCTACTATTTCGGCATTGATACCGAGGCGTTAAGTCACTCGGTATACGATATTTTTATTCAATCTCGGAACATTACTGCCGATAAGGTATTGGATTGTTTGTGTCCGACCAAACTAGATAATTTGTATGTGCTACCTGCTACCATGGCATTAGCAACCCTAGATAGATCTATGGGAAGCGAACAGGGGATGGGGTTGGTATTGAAAAAAGCATTGGCAAAAGTAGCGCATGAATTTGATGTGGCCATTATTGACTGTCCTCCTGTGTTAGGGGTGCTGATGGTTAATGCCCTTGCTGCATGCAATAAAGTTATTGTGCCAACACAAACAGAATACCTTGCATTAAAGGGGCTAGATAGAATGATACGAACCATGGAAATCATGGGTAGGTCGTTGCAAAAGTCCTTCGATACGGTGATTGTACCTACCATGTTTGACAAGCGTACCAATGCAGCCCTCGCATCGCACAAGCGGCTTGTTTCTGATTACGGTGAGCGTGTATGGCGGGGAGTGATCCCCGTAGATACTCATTTTAGAGATGCCAGTTTAGTACAGTTGCCTATTTCGGTTGCCTACCCGAAGACACGAGGCGTAAGCGCATATGCTAAACTACTAGAGGCGCTGGAGAAATAACGTAACATGAGTAAGCAATCACCCTTTGCACGTGAAGACGTTATGGAGGCATATCTAGATAGCCTTCTTAACGAGCAGGTAAAGCCTGACGATGCTAGCGTTCGTGCCTCTCGCTTGCTTGAACAAGCAGCGCAACAGATTGCCGATGAAAGTCAGACATCAGGGGTGGATATAGGTCTAGGGGAGCAAGAGATTGCACAAGACACCCCTCAAGTTTCATCGATTGATGATATAGATGTAGCCAGGCAAGACGATGCGCAGTTTATTGAAGATATAAACCAACAGGTTGCAAGTGACGATGCGAATACCATTGATGATAGCGTAGTAAGCAATCCAAAGCTGGCATTAAAAGATAGACTCGATGAGCATTTTCAGGCGCTATTTTTTGACGTTGCCGGGTTAACCCTAGCCGTGCCGCTGATTACGCTTGGTGGTATACATCAATTAGGTAAAATAGGCCCCTTATTTGGTAAGCCTGACTGGTTTATGGGGGTGATGCTACATCGAGAGGAAAAACTCAATGTAGTGGATAGTGCAAGATGGGTAATGCCAGAAAAATATGATGAAACACTCGAACAATCGCTTAACTACCGATATCTTATTATGTTAGGCGAGAGTCAGTGGGGGCTGGCTAGTGAAAAACTAGTCAACACAGTCACTCTATCAAAAGCTGACGTCAAATGGCGTGAGTCTGTAGGAAAACGTCCTTGGCTAGCCGGGATGGTAAAAGAAAAAATGTGCGCGTTAATCGACGTTAGCGAATTAATAATTATGCTTAACAAAGGCTTAGGCAGTAACGACCAGACGCCATAGTATTGGGAGCCAGGTTCATGAGCGATGAAAGAACAAATAGTAACAACACTGATAACGATGAGATCCTTCAGTGGGTAACCTATCGTTTAGGTGAAGAGACGTATGGGATTAACGTAATGCAGGTTCAAGAAGTATTACGTTATACCGAGATAGCCCCCGTGCCCGGTGCTCCAGATTACGTTTTAGGGATCATCAATTTACGGGGTAATGTAGTCACTGTTATTGATACACGTGCTCGCTTTGGGCTGCCGCCGGCGGAAATGACCGATAACACCCGTATTGTGATTATAGAGTCAGACGAGCAAGTTGTTGGTATCTTGGTGGATAGTGTAGCCGAGGTGGTTTACTTGCGATCTTCTGAAATTGATAGTGCGCCAAATGTAGGCACTGAAGAGAGTGCTAAATTTATCCAAGGCGTGAGCAATCGAGATGGCGAGCTACTTATCTTAGTCGATCTTAACAAGTTGTTAAGTGATGAAGAATGGGACGAATTAAGTAGTATATAAACGCGTCTTAATCACAACGACAAAAAAGAGCAGCATGTGTTGTCTGCTCTTTTGTTTCATCTTTTCTAGGGTGTAAAGAGGCATAGTTCACATGGAAATGCAGTGGGTAGCGCCAACGACAATTGAACTTGCACTAATCGTGGTTGTTATTATTTTAGCCGCGCTGATAGGCGTGATATTTGTAAAGATAAGAACGGTCTATCAACTACTTCACACTCATGAGCAGCAAAACGCACAGAAAATAGCCGCCGCGGAAGCAGCAGTGCGTAACTTTGCCCACCAACAAAACGAAGACCAAGCCCGCAGTCTTGTGGTCACACGTCATATTCAATCATTGCAACAAAAGTTTGATGAATTTGAAAGCCAAATTCGAGAATTGAAACTGCAAGATCCTTCCCTGCGACTTTATCAACGCGCTGCAGAGCTAGTAAAACAAGGCGCTTCTATAGAAGAGGTGATGGAAGCCTGCGATATTCCCCGCGCTGAAGCAGAGATGCTAAGTATGGTACATAGACAACCCGACACAGGGTTATAGAAAATTCATTTGGACGTCTAGACGTAAAGATGTTGACATACTCTGGTTAATTGCCACAATACAGTCATAGTAAATAATGACTGGAGCTTTGTATGCCGATTCGTATCCCCGACCAACTCCCCGCACAAAATGTGTTATTAGGTGAAAATATTTTCACTATGGATATGGACAGGGCTGCAAGCCAGGAAATTCGTCCATTAGAAGTTGGTATTTTGAATTTAATGCCAAATAAAATTGAGACTGAAGTACAACTGCTCCGCCTACTGTCTAATACGCCGCTGCAAATTAATGTAGACTTTATTCGTATTGATAATCAAGCACCAAAGCACACGCCGCAGTCTCATATGGACGCCTTCTATCACGACTTCTCTTCAATAGCGAATAAGAAATACGATGGCCTTATCGTAACTGGGGCCCCCCTTGCTATGCTTGATTATGAAGAAGTGAAGTACTGGGATACTATGACCACTATCCTTGAATGGGCGCAGCGCCATGTAAACTCAACACTGTATCTTTGTTGGGCGGCCCACGCGGCCATGTATCACTTTTACGGTGTAACCCGTAAACTGCGTGAAAATAAATTCTCTGGGGTGTTTTCTCATCGTGTAAACGACCCTAATAATGAGCTTCTACGTGGTTTCGACCCGGTGTTTTATGCCCCTCACTCACGGTACGGTCATATAGACACATCGTTATATAATAAGGCAGATGGCTTGCAAGTGGTGGCAGAGTCTGATGATGTGGGTGCATATATTGTGGCGTCCCATGATAAGCGTATGGTGTTTGTTACTGGGCACCCTGAGTACGATCCCGATACTTTAAAAGATGAATATTTTCGTGATCTGCAGTCAGGTCAGCAACCCGCAATTCCGAAGAACTATTTTACGAATGACGACCCGACCCAATCACCCATAGTACAATGGCGCTCCCATGGAAGTTTGTTATTTACCAATTGGCTAAACTATTACGTTTACCAGACCACGCCATATGATTTAAACCAGCTTGCTGAAAAACCGCAGCCTAAGAGGTAACCCGTGAGCCGACAAACCACTTCAAACCAAAAGCGCGCCCTATTACTAGAGGCAGCGAAACAGCGTATTCTTATTCTTGATGGTGCAATGGGTACCATGATCCAAGAACATAAACTGGAAGAAGAAGACTATCGCGGTACACAGTTTGCCGATTGGCATTGTGATGTAAAAGGAAATAACGACCTGCTATCGGTTACCCAGCCAGATATTATTTATAATATTCATTGTGACTATTTTGCCGCTGGCGCAGATATTGTAGAAACCAATACGTTTAATGCCACCACGATAGCCATGGCAGATTACGATATGCAAACCCTATCACGGGATATTAATTTGGCGGCTGCGAAAGTAGCACGTAAAGCCGCAGATGCGTTTACCGCCAAAACACCCGAAAAGCCCCGGTTCGTTGCGGGCGTTCTTGGGCCCACGAACCGCACCGCCTCTATCTCTCCCGATGTAAACGACCCGGGAAAGCGTAACGTTACTTTTGATGAATTAGTTGAAGCGTATACTGAGTCCACCGAAGCGCTTATCGAGGGCGGTGTAGATTTGATCATGTTAGAGACTATTTTCGACACCCTTAACGCTAAGGCCGCGGCCTATGCGGTGGAAGGTGTATTTGAAAAACTTGGGGTGTCGTTACCGGTTATGATCTCAGGTACCATAACCGATGCATCTGGTCGCACATTATCGGGGCAGACAGCTGAAGCGTTCTATTACTCTATGTGTCATATTTCACCATTCTCCTTTGGCTTAAATTGTGCGTTAGGGCCCGACTTATTACGCCAATATGTAGAAGAAGTCGCTAATGTTAGCGAGTGCTTAGTATCGGCGCATCCTAATGCCGGACTGCCCAATGAATTTGGCGAATATGATATGGAAGGGCCGGAAATGGCCGCCCATATTAAAGAGTGGGCGACCTCTGGGTTGGTCAATATCGTGGGCGGTTGTTGCGGAAGTACCCCGCAACACATTGCAGAAATAGCCAATGCCGTGGCCGATATTAAGCCCCGCATCGTGCCGACACTAGCGCCAAAAATGCGTTTGTCGGGCCTTGAGCCATTTGTACACTAGGAGGCAGTGTGAGCGCAGATTTTTCAAATTTTATTAATATCGGTGAACGTACCAATGTTACTGGTTCTGCTCGCTTCAAGCGTTTAATACTTGAAGGCGATTATGAAACGGCCTTAGACGTCGCCCGTCAGCAAGTCGAAAATGGAGCACAAATCATCGATATTAATATGGATGAAGCCATGCTCGATTCTGAGCAAGCGATGGTGACCTTTTTAAATTTAATTGCTTCTGAACCTGATATTAGCCGTGTACCAATTATGATCGACTCCTCAAAGTGGGATGTTATCAGAGCGGGGCTAAAGTGTGTGCAGGGCAAAGCTATTGTAAACTCTATTAGCTTAAAAGAAGGGGAGCAAAGCTTCCTATCGCAAGCCAAAGAGATAAAACGTTTTGGTGCTGCTACCGTGGTAATGGCATTTGATGAAAAAGGTCAAGCCGATACCAAACAGCGCAAAGTAGAAATATGCCAGCGCAGCTATAAGTTACTGACCGAAGAAATAGGGTTTCCGCCAGAAGACATTATTTTTGACCCAAATATCTTCGCTGTCGCCACAGGCATAGAAGAGCACGATAACTACGCAGTGGACTTTATCGAGGCCACGCGAGAGATTCGTAAAACGTGCCCCTACGCCCACATTTCAGGCGGTCTTTCGAATATTTCTTTCTCATTTCGTGGCAATAACCCCGTGCGTGAAGCCATGCATTCGGTGTTTCTTTATTATGCTATTCGCGCCGGTATGGACATGGCAATTGTCAACGCGGGGCAACTAGAAGTTTATGATGAAATTCCAAAAGAACTGCGCGATGCAGTAGAAGATGTAATATTAAACCGGCGTAGCGATTCAACCGAACGCCTTCTTGATATAGCGCCAAATTACCAAGGCGATGGTAAAGCCGCAGCAAAAGATGACCTGAGTTGGCGTGAACAGCCGGTTACTAAACGTTTAGAGCATGGGCTAGTAAAAGGGATCACCGATTATATAATCGAGGATACTGAGGCTGCGAGGTTAGAAGCAGAGCGCCCCCTTCATGTTATTGAAGGGCCGTTGATGGATGGAATGAACGTGGTAGGTGATTTGTTTGGTGAAGGTAAAATGTTCCTTCCCCAAGTAGTAAAGTCAGCCCGTGTAATGAAAAAAGCCGTCGCGCATCTTCAGCCCTATATCGAAGCCGAAAAGTCCGATGGTGCTAAGAGCAACGGCAAAATATTACTGGCAACAGTAAAAGGCGATGTACACGATATTGGTAAAAATATTGTGGGTGTTGTACTTCAATGCAATAATTTTGAAGTTATTGATTTAGGCGTAATGGTGCCTGCGGCAACCATCCTTCAGATTGCAAAAGAAGAGCAGGTAGACATGATTGGCCTATCAGGCCTTATTACACCTTCACTTGACGAAATGGTGCATGTCGCCAAAGAGATGGAACGTCAAGGCTATGAAATTCCATTGCTTATTGGTGGTGCGACAACGTCTAAAGCGCATACCGCAGTTAAAATAGAACAAAATTATCATGCCCCTGTAGTGTACGTTCCAAACGCCAGCCGTGCGGTAGGGGTATGTCAAAAGCTATTAAATAAGGGATCTCGCGATATATTTTCAGCTGAGTTAAGCCGCGAATATGACAAGGTACGAGAGCAGCATGCACGGAAGAAACCCCGCAGCAAACCTGTGCCGTTGGCCCAAGCAAGGGAAAATGCGTATCGGCCAGACTTTACTGTGCCCCCTATAGTTCCTAATAAGTTGGGCGTAACCCCAGTTACTGTAGATTTAGCTACGCTTCGCGAGTATATCGATTGGACACCGTTTTTCTTAACCTGGTCTTTAGCTGGAAAGTACCCGCGCATTCTTGAAGATGACGTGGTGGGTGAGCAGGCGCGCTCGTTGTTGGCTGACGCAAATGAAATGCTTGACAACGTAATTGAAAACGGTCAATTACAGGCCAAAGGGGTTGTGGGGTTATTTCCTGCAAACCGGGTTGGCGACGATATCGAAATTTATAAAGATGAGGATCGAACACAGGTTATAGGGGTGGCTCATCACTTACGACAGCAAACGCTAAAAGAAAAGTTTGCAAACTATTGCTTGTCAGATTTTGTCGCTGAGAAAAGCGCTAATATTGCTGATTACATTGGCGCCTTTGCAGTAACGGGTGGCATTGGAGAAGATGAATTAGCAAATAGCTATATTGCTGCGGGCGATGACTATAATGGCATAATGGTCAAAGCAGTTGCAGACAGATTGGCTGAAGCCTTTGCTGAGTATTTACATGAAAAAGTTCGCAAAGAATACTGGGGTTATGCATCAGATGAGGCATTATCTAATGACGATCTTATCCGTGAAAAATACCAAGGTATTCGGCCGGCGCCTGGTTATGCAGCGTGTCCAGAGCATACTGAAAAACAGTTGATTTGGGAATTGCTTGATGCGCAAAAGCATACTGGAATGAAGCTAACGGAAAGTTATGCAATGTGGCCTGGCGCTTCAGTATCGGGGTGGTATTTCTCTCATCCTGAGTCGAAATACTTCGCGGTCGCTAAAATTCAATCGGATCAGATGGAAGATTATGCCGCACGTAAAGGATGGACCTTAGAAGAAGCCGAGAAGTGGTTGGGGCCAAACTTAAATGACTAGTTACTCGCGATAATGCCATGATGGAAAAACCATTTAGCCAAGCTTGCGAAAACAACAAGCACCCCATTTTGCGGGTGCTTAGTCGTGCCTTTAGCCAAACCCAGCGTGTTTTAGAGATAGGTAGCGGCACTGGCCAGCACGGCGTATTTTTCGCACAAGGTTTGCCCCACTTAAACTGGCATTGTAGTGATCAGGTTGGCTACCATGGCGGTATTAATCGTTGGATAGCTGACGCTGGATTAAACAATATCCTGCCACCCACTTGTTTTAAAGTGGGTGAGGATGAATTCCCAGGTATTACCGAAAACCTCACATTTGATGGCGTTTTTAGCGCAAATACGGCCCATATCATGCAAAAGCATGAGGTTGTACAGCTTATGTCATTAATCGACAAGCACCTCCCCAAAGAGGGTGTATTTTGCCAGTATGGCCCCTTCACCCGCGACGGTGAATTTTCCTCGCAAAGTAACGTTAATTTTCATCATGATCTGCTTCGCCGTGGTTGCGGCGGATACCGTGATGTTAATGAATTAACGCAGTGGGCGCCCTCCCTTACATTAGTAACTGTCCACAGTATGCCCGCGAACAATCTGCTTTTAGAATGGCGAAAAAACTAGCTTTCTGTCTGTTTACCGCGCAATCTTTTAATTTGTTTTAAATTATATACGTTAGTTTAATTGTGTTTTTCAAAATACATAGTTGTAAAGCGGCGCATTCTATTACACAGTAAGAATATCAACCTCATGGGTCCACGATAGGTTATTTCACCAGGGCCTCTATACGCTATTTCTTTCTTCATCATTTGATGAATATGCAGCATGACGCTACCAAGCTATAGAGAGACAGCGAATGCTTACCTGATGTGGAAATTTTATACTCTTGTGTTCACAACGAGGTTGGTGCGAAGTTAATCCTAAATAACAATAAAAAATTTTGAGAAGTACCTATGACAACGCTTTCACTCCAGAAAAAATTCATGTTAATTGTCGGCGGAAGTATTGCTGTTATGCTACTTATCGCTGCTATCTTTCTCGTTAATTTGGTTGCCGATAGCACACGCACAAGAGTAGAGCAGGAAGTGTCTTCCTTAGTTGCTCGGGAAGCTAACGCTGTGGAGGGGTTTTTTAGTAAATACGGGGGAGTCGCCGACACGTTTCTAAGTAGCCCGTTCGTAACAGACTTTTTTTATCAACATACGGCTCGGGGCATTAACGACCAACAACTTACCAATAGCACACGTATCTATCAACTATTTAGTAATATCAGTGACGCAGACCCAAATATTAAATCGGCGTTTTTCGGCTCCGCCATAACAGGTGAGTATTTTTATGAAGAAGGGCGGGTAGGTGTTGATAGTAGTGGAGAGCATGCAGGAGACCCAGCCTACGGTTACTTCACAACTAAGCGTCCGTGGTTTAACACCGCAGTGGATAAGGGGCAGTTGTACGTCACGCCACCGGCTGTTGATTCTCAAGACGGCAGCGTGTCAGCGGTAGTACAAGCGCCGGTATATTCTAAGGGCAAGCTTATTGGGGTTGGCGGTGTTGATATTCTTATCAGCACAATTGGTAGTGTTATCGATAGTATTCGCTACGAAGGACAAGGCACCGCGTTTTTACTCGATGATGAACAAAACATTGTTTATTTTCCAAAGCAAGAGGAGGCGCTACCGTTAAGTTCGCCTATTGCCGATTTTGACAAGGTGTTCCCCCAATCGTCTTCTTTTTCATCGTTGGCCACCACTATCGCCAATAGCAAAGAAGGGATAAAAACGGTAACGTGGAAAGGGCAAGAATATGTTGCTGTTTTTCGCCACGCCTCTTTAACTACACCTACCATGGATTGGTCGTTAGGTATTTTGATACCAGCGAGCATTATCAATACGCCAATCAATAATGCGATTACTGCTGCGGTAATTATTGCTGCGGTAATTATCGTCTTAATTGCGGTTATCACCTTTTTAGCCAGCGCTAAAATTACTCAGCCTTTGGTGAAAATGCGTAATGCAATGGCGGAAATTGCCAGTGGTGATGGTGATTTAACGCAACGATTAGACGTATCCAGCCACGATGAGATTGGCGCACTAGCGAAGGAGTTTAATAAATTCACCGATAAATTGCGTAGTTTGCTAAAAGATACCGCAGAAAATACGAAAGCGGTGGCGGCGGCTGCCGATCATCTAAGGGATGTGTCGCAAAATACCAGTAAAGAAATTAATCAAGGCCGCAACCAGGTAGATAATGTGTCGACAGCGGTTACTCAGATGACTGAAAAGGTTGTTGAAATATCGAGCAATCCCTCTCAATCAAGTCGAGCGGCTACCGAAGCTGACGCGCTTGTGCGAAGCGGCCAACAGCAAGCTAAAGAGGCGGTGGCAGAAATTCACGCATTGGCAGCATCAGTCACTGAAGGGGTGGAAGTGGTAAGCGGTCTTAGTAAGGAATCTGACAATATTGGCGCCGTGATTGATGTAATTAACAGTATTGCCGAACAAACGAATCTGTTGGCATTAAATGCCGCAATCGAAGCCGCCCGGGCAGGTGAACAAGGCAGAGGGTTTGCTGTAGTGGCTGATGAAGTTCGCTCGCTGGCTAGCCGTACACAAAAATCTACCACAGATATCAGAGGCATGGTGGAACGTTTACAACATATGGCAGAGCAGACCGATACGGTAATGAACAACGGCAAAACACGCTCTAAGCTTAGTGTGGAGAAAACAGAAAAGGTGGTGGCTACGTTAGGGCAGATTAACCAAGCTATAAGCCAAGTACACCAACAAAGTACCCACATTGCTAACGCGACGGAGCAACAAACCGACGTGGCACAAGAAATTAACGCCTCGTTACTTGCTATAACTGACTTAAGCGATAGAACGAGTCAACATGCAGAAGAACTGGCGGTTGAAGCCACACAACTTAGTGGCGTATCGAACGATCTGAATGACCTGGTAGGCCAATTTAAAATATAAGGTTATTTCGCGATAAGGTGCTTCCATTACGCGCAATGTCGTGAAGGAAGCACAACCTTTGAATAAGGCTAATTTTTACTAACTTATTTGAATATAGTTGTTTGCTATCAATGCATAACGAGCAGAAGTAAGTTACTGTGAGAGCACTTTTTTTAACGAAGGAAAAATTATGTCTTTTTCAGTAAACCACTATTTCGATAATAAAGTGACCTCAATTGCGTTTGAGTCGGCGAATGGCCCTGTCACCTCCGGTGTTATGTCTCCCGGTGAATATACGTTCGACACGAGTAAACGTGAACTAATGAAAGTAGTGGAAGGTGAACTTACTGTTCGTTTACCGGGTAATGATGAGTGGCAGTCATTTCCAGCGGGTAGCGAATTTAATGTAGACGCGAATGTTTCGTTTGACGTGAAAGTCGCCTCTGCTACGGCATACCTATGCTTCTATAGCTAGTTCGCCTATAGGGTATAATGGCACGCGCTAATCGTTATTCACGTTATTGTGGCTTAATGCAAGTTCGATAAATGCGTCCACAAAGCCTAGTGGGTCACTGTCTTTGCGGTGGCCCAAGTAGAGGGTCTTCTTTAAACCGTGCTCGCCTAAGGGCCTATAGCCGAGTTGCTGTACCTCTCTTGATTCATCAATCAACCACTTTGGCAACGCTGTTATACCACGTCCCGACGCCACCATTTGCAAAATTATTTCCGTAGTTTCTATTTTCCTATGATCTTTAACCGTGCAACCAGCCGGGGTTAAAAAGTGGGAAAATATATCTAAACGGCTTTGCTCTACGGGGTATGAAATAAGTGTTTCTTCGGCTAATTGGTCGGGGCGTACATACGGCTGGGTAAGTAGGCTATGCCCACGATGCATAACAAGTACCTGTTCGTAATCGAATACTGCAGTATAGTTTATGGTTGCTAGGTGTAATGGGTCTGGGGTAAGAAGTAAGTCTATATCATACCCATGCAACGCCTGAAGACCGCCAAAAGAAAACGCCCTACGTACGTCCACATCAACATCTGGAAAGGCCTTTAAAAAGGGGGCCACCACTTTAAGTAGCCACTCAAAACAGGGATGGCATTCCATACCGATACGCAAGGTACCTTGCTTACCCTCGGCTATTTTTCGTAATTGCGCCTCGGCGTGCTCAAATTGGGGAAGTACCCGGTTCGCCAAACTTAATATGCTCTTGCCTGCTTGGGTTAATACCAGGGTTCTTCCTTCTTTTCGCCATATAGGGACATTAAAGGAGTTTTCCACTTTTTTCATGGCGTGGCTTAATGCTGACTGGGTTAAAAATAGTGCTTTTGCTGCTTCTGTCATGGTTCCATGCTGTGCAATAGCGCTAAC
This sequence comes from Alteromonas profundi, assembly GCF_010500865.1. Classification (GTDB taxonomy): domain Bacteria; phylum Pseudomonadota; class Gammaproteobacteria; order Enterobacterales; family Alteromonadaceae; genus Alteromonas; species Alteromonas profundi. The sequence goes on from NZ_JAAAWN010000014.1 coordinate 34,115, forward strand.
TATTCTCAAATGTTGACGTTCTATCATGTTCGCTATGAATTTTTCTCATTAGTTTAGACGAAATGTAGCATAACTGTTCATTGCTTTGTTGGGATTTGATGCGGCGACGGAGGTTCTCGCATAACTAGCGCACGCATTGAGGCACTACTCATCGTAATTTACGATCTTCACTGCGTTAGACAGCCTCGAGTAAATAATATCTCTTATAATACTGCTAATCTCTCGAAATGTTTGTCGACCTGGCGCGGTGTTACGCCACGCTAACGCGTGCTGACGCTCAATGGGCATGCCATCAATTTCACACACATGCAGTGCTTCGGGGTTATGTAGTTCTGAGTGAATATAAAGCCCGGGTAAAAAAGCCACCCCCATGCCCATAACAACCATCTGTCGTAGCGTATCTAAGCTGGTACCTTCATAGTCTCGTTGTAAGCTGGCGCCAATTTCATTGCATATATTTAGTACTTGATGGTGAAAGTGGTGTCTATCTTCCATGGTGAGTACTTTTTCACCGCGCAGTTCGCTTGCTTTTACAAATGCCTTACCTGCTAATTTATGGTCCGAAGGCACCACAAATTTAAGCGGCTCTTTAAACAATGGGCTGGTAATAAGTTGCGAATTTTCACCGGTAAGCGGCGATAATATTAGGTCGTATTCGCCGTGAAGTAGTCCTTGTTGCAGTGCCTGAGGTGCCGCTTCACGGACATAAAACCGCAATCCCGGCTTCTTTTGATGTAACTCGGGTAGTACATGAGGCAATAAGTAGGGGCCTAGGGTAGGTGGGATCCCTAAGCGGAAAGTAATCACTTCGCCTTCGGCAAGATCCCGAGCGGTTTCACTGAATCTTTGGGCTGAAGCCAGCACTTCTTCTGCTATTTTTAAAAGCGACTTCCCTTGCGGCGATAATAGCGTTCCAGTGCGCGAACGTTCGAATAAGACTAAGCCTAAATGCGCCTCTAGCGCACTAATCTGACTCGTCAGGGTAGGTTGACTTATACCAAGTACCGCCGCTGCTTGGCGAAAACTCAAGTACTTTGCTACGGTAACAAAATAGCGTATTTGGTTAATTGATGGAATTTTACCGTTTAAGTGCATGGTGGTCCTATTAAAAATAAGAGTAAAATACGAACCTGATAGTCAATGTCTATCACGAGTTGGTATATTAATCTATCAGGTGACACTCACTTACACGATAAATGAAAATAATTACTATAGTGGAGAATATTATGGATCACGTCATCTCAGGTGTTGCTAAATTCCAGAAGGAAGTGTACCCCGGCAAGAAAGCGAAATTTCAAAAGTTGGCGAACGGACAGAATCCAGAAGTCCTATTTATCACGTGTTCAGATTCACGTATCGATCCTAACTTAGTGACGCAGACCGACCCAGGTGAGCTATTTATTTGTCGAAATGCTGGCAACATTATTCCGCCTCATAGCAATCAAACAGGGGGAATGACTGCTTCTATCGAGTTTGCTGTGGCAGCATTAGGCGTTTCTCATATTGTGGTATGTGGCCACACAGACTGTGGCGCAATGAAAGGCGCAATTAACCCAGACGGTCTTGATTCGCTCCCCCATGTGAAAGAATGGTTAGGTCACTGTCGCGTGGCTACGGATGTGGTTAAAGAGCGCTGCGGCTCCAACGAACTTTCTTTAGATGATTTAGAAGCGGTAACGAAAGAAAATGTTGTTCAGCAAATTCAACATCTCCGTACCCACCCATCAGTGGCGGCAAAAATCTCTACTGGTCAAGTGAAATTGCACGGTTGGGTTTATAATATTGGAAGCGGCGAAGTGCTTTGCTACAACGAAGAAAATGGCGAATTTAAAGCGATGGACCAAAGCGCTGCAGAAGCGCAATTAGCGCGTAAAGAATAGGAGCTGGTCTTATGATTAAGCTTAACCTTAGTAATCTTCGTGGTGATTTTACCGGTGGTTTAACCGCCGGTATTGTTGCCTTGCCTCTTGCATTAGCATTAGGGGTAGCGTCTGGGCTTGGGCCTATGGCTGGCTTGTATGGCGCAATCGCAGTAGGTTTTTTTGCTGCGCTATTTGGCGGCACGCCGTCTCAAATTTCCGGGCCAACAGGCCCTATGGTTGTTGTATTAGCAGGCTTGTTTGCGAGTTTATCCGGTGATGCGAGCCTTATTTTCACCGCAGTGGTGCTTGCAGGTGTTTTCCAAATTGTGTTTGGGGTACTCGGTGTAGGTCAATACATTCGTTTAGTCCCTTACCCGGTCATTTCCGGCTTTATGTCGGGAATTGGCGCTATTATCATTATTTTGCAATTGGGCCGTCTATTAGGTCACGAGCCTCCAGGCGGTACTATCGGAGCGCTGAGTTACCTACCCACAGCGTTGGCTGACATTAACTTTTATACCCTAGCCCTAGGGGTGGGAACCTTGGTTATTGCCTATAAATGGCCGCCTGCATTGGGTAAATTTGTGCCGGGCGCGCTAGCGGCGTTAATTATTGGTACCTTAGTGAGCCTTGCGATTAGTGTTCCTGTGCTTGGTGATATTCCTACTGGCTTACCAAGCTTACATCTACCCGTATTTGACCAAAGTAAAGCGCTACTTATTATAGAGGCGGCGTTTATTCTTGCCATATTAGGGGCTATAGATAGCTTGCTTACCTCATTGGTTGCAGACAACATGACACGCACCCGTCATGACAGTAATAGAGAACTGATTGGTCAAGGTATTGGTAATACAGTAGCAGGCTTAATCGGAGGTATTTCAGGCGCTGGTGCCACTATGCGTACTGTGGTGAATATTCGTAGCGGCGGTAAATATAATATATCAGGTATGGTGCATGCACTTGTACTGCTCGCTATAGTGTTGGGTTTAAGCCCCTTAGCGGCGCAAATTCCTCATGCTGTACTTGCCGGAATTCTGGTTAAAGTTGGCTTAGATATTATTGATTGGAGCTACTTAAAACGCGCGCACAAAGGCCCTCGTTGGGATTTTGCGCTTATGCTTACCGTTTTGGGGTTAACCGTATTTGTTGACCTTATTACTGCCGTGGGTGTGGGTGTTGTTTTTGCCGCGCTCGCGTATGTAAGGCAAATTGCGCAATTACAAATTGAGGAACTTAGAAAAATTCCTGAAGCGCTTAACGATCCGAAAGAAAATGCGCTACTAGAAAAGTTAAAGGACAAAGTCACTATATTCAGTTTCGGCGGTCCTCTAAGTTTCGGCGCTGCAGCTGATGTAGGACATCATGTTCGCGAACGTGTGAAGCCAGGTTCTAAAGTTACCATCCTTGATTTCACCCGAGTGCCACTGATGGATGTGTCAGCAGCTATGGCTGTTGAAACGGTTACCTCGGACGCTAAATCTGCAGGCAGACAGCTTGTCATTTGCGGTGCGAATGCTGACGTGAACAAGGTATTGGAAAGTATAAACGCCCATCACCCTGAAATCGTCGCCTTTGATAACCTTCATGACGCACTTGTTTATGCAGAAAAGCAGGTAGCAGGAACTGATAGCACAAACCCACGCTTTCAAGCCGCCACCCAAGTGTAAATAACCCTTTTGTTCCCATCCCTTTTTGAGCCCTCTTATGAGGGCCTTTTTTTACCTAAAATGGCGCGGTGAGATAGCGTGCAAAACAAAAAAAACGTATAAGGCTATCCTTATACGGTTTTTATATTTACACAGGCAAGGTTGTCATAGCCGTTGCCTTTATGTGAAGTTTTGAATTACCAGATACGTACTCTTTCTTCAGGTGCAAGATACAATTCGTCTTCTGGCTGAACATTAAAAGCTTCATACCATGCATCATGATTACGAGGCGCTTGTGCTCTATAGCGACCAGGCGCATGAGTACCGGCACGTAACTGGTTCAGCATGCTTTGCTCGGTACGTTTTTCACGCCATACTTGTGCCCATGCGAGGAAGAAACGCTGATCGCCAGTAAGCCCGTCAATAACAGGGGCTTCTTTACCGTTTAGGCTAAGTTTATAAGCGTGGTATGCCATTGCTAGCCCACCTACATCACCAATATTTTCACCTAAGCTATTGCGGCCATTTACGAAGTTTCCTTCTATTGGTTCATATTGACTATATTGGGCAGCGAGCTTATCAGCTTTTTCATCGAAAGCTGCTCTATCTGCATCTGTCCACCAATTGCGTTGGATACCATTAGCGTCTGATTTAGAGCCTTGGTCGTCGAAGCCATGGCCCATCTCATGGCCTATAACCGCGCCAATTGCGCCGTAGTTTACAGCAGGATCTGCATTTGGATCGAAAAATGGCGGTTGAAGTATGGCAGCGGGGAAAACAATCTCGTTGAACGAGCTGTTATAGTACGCATTTACCTGTTGTGGCGTCATACCCCAACGCTCACGATCGGTTTTTTCTAACTCTTTATCCACCGATTGCTGGTGGAAGAAAGAACGTAAATTTCTAACATTGCCAATGAGATCATCAGAACTTATGCTAAGCCCATCAAAGGATTGCCATTCATCTGGGTAGCCAATTTTAGGATTAAACGCCATTAGTTTTTGTTTGGCATTAGCTTTAGTTTCTTCACCCATCCAATCAAGGCTATCAATACGCTCGTCAAGCGCAGCTCTTAGGTTTTCAACCAATGCGGCCATTTGTTCTTTTGAGCTTTCTGGAAAGTATTCCTTCACATAAAGCTTGCCGATTGCAAAACCAAGAGATTGTGTACCTGACATTTGGCTTACAGCGCGCTTCCAGCGTGGGCGAGGTTCTTTTTGACCGCTTAAGGTAGTGCCGTAAAAGTCGAAGTTGGCCTGGTAAATATCTTGTGATAATAAGCCCGCGTTATTTTTAATTGTATGGTAGGTTAAATAGGCCTTCCATTTATCCAAGCTCGTTTCATTGATAATTTCAATGGCATCTTTTACCGGTTGTGGCTGCGTAATATTAAGTTCTGGAACCTTATATCCCATCTGGGCAAAGTAAGTGTCCCAGTCAAACCCGGGATAGTCATCCGACAACTTGTCACGCTCAATCTGGTTAAGAGTAAGATCGCGATCTCTACGCTTTTCCCGTGGCCACTGAATTTCAGCAATCTGGGTTTCAAGAGCAAGAATTTCAGCGGCTTGTTCTGCTGGGTTTTCTACCTCAGCGAAACCTAACATTTGTTCGATATGTGCTACATAGGCTTCACGGATTTTTACAAAGCGCTCGTCATCACTTAAATAGTAGTCGCGATCAGGTAGGCCTAGACCACCCACGCCCACACTCAGTTGATACTCATTAGGGTCTAGACGGTTGTACCACATGCTACCATTAATGGGTGAGCTTGCGCCTGTTAGCCATGCGTTACCGAATACTTCAGTCAGATCTTGTTGTGAGCTTATTTGGCTAATTTCTGAAAGCACATCAGAAATAGGGCTTAACCCTTTTTCATTGATGGTATCTACATCCATATAGGCAACGAAGAAGTCATGTACTAACTGCTCATCTTCGGTGAGGGTGTCTTTTTCAAGCAAACTATCAATAATGTTTTTTACTTGCTTTTCGCTGCGTTCAGCTAAACCAGTGAAGGCACCATAGCGTGTTTTGTCCGCGGGTAACTCGTAATTGTCGTACCATGAGCCACTGGCATACATAAAGAAGTCATCGCCAGGTTTGACGTTTTCGTTACGGGCAGATAAATCAACCCCAAAGCTGCCTAATTCAGCTTCATTAGTACCTGCGGTATCAGCCGTCGCGGCGTGATCTGAGACCTGTTTTTCTGGCGTTTCAGGTTGACTACATCCAAGTAGGCCCAAAGAAGCGGCAACTGCCGCGGCGAGGAGTGTTTTTCTCATTTTATTTTCTCATTGTTGTCGTTGTTGTGTTTGTCCTTAACCCAGAGGCTAAGGGGTCAGAAACACTTGTTGTTTTAAGTTTTGGTGTAAAAAGGCTATTAAACGGTAAAACATTTCTTGCTTGATTAAAATATTGCGTCATTTGACGAGTATCTTGTTGTAAAAATTCTGCTACAGCTTGTTGAAAGGCCGGATGGAAAAGCAAATGTTGTGATTGGCAATAAATAGGCTCGAAGCCTCTTAATAATTTGTGTTCGCCTTGCGTACCAGGGTTAAAAAGGGGAAGACGATGCAAAATAGCAAATTTGATACCTTCGAAGTAACAGGCTGCGAAGTGTAGACCATCAATCTCTTTTAGCGTCCCCCAGTAACGACCATATAGCCCAGCGTCGTTAAATAAAAATAAGGCGCAAGCAACCGGTATTTCATTTTCATATGCGGTTACAAATAACAGGTTCTCTGCCATTGTGGAACATAATTGCTCGAAGAAGTCTTGGTTTAAATAGCCTAGGTGACCGCTACGTTTTAAGTATGTGGCTTGATAACATTTCACAAAAAAGGCCACTACCTCGCTATCAATTTCCTCGGCTGAGGTATGAGTAAAGGTAATACCTGCTTCACGAATTCGTTTTTCAGTCTTTCTGATCTCCTTACGCTTTCTTGCTGTTAGCACAGTAAGGAAGTCGTCGAAGGTATCGTAATCATAATTGTGCCACTGAAATTGCACAGCATAGCGAGTTAACACGTTTTTTGATAATGATAAGTGCGCTTGGGAGGCTGAATCAGTAAACAGCCAATGCATAGAAGATACAACGCCATTGTCGTAGGCTTCGATGGCCGTCTGAATACGAGAAAGGAGTACGGGAGTTAACGGGTAATCCCGCTTTACCAGCATCCGAGCGCCAGTGACAGGTGTAAATGGGATCGCCGCTACCCATTTGGGGTAGTAGCTAATTCCATGCTGGTGATAGGCGTTGGCCCAACCTTGATCGAAAACGTATTCGCCATAACTGTGGGTTTTTAGATAGCCCGGAACAAGTAAGACAATTTGGTGGTTTTCTTTAACCACAATATGCATAGGTTGCCAGCCAGAAGCGCTATTGCAACATTCACTTTGTTCTAGCGCATTTAGAAACGCGTGGCGCAAAAATGGACCTTCACCCTCTGAAAGTGCATCCCAGTCTGTGGGGGCTATATCAGAAATTCGATGTACAATACTTACTTGGCTATTTGTCATTAATACGGCTTTATACTGAAGTGGGCAAGACTAAACACTATCATTGTCGATACAATAGCAGCATACAGTAAAACAATGAACATAGTTGATAGGGTCTACAGTGTCAGACTTTGACAGAAAACTCATTACAGACGCGATTACTCGCATGCTTGCAAGACGAGAGCATAGCTATAACGAAATTTGCCAAAAACTTTCGTTAAAGGGGATAGAAAACGAAGACTTTATCCCCATTTTAGAAGAATTCAAGCAAGCCAACATCCAGTGTAATAGGCGTTTCGCTGAAAGCCGCGCCAGAGCGCTTTATTTAAAAGGCGCTGGGCCGCGCAAAATAAAACTCGATTTACAGCAACATGGTGTTGATGAAGCCGATACCGAAGCCGCGTTTAATGAGATTCAGCCAGATTGGTTTGCGGCAGCGCATAAAGTAAAAGTAAAAAAATTTGGTGCCGACAAAGCAACCGACTTTAAACGTGCGATGAAGCAAAAACAGTTTTTACAATACCGCGGTTTTTACCACGAACATATTGAGTTTGCCGTGAACGGGGAATAATCGCCGTTTTTCTGCAAATTACCGCCACAAAGGTGGCATTTTTATTGGCTGGCATACTGCACCGCACTTAACAAAAAAGTGACATTCGTGGTATTGTTGAGCACCTCCGTGCGGCGTTATTGGCAATTTGAGCTGGCTGCATCGCACTTTTATTAATTGTATTAAGGAAGTTAGGTTTTCAATGACATTATCAACTGCTGACTTACGCCAAAAGTTTTTCGATTATTTTAAAAGTCATGGCCATCAGACCGTCTCAAGTTCGTCCCTGGTGCCGGCAGATGATCCTACGCTCCTGTTTACCAACGCGGGCATGAATCAGTTTAAAGACACTTTCTTAGGTACTGAAAAGCGTAGTTATACCCGCGCGGTATCCTCACAGCGATGCGTACGCGCAGGGGGAAAGCACAATGATCTGGAAAACGTAGGCTATACCGCACGCCACCATACGTTTTTCGAAATGCTCGGTAATTTTAGTTTCGGTGACTATTTCAAAAAAGAAGCAATTACTTTTGCGTGGAACTTTTTAACCCAAGAATTGCAACTGCCGAAAGAGAAGCTTCTGGTCACGGTGTATTCTGAAGACGATGAAGCTTTCGATATTTGGGAAAATTTTATTGGGGTACCAAAAGAAAAGATCATTCGTATAAGTACCTCGGATAACTTCTGGTCAATGGGCGATACAGGGCCGTGTGGCCCTTGCTCTGAAATATTTTATGATCATGGCGAACATATCTGGGGTGGCCCTCCTGGTACGCCTGAAGAAGACGGTGATCGTTTCATTGAAATCTGGAACCTTGTTTTCATGCAATATAATAAACAAGCTGACGGTACTATGGAACCTTTGCCTAAGCCTTCGATAGATACAGGCATGGGGCTTGAGCGTATTTCAGCGATATTGCAAAACGTTCACAGTAATTACGAGATTGACCTGTTTCAGAACCTTATAAAAGCTGCCGCTGAGATAGTGGGCACCGACGATTTGCATAATAAGTCGCTGCGTGTAATTGCCGATCATATTCGTTCTTGTAGTTTCCTTATTTGTGATGGTGTGATGCCCTCGAATGAAGGTCGCGGCTATGTGCTACGCCGTATTATCCGCCGAGCGGTAAGACACGGGAATAAAATGGGTGCCGAGGACATTTTCTTCTACAAATTGGTTGCGGCGCTAAGTGAGGAAATGGGGGCGGCATATCCCGAGTTGGTTGATCAACGTCCAGTTATCGAAAAAGTACTAAAAGTTGAAGAAGAACAATTTAGTAAAACGCTGGCACGCGGTATGGCAATGCTAAATGATACGCTTGAATCGTTAGAAGGGGATACCATTCCAGGTGATGTGGTATTTAAACTTTACGATACCTATGGTTTTCCTACCGATTTAACCAATGATGTGGCCCGCGAACACGACCTTAATATCGACGTTGAAGGCTTTGAAGCCGCTATGCAGGCGCAGCGCGCTAGAGCGCAGCAAGCCAGTAACTTTGGTGCAGACTACAACGACAAACTCGTGATTGAACATCAAACCTCGTTCACCGGCTATAGCGATATTGAAGGTCAAGCCGAAGTTGTAGAACTTATTGCAGATAATGCATTTTGTGAACGTTTACAGGACGGACAAGAAGGCGTAGTCGTTCTTGATAGTACGCCTTTTTATGCAGAAAGCGGTGGCCAGGCGGGAGATAAAGGTATATTGCGGGTGGCAAATGGTGAGTTTATTGTCACCGATACCCAGAAAATGGGGAACGCATTTGCACACAAAGGCAAAGTAAAAGGCACCATTAATAAAGGCGATACCGCCACCGCCGCCATTGATAGTAGTAACCGTGAAGCGGTGAAGAAGAACCACAGCGCTACGCATTTATTGCATGCTGCCTTAAGAGAAATTCTAGGCGAGCACGTTACGCAGAAGGGCTCCCTAGTTGAAGCCACTCGTATGCGTTTTGACTTTTCGCACTATGAAGCACTTACTACCGATCAAATTGCGCTTATCGAGCGCAGAGTGAACGAAGAAGTACGCGCTAATCACGTGCTTAAAACTCAGCTTATGGGGCTGGAAGAGGCAAAAGCATCGGGTGCTATGGCCTTGTTTGGTGAGAAGTACGATGAGAAAGTGCGCGTGGTGACTATGGGGCCATTCTCAGTAGAGTTATGTGGTGGGACCCATGTAAACAGTACAGGCGAAATAGGCTTGTTTAAAATTGTCACTGAAGCGGGCATTGCCTCGGGGGTTAGACGTATAGAAGCGATAACCGGGGAACACGCGGTTAACCACGTACAAAAACAGCAAGAAGCCCTCGCAGAAATTGCAGCTTTACTTAAAACTGACACTCAAAATGTAGTGGAACGGGTAGTTTCATTGCAAAATCATACTAAAGAACTAGAAAAATCACTTACTTCTGCGAAACAAAAACTGGCGAGTCAGCAAGGCGCTGATATGCTTAATAGTGTAGTAGAAGTAAATGGCACCAAGGTATTGATTGCCAAGCTAGAAGGTGTTGAGTCTAAGTCATTGCGTGGCATGATGGATGACATAAAGAACCGAATTGGCGAAGGGATCGTAGTACTAGGTGTAGCAAACGATGCAAAAGTGAATCTTATTGTAGGCGTAACCAAAGGGTTAACAAGCAAAGTGAAAGCCGGTGAGTTGGTAAACTTTGTTGCAGCACAAGTCGGTGGCAAGGGCGGTGGTCGTCCTGATATGGCACAGGCGGGCGGCGATAAGCCCGAGAACCTAGGCGCAGCGCTAGATTCAGTTAACGCTTGGCTAGAAGATAAGCTATAATCACCGGGTAGTATGCAGTAAGTTTTTGAAGTGACACAAAAACACGGAATTGCTGCTGCCGCTGTCGGGTCGTGCCGGCATCGCGGCGAACTAATGAAGGATACGTTAAGTATAGAAGGAACAGGAGCAAGCGAATGCTTATTTTGACTCGTCGAGTTGGTGAAACACTTATGGTTGGTGACGATGTGACTGTTACCGTTTTGGGTGTTAAAGGGAATCAGGTTCGAATTGGTGTTAATGCGCCAAAGGAAGTATCTGTGCACCGTGAAGAGATTTATATGCGTATTCAAGCGGAGAAGGGCGGTCAGTCCGAAACTTCAGAATAAGCAATTGCTTCACAAATAAAAAAGGCAGCAAAACGCCTAACGTCATTCAGTAGTGACGCTTTTACTGAATGGAGCAAGATGTTTTGTTGTAACGAACGGTCCTATTTTTGGGCCGTTTTCTTTTTCTGGCTATATGAATACCTTAACTTTATTTCTCATGGCTCTTAGCATCTGAGTGAAACGCTCCGTCTTTACTAGACGGACTTTGTTTGAATTTTTTTAGCTTTTCATAAGCAGGTGTCGGTGTTTTATTCGCTTCGCCATGCTTGCCTCTAGCCATCTCCAGCGCATATTAAAAAGCCCCGACCACCAAGGGAAAACTGTAATTTTGTCAGCCTGAAAAGAGAGACCAATCGGTCAGGGAAGACACTTTACCGTTAGGTGCTAAGCAGAATGTTGGCCTTTTTTCGTGAGATGAAAAAATAAATTTAAAACTTTTTAGGTTTTTTAGCATATTAACTAATATGTCTCGTTAGCGTCGTTATTTTTTGGCTCATTGTTTTTTGCTCGCCGAATGAGCAAAAAACGTGTTTTTTGAACGATTTGTTCAAAATCTCAGCGAGTAAACATTTTTCTATAAAAAAGGTTTGACTCCGGCCAATGAATCCGTAAAATGCAGCCCCACTTAAGGAGAGGTGGGTGAGTGGCTGAAACCAGTTCCCTGCTAAGGAACCATACGCATTACGCGTATCGAGGGTTCGAATCCCTCCCTCTCCGCCATTATTCGTTGATAGTGGCGGTCGACAAAAAGTTTATTGCGCGTGTGTAGCTCAGCTGGATAGAGTACCTGGCTACGAACCAGGCGGTCGGAGGTTCGAATCCTTCCACACGCGCCACTTACTTTAATCGTCACCTTTCGGTTTAGCACCCGAGAGTATACAAGTTAACGCGTGTGTAGCTCAGCTGGATAGAGTACCTGGCTACGAACCAGGCGGTCGGAGGTTCGAATCCTTCCACACGCGCCATATTGAAGAGCCCACCTCATTGAGGTGGGCTTTTTCATTTCTTTCATTCCAAATATATTATCTTCCTTGCCTATACGGTTTCTGCTTATGCGTCTCTATAAGACTCGCTGCTTGTATTTCTTTTATGCTCTACACTTGTTGCTTCTATTTTCTATAACGGGCGTGTATTGCCGTACAGCGCCCTACTGAAGCCTTATAGATGTCGAAACGGGGGCAACACCAACTTAATGCCACATAGTGGCGTTTTGCCTATGCCGTTATTTTTGCAAAAATATTACACTGCATCGCATAAACATATGATAAAAATTGAATTTAGTGCATAAATGTAAGCTTTTATTCATTTAATTACTGTGGGGAGTTGTGTTTGTACCAGCCACATGGTAATTATTCTGCATCACAACATTACAAGGTCTATCATGGAACAAAGCGCAGTTACCAGTTTGCTACTAGAAGCCGGCTCACTGATGCTTATCGGAATGCTGTTTGTTTTTGCATTTCTAGGCTTACTTATAATCGGTGTGCAGTTAATCACTAAGTTCTGTAACGCGTTTGAAGGGGACGCAGTTCAGCCTCCCACAATGTCGAGGCTGAAAGCCGCACAACCCGGCGTAGACGGCAACATTGTTGCTGCTATTACCGCTGCGGTTCATACTCATCGTCAAGCGAATAAAAAATAATTATTTAGGAGTTTCCATGTCTAAGCCACTGGCCTTAACCGAGCTAGTCTTGCGTGACGCTCATCAATCGTTGCTTGCTACTCGCATGCGGATTGAAGATATGTTACCGATTGCTCAAGAATTAGATAAAGCTGGCTTTTGGTCAGTGGAGTCTTGGGGAGGCGCTACCTTTGATGCCTGTATTCGCTATTTAGGTGAAGATCCCTGGGATCGTATACGTAAACTGAAAGCGGCGATGCCAAATACCAAGCAACAAATGCTACTGCGCGGTCAAAATTTGCTCGGTTATCGCCACTACGCCGATGATGTGGTAACACGCTTCGTCGAGCGCGCCCACGAAAATGGCGTTGATGTATTTAGAATTTTCGACGCAATGAATGACATGCGAAATCTAGAAACTGCGATCAAAGCTACCGTAGAGTGCGGTGCGCATGCTCAAGGTACAATTTCATACACCGTGAGCCCAGTGCATAACCTTCCCCTATGGTTAGATATGGCGAAGCGTCTTGAGGATATGGGTGTTCATTCTATTTGTGTGAAAGATATGGCTGGGCTTCTTAAGCCGTACGATTGCGAAGCGCTTATTAGCGGGCTTAAAGAAACCGTAGATGTTCCTATAGCCATGCAGTGTCATGCTACCACAGGCTTGAGCACAGCAACGTATCAGAAGGCTGTGGATGCAGGCATTGATATGCTAGATACGGCCATTTCTTCTATGAGTATGACCTATGGCCATACTGCCACTGAAACCATGGTATCCATTGTGGAGGGTACTGAGCGGGACACGGGCCTTTCATTGCCGCAGCTTGAAAAGATCGCAAGCTACTTTCGTGATGTACGCAAAAAATACAGTAAATTTGAGGGCAGCCTTAAAGGGGTTGATGCCCGTATTCTATTGGCGCAGGTGCCCGGCGGCATGCTAACAAACATGGAAAGCCAGCTAAAAGAGCAGGGCGCTGAGGATAAATTCGAAGAGGTGTTACAAGAAATACCTCGGGTTCGAGAAGATTTAGGCTTTATTCCGTTAGTAACGCCTACCTCGCAAATTGTTGGCACGCAATCTGTGCTTAACGTACTGACCGGCGAGCGCTATAAGAGTATTACCAAAGAAACCGCAGGTGTACTAAAAGGTGAGTACGGTGCGACGGCTGCCCCGGTGAATGGTGAACTTCAAGCTCGCGTACTTGATGGTAATGAGCCTATTACTTGCCGCCCTGCCGACAATATAGCGCCAGAGCTTGAAAGCCTAGAAGTTGAGCTATCTGAACTTGCTAAGAATCAATCTATCTCGTTAAGTGATGAAAAAATTGACGATGTACTTACCTACGCGCTGTTTCCTCAGATAGGCCTTAAGTTCTTACAAAACCGTGGTAACCCTGACGCATTCGAGCCGGCCCCAGGAAATGAGCCGGATAGTGATAAGTCTGCCAAGGCGCCTACGGGGGCAGGGGACTCTAAAGAAACAAAAGGCACTGCCGCTGCTTATGATGTGAATGTAGATGGCAAGCTATATCATGTGCAGGTAGCACCGAGCGGTGAATTAAGCAGTATTACACCGGTAAAAAATACGCAAGCTACTTCTACCTCAACCTCCGATGCTGCTACACCCAGCACCAGTGAAACCATTAACGCACCGCTTGCAGGAAATGTGTTTAAACTCATGGTTCGCGCTGGAGATGCTGTTTCTGAAGGTGATGTAGTGATGATTTTGGAAGCCATGAAGATGGAAACTGAAATTCGTTCTGCGTTTAGCGGCTCTGTTAGCGATATTCTCGTTAAAGAAGGTGACGCTATTACCAGTGGTCAACCTTTGATCGCGCTGGGGTAATAAATGGATAAGTTATCAGTGCTATGGGATAGCACCGCATTAGCTCATTTTGAAAGTGGGCAGCTTATAATGATGGCAGTGGGTTTTGGCCTACTCTATTTAGCCATCGTAAAAAAGTTTGAACCCTTGTTACTAATCCCTATTGGGTTTGGCGCCTTGCTAACCAACATCCCTCTGGCGGGGTTTTCAGAAGCAGGAGGCCTTCTTCACTATATTTATGAAGTAGGAATAGATACAGGTGTCTTTCCTTTACTCATATTTATGGGGGTTGGCGCAATGACCGACTTTGGTGCGCTTATCGCTAACCCACGTATGTTGTTGCTAGGCGCAGCAGCGCAGTTTGGCATTTTCGCTACGTTATTCGGTGCCATTGCGCTTAATTTAGTACCTGGTTTTGAGTTTACCCTTAAAGATGCCAGTGCAATTGCTATTATTGGCGGCGCTGATGGGCCTACGGCCATTTTTCTGGCCTCTAGGCTTGCCCCTGATTTACTCGGTGCGATTGCTGTGGCCGCGTATTCTTACATGGCGCTTGTACCTATTATTCAACCTCCTATCATGCGTGCGCTAACCAGTAAAGAAGAGCGCAATATTGAAATGGCACAACTGAGACCGGTTTCAACCCGTGAAAAAATCTTGTTTCCATTGGCGGTGCTGTCATTAACCGTGCTTTTTCTTCCTTCAGCTACGCCCCTTGTGGGCATGTTCTGTTTCGGTAACCTGATGAAAGAATGTGGCGTAGTGGATAGACTTAGCAATACGGCGCAAAACGAGTTAATTAATACAGTTACGATCTTTCTTGGTTTAGCCGTAGGCTCAAAGCTTTCAGCTGATAAGTTTCTAACAGTAGAAACGCTGGGGATATTAGGGCTAGGGGCTATCGCGTTTGCTATAGGAACCGCCACTGGCGTTTTAATGGCCAAGTTGATGGGTAAGTTTAGTAAAGACCCAATCAACCCGCTTATAGGCGCTGCCGGCGTTTCTGCCGTCCCCATGGCGGCCCGTGTGGTTAATAAAGTAGGCTTAGCGTCTAACCCGCATAACTTTTTGCTTATGCATGCCATGGGCCCGAATGTAGCGGGCGTTCTCGGCTCTGCCGTCGCAGCCGGTATTCTACTAGCCCTTGTAGGCTAGAGAAAAGGTTCGAGTCTTAGTAAAAAGCTAAGGAAAATGAACCATATAACAAGGTTAACAGCGTAGTAAAACAGCACCTTTCAGGTGCTGTTTTTTTTGCTACTGCAATGACATCTGTCTAATGTTGCAAAGCACCATTTTCGTTATCAAATCTTACGGTTTTATTCCAATGTCATTGAGCTGGTCTAGTACATGATGGCAATTTTCAATAAGGTGTTCTCGTAACTTTCTAATCGCAGGCGTGATAAGTTGCCGAGAGGGGCAAATTAACCAAAGCTCTCCGGTCTTAGGCGGGTATTCAGGTAATAGTTGAACCAATCTGTTAGCAAGTAAGTCGCGCGACATATCTAACGCTGATTTAACTGCAATCCCTTTCCCTGCTACACACCAGCGCCTTACTAATTCAGCATCGTTGGTGGCCCTATCGCCCTTTACCTTCACTTTAATGTTGTCTTCTGTACTTGATTGGAATTCCCATACATTGTGCACAATGTCGTGAAGCTCATACAAAAGCGCATTATGTGACAATAATTCGTTTGGCTGCTTTGGTGTTCCATAGCGCGCAATGTAGTTAGGTGAAGCGCAGGCAACGCGGGGGACGTCACATATTTTAAACCCATAAAGTCTGGAGTCAGCAGGGGCCCCGTAACGCAAGGCAACATCTACAGGCTCGCGATAAAAATCTATATTGCTATCACTGATGTGCAGTTTTAGGGTTACCTTAGGGTACATATCTATAAAATCATCAAGCCAACCCAGCACAAAATTACGCCCTAGGTCGGAGGGCACGGCTAAACGGATCTCACCCTCAACTAACCCTAAATCATTCTTTGAGCTTTGTTTAATTTGGCTAAGTAAGAGCACCGCTTGCTCAATTTGCGGAATATGCTTTTCCCCCGCACTTGAGAGTTTTAACTGGCGCGTAGTACGCTGGAAAAGTGCCACACCGAATGCTTTCTCCACTCTGATAACGGCGGCGCTAGCGGTGGCGGTTATCATATCTAGGCTGTCAGCCGCTTTTTTTATGCTCTTAAATTCAGCTACTTTGAGCACCACTTCTAAATCACTTATTAACATATTTTCAAATAATAATTGATAGTAATACAAATATTAGCCTGTTTTTGCATTACAAAACAAGCGCTACACTTACTCCAGTTAAAGCGATTCTTACTGATGGAGTGACCTATGAAAGCAATTGGATATAAAAACGCAGCACCAATAGTTACCGATGACGCATTGGTAGATATTGAACTTGAGCTACCCGTGGCAACAGGAAGAGATTTACTTATTAACGTTCGTGCAATCGCGGTAAACCCAGTGGACTTTAAAATTCGTCAGAATGTATCTTCGACTGACGATAGCTATAAGGTGCTAGGTTGGGACGCCGTTGGTGAAGTAGTCTCAATAGGCGATGAAGTCGAGTTATTTTCCCCCGGCGACCTGGTTTATTACGCTGGCGATTTAACTCGCCACGGTAGCAATGCCCAATACCAGTTAGTAGACGAACGCTTAGTAGCACATAAACCTGCGCGTTTAAGTGATGCAGAAGCAGCCGCTATGCCGTTAACCACGATTACAGCATGGGAACTACTTTTTGATCATCTGGCGATTAAAAAGCGGGAATCAGCTGAGCATAACAGTGATAGTAAAGATGTATTACTGGTAGTGGGCGCCTCGGGGGGCGTGGGCTCTATATTGGTACAATTGGCGAAACAACTGACCAACGCCACCGTTATTGCCACCGCTTCTCGCCCTTCAAGTCAGCGTTGGGTAGAGGGGTTAGGGGCAGACTATGTTATCGATCACAGTAAGCCCTTAGTTGAGCAGATATCAGCATTAAATATCGATGCGGTTACCCATGTGGCAAGCCTTACTCATACCGATAGCTATCTTGATGCTTATGTCGACGTACTCAAACCTATGGGGAAAATAGCACTTACCGACGATCCTGACTCGCTTGACGTGATGAAACTCAAGACTAAAAGCATATCTCTGCATTGGGAGTTTATGTTTACACGTTCAATGTTTAAAACCCACGACATGGTTGCTCACCACGCGTTATTAACGGAGGTGGCCACCTTAATTGACAACGGGGCTATCAAGACCACAGTGGGCCAACATCTGGGCACAATTAATGCCAAAAACCTACTTAACGCGCATACTATTTTAGCGTCGGGTAGTGCTATTGGTAAATTGGTTTTAGAAGGCTTTTGAGCTATTACCTATAAGGGCGAACAAACATGATGAATACAAAACTATCCACACTTCCATTGCTTATTACAATGCTTTTTACGGGCTCATCCGTTATGGCAAATCAAGCCACTGAAATAGAAACCGTTGCTAAATTTAACGGGTCACGGGCCGCTGGGGTCGCTATCACCGACAATGGGCGGATTTTCGTTAGCATGCATCCCCTAGATAACCCCACTTATCGAGTACTGGAGTGTCAACAAAGGGCGGAGAGAAGCGCCCGTTCCCCACACAGGATTGGGCGGATGGTCCAGAAACCGGCAGTGTTGGCTTAACGAGCGTGTTGGGTATTCACTCAGATAGCAAAGGCGTGGTCTGGATGCTTGATATGGGTGGCAAAAGTACGCCGGCGCAGTTGGTGGGCTGGGACACTAACAGCAACACACTAGAAAAAGTGATAAAAATACCTCGCCAGGTGTTAGCGGATAACTCGTTTATACAAGATTTTGTGGTTGATGAGAAACGAGAAAAAGTCTATATCGCGGATATGTCATTTGGCAATTTTGAGGGCGCCACAAAGCCTGCGATTATTATAGTAGATATGAATAGCGAACAATCCCGTCGTGTATTAGAAGGCAACGCAGCCTTCATTGCACCCGATAAAGACATCGTTATTGAGGGAAGTTTACTCGCATCGAAATCACCTAGCGGCGAAACAAACCCGTTGCGATTTGGCTTAAACCCAATAGCAACTGATGAAAATTTTGAGTGGGTGTATTTTGCAACTATGAATGGAGAGCTTATCTACCGTATACCAGCCTCACAGTTAGCAGATGAACAGGCTAGTGATGCTACTATGGCTGAAAAAATAGCTCCTTTTGGCCCTAAAAAAGCGAGTGACGGTATGTTATATATTGCCGGTAAAGGCATAGCGGTTACTGACTTAGCTAATAATGCGGTGGGGTTGTCTTCTGAAGGAAGATATCAAGTTCTGATCAAAGACAAGCGTCTTTCTTGGCCTGATAGCATGGCTTACCATGATGGGTATATCTATGTGACCGCAGACCAACTACATAAACATCCAGCATTTAGCCAAGGTCGTGGAGGGGCAAAACCGCCGTACAGACTTATGCGTTTTAAACTGGATTAGTAGGAAAACCGAAGCAATAGAGGCAAAACGAGCACGTTAGATCTTTATCTCTCTATTTGACTAAATGCCTCAGCGCACCCCATCAGCGAATGGTGTGTTGAGGCACGAGAGATTGGTATGCTAACACCAGCTTTTTAGTGGTCGCGTGTTGGGGCCAGCGGAAAATGGTTTCCGTCTTTCCTTCTTCTACGATATTGCCATTCTCCATTACAATAATACGGTCTGCTATATGCCTTACTATGCCTAAATTATGGCTGATAAAAATAAAGGCGAGCCCTAATTCCTGCTGTAGCTGCAAAATTAAATTGACGGTCTGTGAACGAATGGTGGGATCTAACGCCGCAAAAGGTTCATCGGCAACTAACACTTTGGGTTTGAGCATAATAGCGCGGGCTAGGGCAACCCTTTGCTGCTGACCATCTGAAAGCATGTGACGATAAAAATAGTAATGTTCTCGAAGTAAACCTACCTTGGTAAGCATCTCTTCTATCAAGGGCTTACGTTCTGCTTCACTAAGTTCGGTATTAAGTCGCAGCGGTTCATCTAAGATTTTTCCCACAGGTACGGCAGGGTTCATCGATTCGCTGCTGTGTTGCAATATCATACGAATATCATGTGTACGTTTCTGCTGGGTATCTTGTTTATTGTATTTCGCCAAATATTTATGATTATTAAGCTCAATTTCCCCTTTGCTTGCCGGTATCGCGCCTACCAATAACTTTGCTAATAAGGACTTTCCCGCTCGATTTTCACCTATGATAGCAATGGTTTCACCGCGCTTTACTGATAGATCGATTGGTCCTAATTGAAAAATTTCCGGCTTTTTCAGCCAACGCTTGGTGTCACTATGAAAAAACGTAAGGCCGTTAACCTGCATAATATCTGTCATAACTTCTCCATGTGTAAGGGGAAGTGGCAGCTATAAGTATGATCGTGAATGCGTCTTACTTCTGGTGTTACAACACAAGGGCGCTGGGCACGAGGGCAGCGCGGTCCTAAGCGACAACCGATAGGCAAGTGTTGCAGTGTAGGGATAGAACCTTCAAGGGTAGGCAATAGCGACTTAGGTGCTAAATCTTTGCGGAAACTAGGCGCACTGTCGAGCAGCGCCTTAGTATAGGGGTGTAAGGGGCGCTTTTTAAGGTGCTTCATTTTACCAGACTCCACCGTTTGTCCGGCATAAAGTACCGTCATTGAGTGGGACATACTGGCAATCGCTAATAAGTCATGACTAACAAACAAAATACTCAGGGATCGAGTCTGATTTAAACGCGTAAATAGCTTCAGTATCTGGGTTTTCGTCGTTGGTTCCATACCACGGGTAGGGTCATCGGCAATAAGCAGCGATGGTTGCGATACCAGTGCCATAGCTATCATAAATTTTTGGCCAATGTCACTGGGTATTTGGTGAGGATAAGCACTTAGATAATGCCTATGATGTTTAATTCCCACTTTATGAACGGTACTAATTGCGATCTTTTTGCGATGTTGTGCCCGTTGCCAAAACCAGCGTCCTCGAACAAATTCGTCTGGGATACTTTCTTCAAGTTGCTCACCTAGTGTGGCGGAGGGGTCTAAACTGGCCTGTGGATTTTGAAACACCACCGCGATTTCCCGACGCATAACTTCCCGTCGTTGCTGATTCGACAAGCCTAGTAGGTTTTCGCCATTCCAACTCATTCTATCTGCGGTTAATTGCCACTGCGGGGGAAGCGCTCCGCAAATTGCAGAAACAATCAGGCTTTTTCCAGAACCTGATTCACCTACAAGGGCACGAATTTCACCACTACTTACCGACAAGTTTACCTTGTCTAAGGCCTTAATGCTGGTGTCGCCACTCACCATTTCAAGGGTGAGGTTTTTAATATCAAGCATTGGCATGTTATTGGCTCATTCTTTTTCTAAGTGCCGAGCGAAGACCATCACCGACAACATTAATAGAGAGTACTAATACGAAAATAGTGATCCCCGGCAAGGCTACATTCCACGGGGCCAGATAGGCAACGTCTAAGCCATCGGCCAAAATGGCGCCTAACTCAGGCAGTGAAGACTGGGCACCTAGATTTAAAAAGCCCAGAGCAGAGATATCGATCACTGCAATCGACAAGGCCAACGTGCCTTGTACAACCAACATTTCAGTCATATTTGGCAAAATAGAGTGAACGAACAGCTGCCATTTATTTGCGCCATCTAACCGTGAGGCGAGTATGTATTCTTTTTTTGCTTCAGAGCGAACAAAGCGCCTGGTATGGTGAATAAATTGTGGGATAAGTGCTAGCGTGATAGCCCACATGCTATTGACTAAACCTGTGCCCAATATAGCAACAATTATAATGGCGATGAGCAAGGTAGGAATAGCCATTAAGGCATCAAGCAGGTGGTTTACAATGCTTGAACGCACACCTTTGAGCATACCTGCAAGTGTACCTATACTCACGCCGATGAGCATGGCAAGCACCACCATTAATAGGCCTGATCCTAAAGTGATCCTACACCCATACATAATGCGCGAAAATAGATCCCGCCCTAGAGCGTCAGTACCAAACAAGTTTGAAATTGACCCGCTCATTGCCCAGCTAGGGGGGATAAGTAAGCCGTCAATATTTTGCGCATTAGGATCATAAGGGCTAAGTACCGGGGCAAAAACAGAAAACACAACAAACATGCCCAGTACAAACAAACCGATAATAGCAATATGGCTCTCACGAAAAGCTGCCCATGTTCTGTGCCATGGGGACGGGTGGAAGGCTTCTTCGTATAAACTAAACTGTGGCACGTTCGTACTTTTCCCTACTCGGGTCGATAATTCGGTTAAACAAATCAATAAGTATGGTCAAACTGATGACCAAGGTAGATACGGCCAGCATACCAACTCTCAATGCTGGGTAATCCCGTTGATATATGGCTTGAATTAGCCAATTTCCTATTCCAGGCCAAGAAAATAACGTTTCTACTATCATTGCATTGGTAATAAGCGTGGTTATTTGGATAGCCATTAAAGGCAGTATAGGTAATAAAGCATTGCGAATAACGTGTTGGGAGAAAATTCGCCACCCAGATAGTCCACGGGAACGGGCCGCAGTAATGTAAGGGCGGTTTTTAACATCAATCACCGAGCGGCGAATTAGCCGCACCACCGATGCTGTTGTAATCGCGCCTACAGCAAATGTTGGGAGGGCAAGATGAGAGAACGCGTCTCGCATAGCTAAGCCCTTGTCGATATTCTCTGTCATCATAATATCAATAAGAATAAACCCTGATACCGGGGGGATGTCGAACAGTAAACTTATTCTGCCTGATATGGGCGCGATATCTAAATTTAAGCTAAATATCAGTATGAGAATCAAGGCAAACCAATACACTGGAATCGAATAGGTGGTCACACTGAGCGCATTAATACTCTTATCGGAAACCGAATAACTACGAATGCCAGCATAATAACCTAGTGGGATCCCAATCAACAAAGCCATTAAAATAGCATAGAAGCTCAGCTCTATTGTGGCTGGCATAGCAATGCCTATTTCTTCACGAAGGGATAAGCCAGATGAAAAGCTATAGCCCCAATCCCCGCTGGCAAGGTCGCCTAGGTAATGGACAAACTGTACTACCACATTTTGATCCAAGCGATATTGGCGCATTAACGCTTCTCGTTGCATATCGTTTTGGGGCGTAATGCCCGTCAGGTTTTCAAGCACATCGCCAGGAAATAGATAGGCTAGGGCAAACGATAAAATCGTTAACACCAATAAGGTAAGAATAAATAAAATACTGTATCGCGCTAAAATTCTTATCACAGTGTCTTACTCACTCCACCAAAGCGTACGCCACCAAAAGGGTTGATACTCATACCTTTGAGTTCATTTCTGTATGCCTGATAGCGATAGGCATGAGCAATAGGAACAAGGGGGAGGCGTTCATAGAGCAAACGATTTACCTGCTGATAAATGGCTTTTCTTTCTTCTAAATCGTCGGTGGCTAGGGCCCTATCTAGTAACTTATCATAGTCGCTGTTACACCACATAGCGCGGTTCGTTCCAGAAGGAATGGCGCCGCAGCTTAATAAAGGGCGATAAAAGTTATCTGGATCACCGTTATCTGCCGACCAGCCAATCAGTACCGAATCGTGCAGGCCATCTTGAAGGTGGCGCCGAAACGTTGCCCAGTCGTAGCTAACAATAGTGGCATCAATGCCCACTTCTTTAAGGTAGCGCTGAATAAGCTCGGCCATTTTTGTGGCATTAGGGTTATAGGCTCGCTCCACGGGCATGGCCCAAATTGTCATCGAAAACCCCGCTTCAATACCTGCACTTGCGAGTAGTTTTCGTGCTAAAACAGGGTTATATGCAGTATCGTCTGCGTCATTTTGAAATGCCCAACTTGCTGCTGGAAGTAAGGTTTTAGCGCGTGTTGCGCTGTCGAAATAAACCGCTTCCAACAAAGTGTTTTTATCTATCGCAGCAGCAAGAGCGCGCCTAACATCAGGGTTATCAAAGGGAGGGCGCTGGGTGTTAAAGGCCCAAAAGCCTATATTCAGGCCAGGTTTTTCCGCCAAGGTAAGATCTTCGCGATTTCTTATTATTTCTAATTCTGTTTGTGCAGGAAAGGCGGTCGCATCGCATTCACCTGTTATCAGTTTAGCCAACCGCAATGAGCTTCGCGGCGTTATGTCGTAAATAAGCCGCTCGGCGATAGTAATATCGCGCCAATAATCAGTATTTTTAGCGTAACGGATAAAATGGTCTTTTCGATAACTTTCAAATTTAAACGGGCCGGTACCGATAGGGTATTGGTCAATGCGGTTAGGGAACCCTTGCTGCATTAGTTGCTTGCCGTATTCTGACGACAGTATTACCGAAAAATCGGTGGCCAGATTGGCAAGAAATGAACTATCCCGGCGTTTAAGGGTAATTTCTATTCGATAACCATTAATGCGTTTTATACTCGCGATGTTATCCGCCAGCCCTAAGCTTTCAAAATAAGGGTAACGTCCTCCCGACACAAAGTGAAAATCATGGCTAGCTAACCGCCATCTATTTAGACTAAAAATCACATCGTCGGCATTAAAATTGCGTGAAGGGCTAAAATAGTCTGTGGTATGAAATTTAACATCGCGTCGCAGTTGAAACGCATAGGTTAACCCGTTATCTGATACCAGCCAGCTACTCGCTAAGCTTGGTACAATACGCCCAGTGTCAGGGTCGAAGTCGAGTAATCTATCATACAGTTGGTGTGACGTTGCATCAGAGGTGGTACTTGAGGTATCCAGCTGGGGGTTAAACGTGACAGGATTGCTTTCAGAGCAGTACACAAGACCACTATTATAAAAGGCGTGTTCATCACGCTTTGAGCAAGCTGAAACCCCCACTACTAGCAGCAGTAACAAGCTTAACCATGCCAATGGGGTATACCGCATTTATTAACTCTCCGCAGTTTCTGCTGATGAGTCTAACAAATTGTATTTTTTTAGATAGCCCCTTAACTGATGATACGTTAGGCAAAGTTTCTCGGCCGTTTTCTTTTGATTATACTGACAATCAGCAAGCGCTCGCTTAATCATGTCTATTTCATATTGTTGAGATAAGGCTTTTAGATCGAGTGGATAGGCATAAGAAGTATCTATAGCAACCTCGGTCGCTATAGGCGCAGCTTCAATGGTTGCCTCAGTGAGTTCAGGGGCGTCGGTGGCCGGCTTAGGTGCGGGGCGAATTCTATCTTGGGTTTTTATCCGGGAAGTAGGCCTAAACGCAGATTCGAAGGGGTCGAGCACAATTTCGTGTACCGGTAGATGGGGGTTATTCGTACGATACACAGCCCTCTCTACCACATTTTTAAGTTCGCGAATATTGCCCGGCCAGTCGTAGTCTAATAGCGTACGTTTGGCTTTTTCAGTAAAGCCGCTGAATAACTCCATTTCCATTTCCCGCGCCATGTTAATCGCGAAGGTTTCAGCAAGCATCATAATGTCTTCTCGACGCTCGCGCAGGGGCGGTATAGTGATTACGTCAAACGCTAATCTATCGAGCAAGTCAGCTCTAAACTCGCCCGCTTCGGCGAGGGCCGGTAAGTCTTCGTTGGTTGCTGCTATAAGCCGAACGTCGGTTTTAACCGTTTTGCTGCCGCCTACTCGCTCAAATTCACCGTATTCCACTACGCGAAGCAGCTTTTCTTGAACAAGACCCGACGTATTGGCGAGTTCATCGAGAAACAATGTGCCGCTATGTGCAATTTCAAAACGGCCTTCTCGTCGCTTAGCTGCGCCGGTAAACGCGCCCGCTTCATACCCAAACAGTTCACTTTCTAGCAGACTTTCATTTAGCGCGGCACAATTAAGCTTTACATAATTCTGATCCCAGCGCTTTGATAAAAAGTGTAAACGGGCTGCAATGAGTTCTTTACCCGTACCGCGTTCGCCGATAACAAGCACAGGCTTGTCGAGAGGGGCTATTTGTGAAATTTGTTCAAGCACTTCTAAAAAGCTATTTGCTTGACCAAGCAAATTATCTTGTTGGCGATACCGGCTCATTAATTTCCTCAATAATTAGTCATTTCGACCAATTAATAGTGTAGTTTAAAATATTCTTTTGTTCGAGAACTATTTAGCAATAACGAAAAACGTTTCAAATTAGCTAGTTATGGTAATCTATCACCTTGGCAAGCTATTTGAATAGTCTTCTACCACGAATTGTCGTAGTACAACCTGTTTTCGAGTAAGAGGTAATTATTATGGGTATCTTCTCGCGTTTCACCGATATTGTGAATTCAAATATTAATGCGCTATTAGACAAGGCCGAAGATCCAGAAAAAATGGTTCGGTTAATTATTCAAGAAATGGAAGACACGTTAGTAGAAGTGCGTTCCGTTTCGGCTAAAACATTGGCCAATAAAAAAGAGATTGTTGGCCAAATTAACAAATACGAGGCTGATTCAGAAGATTGGCAGGCAAAAGCTGAGCTTGCGCTGAGTAAAGACAGGGATGATTTAGCCCGAGCAGCCCTGCAAGAAAAGAAAAAATGCGCAGAAGCCGCAGAGAGCTTGAGTAAAGAATTAGCCATCGTTGATGAGCAAATTAGTAAGCTGCAAGACGAAATTGGCCAGTTACAAGATAAGTTGGCCGATGCTAAAAGCCGCCAAAAAACGATTATTATGCGTCAAAAAACCGCGAGCTCTCGCCTTGAAGTAAAACGCAGCTTAGATAGCAGTAAAGTAGACAATGCCATGGGGCGTTTTGAGCAATATGAGCGTAAGATTGACGATTTAGAGTCTCAGGTTGATGCTTACGATCTCGGTAAGCAAACCCTTAGCGATCAGTTTGCGGAACTAGAATCAGGGGATAAGGTTGATGAAGAGTTAGCAGCCTTAAAAGCCAAGCTAAAAAGTGAAAAAACATCGTCTAGCAACTAATGTTGGACTATAAAATAACAAGAAATAAAATTATGTTTGCCCCAGAAGGGGCAAATACTACAAGGGTTTGTTGGAGGTTTTAAAATGGATGAAGGTATCATTGCAATGTTGGTAATGCCCCTGGTCATCTTTATGATTTTTGTGGCACCGATTTGGCTTATTTTGCATTACCGCAGCAAAAAGCAAGTTAACCAAGGTTTAACTGTCGAAGAGCGCGCCTCCCTAGAAGCGCTTGCGGGGCAAGCGGAGAAAATGACGGAACGTATCCAGACACTTGAAGCGATCTTAGACAGTGAAGCACCGCAGTGGAGGAATCGCGCATGAGGGAATCGAAAACCTTATACCGAGATACTGAAAATGCACGTATCGCCGGCGTTTGTTCCGGTATAGCTGAGTACTTCGGATTAGAAACCTGGCTGGTGAGAATTCTTGTTGTTACGGGCTTCTTTCTACTCGCTGGCCCCTTTATGCTCGTCGCGTACATTGCAGGTTGGTTTATTTTAGATAAAAAGCCGCTTGGCGGTGAGCCTTCGCTAGATATCCCACCAGTACAAGGCAGGGGAAAAGGATGGCGTAATGCAGGCTCATCTACCTCTTCAAGTCATAAAGTAGAAGTTAAAACTAAAGTTTGGCAAGCAGGTGAGCCGCCTAAACAAGCATTTCATGATATTCGCACCCGTTATGAAAAGGCAGAGCAGCGACTACGTAAAATGGAAACCTATGTGACGTCAAAAGAGTTTCAGTTAAACCGAGAAATTAGCCGGTTGTAACTAACCCTTACGCGATAAGGCGTGACGAAAGCCCCAAGAACCGCACTATGTATGTGCGGTTTTTTGTTTGTATCTTTTTATTCTTATCATAGAGTTAGCGGCTAAGTGTAAATGCAATGTTACAGCGTTAGCCAGAGCGCAGTTGAGCTGAATACTTCACGAACCGCGCAATATCCTTAGACTACAGATATCTTTTAGGCACGCATGAGTTTGTAATTTTTATGGCGAAGTCAACGCAGTATCAGTCTAAAACCTCAAATGAAAATGGGGTGATTGAATGGTCGACAGAAGAAAACGAGATTTGGTCTGAGCTTTACGCAAGGCAGATACCTTTAGTAAGAGAACGCGCCTGTAAGCAGTATTTAGAGGGGATAGAATTACTCGGGTTAGCTGAAGATCGTATCCCTCAATTGCCTGACATAGACAAAGTGTTATTAGAACAAACCGGTTGGCAAACCGCAGAAGTACCTGCGCTAATAAACTTCGGGGAATTCTTTCGCCTACTTGCTAATAAGCAGTTCCCTGTGGCGACGTTTATCCGTAGTCGTGAAGAATTTGACTACTTACAAGAGCCCGATATCTTTCATGAAGTATTCGGCCATTGTCCTTTGTTAACTAACCCCGCATTCGCTCATTTTACCCATACTTATGGCAAGCTTGGGTTAGCGGCAAGTAAGGAAGATAGGGTGTATCTAGCTCGGCTTTATTGGTTTACCGTGGAGTTTGGTTTAGTCAATGCCAACGATGAGCTTAAAATTTATGGCGGCGGTATTTTGTCTTCCCCAGGTGAAACTGTATATGCCTTAGACAGTGATAAACCGCAGCGTCACCTGCTTACCCCTGTAGACGCCCTGCGTACGCCTTACCGCATCGATATAATGCAGCCGCTTTATTATATTTTACCTAATTTCGATCATTTATTTGAGCTCGCGGAAATGGATATCATGGCAATGGTACGAGAGGCCAAACAACTTGGTCTTTATACGCCCTTGTTCCCACCTAAAGATAAAAAAGTAAGCTAAAGCAGAAGGGGCAAGAGGATTGGGGGAAATTCTCTTGCCTCAACGTTTTGCCGTTACTTATCCCGTATTTAGTTTTTCATTTTTCCGTCTCAATATTTTTTGTACAAGGCTACCTTTTTTGTGGGCAGGTAATGTAGAAGTGCGTGCAAAAGAGTGGCGCACGTTGTATTTACTTGTTATCTTTTTGTAAAAGTGTGATATTGTGTACATATATGTTTACAATAACGATATGAAGTCACAGATGCGCTTAGAAATTACATGCCAAGACCGTCTTGGTATCACCCAAGATGTTCTTGATATCCTTGTTGCCCATGAGATCGATTTGCGCGGTATTGAAATCGATCCTACGGGCAAAATATTTTTAAATTTTCCCAATATTGAATTTGCAGACTTTCAACATTTAATGCCTAAGATCCGTCATATCGATGGTATTGATGATGTAAAAACAACGCCTTTTATGCCCGGTGAGCGTGAAAAAAACCAGTTATCTGCCATATTACGCACCTTGCCCGACCCGGTTTTTTCCGTGGATGCAAAGGGGCGAATTCTGCTGTGCAATGAAGCGGTGACTTCAGGGTTAGAGTTAGGGTTTAACGAGGTCGCAGGTAGTGATATTGGGGAAATCGTTAAGGGATTTAACTTTCAGCGATGGATGGATGGGGATAAGCCCCGTCCCCAATCTACAAAAGTGAAATTCATCCAACAAGATTACCTTGCGGATATGCTGCCTATTACGGTGGCCGACGGCGAAAGTAATCGAATTATGGCGGGCGCGGTGGTTATCTTAAAATCAGAAATGCGTTTAGGGCAGCAATTTACTGCGTTTCATCAATCTCCTACTGATAGTTTCGACCGATTTGCCACTGAGTCTACTTGCATGAAACGGGTGGTACATGAAGCAAAACGTATCGCCGATTTAGATGCGCCTATACTTATTTTTGGTGAGACGGGCACAGGGAAAGAGATGATAGCTCGTGCGTGTCATCAATCGAGTCGGCGAAGCGAAGGGGCGTTTTTAGCGCTTAACTGCGCATCGTTGCCGGACAGCGTGGCCGAAACCGAGTTATTTGGCTATGCTGAAGGCGCCTTTAATCAACCTACCGCTAAAGTCGGTTTGTTAGAGCAGGCACGAGGTGGCACCTTACTTTTAGATGAAATTGCCGATATGTCCTCGCAGCTTCAAGCCAAGCTATTGCGGGTACTTGAAGATGGTGAGTTTAGACGAGTAGGCGATGCGACTGTGGTATCTGTCGACGTCCGTTTTATCTGTACAACCTGCCGAGATTTAGGTCAACTTGTGGAAGAAGGGCGTTTTCGCAAAGAACTATACTATCGATTGAACGTACTTAGCTTAGTGATGCCCTCGCTGAAAGATCGGCGTCAGGATATTGTGCCGCTAGCAGAAGCGTTTATCGCTCAACATAGCACTAAGCTCGGCAGACGACCGGCAAAACTGAGCAAGTCGTGTGTAGAGTTTTTACAGCAATACCCGTGGCCGGGAAACGTTCGTCAGCTTCAAAACGCGTTGTATCGAGCGCTGTCTCTTTTAGATGGTAAAGAAATTACGAAAGAAGATATTCAACTGCCCAATTGCGCCCCTAGCGTTACCTACATAGATGAAAATTTTGAAGGTACCTTAGATGAAGAGGTGAAGAAGTTTGAAAAAGACTTGCTAAAACGTCTTTACCCTTTTTATCCAAGCACCCGGCAGCTAGCTAAGAAACTAGGGCTTAGCCATACTGCTATAGCCAATAAGTTGCGCGAATACGGTATTAACAAGGCCACGGTAAAGCTATAGACCTATCTGTTCACTATTATTTACGCTTGGCGCGTGCCCACTGCCAATCTCATTTTCGTGGCGGTGGGCACCAATAGTGTGTACATGCATGCTTACACCGGGTTTACTTTTCGTTAACGCCTCCCTTCTCAAACCCACCTTAGTAATGGCATAAAGTGCATCATAGATAGTCCGCGAACTCTTTAATTTGCGCGGTATTAATTTCCTACCGGAGAGCATGATGAAGCTTGCAACTTATAATAACGATACTCGCGACGGTGAACTAATGATTGTGTCTAAGGACTTGTCCTGTGCATGTTCAGCGCAAAGGATTGCCGCTACGCTGCAACAGGCATTAGACAATTGGCAAGACTTGGCTCCTCAATTACAAAGAAAATATGAGCAGCTTAACAAAGGGGAAGTTGACAGTGTTGCCTTTGACCAAGCTCGTTGTGCTTCACCCTTGCCAAGGGCCTACCAATGGGCAGATGGCAGTGCCTATGTAAATCATGTGGAGCTTGTGAGAAAAGCTCGGGGCGCAGAAATGCCTGAAAGTTTTTGGAGCAACCCGCTTATGTATCAAGGCGGTTCAGATGATTTTATTGGACCACGAGAAGATATTATATTGCCAAGCGATGAATGGGGCATCGACTTTGAAGGAGAGGTGGCGGTAGTGACAGATGATGTGCCGATGAATTGTAATGAGCAACAGGCTTCAGAGCGCATTCGACTAGTTATGTTGGTAAACGATGTATCGCTTCGAGGGTTAATTCCTGAAGAATTAGGTAAAGGTTTTGGTTTTTTTCAATCCAAACCAGCCTCAAGTTTTTCACCGGTGGCCGTAACGCCTGATGAATTAGGGGAGGCGTGGAAAGACAATAAGGTGCACCTACCGTTACGCTCTACCTACAATGGCGCCCTGTTTGGCAAGCCTAATGCTGGCGTAGATATGACGTTTAATTTTGCTGAATTGATTGCCCATGCGGCGAAAAGCAGAAACCTTGGGGCCGGAGCGATTATTGGTTCAGGTACGGTATCAAATAAACAAGGTACCGACCACGGTTCCGCCATTGTTGAAGGTGGGGTAGGTTATTCGTGTATTGCCGAGGTTCGCATGATTGAAACGATTAGAGATGGCAAACCTGCCACCCCGTTTATGCAGTTTGGTGACATGATCCGTATAGAAATGTTGGATGCGCAGGGCAACAATATATTCGGGGCCATCGAGCAGCGTGTGAAGCCGTTAAACTAAGTACGCTAACAAACTATTGGTCTATGCTTACATTAGCGCCTGCGTTTGTGACACCAGGGGCTTTCTTACTCTGTTTACTGAATATGGCGTTTGCTTATGAGTATTAAATTATACGGCTATTGGCGTTCTACGGCTTCTTATCGGGTGAGAATTGCGCTCAATTTGAAGCAAATTGACTATCAGTATATACCGGTGCATTTGGTTAAAAATGGGGGGGAACAACATAGCGATAGCTATGCCTCATTAAACCCAGCTGAATTAGTGCCCACCTTTGTTGATGATGACGAAGACATTATTTTAAACCAGTCACTGGCGATTATCGAATACCTAGACGAAAGGTTTACTGGTACAGCCCCACTGATCCCTGCTCATGCTACTGAGCGTGCTCGGGTACGAGCACTGGCGCAGGATATCGCGTGTGACATTCAACCGGTGGGAAATTTGCGGGTGCTAAACGCGTTAAAAACACAGTATAACGCGGACCAAAAACATGTGGCTAAATGGGCTGCACATTGGATTGTTCAAGGTTTTAACGGGATCGAAAAACGGCTTCAAACCCAAGCTGGAAAGTACTGTTTTGACTTCGATGTAACGATAGCCGATGTTTGCTTAGTGCCGCAAGCGTATAACGCAAAACGATTTGGTGTAGATATGAGTGCCTTCCCATTAATCAGTAAAATCGTCGATAACTGCAATAAATTAGATGCATTTAAACGGGCGCTACCGGAAAATCAGATTGATTGCGAAAGTGAACTGTGTGTCTAGGTGTAAGCAACCATGAATGTTGGTTAAAAGCGCACAATAGGTGCGCTTTTAAATAACAAAATTACTGCCGCTTAATGGGGAGTTCGGTGGTGTTTTTCACCTGCTTGAGCGCAAAGGTGGAGCTTACATGGTCGACCAAAGGTAAGTGTGTGAGTTTCGTTTTAAGAAGAAATTCGTATTCTTCAATACTCTCCACTATCACTTTCAATAAGTAGTCTTTTTCGCCACTGGTGGTATGACACTCTACAATTTCATCTATTTCCTGTACTGCACTTTCAAAATCTGTCAGCGAGTCGCCATCATGATTTTTTAACGTAACATAGATAAAAACCGACACCCCTAAGTTTAGTTTCTTACTGTTTAATAGTGTGACCTTCCCTAATATAATACCTTCAGCTTCCATGCGTTTTACACGGCGCCAGCAAGGGGTGTGCGATAAACCAACACGCTGACTAAGGTCGGCCATAGAGACAGTGGCATCCTGTTGCAGAACCCGTAATATTTCTCGATCAAATTTATCTAATTTCATTCACGTGGTGTCCATCGTTTTTATGATGTTCATTATATAGAAAAATAAATCCTAGGATAGTTGTCCTAGTAAAATAGTCAGTTAAGTTTATGCTTTGCGGTTTGAAAAACTCTATTTACAACAATGCAAGACTTATCCTCAAACGCATCGGCTACACTTGTGAAAATTAACTCACCCACCAGAAAAAGGAACCTTATGTCAGTTTTCGATCATGCCGAATTTGATAATCATGAGCACGTTGCATTTTATCACGATGAAGAATCAGGGCTTAGTGCAATTATCGCTGTACATAATACCAATTTAGGGCCAGCTCTCGGTGGGTGTCGCATGTGGCCTTATATTAACAGTACAGAAGCACTGACAGATGTATTGCGTTTATCCAAAGGAATGACATATAAAGCTGCAATGGCAAATATTGCCTTAGGTGGCGGCAAGTCAGTGATTATCGGCGATCCTCGTAAACAAAAGACGCCTGCAATGATGGAGTCTATGGGTAAATTTGTTGACTCTTTAGGCGGTAAATACTTCACTGCCGAGGATTCAGGCATTGCAGTAAGCGATCTTGCTGCAATGGCCAAACAATCTGACTATATCGCTGGCGTTAGTGCGAAGTACCACTACGCGGGAGAAACGCCAGATGGAAACCCCGCGCCATCTACTGCGTACGGTGTATTTGTAGGCTTGAAGGCCTCCGTAGAATATAAGCTTAATCGTAGCTTAGAAGGCGTGTCAGTGGCTATTCAAGGGATGGGACATGTGGGTTATCGCTTAGCCAAACATCTTCGCGATGCAGGCGCCACTTTATATGTTGCCGATATCTTTCCTGAAGGGGTAGATAAAGCGGTAACGGAGCTTGGTGCTACAGCGGTGCCCCCTGAAGATATTTTAGGTTTAGATGTAGATGTACTTGCTCCTTGTGCGCTAGGTGCAGCAATTAATGATCAAACCCTACCTACTATTAAGGCAAAAGTTATTGCTGGCGCGGCGAACAATCAGTTAGCCCGTGAAGAAATTGGCGATTTGCTGGTTACCCGAGACATCTTGTATGCGCCTGATTACGTACTTAACGCAGGCGGTATCATCGATATTTTTCATCAGCGAATGGAATCGAGCAGCAACCACGCACTGCGCGAGCATATTGAAGGGATTGGGGATACGCTAAATGAGATTTATCAACGCGCTGATGCCGAGGGCAGGGCTACGAGTCGGGTGGCGAATTCGATTGCCGAAGAACGATTTTCGAATAAGGGTTGAAAGTTAGCATTCAAATAGTCATAATGCGCCCCGCGCTTAAGGCAATGAAGATTTTACTGCCTTAAATAACTACGCGCTTCTATGGTGGGCTTTTGGTCCTCCCGCAATGATACTCTGTGAACTCGGTCAGGCCTGGAAGGGAGCAGCCGCAGCAGACGACTCATGTGCCGGGATGTGGCTGGGAGCCTGCCACCCAAATCTGCTTATATTTGTACCTCTTTTTCATTCTCTAGCGATACATTGTCTACTTAGCAACCTTTTGCTATTACTCGCTTGCGCTGCGTTCTTCAAAAGGCTTCGCCTTGGTGTCTTTTAGAAATTTTATGGCCTTGTCCACGGCGTGCGCAACATTCATTTCCATTTGGTTGCGCTCACTTTGCGGTAAATAGAAAGCCATATCCACCTCATAGCGAATGTAGCGTGGAGGAACTTGATTGAGAGCAAGACAACATATATCAGCGAGATAATCGGGGCTATTTTCTTTATCTAATTGCAGCTCGGCTATCCGCTCGAGTACAAGGTGTTCGTAATAGTTGTGAATATCGCTATCTAACTTCATGGTAATACCTTACTAAATTGTAGATTCGCCGTTAGTGTTCAACAATTTAAACACTTAGCTACCTCTAAATTTATAGCTGGTATTTTGTCGATGTCGAGTTTGCAATGATAGTATTTGCGTTACGTTTGTCGAACTAAGCCTTACATCCATGAAAAAGAATGTTGAACCCTGCTACTACGGCGACTATTTACAGCTTGATAAAGTACTAGGCGCACAATCGCTGCAAAGCGAAAAATATGGTGACGCCGCCCATGAAGAAATGTTGTTTATTATCGTTCACCAGGTATACGAATTGTGGTTTAAACAAGTATTGCATGAACTTAATGCCGTCATTGATACCTTCAATCAATCTAGCGTAAAGGATCAACAATTAACGTCAGTCGTACATAGGCTACACCGTGTTATTCAAATTCAGAAACTAATGAATGACCAAATTGCTATTATGGAAACTATGACGCCGCAACAGTTTCTATCGTTTAGAGACTATTTGGTGCCTGCTTCCGGCTTCCAAAGTATACAGTTCAAGCGCTTAGAGATATCCCTAGGATTAAAGCGTGACTACCGCATTGATTTTGATAAACAGAGTTTTTACAACCGTTTGTCTGATAAAGATCGTGAATTGCTGGAGGCGTTGGAAAGCAAGCCAAGCCTATTTGAATTAGTAGACAAATGGCTAGCGCGCATGCCACTACTAAAAATGGATGATTTTGATTTTTGGGAATACTACAACGCAGCGGCCACCACAATGCTAGCCGAAGACAAAAACACCATCGAATCTAACCCACAGCTTAGTGAAGAAGAACGCAGGCAAGAATTAAAAGACTGGCAATCTACGCGGGAAAACTTTGACGCACTTTTTGATGACAGTCACTACACACAATTACGCGAGAAGGGGAAGTTTCGGTTAACACACGATGCTATGTTGTCGGCACTATTTATTAAGCAATATTCAGAAGAGCCGATTTTTAACTTACCGTTTCAGCTTATTACCGCGTTAACAGACATCGATGAGCAGCTTACTATTTGGCGTTACCGACATGCCATGATGGTACAGCGGATGTTAGGTACCAAAATTGGTACAGGAGGCTCATCAGGGCATCAATACTTAAAGCGCACCACAGAGTCAAACCGTATATTTCTAGACTTTTTTAATATGGCTACCTTCCTCTTGCCTAAAAGTGCACTGCCAGAGCTACCTGAAAAAGTGCGAAAGCAGCTTGGTTTTCATTTGAAGTAGCTTAAAAATTAGTCGTAAATATGTAACCTACATTAAGCGCAATAGAAGGAGAATATACGTCAATACGAAAACAGCGAGAATATGAAAAATAAAACGTTGGTAATTTACCAGGTAAACAAATTACTTTTTACCTTTCTCGGATTACTTGTTCGAACGACAAGCAAGAAGCTCTTTATTAAGATTAAAGACAATAATATAGGCCAATGCGCGTTTTAGGCCTTCTTCGTTCTGCTTCATTACTGCCCGCTTCTATGGGTACATTCTCAAATAAGTGGGCTTTCTCGAGCGTGTAAAAAAATAGTGCATTTATCTTTGTTGGGGACGTAGATAACCCCGGTGGGTTTTACTTACAAATGGCTGCTGTAAAAGAATAAATATGCTTAACCATCTACCTCTGGCGTGAGAACCGAGTTAAAATCAGAGTTTGGCTTAATTGTAAATATATTTTTATTCCTCTCATCTCCATATAATGCAGTTTATCGCATGGCCAGAAAAATCGGTGTGTAAAATACACTCTTTATAAATTTTAATTAAATAGTTTTTTTAAAAAAAATTTATAATTTCGCGGTTTTTTAAGATCCATATTATCAATTAGTATGACTTTCCCTCTGTCGCGTTGACCACTTTCTATCCTTGTGACTATTATCCGGTCAAGGCTTAAGCCTTGCTAA
Organism: Alteromonas profundi; assembly: GCF_010500865.1. Classification (GTDB taxonomy): domain Bacteria; phylum Pseudomonadota; class Gammaproteobacteria; order Enterobacterales; family Alteromonadaceae; genus Alteromonas; species Alteromonas profundi. Next base: position 69,978 of record NZ_JAAAWN010000014.1, read on the forward strand.
TAAGATTTTACAAAAAATCGAAAGTATAAAAACACACTAAATTATATTAGTGGTCCAGGGAGACAACACATGTTTACAAACACAAAACTGGCTGCTTCAGTTAAGCTAGCCTGTGCGCTCAGTGCTGCGCTAGCGGTATCAGCGGGCAATCATGCATTTGCACAAGAGGCGGCGTCCGACGTAACTGACGAAGCCACAGTTGAAAAAATCCAAGTAACAGGTTCTCGTATATCGCGGGTAGATCTGGAGGCAACTCAGCCAATCAGCTACATAGATGATAGTTATATTCGAGATCGCGGTATGACTAACGCGATTACCGCGGTACTTGATTTACCTGGCGTTATAGCGGGGGTAAGCCCGCAGATCGGTGGCAATACCGCCGCTAATGGTCAAGCGCTTGGTCAAAACACCATAAACTTATTCGGCTTAGGTTCACAACGAACCCTTACCCTTATTAATGGTAGTCGTTTTATATCAAGTAACTCACCCGTGGGTGGAGGCGGTGCGCCGGGCGGACAAGTTGATGTGAATAATATCCCCGTTGCACTTATCGATCGCGTTGAAGTTATGAAAGTAGGTGGTGCGCCTGTATACGGGGCAGACGCAGTGGCAGGTGTAGTTAACTACATACTTAAAAAGGACTATGAAGGGGCGGAATTCTCTTACGATTATACTTCGCTAAATGGTATCGCCAGCGACAACTCGTTCCGTGCACTTATTGGTGGTAACTTTGACCAAGACAAAGGCAACATTGTGGTTGCCCTTGAATACAACGAAACTGAAAATATCGCCGCTCGCGATGTCCCAGGCTTGGCAAACGATTGGGGAAGCTTTACCCCAGCCGAAGGCGATGGTGTACCCAACGCCGATGGTGTAGTACCAAATAACCAAGTGTTGTTGGTCCCAGACCCCCGTGCAGGTATTCTTTCGTTTAGTGGCCTTGTAACTCCAGGCCCCACCGCTGTAACTAACTTTGGATTAGGTCAGTGGAGTGATGGAAATTTTTATCAATTCGATCCCGCGGGTTCGGGCAGTTTAGTGAATTACGACCGCGGAGTTCCTACGGGGAACTCGGTTTGGGCCTCTGGTGGAGATGGCTTAAACCTTCTTGAAACTAATACCGCACGAGAAGGTTACGAACGTTATAATCTCTCTGTTATAGCCAACTACGAGCTAGCAGAAGATCTTAACTTGGAAGTTACCGTTTTCTCAAACCGCTCTGATGCAGGTAATCAGGGTTACCAGGCGTTACAATATAACTCAGGGGTGTTTAGTGGCGCGAGCGACGCGCTTAGCTTTAGTACCAGTAATCCATTTTTAACATCTGCATCCCGCAGCCAATTAGAAGGGTTGTTAGGCGGCGAAGGCGATTTCTACTACCATCGTGGTTGGACTAACTTGGGCCAACGGGAGATTATCAACGAATCTTCAGTAAACAGTTATCGCGCTGAATTAACGAGTTTCTTTGATATTGCCGATAGAACCTTTGATTGGGCACTGTCTTACCAAAAAGGTATTAGTAGTGTTTATTCGCAAGATCAAGGATTGAACATTCCAAAGTTTTTTGCTGCACTTGATGCGGGTATCAATCCTGAAACGGGTGAAATTGATTGTTTGTATAACTATACAGACGGTTACGAAGGTGGCTTTGTAGCAGAAAACCATGGCTTAACGAACTCAGAAAATATTCTTGGAGCACAAGGTACGTGTGCTGCACTTAACCCGTTTGGTACACCTTCTCAAGCCTCTCTCGATTACATTAAATATAACGATCAAGGTCAAACCCGCGTTGAACAAAGTATTCTTCAGGGCTATATAAGCGGAGAAATTTTCGACTTACCTGCTGGCGGTGTTGGCTTTGCCACAGGCTTTGAACGTCGAACTGAATACGCGGAATTCCGTCCAGATGGTTCGAATGAATTAGAGGGTTTATCTGATAACCAAACGTCAGGGGGCTACACCACACAAGATGTGTACGCGGAAGCCATAATCCCAATATTTTCTAGCGATATGGACATCCCAGGTTTACACACACTTAGCATAGATACTTCGTATCGTTATATCGACAACGATCGCGCCGGCCAAGATAACATATGGGCTGTAGGGATTAACTATCGTCCTATAGAAGAAGTTATGGTGCGCTACAACGTGACCGAAACAGTTCGTGCACCAGCAATTACAGAGCTGTTTTTACCTGTCGTTGAAGACTCGCAATTTGCGACTGATCCGTGCGACGAGCGCAATTTAGATAGTGGTCCTAATCCTGATGTGCGTAAAGCAAACTGCGCGGCAGAAGGACTGCCTACTGACTTTTCTAGTATTGCACAGAACGCATCGCGTCGTGGTTTCACCGGCGGAAATGATGCATTGGAAAATGAAGAAGCCAAAAGCATGAACGTAGGTATTATCTATACACCGGGTTGGGCCGAAGGCTTAGATTTCTCATTCGATTACATCGATATTGAATTAACTAACGCAATTGTAGACTTTGAATTAACCGACATTATGAACGCGTGTTACGATGCCACTGACTACCCAAACCGATTCTGTGACCAGTTTGAGCGTGAAGCTGATGGCCAATTACCCGCGCTAAATGCCTTTACTTCTGGTTATGTAAATGCGGCTATTCGTAATTTTAAAGCAGCAGAATACACAGCTAACTACAAGAATGATTTGACTGATTACCCTGTAATCGGTGATTTCTTCGATGGCGACGATGGCGCGTTGTCATTCCGCTTTAGTTTCTTCAAGCTAATTCAAGATGAAGTATCTAATACCGGTTTTGACTTTAACGATGATCACGGTGAATGGGGTAATCCAGACTTAATTGCTAACGGACAAATTTCCTACACCATTGGTGATTTTATCACTTTCCTAGACATCAACTACACCGATAGAACGTCGCGCGACGTAGAGCAAACACCATTTCAGTATATTGATGAAAACGGTAATCCTTATACAGAGATTCCATCTCGTACTTTGTTTGATCTTGGTGCAGTTTTCCATGTAAGCGAACAAGTGTCTCTTCGTGGCTCCGTGCAGAATGTATTGGGCTGGTCGCCAAGCCCTAAAGAGACAGCGATTGGCCGCTTCACCTACGGACGCACTTTTAATGTAGGTGTAACAGCACGGTTCTAATTATTCATTAGTACAACTCAAACAGGCCCGATTTTATCGGGTCTTTTTTTGTTTTACCTAACGATGAAGAGTAAAGGTCAATTTCTTATTCACCTTCCGCTTAACCTTTAGCGTAAATAAAAAATAAAAAAATTTATTAACAAAACGTTCACGCCGATGATTTAACTGCACCGTTTTAATGATCACTCGCAGTTTTGGTGCGCGAATGAGCAGATTTTTCCACCACTTTTAGTTTTTTTTTAATGAATAATTATGCACTACTATTATTCACCTCCTATACTCAACTAAAATTTTTTTTCAATAAGATAACGCCAAGAATAGACGAAAATGCGACATTTTTGACGAAATAAGGGTAAACGTTTTCTGTTAATGCTGGAATTTTAATCGCCTAAAAGTGAATCGATTAAGAACATATGTAATAAAACCACAATATTGGAATAGATTCTGCACAGAATCTGGCCGTATATTACACAGATGATAGAAAATCTACACGGTGTAAACAGGCTGTTACTTGACTCTACGTAACATTCCATGTGAGTATACTAAGTTCGTAGGGCCAGCGTCGTCGCTGGCCCTACATTCCTGAAACAAAATTGTGAAAGTTTTATACGCCCCTTGCCCGAGTGTTATTCCATTATCGGCGAGGATTCAAATAAGAAATTTGGTTGGGAACTATGTCCAAAATGAGCAAGAGAACTCTTATTGCTTCTACTGTTATGGGTGCATTCGCACTAACAGGTAGCGCAGTCTCTGCAGATACGCTTGAAGAACTTCATAAAGAAGAAGCGAAAATCCACGCGGCTGCAGCGAAATCTCAAGAAAAAATCAACACGTTGTTTGAGCAGTCTCAAGAATTACTTGTTGAGTACCGTCAAACAGTAGATGAGACAGAAAACCTGAAGATCTACAATGACTACATCGCTAGTCTTGTTGCTGACCAGCAGCGTGGCATTGACTCTCTACAGCGTCAGATTGATAGCATCGAGCAAACTAAGCAGGGCATCGTTCCTCTTATGTTCCGCATGATCGATAGTCTAGAGCAATTCATCAAACTAGATCGTCCTATTCACCTAGACGAGCGTCTTGAGCGTGTTGAACGCCTACGTGACGTTATGGCTAACTCAAACGTAACTGTATCTGAGCAGTTCCGCCAAGTGATTGAAGCCTACTTAGTTGAAGTAGAGTACGGTACAAAGATTAACTCTTACCAAGGTACTATTGATGACAACGGCACAGAAGTTACCGTTGATTTCTTTAACCTAGGTCGCACCGCACTAGTGGCATTGTCTCTTGACCAAGCTAACGCTTGGGTATGGAACAATGAAAATCGCGTATGGGAAAAACTAGGAGACGAGTATCTGTCTTCAGTTGTTGACGCAGTTAAGATGGCAAACAACGTCATTCCTGCGGATTTGATCAAACTACCAATTAGCGCAGCGGAGTAATTGTTAATGAAACCAGTATTCAAATCTCTTTTAGCCGCTGCGACAATTGCAGTTGCAGCAACCGGAGCTCAGGCTCAGGAAGCAAAGAGCCTGAAAGAACTGCTAGAACAGGTTCAGGATAACCGTGTTTCTGAAACACGTATCAATAAACAGCGTGAAGCAGAGTTCCAAGCTGCTCGTGCAGATAAGCAAGCACTTCTTCGTAAAGCGCAAAGTGAACTTAAAGCTGAGCAAGACCGTGGCGACCGTCTACAGAAGCAATTTTCTGACAACGAAGTAACGTTGAATGAAAAGTCTGCAGAACTAGACCAAGCAACGGGTACGCTAGGCGAGATGTTCGGTGTAGTACGTCAAGCAGCTTCTGAAGCTTATGGCCGTGTAGCAACCTCTATTGTAAGTGCACAATTCCCTGGTCGTAGCCAGTTCCTTGCTGAAATGTCTGAAGACTCTAAAGGTCTACCAAACATTCAAGAACTAGAAGACCTATGGTTTGCACTTCAAAAAGAAATGACTGAAGGCGGTGAAGTTGTTCGCTTTACTACTGAAGTAGTTAATCTTGACGGTGGTTCTTCACAGCAAGAAATCGTTCGTATCGGTACGTTCAACCTTGTTGGTGCAGACGGCTACCTTACTTATGATGCTGAGAACGAAGTTGTTCAGCCACTAGGTCGTCAACCAGATAGCCACTTTGTTGCTTCTGCAGATGATTTGATTGACGCGACTTCTGGTCTTGTTCCTTTCTATGCAGATCCATCTCAAGGCGCAATTCTTGGTCTATTGAAGCAAAAAGCGACAATGTCTGAGCGTTATCACGCTGGTGGTCCGGTAGGTTACACTATCACTGCAATGCTTATAATCGGCCTTCTTATCGGTCTTTATAAGCTAGTTACGCTTACTGTTGTTGGCGGCAAAATGCGTTCACAACTTAAGAACCCAGGTAATCCTTCTGAAGGCAACCCACTAGGTCGCATTCTTAAAGTTTACCAAGAGAACAAAACGGCCGATGCAGAAAACCTAGAGCTTAAATTAGATGAAGCGATTCTACGTGAACTTCCACGTATCGAAAGCGGTATCAACGTAATTAAGATCTTCGCTGCTATCGCACCATTACTAGGTCTACTAGGTACAGTACTAGGTATGATCGCAACGTTCCAAACAATCACATTGTTCGGTACTGGCGACCCTCGTATGATGGCTGGAAGTATCTCAATGGCTCTTGTAACTACAGCTCAGGGTATTATTGCGGCATTGCCTTTAATTCTTACTCACAGCATCGTAGCTTCTCGTAGCAAGTCAATCATCCACATTCTTGATGAGCAAACTGCGGGTATCGTAGCAGCTCATTCAGAGTCGGAGAAAGCGTAATATGAATTACCTGATTGGATTATTCGAATCGGTCAGGGACTTTATCGCTACCGGCGGTGACGTGCTTTATTTCGTTGCTGCCGCGCTCTTTCTCATGTGGGTTTTAATGATTGAGCGTTACTGGTATTTAACCTCGGTCTTCCCAAAGGTGAAGAAAAACATCATCCAAGATTGGGATGCCCGAGCTGATACCACATCATGGTATGCGCATAGAATCCGTGACGCGTGGATTTCTCAAGCGTCAGATGCACTGAACGCACGAATGCTGATTATACGTACCATTATTGCAATGTGTCCGTTAATAGGGTTACTAGGTACAGTAACCGGTATGATCGGTGTATTCGAGACAATGGCAACACAGGGCACCAGTAACGCCCGTCTAATGGCAGCTGGTATCTCTATGGCAACAATTCCTACAATGGCAGGAATGGTCGCTGCGCTATCTGGGCTGTTCATCAGTTCTCGTCTTGAAGCTAAAGTGAAGCTGGCACGAGAAGGGCTAGTTGATAGCCTGCCACATCATTAGAGAGAGAGATTATGGCTCGAAAAGTCAGAACCGAGGAAGAAGATGCACAGATTGACATGACTCCCATGTTGGATATTGTCTTTATCATGCTTATCTTCTTTATCGTTACCACTGTTTTCGTAAAAGAAGCAGGGATTGAAGTTAACAAGCCAGATGCGAGCCAGGCGGTCCTTCATAAAAATGCGAATATCTTCATAGCGGTAACCGAAGATGGAAGCGTTTGGTTGGATAAACGTGAAGTGTCGCCGGACAGCGTTAGAGCTAATATTGAGCGTCTGCTTACCGAGCAGCCAACAGACTATGTAATCATTCAAGCCGACGTAAAGGCAAAGCATGGTTTGGTAGTTGAAATAATGGACCAAGTTAAAGCCGCTGGCGTTAATCGGGTCTCGGTAGCAGCAAGGGGTTAAGATGTTACGTATAATTGTATCTATATTTCTAGGTGCTGGTGTTGCATTTGCCCTATTCGTATTGATGGCTAAGCTGATTGAAAACTCAGCGAGACCAGCGGACGAAGTACCTGAAGCACCGGTAATCGATATTGTGATGCAGGAACCAGACGACCAGACGCAAACGCGTCAACGTGTTCCGCCACCACCGCCGCCTCCGCCACAGCAGCCTCCTAAAATGGAACCTGTTGAGCCAGAAGCTGCAGAACCAGATGCAGATGGATTTAGCTTAGCTATTCCTGCTGTAGATACTGGGGGTGTTGGTGTAAACATTGGTGGTGTTGGAGCCATGCAGCGTGACGGTGACGCCACGCCTATCGTTCGTATCGATCCTAAGTATCCACCACAAGCTGCCCGTGACGGTCGTGAAGGTTGGGTAAGACTGTCTTTCACTATCAACGAAGTTGGTGGTGTAGACGATATCGAAGTAATTGAAGCTGAGCCTAAGCGTATATTTGACCGTGAAGCACGCCGTGCATTACGTAAGTGGAAATATAAGCCTAAGATCGTTGATGGCAAACCGGTTAAACAACCAGGTATGTTCGTTCAGCTAGACTTTAAACTGGAGCAATGATCATGATGAAACGTACATTCAAAATGTCAGCCGTTGCTTTGGTGCTAGGCGCAGGTGCAGTATTTTCTGCTCCTGCAGCATTAGCCCAGTCTTCACCTGTAGTTTGTCCAGGGTACGAAAAGGGCAAAACTACATTAGTAGGTGAGCGTACTGGTAAGAAAGTTCAAAAAGCGTTCGAAGCTTACAATGAAGATCGGGTCGACGAAGCGCTAGATATTCTTTATGATATTGACGCTTCTGAAGATTTTGATCGCGCCTATGTTGACCGTTTTATTGGTAACCTTCTTGCGTCGCAAGATGGCCAAGGTGCCAAGGCAATGGGTTATTTGGTTAGCTCTGTAGAAAACAAAGTGCTTAATGATACCGAGCATTCTCAAACACTGAAATTGATTGGTGATTTGAGCATGCAGGAAAGTAAGTACACAGATGCAATCAAATGGTATAAGGCATGGATGGACTTTACCTGTAAAGAAGATCCTGATGTATATACTCGTTTGGCCCAGGCTTACTATGAATCTGGTCAATTAGACAAGATGGTAGAGCCAGCAGATAGAGCGATAGCGCTATATGAAGAGCCAAACAAAAACCCATACGTACTTAAGCTAACGTCGTTTTATGAACGTAAGATGTTCTCGCAAACGGTTGAAGTAGCTGAAGAGCTGGTACGCAATTTCCCAAGTGAGCCACGTTGGTGGACTCAGCTAGGTTTCTTCTACTTAACCGTAGAAGATTATAAAAAAGGTCTTTCGACTTTCGAAATTGCTTACAACCAAGGTTTTCTTAAAAAAGTTAACGAAATTAAGACATTAGCTCAGTTGTACCAAACAAATGGTATGCCCTATAAGGCTGCTAAGTTGTTGGAAAAACATGTTAAGTCTGGTTTGCTTGAAGAAGACGCTGAAATGCTTGCAAATATCGGTAATGCTTACCATCAGGCTAAGAACTACGCTCAAGCAGCTACCCTTTATGGGCGCGCGGCAGCGAAAAGTTCAAACCCTGACCATTACAGAAAGCAAGGTACGTTGTTGCTAGTTTCTGAAGACTATAAAGGTGCGATTAAAGCCCTTACTCAGGCACTAGAACGTGGTGCTGAGGATCCTGAAAAAATTCACTTTACACTTATGGAAGCGAATTTCTACGCAGGGGATTTCAAGGCTGCTTACAATCACGTGCAAGAAGCGAAGAAAGATCGTTCACTTCGTCGTAATGCGTCAGCGTGGGAGCCTTACATTAAAGAAAAGGCGAAAAACCGCGGAATCAATATCTAGTCAACAGCAGCTATGTAGCTCGACTATAGCTAAACTGTGACTGATATTTAAAAGCCTCCACTTGGAGGCTTTTTTGTTTCTACTGATCCGTGCTAAATAACAATGAAGCGTTATCTAACTCTTGGGCAGATTACGTATTAACCAATTGCGTATTTTGTCGTTAAGATCACTTTTTCCAGAGGCTTTGAACACTTTTCTTAGCTCGGAGGTGTTTAAGGGGAGTGTACAAAGTAAAGGTTGGAGCTCGTTCTTATCTATATCATTAGCAAACAGAAGCTTACAAAAGCTGGCTAAGGGCATAGTTACCTGCTCCAGTGAGAGGTGACCATGGCAGAAATTCCAAAGTTTAGCTAAGTACACTTTCTGTACACGTTTATCAAGCTCGGTAAGTTTAAATACGTTAGAATTATTGTTATTAGCATACAGTGAAGTAAGCAGGTTTGCTTTTTCGTTAAATTCTTTACTAAGCGGATAGATGACTAATGCACTTATGTCGCCACTAGCCTTATTTACTTTTATCCCAGTATCTATAGTAACAAACCCATTGTTATGCCAGAACCTATTGAGGGCGGGTTTTGCGCCGTAAGAGCTTGTTAAACAATCGATGTTATGGTGATGCGCAAACTGTTTTATTTCCTCTATAATCTGAGTTCCTATTCCTTGGTTACGAAACCAAGGGTGCACCGCGATACGGTTAATTCGCCAATACTTCTGCTTCGCAAAACTACCATCGCCTGCAAGTAGGGCAATGCGTTGTGCACTCATATGACCCGCAGGGCGACGGCTACCTTCGGCTACTTCATGCGCTAAGGGGGCTAGTTGCTCACCCCCTTCGTTATATATAACTGCTGCGCCCACGATCCGCCCATTCTCTTTGTATACAAACAGTAATAAGGCCTCACTATCAAGTATACGTAAAAAGTCATCGGGGGTGGTTTGATAGTGGGCAAGAGCGAGTAGCCCCATGGCTTCATTTAATTCACCATAGGGCATAGTGTCGAGGTCGCATTTAGTTACTCTGCTCAGTTTACTGTATTTTTCATCCACGCTTACTCTATCTACTAGAGAACTTACCAAGTCATTGTTGAAACTATAGCCTTCAAACAGACAGAGATGATTTAACAAGATTTCTAATTTATCCCCTGTTACCCATCTATACGGAGCTGTTAATGTGCGGTGGAGAGCATTCTTTGCTAAAAGGCTAGGAAGTAAACGATGAATAAAGCCCTGGCCGCTACCTTCATAGCCTTGAAGTGTGGTGGCAAGAAGCCACTGAGGATGGTGAGAAAGGCACGTTTTGATTGTGGGCAATGGTAATGACGCAGCTTCATCTACAATGAGCAAATCGCACTGGCCATAAAATAGTTTTGGATTATCGGTAGCAAGCCACGAACATACTCCCCCCGTTTTCGGATCGAAGTAGCTGTTTTTTCCCTTTTGCTTAATCGTAGTAAATGCCCCGCAGCAATGCTTAATAAGTGCATCAACATTCCGGCGAACGGTACTCGTGATATATACGGTTTTACCTTGCGATACAAAATAAGCTGCAATTACGCCTAATAGAGTCGACTTACCTCTACCTCGTGGAGCGGTTAAAATGCCCCGCAGGCACTGCATGGCCACGAAGTCGTTAAAAGCAGTACGCTGCTCCTTATTAAGGCCCTGGACACCCACATTTTCGCCCACTTCTTGGACACCCATTTTATCCGTAAGGCCCTGGACACCCACACTTTCGCCCACTTCTTGGACACCCACAAGTTCATCCGCATTAAACGCACCCAGAGTTTCCTGGCGCCTTCCAATTCGAATATTTTTTTGGGTGTCTTTCTCAATGCTTTTTTCAACTGTCTGATTTTTCAGGGGAATATCTGACTCGCCTTCTAGCGATTGCGTGGGTGCGCCCGCTGTGCTGGGGTGACAATGTGTGGGTGTCCATGACGTGGTTTCAGGGGGGGCTAGGTGCAAACGTGTGGGTGTCCACATAGAGACTTCGTGAGTTTCTATGAATATATTGGTGAGCCGGGCTATATAGCGACTATAAGTTTGTTGGTATCCGTAAGAGACTTTCGCCATGGATGGGGTGTTTATCCATTGCTTAAAGGGTGGGGTGCACAAAATTAAACATCCGCCATACCTAAGTGTTCCAGCGAGTGCTAACAAGTCACTGGGCGAAAATCCCCGATGGCAGTAAAGTACACCAATATCGTATTCGTTGCCTAATAGGTGTTTTCTTACGTTCGCTTGAAGAGTGCCTTCTGCACCTACCACTATCGTTGATACTGACTGCTCTCCTTGGTTAAACTTGCTAGGGGGGGCGAGCAGCTGTGCAACTTTGTTCGCACACGCAGCTTCGTCGTCAGCAATAACTAACAAGCGTCTATGTGTAATGCGTTGTTTAGCGTTAACGAAAGGTGAGTACAACCAACTGTAAACAGAATTTTGCGCCATAAGAGTGTTTTTTCGGTATAATCTGGCCTTATAGTAACGACTAACGCTAAGGAATTCGAATGCGCTTTCTCTCTCGCCGGCTAGTAATGCCAAATGATCTTAACTATGCCAATTCTCTTTTTGGCGGCCGAGCGCTGGAATGGATAGATGAAGAAGCCGCTATATGGGCGATTTGTCAGTTAGAGACCAATTGTTTGGTAACTAAGCATATTGGTGAAATTAGTTTTGAGTCGCCTGCATTACAGGGTGATATTGTGGAGTTTGGGCTTGAGACTAAAGCAGTGGGTAGAACCTCTATTACAGTAAGCTGTTTGGTTCGAAATAAAGCCACGAAGAAAACAATCTGTTTTGCTGACGATATCGTCTTTGTGAAGGTAGATCCTGATTCGCGCCAGCCTTCTGCTCATGGTAAAACATTGGAAGCCTTGATCGCCCAAACCGACGAGGAAGTTCGTCGATTAAATCTAAACGTAGAAGACTCACCAACGAAATAAGCTGACGTTGTTCAGCGCTTAAAACTACTGCTTAATCACTTGACGGGCTTTGACTAACTGGTAGACTGCCGCCAAGTATATGGTTTAGATGCCATACACGCGTACCAAGGGGTGTTCGTTTGTTCGGACTGAGATCCACTCTACTGTGGGAACCCTTACACCTGATCCGGATAATACCGGCGTAGGGATGGTTAGCAATACAGCCTTATCACCTGCCGTAAACCCGGGTCTTTTTTCTTAAAAAAGAACAAGAGATCCCATGCACAAACAGCTTTTTACATTTTCTTTATTGGCTATGTCGATAGCCAGCTTTGCTCAAGACGCTCCGCGACAAAACGTGTCTGAAAATACGGACGAAATTGAGCGAATTGTTGTCTCTGGCGATTTTCGCCAAACCACTCTCGATCAATTAAGCGCAAGCGCCACTATTGTCAGCCAAGAGCGTCTGCGTAGTAGGCAACCCTCGCATATAGATAGTGTGTTAAGTAGTATTCCTAATGTTAACTACGCAGCTGGTGCTTCTAGGGGGCGCTTTGTTCAAATTCGGGGTATTGGGGAGCGCAGTCAGTTTGCCGAGCCGATTAATCCGTCGGTGAGTTTTATTGTTGATGAATTCGATTTTTCGGGATTAGCTGCCGCCGGCCTTATTTTTGATACTAAACAACTTGAAGTATATAGAGGTCCGCAAGCTACTCTTTATGGTACAGGTGCGCTTGCAGGTGCGGTTAAGTTATCGAGCAATGAGGTAGGCAGCGCGTCCCCTTCGTATGTAGAAGCTCGGGCGGGCAATAAAGACAGCTATCGCGTTGAGGCGGCTACTGGCGGTGAGATTAATAGTGATTGGGGTTACCGTGTTGCCTTAGTGCATAATGTCAGTGATGGGTTTGTCGAAAACACCCACATAAAAGCCGGTGAGTCTGAACTGATTCATCAAGACGACACCAATAATATTGATGAAACAGCCCTGCGCTTAAGCGCAAGTGGGCAAGTAAGCGATGCCACTACATTGGCATTAACCTATCGCTGGTACGATATTGATAACGGCTATGATGCATTTTCTTTAGACAATAATAATCAAACGCTATCTGATGAGCCCGGATTCGATGAACACCAAACCCACGCAATTAGTGCACGCTCCACTACCGAGACCGCAGCGGGGGATCTTATTTTTATTGCAACCCACGCCGCACATAATATTGCCTATGGTTTTGACGAAGACTGGACCTATCCAGATTTTCATCCCAGCACCTATGTATCCTTTGACGCCTACTATCGCGATGTAGAGACCCAAACCGGTGAAGTGCGTTTTGTTTCGTCTAAAGAGGCGGCGCTATTTAGTGGTAAAACAGACTGGACCCTTGGCGCATTTTATAAACATTCAAAAGAATCGCTTATTCGTCAATATACCTATTTAGGTGAGGATTTTAAGAGCGATTATACGCCTACAACCACAGCGCTCTATGGGCAAACAGAAACGCGTATTAACGATAATTTAAGCCTAGTTGCCGGATTGAGAATAGAGAATTACGATTTCGACTATGCAGATAATAACGGCTTAGAACGAGCGTTCGATACAAGGATGTTGGGGGGGAAAGTAGCGCTTCAATATACGCTAGGTGCGCATTTTTACTATGCCAGTATTTCTCGCGGCTTTAAAGGCGCGGGTTTTAACCCAGATAGTCGGGTTAATGATGAACAGCGTTTCTTTGACGAAGAGTACAATTGGAATTATGAAATAGGTGTGAAAGGCCCCATGCTTTTGCCTAACTTAACCGCGCGGGCTGCTCTGTTTTATATGGATAGAACAGACACCCAGGTCAATGATTATGATGTTATCACCCGGGATGATGGTACGGCGGGGTTTGTAGACATCATCGCGAACGCTGACTTAGGTACTAATAAAGGCGCTGAGCTTGAGTTATCTTGGCTGGTATCCGATGCTTGGCAGCTAAACGCAAGTTTAGGCTATTTGAGTGCGACCTTTGAAGGCTATACGTTAACTGACGGTACCGAGATTGCAGAACAACGACAGGCTCAGGCACCTAAATGGACGGCGAACCTCTATAGTGAGTACGCATTTACAGACGCCTTATCCTGGCGTGTAGACATCGATTATAAAGATGAATACCGTTTTTCTGATGGCCACGATGTCACAGCGCCAACCACTACCTTGGTAAATTCTCAGTTGGTACTCACTTATGATAATTGGCATACCTCGGTATGGGTTCAAAATGCATTCGATAAGGAATATTACACCCGTGGGTTCGGAGGGTTTAGTAACGACCCACGTGACGATTACGCGTTTAGCGAGCCTTATTATCAACTAGGTAACGGCCGCCAATTTGGTGTAACTGTTAAATATGAATTCTAATAGAGGTAATACAATGCAAGTGATGGTTGAGTTGTCGTTATACCCATTGGTAAATGAGTACATTCCCCCTATTCAAGCGTTTATCGATAGGCTTAATACCTACGATGCACTTAGCGTTACCACCTGTTCTACCAGTACACAGGTAACAGGGGAATACAGTGAGGTAATGACAATACTTGGGGAAGAGATGCAGCGTACCCACGAAGAAGTTGGGCAGGCTATTTTTGTGGCAAAGTTTTTAAATTTTGATGCAATGAATGCTAGAAAGTCGTCATAGTGAACGGCTTTTTCTCCGATTTTATTAGTCAAATAGCGGCTACCTCACCGTTAGAGTGGGTAGCCGTGGTACTCGCCATAGCGTATGTGTGGCTTGCGGCTAAACAAAACAGCTGGTGTTGGTTATGCGCGTTTATTAACACCGCTATCTACACGTGGTTATTCTGGCAAGTCACATTGCCGTTTCAGGCTGCACTTAACCTTTTTTATATGGTGATGGCGGGCTATGGCTATTATCAATGGTCAAAAGGGAAGGGGGATGCGGATGAGATTAAGCGAGTCACATCTTGGCCGTTGTGGCTACACGCACTCATAGTCCCAACCATGCTGCTGTCGGCGTGGGGACTTTCGCAGATAGCAAGCTCTCAGTTCAATAGTGAATACTTACTGTTAGACGCCAGCATTAACCTGTTAAGTGTGGTTACTACCTTTATGGTGGCGCATAAAATATTACAAAACTGGGTCTATTGGTTCTTTATCAATCTTGCCTCAGCCTATCTTTATCTGCAGGTTGGATATGCATTGTCTGCATGTTTATTCTTAGGTTACGTTGGTTTTTCTATTTTTGGCTACTATCAGTGGTTCATGCAGTGGAAAGGACAAAATGAAAACCAAATCTATGCTCAATGAGTTAACAAAAGCATTTGGGTTAAGTGCTAAAGCCAAACTAACTCAGCAACCCTCGGGCGCGGTTAATCATGTGTATCGTCTAAACGATGATTGTTATCCTAACCACAGTGAGTATCAGGTGCGCTTACCGGCTGCGGTAAAATGGTTGGGAAATGACGATTTTAGCGGGGTTGATAGGCAACAACAGTTTAAACTGCAACAAGCAATAGCTAAGTTAGGTGCCGCGCCCGCGCCTATTTGGCTAAATAGCAGTGAAACGCTTTGGGTTGAACAGTGGGTAGAAGGTAACAGCGGTTGCCTAGCGCCACATGATCTTGCCACGGTGCTCTATGAGATCCATCAATTGCCTGTTGATGCTCCTGCATTAAACCTATGGAACCGGTGGCAGCATTATCTTGACATAGCCAACCTAACCGATGAATCCCCCCTTTACCAAAGGGCAGTAAATCTCAAAAGTGATGTGCAAGCGAGCGAGCAAGACCTTACTAATGTGGTTCTTTGCCATAACGACTTATTGCAAGGACACGTGCTTACAGCCTCTCAACGCCCCCCCTTAATAATCGATTGGGAGTATGCAGCAAAGGGAAACCGTTACTTTGATATCGCCTCCTGTTGTATGATTAATAAGTTTAGTAGAGATGAGAGTGAAGCCTTGGTAGCAGCTTATGCAACACATATAGCCGCTCCGGTAAATGAAGTTTTCGATAATTATTACAGACATGTTGAGCTGGTGTCTGTGACTAACGCACTATGGAATAGTGCCATGAACAAAGACCAAAATCCGGTTTAGCTCTCTATTCAAATAAAGTTTTCGCTTGAATTTTCATCGCATTGGGCGTTAATTAAGCATGCAGAAGCGTTGGGGTATAAAAAGGCTTTACCTTTTTAATGCCATCCGTATAATGCACAGCGCGCTAGGGGTGTAGTTCGAATTGGTAGAACAGCGGTCTCCAAAACCGATGGTTGGGGGTTCGAGTCCCTCCACCCCTGCCACTTTCCTCTTTTTCGTAAATCTTTATTTCCCGTATTTCCTGTACTTCACGTATTCGTCGTTTATATTATTTCCCGTTCAATAACATGCAGTCTTGAAGTAAACTAAGAGTAGGTGTTTTAACGGCGTAAGGCATTATGACAGTCAGTTCGTATCAGCAAGCAATTTTACAAGAAATGGGGATCCCCGTGTGGGTGAGTCAGCAAGCGTATTTAGCTAAAACTGAGCCTAGCCCAGAAGCGTCGTCGTCTTCGCCACAAAACTTGCCGAGTGGTAAGCCTATTTCACAACAAGATAAACAGTCTCATTTGGCGCAATTGCGTGCCCAAGTAGGTGCGAAAGACTCAAATATTACCAGCAAATCCGTGAAAGACACGGAGCACCCTTCCAAGCCCCATAACACGCTATCTACGGCCACAACCTCACCGCATTCTTCGGTTACACAATCACCGCCGCCACCGTTAGGTATTCCACTAAGTGCCCAACAGAAAATAGCTGCACAGCAGTGGTTGTCCGATATAACGCTGGCATGCGTTCAGCTAGGTTTATCATCTTCACAAGCCAACGTCATCATAGGTAAAGACGTTGCTGTACTAGAAAATGCTATCGTGCTACCCGTTGCGCCCAATCAACTTTCAAGCAAACAACAACGTGCGCTATGGCACGCTTTAGTGAAAGCAAGTCAGCAAGTTATTAAAGCATAAATGATTGAACTTATTACCGTTTCCGAAAACTCTAGCGGGCCTGATGTACGCGCGGCCTATCGCATTCATCAAAAAGCACATGCGTCACCTTGGTCTTTTTCTACGTTTGAAGATTGCTTTACGCCCCCCTATTACGGCGTACTCGCTTATAGCGATGACGCCGTAGCGGGTTACGCTATTATGCTTGAGGTAGTAGATGAAGCCACACTTATGGATATTGCGGTAGGTGAAAATAGGCGAAGCCGCGGCGTAGGACAGGCTCTTGTGGATAACGTTGTACGTAAATCGGCCGAAAATAATATGGCCGCTATATGGCTTGAAGTGAGACAAAGTAATCAGGCAGCGATTGCGCTTTATAACAAAAATGGTTTTGAGCATATCGACACGCGCAAAAACTATTACTCCACACCCACTGGCAAAGAAAACGCGCTCATTATGCGTTTAAAAGGTTTTTAACGGAAAATTTTTTGTTTTCGCTTAAAGGTGTAACAAAAAGTTGACCAATTGGTCTACAAGGGGCGTATACCCTTACCGTGATAGGGTTTTCATTCTCGGCTAATTCCCTTATATTTGCCGCCTCTGAATCAGGGCCTGTGTTTCTCATTGGCCCCTTATCAAATGTTCTAAACATCTCAAGCAGAAGCAGGCTTACAAAAACATGTCGAAAGCAACAATGGTGGGAAATGAACAATCAAAAGGCTTAAAAATGCTGTTGGTTGCCGTTATCTGTTTGGGTCTCAATTGGCCAGGTATGAAAGTGGGACTTGAGATTGTTAGTCCTCTATGGATGGTGAGTTTACGTTTTATTCTCAGTATCCCCGTAATAGCTTTGTTTGTCTTATTGACGAAACATCGCTTACCCCGGTTAAACAGAAAAGATAGGTCAGTAATACTGGTCGTGGCCTTTTTCCAATTTATTCTTTCTATGGGGCTAATTACGGTATCGCTGCAGTTTATCCCTGCGGGCACTGCAAGTATTTTGATCTACACCACTCCTTTGTGGATGTTGCTTATCGATACCCTATGGTATAAGCAAAAAGCCCCGTCAAAACGGCTTATCCTAACGGGCATATCTACCTTTGGTTGTGTATTGATTTTATTTGGTTCAGGCCAGCCAGGAGCGTGGATCCCGCTGTTTGGTATGCTACTCGCTTCTGCATTGTGGGCTCTGGCCATTCGTCGCGTCTCATTTCATCAATGGCAAGGAACAGTTATAGAAGCGGTATTTTGGCAATTTTTAATTGCCGGTATCGTTATGTTAGGTATTGCCTTTGTGTTTGAAGGCATCCCCGACTTCGCATCCTATTCACTAAGGGATTGGGCGTTATTAACCTATATTGGGCCGGTGGCCACTGGATTGGGCTTTGGTCTTATGGTGGCAGCGGGGCCTAAGTTGGCTCCGGATAAAATAGTGCTTATCTCTACACTTACCCCTATTATCGGCTACGTGAGTTCAGTTGTAGTGTTGAATGAAGCTTTATTGCCGATGGTGGTAGCAGGCGCAGTGTTAATGATTGCAGCTTTGTTGGTAAACGGTTTACCCCGTAGCTCCCTTAAAATACTCACCAAAGGGCGATAAGCGAACGATAAGAGAAAAAGGTCCCCCTTCATTGGTGCAGCACAGCTAATTTATGGGAGGGGACTAACGCCCGTGTATGATCAAATTTCGGCCTTTGTCTTTTGCTTTATAAAGGGCTTTGTCCGCGCGACGAAAGGCGTCCACGATATCGTCGGGGCCATTGCATAAGGTCCAGCCTATGCACGCGCCAAGGCGCTTACCCTCTAATTCGTCAACAACGAGGGTATTGATGTTATGGTGCACTTTGGCCAACACTTGGTAAAATTCTGATGCCTTGCTATCTCGGGCGGCTATATTACGCCATATAATCGCAAATTCTTCACCGCCAAAGCGCCCAGCTATTGTATCTTCGTTATTTAAGGGGCGTAAAATAGTGGCTATTTTTCGAAGTACAATATCTCCCACATCGTGGCCGAAGGTGTCATTAATGCTTTTGAAATGATCGAGGTCTATTAAACCAATGGCAAGTGTGTTGCCAGCAGATGGGGGCGTTTCAAAGCTTTCATCAACAAATAAGTCAATGCTACGTCTGTTCGGTAAATTGGTTAACGCGTCTAGGGATGCAAGTTCAGTTAGCATCTTATTTGAGGCTTCTAGCTCTTTCGTTCTTTCTCTTACTAGCTCTTCTAGCATCGCGGTTTGCTTACTTTGTAGCTCTGCGATGGCTTTCTCACTGTCTCTCTCACTTTGAAGTACCCGCACAAGGTAGTTCGAGGTTAGCACTATCATAAAGGTACAGGTAAGCAATAAGCCTATCATGAACATGGCGATGGGATCGAAAGCATAAAGATTGTTAGACAGCGCAATCATTACCAACACTAATGTGCTTATGGACACCGGGAGCATTGCTATGGCTAGCCACTTCGCAGTGCCCGAACCCCGTTTGTGTTCTTTGAAAATAACGATAGCTGAAATAAATAGAAAAGGAACGAACAAAATGACGGGAAGTTTCAGCGCTAAATCTAACCCAGCAATTCGCCATACTCCCATACCAATAAAGGGGAGGGCGAAACAAAATAGGCGGATAGGTTTATATCCATAAACCTTGCGTCCCGGTCGCTTTAACGTAGCGAATAGCACCCAAAATGCCGACAGTAATACAGCGTAAATACTTATCGCGTAACTTATATCATTAAGTGCAGGTAAGGTAGGCCACAACAATTTAAAGGCATAACCAAACACCCTGAAAAACCAAAATGTAGTGGCTAAAATAAAAATAGCGAAGCTTAAGAAGGCGAGTTTACGGGTAGCAAAGTACACCACAAAACACAGTGCAGTTAGGATTGTCATGGCACCGAAAAAAGCCATATCTCGTTGTAAAATCGAAATATAGTTGTTTGTCATTTTTTCTGGTGTGGCCACAGAAAAACTATAGCGAAGTATTTCACCTTGCATATGGCCGTAAAAGGTTACGCTGCCCTTTGCGGGTAAAATGGTAGGAAAATGATAGTTAGGTACATCTACTTCTCGGGTGGTAAAAGCAAGCGCATCTCCGGTATACCATTGATTGTTTCCATCCGATACATAAAGGTACTTGATCGCAGGAAAAATGATATTCAGCCACACTGGGGTGGGGGTGGAATGAGGGCTTGTTACCGTAACCTTAAAATGCAGGTACTCATCAGGCTTACGGGTTAAGTGTGAGGCATCACTCACCCATTGTTCATTACCAGTAAGCGTAGGCGCTGATGTTACTGTAAAATGAGTATAAGAAGTTAACGTTAGCTGCTCGTTAATATCGGAAAATACCGCCTGGCTTTGTGCCCAGGAGCTGTAAGTTAAAAATAGAAATAAAAACGCGAATCTAGTCATAAAAATTTAGCATTAAAAGTCAAACCTCGAGCTAACAATGGTTGAAGGCACTTTAATTACACCACACGTTAATGTAGAGACTAATAAACAAGTAAGCAATTAAAAGATAATAGCAAAGCGTACACAAATAAGTGAATGTAATGTCTAGAAAATACTCTATTGCCGGGCTTCGTACACTGATTTGATAACACTTAGGTATCTACATTTGGGCTTTCTGCTTTTAACTACTAAAGGGCTATAATTCTTGCTAACTCGCTCTACTGTTACAGCGCGTAAGATGCTAAAATTGCGCTAATTAAATACCTAGCTTGTATCGAGCGTTTTAAAAAGAACCCTCTTTTGTGCGGTAAAGCATTGCTTCACCGTGGTAAAGCGCGATCCTGAACTTGGTGCAAGTTCAGAACGAAAAGCACAGAACGAAAAAGATAAGTATTAATGTCAGATCAAAAGCTGTTAGAAGAGATTAAAAAGCGACGCACGTTCGCTATCATATCCCACCCTGATGCGGGTAAAACGACAATAACTGAAAAGGTGTTGTTATTTGGGCGTGCGCTGCAAACCGCCGGAACGGTTAAAGGTAAAAAATCTGGCCAGCACGCTAAGTCGGACTGGATGGAAATGGAAAAAGAACGTGGTATCTCGGTGACCACCTCTGTAATGCAATTTCCCTATAGTGATCATCTGGTTAATCTTTTAGATACGCCCGGGCACGAAGATTTCTCGGAAGATACCTATCGTACACTTACCGCAGTTGATTCCTGTTTAATGGTTATTGATGCGGCTAAAGGGGTAGAGGATAGAACCCGTAAACTAATGGAAGTGACTCGCTTGCGAGACACGCCCATTCTTACGTTTATGAATAAACTTGACCGAGACATTCGAGACCCCCTTGAGTTGCTTGACGAAGTAGAGACAGAATTAGATATTCTGTGCGCGCCTATCACATGGCCGATTGGCTGTGGCAAAAGCTTTAAGGGTGTATACCACCTTTACCGTGATGAAGTTATTTTGTATCAAAGCGGGCACGGCCATACGATCCAAGATGTACGCATTATTAAAGGCCTAGATAACCCAGAAGTTGACGAAGCAGTAGGTAGCGATTTAGCCCAAACTCTGCGTGACGAGCTTGAACTTGTGCGCGGCGCATCAAATGAGTTTGACAAAGAATTGTTTATTGAAGGTCAGCTAACCCCTGTATTTTTTGGTACAGCATTGGGTAACTTTGGTGTCGATCATATGCTTGACGGCTTGGTTGAATGGGCACCGGGGCCGTTAGGTAGAGAGACCGAGGAAGGTAGCATTGAGAGTACCGACGGTAAATTCAGTGGGTTTGTGTTTAAAATTCAGGCCAATATGGACCCAAAACACCGCGACCGAATCGCGTTTTGTCGTATTGTGTCTGGCAAGTATGAGAAAGGCATGAAAATGCGCAACAGCCGTTTAGGAAAAGATGTGCGTATTTCCGACGCGCTCACATTTCTCGCTGGCGATCGTGCACTGCTAGAAGAAGCTTATGCGGGCGACATTATCGGTTTACACAATCACGGTACTATCCGCATCGGCGACACCTTTACATCAGGCGATAATTATCGCTTTACGGGTATTCCTAACTTCGCGCCAGAGCTATTTAAACGCATACGGCTAAAAGATCCGTTGAAACAAAAGCAATTGTTGAAAGGCTTAATCCAGTTATCTGAAGAAGGTGCGGTTCAGGTATTTCGTCCCCTCGCCAATAACGATTTAATTGTGGGCGCGGTGGGTGTATTGCAGTTTGACGTTGTAGTGGCTCGCCTAAAAGCAGAGTACAACGTAGATGCGTTATATGAGCATATTAACGTTAGCACAGCGCGATGGGTATACTCAGATAGTGAGAAAAAGCTTGATGAATTCCGTCGTAAAGGTGAGCAAAATCTCGCCCTTGATGGCGGCGATAACCTTACGTACATAGCGCCGACAATGGTGAACTTACAATTGGCGCAAGAGCGCTACCCCGACATTCAGTTTAAAAATACGCGCGAAAATTAAGAATACACTATGAATATACATGCACTATTAGTTAACCGTTTTAATGAAGCTCTACAAGAGATGGGCGTAGAAAATGCGCCAGTGCCAGTGTCGCGCAGTGCTCGGGTAGAGTTTGGCGAGTATCAGTTTAATGGCGCTATGGCGCTAGCTAAACAATTGAAACAAAAACCCCGAGATATCGCTGAAAAAATTGTGTCTATCGTTAAGCTTGACGATATTGCCAGCAAATTAGAGGTCGCAGGCCCAGGCTTTATTAATGTTCACTTGAAGGATACGTGGCTGGCCAATCAGTGTGAATTAGCACTGACCGATCCTCGCTTGGGCATTGCTAAGTCTTCACCTCAAAATATTGTTGTGGATTATTCGTCGCCCAACCTTGCTAAAGAAATGCATGTAGGGCATTTGCGTACCACCATTATTGGCGATGCCGTAGTGAAGGTGCTTGAATTTTTAGGCCATAATGTTATTCGTCAAAACCATATGGGCGACTGGGGAACCCAATTTGGGATGCTTCTTGCTCATCTGTCGGATAAGTTGCAAGAAGAGGTGGCCGAAACAGCCTTATCTGATTTGGAAGACTTTTATCGTGAAGCGAAAGTTCGTTTTGACGAAGAAGAAGGCTTTGCCGATCGCGCCCGCGAGTATGTGGTTAGGTTACAAGGTGGCGACGCGCAATGCCTCGCATTGTGGGAAAAGTTTATTGATGTTTCTATTGCCCACTCAGAAGAAGTCTACGACAAACTTAATGTTAGCCTAACCCGTAAAGATATTATGGGGGAGTCTGCGTATAACGAGGATCTTGCTAGTGTCATCGCCGATCTTAAGGCACAAGGTATTGCCGTAGAAGACCAAGGTGCGCAGGTGGTATTTTTACCTGAGCTGGCAGATAAAGAAGGCAATCCAGCGGTTTACATCGTACAGAAGTCGGGTGGCGGGTATTTATACGCAACTACAGACCTTGCAGCTATGCGCTATCGCAGTGGCAAACTAAACGCCGATCGTACGCTTATTCTTACTGACGCGCGTCAGGCATTACATTTTAAGCAAACTGAAATCGTAGGGCGCAAGGCAGGCTTTATGAAAGAGGAGCAAACCTATGAGCATTGTCCTTTTGGAATGATGCTAGGTAGCGACGGAAAGCCTTTTAAAACCCGTACGGGTGGCACGGTTAAATTGGTTGAACTGCTAGATGAAGCAGTAGAGCGTGCAGGTAAACTTATTGCCGAGCGTGATAACGAATTAAGTGAAGATGAGCTAAAAGAAGTTGCACGTAAAGTAGGTATAGGCGCAGTAAAATACGCTGATTTATCAAAAAACCGTACCACTGATTATATGTTTAATTGGGACTCAATGTTGAGTTTTGAAGGTAATACAGCGCCTTATTTACAGTATGCCTATACCCGAGTGAAGAGCTTATTCAGAAGAGCCAATGTGGATATAGCAGCGTTGCCAGTGGATATCACTATTGCAGAAAAACAAGAGCATGCGTTGGCAGTATTGCTTATGCAATTTGAAGAAGTCATTGGCATGGTATCTCGTGACGCAACACCTCATTTACTGTGTACATACTTATACGATGTGGCATCGGCGTTTATGACGTTTTACGAAGCATGCCCAATGCTCAAAGAGGGCATTGAACCAAATGTAAGGGATAGTCGTCTTGCGTTGTGTGCGTTGGTATCGAAAACCTTATCGCAAGGTTTAGGTTTATTAGGTATCGAAACACTGGAAAAAATGTAAATACGCGCTACTTTATTAATTATTCTACATTTTAAAAAAGCTGATCTTTAGGTCAGCTTTTTTATGGCCAAAAAGTTATCAAAACTACTCATCTAACGGGAATAATAGGGGTTTTAACCTGCATAAGCTAACTTGTGTAAAGAAAAATGCTAACGTGTAAACGGCTAAAATGATGCTCATAGCATCCACAATAAAAATGAAAGAGTAACAGGGACACGCAGAAATGATAAAAATAAACCTTATTGGCGCTGCACTTGCGACCATGGTGGTAGCGGGGTGTGCCACTACACCAACGACAGATGTAGCTAGCACGGAGACATCGGCCCCAGCCGTTACTCCGCTAACATTAGACAGAATTTATAAGCAACGTGAGTTCCAAAGCGAGCGTAGTACTTATTTCACTTGGCTGAAAGATGGCTCAGGCTATACCGTATTGGAAAAGCGCTCTTCAGACACAGACGCGAGTAATGACGCGGTGAATAATAGTGATGTTGATGCGCTTAAAGATGACATCGGCGAGGCTGAAGCATCGGTTTCAGGCTATGATATTGTATTTTATAAACCTGACAGTACTGGCCGTAAGGTTCTGGTAAATTTTGAAAAGCTGATCCCAGAGGGACAAGACGAGCCGATAAGTATTGAGCGTTATAGTTGGTCAAAAGACGGTAAGTGGTTACTTATTTTTACCAATGGCCAAAAAGTATGGCGTTCTAACAGCCGCGGCGACTTTTATACCCTAAATTTAGACACAAATGAATTGTTGCAGCTTGGGGGAGAGGAGCCAGGTGATGCCCGTTTAATGTTTGCTAAGTTCTCGCCGGACAGCCAACACATTGCGTGGGTACGAGATAATAATATCTACATGCAACCAGTAGGCACCAACAACGTAGAGCAACTTACCCATGATGGCAGTGATATCATTGTAAACGGAACGTTTGACTGGGTGTATGAAGAAGAGTTTTCTATTCGCGATGGATTTCGCTGGAGCCCTGACAGCAAAAGTATTGCCTATTGGCAGCTTGATACATCAGGGGTAAAAACCTTCACCATGATCAACAATACCGATTCCTTGTATCCCACGTTAACAACGTTTCCTTACCCTAAAGCGGGTGAGCAAAACTCTGCGGTAAAGGTGGGTGTTGTTGATGTGACAAATGGCGAAACCCATTGGGCCGACCTAGCGGGCGACAATCGAGACCGTTATATCCCACGTATATCATGGGCGGGAGAAGGCGATACCCTACTTATTCAAGACGTTAACCGTCCTCAAAACACCAATAAACTCTGGACCTTCGATTGGAAAAATAATCAACTTACTAATATTTACACTGATAAAGACGAGGCATTCTTAGAATGGTTTTACGATGCTAAGTTTATAAATGGTGGAAATGATTTCATTTGGCATAGTGAACGGGATGGATGGCGTCATCTTTATAGAATAGCGAAAGACGGTAGCCAAATTGTTGACTTAACGCCAGGCGAGTATGACATTGTCGATCTTCTTGCGGTAAACGAAGATAACAATGCATTGTATTTTACCGCGTCGCCAGAGGACGTTTCACAGCGTTACTTATATAAAGCGACATTAGATGGTTCTGAGGAAGTGGTACGTGTAACCCCTGAAAAGTTCGCAGGGACAAATAGCTATTATATGTCTGAAGATGGCTCTTATGCTCGTCACTCATTCAGTAATTTCACCACACCACCAATGCGAGAAGTCATTAAAGTTGATGGGCATGAACCTATTAAAAGCTTAATTACTAACACCGAACTAAAACAGAAACTGGCCAATGAAAATCTCCCTTCCCATGAGTTTTTCCAAGTACAGGCGCAAGACGGTGTAACGCTTGATGGTTACATTATGTTCCCGCCCAACATGGACCCAAGTAAGAAATATCCCATAATTTTTTATGTTTATGGCGAGCCCTGGGGGCAGACGGTGAAAGATAGCTGGCGAGGCGGAAGCTACCTTTGGGACGCGATGATGACGCAAAAAGGCTATATTGTCGCCTCAGTAGACAACCGTGGAACGCGAGCACCGAAAGGGCGTGATTGGCGTAAGTCTATCTATAAAAAGCTAGGTGTTATTACTGTGCGAGATCAAGCTGATGCGCTTGCAGCGATGGCTGAACGCTGGTCCGTCATCGACACCGATCGGGTGGGAGTATGGGGCCATTCTGGTGGTGGTACTCAAACGCTTAATTTACTGTTTAGATACGCAGATAAATACAAAGTAGGCGTAGCAGTAGCCCCTGTGCCTGACTTAAGCCTTTACGATACTATTTACCAAGAACGTTATTCTGGTAACCCTAAGACTGATCCTCAGTCGTATGAGAATAGCTCAGCACTTTACTACGCAGATGGTTTGGAAGGCGACTTATTGCTGATTCATGGTACTGGCGATGACAATGTTCATTATCAGGGGTCGGAACGTTTAATTAATGAATTAATTAAGCACAACAAACAATTTGACTTCATGTCCTATCCAAATCGCTCACACGGTATTTATGAGGGCAAGAATACAACCTTGCATTTAAAAACACTTATCAGTGACTATTTTATCGAGCATTTGTAAGTCTTGCTTGACACACAAAGGGGCTCAGCGCTTTGTGAGTTATTCTAAAGACTGGCAAATAAGCTAAAAAATAGGTACAACCTAAGCGTATACGAACTAAGGCTGGCAGCAATGCCGGCCTTTATTATTTAAGTGAAAGGAAATGGAAATGGCGAAGATCTTAGCGTTTGCTGGAAGTACACGAGAAGGCTCATTTAATCACGCAATCGTCAATGTGGCCGCTGAAGGGGCAAAAGAAGCGGGCGCACAAGTAACGGTTATAAACTTAGCAGACTATGCAATGCCCTTGTTCAATGAAGATGAGGAGGCTAAGTTTGGTATACCAGAGCGTGCTAAAGCATTAAAAGCGCTCATGATTGAACATGACGGCTTTTTAATCGCATCACCCGAATACAATTCTAGTTATCCTGCGTTGTTAAAAAATGCCATAGACTGGGCGTCACGCATGGACGAAGGCGAAAAGCCGCTTGCGGCGTATCGAGGGAAAGTTGCAGGGATTATGGCTGCTTCAGCCGGTGGTTTAGGCGGTATGCGCGTGCTAGTGGTATTACGTATGTTGCTAGAAAACCTAGGTGTAATAGTAGCTCCAAACCAAAAAGCGATTGCAAAAGTTGATAGTCTTATAGGGGAAAATCATAAGCTTATTGATGAAAAGACAATTACGCAGTTAAAAACACTGGGTAAGCAAACAGCGGAATTGGCCACTAAAATTGCCAACTAACCCTGTTTTATACCGTCTCTTTGGTTAGGTATAAAGTAGACTGAATGGTCAATTATTTGGCCTAAGGGATTGTTGTTTGACACATAACTGGGTATAACTTAATACAAGTAGCCTCGTAGTGTTAGGGCAAAGCCTGGTGGCACTTACCTTATAGAGGCGCTTTTAAGGTAACGTAGCTGCGAAAAGGCACGGTAAAAAAGGCACGGTAAAAAAGGCACGGGGAAAAAAGTGCGGCGCTAAGACTGAGGCAATACGCTTTGCCTATACGTAATCGAGCAAATAAGAGGAAAAAAATTGGAAAAAGTAATATTTGATACCGACCCAGGTATTGATGATGCCATGGCTATCTTATTTGCTGAGGCGTGTAGCGATATAGATCTTATAGGGATAACCACAGTTTTTGGCAATGCCACGCTCAACACGGCTACACGTAATGCTTTATATCTCAAAGGGCGTTTCAATCTTGCGGCTGATGTGGCTAAAGGCGCTGAAAAGCCTTTGGTTATCCCGGTTGATGAACCCGCCGACTTTGTTCACGGCGTAAATGGATTAGGTAACATTCATATTGATGAGTCTAATTTACCTAGCCCTGTGTCTCTTACTGCTCACGATTACATTATAGAAAAAGTGAAGGCGCATCCTAATGCCATTACTCTTGTGGCGGTTGGGCGCATGACCAACTTGGCGTTAGCACTGCGTAAATGCCCTGAAATAACCCACTTAGTTAAGCAGGTGGTTATTATGGGAGGTGCGTTTGGCTATCAGGGGAAAACAGGGAATATGACCCCCTTTGCGGAAGCGAATATCATTGGCGATCCGCATGCGGCTGATGAAGTGCTTAGCGCGGATTGGCCGGTAACTGTGGTGGGATTAGATGTCACTATGAAAACCATTATGAGCAATGCCTATTTATCTTCATTAATAAACGCCTCGCCTAAGTATGGCCAATTTATTTATGACATTACTCGCTTTTATGCTGATTTCCATCAACAAACCGATAAGGTTGACGGCATTTACGTACACGACTCATCAGCTATTATGTATGTAATAGCGCCTCATTTATTCGAAACAGTCGCAGGGCCAATCCGCGTGGTTACAGAGGGGCCAGCAATAGGACTCACACTTCAAAAAACTGCAAACAAACGCTTTCCTATAGACGACTGGGCCGATTTTCCAGCGCAAAAGGTGTGTTGCAATGTAGATGAAGAGGCCTATTTACAACTTTATCGTGAACAGTTATCTAATGGGCGCTAGCGTATGCTAAACGCCAAAATTATGGTTAAACAAGCGCAATATCGGCCAATTGTTGGCGGTACGTGTCAATAGCGCCAAACTCCTGGGTTACCCATTCGATATTGTAGTAGGTGTCTTGATAGCGCTCGCCGCTATCACACATCAAAGTCACCACCGAGCCTTTTTCGCCATTTTCACGCATTTGATTTGCCACCTGAAGTGCTCCCCATAGGTTTGTACCGGTAGATGGTCCCGCAGTAATACCTATTCTATCGGCCAACCACAGCATGGTGGCCACACTGGCCCCATCGGGCACCTTTATCATGCTATCGATAACATCTGCTTGAAATGACGCCTCAACTTTAGGGCGCCCAATCCCTTCGATACGACTTCCTCGTTGTGCTACTAAACTCGTATCTCTTTGTTGGTAGCTGTCATAGAAAACAGAGTAATCGGGGTCAACCACTACAAGCGATGTGTCTAAACCCTTGTATCGGATATAGCGCCCGATAGTGGCTGATGTACCGCCGGTGCCCGCACTCATTACGATGGTATGTGGTTCAGGGTGGGGTTCTGCACTCATCTGCTCAAAGATACTTTCGGCAATATTGTTGTTACCCCGCCAATCAGTCGCCCGTTCAGCGAACATAAACTGATCCATAAAGTAGCCTTTGTTTTGTTCGGCGATACGTATCGCTTCATCATGCATTTGCGTGGGGCAGTCGACAAAGTGACACTTGCCGCCAAATTGCTCTATTAAAGCAATTTTACTTTGCGCCGTGGAGCGGGGCATTACAGCAATGAAAGGTACACCTATCATGCGCGCAAAGTAAGCTTCAGATACCGCAGTGCTGCCAGAGGACGCTTCAACAATAAGGCTATCTTGGCTGATTTTACCATTACATAATGCGTATAAGAAAAGTGAACGAGCTAGGCGATGTTTCAAACTGCCCGTGGGGTGGGTACTCTCATCTTTAAGGTATATATCAACGCCGGAAATATTTATTCTATCTAACTTTATAAGGTGGGTGTCTGCTGAGCGCTGATAGTCGGCGTTTATTTTATTAATTGCTTGAGTAACCCAAGAGGCCATAAACCGTCATTCCTACAATAAAATGGTAGCATTAGCATAACAGCAAACATCCGTTATATTTTTATCAATCTTGCTTAAAATTTCAAATAGAGTGCGAGTATTTTTTAGTTTTTCTAAATAGATTAGAAATAATTTGTTTTCTAGTTTGCGATGAAAAAATTGGGTATAAAGCTTAAGCTTGGTATCTTATAGCGTTATTGCATTCTACCGAGTTAATTGATGAGAACTTTGCCCTTTTTATTTTGTTTAGCCGTATTCCCCACTGCGCTTCAAGCACAAACACTTAAGGTTGCTACCTTCAACGTAAGTATGGAAGCTACTAATTATGAATATCTGGGCTTACCCCCCACAGGGAAAGTGCTGCCCGAGGTGCTTAAAAACGGCGAGAATCAGCAAGTAAAAAATATCGCGGAAATTATTCAACGGGTAAACCCAGATATTTTACTGCTTAACGAATTTGATTATATAGAAGATAAACAACGCGGTATTTCTGCCTTTATTGAAAATTACCTGCAGGTTTCTCAGCATGGACAAACTCCGGTAGATTATCCTTTTACCTATGTTGGCACAGTAAATACTGGGCAACCTACGCCTTTCGATCTTGACAATAATGGCAAAGCAGAGGGGTATGGTAATGACGCCTATGGATTTGGTTTATACCCAGGCCAATATGGCATGGTATTGTTGTCTAAATACCCCATCGACGTTGCTAATATTCGAACGTTTCAGCACTTCAAATGGCAGCATATGCCTGATGCGCAAGTACCTTTGACGCCTAGCTCAAACGCAGCATCAATACAAAGTGAAGGCGTCGCTCAACCTTGGTATAGCCCACAAGAATGGGAAGCGTATAGACTAAGTTCTAAATCTCATTGGGATGTGCCTGTGAAGGTAAACGGTGAAACACTGCATATACTTGCAATGCATCCGACCCCGCCAACCTTTGATGGGCCCGAGGATAGAAATGGCAAGCGAAACCACGATGAAATCCGTTTAATGGCCGATTATTTGACGCCAGGGAAAGGAGACTATATATACGACGATTCGGGGGAGCAGGCAAGCTTAGATGAAGCAACCCGCTTTGTATTATTAGGCGATTTTAATGCGGCCGATAAGGGCGATAAATATCGCCCTGGGGTTATTGAGCAGCTTACCGAGAGCCCGTTAGTGGATAATAGCGTTATTCCGTTGAGTGAGGGCGGGGCCGCCTCGGCAAATGTAGCCTATAGCGATCGATTTACTGCCTATTGGGGAGCGCGAGCAGACTATGTGTTGCCTTCGACCTATGGCATGAAGGTGCACCAGGCAGGCGTATTTTGGCCTACTCAAACCAGTGATCTTTTTCGACTTGTTGAAGATCGAAAAGCAAGCTCAGATCATCGTATGGTATGGGTAGAAGTAACCTTAACAAAAGATAACTAAACGCGGATATAGTTAGCTGCAAGGATAGCACTTTAGCAGTTTTAAAGCCCAATCCCAGGTTGGGCTTTAAAAGAGTGTTCTGCGCTCGAGTAGGGGAACTTGGTTTAGGGAACACAGATTTATTGGAATTTTTACCGTTATGCAAAATCGTCTTTAGCTAGCATTGGTGATAAATATTGAAATGTTAAAAAAGAAGGTGATATAAACATTTTATTTACACTTCATTGGCAAAGGCATGTTAAATCGAACTGCAAAACCTTTTATTAAGTTAGTTGAGCGTTACCTGCCCGACCCTTACCTCTTCGTTCTTTTACTCACACTTATCGTATTTTTCGCCGCCACCTTAGTAGAGCAACAGCCCGTTATCACTGTGATTAAACAATGGGGTGACGGTTTTTGGGGCTTGTTAGCCTTTTCCATGCAAATGCTATTGGTATTGGTTAGCGGATATATGTTGGCCTGTACGCCGCCTATGCGAAAAGGGTTGCAGCGTCTTGCGAATTTAGCGAACACACCGGGGAAAGCCATTGTATGGGTAACCGTGGTATCACTGGTAGCAAGCTGGATAAATTGGGGCTTTGGGCTGGTGATAGGAGCCATATTCGCAAAAACTTTAGCCCGTAAAACGCCAGTAGATTATCGGTTACTGGTGGCTAGTGCGTACTCGGGTTTTGTGGTTTGGCACGGGGGCTTAGCGGGGTCTATTCCATTAACCATAGCAACGCCTGGTCATTTCGCAGAAGCTCAAATGGGAGTAATTGATACCAATGCTACGATTTTTAGTTCATTCAACCTTATTTTGCTCGCTATGCTTTTCGTGGTTGTCCCCTTGATAAACCGTTTAATGCTGCCGCCTGACTCAGAAAGCGTTATTGTGGACGCAAAGAAACTGTGTGATGAATATGAGCCAGTTGAAAAAGCTTTCCGTCCTGCTGATAAGCTTGAAAATAGTGTTGCTATTGCATTGCTCATCGGTGCGGCAGGTATTGTGTATCTTATTGATTATTTTGCCCGCGGAGGAAGCTTAAACCTCAATATAGTTAACTTCTCATTTTTATTTCTTGCTATTGTGCTTCACGGAACGCCAAAACGCCTATTGCACAGTCTTCACCAAGCCATTCAAGGGGGCAGTGGGATTGTTATCCAATTTCCCTTTTATGCAGGTATTATGGCGGTAATGGTAGAATCTGGCCTTGCACAACGTTTATCCAGCGCATTAATTAGTTTTGCTAGCGCCGAAACGCTGCCAGTATGGAGTTTTCTTAGTGCGGGCGTGGTTAATATTTTTGTTCCTTCGGGGGGCGGGCAATGGGCAGTGCAGGCACCCGTCATATTACCCGCCGCCACAGAATTGGGCGCCGACATTTCCAGGGTTGCCATGGCAGTAGCTTGGGGCGACGCCTGGACAAATCTTATCCAGCCATTTTGGGCGCTTCCGGTATTGGCCATTGCGGGGTTGAAAGCCAAAGATATTATGGGTTTTTGTCTCGTACAGCTTATTATTACAGGGGTAATCATTGCTCTGGCGCTACGATTTTTGTAAATCACGTGCCGTAGGCATAAGTGGATTCGCTCATATGAGTGTGCAATACAGCATACTTTACTTGCTTTTGAGGGGGCTCCTATAGTTTTATATTCACTTATTCATTCAGCGGCTTACATTATTTCGAACAAGGACATTGCCGATGCGCGCTAACATTTTACGTTATGCTAAAAACATCATGCTTTCGCTGCTGGCAATTTTTTTGTGCTTTGGGGTACTCGACTTTCTTTGGCTAGGGGTTATCGCAGACACCTGGTATCAGGTTGAAATGGCGCCGCTGCTAAGAGCGCAGTTTATTACTTGGCCCTGGGTCGTATTCTACGTGATGTATGGCTGTGTAGTTTTCGTTTTAGCTGTAGTGGCGAATAGAGACAAACCTCTACTTTATGCTGCAATAGATGGCGGCCTACTGGGCCTTGCGAGTTATGGTGCTTATAATCTCACCGCTTACAGTATTATCGAAGGATTCACACTAAACATTATGCTCATTGATTGGTTGTGGGGCACTACGCTAACAAGTGTTAGTGCCATGGCAGGCTGGCTTGGTTTTCAATCAAGATCAGCTTCATAACCCTATGACCATAAGCGTTGCCTAAAGGCATATTCTTGTGCGCAATAATTTCGTACTCACTTCTCCAAAGTTGTTTTAGCACACAATATCTGCTTTTTTCGCTGGCGCGCATATGGCATGATTGAGAATGAAAAATGTTCACCGGAAATCGAGAAACCCTTGAAGTTTGCCTTCCTTTTGCTTTTGTCGCTATGGTTCGTTCTTGTTAGTGCTGTGACCTCTGCGCAACAAGCTTCTTCTGATGTCGTCCCTCTCAACCGTTACTTTTCGCAAACGTGGAGTACGCAAAAAGGCCTGCCTCATAATAGTATTAATGCGCTTGCGCAAACCGCTGATGGCTATATTTGGGTTGCTACGTGGGAAGGTGTTGCTCGCTATAATGGGGTTGAATTCAAAGTATTTACTCGCGGCGAAGAAACGGGCCTGCCAGACTCCGGTATTCGTAGTCTTTCTTATCATTCGGCGACTAACGAATTGTTGGTGGCGGGAAGCCGAGGTGGGATAAGTTCGATAAGTGGTGGCCAATGGACCTCCCATCAACCTACACGTTCAATGGTTAACCATGCTTATAAGAGTCGTGACGGTTCTTTGTGGCTTGCCCTAGAAGATGCTGGTATGCAAGTAAGATTTAGCGATGGTACTGAAGCGCAGTTTCTAACCCATGCAAGCGGTTACCGCGTGATTGAAGATAAATTTGGTAGGGTGTGGTTCGGCACTAGCCAAGGGTTATTTAGCATAGATAGAAACGATCTTACGTTAGTTTCCCCTCCAAGGGAGGCACTTTCAGGGCCTATCTTTTCACTTGCGCTTGATCGCAATGGCTACGTATTAGCCGGTACAGAGCATGGTGTGTGGCAACACAGTGAAAAAGGGTTTTCGTCATTGCATCCTGGCTTAGCCAATGAATCGGTAAGTAGTATTTTATTGGACAGCCACAATAATATTTGGTTCGGTACGATAAATCACGGGTTGTACCGGTTAAGTGCGTTAGGTTTGGAAAAATTAGATGCCAGCGCAGGCCTTCCGAACAACCGTATCTTTTCATTATTGGAAGATAGCGAAAACAGTATTTGGGTGGGCACAACTGGCGGGCTATTTCGATTACGCCGGGCGCCTTTCACCACATTCACACAAAGCCAAGGCCTTAGCGGCGACTATATACGTACTGTGATGCAAAGTACGGATGGTAATATTTTTATAGGCGGAAGCGGTGGATTGGACGTGTTCGACCTGGCGCGCTTTTCGGCTATCGAATCGCCGCTTGCACGCCCGATTTCTGTGTTAAGTTTAGCGAATTTTTCTAACAATACTGTGCTTGTGGGTACCTATACCGATGGCGTTTTATTATACCAAAATGGTGAATTAACGCCCTATTTAAATAGAGCTCAAGGTTTGCCAAGCAATGAGGTAAGGGCAATGCTGCACGCGAAAGACGGCAGTGTGTGGTTTGCTACTGCCCATGGCCTAGCGCGGAAAAAAACCGATGGCTCTCTTACATTGTATGACGAAACCAACGGGTTGCCTGCGCACTTCACCATGGGGTTAACCGAAGATATACAGGGGCGGATTTGGGTTGCTACGGGTCTGGGTGCCGCCTACGTTAAAAATGACATTATCCATAATATAAGTTTTCCGCAGGATTCTGATGCCGAATATGCGTTTAGTTTTTATGCTGCCGAAGATGGTATGTGGATGGCCACCGACCGCGGTGTGGCTTTTTTCAATAATCAAACCAAAAACATCAGCTTTGTGGGTAAAGCACAAGGCATGCCCGTAGACAAAGTGTTTGCCATAAGCTTCGATGGCAGTGGGCGAGCGTGGATGAGTTCGAATCAAGGTATTATTCTTAGTTCGCTGGAAAGTCTACGTGCATCCATGGCCAACCCTGCACTTCCTCTTGATTTTGAACAATTTAAAGAAGAAGATGGGTTAGTTAGCATGCAAATGAACGGCGGCTCACAACCTTCTGTTTTTCATAGTGATAGCGATGACCTTTGGTTTGCATCGGCAAAAGGGTTAGCCACTATTCAACCCACTAACTTAGCGAAAATTAGTGAATTTCCAATACCTGTTGTAATAGAACAGGTAAAGCTTGATGGTAAAAGCCAACTATCCAATGAACTCACCGAAATGACGAGAATCCCCTCAGATATTGGTAGGGTAACCTTTACCTATGCTGGGCTTGGTTTTGCGATGCCTACCCGCATAGAATACCAAACGATGCTAGAAGGTTATGACACCCATTGGACCGACCGACATCAGATGCGAGTTACTGAATATACGAATCTTATGCCAGGCGCGTATACCTTTAAAGTGCGTGCCCGATATCCTGGTGGCATATGGCAAGAAGCTAACAACCCCCTTGAAATAGCAGTAGAGCCGCATTTCACCCAGACACTAGGGTTCAAGATCCTCGTTTTTGTATTAATTTGTTTAACGATTTTTATCGTATTTAGGTTGCGCTTTCACCACCTTAAAAAGTCGGAACTAACCCTTAAGCAACGCGTACAGGAACAAACAAAATCACTAGAACGGCAAACGAAATTATTTGAGTATCAGGCTACCCATGATGGCCTCACCGGAATTGCCAATCGCCGAGCCTTCGATGATGAATTAGTGAAATTTTGCACGCATGCCCGAACGCAAAATCAGCCGCTTTCGTTAGCCATTATCGATATTGATCATTTTAAGCAAGTAAACGATCAGCATTCACACCTCATTGGCGATAAGGTCATTGCAGAAGTCGCGCAGCAGATAAAGCTAGCGCTACCCAAAGACGCGATGTGTGCACGCTGGGGAGGTGAGGAGTTCACCGTCTTATTGCCAAACCTTGATATTACACAAGGCCGTGACCACGTTGATACAATTCGCCAAGCTGTTAAGCAACATGACTTTAGCAACATAGCGGATAAGCTTTGTATTAGTGTAAGCGCAGGTGTTGCGGGCCTTAATGCGGCTGGCGATTATGAAACACTGCTTAAACATGCCGATCACGCCTTGTATATTGCTAAACAGCAAGGCAGGGATAAAGTGATTAGCTATTGCTAATACCCCATCGCAATACGAATTAACGCCGATGCATCGTTACCCTATTGACCTTTTTTAATAGCGGGAAATAGGCGGTTTATTTGTCTGTTATTTATCTCTACCACTATCAAAATTGCTGTAAATTCGGTAGTATCCGCGGTCTTAATTTATTAACCAAAGCGGACTATGTTTGAAATAAACCCCGTTACGAATGCGATAAAAGATATCCGCGAGCGCACCGACGCGCTTAGGGGGTATCTTTGACTTTGATGCAAAGTCAGAGCGTTTAGAAGAAGTAAGCCGAGAATTAGAAAGTCCAGATGTTTGGAACGAGCCTGATAGAGCCCAGGCTCTCGGTAAAGAAAAAGTGGCGTTAGAGCAAATTGTAGACACTATCCACAATTTAGAACAAGGCACCGAAGATGTTGAAGGTTTGGTAGAATTGGCGGTTGAAGCCGATGACGAAGAGACCTTTAATGAAGCGCAAGGCGAGCTTGATAGCTTAATAGAAGCATTAGAAAAGCTTGAGTTTCGTCGTATGTTTTCTGGGCCAAACGACAGCAACGATTGCTATATTGATATTCAATCTGGTTCTGGTGGCACAGAAGCACAAGATTGGGCAAATATGCTACTTCGTATGTATTTGCGTTGGGGCGAAGCTCATGGCTTTAAAACCGAATTAATTGAAGTGTCAGATGGCGATGTGGCCGGCATTAAAAGTGCCACTGTTCGTATTCAAGGTGAGTATGCCTTTGGCTGGTTACGCACTGAAACCGGGGTTCACCGTTTAGTACGAAAATCGCCTTTTGATTCAGGCAATCGCCGTCACACGTCATTTTCTTCCGCGTTTGTGTATCCAGAAATTGACGACGATATAGATATAGACATCAATCCATCGGATTTACGTATTGATACCTACCGTGCCTCAGGGGCGGGTGGTCAGCACGTTAACCGAACTGATTCTGCTGTGCGTATTACCCATGAACCCACAGGTATTGTGGTTCAGTGTCAAAATGACCGCTCGCAGCACAAGAATAAAGATCAGGCGATGAAGCAGTTAAAAGCGAAACTTTATGAGTTTGAGCTGCAAAAACAAAACGCTGAAAAACAAGCGATGGAAGACAGCAAGTCTGATATCGGCTGGGGTAGCCAAATACGGTCTTACGTACTTGACGACTCCCGCATTAAAGATTTACGTACTGGCGTGGAAACACGTAACACTCAGGCCGTGTTAGATGGCGGCTTGGACAAATTCATTGAAGCCAGCCTGAAATCAGGGCTGTAAACCGAACTACGAAGTGAAAAGGTTATGACTGACCAACAAACTGACGATAACAAATTGATTGCTGAGCGCCGTGCAAAATTGAGCGCTATTCGTGAGCAGTGCCGTGCAAACGGTTTCCCTAACAGCTTTCGTCGCGAAAACTATGCCGATGAACTACAGGCTAAGTTCGGTGAATTTGATAAGGAAACTTTGCAAGAGCAGGGCAACAAGGTAAGCATTGCTGGCCGTATTATGGCAAAGCGTGGCCCTTTCATGCTACTTCAAGATATGACGGGTCGCATTCAAGCGTATGCTGACAAAGACACACAAAAAGCCCTTAAAGCCAAATATGGTGCATTGGATATCGGTGACATTATTGGCGTAGCGGGAGACTTGCACAAGTCAGGTAAAGGCGACCTTTACGTAAATATGGAGCAATACGAGTTGCTAACCAAAGCACTTCGTCCGTTGCCAGAAAAATTCCACGGTTTGAGCGACCAAGAAACTAAGTATCGTCAACGTTACGTTGATTTGATCACCAGTGAGCAAACGCGCAAAACCTTTATGATCCGCAGCAAAATCGTTAACGGTATTCGCAACTACCTTACCGAGCGTGACTATCTAGAAGTAGAAACGCCAATGCTACAGGTTATTCCAGGCGGTGCGACGGCTAAGCCGTTCGTAACACACCACAACGCGCTAGATATCGACATGTACTTGCGTATCGCACCAGAGCTTTACCTTAAGCGATTGGTTGTAGGCGGATTTGAGCGTGTGTTCGAAATTAACCGTAACTTCCGTAACGAAGGTTTATCAACCCGCCATAACCCTGAGTTCACTATGCTTGAGTTCTATCAAGCGTATGCTGACTACAACGATTTGATGAACCTAACGGAAGACATGCTGCGCACGTTAGCAGAAGATATTCTTGGTACCACCATTATTACCAATACAACTAAAGACGCCGACGGTAACATAACCCGTGAAGTTGAATACGATTTCGGGAAGCCGTTTGACCGCTTAAGTATGGGCGAGGCTATTCTCAAGTATTGGCCAGAAGCGAATGAAGCTGCTATCCGAGACCCTGAAGCCAACCTTGACGCACTTAAAGCGATGGCAAAGCAGCTTCACATTAAAGAGCCTGAGGTTGACGGTATTTGGGGCGCAGGTAAATACTTGTGCGAAATTTTTGAAGCCACAGCCGAAGAGAAGCTTGAACAGCCTACGTTTATTACTGAATACCCGTGGGAAGTATCGCCTCTGGCTCGTCGTAATGATAATAACCCGTTCATTACCGACCGCTTTGAATTTTTCGTAGGCGGTCGTGAATTAGCTAACGGCTTTAGCGAGCTTAACGACCCAGAAGACCAAGCTGAACGTTTTGCTAAGCAGGTTGAAGAGAAAGACGCGGGCGATGACGAAGCCATGCACTTCGACGATGACTATATTCGTGCACTTGAGTACGGCCTACCGCCTACGGCAGGTGAAGGTATTGGTATCGACCGTTTAGCTATGCTTTTTACTGATAGCTCTACCATTAAAGACGTTATTTTGTTTCCGCACATGAAGCCACAAGTATCTAAAGATACGGCAGAAGGGGATAAAGGCGAGTAAGTTAGCGTAGCAACGCCGCTATCCTATTATTTGCGATAGCGTTTTAACCTGCTCCACTAAAAGGGCATTAACGGCAACGTTAATGCCCTTTTTGTTTGCCATATTCACGATATAGCCATTTATTGCATCTATTTCTGTGGGGCGATTATAGTGAACATCTTGATGCATACTTGAATAGTTCGCCCCAGTTTTAAGCGCGACTGACACTATTAATTCTTCAAGCTCTACGGGGTCAAAGTGATGTCCGCAGGTCTTGGCCACAGTTACGAACTCACGGCAAAGCGTATGGCGTAATGTAGCAAACTCATCCATTGCTATAGCACGATTAGGTACATTATGGATAGCCGTCAGGGGGTTTATTACCATATTGACCGCCAATTTTCGCCATAGTGCCAACTCAATATTTCGCTCCCACGTTACGGGGGGCAATACCTGATCTAATAGTTGCACAGGTAACGGGGCAGCGCCTGAGTTAATTGGGCCAGACGGGGCAAAAGGTTCACCCGCCACACCTATTTGCATCCCGCCTTTACCCGTATAAATCACCGTATGGCTATCTTGCCTCATGGCGCCGTGACTTGTGGTAGCAAGCCATATGGGTTGATGCGAGGGGAGTAATTGCCTGGCAATTTCCTCGCCGCCCATACCGTTATGCATTAACACCACTGGCGTTTTTTTATCTAAAAGGGGCGCCCAAGGCAGTAGCGCCTCGCGTATTTGATAAACTTTTAGCGGTACAATTAACACATCATTTTCACTCAATTGCGGTTTCGTATCACGTATTGAATGAAGATGAATGCGTTCATTATCAGACCAATTAACATATTGTTTAAAGGCGGGGAGGTGGCGGGGATACATCACGTAATCAACATTATGTCGCGCAGCGGCAGCAGCTAGAAGGCTACCTATGGCGCCACTGCCGATAATATGTAAACAAGGAGAAAGTGCGCTATTGGTGATCATGATAGCGATTTAACGAATTAGTAGATGAGGCGCAACGCTTGGCCAGGGGAATGTCGTTGGCTCAGCTAGGCTAGTCACCCAAGAACGAATTTGCTCGTCAACAAAAAACTCCCCGTCTAGGATGGGGGCGGTAACACTGATTGGGTTATGTGGCATAGGCAGTGTTAATGACCACGCATGAAGGTGAAGACGGTCTGCCGGCTTCCCCCCATATAACGAATCGCCAATAATAGCTGCGCCAACACTTTTAAGCGCTACCCGGATTTGGTGGGTCTTACCTGTGTAGGGTTTTACGATAAAGCCTCTTATACCGGGTTTGGCAGAATAGCTAAAAAATTGTGTAACCGCAGGGTTATACTTCTCCTTCAATAGCATAAATTGGCCCCCGCGGCGGTTTTTCATATCGCCAATTATGCTGCCTTGTTTCTTCTTCGGCTTATCTGCGCTAAGCGCAAGATAAAACTTACTTACCGTTCGGCTTGCGAATGCTTCACCCACCAAAGCTGCAGTGCGCGCATCTTTTGCTAAACATAAGCAACCCGAGGTGCCAGTATCTAAACGATGACATAGATGAAGTTGCGGTATCCCGCATTGATGCTTAAGTAAGGTTACAATACCTTGATTGCCTACAGCGTCACTATCATGCATTGCTATCCCAGCAGGTTTATTGACGATAAGTAACTCGTCATCCTGATACAGTAAGGGAATGGCTAACATTTATACGCCATCAAGTAATTCAATGGCATGTTCGTAATCCAGTTCATCAACCGCATCTTCAAGAGATTGGCGGGTATGCTCAGATAGCGCTAAGTTATCTAACCATTCGTCTAACCTGTCTTGGGCGATAAACTCACTCGCTTTAAGGGCGGCCATCATTTGTGATTTGGCCTGCATAGCGAGTGCATCATCTGCTTTTGGAGAAGCATTGCCCGTAGGTTCAGAAGATAAAGCCGCGATACTTACAAGCGTTTCCTCAAGAAGCGAAATAAAGTGGGGGTAATCTTCGGGAAGCGTCTTTTCTGTTCTTACTGTGTTTTCTACTGACTTACTGGCGTGATGAAGGGCAAATAAGCCTAAGTTGCCGCTTACCCCTTTTAGGGTATGAAGAAGCGAGTAAGCCTTGTCAAACTCGCCCTGGCGCATAAGCGACTGTAAGTCATCGTTTAATGAGCGATATTCGTCTGAAAACTTATTCAGTAAGGTTAACAACAGTGTTCTATTACCACTTAGCTGAGACATTCCGAAGTCAATGTCTAAGACTGCTGCCGACTGATCCATGTGCGTTCCTTAAAGCTATGATGTAACTTAGTCTATTTCAGAAATAAGTAAAATAAAACAATCATAGCAAGTCAACGCAAGTAAAGCGCTAAAAAGTCTGGTAATCTTCGATGAATTGTCGAGCGTAAAGACTTTTTGTCTAGGTGTGCTCAGCAGCACATTAGCGGTTATTAAGAAGGATTAAGCATGTCAAAAATGCTGGTTACTCGTATTATCACAGCAATTATTGTTCTAAGCGCAATGACATCATGTCAAAGATTAGAAACTGAAACGCCAAAGACTACCTCCGCGGTTTCCATAGATTATGAAAAGTACACATTAAGTAATGGTCTAACGGTAATCTTGCACGAAGACCACTCAGATCCGCTAGTGCATGTAGATGTTACCTATCATGTAGGCTCAGCACGTGAAGAGGTCGGAAAGTCAGGTTTTGCTCATTTCTTCGAGCATATGATGTTTCAAGGATCGCAGCATGTGGCCGATGAGCAGCACTTCAAGGTTATTACCGAGGCTGGCGGCAGCTTAAATGGGTCTACGAATACCGATCGCACAAACTATTATGAAACTGTACCGGCCAATCAACTAGAAAAAGTTCTTTGGTTAGAGGCTGATCGTATGGGGTTTCTTTTAGAAGCGGTAGATCAAACCAAGTTTGAGAATCAACGGGAAACCGTTAAGAACGAACGCGCTCAGCGCGTAGATAATCAGCCCTATGGCCTAAGACACGAGTTAAATGCAGAAGCACTGTATCCAGAAGGACACCCATACTCGTGGATGACAATTGGCTATGTTGAAGATTTAGATAGAGTGAATGTTGGCGACCTGAAGGCGTTTTTTAAGCGCTGGTATGGCCCTAATAACGCCGTACTCACCATTGGTGGTGATATTGATATTGAGCGTACAAAAGCGTGGATAGAAAAATACTTCGGTGATATTGAACGAGGTCCAGAGGTAGAAGAGCCCGAGCCCCAACCGGTTACGTTAGAACAAACCCGATATATGACGTTAGAAGATAACGTGCATTTACCTCTTTTACAGATAACCTTTCCGACCGTGTATGCTAGACACCCAGATGAAGCCCCTCTCGATGTTCTTTCTGACATTTTAGGGGGGGGAAAAGCCTCGTTGTTTTATAAAAATTTGGTAAAAGAAGGTATGGCGGTTCAAGCAGTAGTTTCCCACCCTTGTCGTGAACTCGCCTGCGAATTCCAATTGCTTGCCCTTGCAAACCCTGCAAAAGTAACGTCACTTAAAAAATTAAAAGCGGTGATGGATGCAACCTTGGCAGAATTTGAAACACGGGGCGTAACTGCGGATGACCTAGCACGCACTAAGGGCAGTATTGAAGCATCAACGGTATTTGGCCTGCAAAGTGTAGCAGGTAAAGTTACCACGTTAGCCAGTAACGAAACCTTCCATCAACAACCAGACTTAGTCGCACAAGATATCGCTCGCTACAATGCGGTTACCGCCGACGATGTTATGCGCGTTTATCGAAAGTATGTAAAAGATGCGCATAGCGTAGTGTTAAGTGTGGTCCCCAATGGACAGCCACAGTTAGCCGTCCACAAACCCACGTTTGAACGTCCCACTCGCCACATTCCCGATACCAGCGAAACTGAGCTGGCGAGCCAATTTAGTGACTTCTCATCGCCAGTCTCAAGTTTTGATAGAAACATAACCCCAAGCGCCGGTGAACCGCCTGTGGTACTTGTCCCTGACTTCTGGGAACGTAGTTTAGAAAATGGCATCAACGTACTTGGCGTAACTATGGATGAGACACCCACAGTTACTATGACTATCAGCATGGATGGCGGCATGCTGTTAGATCCTAAAGGCAAAGAAGGGTTGGCATACCTTACTGCGCTAATGATGAATGAAACTACCGAGCGATACACCAATGAAGATATGGCCAACGAACTGGCAAAATTAGGCAGCTCGATACGATTTAGTGCAACCGGAAGATACTCTCAAATATATGTGTCTTCACTAACCAAGAATATTGAACCAACCTTGGCATTATTAAACGAAAAACTGTTTAGTCCTGCGTTTTTACCTGCTGATTTTGAGCGGATGAAAGAACGGGTATTGCAGGGTTTGCAGCAGCAAGCTAAAACGCCATCAAGCTTGGCACGAAGAGCAAGAGATTTAATATTGTTCGGGGATGAAAACCGCATCAGTAAACCGGATGAGGGTACCATAGCGTCGGTACGCAATATTAGCCTAGAAGATGTAAAACAGTTTTACAAACAATACTATTCACCAGCAAAAGCCACTGCTGTTATC
This sequence comes from Alteromonas profundi, assembly GCF_010500865.1. GTDB lineage: Bacteria > Pseudomonadota > Gammaproteobacteria > Enterobacterales > Alteromonadaceae > Alteromonas > Alteromonas profundi. The sequence continues at coordinate 113,403 of NZ_JAAAWN010000014.1, forward strand.
GTAGGCAACCTTCCTTCTGAACGAGCAATAAAAGCGCTCACATTCATTGGGGAATGGCAGGGTAAAGAATATGAATTTGCTGATTATCAAGCGTTTCCTAAGTATCAGCAAAATCAGATATTCCTCGTGGACAGCCCGGCTGCAGTGCAGTCTGTAGTGTACGTGGTTCAGCGGGCGCTTCCTTACGATGCCACCGGTGAATACTTTAAAACGCGACTGATGAATTTCCCGCTAGGTGGTGGTTTTAATAGCCGGATTAACTTGAATTTACGTGAAGATAAGGGCATTACTTACGGCGCGAATAGCGCGTTTTTGGGTGGCAAAACAATAGGTTGGTTTGAGGTTAGCACTGATTTAACCGCCTCTGAAACGGCTGTGGGGATAAATGAAATTTTTAATGAAATAGCGAATTATGTAGACCATGGGCCTACGGAAGATGAGTTGCGATTTATGCGAAACGCCTTCACTTTAAGCGACGCATTAGAATTTGAGACACCCACAAGCAAAGCAAGGTTTTTACGGCAATTACAAAACTTTGACCTGCCTAAGGATTATCGAAGTGAACAAATTCGCATTATTCGCGATATCTCTAAGCAAGAAGTGCATAATCTCGCGAGACAGTATCTTTCACAAAATACAATGCAAGTTATTGTTGTAGGTGATAAAGCCACTGTACTACCTCAGTTAACCTCACTCGATATGCCGATTATTGAATTATCGGTAGAGGAAAACACCAGAGAAACGGTACACTAGTGCTTGTGCCGAGGTTGAAATAAAGGTTTCGACTTGAATTTAATTTGTTGTTCCCCATAACGAGGGGAACAATTACTTCATGGACATGAACATTGACTGTAGATTCAACATGTTTCAATGAGCGCTTATCAGCGCTTCAAACACCAGCGTTTTTATCCGCATTAACGCAGATTAAACGTGGTGTAGAGCGTGAAGCGCTCAGAATTAAGCCTAGCGGGGCGCTATCCCAATCTCCTCACCCCAAGGCGTTAGGCGCTGCATTGACGCACGATACAATAACTACCGACTTTTCTGAGTCTTTGCTTGAATTTATTACGCCTCCTGAGAGTAAAACGTCGACGACTATCGAACAACTACAGGACATCCACCGCTATGTTATTGACAATATAGGGGATGAACAAATATGGCCGCTAAGTATGCCCTGCTTTATAGAGGACGAGGCGCATATTCCTATTGCTTATTTTGGCGAGTCGAACGTAGGGAAGATGAAGCGCGTTTACCGTATAGGGCTTAAGAACCGCTACGGAAGTATGATGCAGGCCATCGCCGGGGTGCACTTTAATTTTTCACTTCCTGATACGTTTTGGAAGTTGTGGGCGGACTTAAATGGCGAAACCTATAGTCAAGATCAAACATCAAAAGACTACTTTTCCCTGATTAGGAATTATCGACGTTTTTGTTGGTTAATTCCCTTTTTGTACGGTGCGTCGCCAGCGTTGTGCGGCTCGTTTTTAAAAGGCAAAGAGCATGCGTTGCCTTTTAAAAAGGTAGGTAAGGGCACGTATTATATGCCCTATGCCACCTCATTACGAATGAGTGATTTAGGTTATACCAGTGCTGAGCAATCATCATTGAAAATTTGCTACAACCAACTGGATAACTATGTCAGGCTGCTTCGTGAAGCTATGGAAACGCCGTCTACTCGCTTCAGTCAGTTTGCTGCGGGGGAAGAGGGAAATTACCAGCAACTCAGTAGAAATATACTTCAAATTGAGAACGAGCTTTATTCACCAATCCGGCCTAAGCAACCAACACAGTCTACAGAGAAGCCCACAGACGCATTGGTAAAGCGTGGAATAAACTACATTGAAGTACGCGCTTTAGATGTTAATCCTTATTCAGCTGTGGGAATTAGTCAAACTCAGTTTGATTTTCTCGATGTATTTTTATTAACGTGTTTGCTGATGCCGAGCGCAGAGCTTGATGAAGTTCAGCTAAATGAAGCGAAAGACAACATGAACCGCGTTGTATTGGAAGGCAGAAAACCAGACTTAATGCTTAACTGTGGTCAGCAAGAGATATCGATGGCCCAGTGGTGTGAAACGTTGTTTGAACAATTTAAACAGGTAGCAGCAGTGCTAGATAAAGCCCATGATACTACCCGTTATGTAGATGCGGTATCGAGCGAGTGGGAAAAGGTAATTGACCCTGCAAAGGCGCCATCAGGACAGCTACTTAACGAATTGATTGTGAATGATAAAGACAACGGAATATTTGGGTTAGAATTGGCTGAGCAATACCAAGCTAGTATGAAGGCATTCAATTATGTTCATACTGATGCAGAGGGGTTCGAGAAAGCAGCTGAACAATCGCTAAAAGCGCAAGCAGACGTTGAGCAAGCCGACTCCGTGGACTTTGATAGTTTTATCAAAAGCTATTTCAACGAACCGCCAGCTAAAAAAAATGCCTGACAAATATCAGGCATTAAAAGGTTCCAGGGAAACACACATTTTGCTAGAACATTAATTAAGACAAGTTATGTATCAAAAGTTCAGAAAATGGGTAATTTTTTTTAGTTCGTTAGTCGTTGCTTTTCCGCTACTTATCGCCGGATGTTCAACAACGCCGCCGAAAGATAGCAGTAACCTTTGCGAAATTTTTTACGAAAAAGACGATTGGTACGACGCCGCCGCTGATGCAAGAGATCAGTGGGGGGTACCTATCCACGTGCCAATGGCAATGATGTATCAAGAAAGCTCATTTCGGCATGACGCATTACCCCCCAGAGACTATGTATTCTTCGGATTAGTACCGTGGGGCCGCGTGAGCTCAGCATACGGTTATTCACAAGCCAAGACACCCACTTGGCAAGACTATATTCGTGAAACGGGCAATAGTGGCGCAGATAGAGACGACTTTGATGATGCAATAGACTTTATGGGGTGGTTTATTTATAAATCTCAAAAGGTTAACGGCGTTTCAAAATGGGACGCTTACGCGCAGTATTTGAATTACCATGAAGGTTGGGGAGGCTATAAACGTAGAAGTTATGATAGAAAGCCCTGGTTGAAAAAGGTAGCGGCAAGAGTAAAAGCGCGTTCTTTACGCTACGCTACACAACTTAAAACCTGTGAGGAAGACCTGCAGAAAGGCTGGTTTATGAAGCTATTTAGCTAGTATAGGGTAAACCTCAAAGTTAATTTAGCTATAGCCCCGTAGTGCCAAACTATGGGGGAGCTAGTTCCTTAATTAGCCCCAACTCAACTAGCATTTGCCAGGCAACAGGTTTACAGGACACCCACAGCTTTTTAGACACCCACCCCCTCCAGCTTTCTCTAGAAAGTTAGACACCCACTTGTCTGTGAGTTAATTTCGGATAAATACCTATCCTTGCGTCCAGTTACATGTTCAACATTGTTTCGCCATAATACGTATTCTGATAACTCACTTTAGGCGTTTACCT
>NZ_JAAAWN010000015.1 GCF_010500865.1 Alteromonas profundi
TGTATGACCTCCTCCAGCACCCTTTTTCCGAGCTCAGTATCCCACCGGTTCTTCAAAAAACGTTGAGTAACTAAGTCAAAAGTGAATCCTTCTCTATCCATCTACAGAGTCTCTATAAGGTATAACACTAAACTAAGGGGCAATTACTTGTTGGCGAAAATGGCGCAGCCGCCAACGAGTAATTGTCCCAGCGAACGAAGTGAGCGTGCTTGAGTGCTTTGTTATGTGCCATTGCTCACCCTCCAATAAGTGAACCAGAATGTATATGCTACGCAAACTGAAAAGTAAATATACATCAAGGTGATTGTTAACCCAAAACCACTAATTGAAAAAAACAGAAGAGCTGGTATTGCACTTATTGGCAACAAATAAACTAGTCTGAATTTATTGCTACGCTGTAAAAAAATAACAAGCGGTAACCCAAAAACTAACGTTAAAACCTGTGCGACTACCCAACCAGGTATAGCTGCAAGCATACTGTAATATATTGACTGCCCAAGATTAAATAGAGAATTGACTACATCATGTATGACGAGCGGTATAAATAGCGCTGGGACAATTGCAATAGGTGCGGTAATGCTTGCGATTATTAGCTTTCTTGTTTTATCGCTGAATGTTCTCATGGCACATAACACTAAGCTAAGGGGCACATAAACGTGGGGCATAATGGCGAAGCCGCCCCGCGTAAATGCGTCCGAGCGACCGAAGGGAGTGGTCTTAAGCGCTTGTATGGATAATAACTCATGTAAATCATCCTGATTTTAATCAGTTTGAGGTAAAGTGAGACCCAGGCTTTAGCAGCAACTAAAGCTTTCTTTTGTGGTAGTTCGATTGAGCGATGGCTCCTCAGTTGAGAGACCGATAACAAGAAAGAACACCACAAAGGACTCCAAGCTCCACACTCGAATAGTCTACTGGGTCTCGATTGCACCGGTCACCGGACCGCATTATGCAAGCAAGAGTTAGCTTATTATGAATACAAAAACAAAGCAAAACGTTAGCGTCGGTGTTGATACGGGTAAGTTTCAGTTGGATATTTATATCCGTCCACTCGACATATATTTCACCGTCAATAATGATGAAAAAGGCATTAAAGAAGCCGTTAAAACAATCAAGAAATATTCACCCGAACGTATCGTTATAGAGGCCACTGGTCGTCTCGAAATGCCTTTTATCATGGCATGTGCAAGCGCTAATTTACCCTTTGTTATTGCGAATCCTATCCACGTAAAACGCTTTGCCGGAGCGTTAGGCCAGCGAGCAAAAACTGATAAGCTCGATGCGCAATTAATTGCGCATTATGGTGAAGCCATTCAACCCAATCTCTCTCAGCTAAAGCCAGAAGCGATGCAGGCTATGAGTGATTTAGTCGCAAGAAGAAATCAATTGTTGGTCATGCAAACGATGGAAAAGAACCGCCTTCAAATTCTGCCCAAAGAACTCGCCATGACCATCAAACCTATATTGACGGCTTTCAAAAATCAGATTGAAAAAATAGAAAGTAAAATTGTTAAACTCATTGAATCATGCCCAGACTATCAAGCTAAAAACGATATATTACAGAGTATGAAAGGCATTGGGAAAATAGCCTCAGCTTCCATCATCAGTAACCTACCTGAATTGGGATACATGACCAACAAACAAGCTTCAGCGTTAGTCGGCGTGGCACCCATGAATCGAGAAAGTGGCCGCTACAAAGGCCTACGAAAAATCCAAGGCGGGAGGCATCAGGTCCGTACAGATTTATACATGGCCATGATGTCAGCAATTCAAAGTAATCCAGTATTTAAGGCAACATATCAACGCCCTTAAAGTGATTCAACCTGCGTAGTCCAATCATCAATGGCTTCAGCTGAAAAGTAACGATGTTTCGTTACACCGAAAACATTTTCAAACTCTCCATCATCAACTTCATCTGAATTGATAAAACCAACGATTTGAAGCTCGAATAATAAGAACAATAAGCACCTCTCCGATGGCTCGAAATATTTCTTCCTGAACTCTTCTGGAAGCTCATTTGCGAGACCGTCTGAGATAACAAAACCGTTCGTAACAAACTGCTCGTTCTTATGTTCGTACACGTAATCCAGTGTTTTTGGATTGAAATACCAACATAAACGGAATTTGTCGGGCCATGGTGTTCTTGTCGCTCTTTTGAACTGATGAATGAACGTGATTTGCAGATCACGCTTCTGAGTCTTCTTTGTCATAGTTATGTCCTGTTTTAGTAAACCTCAGGATTAACTAGGCACAGATGGAGGGGGATTGTTGAAGCTATAAGATAAACTAACCTTCAGTGTATTTTCTTTGGAGCTAACCTATTCAATTTTTTAAATATTAACTTCAATTCTTTTTTTCGGTTTTTCTCTTTAATTGAGTCTTTTCTTATAACCCACTTCAATACTAACCAACTAAAATTCTCATAGAATGTTACTTGTCTCTTTTGTGATGAGCTTATAAATTCACGAAAATATAGACCAAAATCAACAACCATTGATTTGTAAGCTTCATATAAATACAATTCGTCATACAAATCATGCCTTATTGCATTTGATGCCTGCTCCCAAGTATTCAATACATACCTTATCGCTATAGTATACTCGTTACTTCTTTGTTCTGGTTGTGCCAACTCAGCGAAATCGAGTTCATTTCTTTTCGCAATAGCTTCGCCAACCTTTCTAACGTGTTCTATATATTCGTCATTATCTTGTAGTCTTTTTTGGAACTCCAAAGAATTCGCCTCTCTAGCTGTTTGACGTGAGTATGCTAGATTTAAAAGTGCAGCTGTTAGAGCAAGTGTCGCTGAAAGCAAAATCGCTGTTGCAGATATCAGTTTTTCATCTACACGATGAATTAAAAATATCCCACCTATAGACGTTATCACTACAACACCCACAAGAATGTAATTTAACTTAGTTCTCTTCTTCAAAACTCACCCACAAAAAAAGAGCCATTAGGCTCTTCTTATAATCTTGATTACATATTTGGTTAGGCAGCTGCGCCAAATCCCCAATCTTCTTCTCTATACATAGGAAACTCCCTATTTATAACCACATATACCAATAAACTATAGTCTCGATATACTATAGATGTCAACATCAAACAAAAACATCTACAAAAAAACATCTACAAAAAAATAAAAAACCTTTAAAATCAACAATTTAGATGATTAATACTACTGGGCAACAGAGTTACGCTTTAGCTACGCTAAAGCGTAACTCTGTTGCCCATTCAAGTCAATGCTTTCTTTTTCTTAGTTTACAAGAGCCACATATAAAAAGCAACTTAGCTGCACGCCCCAACATAAAGATGAGTGCTGCCCCCCGTTTATGGAGTAGAGCCAATGATATCAAGAAGAGCGTATGGTTTTAGAAACTTTGAAAACTATAGAATGAGAGTGATGACCCATTGTGGATGGGATGGTGTTATCAATCGTGTAAGGTGAATGCTGATCCCCCGTTTATGGGGTAGAGCCCAATTGTGGGACAGTTTTGGGACGCTCTTTATACGAGCAATCAATGAGCGGGGTAAGTCATTGAAAAATAGGAGAAGTTGGTCGGTGTGAGAGGATTTGAACCTCCGACCCCTGACACCCCATGACAGTGCGCTACCAGGCTGCGCTACACACCGACCGAAAGAGCCGACAAGTCTACTCAATTTTTTTCACAATGCAACGATATTTAGCAAAAAGCGCGGTTAAGCGCTTAATTGCTAACCAATTAAGTGTTATCGCCCTCTTTCGTCTCTGCAATACAGTCTTTTCGGGGGGGAAACAGGGCCTTAACTTAATGTTATGTAGCATACTCCTGTTACTACAAAGGCCACTATTACATTAAGTACTATCCCCTCACGGGCCATGGTTTTTATATCAAACTTATCCGTTGAATATGCAATGGCGTTTGGCGCGGTGGCAACCGGTAGCATAAAAGCACAACTTGCGCTTATTGCTGCGGGTATCATAAGTAGCTTAGGGTCTACCCCAACGGCAATACCGGCGGCGGCCAATATAGGCATAAGCAGTGTAGAGGTTGCGGTATTTGATGTAATTTCGGTTAAAAAAGTTACAAATAAGCAAATACCTAAAATGAGCAATATTACTGGCAAGGTGGAAAGCCCGGTAAGCCATGTGCCCATTAGTACGCTTAACCCTGATGCCATAAAGGCTTTGGCGATACATATGCCACCGGCAAAGAGTAACAACATGCCCCAAGGTATGTCGTTGGCGGTTTTCCAATCGAGCAGTTTATCGTTATTACCTTTTTTATCTACTTGGCCGTTGTCGTTACCGCTGTTAACTAAAAACATCGCAACCACGCCCGCTACTGCAATGGTGCTATCGCTTATGGTGGTAACGCCAATCCACGCGGTCCAAAATGGTCGAAAAATCCACGCGAAAGCAACAGTACCGAAAATGGCGAGTACCCGCTTTTCTGCGCTGCTCCACGCACCAGGCTGTGGAAGGTTGATATCGCCAACCGTGCGAATTCCCCTCGCTAACCATAGCGCCATTATTGGAATGGCAACTATAACTATAGGTACACCTGTTTTCATCCACTCAATAAAGCTGTATTCCATACCTTGGGTTTCTTCATACACACTCATGAAAATAATATTGGGCGGGGTTCCAATTGGCGTACCTACGCCGCCTAAACTGGCGGCATAAGCTATACCTAAAATAAGCGCCACACCGAATTTGGGGTTATCGAGGGCATTAACGATGGCAATGGCCATTGGCAACATCATTAAAATAGTGGCGGTGTTGCTTATCCACATACTTAAGGTGGCAGTGGTTAGCATAAAGCCAAGTATAACTTTAAGCGGGCTACCTGAGCCGGTTACGCGCAGCATGTAAATGGCGAAGCGTTTGTGTAAATTGGCTCTTTCTAACCCTTTAGACAACATAAATGCTGCCATTAAAAGCATGATAACGTGGCTACCGAGTGACGAGGCCGCTTCTGCATGGGTTAACACGCCAAACAGGGGGAATAGCGCGAAAGGAATAATAGAGGTTGCTGGAATGGGTAAAGCTTCCGTTACCCAAAGCACGGCTACAAACAGCGTGATTGCAGCAGTGAAAACAATATCTTTTGGTTGTTCAAATACGTATAACGCGCCACCCACTAACAATGACGACAAAAACGCGATAACTATTATGGTGTTTTTCTTTGTCGCGTGCTTCTGCATTGCGCTTCCCTTTTTACCGGTAGTAATTATAAATTTTTTTTATACCTTTATATTTTCTACCAGCAAATGAAAAGAAACGCACTACATGATATTGAATTTACATTTTATTTTTCTTGTTCGTCAGATGAGATTCGACTGGCCACGGCTCCGTCTTGCCCTTTGTACTTGGCATCTACGCGAGCGTTATACGGCTTTTCTGCTGGGCTTGATAGCACTTCAAAACTAAGCGCCCCTATTTTCATTTTAGGTTTAAGGGCCAAGGGTAGTTTTCCGCTGTTGTAAAATTCAAGGACTATATTACCCGACCAACCTGGGTCAATTCGATGAGCGGTGACGTGCACCATCAAACCAAGCCTCGCCAGTGAAGAGCGCCCGTCCAGCCAACCTACAATATTATCGGGCAACGTAACTGACTCGTGGGTAATGGCCAAGGCCAGCTCGCCTGGGTGTAAAAAGAAGGCCTTACCTTCAGGCAGTTCAATTTCATCACTCATTACGTGATCAAGCGCTTCTTGCACCTGGGCTTTGGGGCCGCTTAAATCGATATAGGGGGCTTGGTGATCTTCAAAAACACGAAACTTATTACCTAAGCGAATATCTACCGTTACCCCGCTAATTTCGTCGTAGCTAGGGGTAGGATCGAGTTTTATTTTACCAGCTTGTAGATATTCGAAGATATCGCGGTCACACAAACGCATGTTATAAATTCCTTATTACAGTAGGCCGCTATTATGCGTATGTCCTAAGGGCCAATCAACTACTGAACGCGGGGTTTTTCGAGTTAATCAGCCCATTGTGCAACGGCAACTAATATTCACCCTTTCCCTACAATACCTATTGGGTCACCTTTAATATGCTTTGCCCCTTCGCTACGAGTGGGAACGGTGAGCGCCAACTGCATAGAAAGTGCCCGTGCTGCGTCTCGATAGTTCTCGGCTAATGGGCTTTGGGGTTCGCTTACCAACAATGGGCTGCCTGCATCGGCATGCTCGCGAATATTAATATCGAGTGGCAACTGTCCTAATAACGGAAGCCCATGGCGCTCAGCCAACGCTTCGCCGCCATCTTTTGAAAATACATAATCTTTGGTGCCACAGGCTCTGCATTGGTAATAACTCATATTTTCAATAAGACCAAGTACAGGTACATCTACTTTTTCAAACATACTTATGCCCTTTTGGGCATCAGCAAGGGCAAGATCTTGAGGGGTGGTTACTACCACTGCGGCGGTAAGGGGCACTTGTTGGGCCATAGTAAGTTGAATATCTCCCGTGCCGGGGGGCATATCTACAATAAGATAATCAAGAACAGGCCATAACGTCTCATCGAGTAATTGTTTTAACGCCCGGCTCGCCATCGGGCCGCGCCATACGGCAGCATCTTCTTGGGGAACCAAGTAACCGATAGAGTTCGCAACCATGCCATGAGCTTGAAGCGGTTGCATATGTTTATTATCGCTACTTGAAGGGTGTGCGCCTTCGTTGCCTAACATAATAGGAATAGAAGGCCCATAAATGTCAGCATCTAAAATACCCACTTTGGCGCCTTCTTGTTGTAATGCAAAGGCTAAGTTAATACTGGTAGTAGATTTCCCCACCCCACCTTTACCCGACGCCACAGCAATAATATTTTTTATATTAGTTATCGGCGCTACGGTTGATGCGTTGGGGTTATGGCTGGCAATACGCGTTACTACGGTTAGCTGGTTTTCTGTAATAACGCCTGAAAACTCACTAAGTAAGTGCGCTTTCATGGCGGCTAGTTGGCTATTGGCGCAAAATGGCAGAGTTATAACCAGTTGAGTGGCATTATCGCCCTTTACTTCCTTACACCAAGGTTGGGTATCAGCCACGTCCAAACTAAAGTAGCTGGCTAAAATTTTAGCCGCTTTTCGAGGTAAATTTGCTGCTTTTTTGGAAAAGAACATACACCTTCCTTCTCTAAGGTAGATTAAAGTGAATTACGTAATGCAAAAAACGCTAATTTCAGCTAGTATTTGCAGCCATTTTGAAACGCAAAGAATCATAACGTCATTATGTCAGATAAACGCCGCATTCTGGTGACCAGTGCGTTGCCATATGCCAATGGCTCTATTCATTTAGGTCATTTGCTAGAACATATTCAAACCGACATTTGGACTCGTTTCCAACGTCTTCGTGGGCACGAATGTTACAGTGTTTGTGCAGACGATGCACACGGTACGCCGGTTATGCTTAAAGCCCAAGAGCTTGGCATTACGCCTGAAGAGATGGTGGCGAGAACCCGTACTGAGCATCATCAAGACCTGCTCGATTTTCATGTTGAATACGATAACTACTATGTTACGCATTCACCGGAAAACAAAGCCTTGTGTGAAGAAATTTATACGCGCTTAGACAATGCCGGATACATTAGCAAACGCACAATTAATCAGCTTTTCGACCCTGAAAAAGAAATGTTTTTGCCCGACCGCTTTGTTAAAGGCACGTGCCCAAGTTGTGGTGCTGAAGATCAAAACGGCGATAGCTGTGATGTGTGTGGTGCAACTTATAGCCCCACAGAAGTTAAAGATCCACGCAGTGTTGTTTCTGGCGCTACGCCGGTATTGAAAGAGTCTGAGCATTTCTTTTTCGACTTACCTAAGTTTGAAGACATGCTGAAAGGCTGGATCCGTTCTGGCGCCTTACAAGAAGAAATGGCCAATAAGCTTCAAGAGTGGTTTGAAGAAGGTTTGCAGCAGTGGGATATAAGCCGCGATGCACCTTACTTCGGTTTTGAAATTCCTGGGGCGCCGAATAAGTTTTTCTACGTATGGGTTGATGCCCCTGTAGGCTACATGGCTAGCTTCAAAAACTTCTGCGATCAAAACGATTTAGTGTTTGATGATTTTTGGAAAGAAGATTCTGATGCCGAGCTATACCACTTTATCGGTAAAGACATTACCTATTTCCACTGTTTATTTTGGCCAGCCATGCTAGAAGGCGCAGGCTACCGTAAGCCTACCGGCGTGAATATTCATGGGTTTGTAACGGTAAATGGCGCGAAGATGTCAAAATCTCGTGGCACCTTTATTAAAGGCCGTACCTACTTAGACCATCTTAACCCTGAGTACCTGCGCTATTACTTTGCCTCTAAGCTAAGTGAAGGGGTTACCGATATCGACCTTAACTTCGCCGATTTTGCCCAAAAGGTAAATTCTGACTTAGTGGGTAAGGTAGTTAATATCGCAAGCCGTTGCGCCAGCTTTATCACTAAACGTTTTGACGGCAAGCTATCTGACAATATTATTGAGCCTGACCTAATGGCGCAATTCCAAGCCGCCGCCGACAGCATTGCCGATTTGTATGAACGTCGCCGTTATCATCAAGCTATTCGCGAAATTATGGCGCTAGCTGACAAGGCAAACCAGTTTATTGATAACAATGCGCCTTGGGTTACCATTAAAGATGAAAACAAGCAGCAGTTTACCCACGATGTATGTTCACTGGGTATCAATATGTTCCGTATGCTTGTGGTGTACTTAAAGCCAGTTTTGCCTGTATTAGCGCAAAAAGCAGAGAGCTTTTTAAACGACGAGCTTACGTGGGCGTCGTTAGACACTATTTTAACTAATCATGGAATTAATAAATTTAAACCCATGATGCAACGTGTAGATATGGAGAAAGTTGACGCTATGGTTGACGACTCAAAAGAAAACCTTGAACCTACGCAGCCTGCGATTAACCCTGACAGCCCGCTTGCGAAAGATCCTATCAGCGAAACCATCAGCTTTGATGACTTTGCAAAAATAGACTTACGTATTGCGCGTATTGCTAATGCTGAGCATGTAGAGAAAGCCGACAAACTACTACGTTTAGAGCTTGATTTAGGTGGTGAAACCAAGCAAGTATTTGCCGGTATAAAATCAGCCTATTCACCCGAAGCGCTTATTGGCAAGCATACCGTAATGGTGGCTAACTTAGCGCCGCGTAAAATGCGCTTTGGCCTTTCGGAAGGAATGGTATTGGCCGCAGGTCCAGGCGGTGAAGATTTATACATTTTAGAGCCCCATGAAGGTGCTAAGCCAGGCATGCGAGTGAAGTAACTTGCTTGCGGCAATATAGTTAACACCAATATTGCCTTAAACGTTCTATTGAAAAGCGCGGCTTGTATAAGCCGCGCTTTTTTTATAACACATTAAACGCCTATTTGGGTGTGTCTGATAACCGGCACGAAGGCGTGCGTGCACTTGCCGCTCCAACGGGGGCGAAGCGGGGTTTCACCCTTAGCGGTGAGCGAATAGCTGTCATGGGGATCACCCTTTTTCGGGCCAAAATTACATAAGCAGCACTACACCAAGGAATATAGCTAGACAGGAATTGCTGGATTTTCTCTGAATATTGCCAGCGCGGCTGAAAAAACAGCGTGGAAAACATGATTTGTCGTTGCTCAACTATTTCAAAGCCAAGTAACTGTAACCAGTCTTTAATGCGATATGAGGTAAAAAAGCGCGCATCGTGCAGAATATTATTGCGTTTTACCGGTAAAAATTTCGCTATGCCCGCTAAACTAAGGGGGTTGAACCCGCTAATCATGACATACCCACTTTGCGTGATAACCCTATCTACCTCACGAAGAATCTCATGGGGATCTTGGGCAAAATCGAGTTCGTTGGCTAATAAAAGTCCATCAATACTATTTTTTGAAAAAGGCAGAATATGCGACTGACCTACAATATAGTTTCCCGTTCTAATTGCTTGCTCATCAAGAGATGTTTCGCTGTTAAGGGGGGCATCGGTATTTTGCACCTGGCTAACCGAGTCTTTTAGGTCAGATGAAATATGGGGAATTACGTTCACCATATTTCTTATCGGGCTTTGTGTAAGTGGAATATAAGAACTCAATGTACCTAGCTTAACAAAGTGGTAACCAAATATACGCTGTGCGTAGTCGTTACATACCTGTGTCACCGCTTGTTGGATAAGCGCCCCTGCTGGAATGTCTAACCAATGGGTAGGGTAGCGCGGCGGCTTACTTTGAAATGCTGATTTCATTGGCTGTGGTGGCACCTTTAGGTTGCTCTGCGTACTACAAGTTCTTATAGTAACGCATAATTGTAGCTACACAAGCAGGCGCATCATGACAACAGAACATCTTCCTAAGGGTATTGCTCTTACTCCCATCGCCGCATTTACTGATAATTATATTTGGTGCTTGAACGACGCAACGCATGCGGTTGTTGTAGACCCTGGCGATGCCGACCCTGTATTGGCCTATTTAAATGCCAATAAGCTTACCCTAAGTGCCATTCTTATTACCCATCACCACCACGACCATACCGGCGGTATTGCTAAGCTAGCCTCGGCCTACCCCGACGTACCAATTATAGGCCCGCGAGGCAACCATATTCGTGGTATAACAAAATCGGTGTCGCAGGGCGACGCGGTACATCTACCCATTTTGGGCCTTCACTTTCAAGTAATGGAAGTGCCTGGACATACCCTCGATCACATTGCTTTTTTCGGCCACGACATGGTGTTTTGTGGCGACACTTTATTTTCAGCCGGATGTGGCCGATTGTTCGAAGGCTCGCCCGAGCAAATGCTGCATTCACTGAATAAATTAAAGCGCCTACCGGATAGCACAAAAGTATGCTGTGCCCATGAATACACCTTGGCCAATATAAACTTTGCGTTGGCGGTTGAAAGCGATAACAGCGCGCTAATTGATTATCAAAAATGGGCCGAGGCGCAGCGTAGCAACGGCAAGCCTACCCTCCCCTCAACCTTAAGTGAGCAAAAAAAGATTAACCCTTTTTTACGTTCCCATGAACTTTCTGTCAAAACGGCTGCCGAAGCCTACTGCGAAAAAATACTCAACGATGACGTAGCTGTGTTTGCAGCTATACGACGTTGGAAAGATAAGTTTTAATGCATAATTCGCGCATTTTTAGTAACATGCGCGGTTTGCTTTTGTGTCTAGAGGTTCCTCCAATAATGCAGTTGAAGTTTGTTTTGTCTCCCCTTGTCTTAGCAATAGCGCTAAGCGGATGCCAGATCACGGATGAACACTCCCAAACCGCCGAGTCGAATGTTGCGCCCCTCGCTGATTGTGATGAACTTCACACCAACGAAGAAGCCATTAATGATTGTGAAATTGCACGCGATGGCGTGATAGATGTGGTTCACCCTAAAGATGAATTGCTTGATGAAACGGTGGCGTTGGTAGAAGCACAAGATGTTGAAGCAGAAGTTGTTATTACTGATGTGTGGCAGCGCGTTAGTGATGGACTGTATTTCGACGTACCCGATGACAGGCGGGTAGATGTTCAAAGAAAGTGGTATTTGAAACACCCTGAATATATGGCACGGGTGGTCAATCGAGCAAAGCCTTTCTTACATTACATTGTAAGTGAAGTTGAGCAACGCGACATGCCTATGGAGCTGGTTCTACTGCCTATAGTAGAAAGTGCCTTCGACCCCTTTGCATACTCTCATGGTCGCGCAGCCGGTATGTGGCAATTTATCCCGGGCACGGGAAAGCGCTTTGGTATGGATCAAACCTGGTGGTATGACGGCCGTCGTGATGTGGTCGCGTCTACAAAAGGCGCATTAGATTACCTTACCTACCTAGCCAATATGTTTGACGGCAACTGGTTACACGCGTTAGCCGCGTATAATAGTGGTGAAGGCCGAGTTTCAAGAGCCATACGCGCGAACAAAAAAGCGGGCAAGCCCACTGATTTCTGGCATTTAGACCTACCGCGAGAAACTCGCGCCTATGTACCTAAATTACTTGCTCTTGCGGATATTTTGAAAAACCGCGATACCTACGCTTTTGCGTGGCCTGCGGTAGAAAACGTAGCAGTTATTGAAATTGTAGATATCGGTTCACAGGTTGATTTGGCCTTTGCCGCCGATCTCGCAGGCATGACCTTAGAAGAGTTACATGCGTTAAACCCAGGCTTTAATCGCTGGGCAACCTCCCCAGAGGGGCCGCATCGATTAGTTCTACCGGTAGAAAAAGCGGCCGATTTTTCTATGGCGCTTGCCAAAATTGACCGCAACGATAGGCTAAATTGGGTTCGCTACGAAGTGAAACCGGGTGATAGTTTAAGTGAAATTGCCAGCCAATATCACACCACCGTAAAGGTGATAAAGCAGGTAAACGATCTATCCTCTAATACCATCCGTGTGGGTCAACCTATAATGGTTCCTGTGGCGTTAAAAGCCCTAGATAGCTATTCGCTATCGCAGGGAGAACGTCTTGCTCGTACCCAAAATGCGGCGCATGGACGACATAAAATTACTCATACGGTAAAATCGGGTGATACCTTGTGGGATATTGCACGTAAATATAATGTATCTACCAAGAAGTTAGCAAAATGGAATGGCATGGCCCCCACTGATATGCTGCGTCTTGGTAAAAAGCTTGTTGTTTGGCAAGGCAGTGAAAATGCAGACAACGCCGACGCCATTATTAAGCAACTTACGTACACAGTAAGAAATGGTGATTCGCTGTCGCGTATTGCTGCTAAGTTCAATGTTCGTATAAACGACATAAGTAAATGGAATGATATTAGTCGCAAACGCTACTTGCAGCCGGGTCAGAAGCTAAAGTTGTTTGTGGATGTAACAAGGCTAAATAGCACAGGGTAAATTATATGCTAAAGATTAACCGGGAAAATTTACGCAATAGCCATGAAACCCCCTGGTTAATTTTAGATTTAGTCATGCTAGGTATTTTGTTTATTAATCTAGCATGGCTAATTTTCGATGCGCTATACGCATCCGATTTTATCTATTCGCAAATTGCTACCTATTTTCCCGCGCTGATTAACGCCTACGATCCTATCCACCATAATTTTTTATTGGTCGACCTGGTATTTATCACCATCTTTCTCACCGAGTTTTGCTTTCGTTGGATAGTTGCGGTTGTTCGAAAAGAACACCTACGATGGTACTTTTTCCCGTTTTTGCATTGGTACGATATTGTCGGGCTCATCCCTTTAGGTGCCACCCGCATATTCCGTTTTTTACGTATTTTTTCTATTTTACATAGGTTGCATAAATACAAGATTATCGATTTAAACCAAACTGCTATTTTTCGCTTTTTCGCGTTTTACTACGATGTATTTGTGGAAGAGCTAAGCGACCGCATAGTGGTAAAAGTAATTAGCGACGCACAAAAAGATATTGAAGCAGGCTCTCCTTTAGTTGACGATATTACCCGCACGGTACTTGCGCCAAGGCGCCCAGTCCTTACACAGTGGATGGCTGGCGTTATTAACCACCTAGGCCAGTCTATAAGTAATGATGAACATGGCGATGTTATTCGCGAGCATGTACGTAAAAGTGTGGGAAAAGCAGTAAGAAGCAATGCCCAAGTCTCTTCTCTTCACTACCTTCCTGTTATTGGCAAAACGATTGAAAATACCCTTGAAGAGTCGGTAACCGATATTGTAACCACGTCACTGGTAAATTTATTGAGTGATTTGGATGCCGAGCGAATTGATCATTTTATTTCAGTGGGTATGCATGATTACACGCCCACGGCAGACGCTTTGGATAAAGAAGTGCTCAGCGTAATAAACGAGTGTTTAGAATTAGTCAAAGCCCACGTAGCCCAGCAACGGTGGAAATCGGAGCTTATGGAAAAAGAGAGCGCTATACCTGCTGAATCGACCGCTACGCCGCCTACGCAGCACAAACCGCGTTAAACCGCCGCCTTGAACAAGTCGCGTTTAAGCCATCGCTATAACAAATAACATGCCTTACGTCGTTCACACGGGCAACAGAACCCCATATTTATTGCAAAATTCATCCCTGTCGTTAAGAATTTAGACACCTTATCAAAATAGTTAATGATAACTATTATCATTAGCGCTTCTACTATGATACACTTTTTGACACACAACTTGGATAACCCTTTGAATAGAGGAACCTTTAATGTCGAAAAATTGCAATGAGTGGTTTGTCCCCTCGTTAACTGCATTGGCGATCGCTGTTGCTTTACCGTCTGTAGCACAAGAAAAAAATGACGAAGAGCTAGAACATATAGAAGTAAACCCACTGCAGTCGTATCGAAGTACGGCGACAAAATCGTCCCTACGCCCGGTAGATTCGCCGGTTAGCGTTAGTGTTATAGACCAAGAATTATTGCAGCTTCGTCAGGCAGATTCTGTGTCTAAAGCGTTGCGGTATGTGTCTGGTGTTACAACCGAAAGTCGCCCCACTATTACTATTTTCGATCAGTTCAACATTCGCGGTTTTGATACCTATCAAACGTTCTACGACGGCTTGCCTTTACTTACCAACAATAGTTGGAACCTATACCCTCAGGTAGACGCTTTCGCCACCGAATCGGTAGAAATATTAAAAGGCCCGGCATCTTCACTTTATGGCCTGGTTCCTCCTGGTGGAATGGTTAATCAGGTGGCAAAATTCCCTAAAGACGAAGATGAAACTTTGCTACGCGCGGCGGTGGGATCAGACAGTCTTTTCGAGCTTGGTTTAGATACAACAGGTGCACTTAGCGAAGATGCACGTTACCGCGT
The DNA here is from genome assembly GCF_010500865.1 of Alteromonas profundi. Lineage (GTDB taxonomy): Bacteria > Pseudomonadota > Gammaproteobacteria > Enterobacterales > Alteromonadaceae > Alteromonas > Alteromonas profundi. The sequence continues at coordinate 14,699 of NZ_JAAAWN010000015.1, forward strand.
TGTGGCCCTTGGACGCACACGAGACGGTTATCAAGATACAACTGAAACGGAGCGCTATACCTTTGCGCCATCGGTTACTGTCGATGTAAGTGATGCTACCGAGTTAACCCTTTCTGTATTCTTCCAAGACGATCCAGAAATGGTACCGTCTACTTCGCTACCGGGACTAGGTACCTTGTACGAAGCGCCTTATGGCAAGTTAGACGTAAGTACCTATGCGGGTGATGAAAACTGGAACAGCTTCTCTCGCGACGTATTGATGGTGGGTTATAAAGTTAATCACGAAATCAATGACGATTGGTCTATATTGCAGAAATTCCGTTATACCGACGCCAATGCGTTGCAACGTAATACGTACCACAACATTGCGCCTATTGACGATGTATTGCTGGCACGTTCTGCTTACCTAACCGACGAAAAAATCAACGGTATTACTGTAGATACGCAAGTAGCTGGGCAAGTGCAAACCGGTAGCATTCAGCACAACCTGTTATTTGGCGTAGATTATCAAACCTCAGACTCCCAAGTTAAGTATCGTGATACCTTAACCACAGATACGCCTTTACTAGATTTAAGCGATATCAATAACGACCTTTTCGACGTAGATAGCCTGCCTCTCGATTTCTATCAAGCCGATCACCAAATCGATATTGAACAGATTGGTTTGTATGTGCAAGATGAAGTGCAGATAGACAAGGTAACCTTGTTATTCAATGGTCGCTACGACCAGTTTGAAAGCACCGATGATGTTGATAACGTATACGATGGCTTTGCGTATGGTAGCACTGATGAAATAGACCAGAACGAGTTTTCAGGTCGTGTGGCTGCGATGTATACCTTTGATTCTGGCTGGCGTGTTTATGCAAATTACTCCGAGTCGTTTGAGCCCGTTGTAGGCGTAGACTCGCAAACCGACGAAGCGTTTAAGCCCACCACAGCAGATCAGGTAGAGGTTGGCACCAAATACCAAAGTGCGAATGGTGCTACCACCTTCTCTAGCGCCTACTTTGTGCTAACCAAACAAAATGTCGTGGTAAATTCACCTGATTACCTACAAAAAACCCAAACCGGTGAAGTTGAATCTAAAGGGCTCGAGCTTGAACTTGATACGCGACTAACCCAATCATTGTCGTTACAAGCAAACGCCACATTCCTTGATATGGAAGTTACCAAGGATGAACTTGATAGCGACGTAGTAGGTAAAACCCCAGTATGGGTGGCCGATAAAACAGCGTCACTGTGGGCGTCGTACTTTTTAGATGATGCAATAGAAGGGTTAATGGTGGGTGCAGGTATTCGCTATGTAGGCGAAACCCAAGCAGACAAGTATAACTCCGACGTTGTACCGTCTTACACCTTAGTTGATGCGGTGGTTACCTATGACATGCCTGAATATGATTTACGTCTTACAGGCAGTGTTAGTAACCTTACTGACAAAGAGTATATTGGTGCATGCTACGACACTAATAACTGTTGGTATGGCGCCCAGCGTCGCTTCGAATTAGGTATCGAAAAACGCTTCTAAACACATAAGCCAAAAAAAGCCTGCTAGCTAGCAGGCTTTTTTATGTTGGTTGGGCTTTAATCAAGCAATACCTAAAACGTATTACTTCACTACGCCCCGGATACGCTTTTAGGGCACGTTATTAGCCATACAGTATTGGCAAAGCAAACTTATGCCCGGCGCCACGTGGTGCCGCCTGCGCCATCTTCTAACACTATGCCTTTCGCGGTTAACGCGTCACGGGCGGCATCGGCAGCCGCCCAATCTTTTGCCGCACGAGCATCGTTACGTTGCTTAATTAATGCTTCAATTTCAGCGCTTTCGTCATCGTTTTCGTTGCCGCCTTTAAGGTAGCTATCTGGATCGCTTTGAAGCATACCTAAAATACCACCAAGACCTTTTAATACACTTGCCAGCTTACCGGCTTCTTGTACATTGTCTTTTTGACGGTTTATCTCTCGTGCAACATCAAAGAGCACAGAGAATGCTTCTGGTACGTTTAAATCGTCATTCATGGCAGCTTCAAAACGCGCTAAATAGCCACCATAACCAAGCTCGACAGATTCATCTATTTTTACGCCACGCATAGACGTATACAAACGCTCTAGGGCAGCTTTTGCTTGCGTAATGTTATCTTGCGAATAGCTAAGCTGACTGCGGTAATGCGCCGACATAAGAAAGAAACGTAAGGTTTCCGCATCATGCTCTTTAAGCACATCACGTAAGGTAAAGAAGTTGCCTAGCGACTTTGACATTTTCTCATCGTCTACCTGCACCATTCCGGCATGCATCCATACGTTTACATAGGGTGTGTCAAAGGCGCAGCACGACTGTGCCACTTCATTTTCATGGTGTGGAAAGATAAGATCGGAGCCACCACCGTGAATATCAAAATGGGCACCAAGGTGTTTATGGTTCATTGCCGAACATTCAATATGCCAGCCAGGGCGACCTTCACCCCATGGCGATGACCATGCAGGCTCTCCTGGCTTCGCGGTTTTCCACAATACAAAATCTAACGGATCGTCTTTGCCAGAAGCCACTTCAACCCGTGAACCTGCATTGAGTTGTTCCAGATCTTGCTTGCTTAGCTTGCCATATTCAGGAAATTTACTGACATCAAACAGAACATCGCCACTAGAGGCCTGATAGGCAAACCCTTTATCTACCAAACGCTGAATAATGTCGATAATCTCGTCCATGTGGCCGCTAACGGTAGGCTCTACATCAGGCTCGGTAAGATTAATCGCAGCAAAATCGTCGTGCATCATGGCAATGGTGCGCTTAGTTAGTGCATCAAACGATTCGCCATTTTCATTGGCACGGCCAATAATTTTATCGTCGATGTCGGTAATATTGCGTACATATTTCACCTGGTAGCCAAGATGGCGAAGGTAGCGTACTAGCACATCAAAACTTAAATATGTGCGGGCATGACCCATATGCGAAAGGTCGTAAACGGTAATTCCACACACATACAAGCCCACTTTCCCTTCTTCAAGCGGAACAAACTTCGCTTTTTCTCGGGTTCGGGTATTGTATAAATGCAGCATAATTATCGTTTCCTTAGTAAATTTTTGGCCGCAAAGTTTAGCACTGTACGCAGTTAAATGATAAGACTTTGCACGGCTTTTTATGCTTCATGCTTCCCTGCAAACGATTTTTTGGGTTACCATAAGTTATTAGAGACTACATATAAAATCAGGACACACGAAAATGGTTACATTTAAAACAAATTACGGCGACTTTACGCTTGAGCTATTTGCCGATAAGGCGCCTAAAACGGTTGAAAACTTCTTGTCTTACGTAGAAGACGGCTTTTACGACAACACTATTTTTCATCGTGTAATTGACGGATTTATGGTTCAAGGCGGCGGCTTTACCGTTGACATGGAACAAAAAGACACGAAAGACACCATTGAGAATGAAGCCAACAATGGCGTAGCAAATGAAAAAGGCACTATTGCCATGGCGCGTACCAACGATCCGCATTCAGCTACGGCACAATTTTTTATTAACGTAAACAACAACGACTTTCTTAACCACACCAGCGAAAGCGTAAACGGTTGGGGTTACTGTGCGTTCGGTAAAGTTGTAGAAGGTATGGACGTTGTAGAGAAAATTAAAAGCGTTAAAACAGGCTCTAATGGGTTCCACCAAGATGTACCTGTAGAACCTGTTATCATCGAAAAAGCGATGACTGTTTAATCATCCTCTTCCTTGGCTGCTTTGTTTTGCAAAGCAGCCTTCTTCTACCCTAGCGTTGTACTATGCCATTTACTTACTTTATCGCCGATTTACACCTGAGTGCCGACCGCCCAGATATTACAGAATGTCTACTTGCATTTTTATCATCAGACGCGAAACAAGCTGACGCTTTGTATGTATTAGGCGATTTATTTGAAGTTTGGATTGGCGATGATGATGTTACCCCTTTCAATACAGCTATTGCTGACGCGTTTCGTGACGTAAGTGCGCACTGCCCCGTCTACTTTATGCACGGAAATCGCGATTTTGCTATTCGTGATGCATGGTTAAACAAAGCGGGGATGACACTGCTTGAAGAACAAACCGTGGTAGATCTTTATGGTACACCTACCCTTTTAACTCACGGCGATGAGTTATGTACTCGCGACGTGGCCTACCAAAAGTTTAGAAAGAAATCTCGCGGTTGGTGGTGGCCTAGGCTAATGCTTGCACTTCCTTTATGGTACCGACGCCGTGTTGCCGAAAATGGCCGCGCAGAAAGTAAGGCCAAACAAAAAGGGCTTAAGCCTGAAATAATGGATGTGACGCCTGAAGAGGTAGAAAAGGCCATGGCCCGTCACGATGTACAACGATTAATTCATGGTCATACTCACCGCCCGAATATTCATTCACTCACAGTAAACGGTAAACCCGCCACCCGTATTGTATTAGGAGATTGGTACGATCAGGGCAGCATTTTGAAGGTAACCCCCAAAGAGGTTATGTTACAACATAACAAATTTATTAAGTAAATTCTGATACTTAGCTATTAATATCAATTGTCACTAAAATTTAACACTCGGTTTTAGCCCCTTTCTCTGTTCCGCCAACAACCTGATCTGTAAGTATATTTAATTTTCACTTACCAATAGCCTCTCGTTATCCGTGGTCCTATTTGCAGACATTAATTTGCGTTAACAATACTGTCAAACAACCGTCACTTTCTCTCCCTATCGTAAAAACAGAGCCACGCTTGTAAGAATAATTATCATTTGCAAAAGGCTCTACAGCTTTACAAAAATTAATACAAACCTTCTACCAACTTAATAACAAGTAGGAAAAAACGATGACTCGTACTTGGAAAGCGACAGTGGGTGCAATAGCACTTGCGGTATCGTCTGGTTTGCACGCAGATGTGCTACCTACCAATCAATCAGATAGTGCTTGGTACACAGATGCCCAGACACAGCTTCTAAAAAAGCTTGCCACCAATAATCAGTTTAAAGCGAAAAATGTAATTCTTTTTGTTGGCGACGGTATGGGCGTATCTACCCTTACCTCTGCGCGCATACACAAAGGACAACTTGAAGGAAACATGGGAGAGGAAGGATACCTTTCATTCGAGTCGTTCCCGCATACAGCACTGGTTAAAACTTATAACGTGGATGCCCAAACGCCAGATTCTGCAGGTACTATGACTGCGATGATGTCAGGCCTTAAAACCGATGTGGGTGTTATTGGTGTGGACGAAGACATTGAACGCGGCGAGTGCAGTACTGTTGCCGGCAACGAAGTTATCACTGCTCTTGAGCTGGCGGAGATTCGTGGCCTATCTACCGGTATCGTTTCTACTGCACGTATTACCCATGCTACGCCTGCTGCTACTTACGCAAAATCGGCCGATCGTAATTGGGAAGATATCTCTGATATGCCTGAAGATGCGGTGACGAATGGCTGTGTAGATATCGCCGATCAGCTCGTAAACTTCGAACGGTTTGTGGAACAACGTTATACCGGCGTAGATATTGATGGTATTGAAGTAGCGATGGGCGGCGGAAGACGTCACTTTTTGCCTAACGATGCATCTGCGAATAGCCCAGATGCGTCAAGTGATGTTGAAGGCGATCGTACTGACGAACGTAACTTAGTTACTGAATGGCAAGATACCTACGCAAACGGTGTTTACGTTTACGATCAAAACGGTTTTGACGCCATAGATACAGAAACTACCGAGCGCGTTTTTGGGTTGTTTAACGAATCGCATATGCAATATGAAGCCGATAGAGCGAACGATATTGCCGGTGAACCTTCAATTGCTGAAATGACCGAAACCGCCATCAACATTCTTGATAACAACGATAGCGGCTTTTTCCTTATGGTTGAATCTGGCCGTATAGACCATGCTCACCACGCCGGGAATGCGGCCGGGGCACTAACCGACACCCTCGCATTTGAAGCCGCAGTAACGGCTGCACTTGAAAATACCGATCCTTCTGAAACGCTTATCTTAGTTACCGCCGACCATGGCCACGTGTTTACTATTGCGGGTTATCCTAAGCGCGGAAATCCTATCTTAGGCAAAGTAGTAAATGTGGGTGAAGAGGCTCCTGCTACTGCTTCAGATGGCACGCCCTATACAACATTAGGTTACACCAATGGGATGGGGTTTCATGACCTCGGTGATGAAACTAACGCTGACGCTGTTTACGGATTAGACATTGCAGCAGGTCGCGCAGACTTAACCAATGTGGATACCACAGCTGCTGGTTATCACCAAGAAGCGCTTATTCCTTTATCGTCTGAGACTCACTCAGGTGAAGATATTGCTCTTCACGCAACGGGGCCAGGCAGCCAATTAGCACAAGGCGTGGTAGAACAAAATGTTGTTTTCCACCTCATCAACCAAGCTCTTGGCCTGATTAACGAATAAGTGGAGAAGTACTATGACTCTTTTTAAATTAAGTATTATTGCCGTTGCTATTGCGGGCCTATCGGGCTGTGTATTAGAAGGTGACGATGGTGCCGACGGCACAGATGGTGTTAATGGTGTTGATGGCACAGACGGTGCTAATGGCAGTAACGGTCAAGACGGCGCAAATGGCGTAACCAGTTTAACCATGCAAACAAACTTAGCCCGAGGCAATGAGAACTGCCCTAATAGCGGGGTACGTTTTGATACGGGCTTAGACACAAATGGCGACGGTGTATTAGGTGATGATGAAATTACCGAAACCAGTTATGTGTGCGTGCCTGGCGTATCACAAGTTGCATCAGGTGAATTACTGACCAGCCTAAATAACGATTGGTTTACGGCAGCGCAAACAGAAGTAGAGACCAACAAACAAGTTTGGTTGCAAGCCACAGGCTCTAGCACAGTAAGTTCAACAAGCGTAAACAATGTGAGCGTTCAAGCGGTGGCTACCGATGATGTACAAGCGCTCGCTGAAAGCCTTCGGGGTAGCGCAAAAAATGTGATTCTTTTCGTTGGCGACGGTATGGGTATTTCAACCGTTACCGCAGCGCGTATTCTTGAGGGCCAAATGAACGGGTTAGCAGGTGAGGAATACGAGCTAAGCTTTGATAAATTTCCTTTCTCAGGGCTTGCGAAAACGTATAACGTGGATGCGCAAACACCAGACTCTGCTGGCACCATGACAGCCATGATGAGTGGTGTAAAAACCGATGTAGGCGTAATTGGTGTAGATGAAGACATTGAACGTGGCGACTGCGCCACGGTAAGTGGAAATGAACTTGTGACCGCCTTAGAGTTAGCAGAAATTGCAGGCAAATCTACCGGTATCATATCTACTGCTCGTATTACCCATGCAACACCCGCAGCAACGTATGCTAAATCGGCTGACAGAAACTGGGAAGATATTTCTGATATGCCGGACGCTGCGGTTGACGCTGGCTGCGCCGATATTGCCGATCAATTAGTTAACTTTGAAAGCAATCTTGAGACAAACTATGCTGACTTAGACGTAGACGGCATTGAAGTGGTTATGGGCGGCGGGCGTCGTCACTTCTTACCGAATGAGGCAACGGCGAATAGCCCAGATGCGGCGAGCGCTGTTGAGGGTGATCGCACCGATGGCCGAAATCTGGTTAGCGAATGGCAAAGCATGTACACAAACGGGGTATATGTTTACGACCAAAGCGGGTTTGATGGTATTGATACAGAAACCACTGAACGACTCTTCGGTTTGTTTAACGAGTCACATATGCAATACGAGGCCGATCGCAGTAACGATATTGCTGGTGAACCTTCTATTGCAGAAATGACCGAGACCGCCATCAACATTCTAGACAATAACGACGACGGCTTTTTCCTTATGGTTGAGTCGGGACGTATTGACCATGCCCACCACGCGGGTAATGCTTATGGTGCACTGCATGATACTTTAGCATTTGCAGAAGCCGTGGCAAAAGCGGATGAGCTCACCGATGATTCTGACACGCTAATTATTGTCACTGCCGACCACGGCCACGTATTTACCATTGCAGGCTACCCTAAACGCGGTAACCCCATTCTCGGTAAAGTAGTGAACGTAGGTGAAGAAGAAGCTGCAACGGCTTCCGACGGTACGCCTTATACTACCTTGGGTTACACCAATGGCTTAGGCTATCGAAATCTTGGTGATGAAACCAATGCTGATGCGTCTTACCTTGCGGCGCCTGATACCGGCAGAAAAGACCTCACAGAGATTGATACTACAACGCCGGGTTACCACCAAGAAGCACTTATTCCACTTGGCTCAGAAACGCATTCTGGCGAAGATGTGGGTATTTATGCTAAAGGGCCTGGTGCATTTTTGGTTAACGGTACCAACGAACAAAGCGTCATTTTCCATGTTATGGATTTTGCCGCAGACTTCGTTAGCGAAGCCGATAGCGTAGTGGAATAACCGCCGCTATCGTTCGCACCATAAAACAGTAATAAAAAGAAAGTATCATTCAATAAAGTAAGACCGTGGAGGCCACTTGGCCTCCACAATTTTTGGAGCTTAAAATGCGTCGTTTTTCAGTATTGCTTGTAACTTTGCTTAGTCTTTTGGGTATAAATGCGGCAAACGCCAACATAGACTGCGCACTGAACCCACAAGCCTTAAAAGCTACCTATCAGGTTGCCACCACAAAAGGTACAAAGCGTTCCTCCCCCACTACGCTGGTGCTTTGGCGTGATGGCGACAAAGTAGCGCACCAATATCCGCAAACCAATATTACCGAAACTTGGCATCTCATTCGTAACAGACACATCAAAACGGTACGCTATTTTGATGCCCATGAACGTGCCATAGAGTATCAACCTAACGAGCGCATTCACGGCCATGTGGAAAAAGACTTTTCTTATCGCTACCAACTTATTAGCGATAGTGTTCTAGCGCGCATGGTAAAACAGCCTTCAACCGGCGATACGCCTGCAAATAGCTGTTATACAGAAATCAAAATGACCTTAGAGGAAAACGGACAACATATTGCGTTAACCTGGTTACCCGCTTTACGCTTAATAAAAGATTTTCAAGTAACAGGGAAAGGCATGAAGCGCGAATGGCAACTTACTTCGCTCGCACACCACTCGCAAGGCAATAACCGCGACAAAAACATTGACCAAGGTACAAGCCAAGCAATAGACACCAAGGCATTTTTTGCCCAGCGCGAAGCCTACCAAACTACTGATTATGCAGACATTGGCGATGATCATACCGACCCATTTCTAACCAAAATGGTGCATCAGGGCTTTATCGAAGCGGGTGCCTCTGGTTTTTATCATCAAGATGGCAGGGCTATTGAAGGTCAACACACTCACTAGACAAAAGTATAAATATCAAACAAAACTGTCCTTCGCTATAGCGTTTAGCATACATATGGGGCTAGTATATAGCCCTACGTATTTAAACGGTTAACATGATCATCAAGGATGGTGTAGCGTATGTTGGACACATTATTAAGCGACGCAAACTACTGGTTTAGTGTCGCTTTCATTAGCGTTGTTATTCTGTTTGTCTTAGAGCTTAGCTTTTTACTATTTGGTAGAAGCGTTTTAGGCTTACTTGATGCCCCCGCCGCCACTACTCAACATTCACAAGATACGGGGTTTCTTAGCCTCTTTAGTTGGCTGAACGAAGAGAAAGCCCCTTTATTGGTATGGCTAATCTGCTTTTTATTTTTATTTGGCAGCTTGGGGCTTACGCTAAACGCAGCCACCACCTCGCTACTGCAATTTACCTTACCGCCATGGATTTCACTTACCTTCGCAACGGTATTTGGAATGATTACGACTGCGAAGCTCATTGGCGGTATTGCTAACGTATTGACGAAGTTTCAATCCTGTCGGCACCTCAATGAGGAGTTTATTGGTGCAGTAGCGCATATCACCATAGGACGTGCTTCTCGGGGCAATCCGGCGGAAGCTAAATTTACTGATAACTACGCTCAGCTTCACTATGTGTTAGTAGAACCCCGTGAAGAAAGAGAGTTATTTGATCATGGTGAGCGCGTAATTTTGGTTGAACGGACACCGCATAGTTGGCTTGCTACCCGCTATCAATAGCCTAAGAATATTAATAGCAATAGAGAAAAAGGCCCGCGCCTAAAGAACTAGGCGCGAACCGTATATTGCTTAAAAGCCCTCTAAAACCAGCTTCCCGATTGCCCTACCCGCCTCTAGCTCACGATGGGCATGAATAATATTTTGTGCGTTAATGGCACCTAGATGCTTCCCAACCGTGGTTTTTAACACCCCGTTGTCTATAAGTTGCGCAACTTCGCTAAGTAGCTTACCTTGCTCATCCATGTCTTCGGTGGTGAACATAGAACGGGTAAACATAAACTCCCAGTGAAGAGACAAGCTTTTTTGCTTCAGCTTTTTAATATCTAGCGCCTCAGGATCATCGATAAGCGCAATTTTCCCCATAGGTTTCATAACAGCGACATAGTCATCTACATAACTATCAGTATGATTTAAACTAGCTACGTGAGTAACTTGGCCTATACCTAAGCGTTCAATTTGCGCGGCCAAGGGTTGAGTATGATCCACTACATAATCGGCCCCTAAATTAGTGACCCACTGTTTAGAGCTTTCTCTTGAAGCCGTTGCAATAACCGTGGCATTCGTTAGTTTCTTTAGTAGTTGCAGCATGATTGAACCTACTCCGCCAGCCGCACCGACCACCAAAACAATATCGTTGGCGCCTGACCCATGTTCTACTGTTTCCTTTGGCAAGGCTAAGTGGGTAAATAATAATTCCCACGCCGTTATGGCAGTAAGCGGCAGCGCTGCGACATCGCTGTCAGATAATGTTGTAGGCGCTTTTGCGATAATGCGTTCGTCCACTAACTGAAACTCTGCGTTACTGCCTTGGCGGGTTAAATCGCCTGCGTAGAAAACCCTATCCCCGATAGCAAAGTTTTCTACTTCATCGCCAATATGGGTAATTTCACCTACGGCGTCCCAACCAAGTACTTTTATATCACCATTTTGCGGCGTTACCCGTTGACGTATTTTGCAGTCAACCGGGTTCACAGCAATGGCATTTACCTTTACCAAGACATCACGTCCGGTGGCTGTAGGCGTTTCAATATCGAAACTTTGTAATGCATTATCGTCAGTTATGGGTAAAGACGACGTATATCCAATGACTTTCATAAGGCGATCCTTTTACGAATTTATAGGTCAGTAGTATGGGCACAAATCAGGCATTTTAAAGCACCCGGAAAAAAAACGCTTGAACGTTTACCCATGCTTTTACGCCGTTTTTAACCCTTTAATACTCAACGGACTTTTGTTCTATACCGTGGTGCGCTACATGTTGAATAAGCTGAGGAAAAAACACATTAAAATGATGCTCAAAGGCCGCATAATTAGCCTCAAGGGTTGTAACACTTTGCGCAAATTGATTGGTAAACCTGATCCTATTTGCTACCCGTGAAATGGCATACGCGATACCGTCGAATTTAGCATAACTATTAAACCAGTCGTTCTCTATCATATGGGAAACTGTTTTATACATAGCCAGAGGCATTAATGGCCTGGCCTCGTTAAGTAACCCGTAACTGCGCTGACAAAACTGGGTAAAAGGTGTATTGCTATAACAACACCAATGCTTAATTAATAAGTGATCAAACATCATATCTAATGCCACAGGTGCAAAGCGACGATGCTGGGGCGCAAACAATAACTTGGCGTGCTTTACCTGTTCATGAGCGTCGGTAAATTTATCTACCAAATAGTGGTTACTAAGGCCATTTCTTACCCCATCAGGTAGGCCGTTTAGGCTAACGCCTTTGCGAAAATCGCCAAGTAAATTTCCACAGTGCGACTGCGCTGTGGGTTGCGCTAAGAACAAATGTGCTAGGTAATTCATTCGATGAGTATGCAATGTTTATATTATAAAGCAATGTTCGTCCTCAAAAGAACACTGTCACTAAACCCATATTCGTGGTTTTGTCGCAAGGTAACAATTAAAATAGCCCTATTATTTAATCATCGCCTCCCCTCTAACCAAAAAGAAATTATGCTATTATTCTGCAGTCCGTAGAGCGCGGATTAAATTTTATCTAGTTTGAATGAGACGTACCTTTGAAAGATTTACTCGCCCCTATTAATACCTTTTTACAGTGTGAAACACCCGACGCATGGGTAAACGAAGCAACCAAAAAAGAAAATTTACCTACGGTATTATTAGACCATTTGGTGTGTGAGCTTAAAGCGGCGCAAAGCGCTATGTACCTTATTCGAAAATACGCGGTAGATAAAGAAAGTGGCGATGCACTGTTAGCATGGTTAAAGCCCTTTGAAGACTTTACCTATCGTAAGGTGGGCGATTGGCGCGAATTGGCCAATCATGAAAAGCTTAATAAGTCGATGATCCCAAAATCGGGGGCGCCTTACAGCCAAGACCTCATTGATAAAATGGTCATGCTAATTAAAGAAGAGTTGCATCATTTCTATCAGGTTCTGGAGATTATGGACGACTATGGCATTGCTTATGAATCGGTAGGTTCCAGCCGCTATGCCAGGGGTATGCTTCGCCACGTGCGTACCTACGAACCGCAAGCCCTTATTGATAAACTTATATGCGGCGCCTATATTGAAGCACGCTCATGTGAACGATTCGCCAAGCTAGCCCCTCATGTGGACAAAAAGCTCAGCGACTTTTATATATCGCTATTACGTTCTGAAGCCCGCCACTTTCAAGACTACCTCACCCTTGGCGAAGATATTGCCGGGCATGATATTAGCGACCGGGTCAGCTTCTTTGGTGAAGTAGAAGCCGAACTTATCGCCTCCCCTGATCACGACTTTAAATTCCATAGTGGCATACCTCTCTCATGCTAAATGGATATTTTTTCAACAATTAGATTGACCATTTATTAACCTTATTGCACACTGAGTTGTAAATAATTTGTTAACTTTAACAAATTACAGCAGGCCGCGCCTGTTTATAACAACAAAAATGTGAGCAATTAGGGTAATAATAATATGATACTCAATCACTTAGTCGGTATTTATACACATCCTCGCGAAGAATGGCAGAGCATTGATAGCCGCCACGAAACTTATTTTTATGCACTTACACACATTGCTGTTATCGCGCTAATTCCGTCGATTGTAGCTTACTATGCAAGTGCCCATATTGGGTGGAGCATTGGTGCGGGAGATCTTATTCGCCTGAATGAAGGCAGTGCATTTATGATGGGGTTGGGCATGTATTTTGGGCTTGTAACCGGGGTTATCGCTCTGGCTGTGCTTATACATGAACTTGCAAAAGCCTTTGACGCTACGCCAACCTATACCCAGTCTCTTGAACTTGCCGCATACACTGCTACACCGCTATTTATGGTGGGCTTTGCAGGGCTTTACCCCGAACTGTGGGTAGTGATGAGCGCCCTGTTAGTGGGCGTAAGCTATTCGGTATATTTACTTTATTCAGGTGTGCCAATTTTGCTGCATATGCCAGAAGATAAAGGGTTTATCTATTCGAGTTCAGTGGTGACCTGTGGCTTAGTTTTGCTAGTTATTTTAATGACTGGTTCGGTTTTAGTTTGGGGGTTATCTGGCGGGCCTGTGTTTGTACACTAATACGTGTTTAAGTGTTCACGAAAGGTAATTGATATTAAAAACCCGCGTAAGTGAATTAGCTTACGCGGGTTTTTCAATAAATAGCGGTTTTACGCGCTTAGCTATTAGCGCCGTTAGTCGGCTGCATCCATGTTATGCATGTCTAAGTTACTTAACTCAGCTTGCATTATTGGTGCTTCACGAGACTTTTCGCCGCGGGTAATATCAATGCGCTCAAGATACTCTTGGTTAATATCAGCAGTAATATAGTTGCCGTCAAACACTGACGTTTCAAAACGTAAAATAGCATCGTTCTCTTCACGCACGGCTTCAACCAAATCTTCTATATCTTGGAAAATGAGACCATCGGCTTGAATAAGCTCGGCAATTTGATCGATTTCCCGGCCATAAGCAATAAGCTCGTTAGCCGAAGGCATATCTATGCCGTACACATTAGGAAAGCGAATTTCCGGTGCTGCCGAGGCAAAGTAAACTTTCTTAGCCCCCGACTCTCTTGCCATTTCAATAATTTGGCCTGAGGTAGTACCACGTACAATAGAATCATCCACTAAGAGTACATTCTTACCCTTAAACTCAGATGAAATAGCGTTAAGCTTACGGCGTACCGACTTTTTACGCATAGTTTGGCCTGGCATGATAAACGTACGGCCAATGTAGCGGTTTTTCACAAAGCCCTGACGATAAGGAAGGTCGAGGGTATTAGAAATTTGCAGCGCCACATCCATTGATGTTTCCGGAATAGGAATCACCACATCGATATCTAAATCGCTCCATTCACGCTTGATTTTTTCGCCTAACTTACGCCCCATGTTTACCCGCGATGCGTAAACCGACACGCCGTCGATAAAGCTATCTGGGCGGGCAAAATAAACAAATTCGAAAATACACGGTGACGTTACGGGGTTTTCAGCGCACTGTTGGGTATGAAGTTCTCCCGCTTCACTAATAAAGATAGCTTCGCCGGGTGATACGTCGCGGATAAATTGAAAGCCTACGGCATCTAGCGCTACACTTTCAGAGGCTACCATCCACTCTTCGCCTAGTTCAGTCATACGCTTGCCTAGCGCTAACGGACGAATACCGTTTGGATCTCTAAAGGCAACAATACCCTGCCCAATAATGGCTGCCACTACCGCATAAGCGCCGCGGATTTTTTTATGAACCCGGGTAACCACTTCAAAAATATGTTCTGCAGAAACGCTCATACCCGCTACTTGCGTTAACTCGTGCGCTAAAATATTAAGCAGCAATTCTGAGTCGGATGTAGTGTTAATATGACGACGTGCAATACGAAATACTTCTTCTTGTAAGTCGTGTGCATTAGTAAGGTTACCGTTATGGGCAAAGGCGATACCAAAGGGTGAGTTTACATAGAAGGGCTGTGCTTCTGCAGAACTCGAGGTACCTGCCGTAGGGTAACGAACGTGTCCTATACCCATGTTTCCAGACAATCGTTTCATATGACGGGTATGGAAAACATCACGCACCAGACCATTTGCCTTTCGCAAATTAAACATATTTTGGTCGATAGTCATGATTCCTGCAGCGTCTTGACCACGATGTTGTATCACAGTTAAACCGTCATACAGTGACTGAGCCACCGGTGTTTTACCAACTATTCCGACAATACCACACATGTGCGTTACCTATATCAAGCGGGATTTAAAAAACTGGAGGAGTCTTTTACAAAAGTAAAAAACCACTCAATAATGACACCGAATTCAGGAATTAATACTGAAGCTTGCCACCACTGTGATGTTGCTGAAGCGGTGAATGTGTCTAAGAAAAACAGTAGCGCGCTGACTACGAGAACGCCTCGTAGCGCACCAAAAACTATACCTAGCACCCTATCGGTTCCCGATAAGCCACTAACTTGTACAAGCTGACCAATAGCAAAGTTAAGCAAGCCGCCGAGAATAAGCGTGGCCACAAAAAGTGCCAATATGGCGGCGCCGTTACGTAAATAGATGTCGTTAATTGCGGTAAAGTAAACCGCTAAGTCCGCATAGAAGTTGCTGGCAATAAAGAGCGCCGCAAACCACACCACAAGGGAAATGGCTTCTTTAACAAAGCCTCGAATAAGGCTTATTAAGGTAGATACCGCAACGATACCCAAAATGGAAAAGTCTACCCAGTTCATCGTCTCAAAATTGCGTTGTTGTTGCTGTTAATAAGGAAAGCAACATGCCGTTGGCGAGATGGCGCGCATTCTAACAGAAGCGGTATAAATTACCAACGCGTAATGTTGCTCTCACGCCTGTCGTGTAAATCTAATTTACTTTAAAGGTAGTTACCTTACCTTTTAGCTCGGTTAGTTCGCGTAAATGGGGTAACGCGGCTTCGAGTTTTTGTTTTTCTAAATCGGGGCCTACAAATACTTTGGTTAGTGGCCCTGAACTGGTTTGAATTCGGCGGCTAAATGCGCGGTAGCCCGCTTTTTCAAGCTTTTTGAGCAAGCTTGCTACGTTCTTTTCGTGACGAAAGCTACCCAATTGAATAACCCACCCCGCATCATCGCTTTGTGCATCGTCGGGGGCGTCTATCACCGTCTGGCTCGCCAACTCATCTTTTGGCTCAATCGTTGCCTCTACGGGTTTAGGCAATGACGCTTGAGCAACAGTGGCTGATGCTGTATTGCTATTGCTTGCACTTTCAGCTGAAGCTTCATCGTCTACGGGGGCTTCATCGACAACTTCAACCGGGCGCTGTGCGGCGTTTGCTACCCGCTGGGTAGGAAAAGGCTCTGGCTCAACAATCGGTTTTTTCTGGGGGCTTGCTGGAACAGACACAAAAGGCTCACGGTTGGTTTGCTTTTTGCCGTCTAGAAAGTCTGGTAAAAAAATTACAGCGAGCGCTACCACAATGATAGTCCCCACCAGTCTATTCTTTAATGCCGACGACACTATTATCTCCCGTTAATACCTAATTTACTCTGATTGATGCACTGACATTACTTCAGCAACAGTCACAAATGATCCAAACACAAGCACCAAGTCGCCCGGGGAATATGCCTCTCGCGCCTGACTATAGGCACTAGCCACACTGTCAAATGTTGCTATACAGGAGGCAGAAACCTTATTTTGCGTAAGGGCATCTGCTAATGCTTGTGCGCCTAGCCCTCGAGGACCGTGTGTGTCTGCTACATACCATTGTGCATTTAGTGGGGACAAAGGTGCAAGCGTTTCTGTTACCGACTTATCTTTTAGCATTCCCACTACCGCGTGTATTCTACTTGCTTGGTAGTGTTCTAGCCATAGGCGCATGGCTTTTGTCGCTTGGGGGTTATGGGCTACATCAACCACCACCAACGGAGCCTCGCTTATTTGTTGCTGCCTTCCGGGCAAGTGGGTGTTAGCTATTATATGTTTTACACGTTCTTCGCTTGGCAGTAAATCTAAGGTTTCTAACGCCGCAAGCGCAGTACATACATTTTGTAAGGGAATATGCGGTTTGGGAAGCTGTGTGAGTACCCTCGACTTTCCGTGCCAGTTCCACGTAGTCTCATCAATATAAGGGGCGGAGAAAAAGTCACGTGTGGCCCACACTGCATCGACATTAAGCCTGTTTACTTCCTCGTGTAGTGACGCTGGCGGGTCTAGTTCCCCCAACACAGCCTTGCCCTGTGCACGCATAATACCGGCTTTTTCTCGGGCAATTTCATCCCGCGTATCGCCAAGCCAGTCTTGGTGATCCAAATCGATAGTAGTAATAATGGCCAAGTCGGGGTCGATAATATTAGTCGCATCAAGACGCCCTCCTAGCCCCACTTCCAAAATGGCTACATCAACCTGCCACTGCTGCATCATTTGCATCGCCGCCAAGGTGCCAAACTCGAAATAAGTGAGGCTAATTTCACCGCGCGCTTGCTCAATGTCATTAAACGCAGCGACAAATGCACTGGCATTCGCCCATTCGCCGTTTATCCGCACACGTTCGCGATAATCAACTAAATGAGGAGAGCCATAAACCGCTACTGTTTTGCCTTGGGCCAACAAAGCTTGTTCTAGTAATCGGCAGGTCGTGCCTTTGCCGTTGGTGCCCGCTACGGTAATAACTAGTGTGTCGCTAAGGGTAATAGCTAGGCGCTCAGCCACGTTTTTCACCCGAGTAAGGCCCATATCAATGGCAGTAGGATGAATAGATTCTAGGTAAGTAAGCCACTGCGTTAACGAAGACTCGCTTGATACAGTGGCTGGATTATGTTGTTTATTCACTAATTTTGATGATGCAACTTGAGTAATAGGCCGTGCAATTTATCACGCATTTCTCTGCGGTCAACAATCATATCAATCGCGCCTTTCTCAATTAAGAATTCGCTGCGTTGGAATCCTGCCGGTAATTTTTCGCGCACAGTTTGCTCTATAACCCGGGGGCCAGCAAAACCAATAAGTGCTTTAGGTTCGGCCACATTTACATCGCCAAGCATAGCTAAACTTGCTGATACACCACCCATTGTGGGGTCGGTCATCACAGAAATGTAGGGCAACCCTTTTTTGCTCATTTTCGCTAGCGCAGCGGAGGTTTTTGCCATTTGCATAAGCGACATTAGCGCTTCTTGCATACGCGCTCCACCACTGGTTGAGAAGCAAATAAGTGGCGTATTATTTTCTAAACACGCATTTACCGCCGCAATAAAGCGCGCACCTACTACCGAGGCCATTGAACCGCCCATAAAGGCAAATTCAAAACAAGCTACGACTACCGGCATACCTTTTAGTTTGCCTTGCATTACGACAAGGGCGTCTTTCTCATTGGTGGCTTTTTGCGCCGCAGCGATACGATCTTTATAGCGTTTTGAGTCTTTGAATTTAAGTACGTCTTGAGGTTCATGCTCTGCACCAAGCTCGACACGATCACCTTCATCTAAAAACGCATCAATGCGACGGCGCGCGGTAATACGCATGTGATGGTCGCATTTAGGGCAAACTTCCTGCAACTTTTCCAGCTCTGTTTTGTACAACACAGCCTGACACTCACCACATTTGGTCCAGATCCCCTCAGGAACATTACCTTTAGTGGACGTTTGGGTACGTGGAAGAATTTTTTGAATCCAACTCATGGAAAATGAATCCTTTATATTTTTAGTGTACCGGCAAACATAGCGTTTTACTTATATTGGCTGCCAGTACTGCTTGAATATTTCGGCGACTACACACGGTGCAAAGAGAAAAAACGCACTGCGATAGCCCTGCTACATAATATAGCGCGCTATTAGACCACAATACAGGAAAATGGAAAAAACAAAACTGGTCTAAGAAGTTGAGCTGTATATAAATGTCAGCACAAATATACAGCTCTTAGCCGTTACATGCACAGCGAAACTGGCGTTATGACTCTGGAAGAAATAAGGGCCCTAACGGCGGCTTAGGCAGTGCGTGTTCATCAGGATAGGTAACGTCCACCAAGTAAAGGCCATTCGGTTTTGCTGTGGCAGCAGCTTTGCTTCTGTCTTTTAAAGCAAGCAACTCACTTATCCAGGTTATAGGCTTATCCCCTGCGCCTATCTCAACGAGCGCGCCGGTAATGTTACGCACCATGTGGTGCAAAAAGGCGTTCGCTTTAATATCTATCACCACATAGCGGCCTTGGCGGTACACGGTTACATTAGTAACGTTACGAAAGGGAGTTTTACTTTGGCATAAGGCAGCCCGAAACGAGGTAAAATCTTGTTCACCTAACAGCGACTGTGCTGCTTCGTGCATTTTTTGCTCATCGAGTTGGCGATGCACATGGGTTACACCATGGTGCAAAATCGCCGGGCGCAATCGCGCATTATGAATAACATAGCGATAACGACGGTGAGTGGCTGAAAAGCGTGCATGAAAGTTCTCAGAAACGTCTTTCACCCAGGTAACGGCGATAAAATCAGGTAAATTCGCGTTTACGCCTAAGGTCCAAGCACGCTGTGGACGCTCAATATCTACGTCAAAATGCACTACCTGACCGGTGGCGTGAACCCCCGCGTCGGTGCGCCCTGCACATTGTACCTCTATAGGTTGGTTCGCTACCGTGGAGAGTGCTTTTTCCAGATACTCTTGTACACTAGGCACTTCTCGCTGACGTTGCCAGCCGTACACTGCAGCCCCATCATACTCAACGCCTAAGGCAATTCGCCCCATCTTAATGACACCTCTATGTTGAAAAGCGCCATAGTGTAGTCATACCACCCTCAACATGCAATTAACTGATAGATTTAAGAATAGATTCTGCTTCTTGCTTTTGCTCTTCGCTACCGTGGGCGACCACATCGTTCAGCAATTCTTTGGCTGAGACAACGTCGTCCATTTCAAGGTAAACTCTCGCCAAATCGAGGTTGGCGTTTTGCCCCGCGTCTTTGTCAATATCTATAACTTCATCGGTATCGCTTACGCCGGTAAAATCAGACAAGCTCACGTCTAAATCGAGTTCCGCGCTATCTGGGTCCATTTCATCCTCATCACCGCCATCATCCATTAAGGCGTCAACATCTAAAAATTCTTCAGGTGGCGTTTTATCTCGCTGCTGGGTTTGTACAAAATCGTCATCGTTAAGTAATGCTGACAAGTCTAGATCAGGGTTATCTAACTGTAATTCCGCTTCGTTTTCACTCTCATCTTTCGCCTGCGATGGGTTGTCTAGCGCCTGCTCTTCATCGTGGTCAAAGGTAGCCTGTGGCGCGTTATCAGGCGCGTCAGTAGCCTGCGGAGGCGTTGGTGTTTGTGGCGATGCATCAACCGCGTTATCAGCGCTATCCGCTTCTAAGCTTTCAAGTAGTTCGTCAAACTCATCGTTATCAAGCTCATTAAATATATCGTCATCTGAACTATTGCCCTCAGAAGCTTCATCTCCTGTAAGCCAATCATCTAACCCAGGTACATCGTCTAATTCGTCTATCTCTTTTTGTTTATTGCTATCAAAGGGTTCTGATGCAGGAATATCAGCATCTCCGATTACGCCATCTTGCTCCTGTGCTAGTTCAAAATCATCCACATCATTGTAGGCACTATCTAAAATACTATCGTCAAAATTTTCAAGTGGCTCAGACCCACGGGCTTGTGTGACAGACGGTTCAAATTCTGAGTGGGGTTGTTCATGTGTATCTTCAACTTCACCAAAACTTGGAATATCATCCATTAACTGTTTATCAAACGCCGCTAAGGCATCGTCAAGGGGGTCGTCGCTTGCCGGTACGTTTTCCTTATCGGCAACGGTGTCGTCTGCATCGGTTATTGCGTCAGGTACTTCATCTTGCTGCGGTAGTTCGCTATCTTCGTCAAACGTAGGCCCCTGCGCTTCAACCTCTTCCTCTGATTTGTTATCTAATTCGTTATCTGCTTCGATAGCTTCGTCAAAGCTTTCACTCTTTGTTTCTCCTTGAGCTGTGTCTTTTTCAGCCTCTGGCGCTGTATCATCCAACCCTGCTTCAAGTTCTGATAGAAGTTCGTCAGACAAACTGTCTATCTGCGAGGCGCTTTGTTGCTCCTCAGCTTCAAGTTCAGCAAGCAGTTCGTCAGTGAGCGGATCGCTTAATTCTTCATTGTCATCAATGTCGAAAGCGCCTTCAGCTTCAGTTGGCTCAAACTCGGGTTGGTCTGCGTCAGTAAGCTCAGACTCGGGTTGGTCTGCGTCATTAAGCTCAACGCGGCTATCGTCAGTACCGCGTCCGTCGTTTAATGTATCCGAGGAATCGTCCCTTGCTTCAAGGTTTTCTTCCTCTAATTCATCGCTATCTTTTGCGGGTAACTCGCTATCCTGCTCAGATACTGAGGGGGCTTGAGAACCAAGATCTTCTGTATTATCTGGTGTTTCGGGGTTTGTGTATTGCTCATTAGTACTTGGCTGCGCGTCGGTAGGCACATCGAAGGGTTCATCAGCGGCTTCATCAAGCTCTATGTCATCGCTTTCTGCTTGCAGTTCGGCAATAAGATCATCGGATAAAGGATCGATAAATTCATCCGCATTCGACATATCTTCGACGTCAACTTCATCAAGATCATCGGTAAGCGCATCAAGGCTTTGAATACTTTGTGGCGAGGGTGCAGGGTCGCTGATTTCAATTTCATCATCGTCCTCATCATCATCGTCATCATCGGGCAGGCCGCCCATCATCTCTATCTGCTCAATTTCGCTAAGCAAACCATCGGTTATTCCATCT
Organism: Alteromonas profundi; assembly: GCF_010500865.1. Lineage (GTDB taxonomy): Bacteria > Pseudomonadota > Gammaproteobacteria > Enterobacterales > Alteromonadaceae > Alteromonas > Alteromonas profundi. The sequence goes on from NZ_JAAAWN010000015.1 coordinate 36,386, forward strand.
AGCTCTTTATCTTGCTGAACAATCTCATCTTCGAGCTTTTCAATCATATCGTCATTGATAAGATCATCATTGCTATCAAGCTCATCCGTCAAGCTAGGCTCAGAAGGTGTAGACTCTAGTAAGTCGTCGATACTAATTTCGGGTTTGTCGTCTTCATCTTCTACTGAAGGCAGTGCGGCAGCACCTAGGGTTTCCCCTTGGGCGGGGGCGTCAATTTCAGCAACGCTGTCTGTATCTAACGGCTCATCGCTGGCAAACTGAGAGGCACTGGTATTTTGTGCATCGTTTAAAATATCGTCTATATCAAAATCGTCAAGGTCGCTTTCTTGAGGCTGTGACGTCACTTCAAAATCATCCTCGTTTTCTTCACCGGCATCTAAGTCGGTAAGCTCGTCATCATCTTCTAGGTTACTATCTGCTTCAGCGTCATCTTGGGTCGTCTCTGTGTCGGCTTCGCCATCAAGGTTTTCATCAAAGTCTTCAAGGGCATCGCCCTCACCCGATAAGTCATAGCCATCGATATTTGTGTCTTCTGATAACACATTGTCTGATATATCATCATTATCAAACAGGCTGTCTAATTCGCTTTGGTCAAGTGCATCATCGCCGGCTTCAAACAAGTCATCTTCACCCTCATCGTCTGGCACCAACATATCGTCTTCAAGCTCAGAGAAGGTATCAAGTTCATTGTCTAAACTCTCTTCAAGCTCAGAAGTTAGAATGTCATCAAGCAAGTCATCATCGTTAAATAATTCGTCATCAGTAAGATCTGCCGTATCATCTAAGTCAACATCAAGGGCCGAGGCTAAATCATCTACATCACTTTCAGGTACCGGTACAGGGGCTGGTTCAACGGCTGATTCAAGCTTTTCTTCCGCCGGCTTTCTTTTTAGTAGCCACACTATTAAGCCGCCCACGAGCAGCAAGGTAACGAATATAGACCCAATTAATAAGCTTATTGGGCTGGCAAGAGTATTCATAAGCGAGCCTTGCTTTTCAGCTTCACGCTGTGCTTGCTCGGCCCTAATCATCTCCAATAACTCTTCTTGCAACGCAAGTTGAACATCCAGTTGCTGCTTTACATCGCCTTCAACCTGTCCGCGCAGCGACTCTAACTCGCCATTAACTTGGTTTACACGCTCATAAAGTTTTCGGTTTTCGTTCAGCAACGCCTCTACATTTTCAAGGGAGGCGGCAAATTGCATGCGTAGTTCGTCAAATTGACGGGTTTGCTCGGCGTCTAGGCGCGTTATTTTTTGCTCAATATCAGACTGGGTTTGCGTTAGGTCTTGCTGATTGACCAGCGGCGAGGCGGGCTTAACATTGCGTACGCTGTTACCCGGTTGATTGGCCATTTCGGCAAACAGTCGTTCGTCTTGCTCCGCGCGTAACCGGGCTTTTTCAGCATCAATACGGGCGATATAGCGTTCAGAGGGAAGTTTCAGCGTGGCGCCGTCTACCAAAAGGTTTAAATTTTCTTGTTCAAAGGCAGTAGGATTTAGTTCATAAATCGCCGTCATTACCTGATAAACAGTGAGATTATTGTTCTGCCGGTATCGTTCAGCAATGCGCCAAAGGGTATCTTGGGCATCAATAGGGCCATATTCCAAACCAGAATATTGGCTGCTTGCACTTTTCGGGCCTCTAAGTTGCGTGGCGCGCTCTTGTGCATCAACATTAATGTGGGGGGCAGATAAAAATAAGGTTAAAAAAAGTAAGCCCGGTAAATGCAGTTTCATAGCAATCCTATATGCCCTCAAGCGTCGACATTGTCTGTTGAGAAAGACAATGAACGTGGCCATATTTGTACGCTCTTTTGTTGAATCTGCGCACAAACCTCTGACCTTTTATTCTTATAGTTTGATAGTTTAAACACGCGTAAAAAGCGCCGCCATCAAAATCATCATGTAAAAACTCGTGGAGCTCGCTAACTCTCAGATTTAAAGAAGCTTAGCGCTATTTATTATCATATTTTTCACACTGGTTTAGGAAACTATAAACCAGTTAGCATGGGCAATCTAGTTAGCCCGATGGTTTTCGCTATCTATTTGGTGAATATCGATATAATGCTTATCGGCTGAATAGCTAAAATATTTACATTTCACAGCCACAAATTATATCCGGCGCCCCAGCAATACGAGTGAGACCCCGGATAACCTCGCGTTACATGTAGTCGCGTATTAGGGTTTCAGCAATCTGAATACTGTTGGTCGCGGCTCCTTTGCGGATATTATCAGACACCACCCATAAATTAATACCACACGGGTGGGTGATATCGTTGCGTACTCTGCCAACATGCACATTGTCATTGCCGCTCGCGCTGCTTACCTGGGTAGGAAATTGCTCTGCTCCTTCGTATAAGGTTACGCCGGGGGCATCGGCAAGTAACTGCTTTACCTCTTGAGCATCAATAGGCGCGCGTGTTTCTAAATGAATGGCTTCAGCATGTCCATAAAAAACAGGTACGCGCACAGCGGTGGCGTTCACTAAAATAGTGTCATCAGACATTATTTTTTGGGTTTCCCACACCATCTTCATCTCTTCTTTGGTGTAGTCATTATCTTGAAACACATCAATTTGAGGGATGGCATTAAACGCAATTTGACGACTAAAGGCTTCGGTTTTCACCTCACGGGCGTTTAGCAAGCTTGCCGTTTGTTTAGCTAACTCTTCCATAGCAGATTTGCCCGCCCCCGAAACAGATTGGTAAGTGCTAACATTAATTCTGTCTATTCCCACTGCATCTTGAATAGGTTTTAACGCAACCATCATCTGAATAGTTGAACAGTTGGGGTTGGCAATAATATTCCTGTTTCTAAAATCGGCCAGTGCATGGGGGTTAACTTCTGGCACAACAAGGGGGATATCATAGTCGTAGCGAAAGTGTGATGTATTATCTATAACGATACACCCAGCTTCTGCTGCCTGCGGGGCGAATTCAGCAGAAATATCGCCTCCGGCTGAAAAGAACCCAAATTGCACTAATGACCAGTCGAACGTGTCGGCACTAAGTACTTCAATGTCTTCACCTTTAAACGACACTGTAGTTCCCGCAGAGCGCTCGCTGGCTAGCGGATAAAGGCGGTTAACCGGAAAGCCCCGCTCTTCCAACAACTCGATCATTGTTTGTCCTACCATACCGGTTGCGCCTAATACGGCAACATCAAAGGCTTGTGACATAATGTTGGTTTCTCCTAAAATTTGATATAAATGGTGTAAAACTAATTAGTTACTGAAAATCCGAGTGCGCTAAGCTGCTGCCTTATTTCAATACTGGTATCGCTTTGTAGTTGTAACGCATAAGCACTACATTCGCGGCGAATACGGTATTGTTTTCGCAAGCGCGAAAAAGTATTAGCGATAGCCTTGGAAAGGGCGTCATTATCTTTTGGCGCATTTTCAATCGCATCGGCCATTGCTTGGCGCATTGCAGCATCATCTTCCGACACATCGTATACGGGTAGCATTACCTTCGCTAAATCTTTTGCTGAGAGAGCTTTTTCTGTCGGACACGTTAATGCTATCGATAACGGTGGGGGTGGCGCCAAAAAATCACTCAGCTGTTTTTTAATGGGTTTATTGACTAGCTGACAGAGCTGTTCGTACACTATTTGCGTGCCGCGAACTTTGCCTTCTACTGAATGGCCTGCAATATGGGGTGTAACCATCCAACATAAGTTAAAAAGAGCAGGATTGATGGCGGGTTCGTTGTTAAATACGTCTAACACTACCACTGGTGCATTGCTACTTTGTAACCGTGAGATAAGGGCTTGTTCGTCTATTACTTCACCGCGACACGCATTAATTAACAATTGCGAGGCGTTCAGGCATGCCAAGGCATCGCTATCAATAAGTTTCCCAGTGGCATAAGGCCCCGTTTTTACATAGGGTACATGCAAAGTAATAACATCACAGCGTAAGATTTCTGCTAAGGGGTAAAAACGTCTGCTATCGTTAGTTTGTTCAAGGGGGGGATCGCACAACTTATAGTTTATGCCAAGCGCGTCGAGTTTATTAGCAAGCGCAGTGCCTACATGCCCTGCCCCAACAATACCCACGGTACAGCGTGAGGTATCCACTCGCCCTTTTTTTTCAGCTAGCAATAACGTACTTACAACGTATTCAGCTACCGCAACAGCATTGCATCCTCCGGCTGAATTCCACCGAATATTTTGTGATGCAAGCCATGCAGTATCAAGATGATTGGTTCCCGCTGTAGCGGTTGTAACCAGTTGTAAGCGCGTGTTGGCGGGCATAGTGTGCGCGTTCACCTGTGTGGTTGAACGAATTGCCATCACATCAGCATCCTGGATGTCTTGCGCCGCAAGCGATTGCCATGCGTACGTTTTTACATCACCAAGATCGGATAGGTATTCCTTCCCAAAAGGGATGGTGTCTTCAAGTAATATTTTCATGGCGCCAAGTTTAACGTAAACAAGGCAATTAGTAACCTTGCCAACGTATTTCTTAGCGCATTTTTGTTAAATCAGGTTAACTATCGAAACCGGGAAGCTGACGACTAACTCGGCGCTTAATACCCGGCCAAGCAAGTGCCCCTCCGGCCTGCTTAGTAACTTCAGACGCTTGCGCGCGAATACCCTGTAAAATCGCTGAATGAATAGGGATCAATGGTTGCCCGGTGGCCTGCGCTCTTAATTGAATTTCACAGGCACGCTGCATAATAAACATATATAAAAATGCATCGGCAATGGTGTCTGCACAGGTTAACAACCCATGATTACGCAAAATCATAAAGTGGGTATCTCCAAGATCCCGCACCAAGCGTACTTTCTCTTCTGGGTCTAGCGCCACACCTTCATAAGCGTGATAAGACAGTGAGGCCAGAGGAAATAACGATTGCTGGGAGTACGCTTGTAAGCCCTCTTGTAATGTAGATACGGCTACCCCTTCTGCCGTGTGTAAATGCATAACACACTTGGCGTCTTCTCGTGCCTCATGTACGGCGCTGTGAATAGTAAAGCCGGCTGGGTTAATATCAAACTCACCTTCCATCACTTTATTGCCCTGAAGGTCAACCTTTACCAAGCTTGATGCTGTAACTTCATCGAACATCATGCCATATGGGTTAATTAAAAAATGATGTTCTGGGCCTGGCACACGCGCTGATATATGAGTAAAAATAAGGTCGTCCCATCCGTACATCGCCACCGCGCGATAACAAGCGGCTAAATCTACTCGGGTTTGCCACTCTTCACTGCTTACTTTCTGTTGAACTGACGTTGCCACTTTTGCTCTCCCTTACGGTAATACTAACGTGTTAGCTGATGGTAGGTGCACTACTGGCTTCTGTATTCGCACATAGGGTCTGTTCGTATTCACACCGACGTTAAGCACAAATATCGGTATTCACACTGTATGTTATGCCGATAACAATACTCAGTAGCTTGCGCATCGAAAGCCCTGATATAGCATGCAGCGCACCATTGTAAAAAACATGTTAACAGGCACGAATAAAAAAAACATATAACGATAATTTATTGATGAGTATAGACAGGACATCATAGTCAACACCGCGTAGCGTGTGTACACCCCAGGTTAGCAAGACATGCTATTGAATACGCCTGCCCCAACGCTGTTAAAAAATGCGTTGGTTGGCCACCCTATGGCATGGTGCTATTAGGTTGGAGTAACCGTAATCTCAAAAAATAAAAGAAGGGGCAGCTTTTAAAAAGAAATTGGAGAGAAAGCAAAACAAATGAAACACTTACTTGGCCAAGCGCTGATTGACCAAGTAAGTGTTATATAAAGTACAAATTATTTTTCGTAGCGCTGCATTACTAATGTAGCGTTTGTACCACCAAACCCGAAACTGTTCGACATTACAGTGTTGAGTTTAGCCTCGCGGGCTTGCGTTACAATATCAAGGCCCGCCGCAGCTTCATCTAAGTTATCAATATTGATAGACGGGGCAATGAAGTCATTTTCAAGCATGAGTAGGCTGTATATAGCTTCGTTCACACCCGCCGCGCCCAGCGCATGACCGGTAAGCGACTTGGTTGCACTAATTGGCACGCCCGATGAGCCAAATACTTCTTGGATCGCCGCTAACTCTTTTACATCGCCCACTGGCGTTGAAGTGCCGTGGGTATTAAGGTAGTCAATAGGCGCGTTAACATTTTGCATGGCCATCTTCATACAGCGAACTGCGCCTTCACCAGAAGGTGCAACCATGTCAAAACCATCAGATGTAGCGCCATAACCCACCACTTCACCATAAATTTTTGCGCCCCGGGCTAACGCATGTTCAAGTTCTTCCACAACCACCATACCGCCGCCGCCAGAACTAACGAATCCATCTCGTGCAGCATCATAGGTACGTGACGCTACAGCCGGGTTATCGTTATACTTAGAGCTTAAAGCGCCCATAGCATCGAACTGACTTGAAAGCGCCCAGTGAAGTTCTTCACCGCCACCGGCAAAAACCACGTCCTGCTTACCTAATTGAATAAGCTCAAGCGCGTTACCGATACAGTGCGCACTCGTTGCGCATGCAGAGGCAATAGAGTAGTTAACCCCACGAATTTTAAACGGCGTAGCCAAACATGCAGACACGGTAGAGGCCATACAACGCGGTACCATATAAGGCCCAACACGTTTAACGCCCTTTTCCCGTAACACATCAGCCGACAATACTTGGTTTTCCGACGAAGCCCCGCCAGAGCCCGCAATTATACCCGTACGCTCGTTAGATACGTCTTTGTCTTCTAAGCCAGAATCTTCGATTGCTTGTTGCATTGCCACGTACGCATATGCCGCGGCATCGCCCATAAAGCGCATAGCTTTACGGTCTATATGTTCTTTAAGGTCAATATCAATATTGCCCCATACTTGGCTGCGAAGCCCCATTTCAGCGAACTGTTCTGAAAATGTAATGCCCGACTTGCCCGCTTTTAGAGAAGCCAGCACATCTTGTTTATTTACCCCGATGCTTGAAACAATACCAAGCCCGGTGATTACTGCTCTTTTCATAGTTTACCCTTTGCGTTGATGCGCCCTATGGTAACGATTTTGAATAATAAAGTGGTCTGCTCTGCATTTGTACGCACACCCACTTATTCCTATTGGTTGTTATTGTTGTATTCATTGTTACTGTGAACGTCATACTGTTGATAATGTAGCATGAATTCTGGATTTGGCGACCACGCCCGCCTTAAGTGTTCACAAAACATTCATCTCTACACCGACAAAACGAAAATTAAACGTAGAGTTACAAGCACTGCGCTGCGCTTTTTAGTAAAATATACGCATTTGACCAGTCTTAGATTAGCGAGCCCGAAGAAAACGTGAAATCACCTCAAGCACAAGTTCACTTTAACGATAATGGTATTCCTGTCGCCTCCCAATTCGATGATGTTTACTTCTCTAACGATAGTGGCATTGATGAAACCCAACACGTTTTCATTGACGGCAACGACTTACTCGCGCGCTGGCAGCATTGGTCACATTCACAATTTGTGATTGCCGAGACAGGGTTTGGCACTGGGCTTAACTTCCTCGTGGTGATGCAAGCGTTCGCGCAATTTAGACGTGAGAACCCAACCCACCCCTTAAAGCGTCTTCATTTCTTAACGACGGAGAAATTTCCGTTACCCAAAGACGATATGGCACGGGCACTCAGTGCGTTTCCTTCACTAAGTGGCATGGTAACGGCACTACTAAATCAGTACCCCCTTGCATTAGATGGCTGCCATAGGCGCCATTTTAGCGACTACTCAACTACCTTAGACCTATGGATTGGTGATGTGCATCACCTTTTACCTCAATGGCATTCACCGAAAGCGGGATTAATTGATGCGTGGTTTTTAGATGGCTTTGCGCCAAGCAAAAACCCAGATATGTGGACAGATAACCTATTTAGCCAAATGGCCAGGCTGTCGAAAGTGGGGGCAACCTTTGGCACTTTTACTGCGGCAGGCGTAGTTAAACGTGGCTTAGCCGCCGTTGGCTTTGAGATTAAAAAGCGTAACGGATTTGGGCGTAAACGAGACATGCTAACTGGGGTGTTTAATGCAGAAAAAACACCTTCAACTACACGTGAAGGCCCCTATTACCGCTATAACCAAAGCCCCCTTTACGCTGGCGATAGCGTTATTGTGGTGGGGTCTGGGTTAGCTGCAGCACTTACTACGTTAGCACTCGCTAAACGGGGCATTAAGGTTACGCTTTGCCACGATAAAGCGACCCTTGCCTCTGGCGCCTCCGGCAATCCCCAAGGCGGCTTTTACCCCCAGCTACATTCCCAGGTAAGCCTTGCTAGTCGTCTACAAGCACACAGCTTTTTATTTGCACGTAATTTTTACGACGATGTCATTGCCCAAGCTGGTAGCGGTAAGGTAAGTCATGATTTTTGCGGCGTAGTGCAACTTAACTTTAACCCCAAGGTTGCGCAACGACAGCAAAAATTAATTGAAAATAGTGTATGGCCAGAAGGTCTCATTCACTACGCGTCATCAGACTTCATTTGCCAAAAAGCGCAAGTACAGCTTGCCCAAGATGGCCTATTTATACCTCAAGGCGGCTGGCTGTCGCCCCCCGAACTGGTTGCTGCGCTTATTGAGCAAGCTAGGGCTTTGGGCTGCGTTTCACTACTGCCCATGCATACGTTTAGCCATTACGAACGTAAATATCTCGAAGGTGAAAAGCCGTCAGTGCTGGCACATTTTGACAATGGCGCGACACTACAAGCTAAGCATCTTATATTGGCATTAGGTGCAGGCGCTGTTGCATCTTCTTCATTTACGTCGCTGCCGCTGCGCCCAGTAAGGGGGCAAGTAGAGGCTATTCCTAGTCAGGCGCCCATAAACCAATTAGCCACTGTGCTTTGTCATAAAGGCTATATGACACCTGCCTATAATCATCGCCATGCTCTAGGGTCAACGTATGGCAAAAATGACTTAGACATTGAGGTGCGTAGTGAGGATACACAACAAAACCTCGTTACTCACCAAAAAGCAATGGAAGGAAATAATTTGGTTGAACAGCTAACCCATGATGGTACCGCGCGAGCAGCTACACGGTTAGGTTCACCCGATCATCAGCCGCTATCGGGCATGTTAACCAATTATAATGCGTTAAAATCGCGCTACGAAGGGTTGTCCCTTGGAAAACCCCTACACAAAGAATGCGCCCTTCCAGATGAACCTGTAAGCACCCTGTGCTGTTTAGGCTCACGAGGGCTCACTACTGCGCCACTTATGGCAGAGTTATTGGTGAGTGAACTAACCCATGCGCCGCTTCCGCTAGATAACGATTTATGCCGAGGTGTGCATCCAGCGAGGTTTATGGTGCGCGATTGCATTCGAGGGATCATGGGCGACACCTCGAATGAAAATGATTAGGGTGCAGTAGATACCATGCTGGTCGCTTTGTTTAAATCCATAACGATAAACGCGGGTATATAGATATTCGCGCTCGCTACTATTTGTTTATCTTGCATAGACACAATACGAGCATTCACTCTTACACCGCGATCATCTTCAATTAAGGTTCCTGTCACCACGTGGTCTATGCCAACTTGCTTCGCTAGCCTGTTAGCGTCTCTGGATAACACAAAATCCCCATAAGGGGTTACAGTAATGTTACCGGCAAGCTTAAAATCCACCATGGCCAAACCAAAATCTTGTAATTCCGCAATTAAGTTTTCTGATAGTTGATTGCCCAGCACCGTGCCTTCACTTAACGACTCAGTTAAACGAACAAAACTGGTAACCCCGACGCGGTCGTTTTGCGTAAGTCTTGTGGTCTTATCCATTAACGCCATAGCAAGCTGCGATGCATAGTCATTTAGTTGCTTATGGGTTTGTGAAGGTGAAAAGCCGCTTCGCAGTGGATCACGGTAACCCGGTTCTACAGCAAGGTGCTGTTGATACTCGCGATCCCGTGAATCGGGGGTATACACTAAGCCCGAACCTTTAGGAACAGGTACCGGCTGGGCATCGTGGGAAATTTCACCATCATCGCCTAACCAAAACGAGCCTACAGACTGTGTGCTAGAACACCCTGAAAGACTAAGTATTAGAGCACCTGTAACCGCGCCGAGAATGTATCCCTTGAATTCCATGATTAACCCCGGCTTAGTTTAACACCATCACGCATGCCATTTTGCTGGCTGCCGTCACTTGGAATAAGCGCATCAACCACATAAAAAGGCACTAACATTTGCGCGCTTGCTACAACTGCACGAGAGTTAATACCCAATATTCTTGCATTCACTAATACACCGCCTTGATGCTTGGCCATTGTACCGGTTAATACGTACTCGATAGGCAAGCTACTGCTTAATTCTAAGTAATCGCGACTTAAAACAAAATCGCCCCCTTCGGTAATACGGATGTAATCAGTGGCTTTAAAGTCAATAACTGGCACCCGAAACTTGTGAAGTTCATGCACAAAAGATTCTGCCATTTGACGCCCGAGTAAATCGGTAGTTTGTAAGTTAGTATCTAACAACGCGAAGTGGGTTACACCAATGGGGGTTTTTTCATTGACATATTCCATGTTGGCAATAAGATCTTGGGTCATGTTTTTCACATAATCGCCAATATGCTTTGTAAGTGGCCTGCCCTTATACGCGCCTTGCACACTTGAATATAGCGGCGGTTGCCCGATAGCGCCGTAAGCATCCATGTCTTGCTCATCAGCCTTATCATCGTCTTCGTTATTTACTAAAGGCGCACGGTCTATTGCAGTAATATCTACCACATTCATCGACTGAAATTCTGTTTGTTGCTGTGCATTCTCATCATTGTCGCTCATCATTGCGCAACCAGAGGTGATTACGCTTAACCCTATAATGATTAACGCTACGGGAGTATTAAAAGCATTCATCCTGCTACCTCATACCTTCAGTTCTGTACAGTTTGCCATGTCGGCTGGTGACCTGTTCCCTCTCCCAAAATAACTCAGCAGGAAAGAATCGTGTGGCCGCTGCAACTACATTTTTTGTTCGTACGTTAATAATACGTGCGTTTACCATTGCGCCAGCTTGTTGCTGAACCAAGGTGCCAGTAATGTAATAGTCGACGCGTTCAACATCTGAAAGCTGTTCGATATTGCGGGTAAGCACCCTATCACTTTCATCGTTAATCATTATATCGTTCGATAATTTGAATTCTTGAGTAGTAAACCCCCTTTTCGAGGCTTCAGTAATCATGCCCTGCTCGAGTTGGTGACCTAGCATCATTAAGGGGTGCTGATCATCACCGTTATATTTCATCGTATCAGCAGGCACAAACCCTACGACTGCATAGCGCGCCTGACGGGCCGGGCGTACCCCGGCAAACAGCTCGTTTGCTAAGATATAGGTGTGATATTCTACATTCCCTAACGCGGGTACATTTGGCACCTCGGCCTGTTCCATTTGTGTATCTTTCGTGGTGGAAGTAGCACAGCCGCCCAACAAGGTTACCAGCGCCACTGTTACAAGTAGCGGTTTATTACAACCCAACATACATTCACCTAGGCTTTAATTAATCTGTGGCATACGCGCACATTGCGTGGTTAAATTCATTGTGCGTCAGAAGTATTGACGCGCGTATTGCTGCGCTGCAATTATTGCACCAAAATTGGCTATTTCTGCTAAGCATGACAACAGTTAGCCTAAGGCCTTGATAATTGTGAGGTGAAGGCAACAAAGTACGACAAAATGCTTACCTCCTTAGCATAATTGGCCCGCAGAAAAGGGCGCGAAAACCTTGGCCGCATAGCGGCAAGCGGAAGAATATTGCCGCTCTTAACTATTTAAGCGCGGCAAGGTTGTTGGTTTTAAGAAGAAACCACTCACTTTAGGACAAACTCAAACTTATTGCTTTTACTCTCAGCAATGTCGATGGTGCCTAAATCATACTTGATGCCTCTACCGGTTATCTCTGCATGATACGCCCCATTAAGTAAACGTGTTTCTATCTCAAGTCCTCTGCGCCCCATTCGTTCTTTAAAGCTGATGGCCTCTCCCTGAGAGGGCTTTAACGTGACTTCAACCCTCTCTCTATATAAGGTGTTCACCTTAAAGCTAAGCACTACATCAAGGGGCACTTGATACGCGAGCGCGGGCAAAGTAAAAACCGTGTTTAAGGTTTCGTTAGGCCGAATACTAACCCTCTTTTGTAACAGCACTTCATCATTTTGTGTACTGATAGCTGCCACAGAGTAGTCACCCGCAGGGAGCGTGGTGGTGGGCTTCACGGGGTATTGACGCCCCTTAGTGGAGGTTATCGTATAGCGTACGTCGCTTCGAGTTGGCGAGATAACAAGCTCACCATATTGTGCAACATCCTGTTTTAGTTTATCTGGATCATTAAGCGGCGCTCCCGTTACAGACACCACCTCTACCGCCCCCTGCTGCGCTGAAGCCTCTGAAACCCGTAAACTATGTTCAGCGCTCACGCTTCTTGTAGGTTTAAGCTGGATAGATTCGGTCGTTAACCTATTTTTAGTAATCGTGACTGTCACTCTATGTTCATCATATCCAGACTTGCTCACCTTCACTTCGTAGCGCCCCTCCGGCAGCTTTAAACCTTCATGATATTTGTGAGGTGTTCCATATAGAGTAATTTTAGCGTCACGGGGCGATACATCCAGCTTCAAGCGCCCTAGGCCCGTGCTTCCGTTAGCCTGCGTTAACTGGGCAAGTTGATAGAAGTCTAGGGTTAAGCCTTTGCTTATAGAAATTTGTGTGGCGCCGGTCCCCACATTAGCCGTTAATAAATAGTTGCCGGGGCGTAAGTAGTTTCGCTTATATAATGTGCGTTTAGCGCCCACGCCGTTTATCGGTTCCAGACTAAAAACCACATTACTTTTCCAGTTGTCTATCTCAACTTTAACGCCTTTTCCATACTTCACACTGTGAACACGATTTTCTTCTACTTGGGATAGAAGAAAATCCACATCGAGATATTTTAATACCGACTCTATGCCCCAGCCTGTGGTACTAGATACGCCCTCTTCTTTCGCGACATCGAGAAGTTTCGTGGTTTTTGAACACGACGTTATAAAAATAGATCCCACGACTAGGGCGGCAAGTTTAATGTGTTTACTCACTGGCGCTCCCCACTGCATCTTCAATGAGTCCACTTATCGACTCGAACGCCACGAACTCTGCGTACAGGTGAGTATTATCAGAAAGTAACTGATAGAGCTCTGACATTGCTCTATCAACAAGCACTTCATTATTTTTCAAAGCTTGATTAATAACCTCCCCAATAACGATATCTTTGCCTGCAGATTTACATTCCTCAATAATCGCATCAAATAACTGGTTCTGGCGCTCAGTCGCTTGTTGTAAGCGTGCCTGCAAGGCATCTTCACTTTCTACAGATGCTTGGGTAACCTTTGAGGGCATAAACAGGGTGTCATTAGTGATAAATTGGGCTACTTGGGTGGCACAATACTTCCTGCTTGCCTCACTTTTTCCGCTGGTTATTTTCTTAGGGAAAGTATTCACATTGCGCCGCATAATAAGGGTTTGGTTGTTGGTCACCGGCTGTTGTTTACCGGCTACGGTAAGCCGCGTTGCTGCGCTGCTATCCCCATAGGTAATATTGCCGGTCACTTTACATACTAGTTTGCAATGTAGCTCCATAGAGGGTATTTCATCTGTCACCTTCGACTTTAACAAGCTCTCAGGCAAAAATTGATTGAGGGTTTCAACTAACCGTGTATTTAGCGCACTGCCTAATTCTTCATTCGATGGCTTAAAATAGCGCCTATCGTATTCGGCCTTTTTCTCATAGGCTTCTATTTCTTCTTCGCCCGTAAGATCGTCTATTTCTACAAAGGTAGCTACGCTGGGGTACCATTGACTGGAGGTTCTCAGTTGGTTTGCAATGTATAGCAATACCCCAGAAGATGCGGCTGGGGACTGGTTAGAGAGCTTATTGAGCAGTTCGATTAAGTAGGTGATATATACCTGACGTATTTTTTGAAAATCCCGTTTAGCTTTCCGCCGTTTAAAAGGTTGTAGAAAACGAATAGGTTTTGAAGCGGTTAGATAGCTCTGATAATACTGCAACCTATTATTTCTTCGTGCCGCTTTATATAACGCGGAAGCCGCACTGGCATTATGCAGTTTGTTGATAAAAACGTACCAAAGCAAAAAGAAGCCAACGAGGGTAAGCTCATTTACCCAGCTTTTAAAACCGCTTACTGAAGGGTACTCTTTTAAGGGGGTGACACCAAAAGCGCTAAAGTAGGTATCATTGCTGATGAAATCACTTAGATCTTGGCTAATTACACCGTATTTTTTATACGCTGCGCCTTGAAATATCAGATGATTTTTTACCGCAGGGTAATAAGGCTTTCCCTCTACCAGCTTAGGAGGAACGTCGTCGTACACAAAATAGCGGGGAACACCGTATGCATGTACAACAAAGAGAAATAACAAAAAGAAGGGCGTGCCAAGTAAGAGTTTTCTTTTCCAATATTTAGTAACTACCTCGGTACCAATATAACAAAAGAATAATGCAGCTGCCCAAAATAAAAGGGTACTGCCCCACCCCAATAGAAACACTTTTATGAATCCGATCACTTCGCATAATCCATTAAAAAATAACGGTACAACCACGCATTTATTGTTTTGTATTCGTGCTTTAGCGTGAACCTAAATTGAGATTAAATGAGTTAGCTTATTGATTCAACATAATTTACGAAGAGAAAGGGGGTTCATGGGGCGCTAAGGACACATTAAGTAGCCGACATTAGTCGCTGCCACATAGCCGACACTAAGACGGCATCACCTTCATCTAGCTCATTGTTAGCAAACGCGCTTTCTAAGCTAGCGAGCACTCGTTCATTTAACGTATCCATGGTTGCATCGTCTTGCATCTCTACCTGACGAGATTCTACCGCGAAATGTCCTTGCAAGTAGCTCGCGATAAAAAGCTCATCATCACTACCATGGTTAACTACATCGTCTAATGCAGCTTCAATGTTAGCAATTTTGTCTACCACGTGTTGTGGTGCAGCAGCGGGTGGTAACAATGTATTCTCCTACTTTAATAATGTTTAAATTTTCACTCTGTTAGGTGAATTAACGACGTTGATTTATACGCCGTTATACAACACCTTGTCTTTGTAACCTGTGATAATGGTAAAGGCACCCGCTAACTCGAGGTCTAAATCTGCATCGCCAGTATCTAACCTTAGGGGCTTTCCTTCGAGTGCCTGAAGTTTTTGTTTAGTGGCAACCACCACCAAATTGCTCTTATTAAGCTGGCGTATAAACGCCGGGCTAAGCTGTTGATTTCCTCTACCAAAAATATGCCCTTGTCCGCCAATAACAGTAACAACGGCTTTACACGGCTTGAGGCGGGTAAGTTCAATAAGCTGCGCAGCGGTAACGTCGCTGGCAATGAGTTGCCCATTTTTTATTACATCTACCCCAAGTAGGGTATTGTCAATATTAAGGTATTCCATTATGGCTGCCACGGTTGAACCCGACCCCATCACAAAATAGGTTTCAGGCTCTTCTTCCATAATCTCGCTAACGTAAGCGGCAATATCATCAAGTACTAGCGCTTCGTCTTCCCTGCCGCCCATTTTTACCGCTTGAATGTAGCTAAGTTCAGCGGGAACTCGCATCTCGCCATAAGGTTTAGCAATAACCTTACCCCGTCGAAATGCGTCTTCGTCAATGTCCCGCACCTCCGCTTCCATTTCACTCACCAGCTCGCCAGCGATCATTTGGCTTACTACCTGCCCTGCGGCGGCAGGTGATACACAATACACGCCAGAATGGATTTTACAGCCCGCCGGTACACCAAGCACTGGGATAGTATCGCCTACCACGTGGCAAATATTACGGGCAGTGCCGTCGCCACCAGCAAACAGCAACAAATCAACCTCGGCATCTATCAATGCCTTTGCGGCTCGTTCCGAATCTTCGCCTTCGGTTTGCGTTGATGGGGGGCTATACACTATGGTGTAAGGCAATCCGAGAGAGGCGCAAACTGTTTCCCCCATATCACCAGACGCAGTGAAAATTTCAAATTGCCCGCTTAGCGCGTCTAAAATGCTAAGTGCTTTGGCCATTTTTTCATTGGCTTTTTTTTCCGCCCCCATAGCCAACGCCTGTTCACGTATTTTCGCACCATCACTGCCTTTTAAGGCGAGTGCGCCGCCAATGCCAGCAAAGGGGTTTACGATAATACCTAACCGGAATATAGGTTTACTCATGCAGCATCGTCTCCAGCAGCTATAGATGATAGTGGGCGTGTATCGTTTTGTTTTAAGGATGAAAATGTATCGGACAGTGCGCCGATAAAGCGCTGCGCGCGAGGAGGAAACCCCGTAGCGCGGTAATGTGCCAATTGCGCGGCTACATTGTTAGTGAACGCTTCTCTATCAGGCTCTACGCCATCTAAGTTATCGGTACTTACTTGAAATTTTCTGCCGGCTGCTTCTGTAAACGCCCATTCAATCGCTTGGGGTTTTACTTCAACTTTTTCAAATTCGGCCTGTTGATGGGCGTTACGTCCGTCGGGGCAATACCAATAGCCATAATCTTCTAAAAGACGTCGCTTTTCGCCCGCAATACACCAATGAGAAATTTCATGTAATGCGCTAGAGAAAAAACCATGGGCGAAAACGATTTGATGATAGCTGCACGTCTCATCGGCAGGCAAATAAATAGGTTCATCGTTACCACGCACTAAGCGTGTATTAAAATCGGCAAAGGTGCGGTTAAACAGCGCGATAAGAACATCAACATCGCTATCGAACTCGTTTTTTTGCGACTGATTACCTTGTGTATTCATACGGCTCTTATTGGTCAGCTAAAGGGAAAAAGACGATCACTCATGGTTTATTGGCCGCCAATTATATCAGTAAAAACCCGACTTCTCACTTGAAAGCAACGCGCGCTTGGGTCAATCTAGCTTTACCCGGCTAACTAACAAACTCGGCCAAGGAGTGTGCATTTTGGCGCAGCAAATAATCAAGCATATTCATCGCGTTAACGCGCTACGGGATCTTGCGACCAAGCTGGATATTATGCCTGTCATTCATCAATTACAGCATTGGCAGTGCGAACGCTTGCTGGTATCTCATGCCGATTTAGCGCAGCAAAAGCGTTATCAAAAAGCCATGGCGTTTTTTGTGGATGAATTATATGGTCCGAAAGATTTTAGTCAACGAGATGCAGACTTAGCGCGGGTTATTCCAAAGCTTGCCAAGGTTCTTCCTGATAAGGCAATGAACGCCATGGACGATGCATTGGCGCTAAATGCCCTTTCCTTCGATTTAGATATGGAGATGGCTCAGTTTTTGAAGGCGAATTATAGCCACCAGCCTATTGACCGGCACTCCTACGCACAGGCATATCGACACGTAGGGCGTATAGACGATCGAGCCCACCAAATTGGTATAATCTCTCACCTTGGCGATCAATTGGGCGATGTTATTAAAATTCGTGGCATAGGTATGCTTATTTCGTTGTCTCGTCGCCCCGCTAAATTAGCCGGGGTACTTGCGTTACACGAGTTTCTAGAGCGCGGCTTTAATGCATTTAAGGCCATTGGCGATGTACAAGGCTTTGTTCAGCCGGTTTTGGCTAGAGAGAAAAATTTGATGGGCGCGTTGCTAGATGAGAATTTAACTTTACCTGACGACAATCCCCTCCCTGCAATTTAAGGAACACCGGTGAGCGAACAAGAATTACCCTGGATGTACCCCCATCCTTTTGTGCAAGACTGGCACATAGACCAGGTTCATATTGATCACTATAAACATGTAAACAATGTGGCCTATTTAACCGAAGTTGAATCCCTCGCCTGGGCGCACTCTAATGCTCTGGGTCTTCAATTTGCAGATTATCAGGCCCTTAACCGGGCAATGGTAATAAAACGCCACGAACTGAATTATCATCTCCCGGTTCATCTAGGCGATACCCTTAAATGCGCAACTTGGATAGTTGAGTGTGATAACAAACTCACCCTTAAGCGTCAGTTTCAATTTATCTGCCCTACGCGTAATAAAGCGGTGTTCGACGCCCTTACAACATTTGTTTGCGTTAGCTTAGATACTGGAGCCCCCCGCCGCCTGCCGCCGCAATTTATTGATGTGTATGGTAACGCGCGTGTTTCGCTTTAAGTATCTTATCTTGCGCTGGGAATAATACCCCTTAATAATGAACAACGCCGCGAGTTAGCGGCGTTGTTTATTATCGGTTAAGTACTTTATATTGTATCGACTATACTTCGGCGCACACCCGTGTACCTTGGTCGATAGCGCGTTTAGCATCAAGCTCTAGTGCTTCATCTGCACCGCCGATAAGGTGATAAGGCATTTTAAGCCCTTCAACAATATCGCGCATTGGCTCTTGTCCCGCGCATATAATAATATTGTCTACTGGCAATAGCTGCTGGTTACCGTCTACCGTTATATGTAGGCCTTCATCATCTATTTTGTCGTAAGTGACACCTGGGATCATCGTAACCCCTTTGGCAAGTAACCCTACCCGATGGGCCCAGCCCGTGGTTTTTCCAAGTCCGCCGCCTACTTTAGAGGATTTACGCTGAAGCAAAAAGATTTCCCGGGGTGAAGGTTCAGGCGCAGGTGTAACACCTTCAATTCCCGCCCGGGCAGTTAACGACATATCAATCCCCCATTCTTTCATAAAGGCGGGAATATCCTGACTTGGCGTTTCTTTGCCGTGGGATAAATACTCTGCGGTATCAAAACCAATACCCCCAGCGCCAATAATAGCAACTTTATTACCCACTGACTTTTTGTCTTTTAACACATCAATATAAGACAACACTTTCTCATGGTCTATACCATCGATAGCCGGCGTTCTTGGCTTAATACCGGTCGCTACCATCACCTCATCAAATCCTTCGTCGTTGAGCATAGCGGCATCAACATAGGTATTTAATTTAAGCGTAATATTGCTATGTAGCTCAATTTGTCGTTTGAAGTAACGTAAGGTTTCATAAAACTCTTCTTTGCCTGGAATTTGCTTAGCAATATTAAACTGCCCCCCAATTTCACCGGCAGCGTCATAAATGACCACGTCATGACCACGCTGCGCCGAAGTAACCGCTGACGCAAGCCCAGCAGGGCCCGCACCAACTACCGCCACCCGCTTTTTGGTTTCAGCAGGTTTAACGTTTAGCTCTAGCTCGTGACACGCACGCGGGTTGACCAAACAACTGGTCATTTTGCCATTAAAAACATGATCTAAGCAGGCTTGATTACACCCTATACAGGTATTAATTTCATCCGCTTTATTTTGCTGCGCTTTACGCACAAACTCAGGATCGGCGAGAAAAGGGCGGGCCATCGATACCATATCGGCATCACCCCGCGCCAATACTTCTTCAGCCACCTCAGGTGTATTTATACGGTTTGAGGTAATAACAGGAATAGAGAGCGCATCGCGAAACTTAGCCGTTACCCACGTGAACGCAGCGCGAGGGACTTTTGTCGCAATAGTAGGAATACGCGCTTCATGCCACCCGATACCGGTATTGATAATGGTAGCGCCAGCTTGCTCAATTTCTTTGCCTAACTGCACCACTTCCTCATAACTCGACCCACCTTCAACTAAGTCCAGCATAGATAAACGATAAATAATAATAAAGTTAGTGCCTACGGCTTCACGTACCCTGCGCACAATTTCAATGGGAAGACGTATACGATTTTCATACTCCCCTCCCCATTCATCGTCGCGCTGGTTAGTACGCCGGGCAATAAATTGGTTTAAAAAGTAGCCTTCAGACCCCATTATTTCTACCCCATCATAACCCGCCCGTTGGGCTTGTATAGATGCCGTAATAAAGTCTTCAATTTGTTTTTCTATTTCATCTGCTTCCAGCGCTTTAGGCTTAAACGGATTAATGGGCGCTTGTACCGCGGAAGGAGCAACCAGTTTTGGGCTATAGGCGTAACGCCCTGTATGCAAAATTTGCATGCAAATTTTACCGCCCGCAATATGCACAGCATCTGTCACTTCTTTATGATTGTTCACCGCTTCATCGGTATCTAGGCGGAACGTTGAAGGGTGCGTTGCACCTTCTTCATTGGGCCCTATGCCACCCGTTACGATCAGGCCTACGCCGCCCCGGGCGCGCTCAGCATAAAATGCTGCCATACGTTTATGTCCATCGGGCATTTCTTCTAGCCCCGTGTGCATGGAGCCCATCAACACCCTATTTTTTAATTGGGTAAAACCTAGATCGAGTGGCCGAAATAAGTGGGGGTATACGGGATGATCAGTAACGGTCTGGTTCATGATTAATCCTTCTAAGATGCCTGTTAATTTAAGATTTCATTGACGTAACCGCGCCATGTAATGGCGGGTAGTCTGGAATTGTTTTTGTTTTTTGTGCCTGCATGGCGTTGAACACATCTTCCATCTGGAACATGCCTGCTTGCCATGTCGCCATATAATTAAGGCTTTCAGCTACCGAGTGATCCACTGCGTAGTTGATCATGGTTTTGGTGCCGGCGACAGCTAACGGCGAGTTCGCAGCTATTTGTTGCGCCACTTCCATTACGCCTTCTAACATAGCGTCAGTGTTATCAAATACCTTATTGACAAAGCCCAGCTGCTTAGCCTCTTGCGCACCAAAATTACGACCGGTATAAGCCAGCTCTTTTACCAAACCTATGGGAATGAGCTTAGGGAGACGCTGAAGGGTGCCAACGTCAGCGGTCATGCCCAACTGCGTTTCTTTAATAGTAAAAAATGCATCGTCGGTGCAATAGCGCATATCGCAGGCGCTCAATAAATCTACTGCACCGCCGATTGCGCCTCCTTGCACAGCACCAATAACCGGCATACGCGCTTCTTCTAGAGCAGTGAAACTGTCCTGCAGTAACTTCACCGTACGGCGCATGCGCTCAGCACGGCGGGATGGATCGCCTTTAAAGTCTTCTTTCATATTTAAAAATACCGACAAGTCCATACCCGCAGAGAAATGCTTGCCAGTGGAGGAGATGACAATAACCCGGGCACTCCCTTCATTGTCGATAGCACGTATAGCTGCAGGAAATTCCACCCAAAAGTCGGGGGTCATACTGTTCATTGCATCAGGGCGATTAAGCACAACCTGTGCAATGTGCCCTTGCTGTTTTATTTCTAATGTAGAGTAATTCATGGTTTGCGTTGGCTCCATAGCGATTTATTAACATTTTTGCAAACTGGACAGTGTCAAGATAAAAGGCTATGTTGACACTGTCAAGATAAAACGTTATTTAGTCTTTTGAATGTTTACTTTAATTAGGTAGTGCTTAAGTATTATGGGCAATGGCGCGCAAAATTATCATCACGGTGATCTACGTTCGGCACTTATTGAAGTTGCCACCTCTCGGTTAGCGGCCCATGGCGTGGATAGCTTATCGCTTAGAAAATTAGCCGAAGATGCAGGCGTTTCACGCACTGCGCCCTACCACCATTTTAAAGACAAAAGTGCGCTGTTAAGTGCTATTGCGGCAAAAGGATTTAGTGACTGGCACGCCACTGCTAAACGTATTTTTGAACAAACCAGTAAATCGCCTCGCGCCCGGTTTAGAGAGTTTGTACATGAATATGTAGGCTATGCAGCCAAACACCCAGAAATGTACGAACTAATGTTTGGCCGTACGATTTGGCAAAACCAAGCGGCGACGCCAGATCTTAAAGAAGTGGCCTTTCCTTGCTTTCAGTTTCAAGTAACAATGACCCGCTACTGGCAAGAACACGGCTTATTGCCAAACGATAAAGCGGCGCTACGGTTAGCACAAGTAACATGGGGAACCTTACATGGGATTGCTCGGTTGTTAATCGACGGCATTTATGCCGATTCTAGCCACATTGATGAAATGTGTGATTGTGCAGCCGATCTCTTTATGCAGCCCCGCTAATCATCACTGGCTATGGGTACGGCCTGCCCTTCGTGATCAGCTTTTATAAAGTCTACTGCGCGCTCAGCAATCATTATGGTAGGGGCATTGGTATTCCCCCCTATTAAGCTTGGCATTACAGATGCGTCTACCACACGTAGCCCAGCTATGCCCTTAACCTTCAACTGATTATTCACCACCGCCATGGGGTCGCTCTGTAGGCCCATCTTACAGGTACCTACCGGGTGATAAATAGTTTCAGCTCGTTGCTGTAAAAAGGCCAATAACTCCTCGTCTGACTGGGCCTCTTCGCCTGGGTACAGCTCGCTTCCCTCAAACTCATCGAAGTTAGGCGCAGCCAATAATTTACGCGCAATTTTTATTCCCTCTATCATAACTTTCTGATCGTCTGGATGGGTTAGATAAGCGGGGTCAATGAGGGGATGATCAGCTGGATGATTACTTTGTAGTTTAATGTTGCCTCGACTTTTAGGATACAAGCAACATACGTGAACTCCGTACCCATACCCAAAGGCTAAACGCCTTCCGTGGTCTTGTAAAATAGCCGGTAAGAAATGAAACTGAATATCTGGGCCGTGCTCGGCTAGAGAAGAACGAACAAACCCACCAGCTTCGGCAATGTTGGATGAAAATATGCCATTACGCTTAAACAAATAATCAACGCCTGCCTTGATATATTTACCCAACATTCCGGCGGCCACAGCATAGCCCTCTTTTGCCTTGCACGTAAATTGCACAATGGCATCTAAGTGGTCTTGAAGGTTTTGCCCTACACCGGGTAAGTCTTGATGTACAAAAATACCCATATCTTCAAGATGCTTACGGGGCCCGACACCGGATAGCATTAATAATTGGGGCGAATTTATTGCGCCGCCACATAAAATCACTTCGCTTTTAGCAAAGTAACGTTGAACCTTGCCTTTTTCACGAACCTGAACACCTAGCGCTCGGCCCTGCTTAATAAGTACTTTTTCGGCTGCTACTTTGGTTAGTACTGTAAGATTTTGACGATGGATAGCATGGGATAGAAACCCTTTTGCTGTTGAACAGCGCTGGCCATTAATTTGCGTAACATGGTAGTAGCCTAAGCCTTCACGCTCTGCGCAGTTAAAATCCTCAACCACGGAATAGTTGGCAAACGAAGCCGACGCGACGAAAGCGTCAGATAATTTGCTGGTATGCGCCAAGGGAGAAACATGCAATGGACCATCTACGCCGTGATACGCGTTTTCACCCGCAAAATAGTTTTCAGAGCGTTTGAAATAAGGCAAAACCTCACTGAAGTTCCATCCTTGGGCTCCTTGTGCTTCCCATCGGTCGTAGTCTTCCTTTTGTCCGCGGATATAGCACATGGCATTTACCGAACTGCTACCCCCAAGGGTTTTACCGCGAGGCCAAAACAACTCTCTATCATCAAGTGCCTCTTGAGGGGCGGTATGATACCCCCACCCAATCGCTTCAAAGCGTGTAAGCACAGATAATCCAAAGGGAATATGAATAAAAGGATTACGATCCTTGCCACCCGCCTCTAATAACAATACCTGCAATGCAGGGTCTTGTGACAAACGGCTTGCTAATACCGCACCCGCTGAGCCCCCGCCAACAATAATATAATCAAATTGAGGATTGCTTTCGTTCATGTTCCACTCCTGATACGCACAGCACGACGAGAAATAGGTGGTGATTTCGTACTTGCGTGAAAGATGCCCATGATTAATGTAATCAATTTACTATGGTAAGACCAGTGAATATCTATTACTTACACTAAAGTTTTGCTCGCACTGGCCAATCGTAAATTGATTGGGTGTATTTATCTTATTAAAGGGTGCTAATCTATGACAAACTGACGAAACCTAGACTTGTTATCTCGTACTTATATGCCCCTATCCGTTAATGCGCGCATTAAGCTTCTGTTTGCCAGCGTGCTAATTAAGCTTGGTAAATTAAAGCACGATGACTTCACCGTGGAAGAACTTACCGCGCTGCTTACCCGTGAACTTCCCGTGTCTTTTCCTCTATCTATTCCGGTTGGGGTGGCGAAAGTAACCATGCTAGAAGGTAAAATTGGGCTTGATGAATACACCAACACTGTTAGTGCACAGTTGTTGGCTAGCCTTAATATTTCCGTGTCGAAAACCACGGTATACCGCGCGCATTTTATAGTCGTGCTATCTGCAAAGCCTGCGTACGATGTGCTTAATAAGGCGGTCTACCTAAGTCATGTATCCCTTGAGCACATTAACTTGGTAAACGATGAATATGCCCTTATTGGGGATACCCGCGTGCTCATGACATCTTTATTACCTGGGGGCGTTGATCAATTGTTAGGGCGCTCTTTGCAAAGCGCGCTAAGCTTAATGACCATAGGCACATCTGACCGTGCCATCGCCTACGCCAAAGTATTTATGGCGGGGTCGAAACAAACTATTCTTGATTACCATAAGCCGCAAATTACCGAAGCGGTATACAAAGAATTGCGCAAACACACCTTGTCTCACACTCTGCGCGATAACGTATGGCGTGAAGTAGTATTTGCGCGCTATGGGAAAAGCGTGGGCGTAGAAAATAACCACTTACGTTTTTACTTTTGAGTTAGTGTTCGCTAACAATAGAGATAGGCATAGTATCAATATGTTCACCTACATCTTCTATCCTCAGTCGCGGGTTATCCACACTGGCTTCCAGCATATTAAAGGCTTCGGTAACGTAGGCGGCTAGAGGCTGCAAGGATTGGATATTTTTATTGCAACACACTAAGCCAATATTAGCGGTTCCCGCATAGGTCATTAACGTTATATTAATTCCGCCGCCAGGCGTCATAGTAGATATGGGGTAACAAGCCAACAGTTCGCAATCTTTAAGGTAACGGGTGTCTTTAGGGCCTGGCACATTAGATACCAGAATATTGGCGATGGGCTTAACCCAATTAGATATTTTTAACCATTCAAATAATAGTGCTAGCGATTGAATAACAATGGTATACCCACTAAATGCAGAAGGTCTGGCGTGTTGAGCGGCATGTTTAACAATACGATGGTTAATTATTATTTGACGCAGTCTGAGGTAAGGATCTTGGTCTCCATGGGCTAACTTCACCGGTACAATGGCTATTTTATTTCCCGTGGTTTTCTCACCGGGCTTTCTTAAATTAATAGGCATATTTGTGTACAACGCCTTCTTAAACACCTGACCATGATCTTGCAATAATCTGTGTACACCTATATCGAACGCACACAACAACACTTCGTTGGCCGTAGCCCGCGTACGTCTTGCAAGCGCTTTAATACGTTTGAAGTCAAGATCCATAGTGGTTACTGCTCTACCCGGCTCAACCTGACCAGTTAAAATTGTTTTAGTGCCACTAAAAGGGATAGGCATATAATGAGGGTTTACCCGTAGTATTTTCATAAACAGGCGAATAAAAATAACCAATAAGTCGAAGCCGGTTTTTAGCCCGTGTCCCACCGCAACAATGCGTTTGTACCAACTTAGTTGTTCTTTGCGTCTATGGCGCAGTCGTTTCATGGCCCAAACTGGAGTAAATTCTCGCTTATTTCCCCGCGCAACATAACAAGACTGAAACCATCGCACTAAGGTAGCCCCATCGCCATACATATGATGCACCCGCGCATAAATAGCGAAGGTTCGCTGTTTGCCATCATAAATAAAGTGGTACTGCCACAGCGGCTTATCTGGGTCTAAGCGAGAGCCGTGCAACTGAGCCGCTAGGTTATCAAGTGCAACACGGTTGGTGACATCGTCAATACGGTGTAACTGAAGATGATAATGCATGTTCAGCTTCTTTACCGGAACTAGCGCTACTGGGTAGCCTAAAACAGTTTTCACATAACAATTAAACGGCGAAGTGCCACGGGCAAACCCTTGCATTTCTTTAAACAAATCGGGCACATATTCTGCGCTATTCGCTCCTTCTGGCACCGAAAGTAATTGCAGGGTTCCCACATGCTTTGTATTCGCTTCAGATTCCGTTATCCAAAAGGATTTGTCGAGAAAGCTTAATGTTTTACCCATCGTTCATTCCTTTTGATTAAAGATGTCTTGCGAAAGGCTGTTGCTCATATTTGCAAATGCATGAGATTCGATTGCGTTGCGTATGGCTTCGCTTTGCGATTGCGAGATCACTAAGCGAGGTAACAAACTCACCATAATGAGCGATAACGCATGGTATCGCTGCGTCGTCTCATCAAGATGGCGGTTGAGTTCGTCATATTGGCAAGATTGCGACATGATAAGACACAATAGCTCGACCAACATGGTTTGATCTGTAGCACTAGCGCTAAGCAGGCCGCGACGCTTAAGGCGCCCTAATAACTCGGCAAGGTGGGTTTGCAGTGCTTGCAAAATGTGTTTTCTAGGGCGCGCTATATCAGCATACTTTTCAACTAAGTCTGCGGGGCTACGATAGAAAAAACGGAAAACGTGCAAGCTATCGATAAGCAAATAAAGGTAATACATCACTTCATCTGCATTGAGCTCATCTAACTTTTCTGCTACCAAAACACGCTGCATTTGCTGCTTGTGCATACGCATTAGTGCCACCACAATGCTCTCTTTACCTTTAAAATGGTAGTACAAATTACCCGGACTAATATCCAGTGCTAGAGCTATATCAACACTGGTAACGCTGTTTTCACCGTGTTTGTTAAATAGTGTTAGCGCGGTAAGCAAAATACGTTCACGGGTTTTCATATTACATAAACACCAAGTAGAGTTGTGCGATACCCGCCAACATTCCCAGCCATGCGCCGGTAACGATAAGCTTCCATTCATCTTGTTGGTATGCCGGACGTAAGACCCCTTCAAATTCTTCTGAGCTCAGTGACTGCATACGGGCACACAAATCGTCTTTAACTTTAAGGGCATCGTTAGCATAATCAAATGCATAAGACAGGCATTTATCTGAGTTTTCAAAAATTTGCTGTACTGCCAAGGCTTTCATTCTATGGTAGTTGTCAGACCCTACACCTAGCGCAAAATAGGGTTGAGCAATAGCCACATACCTTTCTATGGCATCATTTACATGCAATTCGATAAGCTCTAATAATTGCGCCGACCCTGAACCATGCAAAATAACATGGGTTATATTTTGCGGCGTAATTAACTTCTCTTCGATAATAGACGCATAAACTTCTGAGACTTCTTTTTGCCGCTTTAAAAACATGCCCTGAATAATAAAAGGCCCTATTTTACGCGGCCGCTTAGGCTCAAAAATTATCTTAATGGCTATCCAATTAGTAGCGTAACCCACTAATAGACCGCCTAGGGGTAAAATCCACCAGTGTTGGAAAAAGTGCCAAAACAGCATGGTGGGTAAACCAAACAAAAAGCCAAAGTAAAAACCAGATCGCACAATAAATGGGAATTCTTTGCTTCCTGCGGTAAGAAAAATTTCATTAATAAGTGTAGGAGAATTGACCAACTGCTCTACCACCAACTCTTTGATATCGAGTATTTCACTTACGTTATGCTGAAAATCATCAACTAATTTATGCACCACGTTCGGAATATCGTTTTCGATGCGTTGATACACCAAATTCTTACCGTGCACAGGCAATGCAGCCCATAATTGGGGCGCTGACGCTGTCATGACATCGTTAACGACTTTGCGGATCACTTGGTTTAGTCTTCGCTCGATGGCACGGGTAAGTTCGTCTGGGTCTAGGCGTTCAGCCAACTCTTCTACGCTGAGTAATTTTCCAAGTACCAGTTCAACTTCAATTTCGGCCATTTCTCTACGTTTAGCAGGTATAAGCCCTTGCCAGCCTAGAAAAGGTTTAATGCCCACAAACTCTAACGGATAGAACATCATTTTTACCGCTAAATAGTTTGTCAGCCACCCAACCAACGCACTAATCAACGGGATTGATATCAAACTCAGTGTTTCTACATTCCATTCCATACGGCAAACGTTGTGTCCGAATTTTTATTGTTCTTTCTCAGGCTACTGAGTGCGCAAGGCTTGGTCAATAACTAATGTAGAAAGCGCATGGTTTTCTTAAACTAATAGCAATTAGTTTGATCTAGGTAGTGAATTCTAATTTATCGCTCTACACTTTTTGTATCGCTTAAAAAGGACGCAGTTCATGGTAGTGTTCGACCCACGCTTAAGAAAACTCGATCTTGATATCGCAAATGCCGAGAGTTACGCAGCCTATAAAGAAGCTTGTCTTTTACATGATGATATATCGGGTGCTAACGACTGGAAGGCTGATGATAGCTCTAATGACTACGATCATCTTTTAATACAAAAGCGGGTTCAGCGCCTTCAAATAGCGCGAGGCAAAAATGATGCCTTGGCGTTGATGTCTATTTTACACGAAGGGTTACACGGCAACTTGGGCAACATTGCAAACCCCAGACTTCGTATGGAATGCAAAATCGGCACTAAGCTATTGATTGAACAATTTATTCAAGAAGTAAGTTTAGCTATCGAACATATTTACCATGCTGATGAAAACCATATCGATTTTTATGAGAAGCTCTCGTTCTTTGAAGAAACAGCCCACGCGTTTGGCCGAAGTTGCTTAATGCTTTCTGGGGGAGCGGGCCTAGGCTTTTTTCATTGTGGGGTGGTTAAATCACTTAACGAACATAAATTGCTTCCTACTGTGATTTCTGGCGCCAGCGCAGGCTCTATCATTGCCGCGCTAATTGGCACCCGTACCCATGAAGAGCTTCTTCAATCTTTATCTCCAGAACACATCTATAACGCCTTTAGAGACTGGCGCCGGTGGCAAGGACTAGGTAAAAATAGTTTATTTGATAGTGCTGTACTAGAAAACGCCCTTATTGAGCTATTTGACGTTATGACCTTTGAAGAGGCATATAAGAAAACCCGCCGTCATATTACCGTGACGGTATCCCCTGCCGACCTACATCAACATTCTCGTTTACTGAACGCGAAAACGTCGCCGAATGCAATAATCACCCAAGCAGTACGTGCTTCTTGCGCGGTACCAGTTATCTTCAGCCCAGTTCAATTACGTGCTAAAAACGCCAGCGGGGATATCGTACCTTATATTCCCAACCGTCGCTTTGCCGATGGCTCACTTATGGCCGATCTTCCCTATGAAAGGCTAGCGAGGCTATACGGTGTTAATCACAGTATCGTCAGTCAAACTAATCCTTTGGCAGTTCCCTTTATTTCCACCAACCGTATAGATGCCTTTTCTGTGTGGGATATGTCGGCACGGCATATAGGTAACCTTGCCAAAAGTAACAGTATTTTTGCGATAGACTTAATTGAACGTTTAACCACTAATA
Source organism: Alteromonas profundi (assembly GCF_010500865.1). Lineage (GTDB taxonomy): Bacteria > Pseudomonadota > Gammaproteobacteria > Enterobacterales > Alteromonadaceae > Alteromonas > Alteromonas profundi. The sequence goes on from NZ_JAAAWN010000015.1 coordinate 65,531, forward strand.
AAAGTGCTAAACTTGCTATTCATAAGGTGCGTTCTATTATTGAACAGCAGTATGTAGGCAATATCAATATCTTGCCCAAACGACAATTACGTAATTTAACTCACATATTAGCCAACCCTACATTAGAAAGTTTGACTACACTGATAGAAAGTGGCGAACGGGCGACGTGGTCACAACTTGATGTTATCGAAAGAAATACCAAAATAAGTGAAAATTTACGGTATTATTTAGGCCAATTAAAGCAAAGAGGAGCGGTAGAGCTAGGGCATACAGCCTAATTTAAGCTAACAACGTACCCTTCCTTCCAAGGTATTATGCAAATAAAGGATAGTGGTGAGCGCGCAAAGTCCCGACAATATTTACACCCAACAGGTTAAAGAACTCATCAATATGGTCTACCCAAAAGATTTTGGGTACGGCTCAGTTTTCGAAGACGCCCATAAATATTTTACCGTTACCCCCGAACTCGAGGCCGAAGCCAAAGCAACTACCTCCCGAATAATTAGAATGAAAGGCAGTGGCAGAGATGAAGCTGCTATTGCCAATATGCAAGACAAGCTTAAACAAACCAAAGCAGACATTGAAGATATGCGTCTTGCTCGTCTTCAGCGCTTAGAAAACGTGAGCGATAAGCTTATTGCTTTGTGCGAAGGCGACAATTGGCAAGAGACTCAGCAATTAAGTGCTAAATTTCTCGGCACTCTGTTATTGCTCACTCGCGGCACAGAAGGTAATTTCGCTAGTCTTCATCAGCGTTTCAAACCTCTTTACAAAGCAGTACTTACGCTACGGTTGGCAGACAGGTTACTGGAACACGATACCATCGGGCATAATTATTTATCTAAATATCGCGACTCACTCTCGCGCTTTCGGGGTAACCGGTATTGGCGAGAAAAGTGGCGACTAGAGTTAGGTATACCCCTTATTTCGGCTGCCATTTTGCAAGATATTGGCCTGCAAAGCCCCGCGGCCCTCACACTGTTGAAAGGCGAAAATCAACAATTAGACGAGTTTCGGTTACTTGATGAAGGCCAGCGTAAAGATTTACTTAAGTTAAATTATCACTTCACCATGAAATATGTGAGTGAAGGCTTAGGGATCCCCGCTTATGTGGGCAACGTTCGCGAGGAGCGAGACCGCTTTATTCAAACCCATGAAGAGGTGAGTCGCTTTCTTCAAGCGTTGGTCAAAGACGCTTTCATTTCAAAGTCGGGGTTAGGTGAAATACTTAAAATACCGCAGATTTACGTTTCTATCGTGCTTTCAACAAAATCTGACTATAGCCGAAAATCACTTCCTAAAGGCTATCTACTTATTGAGCAACTTGCCAAAAAGGGCGCACTCAACAAAAAGTTAGCAAAAGACTTCATCGGCTTAGTGGGTTATTTTCCTCAAGGGTTTGGTATCACTTTCATACCACTGAACGATAATGGGGAAGAGAAAAAGCAATACGAATGTGCGATTGTGACTGAGTTAAACCCTAAGAACCCTGCCGAGCCTATGTGCAAAGTGGTTACTCGTAATCAAAAATACACGACAAACGGCGGCTTTGACATTGTCACAAAGAGCAGCAACCTTTATTTTCCTGCCAACAGAAAGAAGCTTATGCGCATGGGTGAAAAAAGGCTCAATGAAATTATGAGCCAACTATCCGGTAACTTCTCTGCTGATGCCGTTGAAAACTTGGTTCCCAGCTTTTGGGAACCACACGATTATTTTAGTTATAAAAAGCATCAAAACTTGTGGAGCAAGAAATAACCAAAGGACGAGCTATTCGCTGCCAGAGGGTTTATTCACACTTTTTGTATTCGCCGTACTTTTCGCCTTCGCTCCTTGAGTACTTTTGGCAGCAGACGCCGTGGGTGCTGTAGCTGTGGTCGCTTTCGGGGGCACAGGCGTGGTTTTTGCGGTAGTTTTCTTTGCCGTTGTTGCTTTTCTCGCGCCGCTCGTTTGAGCGTTGGACGCGCTTGTTTTATCGTCCGACGTTTTGGCGCTTTCGCTCGCGGCCTTTGCTCTTTCGGCTGGGGTCTTGGCCGCCGAAGCTTTACTCGGCGTAGCTTTGCTCGGCGATGTATCGTTCGCGGCGCTTTTTGCTGAGCGGGTAGCAGCGGCTTTATTTGCGGGCTTTCGCTTGGTCGCCGGCGCCTCGTTTTGTGCCGCTTTTTCAGCGGCTTGTTTTGCTGCAAGCAACGCTACCTGTTCAACCAACACATCAACTTTATTAGACAAGACTTCTAATTGTTGCGCGCGCCCTTGCATCTCTTTATTGCCAAATAGCGAAGAAACTATAGGTAGCGAAGATACTAATTGTTGCGCGTTATCAAACACCGCAGAAGGTTGCCACGTGCGTTTGAGTTCACGTTCAACTTGTTCGCCTTTTTTTTGCATAGAGGTAAACATATCCTGCGTGTCGTCTAAGCGTTTACTCACCATACTGGCGGTGCTATCAAGTTGCGCGGATACTAAGTCGGCCCCTGCTGCTAGCCAACCGAATAAAGGGGATGATTTGTATTTTTCAGGCATTTGAACCTCCACATAAAGAGGTGAATGAAAGCAAAGAGGCAGCCGCCCCCTTGCTAAGGTGAACACGTACTATTTATTAGCGGCTAATTTCGCTACGGCTTCAGTAAGCGCGTCAATTTTCGCCGAAAGCTCATCAATTCGTTGATCGGCGGGATCTGTATCCAGGCCTAACTTTTTACGGACATCAGAAACCCGGCTTTCAACATCGTTGGTTGTTGACTTAAATTTACTACGGGCATCATCTTCTAACGTTTCGCCTTTAGACACCAATTCGTCGAACATTTTTGTGGCTTCTTCGCTTAGCTTCTCGTAGCGACCTTGTGCTTCTTCCACACTTTTGCCGTACGCGCCTAAACCAGCTAGCCAAATTTTGCGGGCTACATCTTCCGCTTCGTTAATTTTACCTTTGATAGTATTAGTTGTAGTCATCGTCAGCTCCTATACATGTCCGAATACACAGCTAATATAATCAACGCAATTAGAATCCGCATACTAAAAACACAAATTAAATAAAAAAGCGTGGCTGAGTGTTTAATTCAGCCACGCTTCTTTATTCGCTAAGATAACGTTTAAACGCTACACACACGCTTATAAGCTAGTCTTCAATACCTGCCAAATACAAAACGAATGCGTATTCTAGCGCTGTAGACTCTAAACGTTTAAACCGGCCTGACGCGCCGCCATGCCCTGCTTCCATTTCAGTTTTAAACAATAACAAGTTGTCGTCGGTCTTCATTTCGCGCAGTTTTGCTACCCACTTCATTGGTTCAAAGTACTGCACCTGTGAGTCATGTAACCCTGTGGTAACCAATAAGTTAGGATAAGCTTGTGCTTGCACTTGGTCATAAGGAGAGTACGTTAGCATATAGTCAAATTCATCCTTATTGGCAGGGTTACCCCATTCTGTATACTCACCGGTGGTCAGCGGTATAGACGCATCACTCATAGTTGTTACCACGTCGACAAAGGGGACATGTGCGCTCACACCTTCATAAAGCTCAGGCGCTATATTTACAACGGCCCCCATCAATAACCCGCCAGCACTGCCGCCCATGGCAAAAGCTTTTTCACTATCTACGTAATTTTGCTCAATCAACCCTTTAGTTACATCAATGAAGTCAGTAAAGGTATTCATCTTACTGTGCATTTTTCCATCTTCGTACCAGTCTCTACCTAGCATTTGCCCGCCCCGAATATGGGCGATAGCTACCACAAACCCTCGGTCGAGTAGCGATATCCACGAACTTCTAAAAGTGGGTTCTACCGTAGACCCATAAGAGCCGTAGGCATATTGGTACAGAGGGTTAGTCCCGTCTTGGCTAAACGAATCTTTACGGTAAACCAAAGAAACCGGAATATCGCTTCCGTCTTGCGCCTTCACCATAACCCGTTCTGAACGATAAGCGGATGCATCGAACGAATCAGAAATTTTATTTTGCTTCATCACCTTTGTGTCCATCGTTTTCAGATTAATATCTAAGATAGACGGTGGGGTAGTCATTGAACTGTAGTAAATACGCAAGGTATCAGTATCAAGCTGGGTGTTGCCGGTAAAATAGGCACCGTAAATTGGATCATCTAAGGGAATAGTGCGGGCATCTTTCGTTATAAGGTTGTGGGCTACAATGCGTGGTACGCCCTGTTCTTTTTCCTTAACAACTAAGTAGTCACCTATAATCTCGATATCTTGAATAAATACGTCGGGGTTGTGCGCAACAACGTCCTTCCATTTAGACATATCATCAGTAGCGTTTGCCGGGGCTACCATAACTTTAAAGTTTTTGGCGTCTTTATTGGTTAGAATGAAGTATTCATCGCCCGCCTTTTCTACTGAGTACTCGTGTCCCTCTTCGATAGGAAGAAATGTTTTAGGGGCTTGTGCCGGTGCATTGGCATCAATTAATGTTACCCCTGTCATATCCGTATTGTCGTGGTGAATATAGATAACTTCGTCATCTTTGCTTTTACTTATATGGGTGTAAAACGTCTCGTCATCTTCTTGATACATTAACGCATCTTGGGCTTGCTCTGTACCTAGTTTGTGCCGATACACTTGAAAGCCAAGCAATGTTTGCGGGTCTTTTTTAACATAGAAAAGGTGTTCGTTATCATTGGCCCACACCACGGCACCTGAAGTATCTATAAGACGGTCTTCATAAAGTTCACCAGTGGCAATATTGCGCACTTTAATGGTGTACATACGCCGGCTCACGGTATCTTCAGAATATGCCATAAGTTGGTTATTGCTACTTACTGCAACACTACCAACAGAGAAATAATCGTGGCCATCTGCTAGCTTATTAACATCTAATAGCACTTCATCTTCACTTTCTAGCGTAGGCTTTCTTATGAAAATAGGGTATTCATTGTCACCAGAATATTGCGTGTAGTACCAGTACCCGTTATCGAGTACGGGAACAGTTGAGTCGTCTTTTTGAATTCGTGACACCAATTCTTCATACAAACGTTCTCGAGACTCACTTAGTGGCGCTAGTACCGTTTCTAGGTACGCATTTTCTTTTTCAAGGTGACTGAGAATTTCTGGATCTTCACGGGCATCGTCTCGCATCCAATAATAGTTATCTACGCGGGTCACACCATGGGCCGTTAATGGGTGAGGAATTTTTTTAGCCACTGGGGCAGCTGTATTCGTATTTAACGTCATAATCTCATCTAATTGAACTTCATCGTTTGAAGGGGCCACGTTACTACACCCTCCCACCATGGCACTAGTGGCAAGTGCGAGCCAAAGATATTTCATTCTATTTTCCTCACCAATTCGTTTGTATTCTTGTTCTATGTGAATAAGCAGTATGAAAAAAATGAAGTTGATATACCAGTTTTTGATGAGCTATTCATCGCAAGTGGGGGGATTAAATTGTTACTAGGTGTAACTTAGAAGGCCTAAATGAAAAAACGCCCTATTAGGTGGCGTCTTTTCATTAAATGGTGCGAAAGTGGCTGTTTAGTTATACGGTTAATCTACAAGATCGTTAGGCATACTTTCTCTTACTACCTGCCATACTTTACCACTTTCAATACCGTAATTTCTCACAATAACGGGCACACTTTCGTAGTTGCCCTTTTCTGCAGCGTCCAACAAATCTGCATAATAGCGCTTAGCAACATCGCGGGCTTGCTGATGCGAAAAATAAAATCCACCAATACGTGAATATAGCCCTCTAAAGCCATTCATCATTAAAACAAACACGTTGTTGTTAGAAGCAAGTGCTAAATCGTGCGTCATTTGATAATCAAATTGCGCGAACGCAAGCCCTTCTTCTTCTACCTCTTTATATCGCGCTATAATGTCGGCAGAGGCTTGTGGATTGTGACGGATAGCACCACGGATAAATACTGCACTTAGGTTCGTTCTAGCGGCAAGCAAGTTATCAACTAACTCAGGAATACCTTCTTGGTCGAGCCTGGCTAATGTCTCAAGAATATTAAGACCACAGGTTTCCCAAAAGTTGTTTACCTTCGTAGGCTTTCCATGCTGTATGGTTAGCCAGCCATCGCGTGCTAAACGTTGCAGCACTTCTCGCAATGTGGTTCGTGTTACTCCAATTAGCTCAGACAATTCACGTTCTGCGGGCAATATGGTGCCCGGAGGAAAGCGTCCACTCCAAATCGACTCAACAATATATTCTTCGGCAAATCCAGCGGGACTCTGAGCCTTGTAAATCATAACTAATCGCCTGCACGTTATTGTTATTTTGCAACTGATTGTACCAGATGACCATTTATTATCACAATGAAATATGTCGTGTCTGGCGCGTCTATTAACAAACTATTAAAAACTCTATGTAAATAAATAGATTACCTAAGGAGCCGACGGGAATTTTTAAAATCCACTTTGCGAATTGGTGAACGAATTGACTATTTTGTAAACGACGTTGCAAACAACGCGCCCGACCCCCTTTCAACTTTCACAGTGTGGGGTCTGTGAATTGCTTTCTCAAGGTTGTAATATCGTGTACGCTTAAATTATAACTACAATGCCAGCAGCAAAACTGTCCCAATATCGATAACTTGCCTTCGATTTATGACTGTTTATGTTTGCAACAACCGATAATTCAACTCGTAAAGTCGCGCATTTGCGCCTTTGTTGTAAAAGGAATAGGAACCCATGCAAACCTCTATGGTAACGGCGATCTATAAAAACTTTTTGGGGCATGCCCCAGATTGGTATAAAAAGACCATCCTCGCCTTTCTCATCATCAACCCCATAATGTTTAGTATTGACCCTTATGTGGCTGGTTGGACACTTGTTATTCAATTTATCTTTACGTTAGCCATGGCGCTTAAGTGTTACCCGTTACAACCTGGAGGGTTATTACTGATAGAGGCAATGTTTATCGGTATGACGTCGCCTGAACATATGATGCACGAAATAGAGGTTAACTTAGAAGTACTGCTATTGCTGGTATTCATGGTTGCCGGTATCTACTTTATGAAAGACCTGTTGATGTTTTTATTCACCAAACTGGTCATTAAAGTTAAAAACAAACTGATTCTATCTCTTGCATTTATTGCTGCATCTGCTTTTTTGTCGGCATTTTTAGATGCCCTTACCGTGGTAGCTGTAATTATAAGTGTCGGGCTGGGTTTTTACTCTATCTATCATAAGGTGGCTTCGGGGAAAGAGTTTCACTCTGATCACGACCATACCAGTGATGATGGTGTTCAAGACCTAGGTAAACACGATTTAGAAAATTTCCGCGCTTTTTTACGCAACCTAATGATGCACTCTGCGGTAGGTACTGCACTAGGTGGCGTTATGACTATGGTGGGTGAGCCACAAAACCTTATTATCGCCGATAAAGCAGGCTGGGACTTTGTCGAGTTCTTTATTCGCATGGCGCCGGTTTCACTTCCTGTGTTCGCGTTCGGCTTATTAACCACTATCATGCTTGAGAAAACCAAGTGGTTTACCTACGGAGCCCAACTTCCCGACTCTGTACGAGGCATTTTGAGTGAATATAACGATCATATGGACAAAGGACGTAGCAAGCGAGAAACCGCCAAGCTAATCGTTCAAGCGCTCATTGGTGTTTGGTTAATTGTTGGGCTAGCTACACATATGGCGTCTGTAGGGCTTATTGGTCTATCGGTTATAGTTCTTGCAACTTCCATGAGTGGGGTTATTGAAGAGCACGCGTTAGGCAAAGCGTTTGAAGAAGCGCTGCCCTTTACGGCCCTGCTGTGTGTTTTCTTTGGCGTAGTAGCAGTAATTATTGACCAAGGGCTTTTCCAGCCGGTGATACACTGGGTGCTAAGCTTTGAAGGTGAAACACAAATGGTGATGTTCTACTTAGCCAATGGGGTTTTATCTATGGTTAGTGACAACGTATTTGTTGGCTCGGTTTATATCACCGAAGTAACCGCAGCGCTTCAGGCAGGCCAAATTACACGTGATCAATATGACATGTTAGCGGTAGCAATCAATACAGGCACTAACCTGCCAAGTGTAGCAACACCAAACGGCCAAGCTGCATTTCTATTTATGCTAACCTCGGCAATCGCTCCTTTATTGCGATTATCCTATGGACGCATGGTGATGATGGCGCTGCCTTATACCGTGGTACTTACCATTGTTGGCCTTGTTGCAACGTACGCTGGCTTAGCCGATGCTACGCAATGGCTATACGATATGCACTTAATCGAACACCACACGGTAAGCGATGCCGTGGGTGGTTCAGTCGGCCACTAGAGGAATTTTTATGCGAGCAGTTATCCATCGCATTAGCCAATGGGCAGAGCACAAATCGTCTTGGTTTGTGCTGTTTGCCAGCGCCCTTGCGCTTGAAATCGCCGCGCTGTACTTCCAGTATGGCATGGGGTTAAAACCTTGCATTATGTGCATTTATCAACGTACAGCCATGTATGGTATCGTTTTGTCTGGGCTATTAGTGCTAATTAGCAATAACGGTTTTACCCGAATGCTGGGTTTTGCCGGTTGGGCTGTATCTGCGGGCTGGGGCTATTTAATTGCCAAAGAACACGTAACTATCCTCAATGCGTCTAATCCTTTTTTTGCCAGTTGCGAAATAGTGCCTAACTTCCCTGCTTGGTTACCTTTGCACGAGTGGTTACCAGCTGTGTTTGCCGCCCAGGGCGACTGTTTAGAAGACAGTTGGCAATTTATGTCGATGGGTATGGCCGAGTGGATGCAAATTATTTTTGCGGCTTACTTTGTGGTATTCGCCGTTGTCTTCATTTGCCGCTTACTGGATAAGAAACCCTTTTGATCGACCTATCGATACTCCCTTCACGATTACCGCCCATTCATACGGAACAAGGGCCGGTAACCGTAGAGCGCATAGCTGCGAAGCACACACAAATATTGTGTGAAGCTTCGCAACAGGCGATTCATCACGTTAAACCCTGGCTTGGCAGCGGCTTATGCCCGGTAACGCCTGCATTGGCTAAGCAATGCATACACGCCATGGAAGTAGACCGAGATACCGGCTACGGGCTTACCTATTTACTTGTACATGAAGAACGCTGTTTAGGCATGGGACTTATTAATTATATCCATCATTCTCACTTAACCGCTAACCTAGGCTATTGGTTAAGGCCTGATGCTTGCGGAAAAGGACTGGCAACGGCAATTTGCGAAACCTTAAAGAAGCTGGCTTTTAATCAAATGAACCTAAATCGATTAGAATGCCTGATTGAGCCGAACAATAAGGCAAGTTTACGGGTAGCAGAACGCATTGGCGCGGTAAAAGAAGGGCTGTGCAGAAAGCGCGTATTTGGTCGCGACGCGCTTTTGTATAGTATTACCGTTTAACCACGTTAGGGCGTTAAACGGCATCAATAAGTGGCTTTTTAGTCGAGGTCTTCAAGGGGCCAAATAGCGATATAATCTTCAAACGCGTCTAAATCTACGTCAGACTCAAACACTGTTTTATTTCTAACCGACATTCCTTTTTTGTGCATCTCATGCTTTTTGCCTTTGTTTAGTAGCGGGTGCCAAGAAGGTAAGCCACGCCCCTCATGTAAACGTCGGTAGGCACAACTGGTAGGCATAAAGAATATATCTTTAAGGTTTGCCTTGGTAAGTTGCACACATTCAGGCACAAGCTTAGTGCGCTTAGCGTACTGAGTACATTCGCAGGATTTTGTATTGAGCAAAGAGCAAACAATATTCGTGTAGTGAATTTGCTCATTAGCATGCATATAGTCTGTGGCCTCTGCCTCTTCTACTGCTTCGTCATCAATAAACTTGTGCAGGCAGCATTTAGCACAACCATCACACAAAGATTCCCATTCTTGTTGGGTCATTTCTTCAAGTGCTTTGGTTTCCCAGAACGCTTCACTCATACTTTCACCACCTGGGTGCTCACACTCAATACGTCACCTAACTGTGCATTAACACTATCGCCCGCCACAAGAGGACCCACCCCTTTAGGCGTTCCCGTTAGTACTACGTCGCCAGCGTCTAAGGTAAATGAATGGGACATGTGCGCAATCATAGGAATAATCTGGTGTAGCATCATGGCAGTATGCCCACGTTGGCGTAATTGCTGATTAATGGTTAACGAGAAATGAATGTCTTGGAGATCGTTAAACTCGCTTACTGGTACAAAGCCTGATAACGGACAGCTGTTATCAAATGCCTTCGCCCGCTCCCATGGCTGTCCTTGTTGTTTCAGTTCCTTTTGCACATCACGAAGGGTTAAATCTAACCCTAAACCTATTCCCCATATTGCCTGTTTTACAGCACTTTCATTCGCGCAGGTTAGCGGAGATTGCAGCAATACCGACACCTCTAGCTCATTGTGACATTCACCTTTGTCTGAAGGCACAACTAAAGGCTCACTCATATCGCATAGCGCCGCTTTAGGCTTTAGAAACAATAGCGGTGATGAGGGAACTGCTGACTTCATCTCGTCGATGTGGTCGAGATAATTTCGTCCAATACATACCGCTTTGCCCACCGGCAATGAAATAAGGTTGCTGTTAACGTCTTTATGTTGGTACACCCTAATTTCCTCGCTTAATTCTTTCTGATAGGTACCCCACAGAGACACCGAAATAACTCGAACGGTTCCACTTCATTAGGGTTTGAAAATTATTGTAGACTAAATATATGCGGCCATCTTTACCGTCGGGCATAATTAGCGCGGCTTCAATATCAACATTAGGTAAGGCAGTGCCGTCAAATCGACGTACCCCGGCTTGTTGCCAATCTATAAGTGAGCGACGTTTCGATTTCGCTAAACCGTACTCGTCAATAGGCGCAGTCAAGGTTACTTGGCGCCCCCAGGTTCCGTTGCCATCCCACCCTTCCGTTGAAAGATAATTAGCAATTGAGGCAAATACGTCGGCCGGCGTCCCCCAAATATCCTTTTTACCATCACCGTCGTAGTCCACCGCGTAATTGAGAAATGAGACAGGCATAAATTGACTTTGCCCCATCGCTCCGGCCCAAGACCCCGTCAGCTTCTCTGCGCTAATATGCCCTTGTTCGAGAATGCGTAATGCTGCAAAAAAATTTTCTTTAAATAAACGCTCTCGTCGGCCTTCATAGGCTAGCGATGCAAGTGACGAAAGCACGGAATACTTGCCTTGAATGCGCCCGAAGTTTGACTCATTGCCCCAAAGCGCAACGATAAACCTAGGCTGAACATTATACTCCCGCCCTATTTTCTCCAACAATGCTTTGTGTTTGTGATACGCATCAACGGCTTGTTTAACTTTCCAATCGGGTACCCGAGTGGCAAGGTAACTATCAAGGGTAATCTTTTTTTCAGGTTGGTTTTTGTCCGACTTTATTACTGTGGGACGAAACGCCACGCCCGTTAAAACAGTGTCGATAAATCCCTCGTCAAAGCCTTTTTGCTTAGCCTCTTGAGCCAGTGTTTGAAGATATAGCTTAAAGCCTTCGGCATTTTTCTGTTGCGCTGCAACGCTTTGACATGAGAGAGCAACAAACGCCAGTATAAGTGTCGCCCGCGTTAGCAAACCTATCAATTTCATTTTTTATCCGGGGTGGTAGGCAGGCCCAACGAGGCACGATGCTGCATTAGCAGGTCGTCTTCCTTAGGCGGCATTTGCAAATAAAAGCCTTCGTTATCAAGTGCATCTATTAACTTTTTCTTATCGACGCCTGCTAACGTTTTATGCTTATCTATCGCTAAGATTGTCACCAACTCTGGCTTACCAAACATATCTTTGAGTACGTCTGGTACATCGTCAAAATGGTCTTTTTTAGGCACGTATAAATACATGCCTTGTTTTTTACGTGTTTTATAGATGGCACACAACATAATATTACCTTCTGTTAAATCTTTGCTGACATACTACGCAGAGGGAGGATCACCAAGTAACTTTTCCACATGGGGTTGAAACAAGGGCTTTCTCCAACCACACAATACGTCAGGTTCAAGGCCTAGTACGCGGGTATCGTCTACCGCAAACCAGTACCACTTAAGCAGTTGATTCAATTGCTTTTTAGAAGCAATCACTTCAAGTGCAACGTCGTTTTCTTTTGCTATATTTTCGCTAATAACTTTTAAGCTTGCGAGGGTTTTCTTGTAGTTAGGCACATCAATTAGGCGTTTAACTACGGGTAAGCGCAATGCTTCTGGCGTAGTGCTAAAGCGCTCTCTGGCCTCTTCTACCATCGACACTATTTTATCACCATAGCGGCGAGCTGACTGCGGACTTAAACCATGCAAGCGCGACAAAGCACTCTTGCTAGCAGGCATAATTTGCGCTGCTTCGAACAAATGCAATTCTTTGAAAACGAAGTTAAGGGCGATGTCTTTTTCTCGTGCTCGCGCTAATCGCCACGCTGCCAACGCTTGTAGCACGGTAAGTTGCTCGCTATTAAGGCGCCAGTTATTTTTAATTAGCAAATAGGCGAAGTCTTCCGGCATGCGGCTACGCTTTTTTCCAATGAGCAACTCTATTTCTTGATATACCCAGTCAAGTTTGCCGGCGGCGTTTATTTTGCTGACCAAGTTGTGATAACAAGGCAATAAATACAAAACGTCATTGGCGGCGTAGCTTAACTGTGCTTCACGCAGTGGGCGGGCTATCCAATCAGTTCTTGATTCCCCTTTATCTAAGCTTACTTCACAAAGCAATTCTACAAGCTTAGCGTAGCCTAGCGAAGGACCTAAACCTAAAATACTGGCTGCAAATTGGGTATCAAATACCGGCCTTGGCACGGTATCAAAGGCGGCCAGAAATGTTTCGATATCCTCAGAGCACGAATGCAATACTTTCACGACACTCTCATCTTCCATCAAGCTGACAAAAGGAGACATATCTTCAATCGCAATGGGGTCGATAAGAACAAGCTGATGGCCATCGTATAGCTGAATAAGGCCTAAATGGGGCGATAGCGTACGCGTGCGAACAAATTCCGTATCAAGGGCTACAGCAGGCTGTTGCTGCGCCATTTCACACACTTTAGTTAATTGGGCATTAGTAGTAATTAATTGATATTGCATAATAAAAAGCCGACTTACGCCGGCTTTACTCGTGTTAATTTCTGCTATTGAGCATTAATCACGAAGTTCCCGACGTAGTATTTTCCCTACATTGGTTTTAGGTAAGTCTTCTTTAAAGACCACCTGTTTAGGCACTTTATAGCCTGTTAGATGAGTTCGACAATGTGCTATCACGGCGTCAGCGGTAAGTGATTCATCGTTACGAACCACAAATAGTTTAACCACTTCACCACTAACTTCATGGGGAACCCCCACTGCAGCAGCTTCCACAACGCCATCGTGCATTGCTGCAACTTCTTCAATTTCGTTAGGAAACACATTGAAACCAGAAACGAGGATCATATCCTTTTTACGGTCAACAATATAGAAATAACCTTCATCATCTACCGTTGCAATGTCACCGGTAGCTAACCAGCCATCTTTAAGCACTTCTTCTGTGGCCTCAGGACGGTTTAGATAGCCCTTCATTACCTGCGGACCTTTAACCCACATTTCACCCGCTTCACCTTTCGCAACTTCATTGCCATCATCGTCCAACAATTTAATGTCGGTTGAAGGTACAGGCATGCCTATAGCGCCTTTATACGCCTCTATTTGAGGGGGGTTAACCGCGACAACCGGCGAACACTCTGTTAGTCCGTATCCTTCGAGCAAAACAGTACCCGTTACTTTTTGCCATTTCTCTGCTACGGGACGCTGAACCGCCATGCCTCCCCCTAAACCAAACTTAAATTGGCTAAAGTCGAGCTCACTAAACCCAGGTGTATTAAGCAGGCCATTAAACAGGGTATTTACCCCAGGAAGAATAGTAAATGGGTACTTACTTAGCTCATTAACGAAGCCTGGCATATCCCGCGGGTTGGTAATAAGCAGGTTCTTACACCCATACTTCACAAACATCAAGCAGTTCGCAAGCAGTGCGAAGATATGATAAAGCGGAAGCGCGGTAACCACGAGATCTTCACCTTCCTCGATAACCGTTTCCAAAATACCTGAAACCTGTTCTAGGTTTGCTACCATATTGCGGTGAGTAAGCATGGCGCCTTTCGATACACCCGTGGTACCGCCAGTATATTGAAGAAAGGCTAAATCGCTGTTGCTGATTTCTGGGCGTTGATAACTCAGGCTCGCGCCTTTTTTGACCGCAGACATAAAAGATGTGGTGTCTGACAGATGATAGCTTGGCACCATCTTCTTCACATATTTCACGACTGCATTAACCACCCATCGCTTAGGGGCAGGTAACATGTCGCCAAGGGAAGTAAGAAATACTTCGTTCACATTTGTCTCACCAATCACTGCTTCTAACGTACTGGCAAAGTTTTCCACTATTACGATAGCTTTTGCATTAGCATCGTTTAACTGGTGTTTTAGCTCACGGGCGGTGTAAAGCGGATTGACGTTCACTACCACCAATCCTGCGCGTAATATACCAAACATAGCTACAGGGTACTGTAGAAGGTTTGGCATCATAATGGCTACGGCATCTCCGCGCTGCAAGCCACTGTCTTGTAAGTAGGCTGCAAATTGTGCAGATAGCGTATCCAACTCGCCGAAGGTCATCGATTTACCCATATTAATAAACGCAACCTTGTCTTTGAACTTCTTCACAGACTGTTCAAAGATATCTACTACTGAATCATAATGATCAGCGTCAATTTCCGCGGACACGCGAGGGTCGTAATGCTTAAGCCAGGTTTTTTCCACCAAAACCTCCTTCGTTAATAATATTGCCTAAATAACACGCTATCTTTCCGCGGGTCACTGCAACTGGTCTGATTTCTTGCGAATAGTATAGGATGTGTAAAAAAAAATAAACGGTGTAGTTTACATTTAACCAACAAACCGTTGAATTAATGTACCAATTTCATCACTTTTTTCCATATGGATATGATGGCCTCCTTCAAACGCCGCATATTGAGCGTTTTTAAACCAACCTCTGCGACGGGCAAACGCGTCGTCTAAACGCTTAAAACTCTTGGAAGCACCTATAAAAAGAATGGGACAGTTTATTGCTTGCATTAAATTTTCAGCTTGGTTTTCTGTTAACCGAACAATTGATTTTGTGCGAACTTTTGCATCACTACACCAGTAATAATCGCCGTCTATCTCCTGTACTATATTACGAGATAAAATCGAACGGGCATGGTTCGGTGCTATATCTGATACGCGGCAACGTGCAGTCACAGCATCATCTAAATTTACCTTACGCCGTTTGGTATGTTGTTTTCCGTGACGACTAACGATGGCATCGCGCATTTGGCGCTGTGTGGTGGTGGCGTCTAACGTTAACGGCCCACACGCATCAATACTAATAACTGCCGTCACCTTCTCGGGGAACAGCGCTGCATACAAACTTGCTAAGATACCGCCCATCGAGTGACCAATGAGAATAACACTTTGCCATTGTTGCCGCTCTATTAGGCCGTGTAAGTCTTGTAGATAATCTGCCTGATTATAATGGCTGCCTTGAGGGCGGTGGTCTGAGCGGCCGTGGCCAGCTAAATCAAGAGCGATAAAGCGAAACGCGTTCAGATACGGCGCTAAGCCACGTAAACTTTCAGCATTATCAAGAAAACCGTGAAGCCCCAAAATAACGGGCCCTGAGCCCTGATTATCAAGTGCGGCCAACGTAATATGTCCAGCATCTAACCGAACGTCATTCATGAAACAACCCTTTAGTTTGAGCGGCAAAGATTTGCCTCTTTACAGGCAACATGTAGCCACCACATACAAAAAGGTGGCCATTTTTAGCCACCTCTATTCCCGCACTAACGATGATCTTAGCTACTCTACTGATGGAATAACTCTGTTTTTCTTAGGCGGCTGTGAGCGCCGTTCAGAAGGCGGCTGTGAGCGCCGTTCAGAAGGCGCAGCATTGCTTGGGAATGTTGGTTTACTTGAAGCACGTCTGCTAATAGGCGCTCTGTGGGGTCGATCATCATATTCAATTATTCTTATGCGGCTATGGCCAAATCCACGGCCGTATATTGGCCCCCACGGCGAGTAGCGACCATAAAAGGGTGAGTACCAGCCCGTACCATAATTAAAATGAAACATAGTGACATCATACGCCTGCTGATTTCTCCACATATGATAATCTTCTACTAGCAGTGTAGGATAAATATAAGGCTGTTCGCCTACCATACCGGAGGTAGGTGCGGTAAGTTCACCTAAAAAGGTAATTAGTCGCCCTTCTTCGAATACAACTGGGTCTACAAAGCCATCTATTTGAGCTTTAAAACGCCCGGTTGTCTCCGCACCTCGATTTGGTTTGCCGTAGTGGTTTAAAGGAAAGTGGACGACTTCTACAAAGGTTTTCTCAGGCTTATTTTCAACACCAACAATTAAGCCCCCCCAACGCGCCGTTTGTCCTTGTGCGTTGGCACCCGCACTCACCGCTTTGTTGTAGGAGATAAGGGGCGTTCCTTCTGGAACTTCAAGACTATCGGGAACAATAGCGCACCCTGAAAAGAATAATACGCTAAGTATAAGCATATGTTTAAGCTGCATACGTCCTCCTGTCAGCGTACCTCGCTGAACATGCACAATAACGACAATCTAAATGTAAATAACCAAGTGGAAGGATGTCACTCTCCCTCTAAACACACTAGCACCCTTACCCCCTAAACACCATAATAGTAGGGTTGAGTTGCATAATTTTCATGATGTGGTTGATGAATAACGAAGTAATAAAACGTGGTTTATGCGTAAATGTCGACACCAAACATAGCTTCGACAGACTCCCGTTGCTGTTGTTTGGCAAAGCTTGTGTATGAGGCAATTGCATTTTGCGAATACGGGTTGCTCTGTTCGCGAATAAACTGCTGGTACGCTTGCGCGTTATCGGTGGCGTTTTTATCAGGCGCAACAACTACCGCCTCTAAGTGAGACGGCTTTTGGTTATTACTTTGCTGTTCAGCATCTTTATCTACTCTTCCTACACGCCCTTGGGCTGCCTGCTGGGAGGCATCTTTGGAAGGAATAATAAATTGATTATTGATTTCCATTTAACTACAAAGCTTCAATTGGCATAAAAATAAAAACTTACCCACACAATGGGATAACAACCTACGCTTACGGGCGGCGACACACATTAGCCTTAGTGGCTATTTTTAATCGCCGCATTTAGGGGCAACATTTAACCGCCAAGCCAAAGGGTGAAGCAAAAACTGCGCCACTGGGTTTTCAATATTCTATATTTGCGTCAAACTGTACTACTCTCTGCCTGGTAGCTTTTTCCACGTCACCTTATCGCGCAAATACACAGGCTCCACCGCTGCTGCGCTTGATACCTCACCGTCTTCTTTTAACGTTTTTGCTATATTTACCATGGCTTTTGCATCGGGATAAAGCACGCTTACGCTTTCACTGTTTAAAAGCAGAGCGCCTAACGATTCATAAGCAGCCCAACCGGTACCCGCAGGAACAAATTGCGGGTTACTTTTCAGCAAATTTTGGACACTGGTTGCAGCCACTTCTGGAGGGCATACTTGCTCTTCAACAACCTCTTCAAGGCCCTTGTCTGATACGCGATATACCGCATAATAGACCTCGCCCATACGCGCATCTGTGGCACACGCCACAAGCGGTACGCCAGACGATGTGGCCGCTTGCACAGCCATTGCTGCAAGCGTGCTAACGCCAGCGACCTGTAGCCCGGTGCCAAGGGCTAGTCCTTGAATCATTCCTGTGGCAATACGCACACCGGTAAAACTTCCTGGCCCACGCCCAAAGGCGAGAAGGTCTACGTCGGATAATTCAACACCGGCCTCTTTTAATACTTCGTCTACCATAGGTAGTAAACGCTGACTATGCTGCTGCGGGCATATCTCAAAACGTGATACCACTTTTGATTCGGTATCTAAAGCCACAGAACAGGCTTCTGTGGCGGTATCTATAGCTAACACTTTCATTGGAGATTTACTCTTCATCAATTCGGCTAAGAAATGACTCTACTTCGTCTAAACTTCGGGTTCTTCGCATATCAGGCAAACTGCCGATAAACGTTTTAGCATAAGGCTTGGTAACTAAGCGATTATCACAAATTACCAATACCCCTTTGTCTGATGGATCTCGAATCAATCGCCCAGCCCCCTGCTTTAGCGCAATAACTGCTTGGGGAATTTGAATGGTGGCGAAGGGATTTGCGCCCCGTTTTTTTACGTCTTCCATCCGCGCTTGTAGGAGTGGATCATCCGGAGACGCAAAGGGAAGTTTATCTATCATAACACACACAAGATCGTTCCCCCGTACGTCTACACCTTCCCAAAAGGCGCCGGTTCCCATTAATACTGCATTTTCATCGGCAAGGTAGGCGTCTAGCAATGCTTGTTTAGTGGTGGTTCCCTGTACCAACAAAGGGTTGTCAATTTCGTCTTCTAACTTACCTGCGATTTCTCTAAGCATGGCATGGCTGGTAAACAATAAGAAACATCGCCCTCTGCTTGCTTCGATCAGCCGCTTAGCTGTATTTAATAGGGTTTCGCGCATGCTAAAGCTATTTGGCTCAGGCAAATAACGAGGCACACAAAGCATCGCTTGTTCAGGATAGTTAAAGGGGCTATCTAGCCCTAGTGTCGTTGCATCTTCTAGCCCCATACGGCGCTGAAAGTGTTCAAAACCACCATTAACCATCAAAGTTGCCGAGGTAAACACCCACCCTCGTGGAGGCGCAGAAACAAAGCGTCTGAATTTGGCCGCTATCGATAATGGCGTTAGATGCATAATTAAATGACGTTGTGTGGTTTCATACCACAAACTCACATTTTCTTGTTTCTCGTCACTTAACGCATCTAACTGCTCGCGAGCCGCTACTACTCGTTCATAGAGATTATCGAGATCTTTGTCCCGGCCAATATGTAACTTACATACTTCATGTAAAACCCCTAACGCTTCGGCCAGTTTTCCTACTTCTAATCGAACGTCATCGCGGGTTAATGCTTCGGCCCAATTGCCACGCTCGGGCGTATCGGGAAACAATAAGCGCAAATCGGATGAAATCATCCTACATTTATCTGCAGCTTTATCTAGCTGTGCGGCATCTTTTAGTACAGTACGAAAAATTAGGGTTATGTCTTTGGCTAAGTCGTGAATTTGGCGGGTAGAAAGCGACTCACCGAAATAATCACTCGCGATGTCTGGAATTTGATGAGCTTCATCGAAAATAATGGCATCGGCTTCGGGGATTAACTCGCCAAACCCCGTATCCTTTAACGCCATATCCGCGAAAAACAAGTGATGATTCACCACGATAATATCAGCATCTAAGGCTTTACGGCGCGCTTTTACTAAATAGCATTCTTCATAATCGGGGCAATCACGGCCTAAACAATTATCTACAGTAGAGGTGACTAACGGAAGAACCTTGGCATCTTCAGGCAAGGTTTTAAGTTCCCCCATATCGCCGGTTTTGGTTTCGCTGGACCAGCGCTTTACTTCTGAAAGTTGCCCTAATACCTCTTTTTCTACCAAGGTACTATTGCCGCTGTGCTGAGCCACCCTATGCAAGCACAAATAATTCGACCGGCCTTTTAATAGCGCCGCTTTTCGTTTACTTCCCAGCGCTTTTTTAACTAGGGGCAGATCGCGATGATATAACTGTTCTTGCAAGTTCTTTGTGCCAGTAGAAACAATAGCTTTCCCCTTTGACAACAGAGCGGGCGCCAGGTAGGCGAATGTTTTACCCGTTCCTGTGCCCGCCTCTACAATAAGACTGCTGGGTGTGGCAATGGCCTCTTCAACGGCTTTGGCCATATCGGTTTGCGCATCACGAGGCACAAACCCTTTAATCGCTTTCGCTAACAGGCCTTTAGAGGAAAATACGTCGTTTATTGTAGGCATAGTGTGCTGCGTCTTTTATATGTAACTTTATGGCGGCACCGAAGTGCAAAGCGCTGCATTATGCCAAAATTTTTGCTAAAAGTGGCAGTATTGTTTAAAAGTGTAGTGGAAAAGTACCTGTTAGTAAGGCGCACTAAATAGACAAAACATAGACTCGCCCACCACACCCCTTTACTTTACTATCCAGCTACGTCGGTACTGATCCAAATAGCATAAGACCAAGGTTCAAATCGTTCTGTTTTACCTGCGCTTAAATTTACAGGAGTTTGGGCGTTCCATTGTTTATATTGCCCTTCAAAGAGCGGCTCCTTAAACTCGCACTCTACAGTTTTACTTGATAAGTTAAGCACAATAAATACTTTCTGACCCTCATCCATTCTCACAAAACTAAATATGGCATCCATTTGTGTGTTAGGTACCTGAATCATAGTACCGCCATACTGTCCGTTAGCGAGGGCTGGCACAGACTTTTTAAAGCGAATTAAGTCGCTATATAACTGGCCAATTTCGTGGCTTTGCCACTCAATAGGATCGCGTTCGAAAAAAGCTAAGCGTTTTGTTTCACCGGCCTCTTGCCCATTGTGTATTAAAGGCATCCCCTCACCTAGTACCGAAAGTACTATAGCTGCGGGTAAGGCCTCTTTGAATTGCTCATGCTGGGTTCCATCCCACGCGTTTTTATCGTGGTTACTCACAAACGTCATACGCAGCGCGTTATCTGGCCACGCCCGTTCGTTCCACGAATAGTATTTACGCAAACGATCTAGTGCACACTTTTCATGGGCAACTTCATGCATGGTTTCATTCCAGCTCCATGCATAGGACATATTAAACGCCCGTTCATGTAGATCTCGGTCTTCCCATTCGGCCAATAAAAATATGGGTTTTATTGCATCAAGGGCTTGTCTCGCTTGATACCAAAAGTCATTTGGGACATACCCGGCGACATCGCAGCGAAACCCATCAATATCGAATGTTTCAACCCAATACACCATCGCATTTACCATGTATTCACGAAGCTCTGGCTTAGCATAGTCAAACTCGATAATGTCTGACCAATCCCACCATGGAGAGGGTCTAAAGTCTCCTTTATAATCTTTTGCATACCACGAAGGATGTTTTTCCACGAGATCGCAATCCCACGCACTATGATTTGGTACCCAATCTATCAGTACTTTTAATCCTCGTTTATGCGCCTCCTTTACCAAACGCTTGAAATCGGACTTGCTACCAAACTCAGGATTTATGCCGTAATAGTCTTTAACCGCATAGGGGCTACCAAGTTCACCTTTACGATTCATCTGTCCGATAGGTTGAATGGGCATTAGCCAGATGCAATTTACCCCTAGCCCAGCAATTCGATCTAATCCGTCGATAACCCCTTGGAAATTACCTTGTTGAGAAAACTGGCGGGTATTAATTTGGTAGATAACCCCATACTTTGTCCAAGCAGGTTGTGTTACCTTATAGGGGGTTACAGCTGAGTAATACTGTTGCATTCGACTACTCCGGTATATTTTTGAACTGAACTTTTGAGACTAAAAAACTGGCAAACCCGATACCTCCAAAAGACATACTTAAGTACCAAACAATAGTTTTAAATATTTAGGCATAAATAGCAGCATCACGTGCTAAATTAATGCCTCGCTTTTGCTGGTGCCCGCGCCTACCCAAATGACTGCGTGCCAATCTACCCCATGGGTTACTAATTAGTGATAAACTTTTGTCCCATGCGGTATACGCCAATAAAACTGCTACTAATACACCTATGCAATATATCAATGCGCGTTGATTAACCCAATTAAAGTAAGCATTTTGCGAAGCGAAAAGCCTTAAGCCACACATACGCTACCTAATTCTTCGCTAAGGGTAAACATACCGGCATAGAACGGGCTGGCGATAGCCGTCTTTTTAAAGGGAAAACTTTTTTGAAAAGAACGAAATAAAAGCGGCAATGCGAGAAGATACTGCCGAGTTCTTATAATAGACGGCATTGATCTCTTCCCTAGGGTTAGGGGACATTACAACGTGAGGAAGCACTTCAATAAGTCGATTACTGTCGAGATCTTTTCTGATCATAAAGTTGGAAAGCAATGCTATGCCATTGCCATTTAACACTAACTGTCTTAGCGCCTCTCCATTACTTGCGGTTAAATACGGTTTAATCGTTATTTTTTCTGATAAATACCAGTTATTCAGTTTTGGCGAATCAGCAAAACCTATTAGCTTATGCTTTGAGAGCTCTGCTACCGATGTTGGTGCCTGATATTTAGCTAAATAGCGGGGGCTGGCCACTAAATGAAGTTGGCTATTTCCTAATCTTTTGGCATGAAGGTTAGAATCGGCAAGCTTGCCAATGCGAATTGCCACGTCCGTTTTCTTTTCAATTAAATCGACGATGTTTTCATTAGAAATAAGATCAAGTTGAATATCAGGGTATGCGAGCTGGAAGTCTTCTATATAAGGGATGATTTGATGGATCAAAAAAGGACTCGCTGCATCTACCCGTAACTTACCCTTAGGCGCGCCTTTTAGATTATTTAGCGCCTCTTCTCCTCGATTTAACGCGCTTAACCCCTCTTTAGCATACTGAAGAAGAAGGTGCCCTTCTTCGGTTAACTCTATGCGGCGGGTACTTCGATTTAATAGGGTAACCTCAAGCTCTTTTTCTAACCGCGCGACCGAGCGTGAAACCTTTGCTACTTGCGTGTTTTGCAAATTCGCAGCTCGTGTAAAACTGCCGGACTCAACCACAGTGATAAAATTTTCTAGATCTTCTGTTTTAGACTTTACACCCATATAGCATGACTCCAGATATTCGCGTTTGTTGAAGCTTATTACACATGCGGCGGGTGCGCCCAGAAGATATTGCAATTTTTATTACATTAGCGACAAAATTATAGCGTTACTATTGTGATTTTTAGTGTTATTAGTGCGATGGTTTATAGCTTACTAAACCCGTTAACATTCGCTTACATCACCAAAACCGCGATAAGTTGCCAGTGCTTATAAGACTGTTTACAGTGGTAGGCTAATTAAATTAAAGGATTAGTTATGTTTCGGGTGTGCGCTTTTTGGATATTTGTTACCACGTTTGTTTCTTTAAGTTGCAATGCAGCGTCGGTATTTAAAGTATCGAAAGAAGGCAACCATCTGTATATCGGCGGCACCTTACACCTTCTTAGCGAGGATGATTACCCATTGCCTGTGCAGTATCAAAGCGCATACGAAAAATCTCAGCTAATTGTTTTTGAAACTGATTTAGCTGCCCTATCCTCAGAAGAATTTTCAAAGGCCATGTTAAATGCGCTTACCTATAAAGATGGCAAGACCTTAAAAGATACGCTCGCCCCGGAAACCTTAAAAGCACTATCACAACACCTTGAAACCCGGGGGCTTAACCTTTCACAGTTTATAACGTATAAACCCGCGCTAATGAGCATGACACTGAGTATGATAGAGCTTCAACAAATGGGGCTCACCAGTGAAGGAGTAGATAAGTATTTTCATCAACTCGCACGCTTAGACGAAAAACCAGTGGCATGGCTTGAAAGTCCAGAACAACAAATATCCTTCATTGCGCATATGGGAAGTGACAACCCAAATGCCTTTATGCGCTATTCGTTAAACGACCTCACCACTCTACCCACGCTATTACCTGTGCTTAAAGAGAGTTGGAAAAGCGGAAACCTTGAACGCATGTATAATGAAAGCTTGGTTGATTTTAAAGCAGAATACCCCGATGTGTTTAGTACCATAATTACCCATAGAAACACAGCGTGGCTGCGTGATATTGAAAGCTACTTAGCCACACCCGAGACAGAATTTGTGTTAGTAGGTGCGCTACACTTACCGGGTGAAGTAGGTCTTCTTCAGAAGTTGACGGCGCGGGGTTATACCGTAAGCCAAGTAAATTAGTGTAAATACGCCTTTTGTTTGAGAGATGTGCACATATTTTGCGTAGTCATACATAGTGCAACACACTAATTGCCTTTTTAGAGGGGCGATTAGCAACCAATTAAGAAAGGAAAAAACCATGCTATTTAAACACTTGCGTACAATTTCTATGGTAGGGCTTATGTCATTAATGATGGTAGGCTGTGCGTCTATGGGAGATGGCACCGTCGCACAAAAGCGACAAGCTATTCTTGATATGCAGCAAAACGCACTGGCGCGTCTTTATACGGAAAAACCTGATACTCGCTCGCAAATCCGTGACGCTGCGGGCTACGCAGTATTTACCAATGCCAATATCAATGTGATTTTTGTTTCTGCAGGCACAGGCTACGGCGTAGTCACTAATAATGCTACTGGCCAGCAAACCTATATGAATATGGCAGAAGGCGGTGTAGGGCTTGGGTTAGGTGCTAAAGATTACCGCGTGGTTATGGTATTTCATAGTCAACAGTCGATGGATTACTTTATCGAAAATGGTTGGACTGTTGGCGGTAATGCCGACGCAGCGGCTAAAGCAGGTAACAAAGGCGTATCGGCAGAAGGCGAAGGCTATATGGGTAACGTAACGATATACACCATGACGGAAAGCGGCTTAGCCTTACAAGCTACCATTAAAGGCACCAAGTTTTGGGTAGATAAAGAGCTTAATTAACAAAGCGAACACCATAGCTTGAGTAATGCAGAACACGTGATGCAGACGTACTATTGCTTAGCTTGAGCTAAATGCCCAGCGCCCCTAGGGCGTTGGGGCAACCTACCTGCAAAGCTAGACATCCACATCTATATGTTTACGCTTGGGCGTTTTGGTCGCCTCTTCATCACTTTTTCGATTGTTTGTCTTTTCTCGCTTGGCCATATGGGCAAGAACCTCAGCATGCTTTACTTCATCGAACTGATCGCGTTCCTCGTGATCAACATGCTCCGATCGTTTCGATTTCTCTACTTTTTTTACGCGTTTATCTTCTTCCACTGGCACCTTAGTGTTACGCGGTAAAATAGGAAATAACAGGTCGTTACTCATAGTGCCCTCTTAATTAGCTTGCAAGCGATTTACAGTGATACTATCCCTTGTGGATATCGAGGTGAAAAAAGATCACATGTACTCATATCAAAAAGTTTTAGTTTATACATATTAATTTAGACTAATTAAGCGAAAAGAGTTCATTTCGCCTTGCAAAAACCCACACAAACCGCTAATGTTTCAGCCGTTCGAAAATAGGATTTTATAAATTAAATGATTAACTGCGCTTTAAACCACCACCATCATCACAAAGCATAGCCTTTCAGGTTCGTGCTGGAAGGTTATTGTCTCCTTCCAGTGGCGCAGATAAAAAAATTCTCGACCCCCGGAAGGAAACTTCCGGGGGTTTTTCATTTTAAGCGCAATCGCAATATGTAGTACAACGTGTAAGGAACGTTTCAATGAGTAACAGCAAAAGACTTCGAATTGCCGTACAGAAATCAGGCCGTTTAAGCGATGATAGCATCGCACTACTTAAGGCGATCGGCATAAAACTGAACATTCGTGATCGCCTGCTGATTGCGCATTCAACTAACGAGCCTATCGATTTACTTCGTGTACGTGATGACGATATTCCTGGTCTTGTCATGGATGGTGTGGTTGATCTTGGCTTTATTGGTGAGAATGAGCTTGAAGAAAAATCGCTTGAGCGCAAAGCTGCTGGAAAGCCCTTTGAGTATGAAACCCTGCGTCGTCTAGACTACGGTGGCTGTCGTCTGTCTATTGCCGTACCTAACGAAATGGAATACCAAGGTATTGAATCGTTAGAAGGTAAAGAAGTTGCCACCACTTACCCTTATCTGCTAGAGCGCTATTTCGCAGAAAAAGGCATTAACGCTAAAGCCGTAATGCTAACCGGGTCTGTTGAGGTTGCCCCGCGTGCAGGTGTGGCCGATGCTATTTGTGATCTGGTTTCTACCGGCGCAACCCTTGAAGCCAATGGCCTAGTAGAAAAAGAAGAAATTTTCCGTTCTAAAGCGGTACTTATTAAGCGTGCTGGCGGCGAGATGAGCGATGAAAAACTAGCCCTTATCAACCGTTTAATGCCGCGCGTAGACGGCGTACTACTCGCTAAAGAAAGTAAATACATTATGCTGCACGCGCCAAAAGCATACCTTGAGCAAGTGAAAAGCTTACTACCAGGGGCAGAAAACCCTACCGTGTTACCTCTTGCAGGCAATGAAGAGCAAGTGGCCGTGCACGTAGTTTCTACAGAAACCTTATTCTGGGAAACCATGGAGAAACTTAAAGCGCTTGGTTGTAGCTCTATTCTGGTATTGCCAA
Organism: Alteromonas profundi; assembly: GCF_010500865.1. GTDB lineage: Bacteria > Pseudomonadota > Gammaproteobacteria > Enterobacterales > Alteromonadaceae > Alteromonas > Alteromonas profundi. Next base: position 91,628 of record NZ_JAAAWN010000015.1, read on the forward strand.
TCGAAAAAATGATGGGCTAAAGGCAAATAATTATGATTACTTGGTCGTCTCTATCTCGCGATGAGAAAAAAAAGGCATTGGCACGCCCCGCTATGGCCAATAGCCAACAGTTGAAACAAACAGTCAGCGACATTATTGCTAAGGTAGAAGCCGAAGGCGATAGCGCAGTATTAGACTTTACCCGTAAGTTCGACTGTTCTGATTTGCGTTCATTAGTGTTATCGCAAGAAAATATTGACTTACTTGCCGCTAAAGTTACCCCTGAGGTAGCCAGTGCTATTGATACCGCGTTTGATAATATCAAACGCTTTCACGAGGCACAGCAACCGGAAGATATTGCACTTACCACCACCAAAGGTGTGGAATGTGAGTTACGCTTTACACCGCTTGATGCAGTAGGTTTGTATATTCCTGGTGGGAGTGCTCCACTCCCTTCTACAGTATTGATGTTAGGCGTTCCCGCACTCGTGGCCGGATGCGAAAATAAGTTACTTTGTACACCACCAAATCAATCCCAACTTATCGCCCCTGAAATTGCTTACGCGGCCCGTAAATGTGGCATCGAAAACGTATTTTTGTGTGGGGGAGCACAAGCTATTGCTGCCATGGCGTTGGGTACACAAAGTATACCTCAGGTGGATAAAATCTTCGGCCCTGGTAACAGTTTTGTTACTGAAGCTAAGCAACAGGTTAGCCAGCGTGCAGACGGCGCTGCCATTGATATGCCGGCAGGCCCTTCTGAAGTATTGGTGTTAGCGGATAAATATGCCGATGCGGAGTTTGTTGCTGCCGACCTACTATCGCAAGCTGAACATGGTCCCGACTCGCAGGCTATATTGGTAAGCAACGATAGTGCTCTCATCGAAGCGACTAAAGCGGCGGTTGAACGACAACTAGCTAATCTTTCACGGGCCGAGATTGCGCGTCCTGCGATGGAAAATGCGCGCTATATTCTGGCCGACTCTATCGATGAAGCGATTAAGGTGAGTAACACCTACGCGCCAGAGCACTTAATTGTACAAATTGAAGACGCCCGTAGTTATCTGCCCAAGATTAAATATGCTGGTTCTATCTTTTTAGGCCCTTGGTCACCAGAATCGGCGGGAGATTATGCCTCGGGTACTAATCACGTACTGCCCACATACGGTTACTCAAAAAATTATTCCAGCCTTGGATTATTAGACTTTATGCGCCGCTACACTATTCAAGAGCTTTCGCAAGAAGGAATGCGAAATTTGGGCCCGGCAATAATGGCATTGGCCAGTGCTGAAGGCCTTGATGCTCACGAACAAGCCGTTGTACTGCGCATGAACAAGTTACAAAACGGGAGTGCGCGCTAATGTCGACGCTTATTGATAAGCTAATTAACGATAACTTAGTACCGTTAAAGCCGTATGAATCTGCCCGGCGCTTGTTTTCCGGAGGCCAAGACTGGCTTAATGCCAATGAATCGCCTTTTGCTAACGAGTATAGTGTAGATAGCAGTAATTTTAACCGCTATCCCTCATGCCAACCAACGGCAGTGATAGACGGGTATGCCGATTACGCTGGTTTAGACGCCTCAAATGTCCTTCTCACCCGTGGTGCAGATGAAGGAATTGAACTGCTTATTCGCACTTTTTGCACGCCAGGTAAAGATAAAATTCTTATTTGCCCACCCACTTACGGTATGTATGCAATTAGTGCAGAAACCTGTGATGTGGGCGTAGAAACCATTCCTCTTAACGAGGATTTTAGCGTAAATGTTAATGCCATCTGCGCTAACGAAGACGTGAATGTTATTTTTATTTGTGCGCCTAATAACCCAACAGGAACACAGGTTGCGCGGAACGATATAAAGCAAATACTTAATCACTTTGCTGATAAGGCGCTGGTGGTTGTAGATGAAGCCTATATCGAATTTGACGCCGACAATAGTTGGGCGAATGAAATTAGCAATCACCCTAACCTAGTGGTGTTACGCACTCTATCCAAAGCCTTTGCATTAGCCGGTCTTCGCTGCGGCTTTACCCTCGCTCAACCCGCTATTATTCAAGCTTTATTAAAGGTTATTGCGCCCTACCCCGTTCCCGAACCGGTAGCGCAAATTGCAGCTAAGGCACTGTCTACAGACACGTTAGCGTTAATAGCGCTACAAGTTGACACTATTAATCGCGAGAAAGAGGCGCTGGCGGAATCACTCGCTGCCCTAGAAGGCTTCACCCTAGTAGGCGATAGAAAAGCTAACTTTGTTTTGTTTAGATACGCAAAGTCTGGCGAACTCATGCAGTTTTTAGTTAGCCAAGGCATGCTTATTCGCGATCAATCGAAACAGCTCAACTTGAAGAACTGTTTGCGGGTTACGGTTGGGACTGAAGAGCAAAACCAGCGCTTGATGCAATTAATTAATGAATTTTTAAATGAGGACGCGGCATGAGTCAGCAAGCCATTTTATTTATAGACCGCGACGGCACTTTGGTAGAAGAGCCGCCAGTTGACAAGCAACTCGATAGTTTAGAGAAGCTGGTTTTTGAGCCAAATGTAATCCCCGTATTGCTTAAACTTAAAGCCGCTGGTTTTAAACTGGTGATGGTATCTAACCAAGACGGGTTAGGCACAGATAGTTTCCCTCAAGAAGATTTTGATAAGCCTCACAATGCTATGATGGCTATCTTTGAAAGCCAAGGTATAACCTTTGATGACGTACTTATTTGTCCTCACTTCGACGAAGACAATTGCAGTTGTCGTAAGCCTAAGCTTGGTTTAGTAAAAGACTATTTACAGCAAGGTAAGATTGATTTCACTCGCTCCTATGTTATTGGCGATCGAATTACCGATGTACAGCTTGCTGAAAACATGGGCATTAAGAGTTTTCAATATAGTCGCGAAAACCTTGACTGGAATGCCATTCAAAAAGCCATATTAGCGTCGTCGCGGATTGCTGAAGTTGTGCGTACAACCTCTGAAACAGACATTAGAGTACGTGTCGACTTAGACTCGCAAGAGAAGTCTACCATTCACACTGGTCTTGGCTTTTTTGACCATATGCTTGATCAAATTGCTACCCACGGTGGGTTTGAACTTAACGTAACGGTAGATGGCGATTTGCACATAGATGACCACCATAGTGTTGAAGATACCGCGCTTGCGTTAGGTGAAGCATTGAAAAAAGCATTAGGCGATAAGCGTGGTATTGGCCGCTTTGGTTTTGCCTTGCCGATGGATGAGTGTCGCGCCGAATGCATTATGGATATATCTAACCGCCCTCACCTTAAATTTGACGCTGAGTTCAGTCGTGATCAAGTGGGTGAAATGGCCACAGAAATGGTGCCACATTTCTTCTATTCGTTGGCACAAAGTATGGGGCTGTCATTGCACCTTTCCACCAGCGAGGGTAATGCTCATCACCAAGTAGAGAGTTTATTTAAAGTATTTGGTCGCGCCCTTCGCCAAGCCATTACCCGCCAGGGTGATGCTTTACCTAGCAGTAAAGGAGCGCTGTAATGCAAAGGCAAAAAATTGTCATTGTAAATACCGGCTGTGCCAACATTTCATCTGTTCGCTTTGCCCTTGAGCGCTTAGGCGTTGAAGTGGAGGTGTCGGATGATAAGCAGGTTATTGTTGCTGCCGATAAAGTATTCTTACCTGGTGTAGGTACAGCATCAGCGGCTATGGCTAGCATCAAACAAAAAGGGCTAGTAGAAACGCTACAGGAGTTAACACAGCCGGTACTTGGTGTGTGTTTAGGCATGCAGCTTATGGTGGCCAGTAGCGCTGAAAGCAAACAAGGTGATATTCCCTGCTTGTCTTTGATGCCGGGACATGTAGCGCGCATGCAAGCCAACGGGCTGCGCTTGCCTCACATGGGGTGGAATACAGTAACCCATAAAAACGACGACTTGTTTAAAGGCATCCCTCAAGATACATATTTTTACTTTGTGCATAGCTTCGCGGTACCTGAATATGCGCATACGTTAGCAAGTTGTACCTATGGAAGCGAGTTTTCTGCGGCCATTAATAAAAACAACTTTTATGGGGTGCAGTTTCATCCCGAGCGTTCCGGCGAAGCTGGGGCACAACTTCTTACTAATTTTGTGAACCTATAATGATTATTCCAGCCATTGATCTTATCGACGGGCACGTAGTGCGCCTGTATCAAGGTGACTACGAACAGAAAACCCAATACGAACTTAACCCTGTAGACGTTGTTCATGACTACGCCGACCAAGGCGCCACGTGGCTTCATATCGTTGATCTTACAGGGGCTAAAGATACCAACAAGCGCCAACTGTCTCTTATCAAGTCGATGGTAGACACGCAACGGATGAAATTCCAAGCGGGCGGTGGCATACGAAGCGAAGAAGAAGTTGCTCAATTACTAGAGATTGGCGTGAGTCGTGTGGTTATCGGATCTCTTGCGGTAAAGCAACCTGAATTGGTGAAGTCGTGGGTAGAAAAATATGGTCCAGAACACATTGTGTTGGCGCTAGATATCAATATTAGCGACGAAGGTGAAAAGCTTATCGCTACCCATGGCTGGCAAGAGAACTCAGGCGTAGCCCTAGAAGGCTTGCTAGAGGATTTTGCCACCGTAGGTGCTAAGCATGTACTGTGCACCGATATTAGCCGTGATGGTACGTTACAAGGCGCAAATACCGAGCTTTATCAGGAAATGGCCGCCCGCTTTGGGAATGTGAGTTGGCAGGCCTCTGGCGGCATTGGCAGCCTTGAGGACATTGAAGCGCTCAAACCTACTAACGTTGGCGGCGTGATTTTAGGCCGTGCGTTGCTTGAAGGTAAATTTACCGTGCAGGAGGCGATTGCATGTTGGCAAAACGCATAATTCCTTGTTTGGACGTACGTGATGGTAAAGTGGTTAAAGGCGTACAGTTTAGAAACCACGAAATTATTGGCGATATTGTTCCACTTGCAGAACAATACGCAAAAGCCGGAGCAGATGAGCTTGTGTTTTATGATATTACCGCAAGCTCAGATGCTCGCGTGGTAGATAAAAGCTGGGTAAGCCGCATTGCACAGGTTATCGATATTCCATTTTGTGTGGCAGGCGGCATTAAAAGCATTGACGATGCGGGGCGCATTCTGGAAATGGGCGCTGACAAAATTTCGATTAACTCTCCGGCCCTTAATAACCCTGAGCTTATTAACGCGTTACACGATGTTTACGGTCAGCAGTGTGTGGTGATTGGTATCGACAGCTTCTATAACGAAGCAACAGACCAATACGAAGTCTATAAGTTTACAGGCGATGAAAGCCGCACACAAAAAAGTAAATGGCAAACCATAGATTGGATTAAAGAAGTTCAATCACGTGGTGCCGGAGAAATTGTACTTAACTGTATGAACCAAGACGGCGTACGTAAAGGTTACGACGTTAAACAACTAAAAGCCGTACGTGATGTATGTGAAGTTCCGCTCATTGCCTCCGGCGGTGCAGGTGAAATAGCGCACTTTACCGAGGTATTTCAACACGCCGATGTAGACGGTGCTCTTGCAGCCTCAGTGTTCCACAAAGGTATTATTAACATCGATGCGTTAAAAGCAGAACTTACAAACAACGGTGTACCTATGCGTAAGCGCCATGGTTTAACCGCGCAAGCAAAAGGAGTTAATCCATGATTATTACAAGCGAAAATAGCAGTACTTTAGCGTGGGGTAAAATGGACAATTTGCTACCGGCTATTGTTCAAGATGCACTGTCGGGCAAGGTATTAATGCAAGGTTATATGGACCAAGCGGCATTAGATAAAACCCTAGAGACAGGTAAAGTTACGTTTTTCAGCCGTTCTAAGCAGCGCCTGTGGACTAAAGGGGAAACGTCTGGCAACACATTAGACCTAGTTAGCGTAGCGTGCGATTGCGATAATGATTCCTTGTTGGTGCTTGCTAACCCGAATGGCCCCACGTGTCATACCGGCGTGGAAAGTTGCTGGTTTGAAGGCAACACACCGGCGTTCACGTTTCTTGCCGACCTTGAACGCGTGCTTGCCGAACGAAAAAATGCCGACCCTAAGAGCAGCTACACCGCCAGCCTTTACAACAAAGGTATTAAACGTATAGCACAAAAAGTGGGTGAGGAAGGTGTAGAAACGGCGCTTGCCGCTACGGTACACGACAAAGAAGAGCTTAAAAACGAAGCTGCTGATTTGTTGTACCACCTGACTGTACTACTTCAAGCCAGTGATATGTCGCTAAACGATGCCCTTGAGGTGTTGCGCGAGCGTCATAAATAACGCACTGTCTTACTAAAGCTATAAAACTACTCTGCCCTTATCGCTTTATGCGGTAAGGGCATTTTTTATCTTTTCATTGCTCTATTTCTCGAACTACCTGTCCATACGCTAATAACGCAAATAACCCTGTTCCTCCTACAATATTTCCCATGAGCGTTGCCCCAATAAGCGCGGCAGTCTCGCCAATGCTAATGTGCCCTTGAAGCACAAGTAAAAAGAGCTCGGTAGAGCCCGCTATCACGTGGGTAAAATTGCCTATGGCGATAAGATACGTAAAAATTATAATCAGTAACACTTGTGAATGTTTCACCGATGGCTTCATCCATACGATGGCTGCGATTATAAAGCCAGAGGTTATGCCATAAGAAAAGGCTTCTGAGGCACTAAATTCGGCGTAGTGTTTAGAAATAGCCGTCATTCCCTCTACTAGGGCTGGAGGCACAGCTTGCAAGGTATAACTAAATACGGCAGCCAAAAAGGTACCAACCATATTAGCCGCAAACACAATTAACCACAGTCTTGTAATACAAAGCATCATATTCAGTGATGGTTTACTAAGAAGCGGTAAGATGACTGACAAGGTATTTTCAGTAAATAGCTGAAGCCGGCCCACAATGACCAAAACAAAACCTACGGTGTAGCCCAAGTTTTCAATTACAAATTGGTATTCGGAGTTTTTAAAAAGATGATGGAGGATCCCTTCGGCTAAAATGGAAATAGATATTCCTATACCCGCTGCTACGCCTGACCACCACAACGACATCATGGGGCGCTGAAGCTCTTCTAACCCTTCGCGATGTACGATGGCATAAAGAGAGACTGAATTTAAGCTTTGGTTGTCTCTTACGTCCTGCTCTTCGGTGTGGCTCAGTGCCACGTCTTTTTCCCTATTCTTTGACTGCTGCGATTTCTCAGCCATTAATGCCTCCAGCATAGCCCAATAGACTCACGTCTCGCGTTAAATCACTAAACAATTAATACGTGGGATGCCATGTAATTCGGTCACATTAATTTGCATTATTTGGCCGTATTGAAAAATAACAGCATAAAAAAGCCCCACGTTATCTACAAAAAAACGTGGGGCTTTTTTGTGAACCTGCGTTTTTTACTTATAGGCCAAAATGGATAAGCGCAAGATTTGCCACTGCAGCGATGAGCATAGCCGCAAACGTTAATAGCATACCAACGATGCGCTGCCAGCTTGCCCCCGTATGTTGGCGCAAGCCATAAGCATGAAGTACCCGGCCAAACAGCAACGCGGCAGCAAGCGCATGTACGCCCCACGCCTGCCCTGCATTAGCCTCAAAGCAAGCAATCATAATTAAGGTAATTGGCACATATTCGCTAAAGTTGCCATGGGCCCGGGTTAAGCGTTTTAAGTCTTCATCTCCGCCGTCGCCTAAGCTAATTTGCTTAGCTCGTCTTATTCCTATAACCAAAAATGACAGGTAGAGATAACAAATACCCAGCAAACTTACATAAAACGCGGTAATAGGTAACACCATATGGTGACTCCACTTTTAATAATTATAGTAAGATTAAACGCTATATAACGCTGAGTTACAAGCAACAAAAAAGGCCGCTACTGCGACCTTTTTCTCTATAGAAGCTACGACTAACCCAGTAATTCGGCAAGCTCAGCGCTTACTTCGTCTACCGGACGCGTTCCATCTAGCTTGTGATATTCACAGTTGCCAGACTCCGCTTCTTGGCTGTAGTAATTTACCAAGGGCTTAGTCTGCTCATGATAGATTGCCAAACGTTTACGTACGGTTTCTTCTTTATCGTCATCACGAATAATGAGCTCTTCACCCGTCTTGTCGTCTTTACCCTCTTCTTTAGGTGGGTTGTAAACAACATGGTAAACACGGCCTGAAGGTGGGTGAACACGACGTCCGCCCATACGCTCTACAATAACGTCATCTGGCACATCAAACTCAATGCAGTGATCCACTGAGATACCCGCTTCTTTCATCGCATCGGCTTGCGGAATTGTACGCGGGAAGCCGTCTAGTAAAAACCCATCTTTACAGTCGTCTTGCGCAATACGCTCTTTCACTAAACCAATAATGATTTCATCAGAAACTAGCTTGCCTTCGTCCATAACACGTTTGGCTGCTAGCCCCATTTCTGTGCCTGCTTTTATTGCAGCACGAAGCATGTCGCCCGTTGAGATCTGAGGGATCCCGTATTTGCCCATTAGAAACTGAGCTTGTGTGCCCTTACCCGCGCCAGGAGCGCCGAGAAGAATAATTCGCATGTGTGCGTTCTCCGCTTATGATTTTGAACTTTTTACTTCCGGCACTTTACACATTCAGCTTCAAAGTGACAAGTAGAAGCCCGTGCAAATATCAAACTTAAGACTAATAGCGAATATATATGTGTGTTATTTTCGAGCAACAACGGGGCAGTGACTACTCGTCTTCACCTGCTAGACAGAATATTGCCCATTTATAATTACACAAGATGATGATTTAAAAACTAATTATTCACCCTTTCCCACATTTTCTAGCATGCAAATAAAAAGCGAGCCTAAAGCTCGCTTTTCTTATAGTTACTTCGTGAAAATTAGCCTTATTTAGCTAACTTCATTAGCAAACTGTTTAGGTTTTGTACAAAGCTTGAAGGGTCTTTTAAGCTTCCCTGTTCAGACAGTGCAGCTTGGTCGAACAACACCCCAACCCATTCGTTGAATAAGGTCTCATCTTGTGTGTCTGCCAACATCTTCACGAGTGCATGCTCTGGGTTTAATTCAAAGTGATATTTTACATCAGGCACTGGCTGGCCGGCTGCTTGCATCAACTTCATCATTTGCGTAGTCATACCACTGTCGTCTGCTACAATGCAGGCAGGAGAATCTGTTAGACGATGTGTAAACTTAACATCACCTACTTTATCGCCCAGTGCAGTTTTTGCTCGCTCTAGAATGCCTTCAACTTCTTTCTCAGCTTCTTCTTTCGCTTTTTTGGTTTCTTCGTCTTCTAAGTCGCCAAGATCCAAGTTTGCCTTTGCAATTGACTCAAACTGCTTCTCGTTAAACTCAGTTAGGTGTGACATTAACCATTCGTCAATGCGCTCACCCATCAGCAACACTTCAATGCCTTTCTTGCGGAAGATTTCTAAGTGCGGGCTTGATTTTGCCGCTTGCAAGCTGTCAGCCGTCACATAGTAAATTTTGTCTTGGCCTTCCTTCATACGCTCAATATAGTCGGCAAGCGATACTGTTTGTGCATCAGAGTCGCCGTGGGTTGAAGAGAAGCGTAGTAAGCCAGCAATCTTTTCACGGTTACTAAAGTCTTCAGCAGGCCCTTCTTTAAGCGCGTTACCAAATTCATTCCAGAACGTCTGGTATTTTTCGGCGTCGTTTTTCGCCATTTTTTCCAGCATCTGTAGCACACGCTTAGTACAACCTTGACGAAGCGCCTGCGTAATCTTGTTGTCTTGCAAAATTTCACGAGACACATTCAATGGTAAATCGTTGCTATCAAGCAAACCTTTTACAAAACGAAGGTATGTAGGCATGAATTGCTCAGCGTCATCCATGATGAAGACACGTTGAACATACAGCTTCAAGCCATGATTCTGTTCACGATTCCACATGTCAAAAGGCGCTTTAGAAGGAATATACAGCAAGCTAGTATATTCAGTTTTGCCTTCAACTTTATTGTGGGCCCAAGCTAGAGGGTCGGCAAAGTCATGTGAAATATGCTTATAAAACTCTTTGTACTCATCTTCAGTGATATCTGATTTTTCGCGAGTCCATAGTGCTGTAGCTTTGTTTACTACTTCCCACTCACCTGGCTGGGCTGGAACTTTTTCGCCATCTGGGCCTTCACTTTCAGGCACTTCGTCTTTCCACATTTGCACCGGAATGCTGATGTGATCAGAGTATTTACTTACGATAGAGCGCAAACGCCAAGTATCTGCAAATTCAGTTTCGTCTTCACGTAGATGCAGCACAATTTCAGTGCCGCGAGATGGCCTATTGATTTCGGCGATAGTGAATTCACCCTCACCTTCTGATGTCCACTCAATGCCTTCTGCCGCATCAGCGCCAGCGGCGCGTGTACGCACTGTAACCTTGTCAGCCACAATAAATGCAGAGTAAAAGCCAACACCAAATTGACCGATAAGCTGCGAATCTTTGGCATTATCGCCTGAAAGCTTGCTAAAGAAATCTTTCGTACCTGACTTTGCAATGGTACCTAGGTTAGCGATAACCTCGTCGCGGGTCATACCGATACCATTATCTGCGATGGTGATCGTGTTAGCATCTTTATCAACGCTAATTTTTACGTTTAGCTCGCCGTCGTTCTCATACAAGCTATCATTTTCCAATGCACGGAAACGAAGCTTGTCAGCAGCATCAGCGGCATTTGATACTAACTCGCGTAAAAAGATTTCTTTATTCGAATACAAAGAGTGAATCATCAGATGCAGAAGTTGCTTTACTTCTGTCTGAAAACCGTGGGTTTCTTTATGGGCTGCTTCAGCCATAATCCAATATCTCCTCGTTGAATGGATCACGTTACTCTCTGACAGGTAGGGTCTATCAAGGTGTTTTTCAACAGTAAGCGTGAAAAATTATCCTAAATAGGGTAATTATTCGAAGGAGGGTTTAGAGCATGTGGTTATGCGCTGTTATAACTTACGACGCCCCGAGAAAGCGTGAGTGAGGGTATTACCGTCGATATATTCTAATTCGCCGCCTACGGGTACGCCATGAGCAATACGTGACGCTTCCACGTTATAGCTAGCACATACTTGCCCAATATAATGCGCTGTTGCTTCACCTTCTACCGTGGGATTGGTAGCTAAGATAACTTCGTTAATTCCACCCGCTTCTAATCTTGCTTCGAGCTCATCTAGGCCTATTTCCTTTGGCCCTACTCCGTCGATAGGGGATAGGTGCCCCATCAATACGAAATATTGCCCCTTATAACTTAGCGTTTGTTCAATAGCCAATACATCTTGTGGGCTTTCAACTATACATAATAAACCACTGTCTTCCCGCTCTGGATGTCGGCATATATGGCATAACTCGTCCTCGGTGAAAGTACGGCAGCGTTTGCAATGATGTATATGTTCCATCGCATTGTGAAGCACATTACTTAAGTCTAATGCACCACTTCTGTTACGTTCGAGCAGGTGAAATGCCATACGTTGCGCGCTTTTTTGCCCCACCCCCGGTAAACAGGTTAAGGCTTGGATAAGTTCTGACAGTAGTGGGCTAAACTTCATAAAAACACATAGCTATTAAGTAATGAGCCGCATATTAGAGAGAACCGCGAAAATTGCAAGGTAGTAGAAGACACCAACGCAAGGATATGGCGGTTAGATGTGAAACAGTGTGAACAATTTCTACACTCCAGCCGTATCGTGAATGAAACGGTAGAACTCGATGAGTGGATGAATACGAAAAACTACCCCCAATTTAAGGAGGCGTTTATGTTTTTGGAATCAATTAAAACACCGGGTATTTCCCATCTTTCCTATATTTTCGGCAATGCAGGAGAAGCCTGTGTTATTGACCCCCAACTTGATATCAAAACTTACCTAGACATTGCTAGCACACACCAATGTAAAATTACCACCGTAGTAGAAACGCATAGAAATGAAGACTTTATTTCAGGCGCACTCGCGCTACATAAGCGTACCAATGCCGAGGTATTACATGGAAAAAATGCAGATAGCACCATACAGTACGCCGACACAGTTTCTGATGGTGACAAACGTACTATAGGCGCGTGGGAAGTATCCTTCATTCATACGCCCGGCCACACCAAAGACAGTATTTGTGTAGTTATTCGCGACAAACAAACTGCCCAAAGCCCCTGTGGCGTATTTACCGGTGATACCTTATTTGTGAATGATGTAGGTAGAACAGATTTCTACCCGAATGAAAAAGAAGCTATGGCTGGCGCGCTATTTGATAGCCTACAGCGCTTATTATCATTAGGTGATGACGTAATTGTTTACCCCGCTCACGGCGCCGGTTCGGTTTGCGGCGGCGGGATGGCAGACCGTGAATTTACTACCCTTGGGGTAGAACGTAAAAATAACCCTATGTTGCAGCTAGAGAGCCGAGACGCTTTCATCGACAAAAAAGTGAATGAATCCCACTATATTGCTCCCTATTTTGAGGCAATGGAGGAAGCCAACGTGAGTGGTGTAGATGCGCCTTGGTTACCTGAAAACCTTCAACCTATTATTGGTAACGACTATGAAAGCTGGCTTGATGCTGAAACTAGGCCCGGACACCTTATTGACATAAGAAGCCATAGCGCGTTTAGAGATCAACATGTTAAGGGTAGCATCAACTTACCCGGCGACCTGTTAAGTGCGTACGGCGGCTGGCTATTAAACTACGATACCCCTATCGCGTTTGTTGCTCAAAGTTTTGAAGAGGCAAACGATGCAGCCAAACAACTATGGCGAATGGGCTTTCACAACATAGCAGGGTTCTTTAGTAACATTCCTATGCCGATAACAGAAGAAGATAAATGTATGTCACACCTGTCGTACATAACAGCCGATGTGGTTAAAAAGCGTTTAGAAGATGAGAAAAACTGGGTTTTGCTGGATGTAAGAAAGAATGAAGAAGTATCGGCTACCCCTCTCCCTGGTGCCATTCATACCTATTTAGGATACCTTAAAGAAAAATCTGAAAGTTTAAACCCTGATATTTCCTATACCTGTATGTGCGGCAGCGGTAAAAGAGCCACCGTGGCCGCGAGCTATTTACGACAGCTAGGAATTAAACATGTAGATGTGTTCAATGGCTCAATGCAAGCATGGAAAGACAGATACTATTGAACGAATCTCTCGCAGAAACAGGTGACAAGCCTATTCAGCTTAATGCTAGGGCTTGTCATCTTCGCTGGGGTGAAAAGCCTACCTCGTTTTATCTGTCTTACGTTACTTGAAAGTGCCTGGAGCATCGACCAAAGGGCTTAAACTTACATCTTTACACCATAATGCAGGGAATGGAAATCAAAGGTTAATTTAAATAAACATAGTTCTTGCCCCCCATACATACGCTTACACGCAATCGTCCCGTTCTTAATGCCCATGTTGAGCGCTGTATAACATGCGTTCAAGCCAAGCATTCACAGTAACATCCAGCACTAAGTGAACTCTGTCGATGTCGCTTTCATTCGTAACATAATGGGGATCACTCAGACGTAAATACCAGCACTCTCCCGCGTTACACGGAACCACTTTATCGTTAACCCAAAAGGTAACCTTATTGTGTGTAATAATAGGAATGTGCAACCTTACTGTGCCCATCTCGACACTTAAATCGTAATCGATATGACGTTTAATCTCGGAGCCCGCCGTTAGTTTCATCAAGCGCACCGACAACAATGGGCACATAAAAGTATTAAGCACCTTTGGTATATAATTAAGGTTTTGTAGATAAGGCGTATCGGTAATTTCGTTGCAACCAGGATTCGAGTGGCTCATTAGAATTGGATGGGTGGCATGCGCAGGGCCACGCAAAGGAATAATAGACCAATCACCTAGATAGTTTTGCTTCACAAAATGACTAACCCACTCTATAGAATCGAGTAAGCGTACGTCGCATTTCATTTTTTCAACATCAAAATTAAGTTGTAATTTCACTCGATCTGGCCACATTTAGCCCCCCCCGTATTCGACGTAAATATTTAACCTATAAAAACGCGCTGTTCGTAGGCATGCCTTAAAGGGGCGCCCCACAACATCGAATGAATGGTTTACATTAAAAAATAGATGCATTAGCTGTATAGTGAAAGTGGTTGTAAACAAATATTGGTATGGCCAAGGCATTACCGAAACTAGCTTAATTGCAGTTTTGCGTTTGGGCATACTTAGTTCCCCCAAAAGGAATAATGAGTACTATCTACGGATTTCAGTCGACCCTGCCTGCCCCTCCAGTTTTTTTAAAAAAGATGCTTCAACGACTTTTTTTGCAGCTTACGTAAAATAAAAAAGAAACATTCCGTACTTTGCAGTGGTGATTTCGACTCCCGAGTGTAGGATATTGATGTAGATGCTATTACGTGCGAAAGTAAGTAGATTGTTAAAGTTGTATACGGATTTTATCCACGTTACATAAAGGATTTTTTCCGTACATTAAATTGTTAGTACCCTCGGAGCAGGAAGCTTGAAAGTAAAACCATCCAAAAAGCTATACCTAAAAATGCTGAGAAGTCTTCTAATAATTAGCGTTTTATTCGGTTTTACTGCATATGTCTGGTCAACTTCAGTGTATGAATGTATCTCTATCTTTTCATGGGATTTTTGCGGGTCTATTGGGCAAGCAGAATTAATTTACCCGCTTTTTGCTTTAGACGTGTTCTTAGCATTTTATTTGTTATCGCCGTTTTTTACCTATTTCAGTTACCGAGAAATAATCAAAAATAGGAATAAAATTAAATAATGTTGCTAGGTAGTATTGGGTTTACGGGTACTAACAACCCAATTAACACACTCACTACGTTCGCTGGGACGCATACACGCGGGGCGGCTGCGCCATTATGCCCCACATGTCTGCGCCCGTTATTGGAAAGTTAGGTGCTTTGGTGAAAAAAATGTTTACTTCGGGATGGGAACCAACGCTTCTTTCAGAGGAAGTTTTGGCCTCTGGCGTGTGGTTTTATGATAATAAAATACCATTCAATGCAAAGTTGCTTAGA